>JAAFJY010000053.1 GCA_013299105.1 Chitinophagales bacterium | reverse complement strand
GAATATTAAAAAATAGGTGTCGCTTGAAAAACATGGAATTGAAAGATAGAATATTAGGTGTGTGCGCGGGGCTTTGGAATTATAATTTTATCTAACCAATTGATAATCAATGGCGGGTAAGTCTAATCGCT
This sequence comes from Chitinophagales bacterium, assembly GCA_013299105.1. Taxonomy (GTDB): domain Bacteria; phylum Bacteroidota; class Bacteroidia; order Chitinophagales; family Saprospiraceae; genus Haliscomenobacter. The sequence continues at coordinate 30,876 of JAAFJY010000053.1, read as the reverse complement.
ATGTCTGGTTCAAATGGTCGTGTTTCTTTACCTGTATTTAATCTTGTGTTTCCTGAAACTGTAAAATCTTTTCCAAAATATTGTTCAATAGATTTTTGAAAGGATTCTTCTTTAAATCCTCTACGTTTCGTGCTTCCAAATCTAAAACTTCTTACTACTGTTCCTTTTCTCGGAAAACGAAAAACTGGATATGAATTGATCGTTTGATCTTTCGATATGTCATAATTAACAAAGACAGTTTCGCCTTTAGGTTTTGCTGTTTCTATTTTGGCTTTAGGGAGTTGTTCCTTGGATGTTTGTTTTGACTTAACTGTAATTGTTTCTACTTTCGGGATTGCCATTTCTTGTTTGGTTTCTGTCGTCTTTGAAGAAACAGGCTTTGGTTCATTTATTACCCAATCATTTGTAACAAATGTGTTCGTATAAATATTAGGTTGTGGTTTTTCTAAAATAGATTTTTCTTTGTTTATATCAAATTTTGGTTTAGCAGTTTCTTTGTCTGGTGTTACTGTCGATGATGTACTTACATTTTCTATTCGTGCAATTTCATTTCCTTTTATGTATTTAAAAATTTTATACATAAAGAATGTCATTAATAGGGTTACAAAGAAAATAACAGTCCAAAAATTCAAAAAATACATTGTATCTAATTTGATTAAAAATTCATATATTCCTTCCATTGTGTTGTATGTTTTGATGTAAAACGGGACACTTATTTGTGAAGCATGGACATTTATGCTCATTCTTTCACAAGTAAACCATAAAACCTCAACAGTTCAAAGGCATATCCCAACGCTACTTCTTATACGGCATTCAAGAAAATAGGTTACCATTAATCCCCAAAAACAACCATAAAAATCACAATTATTTCTCAAAAACCAAAAACAATATTCTCGCAACCTGTAATCCTCCAAATTTTTCCCACCCCAATCCCCCCCTCCAAAAAAAATATCCCCTATTTTGCCCCCCACATCACAAGACCTATTGACATGGTACCACAGATCCGCAACTTTGCCGAATACCAAGCCGTTTACCAACACAGTGTGAACGATCCAGAAGGGTTCTGGGCCGAGATCGCCCAAACTTTTTCCTGGCAAAAAAAATGGGACAAAGTCCTGGAATGGGATTTCATTGGCCCCGATATCAAATGGTTCCAGGGTGGAATAATGAACATCACTGAAAACTGCCTGGACCGACACCTGGCGCAAAATGGCGACAAGATCGCTTACATCTGGGAGCCCAATGAGCCTGGTGTAGCCAATCGCATCCTGACTTATCGTCAACTCCATACCGAAGTGTGCAAAGCGGCCAATGCGCTCAAAGCCAATGGCATCCAAAAAGGCGACCGGGTGTGTTTTTACATGCCGATGGTGCCCGAACTAGCCATCGGAGTGCTCGCTTGCGCCCGCGTGGGGGCGGTGCATTCGGTGGTTTTTGCGGGGTTTTCGGCCCAATCCCTGGCTGATCGCATCAAAGACGCCGAGTGTAAAATGGTCATCACTTCGGATTACAACAGTCGCGGAGCTAAGTACATCCCGGTCAAAGCGGTAGTGGACGAAGCCCTGAACATGGGCTGCGACAGTGTCGAAACCGTACTGGTGTACCAATGCGCCAAAGACCCGGTGGCCATGCAAAGCGGCCGCGACAAGTGGTGGCAAGAAGAGGTCAACCCACAATCGGCTGAATGCCCTGCTACCCCAATGGATGCCGAAGACATGCTCTTCATCCTCTATACTTCGGGCTCCACTGGCAAACCCAAAGGGGTGGTGCATACCTGTGGGGGCTACATGGTTTACACCGCTTATACTTTTGCCAATGTGTTCCAAATTGGCCCTGATGACATTTATTGGTGTACTGCCGACATTGGCTGGATCACTGGCCATTCGTACATTGTCTATGGCCCACTTTTGGCCGGGGCTACCTCGGTGATGTTTGAGGGGGTGCCGACATATCCCGATGCCGGGCGTTTTTGGGAGGTGTGCGACAAGCACCAGGTGACCCATTTTTACACTGCACCCACCGCCATCCGCGCCCTACAAGCCCAAGGCGATGCCTGGGTGGAAAAACACCAACTGAACAGCATCAAAGTACTCGGCAGCGTAGGCGAGCCGATCAATGAGGAAGCCTGGCGCTGGTATTTTGACAAAGTTGGCCACCACAAAGCCCCCATTGTGGATACCTGGTGGCAAACCGAAACGGGAGGCATGTTGATTTCGCCCATTGCCGGGGTAACTGAATTGAAACCTTGTTACGCTACTTTGCCCCTACCCGGTGTGCAGCCTTGCTTACTGACCGCTGAAGGGGTAGAAATCGAAGGCAATGAGGTAGAAGGCCTTTTGTGCATGAAATTCCCCTGGCCCTCGATTTTGCGCACCACTTATGGCGACCACGAGCGCTGCCGCCAGACTTATTTTGCGGCTTTCAAAGGCAAATACTTTACGGGCGATGGGGCTCGCCGCGACGCCGACGGCTACTACCGCATCATCGGGCGCGTGGACGACGTGATCAACGTATCGGGCCACCGCCTGGGCACTGCCGAGGTCGAAAATGCGATCAACCAGCACCCGCAGGTGGTGGAATCTGCCGTAGTGGGCTATCCACACGACATCAAAGGGCAAGGCATCTATGCCTATGTGATTACCACTGAAGCCATTACCGATGAAGCTGCGTTCAAAAAAAGTGTACTAGACGTGGTGAGCAAGGAAATTGGTCCGATTGCCAAGCCCGACAAGATTCAAGTGGTCAGCGGCTTGCCCAAAACCCGCTCTGGCAAGATCATGCGCCGCATTTTGCGCAAAGTAGCTGAGGGCGATGTATCCAACTTGGGCGATACTTCTACGCTCTTGAACCCTGAGGTGGTGGAGGAGATCAAGGAGGGAGCGGTATAGGTGAGTTGAAAGGTTGAGGGTTGAAATGTTGAAGAGAAGGGGCTTCGAGTAGGCGTTTCAGGTCTTTTTCAAAGCAATGGAAGTTGACGCAATATGTGCCAACTTCCATTTTTTACTCCATCAGCCCAGTATTGTCATCGTTTTTGTTTTGTGGCTTGGCTTTAAATAGGGAGAAAGCAATTAGGCCAAGTGCATAGATTAACAAAATGGCTGCAAAAACAAAGAGCACTTTTTTGAGCTTGTGGCCCTCATCCAAGGTTGAGCCCACGGTTCCAATTGACATGGCTGTACTTGCCATCATCAGGGCTAAGAAGTAGTTGCCAGCGTTACTTGGTGTTTTTTTCATGGTTGAGCGTTTTCTTTTTCAGTTTCAGTTGCTTTTTTTGCCTGCAAATACCTTGCAACCAAGAAGTAAATCAGCGTAATGATTCCCAAAATCAGCATGGGCATTTTGAGCTTGTTGTCCTTATCAAGGAAACCCGTGAAAGCAACCAGGTAGATGCCAATTAGTGCCAAATAGTTGATTGATGGCGTTTTTTTCATTGTGAATAGGGTAATGACTTGAAGAAATTAATGTTTACTCTTGGGCTTATCTTTTCGGAACCATCCCTTTTTTCAAGTTCAGCACGCTTATAACGAATCCGATCATCACAATAACCACAGCTAGGATCAGCAAGGGCATTTTTAGCTGGTTGCTGGTATCGAGGATGCTGCCAATGGCGGTAGTTGCCATGCCGATCACGATAAACATCATGGCAACAGCATTTGAAGGAGTTGATTTGCTCATCAGTAAAACATTTATGGTGAAGGGAATGAGACTTTATCGACGCTTGCTTAACGAGGCGTTTGTCCCTTCCTTTGTGCCAGTACTTTTTTGAAAGCAGTGATGGTAAGGTAGGCGCTGAAAACCAGTAAAGCCAAAAAGAAAAGGCTGGATGACCTTGAATATAGCCAAAGAGAAATTGCCAGCGTGACCAGGCTGATGATTAGAGTTGCGGGCCAGGAGACTTTGTTCATTGGTGAAACAGATTTTGTGATAAAATCGGTTTTCCATTTTTGCACATTGATGAAGAGGCACTTATTTACACAAGGATAATGCTTTATCTCAGAAAGTAATTTGTTGTATTGTTTTAAAACGGTTTTTGCCTAAAAAGTGTCATTTGGGGCCATATACTGAAGGCTTATTTCATGCCCACAAGCCTTTCTAACTCTGGCCATTGATAACTTAAGTTTTATGCACTTGCACTCCCCCCAATTCTTGTTATCTTGCCACAAAATCCATCTTCACCATGCGTCGTTTTGTTTTAATTGCCTGCCTGGGCTTCCTTTTCTCCAATCTTTTTGCCCAGGACAAAGTTGTCACCATTGCCGATAAAACCAAAAATGCAAAGCCCTACGCTGGGTATTTCAACTTTTTTTGGGATGAAAAAGAAGGTAAAATTTGGTTGGAAATCAGTCGCTTTGACGAAGAATTGCTGTATGTTAACTCCCTGACTGCTGGGGTTGGCTCCAACGACATCGGCTTGGACCGGAATCAATTGGGCAGCGAAAGGGTGATCAAATTCCAACGCAGCGGGCCCAAAATCCTGATGATCCAGCCCAATTACGACTACCGCGCCCTAAGCAATAACCCCGACGAGCGCCGCTCGGTGGCCGAGGCTTTTGCCAGCTCCACGCTTTGGGGCTTCAAGGTCGAAGCTGAAGAGGCGGGCAAGGTTTTGGTGGATTTTACACCTTTCCTCCTGCGCGATGCGCACGGGGTAGCGGCACGTTTGCGCAGCAGTAGGCAGGGAACGTACACGCTCGATGCCTCACGCTCGGCCATTCACTTGGAACGGACCAAGAATTTCCCCAAAAATTCGGAATTTGAAGCCCTCATCACCTTTACTGGCGAGGCGCAGGGCGAATGGATCCGCTCGGTGGCTCCAAGTGCAGATGCAATCAGTGTGCGCATGCACCATTCGCTGATTGAACTTCCAGACAACAAGTACAGACCCCGTGAATTTGACCCGCGTTCGGGGTATTATCCCATGAGCTTCAAGGACTACGCCAGCCCGATTGACCAGCCTTTGGTCAAACGCTGGATCACGCGCCACCGCTTGGAGAAAAAAGACCCCACTGCTGCTATCAGCGATCCGGTCGAGCCGATCATTTATTACCTGGACCGGGGTGCCCCAGAGCCGATTCGCAGTGCCCTCATCGAAGGCGCACGCTGGTGGAACCAGGCTTACGAAGCCGCTGGCTACCGCAATGCTTTCCAAGTGGAAGTATTGCCAGAAGGTGCCGATCCGATGGACGTGCGCTACAACCTGATCAACTGGGTACACCGCTCCACGCGTGGCTGGAGCTACGGCAGCTCGGTGACCGATCCCCGTACTGGTGAGATCATCAAAGGTCACGTTTTGCTAGGCTCTTTGCGAGTACGACAGGACTTTTTGATTGCTTCGGGTCTGGTCAGCGCCTATGAAGCAGGGACCATTGCCGATCCAAGGCTAAAAGAAATGGCTTTGCAGCGTTTGCGCCAATTGTCGGCTCACGAAGTTGGGCATACCTTGGGCTTGCAACACAACTTTGTGGCCAGCTACAATGAACGAGCCTCGGTGATGGATTACCCTCACCCTTTGATTACGATTGATGAGCAAGGTAGAACCGATTATAGCAATGCTTATACCAACCAAATTGGAGAGTGGGACAAACGAACCATCATTTACGGCTACCAGGATTTTCCGGATGGAGTGGATGAAAAAGCTGCCCTACAAGCCATTTTGAAGGAAAACAACGACAAGGGCCTGCTCTATATCACCGACCTTGACACGCGTGCTCCCGGTGGCGCACACCCTTTTTCGCACATGTGGGACAACGGCAAATCACCCATTGACGAGCTCAAGCGCCTAATGGCCGTGCGCAAAAAAGCCCTAGCCAATTTCAGCGAAAAAAATATCCCAGTCGGTGCTCCAATGGCTACTTTAGAAAACGTATTGGTGCCCATTTACCTGGCCCATCGTTATCAAGTAGAGGCTACGGCCAAAATGGTGGGCGGCCTTAAATATGGCTATACCGTGCGCGGCGATTTCCAGCCAGCAACCATGATGATTGAAGACCAAGTGCAAAGATCGGCCCTCAATGCCCTGATCGAAACCCTGAAGCCCGAATTTCTGGCCATTCCTGAGCGTATTTTGGCTTTGATTCCACCCCAACCGCCGGGCTATCAGCGCGATCGCGAGCTGTTTAAAATCCACACTGGTGTTACTTTTGATCCGCTTGGTGCCGCAGAAAGCTCGATTGAGCATACCCTTGACATGCTTTTGCACCCCCAACGCTTGAGCCGCATGGTAGAGCAAGGGGCACGTGATCCTCAACGGCTGCAATTGAGCCAAATGCTGAGGCAAATTCGCCAGGCCATCAGTAGTGCACAAGCTAATCTTCCTGAGTTTCAGGTCGAACTGATGCGGGTAGCTGAGAAAGCCTATTTACACAAACTACTGGTACTTGCAGCAGACCGCAACACTTCTCAACAAGTAGCCGCAGAGGCCCTACAGCAAATTGAGCGTTTCAACAATGGCGTAATCCTGGGACCAAATTTAAACGCACGCAATGCGCATTTTGCCTATCTTGACAATGAAATTCGCTTGTTCAAACAGGACCCCTCGGTGTACAAAGCACCTGCCGCACCCGACCTGCCCGATGGCGCGCCGATTGGGTGCTTTGGGGAGTGGTAGTTTTTGGGGAAGTCACATCATAACCCACGAAGGCCCTTTGCTACCATTCTTTAGGTTTTCTAAACTTTAGTCTGAAGTTTGGAGATAGTTGGGTGTTGCTATTTTCCAAAACGAAAGCCCGCAAAGGCCGTAAGTAGCGTTGGTTTTGCCGAAAAAAAGGGGATAAAACGACTTTTCCAGGCTCAATTTGGTTGAAAACAGGGTCGTTGAGGTAGGTTTTGCTCAAATTCTCCAATTGCTGATTCCAGCCTTCGGCAAGCAAGGCACGATTGGGAAACGAGGGGGCTTGGGTTTGGTTGGAGTACAAGGCGAACAGACTGCGTCCCTCATGCAGAGGGTTATGCAGGGCCTTTTTTCGCATTCCCCTCAACGTATAAGGCTTGCCTTCGATGACGAATTTACCAGCTTTATTTTGAAGCTGACTAAGCGTGGCAGGGGCGAATTTTTGCGCCAAAAACAGGGCATTGTGCAAGTTGATCCAATAGGCCAATTGGTTTGGTCCATTCCAGGCATCATTGGGGTGCCTACGGCTTAGATAAGTCAGGTAAAAACGCAATTGGGTACTGTCTTCAAGGATAGCAGCAGTAGCAATCTGCCCATTTGTGAGGTGTTTTTGCAAAAAACCATCCCAAATGGTGTGATCTGGCGGGCGAGCATTGAAATTTGAAGGCTTGATGCAACAAGACCAACAGTAAAGCAAGGACAAGAGCAGAGCACCCTTCGACAAACTGCCCATGGGATAACTTTTCACCCACACTTATCGTAGCATCCGAACCCTTACCCCAATCCAAGTTGACATGGTACCGATGCGGTCGCGGGTAGGACCAAATCCGGCTGAAAATTGGCCAATATTGTGCTGATAAGTAGGTTGGAAAAACACACTCCAACGTTCGGTCACGAAGCGCTCTACACCAAGGCCAAGATTCCCAGTTACAAAAGCATTTTTGCGGAAAGATCCACCTTCTAAAAAGCCTTTATTGGTGTTGTCAAACTGCGAAGTACGTGGTTCTGGGACGCTTGGGTAAGTATCAGGTGAAGAGATTGTATAGGTGGCTTGTGAAGCAAATTGTAAAGACAAACCTCCAGTTGCGTAAATGCGTGTACGATTATGGTGGTAGAAATTGTACCGGGTGGATAAAGGTATATTGATGATGTTCAAGGAAACCTCTCTGAATTTCTCTCCAGTGATGCCAGTCTCAACACTTCCGCCATAAACGGTCACGTCTGGTGGACTGTATTCTTTGGGTGAATAAATCAGGCCAGTTCCTATTTCCCAACGACCAAGCTCCGTAGATACAGAGATGCCGCCACTATAGCCTAAGGCGTAGCGGCTGAATTTTTCAATCCGCTTTTCTTCAATGTCTGGAGTAGTGATTCTATTGTACTCTGGACCACCGAACATGGCTACATAAACTGCTCCATTCTTACGAACAGTTTTGAAAGCCTGGTTCAAGGCCCAAGGGCTGTGGTCGATACTAAGTTGTGCAGGTTTGAAAGTAGGCAAAGTGGCGAAAGCCAAATCAAGGTGCTTTTGATTGGTACTCAAACTCTGGGCGATGCTGACTTTTGGCAAATCTACTTCCAGATCAAGTGGAATGTGTACCACGGAGATATCCAAGCTTGGCATGGCTCGGTCCAAACGATTGATGAGCCCCAGTGGGTCACCTGGAATGGTTTCCTCAACTAAAACTTGGTTATTATTCGATGCCAAAGTTTCCAAGGCAGCAGGAGTGACTTGAGTAGTAGTTTTTACAAACTTGGTATTTTCTTTAGTTGACTTTAGAAAGATAGGACGCTCTACCCGTGCAACAGGAATTGATTGTACTTTGTCAAAAACACGTTGCTCTGGCAGCGGGCGATTGGGATGACCAAGTGGTGTCAATTGCCCCAACAACAAAAGCATCAATGCCAAAATGCCAATCTCACTGGCTTTTGTACCTAAAATCATGCGGCGCAATTGCAATGCTGCATCCATGCGCTGGCGAAGTACGGACCAATGGTTATTGACAGGCCCAGCCTGAAAGTGTCGCATTTTTTGATACACCGCTCGGTCAAATGCACGATTGGCCATTTCTGTTTGTAGCTCCACTTCCTGTTCATCCAATGCGGAAGCCATCCGTTCCCAGTGCATGGGCTGGAAACCAGGCTCCAAGTCTTGTAACTTGTCGGCAATGACTCGATCAAACTGCTGTGGCTCCATTTTCGTCGTAGTTTCGGGACATCAGAATCTCTTTCAGTTTTAGCCTGGCTTTGACCAGGTTGGAGCGGGAGGTACTCTCTGTAATATCCAGTAAATCTGCAATTTCCTTGTGTGCGTATCCTTCTAGGACATACAAGTTGAAAACGGTGCGATAAGCTGGAGTCAAGTGCTGAATGGCTGCTAAAATTTCTTGTTGGCTGCACATACTGATGGCGTCTGCATCATCTGCGCTCATTTGGGTAGCTTGATCGATTTCCTCTACTCGGTAGCGAACGTTTTTGCGGTAGTAGTCGATGGCTGTATTGACCATCACCCGTCGCATCCAGGCGCTGAGTGAAGTGCCGAGTTGGAACTTGTGCACGTTTTTGAAGATTTTGATGAAACCTTCGTGCAAAATATCTACGGCATCGTATTCATTGCCTGCGTAACGCTGACATACACCCAACATTTTGCCATAGTATTCTTCATACAAGGCTTGTTGAGCCCAACGTTCGCGCTTGATGCAAGCCCGGATTAAACCGTCTTCGCCGTAATCAGCTGGCCAAGCTATTTCCATAAGCAGGAAAAATTTGAAGCAAAGTACAATTTCGTTCGGGATTTAACAAGCCCTTGAGTGTTAAAGTTATTTTTTGTCGGCTAAACAACCCGGCAAACTCACTTTGTTTGGTTTTCCAACACCAGCAGACCAATGCCTTGTTTTTCCCAAGCTATTTTCTGGTACTTGGGTACAGTGTTGTTGATACTGCCGGCTCCTAGTACCAGATCCAGGTCACCATCGGCGTCCAGATCGCCTTTTTCCATTAGCAGCCAATTGGCCGAATCGCCCATCGGCAGTGAATATGCACCGAACCTACCCTGGCCCAGATTTTTGAAAAATACCAAGCCAGCTAATGATTTGCTATGATAATCAGGGAAATAAGAAATAGCCACAATATCGGTCAATTGATCTTGGTTGAAATCTGCGGCCAGAACTTTACTGGCACCAGGCATAGGAATGAAAGTTTGAAGCTTGAATTCGCCCTTGCCTTGGTTGAGGTAGATGCGAATACCGTGGTATTTTTTCAGGGAATAGCTGTAGTCGTAATTGTCACCTGCGGAATGAATCAAGTCTGGTAGGCCATCCAAGTTGATGTCCTGTACATCTAAATAACTTGAACCATAAATTGGAGGAAATCGCAGTAACGTTTTTTGCTCAAAATTGCCTTTTCCTTGGTTTTTGAACCAAATAATTTGCTCATCACCTTGGGCCATCAGCGCCACTAGGTCAGTTTTGCCATCACGGTCCAAATCGACAGCTTGTGTCAGTCTAGCACCGGGACGGCGCAATAAGACTTTTTCCTCCGTTGTACCGTCCTTGGATATTTTATACCAGGCCAGTTTACCCAAGAAGTGCCCAAATTCACAGACGACCCAATCTTGATTTCCATCTTCATCGAGATCGGCTTCGCAAAAATGCACGGGCCGATTCAACTGGGTGATCCAGGGTTTGACTACTTCCCAGCGCTGTGGGGTTCGTTTGGCTTCGAGTAATAGCCCTCGATGCAAGTCATTAGGGTCCATTTTACCCATCAATAACATAAGTAGGTGGCCTTTTGAATTAAACGTGATTTGGCTTGGGGACGAGGGCGCAAACAGGGAGTCCTGAATTACGCCATCGATGTATTTAAACACTTTGCCTTCGCGCATTCCAGCCAACAAAGTTAGGCTGCGCTGGTCAAAATTCAGCATCGAGAACGTCGGACTTTGAGCAGGAGACTGCCACAAAATTTTTGGCTGGAATACCTCTTCATCCTCTGAGCTCAAAGAGAGCGGCTTTTGTTGAAATAAAGCTTTTGCAGGTGCTTCTCGTTCGTAATACCGCCAAATGCGGTTCCAATCAGATCCGGTAATCATCGCTTGAGCAGGAAGGCCCCCTTCTGCCAACACCTTTTGGTACTCTTCAGGGTCCATCGCATTAAAATCGGGTAAGCTCAGCCCCATGCGGATCGCCATTTGTGGCTTTATACCTTCAATCCAGGTCTTTTTATCCAGTAATGCTGGCTCCGGGAAGAGGTGGCAGGAGCCACAGTGCTGTTCGGCCAATTGGCGGTCTTTGTCCGTACGATTACAGGCGCTGGACCCTCCTAGCAGCAAAGTAGCAATGATAAAAACGACCGGTAACCCAATCCGAGATCGAACCATGTTCTTTTTTTGGCAAAAGATACACGAACTTTGCAGATTATCCTCCTCAACTCCTGAACTCCTCAACTCCTGAACTACCTTCACTGCACCAAAGCCCAATACAAAGGCATGCCCAAGGTGATGTTAAACGGAAAAGTAACTCCCAATGCCATCGGAATGTACAAGCCCGGATCTGCTTTAGGTGCCGCCAAACGCATGGCCGCTGGCACCGCAATGTAAGAGGCACTGGCCGCCAGAATGGCAAACATGAAGCGGTTGGCAGGAACATCGGTCACCCAGGTACTGGCAAACGCGACCAAAACTCCATTTATCGCAGGTACAACAATAGCAAAAAGGGTGGCGAAATAACCGTATTTTCTAAAAACTTGGATCCGTCGGGCAGTAACCATGCCCATTTCTAGTAAAAAAATGGCCAAAAAACCCTTGAAAATATCGGTCGTAAAGGGCTTGATGCCTTCGGCCTGTTTATTGTCGGCAACTAGGCCAATCAGTAAACTACCCATGATAAGTAAAACGCTGCCATTGGTAAACGAATGGTGGATGATCTCACTGAGCTTGGGAGGGGATTCGTTCTCTTTGTCGTACTGCATGATCAGAACTACCCCAACAATAATGGCTGGAGCCTCCATCAGGGCCATTACTGCTACCATGTGGCCACCAAACACTTGCTGTTGAGCTTCTAAAAAACTGGATGCCGCCACAAAAGTCACTGCACTCACCGAGCCGTAAGCAGCGGCAACGGCCCCTGCATTGTAAATCCCCATGCGTTTTTTGAGCAAAAAAAAAGTATAAAGCGGGATCAAACCTGCAACAAACAAGCCAAAAATGAGGGAAAATCCAATTTCAGCATTGAACTCATGATGGGCCAGTTCTTGTCCGCCTTTAAAGCCAATGGAGAACAAGAGGTACAATGAAATAAACTTGCTGGTGGTACTTGGAATCTTGAGATCGCTGCGTAAAGTACTGGCTAAAATGCCCAACAGAAAGAACAATAAGGTAGGATTTCTCAGGTTGCTGAGGAGTAAATTTAAATCCATGACTACGCTTTAATTATTTGAGCTAAAATAAGCTGGACATATTTACTTTTAAGGGTTAGTGAAAAAAGATAAACAACTTCCTTTCATCCAGTTGTTTATCTTTTTTCACTAACCCCAAATCCGTCCAACCTATTTTTTTACGCTCCCTAACGGATTTGCCGCATTGTGAATACAGCGCCAAATATTGGAAAATGTTCGCGCTTTAGGCTTAAATTACTTCAAAAAACTCGACCCAGGCCATCTCAGGGCTGGCGATTTTAAAAAAACGCACAGGCCCGTATGGCTGCCATTCGTCTTGAACAATGGTAGGGCAAGCTAAGCCATGGGCAATGAGCTGGTCCCGATAATCGAGCAAGTTATTCACTTCAATCCGATAAGCCTGGATGCCACGATAAGGGGCCTTCATGCGGTCCGAAAAATCAGAACCCACCAGTCCATCAAAGCTCATCACTTGCAGCATCGCCTCCCGCGAACCATCGGGTGAAAACATGCACAAGTTGCAAGTAAAGGCGTCAGAAAAGTTATGGGGCAAGCCAAAATTATTCATCTGATTCGCTGGAAAACGGATGGGTATTTGGTTGAGTTTGACGAAGCCAAGTTGATCGATGAAAAAATGCGCTGCTCCAGCTAGGTCTTTGACGGTCATGGCCGAGAGGTAAACCTGGCTGGCGAGGTTTTTGTCAAGGGGCAGATCAATACTTGGGAAATGCCTTTGCACCAATGCCAGCATCACCCCATCGGGTCCACTGAGTAGCACTTCGTCGAGCTTGAAAGGCGGCGCGGGCATATCCATCGGTATGTTGGCCCCATGCCAGCCCTCGTCAACCAGGTCGTGAAAAACGTGCAGGATATTGTGTACGCGGATGTCGATGTCACTGATGCCACCCGTATCCCAAATTTTGCCACTTGGGCGCATTTGCTCGCGGCTACTGGGTTGGTATTGGATGAGGCGAATGGCCCCGTGTTCGAGTCCTTGGAAACGCAACAAATGCTCATCAGTTTGCTGGTCGGTAGCTAAACCCCATTGCTCAAGCCAGGTTCTGCTTGATGTTGCGTTACAAATGTAGTCCCAGCCTCCGTAATCGCGAAACAGCGTGAGCCAGGCTTGTGGCTGTTGCACGCTGATCAGGATTTCGCGAAGTGGGCCAAGGGTGAATGACATGCGCTAAATGATGACTTCCAGGGCAAAATCATCTACTTTCCGCTGATTGCCATCAAGGTTAATGCCCATAGCGCTCAGTTTTTTGCCCTCATTTTTGAATTTTTCCAAGTAGCCCCGTTCGTGGATGCTGTCCAAGGCCGCCTGGGCGGTTTGGTTCAATTTGAATTCCAATACATAAATATGGCTACTGCTTCGTACTACTGCATCACATAATCCGCGATTGGTACGGACTTCGCTATTGACAAAAACGCCGATCAGGTTGAAGACCAAGTGGACAATGCCATGATAAAATTTTTCTTGGGGGTTTTCCCAAAATTGATAATCTATCTTTTGGAAGACATCGTTAAGGTCATTTTGTAAATTGGAAAAGTCATTGTTCAAAAAAGCCTTGCTCATGCTGGTAATCAGATTGCTGGAGGGCTTAATGGGCCTGTTCATGTACCCATCAAGCAAATGAGAATACAAGGAATGGCCTACTTCCAGATTGGGGATGCGCAAGGTGTATTCATAAAAATTTGGATTGTAAGATTCCAAGGTCAAATAACCTGTTTGGTAAAGTAAGGAAAAGGGGTTGAGGTTTTCAAAGTCAAAACTATTGAGTGTTTCCGCACTCACTTCAACCTGCTCAAAATGCGTGAGTTGGTGTTTTTTTAACTCATCGATCAAAAATGTGGGAGTTCCTGTAGAGAACCAATAGTTTTGATAATGATTAAAGTCGGAAAAAAAGCTGAGTAGAGAAAAAGGATTATAGACGTAGGTTTGTAAATCCCAAGTATAGCCATTGTACCAGCGGCGAAGTTCTTCACGATCAATCAGGGTCATTTCATCGGCAAAACACCGTTCTAATTCCTCTTGGGTAATCCCTACCAAGGCCCCCATGTCTTTGCGCAAAGAGAGGTCATTCAAGTTATTGAGGTCCGAGAAAATACTGACTTGAGCAAACTTGCTGACCCCAGTGATGAACAGCAGGCGAATTTTCTCACCTAAGTCTTTCAAAACGGAATAAAAGCCCTTCATGACTGCTCTGTTTTTCTGGGCCAATGGAGCGTCTTCCAAATTGTCGATGATGGGCTTATCGTATTCGTCGATCAAGATCACTACTTGCTTGTCCTGGGCCATTTTGAGGATCAGTTCGCGAAACTTCAAGCCAGGATCTTGCGCCGTAAGTACCAAACCTTGGGCTTGTGCAATCTCATCCAAAGCATCTGAAATGGCTTTTTTGAGCCCTAAAGTCTGAGTCCCAATGCTACTAAAACTGATCCGAATAATGGGGTATTTTTGTTCCCAATCCCAGTTGTTTTCAATCCAAAGTCCCGAAAACAAGTCTTTTCGTCCTTCAAGCAAGCGGTGAAGGGTGTCGAGCACCAGGCTTTTGCCAAAACGGCGCGGACGCGAAAGAAAATAATACCCTTGAATGGAGGCAAAACGATGGATGTGCTCCGTTTTATCCACATACGCGAAGTTGCCCTCGCGAATGATGCTGAGGTGCTGAATCCCGACGGGGTATTTTTGAATTGGCTTCATAATGACAAAGATAGCCAAAAAAGGGTAAAACTTAGTATTTCGCGAAGTGGGCCGAGGTTGAATGACATGCGCTAAATGATGACTTCCAGGGCAAAATCATCCACTTTCCGCTGATTGCCATCCAGGTTGATGCCCATGGCGCTCAGTTTTTTGCCCTCATTTTTGAATTTTTCCAAGTAGCCCCGTTCGTGGATGCTGTCCAAGGCCGCCTGAGCGATTTGGTTCAATTTGAATTCCAGTACATAAATATGGCTACTGCTTCGTACTACTGCATCACATAATCCGCGATTGGTACGGACCTCACTGTTGACAAAAATACCAATCAGGTTGAAGACCAAGTGGACAATGCCATGATAAAATTTCTCCTGGGTGTTTTCCCAAAATTGATAATCTATCTTTTGGAAGACATCGTTAAGGTCATTTTGTAAATTGGAAAAGTCATTATTCAAAAAAGACTTGCTCATGCTGGTAATCAGGTTACTGGAAGGCTTAATGGGCCTGTTCATGTACCCATCAAGCAAATGAGAATACAAGGAATGGCCTACTTCCAGATTGGGGATGCGCAAGGTGTATTCATAAAAATTTGGATTGTAAGATTCCAAGGTCAAATAACCTGTTTGGTAAAGTAAGGAAAAGGGGTTGAGTTTTTCAAAGTCAAAACTATTGAGTGTTTCAGCACTCACTTCAGCTTGTTCAAAATGCGTGAGCTGGTGCTTTTTCAACTCATCGATCAGGAAAGTGGGAGTACCAGTGGAGAACCAATAATTTTGATAATGATTAAAGTCGGAAAAAAAGCTGAGTAGAGAAAAAGGATTATAGACGTAGGTTTGTAAATCCCAAGTATAGCCATTGTACCAGCGGCGAAGTTCCTCACGATCAATCATGGTCATTTCATCCGCAAAATACTGTTCTAATTCCTCTTGGGTAATTCCTACCAATGCCCCCATGTCTTTGCGCAAAGAGAGGTCATTCAAGTTATTGAGGTCCGAGAAAATACTGACTTGAGCGAACTTGCTGACCCCAGTTATGAACAGCAGGCGAATTTTCTCACCCAAGTCTTTCAAAACAGAGTAGAAGCCCTTCATGACCGCCCGATTTTTCTGGGCCAACGTAGCGTCTTCCAAATTGTCGATGATGGGCTTGTCGTATTCGTCGATCAAGATTACTACTTGCTTGTCCTGTGCCATTTTGAGGATTAGTTCTTCAAATTTGGTGCCAGGATCGTTCTCACTCAATTCAATTTGATGTGCTTTGGCAATTTTATCTAAAGTGTCTAAAATAGCTTGAGTCAGCCCTTTAGTCTGCGCCCCAATGCTGCTGAAACTGATCCGAATGATGGGGTGTTTTTGCTCCCAATCCCAGTTGTTTTCAATCCAAAGTCCCGAAAACAAGTCTTTTCGTCCTTCAAACAAGCGGTGAAGGGTGTCGAGCACCAGACTTTTGCCAAAACGGCGCGGACGCGAAAGAAAATAATACCCTTGAATGGAGGCAAAACGATGGATGTGCTCCGTTTTGTCCACATACGCGAAGTTGCCCTCACGGATGATGCTGAGGTGCTGAATCCCGACGGGGTATTTTTGAATTGGCTTCATATTGGCAAAGGGAGCGTAAAAAAGTAAGGTGAACGAGATTGGGTTTAATGAAAAAAGATAACCACCTGTTTAAGCAACTGGATGAAAGGACGTTGTATTCTTTTTTTGCTAAACCTCAAAAGCAAATTTTTTTGCCTTATTTTAGCTCAAATACAAAGATAGTCAAAAAATGCTTACGCTCAAAAAACCGCTTATACCCAACGTTTGCTGCTGATCATGGCTTGCGGATAATGGACTTGTAAACCATACTGGGCTTTCTCTCGTTCAGGCATTAGGTCAGGGGCGTGGATTTTGTCTTCTGGCAAATCAGCCAGTTCCGGCAACCAGTACTTGACGTAAGCGCCAGTTGGGTCATAGCGCCGGGCTTGAGTCAAGATGTTGAAATAACGGTCTTCACGAGGGTCGGATCCAACCCCGGCTACATAGTTCCAATTGCCCCAATTGCTACAAGGGTCGTAGTCGATGAGCAAGGATTCGAAGTATTCGGCCCCTATTTGCCAATTTACTTTCAGGTCTTTGACCAGAAAACTGGCTACATTTTGACGGCCACGATTCGACATGAAACCCGTGAGGTTCAGTTCGCGCATGTTGGCGTCGATGAATGGATTTCCGGTTTCGCCATTGGCCCAGCGTTCGAACAAGGCTTGATTGTCGCTCAAGTTGTGGTCGATTTTACCCCTTGGCCCACCTTTTTGAAAAATCTTATTGCCGTGCTTTTTGCCCATGAAACGGAAGAAATCGCGCCACAGCAGTTCAAAGAACAACCAATAGGTTGATTCGTTACTGCCTCGTTCTTTTTCGTAGCGCTTCAATTCAGCGTAGATCATTTTGGGAGAAAGGCAACCTTGGGCGAGCCAGGGGCTGAATTTGCTGGAATAATCTGAGCCGATCATTTCATTTCGGGTCTCTTTGTAAGTTTTTACCAAATTGGTATCCCAGAAGTAGTGTTTTAAACGCTTGAGAGCTTCGGTTTCACCGCCTTTGAAAGGTAGCGCACAACGTGGATCGAGCTCGAAAGGCTCATGGCCAAAGTCTTCCGGGCTTGGTATTACACCTGGATCAAGGTCCAGAGGGCTGGGATTGAAGGATTTATCAGGCTTGGGCAGTGGCTCCCTTACTTGAACAATTCGCTCCACTTCTTTGCGAAACTGGGTAAAAACATCAGGAGTATGCTGTACTGGAAATGGCAAGTCTGCGGTGTAATACAGCATTTTTCCCCGGCTATACCGGATTTCCTGACCGACCGACCAAAGATTTTTTTCCAGTTGGTCTTGAACAGCCAATTCCTCGGTTGTGCGTTCGCGGTTGCAGAACACCCAGCTGGTTTTGCAAGCTTTGGCCAATTCGAAGATTTCCTCTTCGGGCTTACCCACCCTTACAATCAAGTTACTACCCAGTTTTTGCAGCGACTGCCTCAAGTCTGCTACACTTTCGATGATGAACTGGGCACGAAAACGATCTGTTTTCGGAAACCCGTAACTGGTTTTCCCTATAAAAGTACGCTCGTCGAAGACATACACAGGGATGACTTCATAGGCGTTGGTCAATGCCTCGGTTAAGGCTTCATTGTCATGCAGCCGCAAATTTTGCCGGAACCAAACTATCGCTCGACGTTTCATGGTCAGTATTTACCAAAGAGTAAAAAGTAGAAAGAACTACCCCAATAACAGACTAAGGAGCCATCAGTTTAAGTAATGTAGTCATTTTTCCGCAAAAAAACGGCATTTTTGGGAGAAAGGGATCACATTTTTGCCAACCTAATCAGTTCTTTGCTTTGATCGGCTAAGAATAGTGGAATGTTCAATAAACCAGTATTCCAATCCAGGTTTTTCAGTGAATAACGAACCCGTACAGGTGGCTGATAAGTTTGATGGTAATAAGTCAAGCTTTTGCTGCGGATATTTTCATCCGATTTGACTTCAATGGGAATGATTTGATCTTCATGTTGAATCAAAAAATTAACTTCAGCCTTTCCTTCCGAAGCCCAATAACGAGGCATGACTTCAAATTGCTTGACCAAACTTTGCAAAATATAGTTTTCAGTCAGGGCTCCTTTGAATTCAACAAACAATCGATTCCCTTCAATAAAAACATTAGGGTCCAATTGTGCCAAACGCCGCAAAAGTCCCACATCCAATAGGTATATCTTGAATGCCGAAAGGTCATCGTAGGCCATCAGCGGCAAGTTCGGTTTATTGCTGCGATTCACTTTGTAAACCAAGCCAGCTTGAATCAACCAAAGCAAAGCGTCCTCGTAATCACGTGCCCGCGCTCCAGTTTTCACGGCCTGATAAAGGAATTTTTTGTTCTCTCGGGCCAATTGTGAGGGAATAGAGTCCCAGATGTAGCCAATTTTGGCAACGTCTTTCATTACCGGATGCTTAGAGAAATCGAGGGAATAGGCATCGTTGATTTCTTTGAGGGTTCTTTATACCAACCCTATGTCCTGCGATTCAACCAGGTACTTCGCAGGTTCCGGCATGCCTCCACAAATAAAATACATCTTGAATTTCTCCAACAAACTATTGAAAAACAAGTCAGGGATCGGGTCAAGGTTGTGAATACTTTGAAAATAAGCCGCCAGATTAGGGTCTAATCCTTTGAGAAATTCACTGAAAGTTAGCGGCTGAACTTCTTGAAAAGTAACTTTTCCAACGGGGAATGAAGACTCCTGGCCCAATGTGATCCCTAGCAATGAACCCGCACTAGCAATGGCATAATTAGGAGCGTGTTCGGCAAAGTATTTGAGTGCGTTCAATGCTGGTTTGCATTCCTGGATTTCGTCAAAAATGACCAAGGTTTTTTCGGGCTCAATGCGCTTCCCATGAACCAAAGACAAGTTTTGGAGAATGCGATTGACATCTTTGGTCTGCTCAAAAAACTGTTTTAGTTCGGCCTGTTCATCGAAATTGAAATAAGCGGTACTTTCAAAAGCCGTTTTTCCCAACTGTTTGAGCAAGGAAGTTTTTCCCACCTGACGTGCCCCTTTGAGCACCAAAGGCTTGCGATAGGCTGAGTTTTTCCAATTCAGCAATTGGCTTTCTTTGTCACGTTCAAACTGCATTTCCAATAATTGGTTCCGAAAATGTGAAAATAATCACATTTTCGGAACCAATTATTGGAAAATAATAAAAAATGAAAAAAAATGCCGCTTTGTACCACTTGCAGCCTTCATTCTAGCGCGCTGATAATTACCTTTGGGTCAAACCCTTGCTCCATGCCTAAAATCGCCGTCTTCCCGGGATCATTCGACCCCATCACCGTTGGCCACGTTGATTTGGTGAACCGTGCTTTACCCTTGTTCGACAAAGTAATGGTTGCGGTGGGGGTCAATTCTCAGAAACAAACCTTGTACAGCCTTGACCAACGCTTGGAATGGATCAACGCGGTTTTTGCCCATGAAAAAAAAGTAGAAGTCAGCTTTTTTGAAGGCCTTACAGCCCATTATTGCACCAAAATCGGGGCGAAATACCTCTTGCGTGGCCTGCGCAACGCCTCAGATTTTGATTACGAAAAGACCATTTCTCAGCTCAATGCTATTGTCGGTGACGGCCTGGAAACGATGTTTCTGATCAGTCAACCAGCCTACTCGCACATCAGTTCAACAATCGTGCGTGAGATTATCAAGGGTGGGGGAGATGCGAGCCCTTTTTTGCCGCCGCAGATTCGGATTGGGTGAGGGGCTACTCTTCAAATATATCGCTCAAGGGTATCTCAACACCTGTGATTTCATCTTTTAAGGTCATTTCGCGGGAAAAAAACTGGTACTTGCCAACACCTGAATAAACCGAAATGGCTTGTAAACTTGGAATGACAAACCAGCAACTCTTGATGCCCACCTCAAAGTAACGATTGATTTTCTTCACAATGTAATTATCGGATTGAGAAGGTGAGCCAATTTCGATTGCCGTAATGGGCATTTCTGTCATTGCGATCTGGTCTTCAAAAAAATCCAACTTTAACTTTGGATAAATAGCGATATCTGGAACGGCATCTGGCTTTTCTGGCATCAGGATGCTGATTTCAGAAAGAATGGTGTATTGTTTACGGTAATGTTGATTTAAAAAAGATACCAAGTTGGTCTGAATGGCGGAGTGGTTGAGGCTAGGCATAGGTTTATTGCGCTCAATCTCGTAATGACTAAGTTGTTGTTCTTGAATCGTTCCAGTTGATGTAGTCATACTCAAGGTAGGTTAACAGCTCAGACAAAAATAACAAAAAAAATGACATGATGCAGTTATTCTTTTACTAGTGGTACGAATTACAAATACCCCCTAGGTTCCAGGCAGGCTATTTGGCTTTGTAGCAAGGCGAGAGGAGGGAAAATAGTGGACTATTTGACCAACGAACAACGCAGCTACGGAGACAAAGAGCCCGTGGAACTTGGGGCAGATTTACAATTTGGACCACTAGGGGCCCAATTATTGCGTTACACTTCGTCAAATCTTATCTAAAAACACCAAACTTGGATTAACATGAGGGGTAAAAAACAAGCACTATCTGGGTGTAGTGAGCAATGCCTTGGGCTTGGAGGATTAGTTTGAGGGCTGAGAAATGGGTCCCGTTTTTTGAAATGAATGGCTTTTGTTGCCTGATATTCGCAAAAAAAGGCCTAAATTGGCCCTGTCTGCGTATAATTCTGACTGGAAAATCAAGGCCCAATTGCCTTCCAAGCATTCATTCTTAAACCTCAATCAGCATGGAGTACGACATCAAATTAGCGGGTACCCCCTTCGACGATGGGGCAATTGACCTGGATCGACTGGAATTGTTGGCTCAATATTTACATGACATTGCCAAAGGGGCTTTGCAAATGCGCATGTTGGGGACCAGTGCCAATCGTGGGCGAGACACCAAGCAATCGGCCCGGGCGCTAAACATTCGCTTGCGAGGATTGAGCACTGGCAGTACGGTGTTGCACTTGGAATGCCGCCCTTTTCGCGAAACCCTCAGTGGGGTTCAGGGTAATCTGTTTCACCAAGAAATTATTCAGCGATTACCAGATCAAACTCCTATGTCTTTGATCATGGAAAGTTTTCAGGATGCACTCAACCCTCAAAGTAGTGGCGAAATGCTGGATAAATACTTGCTCCAAGATTTACAGGGCTTCAAAAAAGTGTTTTTGAATGAAGCACAAACGCTGCAATTGAGCAATCGGGGCAGCCTGCCTGAAATTGAACTCCGCTTGCAGGATTTCCAGCGTTTTAAACAAATTGAAGACAAAATCCCCCAACCTCAAATGGTTGTCATTTCGGGGCAAGTGGAAGAACTGAAGTTTTCTAAAGCCAAGGTGACTTTTATCCCCAAACAAAGGCCGCGCCTTTACTGGTTTCTTAGGTGAAACTGTTTCCCCGGCTGAAATGGCTGGCTTTTGGGGGCAAAAAGCAACGATTCGAGGTACGGCCCACTTCAAACCAAACGGGGCGATGGCCTACGTTCAAATCGACAAAGTGACCCTAGCTACCGAAGCAGATGCCTATTTTTCGCAAGCGCCCAACCAGGAAACCACCAGCCAGCAAATTGAACGCCAAATGCAGGCCGGAAAAGGTCGGGTCAATGCACTTCAGTCTCTAGCCGCTGCTTTTGCCCATGAAAGCTGGGATACCACCCTAGAGGAAGACCTCAAAATGTTGCGAGAATGAAGCGATTGATCCTGGATACTACCTTTCTGCTCAACTTGATTCGCCAAACTCCAGCCATCCAAAACGCCATTTCGGCAAATGGCATCAATGACCCCAACAATTTTATCCTGCTTTCGGTGGTCAGCGTGGCTGAAATCAGGGCCCTGGCCAAACGCAACAATTGGGGCGAGGCGAAAATGGCCAATATGGAGCAGTTTATTGCCAGTACTATGGTGATCAGCATCAATTTCATGGATACCGATCTACTTGATCATTATGTTGAAATTGATACTTTTTCGCAGGCTCAAGGCCGAAAAATGGCCAAAAATGACCTCTGGATCGCTGCAACCGCAGCCAGCGCACAAGCGACCTTGCTGACTTTTGACAAAGATTTTGAGCACTTGGACCAGCGGATATAACTTTTGACCTTTCCAAGTATCTAGTGGTACGAATTACAATTAACCTCTAAGTTCATCGATCTATCTTGACCTAATGAAGCACGTGTTTTTTTCCTTGTTTCTATCCATTTCCGCGCAAGCCATCTGGTTAGCAGAAATCTGCCTGGTAAAATCATGGAAAAGCTTGAATTGGCTGTACGAAGAATTGTATTCTCCAATTCTTTGTGCTTCTTTGGTTAGCTTTGCTTTTCTGTATCATTTCTGGGATCGACGAAGACAAAGCCTGGCTATTTTGATTTTCTTGGGCTTATCGCTGATTAACTGCTTGTTCTATTGGGCAGGAAAAAGCTTTTTTTACCTTCTTTTAGCAAATTTAGTTTTCTTTATTTTTCCCGACCAATGAGGTACCTTTTCTTGGCTTTACTGGGTTATTTGCTGATTGCCTTGATTTATGCATTGTTGATACCATTCATCAATAAACGCAAAAGGGTTCCAGCGTACTTATTGCTATTGCTTGCATTTTTAGTGACGCCTTTTCTGAGTATGGTATCGATAAAAATTTGGCCTGGATTTGGGACGGGAACCGATTGGGTCGATGCAGTAAAAATGGGTTATCCGGTATTTTGGACCACCTTAACTTTGGGGCTAACGGGATTTTTGATAAAACTTAAGGCATGGTAAGGCTGGAAGTTGTATAAACTAACGCTTATTACTTCAAAAACATCCATCATCAAGACCTTTGCCCAGGTCTCACTCCTCCTCACTCCCCATCTGATTCTCTGCTCTCAGCTGCCTGAACAAGGTGTCCACCCGGTACATTTCATCAAGTGTATCGTCCAAGAAAAATTCGATTTCGGGGATGCGGCGCACTTGCTTGCGCAGGCGGCTGCCTAAGGCTTGCTTGAGGCGGGATTTTTCTTCGGCCATTTCTAACAAGACTTCCTGCTTGTGTTCGGTATTGTAAACGCTGAGGTAAATGCGCGCCAACGCAAAATCCGGGGTCATTTTTACGTTGGTCACGGTCACCAGGGGAGTTGCACCGTAGATGTAACTGCCTTCCTCTTGCAAGACCACACTGAAGTTGCGCTTCACCAATTCGGCTACTTGCTTCTGCTTGATTGATTCCATGTTGTATAAAAGGGTACTTGCTGCATAAAAGTTCCGGCTCATGCGAAAGCTTTTCCAACAATTTCTTTAAAAAAAGCACTTAGGGGGCACAAAAAGTGCGCAAAAATCGCAAATCATCCGTAATTTGCAAATTATTTTTGGTTTTACCGTCAAATTAAAGCTATAAACAATAGCAACCCGACGATGCAAGAATTTCTGGACAGCCCAATCGAATACCTCAAAGGCGTAGGACCGAAGAAAGGCGAGTTGCTGCGCAAAGAGCTCGACATTGCCACTTTTGGTGATCTGCTCTGGTTTTATCCCAGCCGTTACATCGACAAAACCCAGTTTCACCAAATTGCGGAGCTACACGAAGACAGTGGATCGGTGCAAATCAAAGGCATCCTGCGCCGCCTCGTGACCGAAGGCGAAGGCCGCAAAACCCGTCTCGTGGGCCAGTTTCGCGACGAAACGGGGATGATTCAATTGGTATGGTTCACTGGCATTTCTTATCTGCAAAAACAATTGCTGATAGGGCAGGAGTACGTTTTGTATGGCAAAGTCAATGCTTTTCGCGATGATTTGTCGATCGCACACCCTGAAATCGAGGTTGTTTCGACCGAAAACACCCAGATGGCTTCGGCTTTTGCTCCAGTTTATCCGAGCACCGAAAAGCTGAACAACTTGGGGCTTGATGTCAAGTCGCGCCGCCGCCTAGTCAAAAGCCTGCTCGAAAAACTCGAACCCGCTCACCTACCCGAAACCCTGCCGGAGTATGTGTTGAAAAAACTCAAGTTGCCGAGCCGCTATGAAGCTGTATTGCTAATCCATTTCCCGCGCACCGCCGAGGAGCTTGAAGCCGCACGGGCCCGTTTGAAATTTGAGGAATTGTTTTTCTTGCAAATGCGACTCCTGCAAATCAAACGTCGCCGCCACGATGAAGTCAAAGGATATGTATTCAATAAGGTAGGTGAAATATTCAACGATTTTTACCAAAACCACTTGCCCTTTGAGCTGACGGGAGCCCAAAAACGGGTGCTCAAGGAAGTGCGGCAGGATCTGGGCCTGGGTATTCAGATGAACCGCCTGGTGCAGGGCGATGTGGGTAGCGGGAAAACGATGGTCGCCCTTTTGTCCATGCTATTGGCGCTGGACAATGGTTTCCAGGCTTGTATGATGGCCCCGACCGAAATTTTGGCCCAGCAACATTACCTCTCGATCAGTGAATACCTCAAAGATTCGCCCATCGAAGTGGCCTTTTTGTCTGGTACCATCAAAGGAAAGGCTCGTGAAAAAATCCTGGCCCGCCTGGCCGCAGGCGAAATCCATATCTTGATCGGCACCCATGCCCTGATCGAGCCTCCAGTGGTGTTTAAAAACCTGGGATTAGCGATCACTGATGAACAACACCGCTTTGGAGTGGCCCAAAGGGCAGCTTTGTGGAAAAAAAATAGCCCGTACCCGCCACATGTGCTGGTTATGACCGCTACTCCGATCCCGCGCACCTTGGCCATGACCCTGTTTGGCGACCTCGACATATCGGTGATCGACGAACTGCCGCCGGGCCGCAAAAACATCATCACCCAGCACCGCAATGAGAACCACCGTTTGCGGGTGTTTGGATTCATGAAGGAGCAAATCGCCTTGGGCCGACAAATTTATGTGGTGTATCCCATGATCGAGGAATCGGAGAAAATGGACTTGCAGAACCTGATGGCTGGTTATGAAGCCCTTTCGCGGGATTTTCCTAAACCAGATTACCAAATCAGCATCTTGCACGGTAAAATGAAGCCCGCCGACAAGGACTACGAAATGCAACGTTTTGTGCGGGGCGAAACGAAAATCATGATCGCCACCACGGTGATCGAGGTGGGGGTAAATGTGCCCAATGCCAGCGTGATGGTGGTCGAAAACACAGAGCGCTTTGGCTTGTCGCAGTTGCACCAATTGCGGGGTAGGGTAGGGCGCGGGGCTGATCAGTCCTACTGCATCCTGATGTCGGGTTTCAAACTCAGTTCAGTAAGTCGTGAACGCATCCAAACGATGGTAGCCACCAACAATGGTTTTGAAATCGCCGAAGCAGACCTGCGCTTGCGTGGCCCTGGCGATATCGAAGGCACCCAGCAAAGTGGCATCATCAACCTACGCCTGGCCGACCTGGCCAAAGACGGCAAAATCCTGCAAACCGCCCGCGAAATTGCTGCTCGAATCTTAGATGATGATCCGCGTTTGCAAAGGGAAGAACACCAGCCTTTGGTTTTGGAATTGGCTAAAAATCAGAAAGTTAAGAAGGGATGGAGTAGGATTAGTTAATGGTTAATTGTTAGTTGTTAATGGTTAGTTGTTAATGAGGGCTCGCGGGGTTGATTTTTGGGTGCGGTGGCTTGATTTTTTTGATGTCGCATATTTTTACTCCAATAAATCAGAAGGCAATTGCTTGCTAGTTTTGGCACCTAGTTCTTTGATTCTTTCGGCGCGGCCGATGAGGGTGTCGCCAAATTTGGAGCTGTCCACCAATTTGTTCATGGCGTCGCGGTAAGCGGATTGGGTTTGTTCGATGCGGGTGCCGATGGACTTGAGGTCTTCTACAAAAGCGCAGAACTTGTCGTACAGCAAGCCACTTTGACGGGCAATTTCTAGTACGCTATTTTTCTGCCGTTCTTGTTTCCAAATGAAGGATACGGTACGCATGGTGGCCAGCAAAGTAGAAGTGGTTACCAGCACAATGTTACGTTCCAGGGCATCGGTAAACAAGCGCTGTTCATGCTGAAGCGCCGCGCTGAAAGCCGTTTCAATGGGTACAAACAACAGCAAATAATCGGGTGTATTGATTTGATACAGTTGTTGGTAGTTTTTATCACTCAAGTCGCGGATGTGGCGACGAATACTATCGACATGCTCGCGCAGAGCCGCCTGTCGTTCCAAGTCTTCGGTAGCGCGAAAGAAGCGCTCGTAAGCCGCCAAAGAGACCTTGGAGTCGATGATTAAATGCTTGTTTTCGGGCAGGTTGATGATGAAATCGGGGCGTTTTTGCTTACCCTCATCGTCCACAAAACTGCTTTGCACCTGGTAATGGAGGTTGCGGGTTAGGCCTGCTTTTTGCAGCAAAACCTCCAATTGCACCTCACCCCAATCGCCTTGGGTTTTGTTGTCGCCTTTGAGGGCGCTGGCCAGGTTGTTGGCGTCGGCGCTGAGTTGGGTGTTGAGCTCGCGGAGTTGTTCGATTTCTTTTTTGAGCGAAATGCGGTCACGGGTTTCTTCCACAAAACGCTTTTCGATGCCGTCTTCAAAATCGCGGATTTTGACCCGCAGTGGTTCGAGCAGCACTTGCAATTGCTCCTGGTTTTGCTGGGTAAAACGCTGGCTTTTTTCCTCCAACAAGCGATTGGCTACGTTTTCAAATTCCAGTTTGAAGCGTTGATTCAGACCTTCCAGCTCTTGTTTTTGTTGGACCAACTTGTCGTCCAGGTTTTTGATCACCTGGTCGCGAGCCGAGAGCAGGCCCGACATTTGCCGCAATTCCTCCACTCGGTGCTTCAATTCCAATTGCAGGTAATTGAGTTGTTGCAGCTGAGATTCGTAGAGCTCTCGGCTTACAAAGCGTTGGTCGAGCTCGGACTTGAGCACCGAATCGGCTTGCAATTTGAGCTTGGCCCATAACCAAGCCATAAGACCGCCAAAGACGATTCCCAGTACCAAATACCAAAAAGGAGCTAAACCAGGTTCAGGCATTTTTGCGGGTTTTGTCCGTAAAAATACAAATTATTTGGTTTTAAAGCCAATAAACCACAAATATTTTATCAAACTTGTATTGAATAGAGCTTACTTCGCGTCTTTCCCCAATTCCTCAGCGCGGTTCAGGGCTGCAAAAGCGCCGTTCATGATGTCTTTGCGCAGGTTGCTTTCGGAAAATGACTTCAGGGCAGCTTCAGTTGTACCGCCGCGAGAAGCCACCCGGCGGATCCATTCTTCGCATGAAAAATTGGTGGCCATGTACAGTTCTACTGCACCTAGAAAGGTTTGGCTGACCAGGAGTTCAGACTCAGAATTGGAAAAACCCATGTTGCGGGCAGCGTCCATCATGGCGTCCATGAAAAACCAAACATAGGCAGGACCTGAACCCGAAATGGCAGTGGAAGCGTCGATGAAGTGTTCTTTCTCTACATAAACGGCCTTGCCAGTGGTACTGAGCAGGTTTTGGACCATTACCAATTCGATGCGGGTTACTTCATCTGAAGAAGTAAACGCGGTCATGCCCTGGCCGATTTGGGCAGGCAGGTTGGGCATGGCTCGAATGACTTTGCTAACGCCCAGCGACTCGCAAATGGTGGTAATTTTCACCCCGGCCATGATCGAAAGAAAAACTTGCTGGGGGTGCACCATCGGGCGCAATTTTTCGAACAAAACAGCTGTATCCTGGGGCTTTACTGCCAGGATGATCAGGTCGGCTTTTTGCAAGCAGTCATCGGGCTCGCCATACACCGTACCGATGTCTTTTTTTGCCAATTCGTCGGCGCGTTCCGGTGATTTTTCGAGGATCATCATGTCCTCCTTGCTGCTGATTTGAGCTCGAATGAAGCTTTGGGCGTAGGTCAGGCCCATGTTTCCACCTCCGATGATCAAGATTTTCATGTTTTGCGCTGTTTTGCTTGGGTATTACTTCAAAAACCTCAAATATATAGGTAGTAAACCAAGCCAACTGCACTAAATCTCCTCTTTTTCCAATCTAAAAACCGTGATTTCTGGCCTCACATTGAAGCGTACCTGCCACAAATGACCCAAAGCGCGGTTGATGTACAACTTGCGGCCATCTTGTAAATCAAACTCTCCTGCGGTGTATTTTTTATTTTTCACGGGCAATAGGGGTGCAGGCAAAAAAGGGGGCTTGCACTGCCCACCGTGGGTATGGCCCGACAAGATCCAGCCTTGGTAATTGCCCCAAATGTCCTCATCACAAGCATCGGGATTGTGGCAGAGCACGATGCCAGGCTGATCAGTCTGGTAGTGCTGCAAAGCGTGTTGGGGCTGGAAATTTGGCCCCCAAAAATCATCGAAACCGTAGAGGTGCAGGCCCCCAACTTGTGCATGTTCATTGCGTAAAACCCGAATGCCCGCATTTTCCAGGATTTCGACCACTTTTTGGCCAACTTCGCGTTGTGCCCAGTTGAGGCCATAATCATGGTTGCCCAGGATTGCGAAAGTACCGAGTCTGCCCTTTACAGCGCTTTTCATCACGGTTTCCAGTTGGGTAAACTGCTCGGAATTGAGGTAGCTGATGTAATCGCCCGTGTACACTACGATGTCAGGGGCCAGCTGTTGGGCTTTTTCAAAAGACCGGATGATAAAGTTCCAGTTAAAGCGATCGCCAACGTGAATGTCACTGATTTGCAGCAGGGTTTTGCCTTCTAAACCGGCAGGTAAGTGGCGTATAGGCATGGATCTCTTGACAAATTCCAACCAAAATGGCTCAATCTGCCAGGCGTAGAGGCCAGTGGTGACCCCTACACCCAAAGCAGCAAGGATGCTTTTCAGGAAAAAACGTCTTCTCATCGCAGCTTTTTTGTTTAAGATGGGCCTGCCACAGGATCAGTATGACTGTGCCTTTCTTCTCAACATCTCAACTTCTCAACTGGCCTCACCAACTAAACAACGTACCATCGCCCAATCTATTGACCGGCAAGTAGGCTTTTTCATAAGGATATTGCTCCGCTTTTTTCTCGTCAAAATCTACCCCCAAGCCAGGCGCGTCGCCCACATGCAGGAAGCCGTCTTCAAAATAATACGCATGTGGAAAAACCTCATCGGTGAGGGCATTGTGGCGCATGTGCTCCTGGATGCCAAAGTTGTTGATGGCGGTGCCCAGGTGCAAGCAAGCGGCCAGGCAAATGGGCGACATGTCGGTGGCCCCGTGGCAACCCGTTTTGACGTGGTACAACTCGGCCAAAGCAGCAATTTTCTTCATCGGCGTAAGTCCGCCGCCGTGCGAAACGGTCATGCGGATGTAGTCGATCAATTGCTCGGTGATCAATTGCTGACAATCGTAAATGGTGTTGAAAACCTCACCTACCGCAAGGGGAGTGGTCGTATGTTGGCGAATGATGCGAAACCCTTCTTGCAATTCCGCAGGCACGGTGTCTTCGAGCCAAAAGAAGTGATAGGGCTCCAGGCTTTTGCCCAGGCGTGCGGCCTCGATGGGCGTGAGGCGGTGGTGGCTGTCGTGAAGGAGGTGCAGGTCGTCACCGAATTCTACGCGTACTTTTTCGGCCAATTTGGGCAAGAAATTCAGATATTTGCTGCTGTCCCAGGTTTCTTCAGCGGGTAAACCACCTCGGATGGCTGGTTCGTAAGCTTTGCCATCTTTGGAGATGCCATAGATTTTTTCCAGGCCAGGCACTCCGCTCTGGATGCGGATAGCGCGATAACCCTTTTCCTTTTCGGCGTGTACTTTTTCGATGGTTTCGGCGATGTCCTTGCCATTGGCGTGGGTGTACACCAGCAAGCCATTGCGGCTGCGGCCGCCCAGCAGGTTGTAAACTGGAGTGTTCAAGGCCTTGCCTTTGAGGTCCCAGAGTGCCACGTCAATGGCCCCGATGGCAGACATGGTGACGGGGCCACGCCGCCAATAAGCCCCTTTGTAGCCGTATTGCCAGATGTCTTCGATTTCAAAAGGATCGCGGCCAATGATGCAGGGCAATAAATGTTCAGTGAGATAAGCAGCGACAGAGAGTTCGCGGCCATTCAAAGTGGCGTCGCCCAAACCATAGATGCCCTCATCAGTGTAAATTTTGAGGGTAACGAAGTTCCGTCCCGGCGAGTTGACAAAAACTTTCGCGTCGGTGATTTTCATGGTTTTTGTGTTTTGTTGTGATCGAGGAGGCCACTGATTAAATAAGGTGAATAAGTTGAAGAAAGCCTTCAGCCGCTTTGCGGCTTCAAGTTGATAACACGGATGTAACGGATAAAACTGATTTTCACTGATTTCCAGCATGACGTTGCCACCGCCGAGGCTTTAATCAAAAGTCAAAGATGTTTAGTAACGGTTCAAAAATAAACGTTTTCTATTTTTATGATTTCTGATCAGATCATGCTGTCAACATCATGGTCAACATCATGCTGGAAATCCGCAAGAATGGGTGTGAAGTGTGTAAGTGTGAGTTCGAGAGTGGGGGCTACAATCAGAATCTATCGACTCATTTAATTGGAAATGGGGGGTTATGCACACTCACACCCAAACAAACACACCCAAACCCAATTTTATCCGCGTGCTAAAAATGGCCTCGCACAGCCAGGCAACACAGTTGCGAATTGGAAAGGTTTATACGTAGGGTGTGTAATCTGGCACGATTACTCCCCTGCGTTTTTTAGCTCCTTTTCCATTCTTCGCCGCACCCCGAATCGGTTGTTGCAGACATTTTCGGATCGCCATTTATCAAGCATGGGTCCTGTA
>JAAFJY010000052.1 GCA_013299105.1 Chitinophagales bacterium | reverse complement strand
AATTGAGATTTACTTTTCCCTGTTGCGCCCTTAAACTGTCGGTCGGTTCGTATCGACTTGTAGTCAATCATGTTTTTTACGCAAAGATACTAAAAATTTGATTATCAAGGGTGAACAAGTCTATTATTGATGAATCAGGCACAAACATTAGAATAGATATTGAAATTGACGAGCCATACGCTGGAATAACTAGACAGCCAACACACTGTGAAGGCGAAGACTTAAACCGAGACATCTATTTTGTTGATAGGGGTTGGATAGTTATTCGATTTTCTGAATATCAAGTTCATTTGCAAGAAAATGACTGTTTACGATATATAGCAGAAATAATAAAATCTGTAACTCCAAATTATGAAATACCAAGCCAATTGTTAAAACAACCAGAGTTAAAAGTTGAAAAACTTTGGGACATTGTTCAAGCTCAAAAGTGGGAAAAGGCAAAATATAGAGAACAGTATCTTAATCATACTTTCCAACCAACTGTAGAGCAAACAGAAACTATTGAGAGAGATTTTGATGAACAAGAGCTGAAAGAGGAAAAATTAGTTAAACCGACTTTCATAGGAGAAGTCGATAGTAAACAATCTATTGCTTTTAATAGGGAAAATTCAAACACTAGAGATAGCAGGATTAAATTCTATCCCGAACCTCATATTTACACAGTTGACAATGTGCCAACACCATCGGCAAGTACAATAATTGCAAAATTCTTTCCTAAATTTGACTCGGTAAAATGGGCAAATCGTAAAGCGCCTGAGTTAAGAATGACTCCTGATGAAGTTGAATTAATGTGGAGAACTACAGGCGAAACAGCTGCTAAAGACGGCACCTTTCTTCACGAACAAATTGAAAATTTTTATTTGGAACAGGAATATGAAAGAACCGGAGAGTTCCATTTGTTTGAAAGTTTTGTTCAAGATAACAATCATATTAAACCATATAGAACTGAATGGAGAATATTTGACGAGCACTATCATATTGCAGGAACCATCGACTTAATTTCTAAAAACGATAATGGGTACGAAATGTATGATTGGAAGAGAAGTAAAAAAGTTGTCAACTCTTTGAATGGTGAACCAATCAAAAATAATCAATGGCAAAAGGGCATTGGACAATTAGCAGATATTGACGATACAAGCTATAATCGTTATTGCTTACAACAAAGTTTGTACAAATACATCCTTGAAAACAAATATGGCATTCAAGTTTCAAAAATGTTTTTAGTTGTATTATATCCTGACTATGACAGATATTACAAAGTTGAAGTGCCTTACTTAAAAGACAAAGCAGAATTTATACTTAGGACATTGTAACCTCCCCAAACATTAAAATTTGGTACACAGTATCATAGCTTGAGGCTTTCTTTACAAAAGTGCTTCAAATAGTTCGCCTCTAGAATTCTTAACATATTCAATGAGGACAGAGCTATCCAGCATGACTCTATTGCTCATAAAAGTCATACTTTGAATAGGGTAAATCAGGTAGTATCCCTTTCAGATGGGCCACCATTTCTAAGCGATTAGTAGTTGGGAGTTCTACATCAGATTCTTTAGAGGGTTGCGCTGGTAAAATGATGATTTCCAGCTCAATATCATGAAATTGCGCTGGAAATTGAATCATCAAATGTCCATTTTTTGTTTTTTGTATAGTGCGTACTGCTTGCATTTTTTTGAGTTATTACGGTGCTAAAGTAACGTTTTTTTGTGGATTTGTCAATAGGGTTGGTAAGGCCATGAACAAAGTGTGCCCATTGGCAACTGCATTGCTTCGTTCACACTGAGTTCTAATGTGATGACCGATGAAGCTCCCTCACTCAAACTCCTCCAAAAAACGCAACAGCCCCCAATGTTCAACGCCTTGGTAAGTATTGCCCTCCGCAGCTTCCAAGGTTACGACCATTTTGGGATAATTATCGGGAATGAGAAGTAGGTTGCCAAATTCCCGCTCGTGGGTAGCGGGATCATCTATGCGTAATGCAACCTGGATGTAGGTACGCTCATTGTTTTTTTCGGCGACAAAATCAATTTCACGTTGTTGCCAATCACCTGTGAAAACGCTGTAGCCATGACTCAGTAAGTGCTGACAAACACAATTTTCCATCATTTTTCCCAGATCAGCAGCCCGGTAGCCGATCAAGGCGTTTCGGATACCGAGGTCTTGGAAATAGTATTTTTCGCCCACTTCAAACAGTCTTTTACCTTTGAGGTCGATGCGTTTTATGGGTACCAGGAGTTGGCCAGCAGTTAAGTGAGACAAGTAATCGAGTATGCTATTGACAGAAATAGCGATGTATTGCGACTTTAAGTAAGCATTGATTTTACTGGCATTAAGGATATTGCCAATGTTATCGGCAGTAAAATTTACCAAACGGTTGAGGAACTGTACGTTTCGGATTTTGTAGCGCGCTATGATGTCGCGGTAAAGCACCGTGGTAAGCACGTTTTTAAGGTATTCAAACACAATTTCGTCTTTCAACTCCAGGTTTTTTAGAAAGGGCATTCCACCATAACGCAGGAAATTTTGTAAGCCCTCCAAGTTTTTCTCTAACCCGTGAAATTGCACAAACTCTTTAAAATCTAGGCTGTAAACTGGTATTTCGATGTACCGTCCACTGAGCCTCGTGGCCAATTCGACAGACAACAATTGCGAATTACTTCCGGTAATGTACAGATCAAAATCCGAACGTGACGCAAACGAGCGAATGCAGTTTTCAAAGTCCGTGATTTCTTGAATTTCGTCTATCATGACATAATTCATCCGGTCTGTCACCATGTTTGCCTGTATGTATGCACTTAGGTCACTGGCGGTGAGGACATAGTTGAATGATTCCTGTTCTTTGTCCACATAAATAAAGTGAGCCTTCGCATCGGCTGCCGCAATTTGGTCACGCAACTGTCGCAAAAGGTAACTTTTGCCCACACGCCGCTGGCCAATGAGTACTTTGATGATGTTTTTGGCCACAAAAGGCTGAACCCGCGCCTGGTATTTCGCTCTAGCTATGTAGTCATCCATACAAGGTGAAAATTTTATGTAAAAATACGAAAATTTTGATCATAATGAAAATAATAGTGGAAATGACAAATATTTTCTCTTCGCCCAATTTTGTTTGCTCCAAAAATAGCTTTTCAAAATCCCCCCTTGCAAATCCCCCCAAAACTCCCCACCTTAGCACTTCATTTTCAAAACAAAACCAATGTACCAAAACCCATTACCGAATTTTCGCGCCAATATGCTTACTTGTATCGGCCTTTCACTGGTCTTCTTGGCCTGTGAGTCCAAGCCGGGGGCTGAAAAAAACAACTCCAGCCTGGAGGTAGAACAAAAAGAAGTCAAGCTAGTCTCTGAAGTTTGCGACGAAAACGCCAATCGTTGTGCTACTTTCGAGGTGGATTACCCAATCTTGAAGGGCAATTTTCCTGCCATTGGAAAAATCAACGATTCAATTGAGTATTATGTCGCTTACGGCATGGACCTGAATGCCGAAGGGCGCGTGAAAGGAAGCAGCATCCAGGACATCGCCAAAGCTTTCGTCAGCGAGTACGAAACCTATGTGAAAGACCAAACGGCGGAAGGAAATGCAGAGTACATCACCACCTGGTTCATGGAATGCGATGCGCTGGTGAGTTATGAGTCGCCCAAAGCCGTATCGATCACTTTCAACAAGTACTCTTTTGCAGGTGGCGCGCACCCCAATACTTACACCATCATGCGAAATTATGACTTGAAAACGGGTAAAGTCATCGAACTGAAAGACATCGTCACCGATATGAAAAAATTAAAGACCCTGGTGGAGAAAGAGTTTCGCAGTGTACGCGAACTATCTCCCACCGAAAATTTAAGCGATGCAGGCTACTTTTGGGACGGTAGTTTTGAGTTGTCTGAAAATTTCAGCCTGGATTCCCGTGGCTTGCAGTTCATTTACAATGCTTACGAGGTAGCAGCCTATGCCGCTGGCCCCACCGAGGTTTTCATGCCTTGGAGCGAATTGGAGGGTATCATTCGCAAAGAACTGATCGAATAAACCGGAGCCCCCCTCTTTTCAACTCTTCAACATTTCAACTTTTCAACTAAGACATGGATCAACTGGACGCACTCAACCAAGTCGCTGAGTTTCACCAAACTTTTAAACACCCCATTGAACCACAACCCATTATCCCGGCACCTGAACGCTGTCGCCTGCGCCTCGCCCTGCTCGAAGAAGAGCTGAAAGAACTGCGCCAAGCCATCGAAGACGGCAACCTGGTGGAAGTAGCCGATGCTTTTTGCGACCTGCAATACGTGTTGTCTGGCGCGATTTTAGAGTTCGGTTTGGGCGAAAAATTCAAGGCTTTGTTCGACGAAGTACAGCGCTCCAACATGAGCAAGGTGTGCCACAGCCCCGCCGAGGCCGAGGAAACCATCGCTTATTATGCCGAAAACCGTGGGGTGGAAGCTTATTATGTGGAGTCGAATGGCCATTACCTGGTGTACCGCAAGGACGACAACAAAACCCTGAAGTCAGTGCGATATTCGCCTGCCGATTTGGCGACGATCCTGGCGCAATAAACCAAAAACCATGTCCTTCTCCGATTTGCTACTCGATTGGTGCATCAGCGAACCCTTTTACAGCGATTGCCTGGCGCAATTGCGCAGGTCAGTTGTGGAGTCGAGTAAAACCGGACTGGATTTTGCTTTGAAAATGGACCAGCAAGGGGCCGTGATTTTAGAGCATCCAACTAATTTTTTGGAGCCCGAACAAGCCGTCCTTTTGCTCAAGCACGAGCTCCTGCACCTACTTTTTGGCCATCCGCAGCAAGTGGCGGCGTTTTCCGAGCCTGAGATCTATGAATTGGCTACAGATTTGGTGGTCAATCAGTATTTGTCAGGCGTGTCCTCGCCTTTCTGCTTGGAAAAATTAGGCGATTGGGGCATCGAATTGCCCACAGGCTTATCGAGTGGGGAATATTATGACTTGTTGTTGCCGCAAAAAGACATTTTACAGCCTTTGCTGAACGAAGGCCAAGCCCAACTCTGGACCCACCGTTTTTGGCCACAGTTTCAACACCAGCCCAAGCCAGCTTTAGCAGTTTTGAGCCAAAATCATGGACATTTCCCTGCGGATCTGCAAAGGCAATTGAACCTGGAAGGCCAGTCCCCTACCCTCCCCTGGCCTAGGCTGTTGCAGCATTTTTTGAAAAGAGCCCTGCACAGCAAGTTAAAAAACACCTCGCGGCGAATTTCTAAACGCTACGGCACCATCCCTGGTACCAAACGCGTGCCCAAAGGCCGTATTTTGGCGGCTATCGACACTTCGGCAAGTGTGGATGAGCAGCATTTGAGTGGTTTTTGGAATGAAATCGAAAAGTTGGCCAAACATGGATTCGACCTGAAGATCGTGGAATGCGATACCCGCATCCAACGCTTGTATCCCTGGCGAGGCGAGCGGCCCAAGTCGGTACGCGGCGGCGGTGGCACCAATTTTGATCCGGTTTTGCAATTGACTCAAGCTCAATTCCGGCCTGACCTGCTGCTGTATTTCAGCGATGGCGATGGCCCTACGCCGCTTGTCAAGCCCCATATCCCCATGCTTTGGATCTTGTGTGGCCAAAAAG
This sequence comes from Chitinophagales bacterium, assembly GCA_013299105.1. Taxonomy (GTDB): domain Bacteria; phylum Bacteroidota; class Bacteroidia; order Chitinophagales; family Saprospiraceae; genus Haliscomenobacter. The sequence continues at coordinate 25,685 of JAAFJY010000052.1, read as the reverse complement.
CCAATGCTGATTTACCCGGAGAAAAAATTTACCTTCGCGGAGGTTTGGGCCACTGAAAGAATTGTGACAAGCCACAACTAGGATTTACTAATTCGCAACTACGTTGCTTTACTTCCGGCCTCGCTGCGCGAGGATTTTTTAGCACACGGATAAAATTGGGTTTGGGTGTGTTTGTTTGGGTGTGAGTGTGAAAAATCCCGTTTTCAATCGGAGACTAAACTTATGTTCGAAGCCCCCACACTCGAACGTAAAGTTACAAACTCCACACCCTATCTTGCGGATTTTCCAGCATTACATCGACCATGATGTTGACCTAGCGGCTTGTTATAACTCCCGAATCGTGTAACCTAGATGCCCAGCTAAACTCTAAGCTACCCAGCGAGCCCCCAAATCATATGTCGTATGTCGTCTATCAGATGTCGTATGTAAAAAAATATGCCATGCCCAACTTCGGTCCAAGCCTCAAGCCATCTCAAGTGCGTCGCCTGCTGGAGCACCAGTGGGAAGTCAATGTTTTGGCCGAAAAAAGTGGAAGCCCACAAATACCCCTCTGCATCTGGGGCGAACACGGGGTGGGTAAAACCCAATTGGTCGAAGACTTTGCCCGCGAAAAAGGCTACGAATTTTGTTACCTCGCCCCTGCACAACTGGACGAAATGGGCGACTTGTTGGGCCTTCCCGCCCTCGAAAACGACCACACCGTGCTGCGCCCACCTGCCTGGGCTCCCTCCAACCCTGGCCTGGGCATTTTGCTGATTGACGACTTGAACCGCGCCGACGACCGCATCCTGCGTGGCTTGATGCAATTGCTCCAGCGTAGGGCTTTGCTCAGTTGGCAATTGCCCGCTGGCTGGCAAATCGTATGCACCGCCAATCCCGACAATGGCGATTATTCAGTTACGCCCTTGGACGAGGCCATGTTGTCGCGGCTTTTGAATGTCAACCTCCGTTTTGACCCGCAAGAATGGGCGCAGTGGGCTCGTAAAAATGGCGTTCACCCCACTGGCATCCAGTTTTTACTCAGTCGATCGAAAGAGGCTTCTAGCGCCAATCCCCGTGCCTGGACCCAGTTTTTTGCAGCCTACGCACAAGCTCCCGCCGGGGATATGGACTTGATACTGCACCTGGCAATAGGTATAGTAGGCGAAAAAGCGGCGGCGGCGTTTATCCAGTTTTTGCGCTCCCGTGACGATCAAGTGCCCAATCCCGAAGCGATCTTGAACAGTACTGCTTTTGCTGCTGAAATCTTGCCCGCACTGCGCGCTTTGCAACAAGATGGAGTAATAAAAGTCGATGTCTTGGCCGCTTTGCAACAAAATTTGCTGTCGCTGGTTGAAGAAAAAGGGTTAAATCTCCACCAATCTGAGAACTTAATCGACTTTTTGACCTTGAATTTTTACCCTGCGGATTTGCGTTTTAAATTGCTGCGCCAATTGGCAGCATCAAAGGCTCCAGGCGTGAAGGATTTTTTGCAAAATCCACTTGTGCTTGACTTGCTTTGACCTTGTTGTCCCAAAAGCGACTTTGTCCTAATTCATTTTTTTCCAATTGCTCTCAAATCCTGAGTACATGAAATACCCTTTTCTTAGTCTTTTTTTGCTCTTGATAGCTTCAGCAGCACAAGCTCAAAAGCCCAACTTTCCCGAATTTTCTATGCCCAAGCAGGAGCCTGAGTTCCAGCTTCGCTTCCTTTCTGCCAACGAATTGGGAGGCCGCCGTACTGGCTCGATGGGCAACAACCTCGCCGCTCGCTTCATCGCCGAAGAGCTGCGTACTTACGGTTACAGCAGTCCGGCTGGTGCCAAAGATTATTTCCAGCCCATCCAATTCCAAGCTGCTACGCCACCAAGTGCTGGCACCTTGAAAATTGGCAAGGTGGATTACAAGCTCATGGAGGACTTCATCTTCATGACTGGCGAAGCCAACACGGTCAAAAACGCCGAGGTCATGTTCATCGGTCATGGTTGGGTGGATGAAAAATCTGGCCACGACGACTACAAGGGCAAGGACGTGAAGGGCAAACTCCTCATCTCCTTGCCTGGCCCTCCAGGAGAAAACAACTCACCCATGGTCATTTTCCGGGCGATGGGTGCCAAGCGCGACCTCGCCTATAAAAATGGCGCAGTGGGATTGATCGAACTGTATCGTTTGCCTTTCCCCTGGAATTTTTTCAGCTCTTACTTTGGCCGTGAAACCATCGCTCCGCCCAGCAAGGAAGCCAAATCAGAATCTCGCAAGCTGACCTATGGTTGGATGAAAGAAAAAAGTGGCGTGGCTGAAATCAAAGACTTGCAAGCGGGCAAAAAAATCAAGGCCAGCTTCAGCAGCAATGGGTTCAGTAGCCGCAACGTACCTTCGCAGAACGTGATTGGTGTATTGGAAGGCAGCGATCCTGAACTGAAAAAAGAATACCTGCTCATCACTGCTCACTACGACCACGTGGGCATTGGCAAGGAAGGCGGCAATGCTTACAGCGCAGAAGACAGCATTTTCAACGGCGCTCGCGATAACGCGATGGGCACCGTGGCCCTCTTGAGTGCGGCCAAAGCCCTGTCGATCCAGCGGCCCAAGCGCTCGGTGATCGTGATGGCGGTGACGGGTGAAGAACTGGGTCTTTTAGGCAGCGCCTATTACGCCCAAAACCCGCTGATTCCGCTCAAAGAAGTGATTTTTGACCTCAATACCGATGGCGCGGGCTACAACAGTACCGAGCACATTTCGATTTTTGGTTATGGCCGCACGGGCACCGATGCGCATGTAGAAACTGCGCTCAACTCGGTGGGACTGAAGGTTTTTCCCGACCCCGCTCCCGAACAAGGCTTGTTCGACCGTTCCGACAACGTGTCTTTTGCCGCAGAAGGTGTGCCGGCCATGAATGTGAGCCCAGGCTTGACCAAGTTTGACGATGCCATCAACAAGTACTACCACCAAGTAGCCGACGAAGCCAGTTCCATTGATATGGACTACTTCCTCAAGTATTGTCAGGCTTTTTCTTACTTGGCGCGCTTGATTGCCAATGATGCCAGCAAGCCCCAATGGAAAGCTGGGGACAAGTACGAGAAAGCAGGCATGGAGTTGTATAAGAAGTAAAAAAAAAAGAGCCCTCTCGCCAAAAACGAGAGGGCTCTTTTTTTGAGCAGTAAGAATTCTTTCACCCCACCAAAAGTTCCAAATACTCCCGCTCCAACTGCGCCTTATCCACTGGCACAACCCCCACTTTTTCACAGACCTGACCACCAGCCAGGTTCGAGAGCAGGGCAATTTCAGACATGGGCAATTTCAAAGCCAGGCCCAAAGTAGCCACGCTGATCACCGTATCGCCTGCACCGCATACATCGGCAATGTCGCGGGCCTGGGTGGGTGCGATTGCCGATTGGCCTGCACTGTCCCAATACAGGCCTTTTTCTGATAAAGTAATCATGGTATGTTGGTTGCCCAATTGACTGCGGATGTAGGCAGCCACTTGTTCAAGTGATTCGCTCTCTGTTTGCACCGACATCGGTACTTGAGCGCGAATTTCTTTCAAATTGGGCTTGAATAAGCTCACATGCTTGTAAGCCCAAAAGTTTTTGGCCTTGGGATCCACCGCAACTGGAATATCACGGCGCACCGATTCAAGGATCACTTCCCGAATGACCTTGGGTGAAAGCACACCTTTGTTATAGTCTTGTAGCAAAATAGCATGTACTTCGCGGTTTTCCAAAGTTTCGCGAATGCCATTCAGGAACTGGTCGGCCAACTCATCAGCCAAGTCGTGGGTACTTTCGCGGTCCAGACGGATGAGTTGTTGATTGCCCGCCAAAACCCGAATTTTGACGGTAGTATTTCGTTCAGCACTTTGCAAAATGTATTTGTTGGAAATTCCTACGCTTGGCAGCAGATCCAGCAAGCGCTGGCCTTCTTCATCTTGACCGATTACGCTGCACAAGATTGGCGTTGCGCCCAGGGCACGTAAGTTCAATGCTACGTTGCCGGCTCCTCCAAGGCGGTTTTCTTCTCCTTGAATTTCAGCAATTGGAACAGGTGCTTCAGGTGAAATGCGATTTACTCGACTTTGCAAATAACGATCGACCATTACATCGCCGACCACCAATACGTTTAGTTTGTTGAAGGCTTCGAAAATACCAGTGCTTTGGGTCATATATAGTTGTGGTCTGGTTTTCTGGATTTGAGCTCGCAAAACTAAGGAATGTACAACAAGACCAGGCTAATTTTTTGTACACAATGGAGCATAGCCGACAGAATAGCAACGTTAAAAAAAGAGGCTGATAAGCCCATTTTGTCCGATAAAATCCTATTTTTAGCTAAAAAACAGGCATTCATCACCGTTTAAGCCGCAAATTGACCGCTGAATAAAATCGCAACAGATGATCGACCGACTGAAAAAAGCCCTGCAAGAAGCAAGCGATGCCGTGATGGAACAAGCTGGCAACCTGGGCGAAAGCGCCAAAGAAAAGGGCTACCAAATCATTGACGAATGGTTGAGCGTTTTTCCTAAAATGCAGGCTTATGGACTGGAAATGAGCAATTTTTCGCTCGTCGTGGCCCTCAGTCCAGCCCTGGAAGTGGAAATGCGCGGTACCCATGAAAATTTTACCCCCGAAAAACTGGAGCAGATTTTGAAAGAAAACAAGAACAGTGCGGTGCTGACCTCGGTTTTCACTACGGTCAAATCGACTTACACCCTTTATTCCAAAACGGGTAACAAATTACAAGATCCGCTGATCATCAAAATGAAGATCAAGATTACGCCGGAGATCAAGGTGAGCATTGGGCAGGTTTGGGGGAATTAGAGCAATTGACTCACCCGAATGTAACTTTAACGTCAGCATTTGCTCTTGTGGCTTTTCACCTGACATTCGATGCAATTTCTGGATAGAATTCAGATGAGAGATTCAGAGATGTGCTTTGTCCCCGGACTAAAGTCCAGGGTTACACGATTTTAGATGTGACTGTAAGTGTTCAATCCATATTTCAGCAAGCATCTTTCTCTGTCTAGGCAAAAATACTAAGTTATCGTAAGCACGTTACAAACGTGCGCAAGCCCGGTGTCGGTCAGGAGACCCGACACCAGCACAACGCTCAATTGACGCTGGTTCCAGGTCTGTGACCGGAACCATCTTACACGCGTTTGTAACGCGTAAACGGATATCATAGGATTTAAAACTTACATGTAATTTTTATATTTAACTGAAATTCAGATAATTGAACCGAATTTTTTCACCTTGCCATAATTTGAATTTTTGCTTCCCACCGCGCCAAATTTCCAAAATAGAACCATTGATACATCCTGCATCGTACCCCCGATCTTCAGTCTCGGGGGTAATGCAGCCTCCCTTGTATCCATCAAGCAGCTAACCAGCAGCTGCATCATAGAGCACATGATTTGTCAAAGAACCATGGTAACCCCAAAACACGACAAATCTCCCCAGCGAGCCCTTAAATCATATGTCGTAAGTCGTATTTCGGCTATCGTATGTCAAAAAAACAAGCCTATTAAACCAGAATTCACCTTAGCTTTACCAAAACCCAATCCTAAGCACCCCCTCAATCATCGCCTCCACTGCCTTACCCGGATCAGCCAAAAACTGGCCATCCAGGCGATTGCCCAAAATGACGCTGCAAGACAGGGCCTGGTGCCCCAGCAAATTGGCCAAGCCCAAAATCGCAGCAGTTTCCATTTCAAAATTGGTGATTTGCAAACCATCGAAGTTGAACTCACCTACAGTTTCGAAAAAATCGCGGCTCAATTGACTTTTGGTGCGCAAAGATCGGCCCTGGGGCGCATAAAAACCCGGGCAAGTGAGGGTAATGCCGCATCGGGAAAAATCCCCCGCAAAGTGTTCTAACAAGTCGGTGTTGGCGGCACAGGCATAGGGCTTCGTGGGCAGCGTTTGGCCCATTGTGGTAAGGTGTTTTTCAAAACTTGACAGCAGGCTTTTCTCGTCTATCCTGGCAGGGTAATCGTAAAAATGCAAGAGGTTGTCGAGCCCAATGGCGTATTGCGAAAAGACCAGGCTACCTGGCTTAACGTCACGCTGCAAGCACCCGGAAGTACCCAGGCGCAGGATTTTCAAGGAGCGGTGGCCTGGTTTCAGTTCACGGGCTTGCAGGTCAATGTTGACCAGGGCATCTAATTCGTTGAGTACGATATCGATGTTATCTGGTCCGATACCCGTGGAAATCACACTGATCCTTTGGCTACCGACACGCCCAGTATGGGTCACAAACTCGCGATGACTGGCGCGGTGCTCGATGGCATCAAAATACTTGGATACTTGCGCCACCCGTCCCGGATCACCAACAGTGATGACGAAATCAGCCAATTGATCGGGGTGCAGATCGAGGTGGTAAATATGTCCTTGGGGGGTGACAATGAGTTCCGTATCGGCGAGGTGGTGCATCTTCAATTTTTTTCCACAAAGTTCAACAGTTTTTCAAAACGAGCGCAGAATATTTTTTTAGCCAAAATAGAGCCTTTACCTTACTGGCAAAACGCAAAACATGCCCATTTTTTCCGCTATTGAAGTGAATAAGGATACCATCACTGCCTACTTCCAAGCCTTGCAAGACGACATTTGCCAGCAACTGGAAGCCGCCGATGGAGCAGGGAAATTCCAGGAGGATCACTGGGAGCGCCCTGGCGGTGGCGGTGGCCGCAGCCGTGCCATCGAAGGCAGGAGAATCGAAAAAGGTGGGGTAAACTTCTCGGCTGTACACGGAGAGTTGTCAGAAAAAGCATCCAAAGCCCTGCGCATCGATGCCAAAGGCTTTTTTGCTACTGGCGTGTCCATCGTTTTGCACCCCCACAACCCCTGGGCACCAATTGTACACATGAACGTGCGCTACTTTGAAACCGACAATGGCCTGAGTTGGTTTGGTGGGGGCATTGACCTTACTCCACATTACATTTTTGAAGAGGACGCGCGTTTTTTCCACCAAACCCTCAAGGACGTATGTGACCGCCACGATCCCGAATATTACGCCAAATTCAAGCCTTGGGCCGACGAATACTTCTACATCCGACACCGCAAAGAAACCAGGGGCATCGGTGGCATCTTTTTTGACCGTCAAATGGGCGAAAAGGAAAAATGGTTTGCCTTTGTACGCGAAGTGGGCGAGACTTTTTGTCCAGTTTACATTCCTCTCTTGCAAAAACACCAGGACGATGCCTTTGGCGAAGCCGAAAAACGCTGGCAGTTCTTACGCCGGGGGCGTTATGTGGAATTCAACTTGGTTTGGGACGCAGGCACCAAATTTGGCCTCGAAACCGATGGCCGCACCGAGTCGATCCTGATGAGCCTGCCGCCCGTGGCCAATTGGACTTACAACCACGAACCCGAGGCTGGTAGCCGCGAAGCCCAAACCTTGGCTTATTTGAGAGACAAAGGGCGGGAGTGGATTTAATGACAAAATCCAGTATCTTGCAGCAAGATGAAATCAATAAGCGAACTTTTATTGGAGATTGATGCCCGCAAAGCACGGTTAGACGCTTTGAGGGAAAAATTGGACAGTACCCGCATCCGCGAAGCGCTAAGAATAGAGTTTTTATATGAAAGCAATCGAATTGAAGGCAATACCTTGACGCTGCGCGAAACCCAGATGGTGATTAGCGAAGGCATCACTATCAGCGGCAAATCCCTGCGCGAACACTTGGAAGCCATCAATCACCAGGAAGCTATTTTATTTGTAGAAGATATGCTGGAGCGAAAAATTTCACTTAATTCAAGTGTTTTAAAGCAAATCCATGCTTTGGTTTTGTATGGCATTGACCGGGAAAACGCTGGACGTTACCGCAGGGTTCCTGTAATGATTGCTGGCAGCCAACATGTGCCACCGCAACCCTATCTTTTGGAACCTTTGATGGATGACTACTTCATTTTTTACGAAAAAAACAAAAGCGAACTGCATCCGGTGGTCTTGGCGGCTGAAATGCACGAACGTTTGGTCAGCATTCACCCCTTTATTGATGGAAATGGCCGCACCTCTCGTTTGGTGATGAACTTAATTTTGCTGCAACATGGTTTCCCCTTGGCCATCATTGGTGGGGATTATGACAGTCGGATCGCATACTACAACGCGCTGGAACTTACCTCCACTGAGGAAGAGAAAACCAGTTTCATTACTTTGGTAGCGACATGTGTACTCGCCAGTTTGGACCGCTATTTGCGAGTTTTGCAAGGCTAAGTGACAAGCCACCAAAAAACCTTACCAAATCGCAACTTCGTTGCCCCGCTGCGCGGTGCTGGTTCGGAACACGGATAAAAATGGGTTTGAGTGTGCTTGTTTGGGTTCGGGTGTGTTGATATTTCGTTTCCAATGTTGGACACACTTTCACACACACTTCCACACCCACACACAATCTTGCGGATTTCCAGCATGACTTTGACCATGATGTTGACAACTGGTAAGTAAAAAATTGGTAAGGTTTATTTTTGAACCGTGTACTAGGAGTATGTTAAAAATCATTTGTTTGCCGTAAAACGGCCCAATTTCAACTACTCTAACATCACCCCATCAAAAAGATCCTTCCCTTGTCATCCCTTTTTACTTTTCCAGCAGCGGTCTTGGGATCGTGCTCAAAAATCAGCGTATAGTCACCATCCACCGCTTCATTGAGCAATCGTTCTTTTTCACGCATCGTATCCAATGGGCGCAGGTCGTAGGCCATGACGTAGGGCAGACCGATGTGCCAGGCCGAGGGGATCAAATCGGCGCAATACACCCAGGTTTGGCTTTCTTTTTGCAAAATCGGCAACATCATGGCCTCGGTATGGCCATACACACAACGCAACTGAATGCTGGGTAGCCAAGTCAGGTCTTCGGTACCCGGATCAATGAATTCTAACAGCCCCCAGTCTTTCAGGGGTTTGAAATTTTCGGCTAAAAACGAAGCGGCTTCGCGTGGGTTGGGCTGACAAGCCCAGTCCCAATGTCGGGGATTGACCCAGTATTTGGCATTTGGAAAAGCGGGCTCAGGTTCGCCTTTCGCGTTGAGCGCAATGGCCCCACCTACGTGGTCGAAATGCAAATGGGTGAGCAACACATCGGTGATGTCACTGGCTTTGAGGCCGTAGGGGGCCAGACTGAGGTCCCAGGGGCCTTGCCCCCAGGGTTCGAAGTGGCTGTGGAAGCGAGCGTCTTGTTTTTGTCCAACTCCGGTATCGATCAGGATATTCCGGTCCTGGGTTTGCACCAAGAGGCAGCGCATGGACCAGGTGCACATATTCAGGTCATCAGGCGGGTTGAGTTTTTCCCACATGCGCTTGGGCACCACGCCGAACATCGCCCCGCCGTCGAGTTTGAGAAAACCGGATTCGATGAAATGAATGTCCATGAGCACAGGTTAAAATCCAATCTTGGCCTTCCCGCCTTTCTGCAAATCCTTGCGCAGGGCGGCCATGCGAATGGCGGTCACAGCGGCTTCTATGCCTTTGTTGCCGTACTTGCCACCTGCTCGGTCGATGGCTTGCTGCTCGTCGTTGGGCGTGAGCACTCCAAAAATACAAGGGATGCTGGTGGCGATGCTCAGGTTGGTCAGGCCCAGGGCCACACTGTTGTTGATGTATTCGTTGTGACTGGTTTCGCCTTTGATCACACAACCGATGGCAATGACTGCATCCAATTTGTGCGCACCTAGCAGCAAACGAGTAGCCTGGGGCAGTTCAAAAGAACCCGGTACTTGCACCACATGGATGTTTTCTTCTTTGGCCCCGTGTTGCAGCAAAGTATCCACACAGCCCTGGTACAAAGCATGGGTAATATGGGCATTCCAATCGGCAACCGCGATTCCGAAATGCATGTCTGCCGCTGAGGGCATGTTCTTTTCGTCGTATTCAGACAGGTTTTTTAGCGCGCTAGCCATATTTAGTTGAGAAGTTGAGAAGTTGAGGAGAGGGCCTCCGAGGATAGCCCAGTGTTAGAGTATGTTTAAAATTTTTTGTTTGCCGTAAAACGGCCCAATTTCACTTACTCTTCGTTGGGAAAATGCTCATTATGCGCTGCATAACTCCGCTTTTCCCGCCTCGATTAAGCAAAATTTGACTCGTTTTCCGTCTAAACCTCCAATATTTAAACACACTCTTATGTGCAAGAAAGGAGCCAGAAATCACCTTGGTCATGTTTCAAAAATAAACGTTTCCAATTTTTACGGTTCCTGATCAGACCATGTTGTCAACGTCATGGTCACCGTCATGCTGGAAATCCGCAAGAATGGGTGTGAAGTGTGTAAGTGTGAGTTCGAGTGTGGGGGCTACGATCAGAATCTATCGACTCATTTAATTGGAAATGGGGGTTTATGCACACTCACACCCAAACACACCCAAACCCAATTTTATCCGCGTGCTAAAAATGGCCTCGCACAGCGAGGGCATAATCTATAAAGTACGCAGTTGCGAATTGGAAAGGTTTATTCGTGGCTTGTCACTTAGTAGTTTGTTTTTTAAGTTCGCTAAACTATCGAAAATAAGTTTTTGAATTGAAGCTTTAAGCGCGTCAATCCTTTTAGCCTATTATCTCTACCAATCAGTAGGGGAGATAATTACAAGAACTTAAAAAACGCTGTACTTAGGCTTGCTTTCAAAAACACGAAAGGTAAGAAAACACGCAGCTCTCTTACCTTCCGAAACATCATTTGGGTGAGAAAAGATTACTTTCCTTCCAAACGAACGAGGTATTTTTCCACATCCTGGCCCTCGGTAGAGTTCGGATAGCGGTCTTTGATAGCTTGGTAGTGCTTCACAGCGCCAGCGTTGTCGCCATTGCGTTCAGCCAACATGGCCAGTTTTTTCAGGTAAAAGGGCGTCAGCAGGTCGTTGTCACCTGCATTGGCGGCCTTGGCGTAATGGCTTTCGGCTTGGTCGAATTGCTTCAATTCTGAGTAAGCGTCGCCCAAGGTACCGTTTTTCATGATGGTCATCAAAGTCCCTTTGGCCTTGTAATCCTTCAGGAAACTTACAGCAGCGTCGTATTTACCCAGGTTCAGGTAGCTTACACCAGCGTAATAGTTGGCCAAATTAGCAGCCGGAGTACCGGGATAATTGTCGATGATCTGGAGGAAACCACCGTAACCACCACCTGGACGGTTGAGGGCTATTGCGAATGAATCACGCTCAAACTTTTTCTCGGCTTCACGCAATTGTTCAACGGCAGTATTCTGCTGACCCTTGATGTACAGATTCCAGCCAATGAGGCCAACGATCAAGGCCAACACCAGTCCTCCACCAATCATCAAAGGCTTGCGGAATTTACCCACAAAATCCTGCGCTTGATCGCGTACCTCCACAATGTTTACCAATACATCCTCTTCCGGTCTGGAACTCTGCGCTGTGGTGGAGGCTTGCTTAACCTGTCTCCTTTTTGCCATTGTTGTTAAAGTTAATGGTTGCTTTGGGGAAAAGTCAAGCAATCTGGGCTTGAATCTTCCCGTTTCCAATTTTTCAGGGGGCAAAAATAAACAAAGTTTCTATTCGGCAAGCGATAAAGCAAAAAAAGGTAAAAATCAAACGCCTTCATGGCCTTGATGAATGTCCCATTTGCATTCTTTACTTTACATCAATCCTTTAGCGCGCCCTTTTCCCCCTCATTTTACCCCTGCGAAGTCCCACTTCGCAATCGTCTTCTTCTCCTTGTCTTGCGCATTTTTCATCACAAACAACTCATTGTACTCACCCTTGGCCCAAGGCAAAACCATCGAATCGTACCAATGGCTGCCAGGATTACCCGATTGACCACCAGGATAAACGCCATAGGCTTTCAGGCCTTTCTTTTTGTCCAGTTCTACGACCATCCGCCACGAGGGGCCGTGCCCTCCGCGAATGGCATTGGGGGCTTGGTTGATGCCGCTGATGGGCAGGTTGTTGCGCGAAAAAGCAGGGATGAGGGCCATGTGGTTCACCGAAGCATTGTTGATGGTTTGCCATTTGAGGGTTTTGGCTTTGTAGGCGACCGCGTTGGCTTTATACACTTGCTTGAAGGCCTTGAGGGCTACATCGGCGGCTGTTTCTCGGTTTTTGGTGTCCTGAATGTCGAAAATTTGGTGGCTGGCGTGTTGGTCCATCAATTCCAAAAAGCGCCAGCCTTCCGGGAAAATGATCTCATGTTTTTCAGTCTGGGCCATGAATTCATCCAAAGTAAGTCGGTAAGTGCTATCCAACAAACCCTGGAAAATAGCGGGCGCGGCCTTGTTTTTATCATAACGAAAATCCCAGGTTCTCAATTCGGCCAGCATGGCGGCTTCGTCCTTTTTCAATTTTTCTACAGGAATGAGCTTCAGAAAAATAGGCACTGCCTCCTCCGCTTGCAACGAATAGCTGCTTTGTTGCAAAGCCATCATGTCTTTTACCGTCACGCTGTCCATCTCCGCCAAGCTGCGGTTGATGAAACGGCCCCGGTAATCGTCAAAGCCTCCGTAATAATAATAAGGATAATCGTTGGCAGTTGAGTTTTGATTAGCCGATGAAACAAATCCCCGTGCGGGGTTTAAAGTAGCTGGGATTTGGTCCCGTGGAATGTAGCCTTGCCAGCCATTGGCAGAGCTGCTGCCGTCTTGCACAAAACGCCCCTGCCCCTTGCTGCGGATGGGCAGGCGGCCATTCACGCGCAAGGCGATGTCGCCGTCTTTACTTGCGAAAACAAAGTTTTGGGGTGGCGCGTCGTAACCATTCAAGGTAGCTGCGTATTCGTTGTAATTTTTGGCCTTCATCAGGCCCCAGAGGGCACCAAACTCGTGAAAAGCCCTTTTTTCAGCCGGGTCGGCGACTATCCAATGCATGGCCAGGCCATAATAATCGGACTTGGTGGAGTCTTCCCAGACCATCGGGCCCCATTCGGTGTATTTCACTTCAATGTTGACGGGCTCCTTGCGACCGCGTACCTGGATGCTTTCTTTGACCTTCTCTACTGTTTTCACTTTGCCGTCCAATTCGTAGCGGGTACGGTCTTGGTCCACAAATTTGATTTGGTACCAGTCGAGCAAGTCGTGCCCCAGATTGGTCATGCCCCAAGCGATGTGCTCATTGAAGCCAATCACGACCCCAGGCAAGCCAGGCAAAGACACACCATAAGCATTGGCTTCAGGGGTGCAGATTTGCACTTCGTACCAAATTGAAGGCAAGCGCAAGGCCAGGTGAGGATCGTTGCACAAGATGGGGTTGCCGTTCAGGGTTTTGCTGGGGCTCACTGCCCAGTTGTTGCTGCCATTGGCTTCGGGTGCCATGGGCATCGCTGGCTCCGGGAAGATGCCGCTGAGTAGGCTGGGTTCGATTTTAGCGGTGTTGACTACGGGTTTGAAATCCCATTTGGTATCAGCAGGTATGATCGGCGATTGCTTGGGATTGTACTCTGGGAAAAGAAAATCGAAGGCTTCAGCGCCTAACCAAGTGCGGGTATTGGTCGCCGCAATGTCTTCATGGCGAAAACAGAGGTCTTCGGCCATTGCTTTTAGAAACAGGATTGACTTTAGCTTGCTCCAGGGTTCGGGTTTCATGCCCAATAGTTTAAACTCAATTGGGTAGCTGGCAGGTTTGAGGGTTGTCATGTAAGCATTCACCCCATCCACATAAGCTTGCAGGATGGCATTCTCCGCAGGCGATTTCTCGATGGTTTCCAGGTGCATTTGAGCGATGCGGTTCAGGCCCTTGCGCCTTTGCAGCAAGTCAATCTCCAGGGTTCTTTCACCCAGTATTTCCGACAATCGCCCACTGACTTTGCGGGTTGAGAGGTCCATTTGAAACAAGCGATGGGCTGCCGTGACATAACCATGTGCATAAGCGGCATCTTCGGGAGTATCGGCAAAAATATGTGGAACCAGGCGCTCATCAAAAATCACTTCTGCTTTGCCTTTGAAACCTTTTAATCCCAATTTTTTACTGGGTTTGACCATTTTTGGCTCCGCATTGGCCCAAAAACCACTGACGGGGTTCAAGACCCTGCCAAGCGCAGGTACGGCCTGGCCCAATGGGTTGTGGGTATCGAGTGCATAAATCAGAAAGCCGCAGAGCAGCAATGAGCCTAAAAATTTAACAATACGCATGGTTGCAGAGATTCAAACGGTTAAGTGCAATGCCGCGAAGCAGGCCAAAGATAAAAAGTTTGGTCAGTGACCTTTTTATATAAAATGAGAAGGACCTAAACTTTTGCGTAAAAAAAGGCATTTGCCCAATTTTTGCAAAGAGAAATTTAGACTTTTTCACTTTCACGGAACAAAATTTTGAAAAAATATTTGATTACTTAAAAAAAGCACTGTAAGTTTGTGGTATCTTAAAGTAGTTTTTGTGTTTATTTGTTTGGGTTAGAGGCCCTTGCTGGATGGGTTCAGCAAGGGTTTTTTGTTTTTTTGGTCATAGGGTTGTACCTTAGAGCATGTTTAAATATTGGAGGCTTAGACAGAAAATGAGGCAAATTTTGACTAATCAAGGCAGGAAAAGCGGAGTTATGCAGCGCATAATGAGCATTTTCCTAACGAAGAGTAGTCGAAATTGGGCCATTTTATGGCAAGCAAATAATTTAAAACATGCTCTTATTTGGTGGTGTTTTTCGCCCTTCGGGATGCTGCTGTAAGCAAAGCCCAGACCGCGAAATGGCAGCAGTGTACACAAAAATAACCTAAGCACTTTTATGCCCAGCACCTTTCCAGCATTCCGCCTCGACTTTTTTGTACTCTTCATTGCTTTGGGTATTGGGCAGGGGCTTTTCCTGTCCTGGTTTTTTATTCGGCAAAAACATTGGGCTCACCGTTATTATGGCTTGGCCGTCCTGGCGATTTCGATTTTGCTGATCGACGTATGGCTGAGTTATTCCAATTTGATTTTTCAGGCCCTTTACCTGGTTGATTTCAGCGAACCTTTGAATTTGGTGGTCGCTCCCCTACTCTATCTTTCATTTCAATCTCATTTGCACGGAAAAGCAGGGCGCTGGGCCAGCTTGCATTTTACGCCAGCGACGGTCTATTTGATTTACGCTTTGATTGCCTTGTACACTTTGCCCCAAACTTACAAATACAACTCCCACCTCGATGCCTGGGCACCTGAGTTGACGCGATTGAACCTTGATTACGAAGGCATGGATTGGCGGTTCAGCCTCCAGCATTCCATCGACGAGGTCATGTTGATCCAGATGGGACTCTACATCTTTTTGTGCTTTTGGGAGCTCAGACAAGCTTTTCAAAAAGCAAACTTGCCTTTTTGGTCAAAAGTCAACACTCAATTGAACTGGTTACGGCGATTGGTGATGGCCAGCTTTGTTGTTTTCATGACCTTACTGATTACCAAAAGTATTTTTTCCAACGACTATGGCGACCCTTACACTGCCGTTTTGATTTCGGTATTGATTTACCTAAACAGCGCCAATTTACTGCGCAGCTCCAACTTGTTCAGGCAAATCGAGGCTCCCAAGCCCCGCTACGAGCGTTCTTCGCTCAACTCAGCCGATTTGAAAGAGATCATCGCTCGCTTGCAGGCGCTTTTTGAGGCCGAAAAGCCCTTTCTCGACCCCAATTTTTCCCTGAACCGCCTGGCCAAAGCCTTGAAAGTACCCAATCACCACCTCAGCCAGGCTTTGAATGAGGAACTGGGTCTGGGCTTTTTTGAATTGTGCGCCAAATACCGCATTGAAGAGGCCAAGGAATTGCTCCGCTCGCCAGACCATGCCCAAGTCACTATTGAGGAGATTGCTGAAAATGTGGGTTACAATTCCAAGTCGGCGTTCAATACCGCTTTTAAAAAATGGTGTGGGACTACGCCTTCAATTTATCGAAAAACGGTGGGGTGAATTTCGATGGGTTGCGCCCATTGATTCGACGGGCAGCGCCCATTTCCCGATGGGCTGCACCCATCGCTGACATATCGCGCCCTTTCAGGGCTTTGGGTTATAGTGCTGGACAAGTGGCGCGAACGGCTGGACAAGTGGCTGGTGCCGCAATTTTCCAAAAACACCTGCATGTTTGTGTGGTCATTTAACCCGACTCATATGAACCAACAATCAGCTTCATCGAAACCCTTAGAAATCTCCAGCGGACGCCAATACGATCTTGACTGGCTGCGGGTCCTGGCCTTTGGGCTGCTCATTTTTTACCACACGGGCATGTTTTTCGTATCCTGGGGCTGGCACATCAAAAACGTGGAACTAGCCACCTGGATGGAGTTGCCCATGATTTGGGTCAACCGCTGGCGCATGCCGCTTTTGTTCCTTATTTCTGGCATGAGTGTTTTCTTTTTGTTGAAAAAACGCAGTACCGGATCTTTTGTGGGCAACCGTTTTATGCGCTTGTTCATTCCCTTGGTCTTTGGGATGTTGGTGATTGTACCGCCGCAGATTTATTTTGAAAGGCTTAGTCAAGGGGCAACCTTCAGTTATGGGCAGTTTTGGGCCACGGTTTTTCAACTCAAAACCTATCCAGAAGGCAACCTCAGTTGGCACCACTTGTGGTACTTGCCTTATATTTTTGCTTACAGTTTGGTAGGTTTGCCGATCTGGCTGGGGTTGAAAACTGAAAGGGGGCAAAAATTCATCGCCAAACTGGCCGCTTGGGCGCAAAAACCCCTCGTTTTGTTCCTTCCTGTCATTTTGTGGCATTGGCTGGCCAATTTTTTCATCGACTACCCCACCACCCACAACTTCACCCACGACTGGGAAAACCATTTCCACTCCTTTTCACTTTTCATCCTGGGTTTTGTGCTGGCGGCCAATGCGGGTTTCCGGCAAAGTTTTGAAAACTTGCGCAAGTTGAGCCTGGGCTTGGCTCTTGGCCTGGGGATTGTCCTCACTTTTGGTTTTTGGTTGCCCGATTACCAGATCAGTCCTTGGCTCGAAGCGGTGTATGAACTGCTCAATACCAGCTACAGTTGGACGGCTTTGTGTGCCATTTTTGGCTACGCGGCCCATTACCTCAACCAACCCAGCCCGCTCCTCACTTACTGCAATCGGGCGGTGTATCCTTTTTACATTTTGCACCAAAGCGTGATCATTTGCCTGGCCTATCCGATGACCCATTGGGCGATTTGGCCCATTGGCAAGTTTGGGTTGATCGTGGTGGGTACTTTTGGGGTTTGCTATTTGTTGTACGAGTTTTTGATCTGGAGGGTGGGGGTGCTTAGAACTTTGTTTGGGGTGTCGGATTAGGTGTTCGTTGGCTTGTGCAACAAATAATGTACCACTTCATCCTGGTGATTCATGCGGATTTGGCCCCGGATGTAATCGCCAATTTCTTCGGGGTAGTACCAATCGTCTTGTCCGTGACCGTGTTTGAGGCGGTCACGGGTTTTCATGGGGCCGAGGATAAGCTCATACACTTTGATGCTGGTGCTGGCTTTTAATTCTTTGGCCAGGGTTTGGATCAGCGACTTTTGTGCGGCGGCAGTCATGGCGATTGGCCCGGCCATGGGGTAGGATTCGTCGGCGCTAAAGCCATTGATGTGGAAGTAAAAACCCGATTGTGGGTTGAGCAGTGGCACCAGGGTTTTGATGGCCAAAAAGTGGCTGGTCAGGTTGTCGCGCAGGATGCGGTCCCAGTCGTTGCTGGGATAGGCATAAATCGGAAAGCCCTGGTGCCAACCGCCCAGGGAAGCCACTGCAATGTCGATGTGGGGGTAGCTTTTTTGTAAAAACGTGCCCAATTCCAAGGCATTTTCTTCGGTATTGACCGAACCTGCCCGTACTACCAGGTTTTCTGCCAAATCGGGACCAACATACTCCCTCAAGCGCTCAATCTTGTGTTCGGAGCGGGTTGGGACTACGACCGTTGCCCCTGCGGAGAGGAGCGACTTGACGATCCCCTCTCCTACTCCTCCGGTGCCGCCTAGGATTACGGCGGTTTTGTTTTTTAATTGGCCTTGCATGTATTCTGCTTTTTTCAAAACCAAAACACATGGAAGACACAAAAGTTTCCCCCCTACTCCCTCCTAGTATTCACATCATCATTCCGAATGCTCCTCTTCGTTTGCTTCACCTCCGCCTGGTTCTTCCCAAAGCGGTAATTGACGCTAAAATTGACGCTGCGGAAGTATTCGCGGATGGTATTTTGCTCCTCAAAACTATGATACCAATATTACCAATCAAGTAAACCTAAATAAAAAAGAGCACCCGTCTATCCAACAGGCACTCTCAAAAAATTGATTTGTTAAATTCTTGAATTTCTTTACTGGGATGACCTTACATACTCAAGTGAGCTTAACGCAACATACGGTCAACTTTGAAAGTAGCGCGGTGCTGTTTGCCATCAGTGATATTAAGGAAATAAGTGCCTGCACTTACGGATTCTGGAATTTGTAAAATTACGGTGCCACTTTGATTGTGTTGGGGTAATTTGCCTTCCAAAATTGTACGTCCTAATACATCTACAAATGTAAACCTACTTTCTCCGGTTTGTGGGGTTTTGAACTGAACTTGTAACTCACTTTGGAATGGGTTGGGCCAAACGCTCAACTCAGCAAAGAAGTCAGGATTGGCAATCTGAGGAAATTTGATTGCCCTCATGGCTTCTTCACGAATCAAAGGTAGCCATTCAAATGCATTTCTCCAAAGATTTACAGCGATTTCTTTGTTTTTATTTTCCTCCAAAAAGATCACATAATCTTTCATCGGCGTAAAAGGTGTGATCCCTTGTGGAAGTGCCAAGGTAATGCTGTCGTTCAGGTAGCCCGCCAGGCGATAGGCGCGCAAAAACTCTCCCACATTGGCCTTTCCAGGATCAAGACTCAGGACTTCACCGGGGGCCAGTGTTTCTGGGCAGGTCCTGCATTCGGTTCTGACTTTGGTAGCACCACAATACACATCGAAATTGCATTGACCAGTATTTCCACAATTTCCATTGCTCTGGCTAGCCTGGTATCTCGGCGCAAAGTAAATGCTGGAACCGTGATTATAGGGTGCGCTTTCCTGGTAAAAAAAGGTATTGTAATCTGGGTCGTAGCATCCTCTTGGGCCAAAGCATTGTGAGCCTGTCCAGGAACCAGAAACGCCGGTTAACAAACCTCCGCTAGCAATGTTTTGACCGGGCCTTAAAGAACAACCATAAGTAAATTGACAACTGGTACTCACATTCATGGTTTTGGTGCCACTGAGCGTAACCGTCCTGCTGCTGCATGTGTAGTTTTCTGTGCAGGCTACGCCATTGTAGGTATTGGCTTGCACCGTACCCGGTGCAGTGTTGTTGATGGTAAAACATTTGTTGAAGCCACACCCGGCCGAATTTGTGACGGTCACACAATATTGCCCCGCCAGCAGTTGATCAATGTTTTTGGTGGTAGCTCCATTGCTCCACAAGTAGCGAAATGTACCCGTGCTGGGCGTATGCGAGAGGACGATTTTACCCCCAGGTAAACCCGTACAAGTGTGAGTTAAGGTTCCATTGATGGTCATCGGACTGGCCGCTGCGCAATTGACCATGTCATAGCAATTGTTCTGCGTATTCCCGCAACCGTCGCTAATGTTTACACAATATTGCCCTACACCCAGGTTGCTGACATTGGGTGTGTTTGGGCCATGTTCCCAAGAATAAATATAGGTGCGATTGGGATTCAATTGGATGCTACCGTTGTTGGATGTAGTGGTGCTGGGAGAAGTAAGCACTGGAGACACCCCAATAGCAGGGTTGGTTGAACTGCCATTGACCAGCTCCGTACAACACCCTACTGTAAATGGGTAAACGGTAGTACAAGCTGCCGAAGCTCCCTGCACGCCAAATGTCAATTCATAATCACCTCGATAAGGTAGTCGAAAACCTGCGGCTGGTATAATCCCTCCTTGGCTTGGCGTTACCGCCTGATTGGTGGTGATGCACTTGAGGGCGAAAGTCAAAGTTTGTGAAGGGTCCTTTACTGTATTGTACTGCACTTCTCCACTACCATTGGGATACGACCATACTCCGCTGCTGTTTCTGGAGCAATTTGGAATGGTGGTAATTTGCGTAATCGTCAAACTAGGCTTAGGAATGGCTGTTTGCATGGCAAAAGAGGCCGTAGCCGTTTTGCCGTTGCTGCCCGTCACCGTTACCTGGTAAGTGCCCGTCACGGTGGTACTGAGATTTTGGGTGGTAGCATTGTTGGACCAAAGGTAGGTAAATGGGGCTACCCCACCCGTAATGGCCGTTTGTAAAGTGGCCGCTTCGCCACAGACCACGCGGTTGCCCGTGATACTGACTGTCATGCGGCCTTCAGGTACGATGGCATCCAGGTTGACATCGCAGCCAAAAGCGTTAAAAACCCTGATCACATAGCGCCCCGGACACAAATTGCTGAAGACCCGATCGCCACTGATCCCCGTCAGGTTTTGGTTGATGGGGCCAGTGACCGTTACGTTGAAGGGGCCTGCGGTACCGCTGGTTTCCAGGGTGAAAGCACCGTCGCATTGGGTGGTACTGGTCGATTCAATGATGTTCTTGACCAAAATACCAGCTTGCAATGCTCCCGTGGCAAGCAGGCAAATGAGGATGATTAGGTATGCTGATTTCATGACATTTTTTAGTTGAAATGTTGAAATGTTGAAATGTTGAAGAGAATGCTGACGTAAAACCTTGTCCCTTGGGTTTCTTTTCAACCCTAAACCCTTCAACTCTTCAACTTTTTTCAGAAGCCGACTTTTACCACGGGGCTCATTGCTGAAGCACCACCGTCGAAATACTTGGCTTGCAAAAAATATTGGTAGGTGCTGCCTACCTTCACTTGTTTGTCTTTCCAGGTGTAGCGCTGCGAACCCTTGGCTGCTCCGGCGATGCTCTCCATTTGGTCTTTGAACAAGGTGGCAACCAATACCTGCGGGCCAGTATCGCCTTGTCGGTAAACCGCAAAGGACAGGACGCCCGGCTCGTCGAGGTAATCCCAAACCAGTTTGGCGGCGTAGGCATTGTCGAGGGTGGCACGTTCTGCTTGCAGGTTTTGAATGGAGGCACGAACGGCACCGGGTGCTTTGACCGACAGGGCAGGAGAATAAGACTCCAAGCCCGATTTGTCGCGGGCCAATACCCGGTAGGTCCATTCATAACTGCCTTGGAGCAGGGTATCCATCGTGGTGCGGTAGCCCTGAATCAAGGAATCCTTGCGCAGGATGGTCTGCCAATCGGGCTGAGTGCCACCACGGCGCTGCACTTCGTAGGTTTTTACGTCCTTGCTGGCACTGGGCTCCCAGGTAATTTTGATGCCCCGGCCCAGGGGGTCGAGCATTACGATGGCCGCCGGGCTGGGTGGAACCGCATCGGCAAGCGGGATGTAGAGGGCCAGGCTGAGGGCCGATTGGTTTTCGCGTTGGTCCAGGGCGCTGACTTTGAAAAAAGTCGAATCGGGAATCGACTTATTGGGCAATTGGTAGCTGAAGTTTGCAGTACTAACCGGGCTGCCCGTCAATTGCTGATATGGTCCCGAGGCACTCTGGGCATAAAATACACGGTACCCCAAGAGGTCGGCCTCGCTGTTGTTTTTCCAACGCAGGCTTACGGTGCCGTCTTTTTGCATGCTGCCCTCCAGGTTGCTGGGCACACTTGGCGGCGTTTCGTCTTTGAGTTGGATCAAACGGCCCAGGGAGGGTACTTCCTCATTGTTGAGTGAGACGGCCCGCACCTGGTAGTAGCCTGCTATGATCGGGCTAGCGTCGATAAAGGTAGAATCACTGGGGCTGAGATCGGCTCCCAATTGGCGGAAAGGCCCCGCTGGCTCGGCGCTGCGGTACAGGCGAAAACCCTTGATGAGGGGCCGGCTGGCCACCGGAAAGCGCCACAAAAGACGTACCTGGGGAGCCGCAGCCGTACCTTCTTCGCTGAGGCGCAGGATGGAAGGTGGGGCAACCGGGGCGGGCACCTCGCCTTGCACCACAGTGCCAGGAGAGGGTGCACCCAAAAACCCAAAAGGCGTTTGGCCCCGGATGCGGTACAGGTAGCGCTGGGTATTGTTGGCCAGGGAGTCGGTAAAATAGATGCGGCCTGATACATCTTTTTGCTCAATGGCCAAAACCAGGCCCTTGCTGCGGGCCGAGTAGGTAGCGCCCCCATCGGCCGAGCACTCGACCACGTAGCCGGAGTAGTGGGGCTCCTGGACCCAACTGAGCAAAACGCTGCGGTTGCCGGGCAAAACGCTGGGGCTGGGTGGTGGGGCGCTGATGCCCACGTCTTCGATGGCCTGTACGCGCAGGGTCGCACCCTGGCTGGGCTCGCTAAACTGGCTGGGGGCCATGCGATAGATATAGGTAGCCCCTGGCTGGGCCGTAGGGTCTTCCCAGCCCAGGGCAGCGGCTTTGGCGGCGGCAAAACTGGCATCGCAGGCCAAGAGCAACATGCCGTAGCGGTTTTCAATGTCCTGGGTGGTATTGACGGCCCGGGCCAAGGGACTGCTGCCCAGGGTGCTTTGAAAACCCGCCTCGTACAGGGCCGCACCCGCTACCCCGGCCATCTGCCCGGACAGGCTGAGGCTGTCGAGTGCGAGGCTGTCGAATACCGCTCGCGGGCGGGGCCGCAGGCTGGGCTGCAATACCACACGGGTGCTGCGCACATCGGCTACCGGGGTACTACTGCCCGGGGCCAGCAGGGTGTAGCGCTCCAGCACATAGCCCTGCTGCCGCCCCAACTGCCAGGCCCGCACCGAGGCCGGGGCCCAGCGCAGGTACATTTTGCCCGCTCGAAAAGCGCCCAGTACCTGGTAACTGAGCGAGTCTTGTGCTGATGATAGCAGGGGCAGGAGGAGGAGGAGGAGTGAGAGTAGGTTCTTTTTCATGATGTTTTGTTTTTGTTGGGGTTATATGTTTTCCCAGTAGTCGTTGTCACTACGATTCTCCCATGGTATTTCTTTAGGTAATAGATAAAAATACCAGAGGTCGGTTCCATTATTCCTGATCATTCCAATACTCCACAATCCTTTATATTTCCTCATGCGTAAAAGTTCATATAAGCTTAACTTATTCCTAAGTATACTTTCTTCTTCAGCAAGAGCGGTTAAAACGACTCTACTCTCCACCGCTGAATCGGAATCTATTGCTCCAAGTCGTTTCAAGAGAACTTTTGTTTTTTCCATTAGCACATTTTGCAATGTTTCTTGAAATACATCATCAGGAAATAAAACATCCCAAAGTATCAACTTTACATCAAGTATAAGCTCTTCTTCGGTTTTACTTTCAGCAAATTGGAAGAAGTCCTGCTTACGTAGGTATGCTTTCCAATTGAACTCAGAATCGTTCATGGCTGCTTTCAAATCAAGAGCGGCCTTTTGTAGATAAGGATTAGAGCCCGTTCCAAAATCTTCTACGATCAGGTCTCGATAGCCTTTATAGGATAAATCGACTACTGAAGAAAGGCGAATAAAAATACTGTCCATAGACCTAGGATTTTTCTGAAAATAAATCACAATATACTAGGGTACATTGTGATTAAATACCAATCACCTGTCGGTTTTTGTTTCCACACTGCAATTATGCTGTTAATATTTCCCTCCAAAGTTGGAGGCAATATGGCAGAAGAAGACTTACGATAACCATATCCCAATGATTTCCCTAAGTATGCTTTAACAACCACAAAACCTGGATTATTCGGGTCTACAAATTCAAAGAATAACTCAGTTTCAGGATTGACTTTTGAAAGTGCGAATTTAATTTCCTCACTTGAATAGAATTTTGATGAGTGAACAATACTTTTTGTATCTCCATTCGCAGCAGTTCCTGTTACTGCTCTATAAATTAGAGCTTCTTCGCTCACATCTGGACCATGTTTTTCTAAACAATGTGCACCAGGGTCTCCTTGTAACCATTTTAACTGTTCATCGTTATAAGGAGAGGTATCTGGAACCCTTAATATTCTTACTCTTCCCGCGTCTTCAAAGGCTTGACACCCATTGATTGCTGGTCCAACAGGGTTATTTGTTGGGTATGCCTTTATAAACACCAATGATAATAAAGTCCTATTTTTAATGAGCCCAATCTTAATTCCACCACTTAAAATTTCAAAATCTCCGTTTCCGATATGATTTAAGATCAACCCAACCCTTTGCCACTCAACAACTGCATTTAGCCAAACCACATCCCCACTTAAGAGAGGTGACGAAAAAAGAGATTCCCAAGCTTTATAGCATTCATTTCTTTCCCCATTCTTGATCCATGTAAAAAATGTGGTATTTTTTAGATTAGCTTGGAAAGCCCTTAATTTTGCTCCATCGCTAAAAAACTTCGTGATAAAAAACCCACGTGCATTGTCATCTGGTAATTGAGCTATCAACCTCAAAAAGTCATCGCTGATGTCAGGAATACCAAGCCGTGCGGAGCCAATGTTTAGATTGGACCAAACTTGAGAGGAAAATTGTCGACAAAGATCATCGGATAGCCCAATGGATAAGCTTTTAAAACGCTGAATGAGAATAGCCAGCGGGTCCAAGACCAAAGGCCCCCGTGCCACATTGTACAACTTGCATAGCCGATTCAAGAAATTGTCAAATCCTTGACTAAAAGCTCTTGGAGCTTTGGCTACTGCTTTGACAATACCTGTTACCAGCCTAGGGCCATCGGTTACCATAAATTTTACAGCCAAAGGAGAAACCAATACTGCCGTACCAGCCCTCCACGCTTCTCTAAATTCTTCCCAGTCTTTGGTCTGATTCCATATCTCTGGATGGTTTGCATCATAAGCAGAAAAAGCAACCTCCCCTGCCGTGGCAAAGATGTCGATGCAAGTCAAAACCTTGTATGCACCAGTAGCGTAACCGTATGAACCTGCGCTGAGTGCAGTCAGCGCAGAAAAGGCGACAAAACTTGCGGCAGCTTCTAGTTTCTTGCCTTCTTCAAAATCGTACCAATATTTGAGCGCAAAGGCGGGTAAAATTTGAATCCCTTCATTTTTTACACCTGTTCCATCTTTTTTTGAAATAATTACACCAATTGGTTCAAATATATCAATCGGTTCATACTCTCCTATTTCATAATTAGCACGTAGTAAACTATCAGAAAGTAAGTGTGGTGCATTCCTTAAATCTGGGTATTTTATTTTCCAGCTTATTTTCAAATTCTTGATTTCAACCCTAACTAAAGAACGTCTAGACCATAAATCTGTAATAGTAATGTCTCCAGAATTCTGCTCAAAATAGCCTCTTTTAGGGAAAACAACATCCCCTAAATAAATGATGTCATCACTTGCCTCGAACTGGGCCTTGAGGGCAGCTTCATCAAGCTTTTTGCCCTTTTTATAAATTTTCAAAAATGCCGCATAAAACCGCTGGTAGTTGTTGTCAGTGAAAGGCCATTCAAAGTCATTAAAACCTCTGAATAACTTGTTGATCACCTCCACTTCCCCGTCAATGAGGTCAAAAAATAGCGCAATGTCAGCTTCCTTGATGTTTTCAAAAAGGCGTACCAGGGTGCCTTCTGAGGTATAAGTATTAAATGTGGCCCCAAAAATACCATACGGACCTTGGATTGGTTGCTTGACTATTGTTTTAATCAAATCCAAGCGCACTTTGGGAGGAATCAATGAAATGAAGTCATTGTTCTTGCTCGCCAGCGCCATGATGATCAAGTCGGACTTAGCGTAACTGTTCTTGTTGTTTTCTATCCAGGTGACGACTTTCTTCAGCTCTTGCTCCACCAAATGTGGCGAGTACCCCAGGGCAAACGCATTAAAATCCTATTAAATTAAGAGGTTTAAAGCTATTTTGTCATCAAAAAGATGGAACCATCCAATCCCAATCGGCTAAATGATTTAATCAAGGGTTTAGAGCAGATAAAAG
>JAAFJY010000051.1 GCA_013299105.1 Chitinophagales bacterium | reverse complement strand
AAAAGAACATCAAAAACATCAGATTGGCCAAAAGTCAGGCTAATAATTAGAAAAAAACAACATATGAAAGCACGACTTTGCGCTCAGTGCACCCACTGAGCTGGGAGTGCTGTCCAAAGTCTAAAACCCTTCAACTTCTACTCACCTTCGCGTGCGGAAATTTCGCGAGCTAGCCGTAGGTTGCCAACTGCCTTTGGTCACATCCTTGGTGCTTACCGCTTCCGCATCGATGAAGATTTGGGTATTGGCGGCATTGCCCGTTGGGATTGGAAACTGGTAAATCAAAGTATCCTGCTGCTTCAGTTTGGAAAAAGCAGGCGTGTAGGGCAAAGTAGTCACCAGGGCACGGGCAGCCGTAGCTGAACCGACGCGCTGGTAAATCCTGATTTCCTTGATGCCATCGGTACAAAAGTATTCCAGGTTCACCCGAGCAGTGCGGCCAGGGGTGAACAAGGTAGAGTCCAGTACATACATGAAGATCGAAGGCACCGCTTTGCCCTGAAAATCGGCATTGTCACCCAGCCAATCTTTCTCTTCGTAACAAGCCGTGATGGCGAAGAAGCTGAGCAAAATGAAAAAATTGCGTAGTATTTTCATTGCAATCATTTTTGGATGCGGCAAGTTTTGGTCAAACTGCCATTCATCCGATTACGAAGATCATTTTTTGAACACCCACATGGGTTCGGCCAAAGGCTTGACATTTTTGGTCGCATTCGGCCCGTTGCGGGTAAATTCAGCATCGGGATATTGTGCCCTTTGGGTCCATTTACCACCCAGTTCAGGGTTCAAGCCAGCGGGCAGTTGCAGGTCTTTGTACACATCCGCACTGTATTCCCAGCGGCGCATATCAGCCCAAACCTCAGGGTTGAGGAACATGGCCTTCCATTTTTCCACCATGATGTGGCCCAAGGTAAGGTTGCTCGCCCCCGGAGCTACGATGGGGGAGCCCAGGTAGCGGGTTCTAGCCGTATCGGCCACCCCAATTTTGTCCAAACTGGCGCGTACCCCATCCAAATAAGCAGTGTAACCCGCAGCAGTAGTGCCTTTAGACGTAGTCGTGCCATTGTTTTTCAAAAACTCAGCCTCAGCTTGGATGAATTTTTGCTCGGCAAAAGTCACAAACTGGATGGGCGAGACGTTGCGTGAATGCCATGAAGTCGCTACCAGGTCAATGTTGCCACCCAAACCCGTGCCAGGCTCGTTGCCCAACCAGGTACGAGCGCTCGCATTGGCGGTCAGTCGGCCTGCAATCAAGGGTAAACGAGGATCCCAAATCCCAAAAGTAGTGCCGTTCATTGCATCGGCTAGTTGGGCAGAATGGCGCACACTTACGTTGCCAGTGTTGTTGGCCAGCGCCACCCCAGAATGCCAGGGGTTGAGGTTGCGGGTGTTGAACACCAACTGGCAATCATCGGCGTTGCTGATCATGCCGCCGCCAGTGAGGGCCGCCAAGGCATTGGTCGCGGCAGTGGCTCCACCACTTTTCAGGCTCAGGTGCATGGCTACCCTGGCTTTGAGGGCTTGAGCTGTACGGCGCCAACGAGCGCGATCACCCCTAAAAATGAGGTCGTCAGCTCCAGGTGAAAAACCTGAGGTTGTTTGTCCCAGATCGACAATGGCTTCATCCAACAGGCGATTGATGGTCCCATAAATGCTTTCCTGGCTGTCGTAAGCAGGCTTGAGGTTACTCAAGCTGAAAGCCTGGCTGTAGGGAATGTTTTCCCAGGCATCAGTGGCCATTTGTAGGTTGTAAGCCATCAAGATTTTGCCCAGGCCAGCATAATGCGGCGCATTCAATTCCTGTGCCCTTTTGATCAGCGCATTGGTATTGGTCATTGCGCTGAGGTAGTTGAAGCTCCAGCCACTGGCGATGCGGAATTCAGCTTGAGAACTCACCCCACCACCGGATACCCCATTGATGTGCTGGGCCACCTGACAAATGCTAAAAGCGTGCTGGTAATTGGCTTGAGCCGTTGCTTCGAGTACCGTTGGCATGAGGGCCGCCATGGTTACTTGGCTGTCGCTGATGGCCGTAGGGTCGTTGTTGATGTCCAGGTAATCGGAGCAAGCACTGAATCCCAAGAGGCTCAGGGCAAGTCCGGCCAGACTTATTTTTGATCGATTGAATTTCATGTTCAAATGCTTTTTTGCCTTATATACCAAAGCAAAGTTATTTGAAGGTTACATTGAGCCCCAAGTTCATAGAGCGCACGGCTGGGGTAGTCAAACCCGAAAAGCCAAAGGCATTGCTTCCTGCACCATTTTGCAGGGATTCAGGGTCGAAACCAGCATAAGGTGTATTCAGAAACAGGTTGTTGCCCGTAGCCGTGAGGGTCAAAGCGGCAAATGGGGTGCGCTGTAAAGCACTTTTAGGGATGCTAAATCCAAGTGAAATTACTCGCAAACGCAGCCAAGAACCATCTTGCAACAAAATTTCAGAAGCACCATTGTAGCGAGCCGTAGAGCGATAGAAGTTGTCGCCGTCCACTTCCACCGGAGTGGCATTTGCCGTTCCATCTGCTTTCACCCCTTTGAAAATGACCTGGGTGTGGCGGCGTTCGGTTTGTTGTATGTTACCATTGCGGATGGCGTTGCGCAAGCCCATGTCATATACGTCCCCACCTTTGCGCCATTCAAACTGGAAGTTCAAGGACAGGTTTTTGTAGGTGAAAGTATTGATCAAGGCTGTAGTGAAATCAGGAATGGCATTGCCCGCAAGCACCAAACGGCTTTGGTCCACGATTGGGTAACCATCGGTGCCTATCAGCAACTGGCCATCGGTTGCATAGCGGAACTTGTAGCCATACAAGTCGCCCACACGACCACCCTGCACCATGCGGCTGGCGATCCAGGCACCGTCAAATACCGTCACTGTTCCTACGCTGGTATCCACCGATTCAACAGTACCACGCAATTGGGCAAAATTGATCTTCAGGTCCCAATTGAAGTTTTTGTTCTTCAAAGGCACTAAGTTCAAGCTCACTTCTACGCCTTTGTTGCGAATCGTACCCGCATTGGTTACCACAGATGAGTATCCAGACGCGTTAGAAACCGGAACCGGGAAAATCTGGTCGATGGTTTTTTGGTCAAAATAAGTCACATCAAAGCCAATGCGGCGCTTCAGGAACATCATTTCAACGCCATATTCCAAGCCTTGGGTACGCTCAGGGCGCAAATCCTCACGGCCTACGCTGATGCGCTGGCGGAAACCTGGAATTGGGTCAGTTGAAGTCGGGTCTTGTGGGTTGCGCAATGGACCAAAGGGCAGACGTGGTGCGGCCTCAAAATAGGAACCTACGCGGTAGGGCGAGGTACCTTTACCCGTTTCGGCATACGAAGCACGGATTTTGCCATATGAAATGAAACTAGGCATCTTCAAGCCAGGAATTTCACTGAACACGAATCCTGCTCCAACCGAGGGGTAGAAGAATGAATTATTGCCTGCGGGTAGGGTAGAGGTCCAATCGTTGCGAGCAGATGCAGTGAAGTAAGCAAAGCCCTTGTAATCGAGGTTCAAATCACCAAAAACACCTACCAAGCGGCTTTGAGCAAAATCATAGAAGGAAAAGACGTTGCGCACGTTGGAGATGTCATAAAAACCTGGAATTACCAAGCCTTCTCCACGCGACCCCGCGTTTTCATAGCGGTTGTCGATCACGCTGTTACCTGCCAAAAAGCGCAACTTTAGGTTTTGCCCCAAATCCTTTTGGATGGTGGCCAGCAAGTTGGAGGTCAAAATGCGGGAGCTGAAGTTCTCGTTCGACAAAAAGCCGCCTACTTGTGAGCCTACGTCGGTGCCATTGGGCATTTCAAAGCGGCGTACATCGGTATATTGGTCCAAGCCCACCTGATAGCGGAAAGACAACCAGGAGTTGACTTTGGCGTCCGCAGCAATCTGGCTGGAGTAACGGTCTACCCGCGAGCGATAAGGCGCAAACTCGGCCAACCAACGTGGATTGTCGATGATCGTTCCCGCATAAGAACGAATTGAGCCGTTGGGGTTGATGTAGTCGTTTACGTCGTAGGTATTGGAGTGGTAACTCAGGGCTGAAATCACGGATTTGTCACCACCATTGGTCGTTTTGGAATTGGAGTTGGTATAAGCCACCCCACCGCTCAGACTCAGCCACTTGTTGACAGTGTAGCCCGCGTTCAAACGACCAGTGTAGCGGTCAAAACCCGTTTCGGGTACGATCCCGTTTTGCGAAAAAGCACCACCCGAAAGCAGGTAGTTGAAACCCTTGTTGCCACCCGTGATGCTCAGGTTGTTTTGGATGCGACTACCTGTGGTGAACAGGTTGCGGAAGTTGTTGTACACTGGATTGTCGCGGATCGGTGGCCCATAATCTTGGAACTTGGTGGGGTTCACCGAGTTGTCGGCATTGATGCGGATACGACCAGAGATGCCTTCGCGGTACTGGGTCTGGATGTCGGGCCATTTGTTGATTTCATCGGTGCCATAAGAAGAGGTGAACTGCACCGTTGACTTGCCATCCACTCCTTTTTTGGTGGTGATCACTATGGCACCATTTTGGGCCA
The DNA here is from genome assembly GCA_013299105.1 of Chitinophagales bacterium. Lineage (GTDB taxonomy): Bacteria > Bacteroidota > Bacteroidia > Chitinophagales > Saprospiraceae > Haliscomenobacter. The sequence continues at coordinate 28,448 of JAAFJY010000051.1, read as the reverse complement.
AAGAACCGTACAAAGCCGTCGCTGCCGGCCCCTTTAGCACGGTGAGGTCTTCTACATCGTTGGGGTTGATGTCGGCCAAACGGTTGGTGTTTGAAAACTGCTCACTGGAGGTAAAGGCGTTGGAACCAGCACTAGGCAGGATACTGCCCACGTTGGTCGCATTGCTCATGATCACCCCATCCACTACGATCAAGGGCTGGTTGTCGCCACTTGGATCAAGAGAGTTGATGCCGCGCAAAACGATGTTTACCCCTGCCCCTGGCGCACCCGAAGAAGTGTTGATCAAAGCTCCAGCAACCCTTCCTTGCAAAGAGCCAAGTAAGTTAGGGTCATTGGCTGCTAAAATCTCTGATGCGGTCACTTTTTGTGCAGAGTAGGTCAAGCCTCTTGCATCACGTTTGATCCCAAACGCACCAGTGATGGTTACTTCACCCAGGGTCAAGGCATCTTCAGCCATTGAAACATTGATGACATTACTGGCCCCTAAGGTGATGTTTTGAGGGGCAAAACCCAGCATAGAAAAGGCCAAAGTGGCTTCATTAGGAAGATTAGAGAGGTTGAAATTGCCCTCTGCGTCGGAAATAGTACCAGCGCTGGTGCCCAAAACAGCGATCGTGACGCCGGGAAGGCCGGTGCCGTCGCTTGCATTGGTTACTTTGCCGGAAATACTTCGCTGCGCCAACAAACTTGCCGAGCCGATCATCAGCCAAAACAAGGTCAACGCCAAGTGAGTGTACTTGCTGCGCATAGAATTATGGTTAAGTGTCAAAAAACTAGTCAGGTGCTGGTGGGAAGTTGGTCTTCTACCTCAGCAAATCGAATAGGAATTGAATGAGTGTTCACAGGATGGGTGCAAAAGTTGAGAACAGTAATAATAAGTACTGATGTGAAAATACTCGACTATAATGGTTGTAATCCCTCAAAAAAACGAAAAAAATAGCAAAATGCTGCTTGTTTTGCTGTAAAATGCAAAATAATGTGCCAAAAAATGCGATTTCAAGCGCAGAAAGCAGGTTTTTGATCAATAAAAAACCAGAGGTGACTCAACCATATTGTGGAACAAGGTCTGCTCCTCAACTCCTCAACTAAAATCACACGCCTCGTTTCGGATCAAATGCCTCCAGGTAATCGGCGATCTTGCGCAAAAAAGATCCCCCTAGGAAACCATCTACCACCCGGTGGTCATATGACAAGGACATGAACATCATTTGGCGAATGGCAATCAAATCGCCATATTCGGTTTCCACCACCGCAGGTTTTTTACGAATAGCGCCTACGGCTAAAATCGCTACTTGTGGTTGATTGATGATCGGCGTACCCATCACGTTGCCAAAGGTACCCACGTTGGTCATCGTGAAGGTGCCGCCCTGGATTTCTTCGGGCTTGAGCTGGTTACTGCGGGCGCGGCCAGCCAGGTCGTTCACGGCTTTGGTTAAGCCCACCAGGTTCAGTTGGTCGGCGTTTTTGATCACTGGTACAATCAAGTTTCCTGTCGGCAGGGCCGCAGCCATGCCGATATTGATGTCTTTTTTGACAATGATTTTAGTGCCATCTACCGAAACGTTGACCATCGGAAAATCAGTGATCGCCCGAGCTACAGCTTCGATAAAAATCGGGGTAAAAGTGATTTTTTCGCGGTGCTTTTGTTGAAACTCATCCTTCATTCGATCGCGCCACTGCACCAGATTGGTCACATCTACTTCCACAAAGGAAGTCACGTGTGGGCTTACTTGCTTCGACATCACCATGTGGTCAGCGATGAGGCGGCGCATCCGATCCATTTCTACGATTTCCACATTGCCTTCGGTGCTGACAGCTGGTGGGGTGAAGCTGGAGCGGGTAGGTGCTGGGCTGGCGCTTGGGGTACTAGTTGCCTTGCCTCGATTTTGCAGGTAGTCCAGGATATCTTTTTTGGTCACTCGACCGTGCATGCCTGTACCTGCAATGGAATCTAGCTCTTGTACTGCGATGTTTTCCTCCTTGGCAATGTTGCGTACCAAGGGAGAATAAAAGCGGCCTGAATCACTTTTGGCGCTTGGTATCGCTTGACTGGTCTGAGCGGCAGGTTGGGGGGGAGGAGAGGGGGCTGCTACTTCCACTACCTCTGATTTTACTGGAGCAGTGATAAGTTGAGCTCCATTGCCGCCAGCGGCAGCTGTAGTATCGATCAGAGCGATGGTTTTTCCAATCGCTATGGTATCGTTTTCGGCAAAAAGAATCTTGGTAATCTTACCAGCAACTGGCGAAGGTACTTCGGAGTCAACTTTATCGGTGGCAATTTCTACCACAGTCTCGTCCAGTTCTACCGTGTCCCCTTCTTGTTTGACCCATTTGAGGATGGTAGCCTCCATGATGCTTTCGCCCATTTTGGGCATGATGAGTTCAAATTGCGCCATGGTTGTGTTGCTAATCTGCTGGTCTCGTTTTTTGATCCCAAACAGATATTTCTTTTGTTTTGTGCAAATAAAAAAGGGCATGCACAAATGAAATTTGGTAAAAAGCTTGGTTAGGTGTGATGGGAAACGGAGGACCATTATCCATCAACGCCGCAAAGTTATCTATTTTTTTCTGTGAGAGTGCTGAAAATAAAAGCAAAAAAGCGTGAATTTTCCAATATCCAGAAGACCCTCGCCGACGGTAGGGTGCTTTTGGCTCTTTTGTTCCTTTTGGCTCTTTTGTGGTTCAAAAAATAACCTTTTGCGATTTGTACAAAATATGTGCTGGTTTAGCATATTGAGCACTCCCCTACAACTTCCCCAGCAAAAAACGACGAATCAAGTTTAGCGCATGAACCCCAAAATACTGGATGTTTTTTTCGCGATCCTTTCCGGCTCGAATGCTAAAGGTTTTGGTGGTTTTCCCATCGCTGATGCCCATCCAGACCAGCCCTACTGGCTTGGTATCGCTGCCACCACCCGGCCCCGCAATGCCCGAAATCGAAATGCCAATGCTGGCTGGGATGGTTCTTAGCAAACCCTCGGCCATGTGCCTCACGGTGGCCTCGCTGACGGCACCTTCCGTTTCCAGGATCTCGGATGGCACACCCAAAACCTGCATTTTTACCTCATTGGCGTAACTGATCACCGAGCCCAGGAAATAATTGGATGAACCCGGCACTGAAGTAATGCGGTGGGCCAAATAACCACCCGTACAGCTTTCAGCGGTCGCCAAGGTAAGGCCCCGCTCCTGCAAAAGGCGACCTATCGCGGCCTCCAAAGTATCTTCGCCGTAACCATATATAAGGTCTCCGAGGCGATTGATGATCACTTGGGTCCGCTCGTCCAGGACCTTATCCAGTTCGCTTGCATCGGAGCCTGCGCCAGTCAAACGCAATCGAACTTGCCCCAGGTTGGGTAGGTAAGCCAGCTTGAAATTTTCAGGGAGGCTGTCTTCAAAATCCTCCAGTTTTTCGGCGATTTGGCTCTCGCCTTCACCCACCGTTAAGATGGTACGGTGGGCAATCGGCTGCCCTGGAAAATGATTTTTCAGGCGCGGCAAAACCTCATTGTCCATCAAATATTGCATCTCATAAGGTACCCCAGGCATCGAAATCACCACCTGATTGCGGTATTCGAACCACATGCCTGGCGCGGTGCCCATGCGATTGGTCAGAATCTCCGCATTCGCTGGCATGAAACACTGCAAGCGGTGCGCTTCATTGATCAGCCGCCCCCAGACCTCAAACATTTTGACGATGCGCTCGTAAGTTTCCTGGTGAAAAACCATTTCTACCCCGAAAAACTCGGCCAGGCATTTTTTGGTGATGTCGTCCTTGGTGGGTCCCAAGCCTCCGGTCATCAACACCACGTCAGTGCCGCGCAAGGCTTCTTTCAAACCATCAAAAATAGCCTCGCGGGTATCACCCACCGACACAATACGCTCGACTCGCGCACCCGACAAATTGAGTGTTTTACCCATCCAGGCTGAGTTGGTATCGACTACCTGACCAATCAGGATTTCATCGCCAACGGTAAGTATTGCAACTTTCATGTAGTATTTTTAGTCTAAAAGTTGAAATGTTGAAGGGTTGAAAAGAGGGTTCCACTCTTCAACATTTCAACCCTAAACTCTTCCACTTTTTCACGCTTCCAGTCCCCGACGTTTCATCTCCCGTGCCACCAAGCTATATTCGCGGCTCATGTCGCCTGTGACACTGGAGTTTTCCTGGGCGCGGCGGATCAGGTAGGGGACCACATCGCGCACCGAACCATACACCACGTACTTGGCAGAGTTGAATCCGGCTGCGGCGAGATTGTAGGTCAGGTTGTCGCTCATGCCTTGCAACTGGCAAAACAAGAGGTGTGGGTGCTTGCGGTCCAGCTTGCGCTCGGCGATCAGGCGGGCTTGCAACATGGCGCTATCGGCATTGTGAGAAGCATTGCAGACCGCAACTTTTTCATAATTATCCAGGCAAAACTGCACCGCAGTGTTGAAATCGCGGTCAGTATCGGCCTTGCTGGCCTGGATGGGCGACACATAACCCAACTCTTCAGCTCGTACGCGCTCTTTTTCCATGTAGGCCCCGCGAACCAATTTTACGCCCAAAATATACCCTTCGTGCTGTGAACGCTCGAACAGATCATGCAAGTATTTCAAGCGATCGTGGCGGTACATCTGGCAAGTAGTGTAAACCACAGCCCGCTCGGTGTTGTAACGCTTCATCATCATCTCGGCCAGGTGGTCGATGGTGTCCTGGATCCAGCTTTCTTCAGCATCTACGAACACGGAAACGCCTTTTTCGGCAGCGGCAGCGCAAATGCCGTCGAGGCGGCGCAACAGGTTTTTGTATTCAACCTTGGTGTCTGCGTCGAGCGGAATGCCTTTTTGGATGTTTTCCAAAAACTCAAAACGCGACATGCCCGTGATCTTGATGCTGATGATCGGCGCACCAGGGTTGGTGCTGGCAAACTCGATGCAGCGGATGTTTTCCTGCATGGTGAAGTCCATTTCGGCCTCTTCTTCCTTGGCTTCCGCCCCGTAGTCGAGGAAGGAACTGATGCCCGAAGCATGCAGGCGTGCAATGGTTTTTTTAGAGTCTTCCAGGCTGGTGCCTCCGCAAAACTGCTCAAAAATGGTATTTTTGACCACCGTTTGCACAAAAGGCAGGTGCATTTTGATGGCGGCGAGGCCAATTTTCGAGCCGATGCCCACCAGCCAATGGTTGTTCATGAGCCCGAATAACCAGGCCATTTTTTTCAATTCCTTGTCACTGCGATCCGCAAAAGCGATTTGCGTATCCTCGAAGCTGAGGTTGAATTCCCCCTCTTCTCCAAGCATTTTTTTAACTACTTCCGACATCTGATCGAATTTTTTGACTGGCTTTCCTAGTTGTTCCATATCTCCCAAGCTTTTTCGGCTTGCCCGTGTAGCATTGCCAGGCCATTGGCCACCGCAGCACCACGTTCCAGCCCTTTTTGCATAAAAGTTGTCATTTCGGGGTTGTAAACGAGGTCATAGAGCAAATGCGCTGGTCCCAGTTGTTCGTAAGGCAAATCGGGGAAAGTTTCGGTGTGTGGGCTCATGCCCAAGGGGGTGGTGTTGATGATCAAGGGGTATTGAGCAAGGTCCATTTTGTGCAAATCTACATAGCTGTATTGCCCTGGCGCTGCATTGCGAGAGGCAATGGCATAGTCAATTCCCAGTTTCTTCAACGCATAAAATACCGCTTTTGCCGCCCCACCCGTGCCTAAAACAAGCGCATGAGCAGGATTTTTTTGGTTTTCTTGCAAAAATGCCTGCAAACTACCCAAAAAACCATAAGTGTCTGAGTTGTAGCCAATGAGTTGATTGCCACTGATTTTGATCACATTGACTGCACCTACTTCGGCTGCACTTTCGTCCAGTACATGTAAATAAGGTAAAACCGCTTGTTTGTAAGGAATGGTGACATTCAAACCCTTCAGATTGGGCCATTGGGCTAGTAAACCAGGCAATTGCTCTATGGTTTCGATGGGAAAAAGCTCGTAAAAAGCGTCTCCGATTGATTCTTTGGCAAATTTTTCAGAAAAATAGCGTTTGGAAAAGGAGTGCGAAAGTGGGAAGCCGATCAGGCCAAAAAGGCGCTCGGCAGTACGTGCTGGTGAATCGGCTGGCCAGGTATTGTGCATGCAATGTTTGGGTTTCCGGAGCAAAGGTAATGGGAATTTCCTTTTTTATCCCGGATTAATTTGTCCACTACGAAAACAAAATGGACCTTTGCCTGACCAAATACAAGACCGAGGGATGGTGAAAGTGTAAGTTATCACATTTGACAAGGATGATTATGAGTTTAGTGCGGTCAACATCGAGTTGGAAATCCGTGAAAATCTGCATCATCCGTGTCATCCGCGTGCTAAAATCACACCGCACAGTGGTGCTGGCGACAGCCAAAACGCAAGTATCCGTTGCCCATGCCAAGAACCTTTTTCAACCCACTTTCTGTCATGAGTACCAATAAAACCTTAAAAGAAGAAGCCCTTCACTACCACGCCAAAGGCCGCCCGGGTAAAATCGAGGTGGTGCCTACCAAGGAAACTGCTACCCAGCGCGACCTGACCCTGGCCTATTCGCCCGGTGTAGCCGACCCCTGCCTGGAAATTGCCGCCAACCCTGAAGACGTTTACAAGTACACCGCCAAGGGCAACCTGGTAGCGGTGATCTCCAACGGCACCGCCGTATTGGGTTTGGGCGACATCGGCCCGGCTGCGGGCAAGCCCGTGATGGAAGGCAAGGGACTTTTGTTCAAAATCTACGCCGACATCGACGTGTTCGACATCGAGCTCGACACCAAGGACGTGGACGAGTTTGTCAGAACCGTCAAAATCCTGGAGCCTACCTTTGGCGGGGTCAACCTCGAAGACATCTCGGCACCAGAGTGCTTTGAAATCGAAGAACGCCTGAAGGCCGAGCTCAACATCCCCGTGATGCACGACGACCAGCATGGCACGGCGATCATCAGCTCGGCGGCCTTGTTGAATGCCCTCGAAATTGTAGGCAAAAAAATTGACCAGGTCAAAATCGTGGTCAACGGCGCGGGGGCTTCGGCCATTTCTTGCTCCAAGTTGTACCACAGCCTGGGGGCAAAGAAAGCCAACATGTTCATGTTCGACTCCAAGGGCTTGATCCACCCCAGCCGCACCAACCTGGATGGCAAAAAGAGCGAATTTGCCAATGATAAAATGCCTACCGAAACTACGTTGGCTGAGGCGATGGTCGGTGCCGACGTGTTCATTGGCTTGTCGAAAGGCAATGTATTGGACCAAAGCATGGTCAAAGCGATGGCCCAAGACTGCATTGTGTTTGCAATGGCCAATCCCACGCCCGAAATCAGCTATGAAGAGGCCACCGCAGCCCGCAAAGACATCATCATCGCCACTGGCCGCAGCGATTACCCCAACCAGGTCAACAACGTGTTGGGTTTTCCCTACATTTTCCGTGGGGCCCTGGACGTGCGCTCCAAGGTGATCAATGAAGAAATGAAACTGGCGGCAGTACGTGCCCTGGCGGAACTGGCCAAAAAACCCGTGCCCGACATCGTGAACATGGCATATGGCAAGGAAACGATGGTGTTTGGCCGCGATTACATCATCCCCAAGCCCACCGACCCGCGCCTGCTGATGGCCGTAGCCCCCGCCGTAGCCAAGGCTGCGATGGATGCTGGCGTGGCCAAATTCCCGATCAAAGACTGGGACGCCTACGAAACCCAGCTCTCCAAGCGCCTGGGACTGGACAATACCCTTACCAAGGCCATCATCAATCAAGCCCGCCGTGACCCCAAACGGGTGGTACTCGCTGACGCCGAAAACCTCGCCGTGCTCAAAGCTGCCCAGGAAGTGTTGGAAGAGGGCATCGCTACCCCGATTTTGCTAGGCAGCCTGGAGAAAATTGAGCGCTTGATTGCCGAAAACAAGCTCAACCTCAAAGGGGTGAGCATTGTGGACCCCATGAAGCCGCAAGACGAGGCCGAAAAAGCCCGCTTGCAGCGTTTTGGCGATTTGTTGTTTGAAAAACGCAAACGCAAGGGCTTCAACATGTCGGAAGCGCACGACATGCTGCGCCGCCGCAACTACTTTGGCGCCATGATGGTCGAAACGGGCGAAGCCGAGGCCATGATCGGCGGGATGACCCGCAACTACCCCGAAACCATTCGTCCGGCCCTGCAAGTGATTGGCCGCCAGGAAGGCGTGAAAAAAGTGGCGGGCATGTACATCCTGATGAGCCGCTTTGGGCCCCTGTTTTTGGCCGATACCACCGTCAATTTCAACCCCACTGCCGATGAACTGGTAGAAATTGCCGAACTGGCCGCCAAAGAAGTGGAAAAATTCAACATCAAGCCCCGCATCGCGATGCTGACCTACTCCAACTTCGGCTCCGCTGATGGCGACGATGCCATCAAAATGCGCGAGGCGGTGACCAAGCTCAAAGCCAAGCACCCCAACCTGGTGGTGGACGGCGAGATGCAAGCCCACCTGCCCTTCGACCAAGATCTCTTGCGCCAAAATCACCCTTTCTGTGATTTGCTGGGTGAAGGCGCCAATATCCTGATTTTTCCGAACCTCTCCGCCTCCAACATCGCCTACAACCTGGTGAAAGAAGTGGCCCAGATCGAAAAAATTGGCCCGGTTTTATTGGGCCTGCGCAGGCCTGCGCACGTGTTGCAATTGGGGAGTACTACGCGTGAGGTGGTCAATATGATTGCGATTGCGGTGGTGGATGCGCAGACTTGTAAGTGAAATGAGATTGGGGGGCTGGCTTGGGCTAGCCCTCTTTTGATTGCTTTTATGAGAATTGAGTTTGGAAATGGTTGTGTCGTTTAAATGGCGTTCAAGTTTAGTTTAAGTCACTGGCTTGATTTCATTTTGACAAGTGATAGTGTGACCACAGGGATGAGCATTGAGAAATTTTGGGCTCTCACACCAATTGTCAAAAAGCCAGCATCTAATCAATTTCAGCTTGCCCCTCCTCATATAACAAGAATAATCCCCCCTTTCCTAAACATTTCCCGGCTGTCGATCTGATCGCTTAAGGAAGCATAAAAAAATAAGGTGGACGGGTTTGGGTTTAGTGAAAAAATATAAGCAACTGACTGGAAGGAAGTTGTGTTCTTTTTTACGAAACCTCAAAAACAAAGATGTCCATCTTATTTTAGCTCAAATACTAAGGCATTTTTTCGATCAATATTTTGGCGCTATTGGTCGCGCTTTGTGAACCATCATACTCATGTCGCGTACAGCTTCACAAGCAAATTAGATTGTACTCTAAAAACTTCACCGAAGTTTTTAGAGTACAATGCTAGGGGAAATGACCAAAAACACCCTGTCTTTACACTTCACCCAGATCTATCGGAAGCTTCCGCAATCTCTTGCCAGTGGCAGCAAAAATCGCATTGGCCAAAGCAGGTGCAACGGGCGGTAAGCCAGGTTCTCCTACGCCGCCTGGTTGGGCACCACTGTCCACGATATGGATCTCCATCTGTGGTGCTTCGCTGATGCGCATGATGGGGTAATCGTGGAAATTGGATTGCTGGGCCACGCCGTTTTCGTAGGTGATCGCTGGTTTTATTGCAGCGGTGATGCCCATCACGATGTTGCCTTCGGTTTGGGCCTTCACGTTGTCGGGGTTTACGTACCAGCCGCAGTCGATGACGGAGACTACTTTTTCGACTTTTACGCCACCACCGCTTTGCTTGGCTACGGTCACGCAGCAGGCGCTGATGCTGTCAAAACTTTTGAAAATGGCCACCCCTTTGCCTTGTCCGGCAGGTAGTTTTTCTTTCCAATTTGCTTTTTCAGCCAAAACTTCCAGCACCTTCTTGAAGCGATCGTCCTGCAATATACCCATGCGGGCCTCGATCGGGTCGAGCCCAGCGGCTTGGGCCAGCTCGTCTACGAAACACTCTTGTCCGAAAGCAAAATTAGAGGCATACACCGAGCGCCACCATACGACTGGAATATCGGTTTTGACGTTGGTCCAGCTCAGTTTGGAGGTGGGAAAGCGGTACTTATTGTTGTCCGTACTCAGTTCACCCATGATCCAATCATCGACTTCGTGTTCTTTCAAACCGTTGAAAACCTGCCGATTAATGGATTCTCCGATGGCGTGGTGGTGAAAAGCCATGATTTTTTTACCACTGACCGCGCCACGCATGGCGCTCAACATGCCTGGGCGGTAGGGCCCTTGGGCGATGTCGTCTTCGCGGGTCCAGATGACTTTGACGGGTTTTTTTAGCTCTCGGGATAAAAAGCAAGCCTCCAGCAAGAAGTCGTGGTAAGCCTTGCGGCCAAAAGCACCACCCAGCAAAAAGACGTTCATCTTGATTTGCTCTGGCTTGATTTTGAGGTAGTTCGAAACGTCCCTCAATGCCCAGTCGGGGCCTTGAATGGGGGCCCATATTTCTACCTCGCCATTGTCTTTGACGTGGGCGATGGCATTTTCGGGCTCAATCGGCGCGTGGGCCAGGAAGGGGGTTTCGTAATTGGCTTCCAGTTTTTTGTCGGCGTGGATCAAAGCCTGGTCAATGTCGCCTTTTTCCTCAAAATTGATGCCTTCTTGCTTGGCAGCTTCATAGGTTTTGGCAAAATACGAAGCGGTGCTCATCTGCTCGGTGCCCTTGGTATCCCAAGTCACATTCAGGGCTTTTTTGGCCTTGTGGGCCGCCCACCAGTTGCTGGCGATTACGGCTACCGCTTCCGAAGTGCGGTGGGGCATGGGGCGCTCGGCCTTCATGATTTTGATCACCCCGGGGATTTTTTTGGCCGCTGCATCGTCAATGGAAATGATTTTTCCGTGGATGGTAGGCGAATGCAAAATCGCGGCATAAACCATGCCCGGCACATCCACGTCCAAGCCAAAAACGGCTTGACCGGTCACCCTTGAAGGCAGGTCAAGGCGGGGTTTCTTTTTGCCAATGATTTTGAAATCTTTGGTGTCCTTGAGTTTCGGCTCCTTGGGAATGGGCAATTTTGCGGCATCATCGGCCAATTCGCCATAGCTGAAGCTCTTGTTGCTGTTGCGTTGGTGGATGCGTGCGTCTTCGGCGTAGCATTGGTCCACGCTCACGCCCCAGCGCTTGGCGGCTACTTCGGTCAGCATCTCGCGGGCTGCGGCCCCGGCTTTGCGCAGGGGTTCCCAAAGGCCGCGCACGCTGCTGCTGCCCCCGGAGGTCTGGTCGCCGTATTTGGATTTCCCATCCGATTGGATGAGTTTTACCTTTTCCAGGCTCACTTCAAGCTCTTCGGCCAAGAGCGAGGGTACCGCTTGGGTCGACCCCTGGCCCATGTCGGGGCGGGGGTTCACCAGGGTAATATTGCCCAGGTTGTCGATGATGATGAAAGGGTTGATTTCGAGTTGGATGGCCTCGGCGCTCAACAAAACAGGCGCTGCGTTTTTGGCGAACGAAGAAACCCCCAGCACCAAGCCCAAACCGGACAAGCTGCTGAGTTTCAAAAATTCGCGACGATTATGTGGATTGGGTGTCATGCGATTTTGGTTTAAAAAGCCACTGATAAATGTTTAGAAAAGAAGCGACTGGGTTGCCCGCTGTGCGGCCTGAATAGGAACACGGATAAAATTGGGTTTGGGTGTGCTTGTTTGGGTTTGAGTGTGAAAAACCCCGTTTTCAATTGGAGACTAAACTTATGCTCGAAGCCCCACACCCGAACTCACACTTACACACTCCACACCCTTTCTTGCGGATTTCCAGCATGACGTTGACACGCGATACTTTGCTTTCCCATGATTTAATGGCGCTCTTTTCAATTTACTTGCCACCAGCTTTGCCAACTTTTTGGCTGCCTGCTCCGCTGGATTTAGACAAATCAGCGGCTCGGTGGATGGCTTTGCGAATGCGGTCGTAAGTACCACAGCGGCACAAGTGGCCGTTCATGGCTCCATCAATGTCAGCATCGCTGGGATCTGGCGTGGTTTTCAGCAGCGCCACTGCCGACATGATTTGTCCAGATTGGCAATAGCCACATTGGGGCACTTGCTCTTCGATCCAGGCTTGTTGTACGGCATGGAGTTGTACCCCATCTGAAATTCCTTCGATGGTGGTGATTTTGGAACTTTTGTTCAAGGAAGAAACGGGTGTCTGGCAAGAGCGGATCGGCTGACCGTTCAAGTGTACGGTACATGCGCCACACATGGCCATACCACAACCGTATTTGGTACCTTTGAGGCCAGCAAAATCGCGCAGCACCCAGAGCAGGGGCATGTCCGGCTCGACGTCAAGCGTCACTTTTTTTCCATTGACCTGTAGGTTAAAAACAGCCATAGCTTTGAATTTTGGGTGTAAATTTGAACCTACAAGGTACTACAATCCAACTTATCCTGCTTAAATTTTGAGCCGAAAGGCCGATTTTTGAGTGGTTTACGGGAGATTTGGGTAAATCCTCTACAAATCTCAGTGCTCAATTTTTATTTGCCTTAATCCATAAAGACCAAACCCAAGGAGCCCCACACTCAAAAGCAACAAAGGTCCAAGGCTTGAAAACCAGTTAATCGGGACCGCAGCCTGAAATTTTTCCACCTTAAAGGCACCCCATTTTTCATTATGCACAGGTTCGTCGCCAAAAATGCGCGGGTAGAAATAGAGGCGATTTTTTTCGTGAAAACGTGCGGTGGCTTCTAAAAACTGCAAATGGTTGGACAAATCTGCACCAGCCAAGTGATTCAAACTCAACTGGGCGTGAATCGGCGGACAGAAATAGGCCAGCCTACGGCTACTTTCTTCTCGTTGTTTCAACTTGCTTTTGAGTTCAAGCGTAGCTGCTCTCGACTCATCGTCGCCCATTTGTTGCATGGCGTAGTACCACAGCCAACTGAAAGTTTTGTCCGGCAATGGAAAGCGTTTGAACTGTGGATAATGGGCGTAAAACTTGTCCATGGTCACTGCTTTGTCCAGGTCCCATTTTTCATGGTAACCCTCGCGTTGTTTCACCATCACACTCAAAGCCTCCGGTACGGGATAGCGGTTGATCAGGTAAGCATTGATGCCCACCGGGGCCAAAATGGTCAATAACACCCAAAAAGCCAGCAGCATGGCTGCGTTGAAGCCCGAACTGCGTTGCCAGGAAATGACCCAGGCGCTGAGTGAAAACCAAAACAACACATAAGCCAAGGCAATCGCACAGAAAGCCAAGGTCTCAGCATTCCAAGGCAATTGAAACATGAACAGTGCAACACCCAATAAAATCAACAAACACAGGCCAATTGCCAAGACCCGGATGCCTATTTTGCGCAGCAAAAACAGCGAAACCTGCCCCGTTTGGCTGGCCAATAAGCGCAAAGTCCCCCCTTCCCGCTCCTCTGCCAGCAAGTTATAGCTCAAAGCAATGATGAGCAAGGGAAACAAATACACCAGTACAAAACTGAAATCGAGATTGCCCAGCAATAAATTCACCGGATTGTGCAGGTCAGTATCGTATTTCTGGTTCTCCAAACCCCGAATGGTGAGGCTCTGGATGGAGTTATTGACATCCCTTTGGCCAATGGACAAGGCATTGAGCGGATGGCTGGAATTGACCAGGGTAAAACGCAGGTAGTAGAGCAAAAGGCCCATTTCTTTGTCAAAAAACTGCACATTGCGATTGATGTGCTCCGCCTGAAAACGGGCTATTTCGGCCTGTGCCTGGGTTTGTTTTTGCACAAACTGCTGGCCGATGCATAAACTAAGCACGCCGATGACCAACAAGGTCAGTAGCGCACTCACCATTCCTTTGCTGCGCAAAAAGCGCTTGATTTCCAATTGATACATCCTCAGACAATTTGTAAACGTTTGATCAAAACCCAAAACACCAAGAGCAGGCCCATCAACCAGGCCAACAAAACCAGGTAGCCCGACCACAAGCTGGGATTGAGTTGTTTCATGCTCAAAAAGCGGTAATCAAAATCGTGGAGTTCGCTCCAATATTTTCGGCTGATCTGGTAGGGCTTGTCATTCGGTCCGAGTTTTTTGTTGCTGATGAGGCGCATCTGCAAACGGTTCATTTCCTGAGCCAGGTGGTAGCGAAAAGTCTCAGCTTGCTGTTGAAAATGGCGGTAGGCTGCAAAATCACTTCCCGCCAGGCGCATGGAGCTGTTGCGAAGTGCAGCAATCGGATTGAGCCAGGCACTGCTTTCCGCGAGGCGGTTTTGTCGGTCGTAGATTTGCAAAAGCCGATTGAGGTGGCGATTGTAGATGTCGGCGCTGATCCTTTCCCCCTCAGTCATGATGAAACCACTGTAATTGAAGGGCAATTGTTGCACCGAATCGACCTGGTAAACGCGCAGCAGCGAGTCTTTGATGGCCTTGTAGTGTGGATCATCGGGGTTGTGGCTGTCTCCTTCACGGATCAAATCGTGCTCAATGGCGGCGTCAAAAGCCACTTTACTGGGTGAAGGATGCAGGTAATTTCCCAAAGCCTGGGTGCTGCGCGGCAATACAATGGCCCAAAGCAACCACAAGCCCAACAATCGCAGCAAGGCTGATTTGGAACCGGGGCTGGTGGCCGAAACGCCTACCGCCACCAAACAGAGGATACCTATATATATGGTGTAAATACCCAACAAAACCCCCACCCGGCTGAGGTTTTCACTGAATTGGGCGGCTTCAAATATTCCAATGCCCAGTAAAACCAAAGCAGCGGGTAAAAAGAACAGGCTGGAAATGGCCAAAAGGCTCAGGGTTTTGCCGAACAGCAATTCACTCCACTTTACCCCCTGCCCGAACAGCATTTTCAAGGTTCCGTTTTCCCTTTCGGCGCTGATGCTGTTGAAACCCAGGAAGAAAATCAGTAGCGGCAGGAGTATTTGCAAAAGCATGGCCAGGCTGATGTCGCCAAATCGCAGGAGGCTGCTGGAAAAACTGGCTTCCGAAAAATTGGTGGTATTTTGGCGGTGGGCTTCCAAAAAAATGGCGTTGCCCGTGTAGCTTTCCAGGCCGTAGTCAAAAATACTCAAAGGGTGCTTGATCCGAAAGGCTAAATAGCCATAATGCGCCATCCGGTGCGGGTGCTTGTCGGGACTGCCTTCCCAATCGTGCCGAACCTGGGCCTGCTGGCTTTTGCGCACTTGGTTTTGGGCATGGTAGTTTTGCCAGCCCGTAAGCGTGGCATACAAAAGCAAAACATAGAACAAGCTCAAAAGCGGGAGCAGGGCTTTTGAACTCAGCACACTGCGCCAGTGCTGCCTGGCGATGAGAAAAAGATTATTTTGCATAGACTAAACAATAAACTGCCCAGGGGAAAATCCCCCAGGCAGCCGGATGGGATCAGAATCGGTAAGTAGCGGTCAGGATCACGTTGCGCGGCGCACCTGGGAACAGGCGCAAGTAGTTTTGGGCCCCAATCCAATAAGTGGTATTGAACAGGTTATTGGCATTGAGGGCTATTTGAACATTGCTTTTGGCTGGTGTGTAGTACAAGGCCGCGTCAAAAATGGTAAAAGCTGGCACTTCAAAGGCCCTATTGAACCAAGGAATCCGGCTGCCCTGGTGCTGTATGCCCAGGCCAATGCCCAGGTCGTGCAGGGGCGAGTTCAGGCCAAAATTGAAACGGGTCCACAAGTTGGCGCTGTTGACAGGGGTATTTTCTTTGCGGAGGCCAATCAATTCGGCTTTGGCATCGTTCACAATTTTGGCGTCGATGTAGCTGTACGAGGCGTTCAATTGCCAGTGCTCATTGATGTAACCCGCAAGGTCGATTTCAAAACCCCGGCTGCGGTCCGCACCGCGCTGCACCAACAAATCGGGGTTGGCCGGGTCGTTGGCGTTCATCAGGATGTTGCGTTGGTTGATCTCGTAAATGGCCGTGGTCAAGCTCATTTTTCCCTTGAACAAATCAATTTTGGCACCCAACTCCTTCAGATCGCTCTCCAAAGGCTGGAATTGTGCTGCCGAACGCGTTGCACCGAAGAATGCACTGGTGCTGGGCATCAGGGTAACGGTATTTGACTGCGGCTGGAAGCCTTGCAGGTAGGTGCCGTACAAATTCACCTGCTTGCTCAAAGCAAAACTTGCGCCAATGCGGGGCAGCAACTTGGAGTTTTGGAAAGCCAGTTCGTTGTTCGTTTCGTAGTTGGTGATGTCTTCAAACCATTCCTGGCGCAAACTGAGTAGCAAGGTCAACTTGTTCCATTTCAGGTGTTCCTGGATGTAAATGGCGTTGTTGGTGGTCAGGGCTGCGGGCAGAGCGCTGCGCACATTGAGCACGTAATCATTGACATTCCGGATGGTGTAAGTAGGATTGCTCAGATCAAAATGGTTGACATTGGGGCGGGGTAAAGTGCGCCCAGCCACCGTGATGGTCTGGTAGTTGGCGGCATTGGCCAAGGCAAAAGACCCCGCAACCGTTCCGTCCTTCAGCAAAAAACCACGCGCAGCATTTTGGCCGCCGCCTTTGGTTTTCTCCCAATAGTTGAGGTCGTATCCCAGTAAAATCTGGTGCTGAAGGCCTCCTGTTTTTACTTTGAAATTGAAATAAGAACTCAGGTTGTCGATGTTCCAGTACTGTTGGCGTTGCACAAACTGCATGGCGGCCAGGCTCGTAACGGGTTTGTTTTCAATGTCCACTGCAAAAGCATTGGTGGTACGGTGCTCCTGGAGATTTTCGGTCCAGGACTGCTTCATGTAAGCCGTGTTGAAACTGATATTAGGGGTAAAATTGTGCGTAAAATTACCCATCAGGATCAGTTCCTTGGACTTAAAAAAATCGTTGGTGGCTCCCAAGTTGAGGCTGATCGGGGTACTGTTGAGGTTGGTCACGCCCGCTTGAGCGCCAAAAATGGGCTGCCCCCGGTCAAGGGTACCATTCATGTTGCTGAAGATCAATTCAGCGTTGATGGCTGTCTTTTTGTTGGGCAGATAGCTGAATGAAGGCGAAATCAACAGGGACTTGTTGCCCACCAAATCGCGGTACGACCGGGCCTCCTGGTAAGCGCCATTGACGCGGTACAACAAGGTCTTGGCCTCGTTCAATGGCCCAGTAAAGTCCAAAGTACCCCGAAAAGTGCTGAAACTACCCACGCTCATGCTTACTTCGCGGCGGGTTTGTTCGAGTGGCTTTTTGGTCACCATGTTCACGCTGCCACCGGGATCTACGCTGGCGAAAGTGGCGCTGGCCGGACCTTTCAACACTTCGACCCTTTCAATGTTGGTAGTCAGCGGCTGCAAAAAGTAAAACTGGCGGGTGCGCATCCCATTGATGATCTGGCCTTCTTCGTTTTGGCTGATCCCCCGAATGGCATACTGGTTGTAAAAACTGGATGGGATGACCCCACTGGTGATTTTTACCGCATCGGCCAGTTGAAATGCCTGGCGGTCGGCGATCAACTCCTTGGTGACGGTGCCAATGGATTGGGGCAATTCCTTGTTCAGAATGGCCATTTTGGTAGCAGAGAAAGAATAATCACTGTTGTAATCTTTCTTCAGTCGGCCAACGATTTCGACGGTTTGAAGTTCCAGTTTTTTGATCGTGTCGGGTGTTACGTCCGCTGTTGTTTGTGCAAAAAGTCCTGTGCTCAAAAACAGGAACAATAAAGTAGTTTTGATGTGCATAGTTAGATGATATTGTAAAAAACCCGGGGTGAGTGACCCGGTTTTGCGAGGAAATCAATTCAACGTTATGGGAAAAGGGTCTTCAAAAGCTTTGCTTTGCCACATCTGCTCCACCTCTTCAGGGGTACACAGGCAGGCACGAAGTTCCATTTTGATGAGGGTTTGATCCAGGTCCTGGCCGATGAACACCAGTTCGTTGTGGCGATCGCCGAATTCCTTGTCCCAGTCCTTTTCAATTTCTTCTTGTGCTTCCAAAAAAGCGGGCATTTGAATCCGGCGCGTCAGTGACATGCTGGCCCACCAATGGCCAGCGTGCGAAGCTTGCAAAGAGCCTCCGGCCTGGCTCCAATTGAGGGCCTCACCGGGGCGAGAAGCCAGCCAAAACATGCCCTTGCTGCGCACAATGCCTGCATCAAAGTCTTCGCAGAGGTATTTCCAGAAACGCTGGGGATGAAAGGGCCTTTTGTCGCGAAAAACAAAAGAACTGAAACCATATTCCTCGGTTTCGGGCGTATGGGCTCCCAGGTTCATCAATTCCCGGATCCAACCCGCAGAAGTGGAGGCAATTTCGTAGTCAAAACGCCCCGTATTGAGAATTTCGACCGGGGCGACTTTACCGAATTGGGTGTAAATGATTTTGGCCCCTTGGTTGAGTTTTTGCAGCATGGCCACCATTTCAGCAAGGCGCTCGGCAGGCACCAGGTCGGCTTTATTGAGGATGATCACATCCGCAAATTCAACTTGGTCAGTGAGCAAATTGACGATGGGCCGGAAATCGTTTTCTCCACTTTGCAGTTCGCGGTCCGCAACGGTTTGGTTGCTGCCAAAATCCTGTGGAAAATTGTAAGCGTCCACAACGGTCACCATGGTGTCGATGTAGGACCAACGAGAAAGGTCAATGCCGTTTTCTTCATCAACAAAACTGAAGGTTTGGGCCACTGGCACGGGTTCAGAAATGCCCGTACTTTCGATCAAAAGGTAGTCAAAACGTCCCTCCTTGGCCAGGCGTTCTACTTCCAACATCAGGTCTTCGCGCAAGGTGCAGCAGATGCAGCCATTGCTCATTTCCACCAGTTTTTCTTCGGTGCGCGAAAGGGTGTTCTGCTGTTCCACCAAACGGGCATCGATGTTCACCTCGCTCATGTCATTGACAATCACGGCTACTTTCAAGCCCTCTTTGTTGTGCAGAACGTGGTTGAGCAAAGTGGTTTTTCCCGCGCCTAAAAAGCCGCTCAAAACGGTGACAGGGAGTTTTTTGTGGGTTGACATGTTGGGTGATTTTTGAAGAAATAGTTTTACAACGCAAGCGCTTTGCGGGTTTGAAAGGCCGCCAAGCCCCAGGTAAGCAGGCACAAAAAGAGCATCAAAAGCAAATTGCCCAGTACATTTGTCGAAGTCAAAGAGGCCTTGTAAACGGGCAGTTCATCCAGTTCTTTGCGGGTAACCAATTTTTTGTTGAAACCCAGGGAACGCAAATAATCCCGGTTTTGCGTAGAAACCTGCTTTACCTGACTGAACCAATCCTCGTAATTACTGATCTCACTGCCCGCACTCTGGGTCAATAAAGTATGGTAAGCGTAGGCAGGATTGAACAGGGCGGTCTTTTTTTCCAGGGCCATGCGCTTGAACCTGGTCGTTTGCAAGTTGGTCCCTTGTAAATTGATCTTGGACATGATCACCTCGTTGTAAAAATAGATTTGTGCAGCCTGGGTATCACGGATCGCGATGCTTGACAAATCGGGGCGCAAGCGCCGAAAATCGGCTACCACTTGCGCAACAGGTCGTTCCCATTCCTGGTATTCAATGTCACGAGCAGCCGCCATGAACTCGGCTGGCGGCTCAATCGGGTGAACCTTGTCATTGAGGAAATTGACCGCAGCAGGCAGCAAAATCAAGATCAAAATCCAGGAGCCCGCCAAAACAGTGGCATTGAACGCGGATGATTGTCGCCATTGGTTGACCCAAGCCAGGATACCCGACCAGAAAAGCAACCACAAGCCCGTAGCGATCATCCACAAAGGCCATTGCTGCCAATCCGCATTCACCCAAGCAAAAGCGACTGTGATGAGCAAAGCAGCCATGCCCCAAAGGATCAAAAAGTGTAAAAACAAGCGGGTTCGCATGAGTTGTGCTGGTCGCACACCCTGCACTTGCACCAAGGCGAGCATGCCCTGTTCACGGTCATGGCTGAGTGCGTTGAATCCCAACACGATGAGCAGCAAAGGAAGGAGGTAAACCAACACAAACCCCAAGTCAAAATTCCCGGTGAGGAGTTGCTCCGGGTTGTTGATTTCTTCCAATTCCGGGACCAATACATTCCGAAACATGCGAATGCGTTGAAAAGGCGTTTGTTGATCCCGCTGCCCAATCGCCAAGGCGCTGAGGGTTGAAGGCGTCCAGGTAGCATAGCGACGGTAGAACCAATCGGCCATGCTGGGGTCTCCGTATTCGCCCTTCAAGGCTTGGGGTGCCTTTTCACCCAATTTACTCAAGGAGTCGTAGCGGGGCAAAAGTTTTTGGTAGGTCTCTGCCTGCTTTTGCTGAACTTCACTGATTTGATTGGAAAACTGCTGGTAATCGCGCCGGCCATACCCAATCGCATAAGCACTGCACAGCACCAGAAAAATGGCCATGCCCCACAACACTTTATTGCGCAGCAGCTGTTTGAATTCGTATCGAAAAATGGTCCTTACCATGATTTTGTGATTGTAGCTGGATAAGGAAATCAGATCAAACGAGCTGCTTTCCACCAGGGTAAAAAGAGGGTAGCGCACAAAAGCAGCAACCAAGAAGCAAGGGCGATGATTTCTGTTTTGCGTTGTTGGAGCGACCAGCCCATTGCAGGGGGTACGTAATTGAAATCAGGGCGTTCTGCCAGCCATTTTTGAGAAACTTTCCACTCCCAATCGCCCGTTTTGGAGCCACCGTAAGCCATTTTCTCATTCAAACCCCGAATGAGGTCGCGGCGGTACATTTCTGCCGCTTTTTGAAAATGCAGAAATTGGTACAAATCGGTATTGGCGCAAGCGAGGCTGAGGTTGCGCAAGGCTTGGAAAGGGTTGACAAAGCTGGTCAGGGCAAGTTGCTGGGACTGCTTTTGTAGATTTTGGTAATGCTTGCCAAAATGTTTATCCCATACGGCGTTTCCATAGTATTCGTCCTCCTGCATCAACAAACCATCATAGTTGATCGGTAATGCTGACAGTTTTTCCACCTGGTATTTGGCCAAAATTTTCTGTTCAAATCGCTTGGAGCGCTCATCTTCAGGGTCGTGCCCATTTAGGCCTTTTTCCCTTTCTTCCCGCATTTGCTGGTTGAACTGCATGATCCCCAACAGCGGGTGGCGTTGTTCGGCCCAGGTACTGGCCATTTTGGGCAAAACAATGCTGCTCGATACCCAAACCCCGAGCAAGAGCAACAGTCCGAAAGCAGGTTGACGAACCGCAGCGGCTAATTGAATCCCCAACATGCCAATGATCAGGTAATAGACCGCATACAAAAGCAACAATCCCCCAAAACGAGTCCATACATCCGGGTTTTGAGTGAGTTGCCCCTGGCTAAAACTCAAACCAAGTCCCAGTAACACAACGAGCAACAACAAAACCAGAGACACGCTCCAATTGGCCAATATTTTGCCCCACAACAGGGTGCGAATGGAAATGCCCTGCGCCAGCAAAAGGCGCATGGAACCAGAGCTTCGCTCGCGCTGTACGCTGTTGAAAGCCAAAAAGAGGAGCAGGAGCGGCACCAAAACCTGCAAAATCAGTCCCGTATTCAGGTCTCCAAAACGGCTGAGACTGCTTTGCTCGGCAGCAGGAGCGAAGGCCAAACCATGCTGCACGTGCCCTTCTAAACGTAGCGAAACGCCTGAGAATTTGTCGATACCAGGGTCTAAGAAGTACAATATTGAGCTGGGCTTGAACACATAAGTGCCGTAATGCGCCGAAGAATGGGGGTTTTGAGCACCCTGGCCTTCCCATTTTTTGCGCATCAAGTCCGCAGCCTCTTGTCGTTCGTGTTGGATGCGTTGGAAATTTTGCCAGCCACTCAAAGTAGCAAACAACAACAAGGCAGCAATCAAGAGCCACAGCACCGACAACTGCCGCTCGCGCCAGGCAATGCGCCATTCATTTTGAATAATTTGCTTCAACATACAGCTTGGATTTGAGGGTCAGACCGTTTCCAAATAAATCTTCTCCAGTTCAGTAGCTGAAAACTCAGTGGCGGCATGGGTAGCTACCAATTGGCCCTCGCGCATGATGCCTACCCGTGAGGCGACATCCTTGGCCCGAAAAATATCATGCGTTGCCATCAAAATAGCGACACCATCCTGGGCCAATTTTTTTAACAATACCGAAAAATCATTGCTGGCTTTGGGGTCCAGGCCACTGGTAGGTTCATCCAAAAACAGGGCTTTGGCCTGTTTGGCCATCGCGATGGCGATTCCAACTTTTTGGCGCATGCCCTTGGAATAAGTGTCCACGTAGCGAGACATGCTTTCTTGGGGCAAACCCGCATGGACGAGCAGGTCTTGCAATTCCGATTTACTGTAACGAAAACCAGCCAGGCGACTGAAATAGTCTAGGTTTTCCAAGCCGCTCAGGTTAGGGTACAACATCACCACTTCGGGCAAATAGGCCAAGTGTTGTTTGCTGGCTTGAGGATCCTGGGCCACATCAATGCCATTGATCATCGCACGGCCTGAACTGGGGCTCGTAAAACCCAAAAAGCAGTTGATCGTCGTGGTTTTGCCAGCGCCGTTTTGGCCCAACAAACAGAAGATTTCGCCCGGAGCGATATCGAGGTTTAACTTTTGTAAGGCCAAGTGTTCGCCATAGTTTTTTGACAGGTCTTGAGCAAGAATCATGTACGGTATTTTTGAAACAATGTTGCAAATCTAAAGAATATCTCTATTTTTGCAACATGGTTTCAAAAATAAATTCCATCAATTGGTCTTAACTGGCCATTAAACCTACCCAAAGCCAATGATTCCTAACACCTATCAAGCGTGGAAACACTGCATCCAAGAAGAGTGTAAAATCAAGCTGGAACCTAACTTCATCCAGCAACGCCTTGCTGAGTTGGGAGATAAAGAGCATCCCAAGACCCTCGAATTCATTCAGCATTACGGCAAGGAACATACCAGGCTTGTTGTCAGCTGGTTTGAACAGGCACTTTCAGAAGTACAAAAGAGTTGAGACTACACTTTTTCAACCAAACTTATAAATGGAAGCAATCAACTTCGACCTGAATGGCTTGATGATCATCTTTTTGATTGGGCTGCAGCACGGCCTGGATCCAGATCATATTGCAGTTATTGACGGCATTACTTTACAAAATCATCAACGACGCCCTCATTTGGCCCCTTGGATTGGCGCATTGTTTGCCTTGGGGCACGGGCTGGCTGTAACCAGCATTGCGGTATTATTCGCCTTTTTCAGTGGCCGTTGGCAATTGGGCGTTTTTTGGAATGCCTGGTTTGAATGGCTTCCCGTATTTCTACTTATTCTAGTTGGAAGTATCAACCTGCTAAACCTTTTATCCCCAACCCAGGAGCAATACAAAATAAAAGGCTGGCGTACCTTGATCCTGCCATCAGCATTGCGCGACAATGCCCGTCCACTTGGAGTATTCATTATCGGTATCATTTTTGGGTTGGTTTTTGATACAGCCACCCAAGCTGCAACCTGGGGCATTGCCGCTTCAAATTCACATGGGGTTGGAGGTGCGCTGGTCATCGGCTTGGTATTTTCAATCGGGATGATTACTGCCGATACTTTGGACAGCTATATCCTGACTGCACTTTTAAAAAATGTACATGGGCGTGAGTCCATGCGCAGCTACCGACGCGGGCTGGGTTGGTTTATCGTAATCATGGCTTACTGCATTGCGGCTTATGCGATCCTCTTGCATTTTTATCCCAGCGTACAATTGAATGAAACAGTCTATTCTGCAATTGGCATCTGTTTTTTATGTATTGTACTTGCGCTCTATACCTGGCTTTTGTGGAGACGCAGAAACCTAAAAAAAACATGACAACATGGCCATCAAAGACCTAAGCAAAGTTCGCCGACATCTCTTCTTCTGCAATGGAGGTTCTTGCAAAAACAATGGCGCAGAAGAAAGCACGGTTGAAATCCGCAGGATCATTACCGAACAAGGCATGGATGAAGAGATTCACACTACCAAAACCCTCTGCAATGGCCGCTGTAATGATGGCCCGATAGTCATTGTGCTACCAGAATGCCATTATTACAAAGGCATCACCCCAGAACTAGCCCCTCATTTTGTAGAGCAAGTATTGAAACAGGATGAGGTTTGGCCCGAACAGTTGCTGTATGAATGGAATGCCAAAGAAATGCATATATAATCTACAAATGTAGCTATCCAGTCGAGTGGTTTTGAGACAAAAAAGCAGGCGATTTTAGTCCCATCAAGCCTATTTTTTGTAGTCGATGCCCAGCATCGGCGAAAAAAAATGGCGAAGAGGGGGCGGAAATCGGCCTTTTTTGGCCAAAATGGGACCGGCTGGATAGTCACCTATAAACAAAAACCAAGCATGACAACTCAACCCATACCAGTCACCGTTTTAACTGGCTACCTAGGCAGCGGGAAAACCACTTTGCTCAACCGCATTCTTCGTGAAAACCACGGCCAACGGATCGCGGTGATCGAAAATGAATTTGGCGAAATTGGCATCGACAACGAATTGGTCATTGAAGCCGACGAGGAGATATTCGAAATGAACAATGGTTGTATTTGCTGCACAGTGCGTGGTGATTTGATCAGAATTCTGGGACAACTCATGAAGCGCCGAGACAAATTTGACCACATCATCATCGAAACTACGGGGATGGCCAATCCGGCACCCGTAGCCCAAACCTTCTGGGTGGATGATGATATGAAAGAAATGTTCTCTCTTGATGCAATCATTACCATTGTTGATGCCAAACACGTGTGGCAACACATTGACGATTCGGATGAGTGCAAAGAACAGATTGGTTTCGCTGATGTGATCTTGTTGAATAAAACCGACTTGGTTACTGAAAATGAGCTCGATCAACTGAGCAAACGCATCCAGCGCATGAACAGCCAGGCCCAAGTTCACCAAACGGAAAACGCAGCCATTGGCATGGATAAAATCCTCAATATCCGTGCATTTGACCTGGCAGCTAAAGCGGAGATCAATCCTGCTTTTTTGACCGAAGAGTTGCCCTTTGAATGGATGGGTGTTTATTATTTGTACAACGATGATGAATACACCGTGACCTTTGACGCAGGCCCTGACCCTAGTATGGATACACTTTTCATTCCACTTGATAAATTGGATGAAGAACAGTTAAGCAAAGCCAAGAAAAAAGCCGTAAAGCAATTCTCCGAAGCATATAAAGTGCTGAAAAGTGGGAAATTCATCCCCAGCACTGGAGCCCTCAGCCGTTTGCTCATTGATGAAAAGAAAGGGGCAAGTTTCAGATTGCACCCTCATAAAACCGGATTATACGCTCTCTACACCCAACATGGGCCGGATGAATTCAACCTGACGATCCAGCAAAATAACATTCCGGTACAAGCTATTCAAAGTGAGGAATATGCGCACGGTCACGAGCATGATGAAACGGTAGAATCCGTTGGAATTGAATCTACGGGAGCTTTGAATTTGCAAAAATTGAATCAATGGATTGGCTGGTTGTTGAGTGAGCGGGGTACTGATATTTTCCGATCAAAGGGAGTGCTGAATATCGCAGACCGTGATGAACGATTCGTTTTTCAGGGAGTACACATGCTTTTTGAAGCGAAAAGTGACCGCAATTGGAAGCCCAGTGAAAAACGAATGAACCAATTGATTTTCATTGGTAGGAATTTAGACCGCCAGGAGTTGACCAAGGGCTTTAATGCTTGCCTGGCTTCCAGCAGGTAGTTTTCCCAATACCCGATGCGCAACAAAATGACACCGTACAATTCCGAGCTATTCACCAGCTTATTGGATGATTACATCCTGAATGTCTGCTGGTCAGGGGATGGAAAGCACCTCATCAGCGGTGATTCTGCTGGCATGGTGCAAGTCTTTGATGTATTCAATCGTGAAGTAGTGCATGAGTGGCAAGCCCACGATGCCATGCTCTGCCTCGCAGTTTCCCCTCAGCAGTCCTTGGTCGTGAGTGGAGGGCAAGACGGACGGTTCAAGCTTTGGAACCTCGATACTTTCTCCTTGTTGGCAGACCACCAGGCCAATTCGGCTTGGGTAGAATGCGCAGTCTGGTCGCCAAATGGAAATTATGCTGTCTTGGGCACTGGCCCCAGAGTTGCACTCATTGATTCGAATGGCAAACTCATCTACCAGAGTGAAAAACATGAGAGTACAGTATCGAGCATCTGCTGGCATCCAAATGGGCTTTCTTTTGCAACTGCCTGTTTTGGGGGCGTTCGGATTTTTGGTTTAACTGCTTCAGAACCCCTACAAAACATGCCTTGGAAGAATTCCATGCTCTCAATGTCCTGGTCTCCTGACGGCAAGTTCATCGGTTGTGGGACCCAGGATTCAAGGATTCATTTTTTTCCCCAGCCTTATGAATTTGGCCAAGATTTTGAGATGTCAGGCTACCAAGGGAAAGTCAAAATTTTGGAATGGGATGCCCGCGCTGAATTCTTACTTACCAACTGCTGGTCTGACATTGTCGTTTGGCGTTTTGCAGGACAATCACCCGCTGGCCAAATACCCTGGACAATCGACGAACACGAAGAAAAAATCACCGCAATTCGGTACCAAAACCAAGGGTCCTGTTTTGCTTCGGCGGATGAAGGAGGTGGTTTGCGGTTTTTCCATGCCCAAGCTGAAGACCTGTTGTGCTACGGTGCTTATCGCATGAGGTCGTGCATCAGTTGCCTGGCTTGGTCGCCAGATGATCTCCACCTGGCCATCGGGACAACCGACGGAGAAATCGTGGTCATTCGCGCCCCTGAGCTACCATAGAACTGGCAACGAGATTTTATCATATTTTCAACAATCACGCAACATGAAAACAAGCTTCTTTCAAGGGTCATTAGCCCTCCTGTTGCTGGCAGGTTTGGGGTTTAGCAGTGTACCTTATTCCAACAACAGCACCGAGGCTGCCAACATGCGCAGTGAACTGCTAAAAGCCTGGCAGCGCTCCGAGACTTATACGCTGGCCCTCGCAGCGCAAATGCCAGCAGAACATTTCCAGTACAAAGCAGCTGACTCGGTAATGACCTATACTGAACAGTGGCGGCACTGTGTCATTTACACCTGTAATCAATTGTCTGGAATGTTGAATCGGGATGACAGCCCTTATCTGCAAAAAGACCTGCGTCCTTCCGTCAAGATGAACAAGGAGGAGACGCTTGATGAATTGCGAAAAATGTATGCCTACGTCCGCAACGTCATCAAAACTACCCCTGATAAAAAGCTTTTTGAACAGGTTGAATTTGTGAAAGATGAAATGCCCGTTTGGCGTTTCATCTATGCGATGGAAAACCACATCATTCACCACCGGGGCCAATGTATTGTGTACTTGCGTAGAAAGGGGATCAAGCCCCAGGGGTATTATGGTTGGTGAGCTCTACTCGGCCTCAATAGGTATGGTACAAAACCACAAAATATTGTCTGCCAGTTGAAAACGCTGAAGGTGTAGTGCTTTTGGCCCTTTTGTTTCTTTTGTGTTTCAAAAAAAAGCTTTTGCCATTAGTAACGGTTCAAAAATAAACCTTTCCAGTTTTATGAATATTGTTCGCAACAAATGTCAAAGTCATGGTCAAAATCACGGTCAAAATCGTGTTGGCAATCCGCAAGATTGGGTGTTGAGTGTGTAAGTGTGGGTTCGAATGTGAAGGCTTTGATCTCAACCTTTCGTCTCGGTCAATTGTAAACGGTGTTCCCTCACACGCACACCCAAACAAACACCCCCAAACCCATTTTCAGCTGTGTTCCCATCCCGCGAAGCGTGGCAAAAAAAATTCGTGGCTACATCGGAGTAACGAAGTTGCGAATTGGAAAGGTTTATTCGTGGCTTGTCTCTTGGTAGTTTGTTTTTTAAGTTCGCTAAACGATGGAGAATGAGTTTTAGCTGCTGAACGAGCATGGTATGCTGAACTAGCATTGATTATCAACCCAGTTGTGATTTTTGAGTCCCATTCCGGAAGCAATCCCCCTTTGGTTTGAGCCTAAACCTGGGGACTATTAGCCTCGTTGATCGTGATGTAGGCTACCTGCGAAGCAGGTCTCATTCTTTCAAATTCTTTTTTAGAAAGAATTGGTCAACGTCACGCAAGTAATTCTGCAATTCTGAAAATTCTGGTTTAGACAAAAAATTTAAATATACTTTAAATCACATCAAACCCAAGAATAGTTGATACAGCATCAAAAGGATTCTTTTGTGTTTCAAAAATTGTTTCAAAAATTGTGGTTCTTTGAAAATTAGTGTGGGAGGTCAAAATTTCTCAACGCTGGTGCATGTGGTAATGCCTTTGCCCCATCTCATACAGATCACTAGTCTTCATATGATGCAACTACTGGATAGATGCGTGATGTGATTAGGGGGGAGCATTTTGTCCCCGGACTGAAGTCCAGGGTTACACGATGCAGGATGTTTTTTTGCATTTAATTGAAATTCAGACAATTGAACTGACTTGTTTCAGCTTACCTTGATTTGAATTTTTGCTTCCCATCTCACCAAATTTTCAAATCGGAGTTTAAATGGGCCTTGAGCAAATCCCGATTTTGCGAAAGGGCTGACGGATAAGAAGCCACCACTGTTTGAGCGACGAAGGAGCGAGTTTGGTGGATTCCCGTCAGCACTTTCAAGCAAAATCGCAGGATTTGATCACAGCCCTTGACTTTTTTGTTTCTTTTTTTGTCAAGCTGACGTTTCGCGCAAAAATAATCGAAACTTGAAAATCCCCACTTGGCGTATGCGGCAAAGGT
>JAAFJY010000050.1 GCA_013299105.1 Chitinophagales bacterium | reverse complement strand
ACACCCTGGAAGCTGATGACTTCACCGCTACCAAGAAGATGATCATCGTGGAATAATCCCAATGGGGGTTTTCACCTGAAGCATCATAAAAATGGAAATGGCTCCCTCACAAGGGGAGCCATTTTCTATTTTAAGACCACCGAAAAATAACTCGTGGAAAAATTAGCAACTTCATTGCCTCGTCCATGCAGCCCATGTCACGCGCTGCGTGACGGTTTTGTAGCACACAGATTTCACAGATTACACGGATTTTCACGGATTGCCAATATGACTTTGACCGTGATTTTTTTCGTAAATGCTTAGGTTTAGATTACTTTCAAAATTACTTCTTCAATACTCCGATAAACAACTGGTTTTTCAGCCAAAAAAGATTTCGCGTCTACCCATTCGGCTCTTTCAATGTCTTCCTCGTGTTGAGGATGTAATTCCGTTTGAGGTGTTTCCATCTGGTACCAATAAGTTCGTTTCAGGATGCGTTTTTCTTTTCGGTCGCGATAAGTGTGATACGTGATCGATACTAAGGGTCCGAGTTTGATTTGTGCCAAACCCGTTTCTTCTTCTACTTCCCTTACTGCGGCTTGTTCAGGGGTTTCGCCCGGGTCAATTTTACCTTTTGGCATGTCCCAGGAATCGCGGCGATAAATGACCAATAATTTTCCGTTATTAAAGACACATCCACCTGCCGCTTCAATCAATTGATAGTTAGAATTAAAATCCGCGACCATCTGCTCGTATTGTTCACTGTACAAGACAATGGACTTCATTTTTCGCCCTTTCTCCAGCATGTCAGCGTAATTGAGAAAAAATTTAGGCTTGCCTGGGTAAGGGGCTACGATCTTATCAGGGCTATTGACATCCGTACCGTTTAATTCATCGACCTGTTTTAAAACCACAGGAACATCATTGATGTAGATTTTGTACATTTGCGCTCGTTTTGATCGGTAAAGATAAGAACTGGTCAATAAGAGCATGTTTAAAATTTTTTGTTTGCCGTAAAGCGGCCCAATTTCGCCTAACCTTTCTAATAAAGGTCGTTAGGAAAATACTCATTATGCGCTGCATAACTCCGTTTTTCCTGCTACCCTTTAAAAAAGAGTTAGTCAAAATTTGACTTGTTTTCCGACTAACCCTCTAATATTTAACACGCTCTAAAATCCTGATTTACCACTAGTCGACATGAATGTTGCGCGTGAAATTGCAGCCAGGCTTCTGCAAATAAAAGCCATCAAACTGAGTCCGAAACAGCCTTTTACCTGGGCTTCAGGCTTGAAATCACCCATTTATTGCGATAATCGGGTGCTGCTTTCCTATCCTCATATCCGTAATTTCGTGGTCGAGCGGCTAGTGGAAAAGGCTACTGAGTTTGGCCCCATTGATGTGGTAGCAGGGGTTGCTACAGCTGGCATTCCTCATGGTGCATTGATTGCCGACCGCATGGGCTTGCCTTTCATTTATGTACGCAGTAAAGCCAAAGAACATGGTCGACAGAACCTGATCGAAGGTGAAGTTTCACCAGGACAAAAGGTTTTAGTGGTCGAAGATTTGATTTCTACTGGCGGCAGCAGCCTACAGGCCGTCGAAAGTTTAAAGGATGAAAACTTGACCATTGTTGGCGTAATTGCAATTTTCAGTTATCAGTTTCCCAAAGCCCAACATGCTTTTGCTGAAGCCAACTGTAAATTCGATACTTTGAGCAACTACCAAGCTTTGTTGGAAGTTGCCCAATCCCAGCACTACATCTCAGCGGATGAACTCCAAACCTTGCGAAATTGGAGTGCCGACCCAAGTGCATGGAGCCAATCAT
This sequence comes from Chitinophagales bacterium, assembly GCA_013299105.1. Taxonomy (GTDB): domain Bacteria; phylum Bacteroidota; class Bacteroidia; order Chitinophagales; family Saprospiraceae; genus Haliscomenobacter. The sequence continues at coordinate 31,674 of JAAFJY010000050.1, read as the reverse complement.
TTAGATAAAAAATGCTTGTGCCCTGCTTCGCTCAAGAAAATAGTACGAAACCAGTCTGGTGTAGGATATTTTCTATATTTTAACGGCCCCAAGTGTTTTATTCTCAACAATTTGGCAACTTGTTTGTACATAAGGAGAAAAAACTACAGTGTAGCTGTCAAAAATTTCCCCGAAATTAGCCGCAATCACTATGCAAATCATCACACCTGCGTCTGAAGCATTTCTATTTCAATACCTGAACAACCCCTCTCCTACGGGTTTTGAGTCGGCTGGTCAGAAACTATGGTTGGAATACATCAAACCATATGTCGACCAAACCGATTTGGATAATTATGGAACAGCCTATGCGGTAATCAACCCTGGGCAAGACTATCGCGTGGTCATTGAAGGACATGCTGATGAAATTTCCTGGTTTGTGCACTTTATCACCGATGATGGTTTTTTACATGTCATCCGCAATGGGGGCTCTGATCAAATGATCGCCCCCTCCAAGCGCGTAAACATCTACACAGCCAACGGTGTAGTAAAGGGGATTTTTGGTTGGCCAGCAATCCATACCCGCAATGGAGAGGAAGGCACATTGACCCCTAAAGTCGAAAACATTTTCATTGATGTAGGTGCTAAAAGTAAAGAAGAAGTCCTAAATATGGGTATCCATGTGGGCTGTGTTTTGACCTATGAAGACGAGGCAATGGTGCTCAATGACACCTATTATGTAGGTCGTGCGCTGGACAACCGGATCGGAGGTTTTTGCATTGCCGAGGTTGCTCGGCTTTTGCACGAAAACAAAGTAAATTTGCCTTTCAGTTTGTACATCGTCAACTCCGTGCAAGAAGAAATTGGCCTGCGTGGCGCTGAAATGATCGCTCAAACGATCAAACCCCACGTAGCAATCATCACCGATGTAACGCATGACACCAACACCCCTCTGATCAACAAGAAAAAATTTGGCGACGTGAAGTGTGGCATGGGGCCTTCGGTAACATATGCCCCCGCCGTCCACAATAAGCTGTTGCAATTGATCATTGATGCTGCCAACGAGCATGAAATCCCGTTCCAACGCGAGGCTTCTTCGCGTAGAACTGGCACCGACACCGATGCATTCGCCTATTCCAATGGCGGTGTGCCATCTGCTTTGATTTCATTGCCTCTGCGCTACATGCACACCACTGTAGAAATGGCCCACAAAGATGACGTGAACAATGTGGTTCGCTTGATTTATGAATCACTCCAAAAAATCCAAAAAGGGCATAATTTCAAGTATTTTTAATTGAACTTGTCTCAAAGTATTTGAGCTAAAATAAGATGGACATCTTTGTTTTTGAGGTTTCGCAAAAAAAGAACACAACTTCCTTCCAGTCAGTTGCTAATCTTTTTTCACTAAACCCAAAACCTGTCCACCTCATTTTTTTACGCTCCCAAACACGAAAGAGCCTGATCAAGTTTCACACTCGATCAGGCTCTTTTTATGTTTTTGGGTTTTACCAATTTTCTAATCCCAGCAGTTTTTTACCCAAGTCGTTCAATTCAGCAACTGGATATTTGGTCTGCTCCCAATTGCGGGGATCACCAGGAAAAGCATAGCCTTCAGGCGCAATGCGGTTACGCCAGGAATTGACTCTCCATTCGCGCATCGCAGCATTGTCCTCCTCTGCGGGCATCATGGAAATGTATTGGGCAATCCGCACTTTGTCTTGCGACAAGTTAGGTCGAATACCGTGTGGCTCGGTGCTGTTGAAAATCAGCAAGTCACCTGCATTGAGCTTAACTTTGTGAAATTGCCCCTCAAAAGCACTTGTGTCAGGTTTGAACCGATCACGGTCTTCCGGCTGGGTGAGTTTCCAAGTATCATAGGTGCGGTACAATTCTGGGATGCACTGAAAACCACCCATGTTTTCGTCGTTTTGGTCGGCCAAAGCTAAAACGCCCTGTACGTTGACTGGTTTGGTTTCAGGGTCGTAATCCCAGTGGATAAATCCTTTGTACTCAAATCCTGGGCGGATAGGAAAATTCAAATTAGCTCGGTCGATGGTCACCCATAGTTTTTCCGTGCCCCAAATGTCAACAAAGGCATCGTAAACGCGCTGCATTTGGCGGTTGTTCCAAAGGTGCTGGTTGTTGTAAACTTCCACCATACCTGTTCCGGCCAGTTCCTTCATTTTCATTTCAGCGCGAGGAGCTGTGTACCAGGTGCTTTGGTCGTTGGGGTCTTTTTCTTCGAATTCCCACAAAAATTGAGCAGTAGCCAGGGCTTGTTCGCGTGGTACCGCGTTTTTGATCACCACATATCCATTGTGGATCCAAAATTGCCAATCTTCTTCGCTCAGTACCCGCAGCGGTTCCCCATTGCTGCGATCATTGAGCTTGAGGTGGCTAGAAGTTGCGGTCGAAGGATTGCCAGGTTTGTCGAGGTGATTGGCATTGGGAATCATGGTCGGCACCATCGTGGGAGCCATTGTAGCTTGTTCAGGATTCATGGCAGAGCTTTTTTAGTTGTGTTTCAGATGATGCAAATTTCCACTAAACACACTTGTTGAGCAACCGCAATTCTGGCCATTTTTTGAACTATTTTGATCTTTTTGATTAATTTACACGGAACAAAAGCCATAAAAAGTCCAAATGAAGATTCAATTAGAGAAAATCACCCCTGCTACGGGAAGTTCCTTTAGATGGTTGATCAACCCCAAGCTCAACGATTTTTTCTTTTGGCATTTCCACCCGGAGTATGAATTGGTGTTCATCGAAGCGGAAGAAGGTACTCGACACGTTGGGGAGCATTTCTCGCGCTATTTTAGCAGTGACCTGGTTTTGATTGGCCCTTACATTCCACATCTCAATTTTGATTATGGCGTAAAAAGCGCTTACGAAAAAACGGTTTTGCATTTGCAGACAGGTTTCCTGTCACCCATTTTGGGCCATACTCCAGAATTACAGGCGATAGCAGGTTTACTGGAAAAATCAAAATTAGGCATTGCTTTTGGCGAAAAAACCAGGCAGCAATGGGGTGATTTTTTCAAAACCATCCACCAAATGCCCCATTTTGCCCAGTTTACAGCAGTTTTGCAATTGTTGAATGCCTTGGCTGGGGCCCAAGACCAAACTTACTTGCACCGCATGGCCCCCAAAAACAAGTTCAACAAAAAAGAACAGGACCGGCTCAGTGAACTCTACAATTTCATTGACGAGCATTATCAACGAAAAATAAGCCTGAAGGAAGTCGCTGACTTGTGCAATTTGAGCAGCGGCGCATTTTGCCGTTATTTCAGAAAAATGACCAAGCTGAGTTTCACTGAGTTTCTAAACTACTACCGCATCAACGAAGCCAAGCGGCTCCTGTTGGCAGGAAACAACGTTTCGGAAGCTTGCTTTGCTTGTGGATTTGAAAGTTTGTCTTATTTCAACCGTAGTTTTAAAAAAATCACGGGCCAAAATCCAATGGCTTTTCGCAAGGGCTTTGAAGAACTCAACTGACTGAAGGATTTGAGCTAAAATAAAATGTACGTAACAACATCCGCCAGCGTTGAGAAATTTTGACCTCCCACACCAATTGTCAAAGAACCTTTTTCTCTTTTCACTAAACCTAAATCCGTTCCCCTTATTTTTACGCTGACTACCCTACAATCGACTCACAAATAAAGTCGGGAATAATCCCACTGCTGCGAATCGCCAGGTCAGCATCCTTAGCGGTAGTGTTGCCGCTGAGCACCAGGGCTGTTTTTACCCCAAATTTATTGCCTCCTAATATGTCGGTATGTAAGGTATCACCTACCATCAAGATGTCCTCCTTGCTAAATTGCTGGCCATTTTTATTCAAATCTTCAAAAGCGTAATTGAACATTTGGGTGTCGGGCTTGCCAAAGTGGATAAAACTTTTGTTGATGATGCTCTCCACCAATTTGGCAATGCCGCCTGTTGCAATCGACACCTCATTTTTGTTTACCGGGTACAGCTTATCAGAATTGGCTATGATGATCGGCATGTTTTTACGTCGAATCAAGTTAACCGTTTTGTTGATGTCGAAATTCCAATCAAAGCCTTCGTCGTCCAAAAACACCAGGGCTTGGATTTCGTCTAATTTGTCAAAATCAACATGGCTCACTGGGATGCTTTCAAGTTGCGCTTGTAGGATGTAATGTGCAGCTTTAGCGGTTCCTAAGTAAGCTACTTTTCCACCTTTGATCTTCAGTTGCAAAAAATTGCGGGCCATCATGCCTGAAGTGATGATTTTTTCAGCAGGAATGCCCGTCAAACCCAGGTGCGCAAAGGACTCGGCCTGTTGTTCTGGGCTACGCGAGGCATCATTGGTCAAAACCCGAAATTCAATCCCCTTTTCAGCCATCAAATCCAGGGTTTCTTGCACACCGTCGATCAGGCCACGGAAGTTTTTTAACACCCCATAAGAGTCTAAAAATAGGGCTTTGAATTGGGTGGCCACCTCGCGAAAAGAAGAAAGGTTTTCCATGTTTTGGTTTTGTGGCGGCAAAATAGTGTATTTTGAAACCCAAAGCATCGCTCGAATGAAAAGAAGACAATTTCTACAAAAAGCAAGCCTCGGCGCCTTGGTTCTGGGTGCATCGGGTGTGCAAGCTGCCACCGATTGGGATTTTGTACAAAAACCAATCCTGCGTTTCGCAGTGGCTTCGGATGGTCATTATGGGCAAAAAAATACCGAGTATGCCGCTTTTTTTCAAACCTTGGTCGATCAGGTCAATGGACAACACGCTACTCAACCGCTTGATGCTTGTGTGATCAATGGCGACATCATTCACGATGAAAAGCCATTTCTTCAAGCAGCTAAAACAGCCTTGGATGGGCTCAAAATGCCTTATTATGTCACTCAGGGTAATCACGACATGGTAAGCCCTGGTGAATGGAAAGCGGTTTGGGGGCAAGAAGTAAACCAAGCGGTGGAGTTCAAAAAATCGGTCTTCTTGCTCGGTACTACTTCCAATGAAAAAGGGGAGTACTTGTCGCCCAATGTAGATTGGTTTCGAGATCAACTAGAACGATACCAGAACAAGCAGAACATCTTCATTTTCGTACACATCACCCCTTTGAAATGGACGGCTAATGGCGTAGATGCCCGAGAATTTCAACAACTGATGGTCAATTACCCCAACATTCGAGCCGTTTTCAATGGTCACGACCACGACCAGGCAGGTATCAGGTGGCAAGGACGAGTGCCTTACCTTTTTGATTCCCATTTTGGTGGGGCTTGGGGCACTTCTTACCGGGGTTTTCGCATCGTAGAGCTGCGCAAAGACCAGTCGATTTTGACTTATTTGCTGGACCCTAAAGTGGTGATTAGTGAGGAGGTATTGAATGCCTGAAATTAGTGAAAATTAAATGGCGCTTTTTCCTTTTTCAGGAAAAAGCGCCATTTGTTTCGGCGTCAAAACTTCATGCTACCACCACCAAATACTTATTCTTCTTCCCATTTTCCACCAAAAGGTAGCGGCCGTGCAAGAGTTGCTCATTGCTCAAAACCGCCTCGTGCGAACTCACTTTTTCCTTGTTGATGGTCAAAGCATTGCCTTGGATGGCGCGGCGCAATTCACTTTTGGAAGGAAGTATCCCGGTATGTTCGGTCAGCAGATCAGCAATAGCCAAACTGGTATCCAATAGGTATTTGCTGATGCGATAACTTGGAATTTCATTGGCAATCACCTCCAACTCCTCTTCATCCAAGCCCAGAACCATGTCGCGGTCGGCATTGCGGCCAAAAAGCAACTCAGAAACCCTCAAAACTGATTCATAAGCAGCCTGTGAATGGATGCGAACAGTCAATTCCTCTGCCAAGAGGCGTTTTTGCTCTGGCTTGTTGTTGACCAATTCAGCTTCGCGGGTTTCGATTTCAGCCTGGCTATGCAAGGTGAAGTAGCGGGTTAATTTGGGCAAATCTGCGTCGTCAATGTTGATCCAAAACTGGTAGAATTTGTACGGCGAAGTCATTTTAGGGTCCAGCCAAATATTTCCTTCGCTAGACTTGCCAAACTTGGTCCCATCCGCCTTGGTCAGCAAGGGCGTGGTAATGGCATAGGCCTTTTCGCCCAGGTTGCGGCGGATAAACTCTGTGCCACTGGTGATATTGCCCCATTGATCCGAGCCCCCCATTTGCAGGATGCAATGGTGTTTTTCGAACAAACACTGAAAATCGTAGCCCTGCAACAACTGGTAGCTGAACTCGGTAAAGGAAATCCCGCTTTCCATGCGGTTTTGCACCGAATCCTTGTTGAGCATGTAATTGATCGTCAAGGTTTTGCCTACTACCCGCAAGAATTCAAGGATGTTCATGTCCTTGTAAAAATCCAGGTTATTGACGATCAAAGCTGCATTGGGAATGCCTTCAAAATCGAGTAGTTTTTTGAACTGTTCTACCTGAAAAGCCAGGTTGCTGTCCAGTTCTTCTTCCGACTTCAACTCCCGCTCCTTGTCTTTTCCGGAGGGGTCCCCTACCCTACCCGTTGCGCCGCCGAACAGCACAATCGGCTGGTGGCCAGACAATTGAAACAGCTTCAACAACATGATTTGCACATAGTTGCCGATGGTCAAAGAAGGAGCCGTGGGGTCAAAGCCAATGTAAGCTACCACCTTTTCGCGGGCCAAAACTTCGTCGATTCCATCAATTTTGGAGTGCAACATGCCCCTCCAGCTCAACTCTTGCAAAAAATCCATTTTTCTTTGGTTTGGTCTCAGGCTTGTTTTTCAAGTCCAAGTATTCATTCAAGGGGCTTTTTGGCAAAAAAGTTCCCCTGTATCAATTGCGCGGCAAAGATAAAAAAAGCTGTAAGACTTGAAAATGGGGAGTGAAAGGTGGTGGGTTTTTGTATGGTGCAGCTAATATGCCATCCACTTTATGTTAAACTGAGCCGCCTTACAGCTGATTACTTTTCAAAAAAAGCTTCTCCACCCCAAAATCCAAAAACGGATACTTCTTTTCCAAATCCTCCATTTTCTTCACCTGCGCCTGCCGAAATTGCTGCCAGGCCGCTGTATCTCCATGCAAGGGGCGGTGATGCAAGGACTTGTTGAGTTGCGCTACTTCCTCACAGATTTTACAGGTCGCCTCGTCCATCAGGTTGTTTTGGAAGTAGGTCCAGATGTAATCCAGGGCCAGGTCATTGGGGTGGGCCAAATCGCTGGCATAAAAACGGTAATCCCGCAGGTCGTCCATCAGGAGTTCGTAGGCCGGAAAATAGTGTACTTGCTCGTATTTCTCTGCCAGTTGTGCTGCTGCCAGCAATAAAGTGGCCTTGCTGCGGTTGTTTTCTACGATGCCTTCGCGCAGGTAGCGCACGGGACTTACGCTGATCAGTACTTGCAGATCGGGATAAAAGGCAAAGATATATTCCAAGCCAACCCTCAAATCGTCCATGCAAGTAAAAACATCCAGGTATGATTTTGTAAATTGATTGGCGGGTAGTTTGTGGCAATTGTTCACCAAACTACCGTTTTTGGCCAATCGCCAAATTTGGGCAGTCCCCAGGGTCAAAAGCAAAACTTTGGCCTTTTTCAATTGCTGTCGAGCCGCGCTCAAAGCCTCGTTGATCATGGTCAGAGCCTCTTCGGGATCGGGGTGCGCAAACTGGCTGTGGTGGGTAAAACTGCGCCAAAGGCCCTGGTTTTCAAACAAATCTGCTTGCTTAAACACCTTGCCTCCCACCAAGTGAAACATGCCTTCGGTGAGGGAGGAGGGATTGTACTGCAAACCAAAGGGGTTGATTTGCAGGTCAAATTTCAGGTCCTTCAAACGTTGCCCCATTTCGGCGGCAAAGCAAGAGCCCAAGGCCAAAATCGGCGTTTGGTGGCTGATTTTGAATGGGTATGCTTGATCAGGAAATACACTACGGAAGGTTTGCATAGAAATTGTTTTGCGAAAGCCTGGCCAATTTGCAAAGATAATCCCACAATCCTTACTATATTTCAGCCACGAAGTAACAAGCCACGAATAAACCTTTGAAAACGCAACTTCGTTGCCTCGCTTAGCGAGGCTATTTTTGGAACGCGGATGAAATTGGGTTTGGGTGTGCTTGTTTGGGTTTGAGTGTGAAGAAACCTCGTTTTCAATTGGAGACTAAACTTAATCTCGAAGCCCACACACCCGAACTCAAACTTACACACTCCACACCCTTTCTTGCGGATTTCCAACATGACGTTGACCAAGATGTTGACTACTAGTAATCATAAAAACTGGAAAGGTTTATTTTTGAACCGTTACTAAGGTAGCGTAAAAAATACCAATGTGAAATTTGCCGATGAGCGCCCTGATTAACCAAAATACCATCGCTTTACGCGCCAAAATTGACGAGGCGGTAAAGGACTTGCACGAACTGACCATCCGCATCAACCACGGAGACTTGGCCAAAACCGTAAGCGACTTGCGCAACCGCATCAAGGACCCCTTCATGTTCGTGATCGTGGGCGAGGTCAAAGCCGGAAAAAGTAGCTTCATCAATGCCCTGCTCGATGCAGGCCGCGAAGTGACCAAGGTAGCACCGCAACCGATGACCGACACGATCCAGCAGATCATTTATGGCGAAAAAGAGGAGATCATCACGATCAACCCTTTCCTGAAAAAAATCCTGGTCCCCGCCGAAATCCTCAAGGAAATTGCGATCGTCGATACGCCAGGTACCAATACCATCGTGGAGCACCACCAGGAAATCACGGAGTCGTTCATTCCCGCTTCGGACCTGATTGTATTTGTTTTTGAAGCCAAAAACCCCTACCGCCAGTCGGCTTGGGACTTTTTCAAATTCATCCACGACGATTGGCGCAAAAAAGTCATTTTCGTCTTGCAGCAAAAAGACCTGATGTCGCCCGAAGACCTGGCGGTAAATTACCAGGGTCTGCACGATTACGCCGAAAAACAAGGCATCAACCAGCCTTTGATTTTCAAAACTTCGGCCAAAATGGAAATTGAGGGCCTGCACAGTGAAAGTGGTTTTGTAGAAATACGTGACTTCATTCAGCAAAAAATCACAGGTGGGAAAGCTCCGGTTTTGAAGCTGCAAAACAGCGTAGACACCTGCCGCCGCATCTGCGACAGCATCCGCGAAGGGCTAGATTTGCGGCAAAGGCAATGGGAAGTCGATTCTGAATTCCGCAAAGACATCAAAGAAACCCTGCTGGCCCAAGAAGGCAAGTCCGCTAAACAAGTGGATGTGATGGTCGAGAACATCTTGGCGGGCTACGACCGCATTACCTTGGCCAAGGAAAATGAGCTGAAAGACGGCTTGTCTTTCTTTTCCCTGCTCAAGCGTTCTTTTTCTTCCATTTTTAGCAAAAAAAGTTCCGCTGGCGAGTGGCTGGAGGGCTTAGCCAAAGATCTGGAAGACGAGCTCAATACCGAAATGCGCAACAAGCTGCGCGATGGCATCGACGATGTAGCGGACAATGTGCAGCAAATGGCCAAAATCATCGACCTGAAAGTGCGGCAAACCCCGAGTATCTTGCAAAACGACCACGAGATTTTCAGCGCCATTGCCGAGCGCCGCCACAATATTTTCCGTGAATTGCAGGATAAATTTGACGATTTCATCAAAAAATCTGACAATTTTACCGACCACATCCTTTTTCCTGACAAGGCTCCATTGCCGGGTTCTTTTGCTACGGGCAGTGGCGTAGCGGTAATTGGTTTGATCCTTGCTGCCATCACCCAGGGGGCAGTATTCGACATCACGGGCGGTGTTTTGACCACCATCGGAATCGTGTTTGCGGGTTTTGCCACCAGCGGTAAACGGCGCAAAATCATCGACTCCTTCCAGGAAGAAATCGGCAAAGGCCGCCAAAAAATCGAAATTGAAGTCAGCAGCCAGCTCAAACAATACATCCGCCGCTTGAAAGAGCGCATCGACAGCAACTTTGACCCTTTCGACCTCATGCTCGACAAGGAAAAAGAGCAGTTGGCCGTTTTAAACGACGAATATGCGGTTGTTGACCAGCGTTTTGATGGCCTGGAAAAGGAAATTGGGGGCTTGGTTAGTTAGGAACAAAAATTGGTGTCTAATTCTTGATGAGTTATTCTATGATTTCGGCTCGCCTTTGCGTCGGGAGACGCACATCAGGGCAGTACCCGTCAGGAGACGTGGGACTAGCGGAGCACCAAATGCAGGTTGCTTTTGGCTCTTTTGTGTTTCAAAAAAGCTATTGCCTTTTGCACAAATCCCTTTTGCAGTTTGGTTTAAGGATTCAATTGGTAAAAAAGCCTGGTGATTTTCAATTTGCTTGTTTTTCGAGCATTATTTCGTAAAACACACATCCTTTTTCGCCCTAGTGTTGTTGTTGGATGGAATGCCTTTTTGAAGAAGGTCGTTCCTTTAATCTTACGAAAACTCCGCATTACCCATGATTGGATGGCGTTTTGGAAAATTCGATCCAAGTGCACAAGATGGCTCACCCTTTGATCGTTTGCTCAAAATTTTCAAAGAACTGCTGCTTCACACCTCTGGTGATGTAAGCGAGGCTTTGTCATGGCTAACCGAGCTCGACAAAGAATATAAGTTGACCGATGAAAACTACGGCATTGCCGATTTCATCCAGGACTTGATCGACAAGGGCTACCTCCAACAACCACAACCTGGCCAATCGGGTGGCTTCACGCCCGCCGCCAAAATGGAGATGGAAATGCGCCAAAAAGCCCTGGAAGACGTGTTTGGCGACCTTAAAAAGGCCAAGCAAGGCAATCACAGCACCAAAGCCGAAGGCCGAGGTGACGAATTGACCTCTGAGTTGCGCCCTTTTGAATTTGGCGATCAACTCGACAAATTAGCCATCTCAGAAACCCTAAAAAACGCACAAATCAACCACGGTATCGACGACTTCCAGCTCACCCACGAAGACCTGGAAGTACACGAAACTTACTACCAAAGCCAAACCAGCACCGTATTGATGATCGATATTTCGCATTCGATGATCTTGTACGGCGAAGACCGCATCACGCCCGCCAAAAAAGTTGCAATGGCCTTGGCTCAGTACATCACCACCCGTTTTCCCAAAGACACGCTCGATATCATTGTGTTCGGCAACGATGCCTGGCAGATTGAAATCAAAGACCTGCCTTACCTCCAAGTTGGGCCTTACCATACCAATACTGTTGCTGGCTTGGAGCTGGCAATGGACTTGCTGCGCCGCCGCCGCAACCCCAACAAACAAATCTTCATGATCACCGATGGCAAGCCTACTTGCATCAAAAAAGGCAAAAAGTATTACAAAAACAGCTTTGGCCTGGATCGGAAAATCGTGACACGCACCCTCAATTTGGCCCAAAGTTGCCGTAAATTGGACATCCCAATCACCACTTTCATGATCGCAAGGGATCCGTATTTGATGCGTTTTGTGGACCAATTTACCCGCGCCAACAACGGAAAAGCATTTTACAGCAGCCTAGAGGGTCTTGGTGAGTTCATTTTCCGCGATTACAAAAACAACAAGTCGAATCGACCTAGGAGGTGAGTTTAGTTGAAATGTTGAAGAGTTGAAATGTTGAAGAGAACCAAGCTCTCTTCAACGTTTCAACATTCAAACTCTTCAACTTCTTCTCATATAGATTTTTTTCTAAACCACCAAAGACGAAACAAGCCCGGCCCTGCGTTCTTTTCAAAAAAGGACTTATGAGGCTCATCACTGTGATCGTCTTTCTTGCGTTTTCCTCTATTCAGCTCAACGCCCAAACCGTACCTGGAGCACCCAAAAGCAATCAAGCCCTCGGCTTTGGTATTGCGGATGCTTCAATGATTGATCGAATGATGCCAACCGTATTAGGAGTGGCGAGTAAGCTGTCGCTAGACAATCTTCGGGTCCAAAGTGTAAAACCTTTTTTGATGCCAGTGCGCATGATTGAGGCCAATGGTACGGAGATGACCTATACCCTGGCTGCTTGTCTGGAGTATTACGTCAACTTGAATAAAAACTACAAAATTAACCTTAGCCCGGATTTTATCGCCCTCAATCTGAAGGGACAAAACCGTAGCTTGACATTTGTGGAAGCTTTTCAATTCCTTTCACAGGATGGGACCATTGATTCGGCAGTTTTGCCCTATGGCTCGCCTCGTTTGTCCAATGTGACCAACAATTCCAACAAGTACCGCATCACCAACTACTTACACATTTTCAACCCGGTACACAAACCCATTCAAAAGATTTTCGAGATTCGGAAAGCACTGTTGCGTGGCAACCCGGTGATCGTTGAATTCAAAGGCGACCCAAGCTTGCAAGCAGCAAGTGGAGTGGACACTTGGACACCTCGCATGCAAGGCACCAACACCTATCCCATGATGGTGGTCAGCTACGACGACGACAAAAAAATGGTGGAGCTTACCAGTCCTTGGGGTAGTAGCTGGGGCAAAGCTGGCTATATTTGGGTGAGTTACGATTATTTTGGCGCTTTGGCCCAAAATGCTTTCGTGGTGATTCCAACTGGAATGGGTTGGTAAGTTACTTGCCAGGCTGAAGATAAATTCCGACCTTGTGGGGAAATTCCCACGAAATGAAACCAAGTACTGCCACACTTACTTTAGAAACTTATTTCCAACGTTTTCGAGAGGGCGTCATTGGCCATGACCAGATTTTTTATGGTCCCTATGGTCAAAAACGCATCCTTTATGCAGATTGGACAGCCAGTGGCCGCCAATATGAGGCTATTGAAGACATGTTGCTCAATGAAATTGCCCCTTTTGTCGCCAATACCCATACCGAAACTACAACAACTGGAAGTGCAATGACCCTGGCTTACCACGAGTCTAAGCACATCATAAAAAAACACGTTGGGGCCAAAGATGCGGATGTATTGATCTCGTCCAACTCAGGCATGACCGGGGTAGTCAACAAGTTTCAGCGCATTTTAGGCTTGAAAGTGCACGAGCGGCACCAACACCTGGTGCGGATGCCCGAAGCCCAACGCCCGATTGTATTGGTGAGCCACATGGAACACCATTCCAACCAGACCAGTTGGCTCGAAACCATCGCTGATGTAGAAGTTATTCCTCCTACACCTGATGGCCAAGTTGACTTGCAAGGCTTGGAATTGTTGTTGCAAAAGTATGCCCAACGCGAGACCAAAATCGCAGCTGTTACTTCTTGCTCCAATGTGACGGGTTTGTTTACCCCTTACCACGAAATAGCGGCCATCATGCACCGCCACGGGGGCTTGTGCTTTGTGGACTTTGCCTGTTCTGCCCCCTACATCGACATCAACATGCATCCGGCTGATGAGGAACAACACCTGGACGCCATTTTCTTTTCACCACACAAATTTTTAGGTGGCCCTGGTTCTTCAGGTATCCTGATTTTTGACGCCAAATTGTACAAAAACCGTGTACCAGATAACCCTGGAGGCGGTACGGTGGATTGGACCAATCCTTGGGGCGGACACAAGTACATCGAAGAGATCGAAGCACGCGAGGATGGCGGCACGCCTGCGTTTTTACAAACCATCAGGGTGGCACTTTGTGTCAAGTTGAAAGAACAAATGCAGGTCAAAAACATCCTTGCGCGCGAGCACGAGCTGCTGAAGCGCATTTGGCCACGTTTGGACCGTATCCCAGGTTTGTGTATTTTGGCTGATCGGCACCGCGACCGATTGGGGGTGATTTCCTTTTACATCAAGGGCTTGCATTACAATTTGGGCGTGCGTATCCTCAACGACCGCTACGGTATTCAGGTGCGTGGAGGCTGCTCTTGCGCGGGTACTTATGGGCATTATTTATTGGAAGTTTCTCAGGATTATTCCCGTTCGATTTCCGATAAAATCAGCATCGGTGACCTGACCGACAAACCTGGCTGGATTCGAATGTCAATCCATCCGGTGATGACTGATAGCGAGGTGGATCTTTTGATAGATGGCATCGAAGCGCTGGCCAAAAACTTCAAAAATTGGTCTGAAGACTACATTTACGACCCTAAAACCAACGAGTTTCACCACAAAAAAGGAGATGATTTTGTAGGAAATTTGGTGAATGGCTGGTTAAATCAGGAACTATAAAACTGATGCGCGTATATTTTGACAATGCGGCCACCACCGCTCCCGATGAAGCCGTTATCGAAGTGATGGTAGATGCCATGCGACGTTTTCCAGGAAACCCATCTTCCATCCACAAGGAAGGCCGCACTGCCCGTGCTGCGGTGGAAGGTGCTCGCAAAACCGTGGCTCGATTGCTCAAAGCTTCGATCGGGGAGATTTTTTTTACCTCCGGTGGTACCGAATCGAGCAACATGATCCTCAAGCGGGCGATGCAAGACTTGGGGGTACAACGCATCATCAGCTCCAAAACCGAACACCATTGCGTATTGCACACCCTTGATGCTTTGCAACGTGAGCATGGTATTGAGGTGGAATATGTGGTTCAAACTGAAGATGGACACATCGTTTTGGCAGACTTAGAGCATAAATTAAAGCGGACTGGGCTAAAAACCCTGGTTTCGCTCATGCACGCCAACAACGAAATCGGCACCTTACTCGACTTGCAAGCAGTGGGCGAATTGTGCCAGGCCAATGGAGCACTATTTCACACGGATACCGTGCAAACCATCGGCTTTTACCCCATTGACTTGACCCAAACCCCGGTCAGTTTCCTGGTGGGCTCGGCTCACAAGTTTCATGGGCCACGGGGAATAGGTTTTGTGTACATCAATGCCAACAACCATATCCATCCCTTCATCGATGGGGGTGCACAGGAGCGCAACATGCGCGGTGGAACCGAAAACCTGGCGGGCATTCTGGGCCTGGCCAAGGCGATGGAAATGGCTTATGGGCAACTCGAAGAAGGTAAACAACACATTGATTCGCTCAAAAACTACTTCATCGAGCAATTAAAAGCTAATTTTGGAGACTTGGAGTTCAACGGTGATCCATTTGGGCAAGGGCATTATAAAATTGTGAGTGTCAGTTTCCCACCTAGCGCCCGGGCTGAATTGTTGTTGCTGAACCTCGACATTGCCGGGGTGGCTGTATCTGGGGGTAGTGCTTGCAGTTCGGGGGCTGATGCAGGCTCGCATGTCTTGGATGCCCTGCGCAATGGCTCGCCCCGCAAAACCATTCGCTTTTCGTTTTCGCGTTACAACACCCGTGAAGAAGTGGATTTTGTGATCAAACAGTTGGTCGAGATTTTATATTAAGTATTTGAGCTAAAATAAAATGGACATATTTGCTTTTGAGGGTTAGCAAAAAAAGAACACAACTTCCTTTCAGTCAGTTGCTTTTCTTTTTTCACTAACCCCAAATCCGCCCACTTTATTTTTTTACGCTCCCTAATCCAGTAGTATGAAACTGCCTAATCTTTCATCGCTCAATAAACGTTTGCTGCTGGGTTTGCGCCTGGGTGCTACTTTAGGAATTGTATTGGCCATCAGCCTGCTTTTTCCCAAGCATACCCGGTTCAAGTACAGTTATGAGCAAGGGCAAAGCTGGATTTACGAGGAACTCGTAGCCCCATTCGATTTTGCGATCATCAAAACGCCTCAAGAACTCGAGCAAGACAGGAACAAAGTCATGGAGGGGTTTTCGCCCTATTATCGGCGCGACGACAGTACCCAGATCCGTAGTTTGAGACAATATGAAATAAAGTTCGAGCGCTATTTAAAAGGTCTCGAAGCTGGGCAGTTTCGGGATTTGCAACGCCGTTCAAATATTTACCGCAATTACGGCAGCAGTGTACTGAGTAACTTACACAACCGTGGAATCATTGAGTTGACCGAAGAACATCGTGGCAAAAGCAGTAGCTATGTGATCAGTGTTTTGCAAGGAAATACCATGAATGAGCAAACCTTGGGCACCTTGTATCACCAGGATGAAATTCCCGGTTTGTTGTCAAAAGCACTCCAACAGAGCAAATTACCTGATGCTGAGTTTTTACTTTCCATCCTTTCAGAAAACGCACAGGCCAATATCAAATATGAGAAAACCAAAAGCGACGAAACCCTCGCGGGGCTCTTGCGCCAGTTGGGCGAATACAAAGGCAAGGTGCGCAAGGGAGAGTTGATTGTGCCCAGGTTCGGCACGGTGGACCGAGTGGCCTTTCAAAAACTAGAAAGTTTGCGTACGCATTACGAAAAAGAGATTGCAGAGCGCAGTTCCTGGATTTATTGGGGCTATGTATTGCTGACTGCCTTGTTTTTTGCCATGTTGTGGTTTTTCTTGCGTCGTTTGCGGCCCATTTCGTTTCAAAAATCGCGGGATTTCTGGTTCATTTTGGCTTGGTTTTTGGTTTACGCATACCTAACCCATGCGGTGGTCAAAATCCAGGTACTTAGCATTTACATCATACCTTTTGGCATTGTGCCCATTTTATTGAAAACTTTTTTTGACAAATGGCTGGCCTTTTTTGTGCACTTGCTGATTGTACTATTGGCTACTTTTTTGTCTTCGGCGGGTTTTGAATTTGCATTTATCCAAATTTTGGTGGGTTGTGTAGTGCTCATGACCTCGGATGATCCCCGTGATTGGAACCGTTTTTTTTATACCATCGTATTCCTATTTTTAGCCTCGGCCATTGGCTATTTTAGCCTAGCGCTGATTCAACAAGGAAGGCTGGAGCGTATTGATTGGTGGATGTTCAATTGGCTGTTCATCGGCAGTTTTTTGACAATGTTGGCCAATCCGATGATCCCCTTATTGGAGCGGATCATTGGATTCACCTCGCCCGTTGCTTTGTCGGAGTTGGGTGATTTGAACCGGCCTTTGTTGCAACAATTGGCGCTCAAAGCCCCAGGTACTTTACAGCACTCCTTGCAAGTCGCCAATCTAGCCGAGGCAGCCGCAAGGGCCATTGATGCCGATGCTTTACTGCTGCGTGTAGCTGCACTGTATCATGACATTGGCAAAACTACTCAGCCGCAATATTTTATTGAAAATCAACACGGTATAAACCCACACGACGAGATTTTGGCACTCAACAGCTCCAGGATCATCATTGGCCACGTGACTGAAGGGGTAAAACTAGCTAGGCAGTTTCGTTTGCCTAAAATGCTGATAGAATTCATCGAAACGCACCACGGAACTACCCGTGTGGAGTATTTTTACCAAAAACACCTCAAAGACAACCCAAGTGCTCCAGCAGAGATAGAATCGGAATTCCGTTACCCTGGGCCATGCCCCCAAAGCCGGGAAGAAAGCATTTTGATGATGGCCGACTCCATCGAAGCTGCGGCCAAAGCAACCCTCAAAAACCCAAGTTCGGATGAGGTTGCACAACTGGTCAACAAAATCATAGAAGGCAAAATCTCACGCGGACAACTGGAGAAATCCAAGCTCACTTTGCAGGAATTAGAGCAATGTAAGCACGTTTTTGTGCAAACCTTGTCTTCCATGTACCATGCTAGGATTCAATATCCTGATGGGCAAGCGCCTGCGGAGAAAGCACAGCTCAATGATTCGCCAACCACTCCATAAAGGCGCTGACTTTTAGTTTTCCAACCAAAACTTGCTCCTTGAATGGTATGCTGAGGTTGACCACAATTTTGCGGTTGAAATGGTGTGCCGCATCTTTCACCGCCTTACGGTTGAGCAACACCTGGCGATTGGCGCGGAAGAAAACGGGTGAAAAGGTCTGCTCCAGGCGGTCCAGTTTTTGCGAAAGCAGGTATTTTTTTTGGTCAAAAGTGTAGGCAAAAACATAGTCGTCTTCGATGAAAAAAAGTGCGATTTGTGCTCCTTCGATGGGGATGATTTTATCGCCTTGCTGCACCACTACGGATGGTAATTTTGTGGGTACAAATTGGGTTTTGAGCAAACTCAGCACTGCTTCTAAGCCTCCCAAGTTTTTTTCGCTGCCGAATCGGGTTTTGATGTGCTCATATTTCTGCAAAGCACCACCAACTGTTGTTTTGGAAAAAGGTTTCAACAAGTAATCAATACCCGCAGTTTTGAATGCCTCAAGGGCATATTCGTCAAAAGCAGTACAAAAAATGATGGGTGTTTGGTTTTGGGTTTTGGCAAAAATTTCAAAACTCGTGCCATCGCCCAGTTGGATGTCTGAAAAAATGAGGTCAACGACAGGTGAGGTATCAAAAAAATCAATGGCTTCTTCTACCGATGCCAGGGTGGCTACGATTTCTGCTTCGGGCTCCAAATCCTGGATCGTTTTGGCCAGGTCTTTAGCCGTCAATTTTTCGTCTTCGATGATGACTATTCTCATGGTTTATCTAAGGGTATATAAACGCAGAAATCATCCTCGTTATCTGCGACGGTGATGCCTTTTCCCATGATCAATTGGTAGCGTTTGTGTAGATTTTGGAGTCCGGTTTGGCTGTGTTCAACTACTTTGATTGAGACTTTGTTGTTCCATACGCTGATCTGTTCATTGGAGAAGGCAATTTTGATATGTAATGGTCTTTTTGCCGTGAAATAGTTGTGTTTGAATGCGTTTTCCACCAAGGTTTGCAAGGCATAAATCGGAATTTGCCGCTCCATCAATTCGTCTGGCAATACAATTTCACAATCAAAAGAATCGTCAAAGCGCAGTTTTTGCAGTTCCAGGTAGTCCTCAGTGAAACGCAATTCTTCTTTGAGAGAAACGGTTTCTTTTTTTGGAGCTTGGACCGAGTAGCGTAAGAATTCCGATAATTTTACTGCATAATTCTCTGCTTGCTTTTGGTTTTCACCGATCAAAGATTTGAGCACGCTGAGCGAGTTAAAAAGGAAATGGGGTTGTAATTGTTGCATCAAGACTTGTTTTTGTGCCTCGCTGTTTTCGAGCTTGAGCTCCTGGATTTCTTTTTCGGCTAGCGCTTGTCGGTGTCCCCTAACGATAGAATTACAAATCACCATTACCAGGGCGTTGAGGCCAAAAGAGGCAATAACAGGATAAATAAAAATCTCATTGCCAAGTTTGGGGGCAAATGATTCATCAGGTGCTAAAAAAGGAAAGGTCAAAAACCGAATGAGAAAATTAAACCCATAGGTAATGACGAATTGTGAGACTTGGTTGTGTTGAGGGAATCGCAAAACGATGAAGATGTGCACCAACCAAACAATGAATACATTTATACTCAGTCCCAAGGTCATGACCAATACCTGGGATAAGTTCAATGTATTAAAAATATAGAGAGGGCTCACCCCATATATCGCGATGATGGGTGAAGTAAGCAGGGCGTTGATGTACAGTCTTCTTTTCACCCCGGTAAGTTAAACAGAAAGCACGGTTTTGACTGGTGTGTTAGCAGGGAAATATAGATGAACCCCCGAATTGTGTGGATGAAATCAGGGTATCCAGCCCAAATTTTGATCGGCCCAAGCCACCACTTGCTCGCCACGCATCCGTACCCACTTCCAACTGAAAGCTTGCCCGGTCGGAATATCCAGCTCACAAGTCCAGATCGGGTAGTTTTGGGGGTTGCAGGGAATGCCTTTTGCAGGGTCCCAATTGCCCAAAGCAGGGATACTGCCCACCACCCGTAAGGTTTCGCCATATTCGGCGTGCACTTCCATCTGCAAGTTTATTT
Organism: Chitinophagales bacterium; assembly: GCA_013299105.1. Classification (GTDB taxonomy): domain Bacteria; phylum Bacteroidota; class Bacteroidia; order Chitinophagales; family Saprospiraceae; genus Haliscomenobacter. The sequence goes on along the minus strand of JAAFJY010000050.1, from coordinate 12,237 downwards.
TGCTATTGCCCTTTGGTTCAAATTTTGTTTTGGCTTTGAGCCAATGGATGCCATACCCAGCCACAAAAATTTGGCCATCAGGAAAATTAAGGTCATGCCCCTTGAGTGCATCGTGATAGATTCCTGTTCGCCAATCCAGGGGCAATTCATTTAGGCTGAGCGTTTGAGGATTGCGGCTGAGGTTGGCGATTAAGAGCATTACCTCACCCTGGTAGCGCCGTTCGCACAAGAAAAGAGCAGGACTGAAGGGCAAAATGATGCGGTCAACAGAACGGCCATGAAGCGCCAGGCTTTGGCTGCGGACCTTGGCATAGTTGCGGTGCAGGTCAAAGATTTGGTGTTCGACGCTGCCTTGCTGCTTGCGCAATTTGGCTTTGTTCCAATCCATCGGTGGGCGGTGTACCCAGCGATTATCACCAGCCTTTTCGGGGTCTTGCAAGTAGCTAAAATCATTGAATTGCCCAATTTCATCGCCTGAGAAAATAAGTGGAATGCCCCGCATGAAAAAGATCACGCCATTCATTACCGCCAAGCGCTGCACGGCTTGTTCGATTTGCCTTGGATCGGCCTCCACCATTGCCCTTTGCAGACCAGCGAAAGCGGCAGCGGTGCCTGAATTACGTGCTTCACCTGTGTTGCGGTCGCGTTGGAAAATGTAGCCTTCGGCATAACTTTGGGGCAGGAGGCCAGCGTAAAAATCGGTGCAAAAATTGCGGGTGGCGCGGCCTTGTTGGCCTACCGCAGCAGCGTTTTGGTCGCTGATGCCCCAGCCGATGTCGTCGTGACAGCGGATGTAATTGATCCAAGTCGCCTCGGTGGGGATAGGCGGCAATTTCGACAAAGTGCTGCGCAGCAAAAGGGTATTTTCAGCAGCCAAAGCGTGCCAGAGGTGATTCATCAAGGTGGCATTGTAGCCGATCTCGCAGGCTTTGCCCTCAAAACCTCCGCTGCCCAGGTATTTGATGATGTCTTCAGGCGCTACAATGGCCTCTGATTTGAATAAAACGCCCGGTGCAACCATGCGCACCAAAGCCCGGTAAGCGGCCAAGATATGTACTGCCTCGGCTTGGTTTTGGCAATTGGTGCCTAGGTTTTTCCACAAAAATGGCACTGCATCTAAGCGCAGAACATCAACCCCTGCATTGGCCAGGAATAACATTTCACCCAACATGGCTTCAAAAACTGCCGGGTTTCGATAGTTCAAATCCCACTGAAAATCATAAAAAGTGGTCCAAACCCATTTTTTAATTTCGGGCTGCCAAGTGAAGTTGCCGGGGGCAAAATCGGGGAAAACTTCGGGCAAGTTACGCTCGTAAGCATCCGGCATTTTCCGATCAGGGAACATGATGTAATAGTCCTGGAATTCAGCATCGCCTGCCAATGCGGCTTGGGCCCAAGCGTGTTCCTTGGCGGTGTGGTTCATCACGTAATCAATGACCAGCATCATGCCTTCTTCGTGCAGGTGTTTGGCCAATTCGCTCAACTGGGCCATGTCACCCAATTTTGGGTTGACTTCCCGGTAATTGGCCACCGCATATCCACCATCGCTAGGCCCCGTCCTTGGTCGCAACAAGGGCATCAGGTGGACATACGTAACGCCCAATTCTTTAAAATAAGGGATTTTTTTGATGACGCCTTTGAGACTGCCCGCGAAGAGGTCTACATACAGCATAATACCAACATGCTGAGGCGATTGAAACCAATCTGCTTGCCGTTCTCGCTGTTCATCCAGGTCTTTGAGGCTCTGGTGACGGGCCTGGGCATATTGTTCCAACAGGTCCAACAAGCGCTGGACATGTTCAGGCCCAGCTTGTGGATATAAAATACGGTAGCTTCGCAGGAAGTCGTCGAGGTGAAGACGCTTTCTGCGCTCAATGGCTGCAATCTGTTTCATACATTTTATCAATCAGGCTTTTGGATACTCGCAAATGAGCTATCCTCACCTTAGTGGTCCAAATTGTAAATCTGCCCCAAGATCCACGGGCTCTTTGTCTCCGTAGCTGCGTTGTTCGTTGGTCAAATAGTCCACTATTTTCCCTCCTCTCGCCTTGCTACAAAGCCAAATAGCCTGCCTTGAACTGGGGGTATTTGTAATTCGTACCACTAGTGCTAAATACGCTTCAAAACCGCACGGGCTTCATCCCTGGACATGCCTGCACGGAGTTTGGGGTGGTACAAAAGTTTGATTACCTCGCGGTCAATGTCGGAATAGGAAGTGGTACAGGTCCAGGCCTGTTGAAAAATACTTTCCAGGTAGCGGTTGGAATCCTGCATGAGGCCCAGAGATTGGGTCAATTCTTCCCGCAACAAATGTTTTTGACAACTCAACTCCCTGGTTCGGAAAACATCCACAAAAACCGAAGCCTTAGTCATGTTGTTGCCGGCATTCCAATAAAGCCAAAACAAACCCTGGTTTGACGACAAATAGGGTTTTGAACTGGGCTCGTATTGATTGCCAAAAGTATCAGCGTCGCCACAATAAACAATGATGTTGGCTTCGCTTTGCTTAGTGGTCAAGCTAAACTCAACAAGATCGATCAGCGTGTTGAGTTCGTTTACAATGAGACGCAACTCTTGGTGCAACTCCCTGAATGTGGTGTCAACCACGAATATTTTGACGGGCTGGTCCCATCTGCGCAGCACTTTGGGGCTGGACCCCAATTCCGTGCCGAATCCAATTTCGAGCAGGTATTGCGCTGCCTCATTCAACCCCACATCTCCACCCTCTTCTTCCACTTTGCAGGAAACGAGTGCCAAAGTTAAAAAGAGCACGGAAAGGTAAAAAATTGGTTTGCACATGTTGCTACTTTGTATGGACCGAAAAATTCAAAGGGTAATTTCACAAAACTCGCTCAAAGTAAGGCTTTCATGGCGAATAGAAAAAGAATGTGGTGATTTTGGCAAAATGCGAACGCAGGAATTCACCACTTTCAAATACAAGCATTTACCTTTGCAAAAGGAGGTCGCCAAATCAGCGTATAATTTTGGTTGCCTCGACCTCAAGCCATGCCAAATGACAAGATTACCTGCTGAATGGGAACCACAAAGTGCCATTCAATTTACTTTTCCCCATGCACAATCCGATTGGGCTGATCTGTTGGACGAAGTGGTGCCTTGTTTTGTGGAAGCCATTGAGCACATCAGCAAAAGACAAAAGGTATTGGTGGTTTGTGACGAGCACCAGCGGGTGGCTACCTATTTGAAAAATGCAGTTCAGGAAAACCTTATTTTGACCGAAATTCCCAGCAACGACACCTGGGCACGCGACCACGGTGGCATTACCATTGAAGAAGATGGTGAAAAAGTCATCTTAGATTTTGTGTTCAACGGCTGGGGCTTGAAGTTTCCTGCGAATTTCGACAACTTGATTACCAGCAGGTTGCACGAACTTGGCTTATTCAAAGCAGCCAAAAAACACGGCGGTTTAGCCCTCGAAGGCGGCGGCATCGAAAGCGACGGACAAGGTACTTTGTTGACTACCGCCGAATGCCTGCTTTCACCCAACCGCAACCCACACTTGAGCCCGGAAGAACTGGAGGCGCAACTCAAAAAACTGTTTGGTGTAAACCGCATTTTGTGGCTGCACCACGGCTACCTGGCTGGCGACGATACCGATTCGCACATTGATACCTTGGCGCGTTTTTGCGATCCACAGACCATCGCTTACGTGCAATGCCTGGATGAGAACGATGAACATTACGATGCCTTGAAAAAAATGGAAGCAGAGTTGCAAGCTTTTCGTCAGGCAAACGGGGAGCCCTATCGCTTGATCCCTTTGCCCATGGCCGAGGCTTGCTTTGCAGCAGATGGTCACCGATTGCCTGCCACTTACGCCAATTTTTTGATCATCAACGGAGCCGTTTTGGTGCCTGTTTATGGGGTAAAGCAAGACCAGGAGGCACTGGATCAATTGGCCATTGCATTTCCTCATCACGAGATCATTCCGATCAATTGCCGGGTTTTGATCGAACAACACGGCTCCCTGCATTGTATTACGATGCAATATCCTGAAGGTGTGATTTGATTTTGCAGAACCCTCCAAAAAATACAACCATGAAAGTCGGCTTGGTCCAACAAACTTGCTCACCCGATGTAGAGCAAAACATCCAAAAAAGCCTGGAAGGCATTCGCGCTTGCGCTGCACAAGGCGCGGAATTGGTGGTCTTGCAGGAATTGCATTGCGGCATTTACTTTTGCCAGGCCGAAGAAGTAGGCATGTTCGACCTAGCCGAGCCATTGCCTGGGCCTAATTACCTGCGTTTTCAGGCCGCAGCGGCTGAAAACAAGGTGGTTTTGGTAACTTCTCTGTTTGAAAAACGCGCACCTGGCATTTACCACAACACTTCGGTGGTTTTTGACAAAGACGGCAGTGAGGCAGGTCGTTACCGCAAAATGCACATTCCTGATGACCCGGCTTACTACGAAAAATTCTATTTCACGCCTGGCGATCTGGGTTTTGAGCCCATCCAAACCTCACTTGGCAAACTCGGCGTGTTGGTTTGCTGGGACCAATGGTACCCCGAAGGAGCCCGCTTGATGGCCATGAAAGGCGCTGAAGTGCTGATTTATCCTACTGCCATTGGTTGGGAATCGAGCGACGCCCAAAATGAAAAAGACCGCCAGTTTGGTGCCTGGCAAACCATCCAGCGTGGCCATGCCGTAGCCAACGGCCTACCCGTGATTGCAGTGAACCGTACTGGTACTGAGCCCGATTGGACGGGTGTAACGGGCGGCATCCAGTTCTGGGGCCAAAGCTTTATTGCTGGCCCACAAGGCGAGCTGATTTACACTGCACCCATCAACGAAGAGGTGAATGTGGTAATCGAAGTGGATAAAAAACGCACTGAGGAGGTACGTCGCATCTGGCCTTTCTTTCGTGATCGGCGGATTGATGCTTATGAGGGGTTGAGTAAGAGGTATTTGGATTGAAAAATTGGTAAGGGGAGATTAGATGGGAGGTAGTAGACGACGTTTTCGGGGATTGCCGAAGGCGGGGATTTTTAGCACAAATATCCAATCGAAGCCGTACAGTCACACTTTAGGCAATACCATGTTGTAGATGCGTGGTTGGTATTTGTGTGAATGCCTAATTCAACAAGGTCTTAAACCACCTAGCAAACTTATCCTTTTCATACGAAACAGTACGCTGTGGGTTCTCATGTAATATAATGTCATTTGAAAATAGAAGTAAATTGACATTATCCTTACTAACACTCATTACCATAATGAGCGAACCTCTTCCTGCATTTGACTTTAATGCAAAGACTGTCAAGTCTTTTATATCATAAAGCCAGTTCCAGTCATCGAAGCCGTAATTTATTTCTTCAATAAATCGTTTTTTGCTATACCCTGATAAATCAAAATAATAGTCGTACTGGTCATAAAAAGTAAGGACTTCTTTTGTCACATCGGTCAATGAAACATATTTAGTTCCAGATGTATCATTACTACTTTTTACAGTTGCCCAAAGGCTTTGTTGTCCAAAAACAGACGATGTTAAGGCCACAAGCAAAAGAGCAAATACAGTTTTTTTCATTTTATTTCGCATGTTTTATTTTGTTTATTCACCAACAGGAATCCAGTCAATTACAGTTCCGTCACAGTCTGGAGCGTTTGGACAACAAATGTATTCATCTCCAAATGCATCTTTGAAAACTTTGAAATCTCCAACGGTTATTATTTCCCCACAATGAATACATTTCTTTTTGTCTGTCAATTTTAGTGGTTCTGCAAAAGGGTAATTTTCGAGTAAATATTTTTGCTTATCTCCTATTTTTATTTCTGTCATAACCTATAAATTTTAGTTTCTACAGATTTTTATGTGGTCTGTCCGTAACATTTGCCACCAACATGATAGCATACGAACCCCGCGCACCTAAAAACAAATATACAACACTTGAGAAAAAACACAACATTTTCATGGAAAAAATTCATTTGGATTGTATGATCAAGCAGTTCCTGGATAAGCGAAATGTCAATACCCGCTTCAAGCAGATGCACAGCAAAACTGTGGCGCAGCCCGCGTATACCTACCTGTTTGTTTACTTTTGCTTTTTTCATTGCCTCCAAAAGACTTTTTGGGAACCAAATGTACTGTACTGGTTGCCATATTGGCCTTTTAAGAGGATTTCTTGGGCTTCGCAAGAAGCCAAAAGCTTTGTAGCACGTTTACCCAAAGAGCGGGCCCCGGCTTCGGATGAAGCCTAAGAATGATTGTTTGGAATAAAATAGTACGCGAATGGATAAATCTTAGGCTTCTTGCGAAGCCAGTAGTGGTGAAATACGTTTAGGTTACCAGTTGCTACAAAGCTTGTGCTTCTTGCGAAGCGGGGAACTGAGGAGATTACCCTGCTTATTTGTTGCTGAAAATACATAGTGCGTACTTCCAAAGCTATTCTTCAGGCAGAATCTCCGAAGTTTTCAGGATATACTTAATTTCAAAATATTTTTCCTTTTTTCCAAAAACAAGGGAACCTTTGCCCAAAAACACTGTCATATTAAGCATCGACTTCTTGAAAAACTGAGGAGCCTGAAAGCACCATTTTCAGCGCGTCCATCGGTTCTACAAAAAGTATTGTGTAAATAAGTTGCGCGACATTTGTGGTTTTCACTTACATTTGCCGATGATCTTACTGACACTTTTGGTCTCATAGTTCAACGGATAGAATAGGAGTTTCCTAAACTCTAGATGTGGGTTCGATTCCCGCTGGGACCACTATACTGATGATTTTAGCTTCATCAACTTCAATGCAAAGCGAAATGGACATTTAAGATTTAATTGATTTTGTGCCTTCAGTAGGCGTGAGTCTGCATGTTTTCAAGCCATTTTTCACCTTTCGGCTTGATCTTTATCCGCTTTTCAATCTTTTTCATGCCTAATCCTACCACATTATACCCGCTGCCGGGCTATGATAAGCTCTGTTTTTTGAAACCCCTGCTGAACAATCCGATGATCGAAGTGGGCGATTTTACTTACTACGCCGACTTTGAAGACGTTCACAATTTTGAAAAAAATGTCAAATACCATTTTGATTTCAACAATGACAAATTGATCATTGGCAAGTTTTGCTCCATTGCGCATGGGGCGGAGTTCATCCTCAATGGTGGCAACCACCAGGTCGAAGCCATGTCCACTTATCCCTTCAATATTTTTGGTGAAGAATGGGCCGATGCGATGGAAGGCCGCCAATATCCCCACAAAGGCGACATCGTGATCGGCAACGACGTTTGGATCGGCTACCGGGCGGTGATCATGCCTGGCGTGACCATTGGCGACGGGGCAATCATTGCAGCCTGCACGGTAGTGACCAAGGATGTAGCACCTTATTCCATCGTTGGTGGCAATCCAGCGCGTGAAATCCGCAAGCGCTTTTCCGAGTCAAAAATCGCCGAACTAATGGCCTTAAAATGGTGGGACTGGCCCATTGAAAAGATCAATTTACACGCGCACTACCTCTGTTCGCCACCCGAAGAATGACTTTGACAATCCACTAAAAAACTCCCAATCCATGTCATCACCACAAAAGAAAGTAGCCCTTTTTGGCGCAACTGGCCACTTGGGCATGGCCATTGCCCGCGAGTTGAAAACCCAAAACTACCAGGTTCGTGCTTTTGCCAGGGCTTCCACAAAAGCTGAAAAATTGAAAGGCATGGTCGATGAAGTGCTCACTTTTGATTTTGCAGTGGATGAATTTCACAGTGGTCATTTTGAGCATTGCGACTACGTCATTTCTGCCTTGGGTAAAAGTGTAAGCCTGAAAGACCACAGTGCAGCTACCTTTGAGCAGGTGGACTACGGCTACAATCTTGAAATTTTGGACCAGGCAGTTGAAAGCAAGGTCAAAAAATTCGTCTATGTTTCAGCCCTGCACGCCGAGCGATACCCTGATTTGACCTATTTCAAAGTCCACGCTGATTTTAGCAAAGAACTGCAAGAGGCCAAAATGGATCATGAAATTGACTATGCCATTGTACAACCCACAGGATTGTTTTCGGTTTATCAGGAGGTGTTGGAAATGGCTCAAAAAGGCCAATTGGGCATCATTGGCACCGGAGAAGCACGCACCAACCCCGTGAGTGAAGAAGACGTAGCCCGTGTTTGTGTAGCGGCATTGGAAGGCGACGATAAAGTCATTCCGGTAGGAGGTCCTGACGCATTAAGTCGGGCCGAAATTGCCCATTTGTTAGCGGAAAGAGTGGGATTGAAGCGCAAACTCCCACATGTCCCAGCTTGGGCCTTGAAATCGTTTTTACTCCCCGTACTCAAGGTTTTTAACCGAAACATGTATGATAAACTGGCATTTTTGGTACAGGTTTCGCTGGATGATTGTGTTGCGCCCCCTATTGGGAAGATGAGTCTGCGCGAGTATTTGTGGCGCTGATTTTTCGTTTGGATCGCGAAAAGGCATTATCTTACCTCTCGCTATCAAACGAACAAGTAACATGTCAGATCCATATGTACTCAGTGCAGAAGCTGTCTTGGCTCCGCCTAAAGATTTTTGGTCGCGTCTAAAACACCTTGGGCCTGGGTTCATCCTGTCCGCAGCCATCGTTGGCTCAGGCGAGTTGATTGCGACCACAGCATTGGGCGCCAAAGCTGGTTTTGTAACCTTCTGGGTGATCATTGTCAGTTGCCTGGTCAAAGTAGCCGTGCAGGTTCAATTTGCAAAACATGCTATCCTGAGCGGCCAAACGGCGATGCAAAGTCTGGATACTTTACCGGGTCCTCGCTGGGGGAAAGCGCGTTGGTCGGTTGTGTTGTACGCTTTGATCATGTCACTCAAGTTCATCCAAATGGGTGGCATCATCGGCGGAGTAGCCTTGGTATTGAACATGGCCATGCCAGGTATTTCGGTCAGCATTTGGGCCTTGATCATGGCCCCCTTGACTTCCTTATTGGTTTACCGAGGTTATTACCAAGTGGTCGAAAAAGTAAGCCTAGTGCTCATTGGGGGCTTCACCATTTTTGCATTGGCTGCCTTGTATTTTTTGCAATACACGCCTTATGCCATTGCTTGGCCTGCTTTCCAAAGTGGCTTGACCTTTACATTGCCCAGTTCTGCTGTCTTATACGCATTTGGCGCTTTTGGCATCACTGGCATTGGTGGAGAAGAGATCATCTATTACAATTATTGGTGCCTGGAAAAAGGTTATGCCCGCCACACCGGACCTCGTGATGACAGCCCGGATTGGGAAGAAAGGGCCAAAGGTTGGATCAAGGTGATGCAAACCGATGCTTTGTGCAGCATGGTTTTGTACACCACGGTCACTGCTGCGTTCTACTTGCTGGGGGCGGCGGTGCTCCATGCCCGGCAGGAAAGCCCCGAAGGTTACCAGATGTTGGAAGTTTTATCCACCATTTTTACCGAAAGTCTGGGGCCTTGGGCGCGCTGGTTTTTCATGGTAGGCGCGTTTTTTGTGCTGTATTCTACGCTTTTTGCGGCTTTGGCAGCCTGGGGGCGCTTGTTCAGCGATATTTTCAGCCATTTTGGTTTCCTGGATTTTTTCAACCTCAAACAAAGGCAAGTCAGCATTGGCATTTTGTCTTGGACCTTGCCCTGGTTTTGGTGTGCTTTGTTCATTTTCATCAAGCTGCCTTTGTTTATGGTCTTGAGTGGGGGCATTGCGGGCTCTCTGTTGTTGTTATTGGTTGCTTATGCTGCTTGGTATTTTCGCTATCGCAGCCCCCAGGGCAGTTTTGATCAATCCAGGCGCTTTGATGTGCTGTTTTGGGTCAGTTTAGGGGCTATTTTGTTGATCAGTGCCTTTGGGTTGTACCAGGTTTTTAAAGGCTAAGTGACAAGCCACGAATAAACCTAACCAAATCGCAACTGTGTTGCCTCGCTGCGCGAGGCCATTTTTAGCACGCGGATGACGCTGATGACGCTGATTTTCGCGGATTTCCAGCATGACGTTGACCGTTACGTTGACATGCGTGTGTCTTAAAAACTGGAAAGGTTTATTTTTGACCATTAGTAAGTCCATTTTTTATTTCTTTTTAAAAAAATCGAGCTATGCGCCTACTAATTCCCGTTTTTTGCTTGTTCAGTACTGGACTTTGGGCTCAACAAGAGTCCTCACGCCCCAATGTGATCATCATTTTAGCCGATGATCACCGCTACGATGCGATGGGTTTTACGGGTGCTTTTCCGGGCTTGAAAACACCAAACCTGGATCGCATGGCCCAAAAAGGTTGCCATGTCGAAAAAGCTTGCGTGGCTACTGCGCTTTGTTCACCCAGTCGGGCAAGTATCCTCACGGGCCAATATCCACACAAGCATACGGTGGTTGACAACCAGGCTCCAGTGCCTGCTGGCTTGACTTTTTTCCCTCAATTGCTGCAAAAAAGAGGCTACCAAACGGGCTTTTTTGGCAAATGGCACATGGGAAATGAAGACGACAAACCCCAGCCCGGGTTCAATCAATGGCTAAGTTTCAAAGGCCAAGGGGTGTATTACAATCCTACTTTCAACATCAATGGGCAGCAAGTGCCGCATGGTGACAGCGCGTATGTGAGTGACCTGCTTACGAATTATGCGCTGGATTGGATGGGAAAACAAGCGGGCAAAAAGCCTTTTTTCTGCTACCTGTCGCACAAGGGGGTTCACGCCATGTTTGAACCCGCTAAACGCCACCGGGGCATGTACCGTGATTTGCCTTTCAAAGCGCCCGCCTCGATGTTCAGTACGGCTACTGAAAAAAGCAAGTACCTGGAATTGATGCCCCAAGGCCCCGGTCCAGAGGAAAAACACGCCAAGGAAAACCGCCAAGACATGCCCGATTGGGCCCGCGCCCAACGCTACAGCTGGCATGGCGTGGACCACATGTACCATGATCGGATCAACTTTTATGAATTTTACCGCCGCTATTTTGAAACCCTCATGGCAGTAGACGAGAGCATAGGACGGGTCCTGGATTTTTTAGAAAACAAAGGCCTTGCTGAAAACACGGTAGTCATTTACTTGGGCGACAATGGATTCAGCTTCGGAGAGCACGGGCTGATTGATAAAAGACACGCTTATGAGGAATCCATGCGCGTTCCAATGCTGATTTATGCCCCAAAACTACTCAATGGAGGCAGTAAACTCAGCCAAGTCATTCAAAATGTGGACATTGCCCCAACCATTCTGGAGATGGCTGGCATGAAAACGCCTACCTACATGCAAGGCAAATCTTTCCTTCCTTTGCTGCAAGGCAAGTCAATCCCCTGGCGGGACCGGGCATTTTACGAGTATTTTTGGGAGTATGATTTTCCGCAAACCCCTACCATGTTTGCTTTGAGAACCGAGCGTTACAAGTTCATCTACAACCACGGAGTGTGGGACATCAACGAACTGTACGACCTACAAAATGACCCAGCTGAAATGAACAACCTGATCCGCAGCAGTGCGCACCAGGAAGTAGCACAACAAATGCGGGCGGAAATTTTTCAGTGGTTGGAACAAACAGGTGGCATGCAAATCCCATTGCGCCCAATGGCTCCGGGGCATAAAAAAGGGGATCATCGGCACAATGGGACGTTTTGAGAAGGAAAGTAATGCGAGTTTTCAGACTCAAAAAGTTGGATCTGGCCTGAATTTAGTTCTGTAATGATCTATTCGAGCCTGAGCTTCATCCTCACTTAACCCTTGTTCTGCCAAACTTGCTTTGATGGTGGTTTGCACCCATTCCACATCTACATCGGTGAGCATGGCTATTTTTTCAAAGGACATCTCTTGAAGCTCCCAAAGGTTGAGGATGAAACTCTTTTTGCTGAGCTCTATGCCTTCTTCACGCCCTTCTTCACGCCCTTCCTGGCGGCCAATTTGGATGCCTTGTTTTTTTACATCGTCTAAAACAGCTTCCTGAAGTCCCATAGTTACACCGGATTTGGTTAGAGTGATCAATTCTTCCTCAAAATTAACACTATTCTCTGAATTTGTAAAGGGGGTGTACAAACGAACGAAATCAATGATTGCCCGAATCTTCTCCTTGGGGATTTTCCTGGTCAGCAAGCGTTTGATTAAATCCAGTTTGGTTTGCTTCAATTGCTGGTCATCCTTAGGTCGGTCAAAATGCTGCCAGGCTGCTTCCATCACAGCAGCAAAAGGATTGAGAAGCAGGGCCAATTCTCAGGGCAAACGCATTAAAATCCTATTAAATTAAGAGGTTTAAAGCTATTTTGTCATCAAAAAGATGGAACCATCCAATCCCAATCGGCTAAATGATTTAATCAAGGGTTTAGAGCAGATAAAAGAT
>JAAFJY010000005.1:187012-310903 GCA_013299105.1 Chitinophagales bacterium | reverse complement strand
TTTTCATGAAGCTATTAGAAATGCAATGAATAAAGTCAATTCTGACCCTGAAACTCAACAGGATTTGAAGTCTTTGATCACTCTCAACTTTCAAAATTTGCACAAAACCTAATGTGGTTGCGTATAGGCCCTCTATTGAGGTGCTTTGATGGAGCAAAAATTGTGCAAGGTGCTTGGACATGGTCAAATCTATTAATGATTTCAATTTTTACAATACCCCCTACTCGAATACGGCAGCTCCCGGTAAAACGCCATTTCATAATCGATGACTTGGTTCACCTTGCTGACTTTGATCGGTAAATCTTGGGCGATGTAATGGCTCAATGCAGCATAAGCCCAATCGCCATAAGCTTCCAGTACTTGGTCGATGAGTGCGGTTTCGCTGGCTTTCAGGTTTTGCAAATTGGGTTTGGCCAAAGGGAGCAGGCGAAACACAATCCCTTGTGGCATTTTAGTTTTCACCCGCACCACGGCTTCTAAATGGATCAATTGTTCGAGCATACCATCAAAAGATTGGATTTGAGGCAAATCATTCATTTTGTGATACTGGATCCCGCTCAGGTGCTCTTCGTACAGCTCGTAATAGTTGAAATCGCACAAATAAAGCAGTAAATGCAGCGCTTGTTCATCTACATTGGGTTTCCCTGCTACTTTTTCCAATACATACAATATGGTATCCTTGAGTTTATCGCTGCTCAAAATAGGAATGGAAATTCGCTCAAAAGTTGATTCCGAATCATTCAAAGTAAACGAATCCAGTTGTGTCGCCATAAAATTCGTCGCTATAAACTCATCAATAGAAAAAGTCAAAGTCTTAGAAAATCGTTGAATTTCGATCAAACTGACCTGGCGCTTACCTGCTTCCAATTGTACAATAGAAGTACGAGGCAAACTCACCTGCTCAGCCAATTCCGCTTGCGAAAGCCCCCTTTTTTTCCTCAGCTGCTCAAGCCTTGTTCCAATTTCGACACTTGTCAATTCCGTATCTAAAGCCATGTGATTTGAACATTTACTGCAATTTAAATAAAAAAGACGGAATTTGCAACTTTTAAATGTGTGAAAATACAACGTTCAATGCTCATCCCCTAAATAAACCCACATCGGTTCGGTATTTCCGGCCCTTTCAAAGCCGCATTTTTTGTAAAAACCAATCGCTTTTCCATCCGCGACCAACATTTGCTGGTGAAAACCCTGGTAGCGTTTTTGCAATTCCGTTACGATCATGCGACCAATTCCCTGCCCTTGCAAGTCGGGATGCACCACGAGATGTGGGTAATAAACCACCAAATGCCCGTCGGAAATGGCGTTGCCCAAGCCCACCAATTTGCCATGCTGATAAGCTGTGATCAGGGTATGGGAATTGAGCAAAGCTGGCAACAATTGACCTGGTTTTTTGGCCGAAGACCAGTGGTTGGCCTCGTAAAGTTCCAGTACTTCCTCGCGGTTCAGGTATTTTTCATCGCGGAGGTCGATTTCGTCGCCGCCTACCCATTTGTCGAGGATGAGGAACTCCAAATCCTGGGTCGGAATACCCAAGCGCACGTCATTGATCATCGGCAAAACCTCGCCCGTGAAACGGTAGCCGTGGCGGTAATACCAGTCCAGTAGTTCTTGTCTTACTGAAAAAACCCGCATGTAGATGCGATTGCAGCCTTGGGTACGCGCGTAGTCTTCGGCTTCGTAGAGCATTTGTTTGCCCCATCCTCCACCTTGCGCTTTGGGCGAAACAGTGAGCATGCCCAGGTAGAGTTTTGGGCCATCTGGTCGGAGGAAAATGCAGCCAACGAGTTCGCCGGATTCGTCTCTTTTTTCAAAAATGGCAGCCCCGGGTGCTGCCAACATCTCGTCCAGCAGGCTTTCGTTGATGCGGGGGCCGTCCAAAAGGTCGGCTTCGGTGGTCCAGCCCAATTTGGCTTCTTCTCCCCGATAGGCCCGGTTGACCAGGTCGATGATCGCTTGTTTGTTCATGATTTGTGGTATGGTTTGGGCAGCACCTGGTTTGTGGGAATTTCATTTGCAAGGATAAAACAGCACAGCTTAAAATGTGCATTAATTTCCAAGTTTTAAGTCAAAAACTCGCTCTTACTCCTTATTTTTCCCAAAAAACACATGAAATACTTCAAAACCCTTGGCTTTTGCTTGCTTTTGTTTGCTTGCAACAATGAAAAAAAGTCCAATCCATCCAAATTCAACGAATCAACGCAAGGCGCAAGCCAAGCCTCTTCAGCAAGCTTGGCACTCAAAGCTGGTGACAAAGCCTGGGTACATGCATTAAAAGGCCTGACTTTGCGCGAATCCCCTGATCCAAAAGGCAAATCACTGGGTCTTTTGACCTATGGGCTTGACGTAAAAATTTTGGAAGCTGCTGTTCTTGAACATGCTTATGTTGCCGAACAGTACGAAGGTTGGGGGCTAAAAGGCCATTGGATCAAAGTGAATGCAAATGGCAACATGGGCTATGTTTTTGATGCTTACCTCGCCCCTTTCCCCACCCTTGCTGAAGAACCTGAAGAAGGCAGGGAGGAACTGGAATGGTTTTACCAAACCCTTTCTGAGCTCAAAGGGGCGCAAGTACCTATCAAAGCCAAACCCGAAGAAGGCATCATAGAGGGCTATACCCAAGCTTACGTTGATGGCAGTCGCTTTGAATTTTCCTTGTATGAAGGCGGTAGTTCGCGGTATTTGGAGATCCCCAAATCCAACATGAGCCTAGAACGAGCGCTGGTGGTTGTACGTTCCCTGGTTTTTAGGGAGGCTAAAAAAATTGACACCAATTGGAGTGGGGAAGAACAGGTGCTGACCATCAGCAGCCCTGAAGACCTTTATGCCTATTTCCAACTCACCATAGCGGAAAAAGAAGGGAAGATATTGATCAGTGCAATGACCGCAGACTGATAGAAAACCTTGGATAACGCTTTTTTTCGTACAAAAAGTAGGCGAAATGGGGCGATTAGGCGAATTTCACTGCTTATTTCAAAATTGTTGGCTTCGATTGCACTATTTAAGCATTTTTCTTACTTAACTTAGCAAAACCCAAAAAGCTATCTACTAATCGCTGCTGATTGTGCAGCCAATACCACCAAAAAATGAATGAAAACGACTACCTGATTTGTCGGGAGTATGAAGAACAATTGAACCAGGTTTCGAGCAAATACCCTGGCTTCATTGCTTATCTACACGACAATGGCAAGTTCTATTTTGCCGTACCCGATGGCCGTGGCGGCATCCTGCTCCGCAGCGAAGGCTATCCCAACGAAGGTGCCCGAGACAATGGCATCGAATCGGTGCAAAAAAACCTGGAACTGGAAGAGCGGTACAGCATTGAAGAAGCGCACGGCGCTTTTTTCACCATCCTCAAGGCTGGTAATCACCAGGAAATCGCACGCTCTTGTCCCGTAAATTCCAGGGATGAAGCCGAGGCGATATTTCCTAGCAAACGCAAATTGGCGATGGCTGCTGGCAATGATTCCGACCGCCGGGAAGACAATTACCTCGCCTGCCAAGTCTATCGTGATCACCTGGCCGACAAGTCGGAAAAATACCCTGGGTTCACCACCTTCACCCATGAAGATGGACAGCATTATTTCGGGGTTTTGGACGCGAAGGGCGAACTCTTGTTCCGCAGCGAAGGCTATCCAACCACCAGTGCTCGCGACAATGGCATCCAATCCGTACAGAAAAACATTGACCTCGAAGAGCGTTACAGCACTTTTGAACGCAGCGGCAAGCATTTTGTGACCCTCAAAGCAGGCAACCACCAAGAGATCGCCCGTTCTTGCCCTTATGACAGTGCTGACGCCGCAATGTGTACCCCAGCCGTAGCCTAGCCAAGCGCAGCTCGGACCGCAACGTGGACGAATACTTGGATTGCGACGCTTACCAAGCCCAAACCAGCAACAAATCGGAGAAATACCCCGGTTTCATCACCTTCCAAAGCGAAGCAGGCGAGCATTATTTTGCCCTGCTCGACAGCCGAGGCGAGGTCATGCTGCGCAGTGAAGGCTACCCGACCGCCGGTGCCCGCGACAATGGCATCCAGTCGGTGCAAAAAAACATGGAGCTGGAAGAACGTTACAGCATGGTGGAGGAAGATGACAAGCATTTTGTAATACTCAAAGCAGGTAACCACCAGGAAATTGCGCGTTCTTGCCCTCAAGCTTCGGCCGCTGCGGCTTTTGCACTGTACCCTAGCCAGCGCAAATTGGCGATGGCTGCCGCCTCAGGTAATGATTCCGATCGCCGTGAAGACAACTACTTGGCTTGCAAGATTTACAAGTCGCATCTGGCCGATAAGTCTGAAAAATACCTTGGCTTCATCACCTTTACCCACGAAGATGGCCAGCATTATTTCGGGGTCTTGAACTCCGCTGGCGATGACCTGCGCTTCCGCAGCGAAGGTTATCCGAGCACCAGTGCCCGCGACAATGGCATCGAATCGGTGCAAAAAAACATCGACAACGAGGCCCGTTACAGCACTTTTGAGCGCGGAGGCAAGCATTTTGTGGTGCTCAAAGCGGGCAACCACCAGGAAATCGCCCGTTCTTGTCCTTACGACGATGCCGCTGCTGCTGCGGGCTGGTTCCCAGGTGCTTTGGCCGCTGCTGCTGCCTTGGCTGCCGCACCAGCGATTGCTGCGGCAATGCCCGACATGGCGATGTCGGCACCAGAAGTAGAAAAAGTCACCGCTGCACCCAAAGTACCAGCTCCTATACCCAAAATTGAAGCGGCCTACACCCCACCCGTAGAAGCTGCCGCCACTGGCGGAGGCAATTTGCGCTGGTTGTGGTGGTTGCTGGGAGCTTTGTTACTCCTGGGCTTGTTGTGGTTCCTCATGCGCAGTTGCAACAAGGAAGCCAAAGTTGGTGGGGGCACTGACAATATTGAAGCCAATACACCGCCACCTGCCGAAACCGAAGCTGCCGAAACGGAGGCTGAAGTAGCCGCGCCGTCACCGCCGCCAGTTGACTTGAAATGCGATTGTGGACAAAGCAATCCTGAGCTAATCATGCGCTTGAAGGGCATCAGCGGTACGCCAAAAGCACTCAAGCGCCTGGGTTCTAATCCTGAATTTGGCGATTCACACGGCCTGACTCCCGCGCAATTCTATGACAAGCTTAAAAACGCCCACGCCAGCAATGCCGTGGACCAGGAGTTCCTGGACCGCATTTTCAAAGCAATGGGCTACGCCAATGGCTTTGCCGATGCCAAACCTGAGCAGTTCAGCGAAGCGGTGATCCCATTTGGTACAGTGTGCAACATTGGTTACAGCAAAATGCACAAAACCCAGTACAGCGTGCTCAACCTCGGCGAACGCGACCAACAAGCCTTCCGCATCCAGGCCGCCAATGGCTGCCACATGCACTTCATGAAAACCTGTGGCAATCACATGTTCATGGGGGAAAATTGCCAGTAAAGGGGCTTAGCCGCGGATAGCGTTTTTGCCTGCTGCGCAGGATGGCTTAGCCGCAGATGTTCTTTTTTTGGCCTGCTGCGCAGGCTTTTGGGGAACACGGATGACACGGATAAAACTGATTTTCACGGATGCCAGCGTTAAGTTGACCGTGATGTCGACAGTGTTTCTTGAACATTGACTTTTAGATTAAGAGTGTGTTTAAATATTGGAGGTTTAGGCAGAAAATGAGTCAAATTTTGACTAATCGAGGCAGGAAAAGCGGAGTTATGCAGCGCATAATGAGCATTTTCCTAACGAAGAGTAGTCGAAATTAGGCCGTTTTATGGCAAACAAAAAATTTTAAACATACTCTAAAAATAAGCCGACGTCGCGATTGGGTGGCGTCGGCTTTTTTTGTCTGAACTGTGATTTTTATGAGTTGCATGAAGCCAAAGTGACCTTGACCATCATGATGACTGACCAACATTAGTTACCAACAAGCCCAGCATCATGTAAATCACAATAATCACGGCCATCAAAGTTGTAAGTTCTCAATACACCTTTCAAAGTAAATGTAAAGTAAGCTATCTCAAATCGCCACAGCTTTTCTGAGTATATAAAACGTCGTCCAAATGCAAATCGCCCTACCGATTTTCAGGCGAGCAAAAGTTCAGACAAAAACGTGGTGGTCAACGTCTTACCAGCATCATGTCAATCACAATAATCACAGCCATCACAGTTCAGACAAAAGCATTCATTCAAGCCATCCCAACCCCATTTTGTCGAAAAAAATACCCCATTCGGCCCCACAAAGCTTAACTTAGATCATTAAAACCACCGACACGATGAAAAACCTACTCCTTTTCTGCTTAGGTGCCCTGATCAGCGTACAGACCCTGAGCGCCCAGAAAACAAAAAAAGCGGCTCCTGCTGCTACCGATATTTATACCGACATCGACGCCTACATCGAAAAAGCCCGCAAGGATTGGAAAGTACCCGGCCTGGGCCTGGCGGTGGTCAAAAACGGCAAGGTCATTTACGCCAAAGGCTATGGTTTCAAAGATGTGGCGGGCCAAAAAGCAGTGACGCCCAATACCCAATTTGCCATCGGCTCTTCTACCAAGGCTTTTACCGCATTTACAGTGCTGAAACTGGCCGAAGCAGGCAAGATTGAGCTCAACAAGCCCGTACAGACCTACCTGCCCGACTTCAAGCTACACGACGAATACGCAGGGGAAAAAATGAGCCCCATCGACTTGCTTTGTCACCGCTCCGGCTTGCCGCGCCACGACTTGGCCTGGTACGGGGCGGATGAACGCAGCCGCGAAGAACTCTTCAAGGGCCTGAACACCCTGGAGCCGACCGTGAGCTTCCGCGGCTTGTGGCAGTACAACAACCTGATGTTCATGACCGCTGGGATTTTGGTGGAAAAAATGTCGGGCAAAAGCTGGGAAGACAACGTGCGCGAGCAAATCTTCCAACCCCTGGGCATGAAAGGCAGCAATTTTTCGGTGAAAGACATGCAAAAAACGCCCGATTTTGCCCTGCCCTACAAGTGGGCCGACCAGCCCTTTGGCGAGGTGGTGAAGACCGATTTCCGCAACATCGACGCGGTAGGTCCGGCGGGCTCCATCAACTCCAGCCCCAATGAAATGGCCAATTGGGTGATCATGCACCTGCGCAAGGGCAAGTACGAGGGCAAACAAATCATCAGCGAGGCCCAGCACAAGGCCATGTTCCAACCTTACAGCATCGTGCCCGGTGAATTGGATACGAGCTACTACACCTTCCACACGCTGTACGGCCTGGGTTGGTTCCTGACCGATTACCGTGGCCACCTGCGCCACGAAAACGGCGGCAACATCGACGGTTTTTCGGCCAACGTGGCCCTTTATCCCCGCGACTCCGTGGGCATCGTGGTGCTGACCAACATGGACGGAACGGGCCTGACCAGCGTGGTGCGCAACTACGTGGTCGACAAACTCTTCGGCCTGCCTACCGTAGATTGGAATGAGCGCAGCCTCAAAGCCGTAAAGAAAAGCCTCGAAAAAGCCAAGGAAGCGTCCAAAGACCCCGCAACGCCGATCACGGGCACCCAGCCCAGCCACCCCCTGGAGGATTACGCGGGCATGTACGAGCACGCGGGCTACGGCAAGTTGAGCATCGAAAAAACCGACAAAGGGCTGAAAGCCACCCTCAATACCTTGCCTTTAGAGCTGGTACACAAGCATTATGAGGTGTTCGACGCCAAATTCAGCGGCCAAAGCCTACCCGTGCAGTTCATGAGCAATGTAGGTGGCAAAATCGACGCCGCAGAAGTGATGCTGCAAGCTGGCGTGGAGCCCATCCGCTTCGAGCGCAGTGCTGGTGCGGCCATCAAAACCACGGTGGATGATTTGCAAAAATTCCTGGGTGATTACGAGTTGATGGGCACCCCAATCAAGGTTTTCCTCAAGGGCGAAACCATGTACGTGAACGTACCCGGACAGCCCGATTACGCCCTGCGCAAGGTCAAAGACCTGGAGTTTGAGTTCGCGGACGTGAAGGGTTTCAGCCTCCAATTTGAAGAGGCGGGCAGCAAGATCAAGGCGGTGACTTTTGTACAGCCGAATGGCTCGTTCAAGGCTGAGCGGAAGAAGTAAATTTGGCCTGCTGCGCAGGCTGGTTGGCCGCAGATGTATCTCTTTTTTTGCCTGCTGCGCAGGCTTTTTGGGGAACACGGATGACACGGATGACACGGTTTTTCACGGATTGCTTACGTGATGTTGACCGTCACTTTTGTCTGAACTGTGATGGCTGTGATTTTTATGATGTTCATGATGCCATTGTAACGTTGACCGTGCTTTGCGCCCACGAAGGCAGCGGGTTTGTCCGGGCCTCAGGTTCCACGTTTGCTAAACTTCAAAAGTTTGGTAAACGTAGAACCTGAGGCCCAAACCCCGGAGTCCCAAAAACCTCAAACAATGCCTGCTGCGCAGGCTGTTTCGCCACAGATGCCTCTCTTTTTTGCCTGCTACTCAGGCTGTTTTGGGAACACGGATGACACGGATGACACGGTTTTTCACGGATTGCCAGTATGACGTTGACCGTGCTTTGCGCCCACGAAGGCGGGGGGGCTGTCCGGGCATCAGGTCCCACGTTTGCTAAACTTCAAAAGTTTGGTAAACGGGGGACCTGATGCCCAAAACACACCGCGCAGCGGTACAAAAAAAACAAGGCTACACCCCCACCAAAGGCACCTTCACCGAAAAGAACGGCTCCACCTGCTCGATCAGCACGGGTTTTTCGCTCAAAAACTGGTAGCGGGCAATGATGTTGTCCAGACCCACGCCTGTCGATTCGCTTACCTGGGTCTTGGCTTGCAAGCGGTTTTGCACCTGCACATAGTCATCCGGGCAATAGCTGATGCTGATCGGCAGTGGATTCGACTTGGAAGCTTCGTTGTGCTTCAGGGCATTTTCGACCAGCATTTGCAGGGTCAAGGGGGCCACGCCTTTGTGGTGTACCTGCGCCAACTGCGGGTCGATGTGGATGTTGACGCTTTCGCCAAAACGGATGCGCATCAAAAAAACGTAACTCTCCAGTTGTTTCAATTCCTGCTCCAGGGGCACCAACTCCTGCTCGCGGCTTTCCAGTACATAGCGGTACACCGCCGCCATTTGCTTGATGAAGCGCTCCGACATATCCGCGTCTTTGTGTACCAAGGTCGCCAACACATTGAGGTTGTTGAACAGAAAATGCGGGTTGACCTGGTTGCGCAGGGCCTCGTAACGGGCCGCCATCTGCTCTTTTTTAAGGCGCTCGGCCTCTACCAACGAGGTTTTGAGCGAGTCGAGAAAAGTCCGTCCGTGCATCACCGCTGAGATCAAAGAAGTGAAGATGAGGGTATTGAAAAAGGACTCCCAATTGATTTCCTGCACCAGGCGCTGCCAGCTGTAATTGCTGCCAAAAAGAAAACCCCAGAGGCCCACAATGACCATCCAAGCCACAAAAGTATAAGCCACGGTCGCCAAAGCGGTGATGAAGAAGCGCTTGGTACTGTCTTTGGTCCAGGGGAAATGGTTGTTGAGCCAATCGGCCAAATACCCGTTGCCGACCCACAGGATGACCGCACCACTGCCGTTCATGAGCCAAATTTTCAAAAACTGCACCAGCCCCCAATCCCGACCAAATGACAAGTAAGCCACAAGGCTGAGGGCCCCACCGAGGAAGAAGAAGATTTTGAGGATGTAGCGCAGGATTTTCATAAGACCGTAGATGAGGCAGTAAAATAACGTGAGTTCTGGTTTGTTCGGCATGTTTTTTCACATACGATAGACAACACACGACATACAACATATGATTTAGGGGCTCGCTGGGGGAATTTGTCGTGTTTTAGGTTCTCGTTTGCACGGTTTGAGATTTTTGAAATTTATAATTGATGAGTCCTCCCGGTTGTCTGGGGCTGTGATTTTTATGATTGGCAGGATACCAAAATGACGTTGACCAAACCGCCCGAAAAAGTATCGTTCAAAATCTGAATTTTCGCCTGACCTGTAGACATTGCCGCTCAATCTCGCGGGCATCATAAAAATCAAAAAATCACAGCCATCACAGTTCAGACAAAAACCCATGGTCAACATCACGGTCAACGTCACGATAGCAATCCGTGAAAATCCGCAAGAATGGGTGTGAAGTGTGTAGGTGTGAGTTCGGGTGTGGGGCTTCGAGTTTAAACTTTCGTCTCCGATCACTTGAAAACGGGGTTTTCTCACGCTCACACCCAAACAAGCACCCAAACCCAATTTTATCCGTGTTCCCAAAACAGCCTGCGCAGCAGGCAGAAAAAGAACCATCTGCGGCCCTAAGCAGCCCACTACTTCAGCTTGGTCGCCAGTTCCTCCGCCATGCCTTTGCCCCAAGTAGGCGAAAAAGGCGAAGCTGGCTTGAAATTGGCATAAGCCTCCAATGCTTTTTTGAGGTCAGGAGCGGCTTTTTCAGGGCCACCACCCGCAAAAGCAGGTACATTGAGGCTGAAATTGCCGCGCAAGCAATACACCCTTGGGTTTTGTGGGTTCAGGGCTTCGGCCTTGCCCAGGGTGGTGTAGATTTGGCCCATCATCGCAGGGCCTTTGCCCATGGGGTCCTCCAGCAATTGCAATTGGTAGGCGAAAGCTTCCAAAACCGTCAGTTCTGATTCTTGGGGGGCGATTTTTTGACCTGCTTTCACTTCATTGAGCGCAGCTGTGGCCAAGGCCTGGGCTTCGGCCATGTTGCTTTGGGTCAACATGTAGCCTGCGTTCAGGCGGCTGAAGGCGGCGTAGTACTGGGGCAACCATTCCGCAGTTTCAGCTCCAGCGATGCGGGCAAAGGTATTGGCGGCATTTTTCCAATCGTCGGCGGTTTTGGCGGCTCCCATTTGGCCCAGGGCTTGGCCCATCGCTTGTTGGAATTTAGCACTTTGGGCAAAAGTTGCGAGGCTCAAAAAAGCGAAAGTCAGGGTGATTACTAGCTTTTTCATGGTATTTGAAGTTTTGTAGTGGAGAAAGTGTTAGAGAATTAAAGTATTGCGCTGCTGAGGCCTCCGTTCTCAAAACGGACTGCCCTGATCGCATCAAAAATCATCGTTGTTGTCCTGGTTCTTGCTGAACTTTTCCCCGATGGTCATGATCAGACCCAGGAAAACGAAGCGCTTGGCGGGTGGCAAAACTGGCGAGCCGTAAAATTGGCCATTCGCGTCGGGCGTTTGGGCAAAACGGTAGCCGGATACTTGCTTGAAGCCCGGTACGTTGTTGGCCGCCAGGTACACCACCGTGAAGTTGTTGCGGATGTTGGTCAAGTAAGCCCAGGTCAGGCTCAGGTCATGAAAAGCCTGGGTACGGCCCGTGTTGAAGCCCTTGCTGTTGGGATCGTGGTAGGGGCGGCCCGACTGAAAAGCGTAACTCGCGCTCAAAATCGACTGTACCTTGGGCATCCAGTGCTTGTACACCACCGAGAGGTTGTGCTTGGCCGCAAAGGTTGGCATTACCAGGCCAGGAGCGTCTTGTTGTTCGCGTTTGGTGTCGAGGTACGAGTAAGTCAGGTAGTAGTCGCCGTTTTTGATCGTTTTGGTGTCGCGCCAAAACAAGTCCAGGCCCCTGGCATAACCGCTGCCCAGGTTGTTGAGCAATTCGGCGTTGGTCTTGACCAGGCTGCGGTAGCTTTTTTGGTACAATTCGGTGCGGAACAAATAGCCTTTCACCTGTTTTTGGTACCCCAAAATGAAGTGGTCGGCCTGCTCAAAGTCCACATAAGTGCCCCGGCGCAGCAGCGTGAAGTCGGGGTTTTGGTAAAAACGACCAGCGGAGAAAGTCAGTTGCTCGCCTTTGCCCAACAGCAGCGCGGTGGAAAAACGCGGTGCCAGGGCTGCCTTTTGCAACATACTCGAACGCTCGCTCCGCAAACCAGCCCGAACCAGCCATTTTTTGCTCAAAGTCAGGTCGGTTTCGGCAAAAGCGGCCAGGTTTTGGTCGCGGCGCAAGGTGTGGAAGCGCTCGCCCTGGATGAAAGTTTCGTCGAATTCGCTCCACAATTGTTCTGCACCGAATTTCAGCTTTACCCTTTCGCCCATTTCGCGGGTCAAAGTGAAACGGCTTTGGAAAGACTGCTGCACGCGGTGCAAGTTGAAATTCTGCTGGATGCGATCGCGGTTATTGGAGTACGCAGCACCTACAAACAAGGCCCAGGTTTTGCCCACAATCTCCTTGAAACTGGAGTTGAAGTAGATGTTGTCGCCTTTCAGTTGCAGGGGGGCCATGTTGCGGTCGTCGCCGTTCAGTGGAGCGTCGAGGTCGAAGCTGTTTTGGGCCGCAGTGGCATAGATTTTGAACATGCCCGTTTGGCTGGTCTTGGTTTTAAACCCTGCTTCTACATTGCCCGAAACCGGGGCTTGCTGCCAGTTGAAGTTTTGTCGCACCAGGCCAAAATAAGGCTTGAGGTTGGTGTACATGCCACCGAGGTTGAGCTCGCTGTTTTTCCAACTTTTTTGCTGGGTAGCGCCGCCGCCCACCGACATGAGTTGCAAACCGGTCACGTTTTTGCCCGACAAGTCGCTGCTGTTGAGCTGCAAAGTCGAGGACAAAGCCTGCCCATATTCCGCCGAATAGCCCCCCGAACTGAAGCTCATGCCCTTGAACATGAAGGGCGAAAAGCGGTTGCGGGCGGGCATGTTGCCCGTGGTATTGTTGTAGGGGCTTTGCACGTACATGCCGTCGATCAGGGTACGGGTTTCGCCGGGCGAGCCGCCGCGTACCAACAATTGGCCACTTTCCTGGTTGCGCACTGCGCCGGGCAAGGTCAGCAAAGCACCAGTGATGTCGGCCACTGCTCCGGCGGTGAGGGCAATGTCAACAGGCTTGAGCACCACCGCTTTTTTGGAGTCCCCCGCCTCGAAAGTACCTGCCAGGATCACCGTTTCGCTCAGTTGATTGATGTTGGCTTTGAGTTTCAGGTTCAATTTGATGGTTTGGCCATTCAAGTTTACTGGGATGCTCAAGGTATCGAACCCGATGTAGGTTACTTGCAAAACCTGTGCGCCTTTTTCACTGCTGTTGAAGGTAAAACGGCCTTTTAAGTCGCTGGAAGTACCGTCGTAAGTGCCGCGCAATACCACATTGGCCCCGATGATGGTGTCGCCAAAGGTGCTGAGTAGCAAACCCTCGATTTGGGTTTGGGCACTCAAGATTTGAGCGGTGCAAAAAAGGATGGCAGCAAATGTGATTCGTTTCATGGCGAAATGCTTTGTATGCTGCAAATATGGAGCAGGATGGCACCCAAGTGCAAATGAAGCTGACCGAAGTGCAGGATTGGTTGCCCGAAGTTCAGGATTTTGAAGCTGAAGTTTTTGTCTGAACTGTGATGGGGGTGATTTTTATGATGTTCATGATGCCTGCATGACTTTGACCGTGCTTTGCGCTCACAAAGGCGGCGGGTCTGTCCGGGCCTCAGGTTCCAAAACCTCAAATAATACCTGCTCCGCAGGCTGTTTAGCCGCAGATGAATCTCTTTTTTGCCTGCTGCGCAGGCTTTTTTTTGGAACACGGATGAGAATGGGTTGGTGTTTGGGTTAGCGTTTGAGTGTGTTGGGCTGTCGTTTCCAATTACAGAAACGAAGGCTCAAATCGAAGCTTCACACACTAACTCACACCTTCACACCCACACTCTTTCTTGCGGATGACACGGTTTTTCACGGATTGCTTATGTGATGTTGACCGTCACTTTTTTGTCTGAACTGTGATTTTTGTGATTTCTATGATGATCATGATGCTGGCATGACTTTGACTGTGATGTTGACCATGATTTTTTGTCTGAACTGTGATGGCTGTGATTTTTATAATGATCATGATGCCAGCATGAGTGCGATAGTGTGAATTTGAGTGCGTAGGCTTCGCGCTAGATCTTTCGACTTAACCAATTCTTCACACCACCCCCCAACCCATTCTTTTTCGCACACCCTGTTCAGTTTTGACACAAAATTACAAGAGCGGCTTTTTTTAAAAAATTGGAAATGAACAACTTGAAATCTTGGCACGAATTCTGCACTTGAAAAACAATGCCCTTCTTATCAACTCCTCAATTTCTCAACCTACTACATTATTCAAGTTTCGTTCGGCCTCCCGTACAAGGTGTTTTTTACTGCGTCGGGAGGCTTTTTTTATGGTTTTTGCCTGTTTTTGGTGCGTTTTAGGCCCTATGTAACAAGCCACGAATAAACCTTTCCAGTTCGCAACTTCGTACTTTATAGATTATGCCCTCGCTCCGCGAGGCTATTTTTTAGCACACGGATAAAATTGGGTTGGGGTGTGTTGGTTTGGGTGTGAGTGTACATAAATCCCCCATTTCCAATTAAGTGAGTCGAAGGATTCTGATCGAAGCCCCACACACTCGAACTCACACTTACACACTCCACACCCTTTCTTGCGGATTTCCAGCGTGACGTTGACCCTGATGTTGACAACTGATCATATCCGTAATCCTAAAAATTGGTGCAGTTTATTTTTGAAACGTTACTATATGTCGCTTGAAGGCCAGCTTTTTCATTTTTTGCCTGTGCTAATTCCAGTAACTGTAACTTTGCATACAGCATTTGGCACAATACCCAAAGTTACTTGTACGCTATAACTTGGCTATTTCCCACCACACAATATGCAGAGAAAACTACGTCAATTGACCATCTTATTGCTGTTACTGCCTTGCTCCCTGCTCTGGGGGCAAAAGGGCGAACTCAGCAATTGGCGTAGCAAAATCCTGCCAGCGGACAGTTCAGCAACACTTGACAGCCAAACGGTGATTCCTCATACCTTAATGATACGATCGCTGAAAACCGGGCAAATCATCGACTCCGCCAATTACACCCTGCGTTACAACCGCCTGCTCTGGCGCATCGACACGGCCCTGATTGCCTGGCCTTTGCAAATAACCTACCGCGTTTTGCCCCGCGAACTAAGCGCTGCCTGGCGTTTGTTCGACACCTTGCAACTGCGTGAACTGGTGCTTTCTGGCAAGGCCCGCAGCAATTTGAGCAGTGCAGTTCCCCTCTTCGATTTTCGGCAAATGAACTACAGTGGGGGCTTCACGCGTGGGGTTTCCTTGGGCAATCGGCAGGACTTGGCGCTCAACTCCAGTTTCAACCTGCAACTCGCGGGCGAGGTGGGCGATGGCATCCAAATCCTGGCGGCCATTTCCGACGAAAGCATCCCCGTGCAACCAGAAGGCAATACCCGCCAATTGCAAGAACTGGACCGGGTGTTTGTGCAATTGCGCAAAAACGATACCCAACTCACCGCTGGGGATTATGAGCTCAACCGCCCCGGCGACAGCTATTTCATGAATTATTTCAAAAAACTCCAGGGGGCGACTTTTTCGCAAAAAAGCAAACTCAACAAAAACTTCAGCCTCGACAACAAGGCCAGCATTGCGGTGTCGAGGGGCAAATTTGGCCGCAACCTCATCCAGGCGCAAGAGGGCAACCAGGGCCCCTACAAACTGCGCGGCAACAACGGCGAGCGCTTCATCATCGTGCTTTCGGGCACCGAAAAAGTATGGCTCAATGGCGAGCGCATGCAACGCGGCCAGGATTTTGACTACCTCGTCGATTACAACCGGGGCGAGATCACCTTCACCTCACGCCGCCTGATCAGCCGCGAAAGCCGCATTGTAGCCGAGTTTGAATACGCCGATCAAAGCTATTTGCGCAGCCTGATTGCCACCACTACCACCCTGTGCAGCAAAACCTGGCGGGCTTACCTCAATGTTTACCAGGAACAAGACAGCCGCAACTCCACGGGCGGCCTCAACATCAGCGAACCTGAACGCCTGGCCCTGGCCAATGCGGGCGACGACCCCTCCAAAGCGATCGTACCCAGTACCCGGCGGCAGGAGGAGTTCTTGCCCTCGCGGGTGTTTTATGCCCGGCGCGACACCTTGCTGCTTTGTGGCAAAAGGGATTCGATCCTGGAGTTCAGCGCCGATCCGAGCAAGGCTTTGTACTCGGCTACCTTTAGTTTTTTGGGGCCTGGGCGTGGCAATTACGTACAAATGGACGCCCAAGCCGCCAATGAACGGGTGTACCGCTGGATTGCCCCCGATCCGATCACTTGCGCCCCGCAAGGCGATTACGAGCCCGTAGTACAACTCAATACCCCCCAACAACAACGCCTGATCAGCCTGGGGCAGGAATGGAAACCCCGGCCCAATACCCGCTTGCACACCGAACTTGCGATCAGCCAATACGACCGCAACCGCTACTCGACCCTCGACCAAGCCGATGACACGGGCCTGGCCGCTTACGCCAATTACCAACAGGGCTTGAATTTTGGCAAAAAAAACAGCTCGCTCAAAGGCGAAGTGCAGGTCAATTACGAGCACTTGCAGCGCAATTTTCGTATCCTCAACCCCTATCGCAACCCTGAATTTTTAAGGGACTGGAGCCTGGCCGATTTTTCGGGTTTAGGGGTGGTAAAAGCGGCCACTGAAAACCTGTTGCGCAGCAACCTGAGCCTGGAAAAACCCGGCTTGGGTCGCCTGAATTACAGTTTTGGCACTTTTTTGCGCGAAAGCCAGTACCAAGGCGTTCGCCACGAAGCCAGCCTGCACAGCAACTGGAAAGGCTGGCAAGTGACAGGCCAAAACTCCTGGCTGGCTGCCACTACCCCAGCGGACCAGCGGACCTTCACCCGCCCGCAGTTGGGCATCGATAAAACCTTCAAACGCTGGAAAAACTGGAGCATCGGCTACTGGCTGGAGGGCGAAAACAACGCCCGGCGTTTTACCCAAAACGATTCATTGGACGGCAGTAGCTTTCGTTTTTTGAGCCAAAAAGTCTACCTCAAAAGCCCCGAACGCAAAAAAATCGAAAGCAGCCTGGAATACCTCAGCCGCCAGGACGAGCGACCCGAACTAGGGCAGTTTCGCCCCTTGGTCAATGCCCAGGAATGGCGCTGGAACGGTAAATTCCAGGCCAAACAGGCCTTCAACCTGCAAGGCAACCTCAACTACCGCCAACTGCGCGGCAGCAGCCCCAATGCCCCCGCTGGCAACACCCTGCTGGGGCGAGTGGACCTGAACACGGCGGTGTGGAAAGGCGTGGCGCGTTTTTCGAGCACTTACGAGCTGGGGTCGGGACAGGAGCCGCAATTGGAGTTTACTTACATCCGCGTGGCCCCTGGCGAGGGGGTTTATATTTGGCAAGACTCCCTGTACAACCGCGACGGCGTGATCCAGCCCAACGAAATGGAGGTGTCGCCTTTTCCCGACCAGGCCAATTACATCCGGGTGGCCACCGTGACCGACCAGTACATCCGCACCAATTATGTGAACTGGAACCAAAGCCTCAACCTGGACCCTCGCGCCCGCTGGTACCAGGCCAAAACGGGCCTCAAGCGCCTGCTCAAGCACTTGTCGGTACAATCGGCCCTGCGCATCAGTCGCAAAACCCAAAACGATGGCGGCCCGGTATCCTGGAACCCGCTGGCGCTCAACCTGAGTGACACCAACCTGGTGGCCGCTACGGCTTCGGGTCGGCACGCTTTTTTCATCAACCGCGCCAACCCCAAGTGGGAATTGCAAGTGGGCCTCAACGACAACCGCAGCAAACTGGTGCAAACCACGGGTTTTGAAAGCCGCTCCTTGCTCGAGTACTTTGCCCAATGGCGCTGGAACCTCAGCAAAGCCCTGACCCTGCGCGCCAACGTGGCCAGGGGCATCCGCGCCGCCGACTCAGAACTGTTCAACAACAAGGATTTTCGACTGGCTTTCCAAAAATGGGAACCCCAACTGACCTGGCTGCCCGAACAAAACTTTAGGGCTATCCTGGCCTACCGCTGGCAAAAAGACGAAAACACCCTGCCCAACCAGCCCGCCAGCGCCCGCCAAAACGACCTCAGTGCCGAATTGACCTATACCCAGCAAAGCAAGTGGGCCTTGCGCGGCAAGCTCTCGGTGGTACAAGTCGCTTTTCGGGGCCAGGCCAATTCACCCACAGGTTTTGCCATCCTCAATGGCCTGCAACCCGGCTCCAACCTCCTCTGGAACCTGAGCCTGGACCGCCAAATGGCCCGGAATTT
Source organism: Chitinophagales bacterium (assembly GCA_013299105.1). GTDB lineage: Bacteria > Bacteroidota > Bacteroidia > Chitinophagales > Saprospiraceae > Haliscomenobacter. The sequence continues at coordinate 292,930 of JAAFJY010000005.1, read as the reverse complement.
GCAATTGCGATTTAGTTATGAGGGACGGAAAACGGGGGTGAGTCCGGTGGTGCATGTGGGGCGGGTGCAGGTTGGGGCGGTGTTTTGAGGGGAGTCACTTGCACACTGGTATGACGTAGTCTTTGAGGTTATATGCTCCAACATATCCAATACCACCAATTACGTTGCTGTAGGACGGCGCAGGCTCGTTGAGGCCAGGAATCAACCCACCACTATTACTAGATGTCTGTGAATGCGAAGCATTTCTATAGATTAATCCAAAGCGAAGCACAATAGAGTCAGCAACCTGCATTTCTTTGCTGCCTTTAAATTGTGACTCTGTCCACAGTTTATACTGCAAATTAACCGATTTCCCTATAAAACAAGTATTACTGAAAGTCCTTTCAGGATAACATGAATTGCGGGTTGCTACATCAAAAACAGCTGTTCTCAAATCATTACCTTTTTTGACTCCGATTTCGATAAAATAAAAATTACGTTCTCCAGAATCACTGATTTCAAAACTCAATTCATTGGTCTTTACTCCACTTGAATTAACTGAAGTACAGCGCAATTTTTGGACTTGTACACTCTTTGGGATGCTAATCCATTCAGTTTTTACAGGTTGGAATCCGTCAGCTTGGGCTACGAGGCGGTATGATTGCCCCGCCTGTACCCCAATTTTATAAGCCTTAAATAGCACTCCATCTTTTGAAGAAAGTTGATAGCTAAGACCTCCTGTTTGACTTTCAATTTTGACACTCCCATTCTTGACTTTGAAGGGATCATAATTTGTAATTTTAACTGTTGGATCAATGCTCTGACTGAACACTACACTTATGCTATCCAAAGTAAAAAAGCCTTGTAATGCTAATTTGGTGCCTTCAAAATTAGATCGAATTGAAGGTTGAATTTCGCTATCGCAGGATAGCAACCACAATTGGAAAAAAGCAATAACAACTAAGTGTTTGTTCATAACGTTTTTTTGTAGTTACTTTAAAAATCAAGGATCACCATTTTTTTGTATAAGATACAGCCGGAATGAAGGTGAACAGTGCTTTTGTTTCATAAGTTTGAAAGACCCTTCGCTCTCCGTTTATAAATGATTCCGAGGTGGTACTATTGATAATGAAAGGGTTTTCACGACCATACAAGTTATAAACACTGACATTCAGCATTGAGCTTCCTTTGCCTTTTTTAGCTGAATAATGTTTATTAAATGAAATATCTGCTCTGTGGTAATCAGGCAACCTTTGGTTGTTTCGTCCAGATACAAAATCAATCATATTAAGATTAAAGGCTCCACTGCGATTCAGTGAAAGCGAACCCGCGCCGCCCAGATACCTTGCACTCTCCATCGTAATCCAAGTCCCAGTTTGATACACAAAATTCAACCCCATGCTCCAATTGTTTTTGAGTTTTTTCAAAAAATTGACATTGAGGTTGTCTCTTTTGTCGTAACGAAAGGGGTACCATTCGCCCCGGTTGATGTTGTCAAAACGCCTTTGGGTATTCGACCAGGTGTAGGCGATCCAGGCATTGAAACTTTCGGTTTCTCGTTTGAGCATCACTTCTACCCCCACCGACTTGCCGATGCCACCCGATTCTACGGTATTTTCCCAATTGAGGTTTTCCAGGTCAAAAAAATCGAGCCCCTGGCGGTAGTCAATTTGTTGGTATAGGTATTTTTGATAGGCTTCCAGCCCCAATTCCCACTTGCGATTGGGGGCACGGTACAAAAGCCCTGCCGAGTATTGCTCGGCCCATTGTGGCGCAATTTTATTGGTAGAAGGTACCCATAGGTCGCTCGATAGTCCAATCGAGTTGTTGCTCAACAAATGCACGAATTGTGAAGTCAAAGCGTAAGCTACATTGGCTGAAAAAGCGCCAAAATTGCTCTGGATATTGAGGCGCGGTTCCCAAAATCCACGATTGTTTTTAGCTGTTTGGTACACACTCCTGCGCAAGCCAGCTTCAAAAGTCAACCATTGGCGGGGCCGCCAATTGCCTTCGGCAAAATAGGCCAGGGTCCAAGGGCGGTACGTTTGGTTTTGGGCAAAAGTGGAATCCAAATTGAGCCCATTGCCCTCATCCAGGTAAGCATTGGAGGGTCGAAAAAAGTGATTAATGACCTCAAGTCCTGCATTTATTTTCAACTGGGGATTGAATGAATAGTAAAAAAACTGCTTTAAAGCATAGTCACGCAGCAAAGATTGTCTCAGGAAAGCCCCTTTTACATCGGTACCAATTTCTTCTCGCTTGTTTTCTTCTTTGCTGAAAAAACGATTGTACGTGAGCAGGGTCTGGCCATACAATTTTTTTCCAAAATGATGCAAGTAACGCAAACTAGCCGTTTGATTGCCCCAGCCCACTTGGTTGCGGTAAAAAGAGCTGTCGTAACGAAAGCGGGTCAGGAGAAAATCATTGCCGAAATAAGCACTGGCATACAGCTTGTTTTGGTTTTTAAACTGGTGATTGATTTTGAAATTGAAGTCGTTGCTCAAAAGCGTATTGAAGGGCTGGTCGTCTTTTTTCTTCCAACTGAGAGCAGTGGGCAACAACAAGAGCCCCAGGTATGCAGCTCGCGCCGACACCATGTACGAGCTGGTGCTTTTTTTGATTGGTCCTTCCACCATTACCCCCGAATTGATTAGCCCCAGTGTAAATTCACCATGCGGAGTTTGGTTGTTGCCATCTTTCATGGTGATGTCGATGATGGAGGACAAGCGCCCTCCGTAGCGGGCCGGAAACCCACCTTTGTACAACTTGATGTCTTTGATGGCACTGGGGTCGAATACCGATTGAAAACCAAACAAATGCGAAGCATTGTACACCGTAGCGCCATCGAGCAAGATCAGGTTTTGGTCGGGCGTACCCCCGCGCACATACAAGCCTGTGGTGCCTTCTACCCCTGTAGTCACACCGGGGAAAAAGGCCAGTGCCTTGATCAAATCGGGCTGTCCCATCAGCATGGGCACGGCTTTGAGGCGCTCCACGGGGATTTGCAATACATTGTGCTGTAAATTACCCGCTTTGGCCACTACCACTACTTCACCCAGACTTTGAAGGGAAAGTCGAAAATCGAGGCTTTGGCTACCTGAAATTTGCAAAAGGGTATCAATGGCCTGATAACCAACGTAAGAAACTTGGACTTGGACGGTTTGATCCAGCGGGAGTGCCAGGTTGTACTTTCCATAATTATCGCTGATGCTACCTTGTTTGCTTTTTGGCAAGTAAATAGTAGCACCGATCAGGGCTTCGCCGCTGCTGGCATCGTAGATGAAGCCGGAGATCCAGTTTTTGGATTGGGCCAATAACCCAACAGGAATTAAAAAAAATAAAACCCACTTAATCATGCGCTTGGATTATAACGATTTAAACGTCATAAATTAGAATCGTGTATTTCTTGATTTAAGTTTTGAATGCGCCTCTGAGAAAAAATCTAGCATTCAAATAATCATACCGGAGCGCAATCTGTTACAAATGCGCTCCGGTATAGTAGAAAACATAATACAATTAGTTATAAAAACAAAATATGTTAATAAATCTAATTGTTCTAGGTTTTCTATAAATGGCAAATTATGGTTGGCAACTTGCTACTGTATTTCCATTTCCATCTTTCACAAAATGTTCTGAAAAACAATAACCAGTAGTAGTATAAAAATCCAATTCAGATATGTCAGTACCTCTAAAGAATTCAGAACCGGAATCCTCAAGAGTTAAAAGAGGGGCTTTTTCACGATACCATGCACCAAACGCACCCCTTTTCCAATTTTGTACCCAGTAATAATAGCGACCTGATGGTACCCATCCTACACCAATTACAAAAATTGATGTTTCTTGCCCTCTTGCTCCTCTAACCTGTCTAAATTGGTTACCATTGCGGTATTCATAAGTGAATGAACATTGGCTAGCATAGCAAATACTCTTCTGCAATAAAGCATTTTTTCCTTTCTCAAGCACTTCTACCCCTGTAATCAAATCCAAATCTTTTGCCCCATGCAGGTACTGATACTTGAAAACATACACTTTTTCTGGCGTGTACTTCATCACATAATCACCGCACCTGACATTTCCAAAGGTGTTGAAAAGTTCTGATTGAACTTCAGTGTCGAAGACATGTTCCAAGTAAAGTTCGCCATCCTTTTTCTTCCAATAGAAAATTTCAGACTTGAGGTTCTGGTCAATTTCCTTGTCCATGTGCTCTTTTGTGTATTTTGCGTATGCCTCTCTGGCCGAATGAAATCCATCAATACCCAAGTCTTTCAAACTCTTGGTGTCTGAACGCAACAAATCAAGTGTTTTGTAAAAATGATCGAAGTCTTTGAAATGGAGCATCCCGTCAGTGATTTGTATATCCTGACTTTGTGTACCTTCATTAAGCTCTTTGGAGCACGCAAAAACAATTAGTGCTGCCAACATTGTGGCTGCGATACTTTTGAAAAAAATCCGTTTCATAAATGTTGTTTAACGGTTATTAAATCGAGAATTTGAGAAAAGACATTCCTAATTCACCCAATACAATTCGTATCAGACAAAGCAAAAAACATAGCTTGAACTAAAATTAATTAGCCACAACCAACATGTGAGAGATGCCAATGAAATCAAGCATTTGAGCATGAATACTCAAACCTTTTAGCTGGTAGAAATTAATATTCCTTACTAATCCTATTTTAATGACAATGCAAAGTTATTTCATCTGAAATTATTTTGTTCGAATCAAATCTCGTCAAACTCCATCAAACCTCGCCAAGTTTAATCATCAAATTCGAGGTGGAGTAGGCCAGACCTCAACTGGAGATTTACCCTCTATAAAAATGGCTTTGATGGCAACAAGATAAACTGGATAGATCAAGCCTTTGGGAAGCTCTAGTCCAAACTCTTTTAATCTGCGGGTGAAAGTAGCCAGAGAAATTCCAATAGCTTGGGCTACTTCAGTACGGGTATGGGCGCTGGCCCAAAAATCGGGAGACTGCATATACAGTGAATTTAAGGTGAACTAAATCAATTTTGTCATATACTTTCGCAAAGTTAAGACTTATCCCAATGTGACGCAATTATTTAACACTTCGTAGTTGAAAAGAGCGGGGATCAGCCCGGTGGTACCCGTTGGTCGGGTACAGATTAGGGCGGTGTTTTGAGGCACTCTTTTGCATCTCCACCAAAAACCACCTACCTTGTCACATCATATCATTCATTTATTGATTAGACACCATTTTACACCCACTTTTTTAAAACCTCAATCCCGCAAATGAAAAAGCACACCTTATTTTTCGCCCTGTACCTTTTTTCCATTTTCACTTTCGGCCAATCCAAATTCCAGCCCATCCAAGTCACCAAGCAAGATGGAACGGTATTGGAGGGGCTGGGATTTTACCAAGTCAAAAATGCCCAAGCGGCGGTCAAGTTGGAGTTTCGCAAAAACGAAAACCTGCCTGTCGAGTATTTCTCAGCGGCGGATATCAAACTTGGTCAATTTGACAATGGTCGGGTCATCATCCCCTTGAAACTACCAGATACCTTGATGCAAGAACCAGTTTTGGCGGAGCAATTGGTCACGGGTCGTGCTTATTTGTACCGTTATGGGGATCGGTTTTTCATCAGCCGCTTCGATCGCCCGCTTTTTGAGTTGAAACAAAGCTACATCCAGGACCCTAAAAATCACGTCATCACGCTGGTCAAAAAACAGTACCAGGGGGTTTTGAAAGTCTACCTGATTAAAGATTGCCCTACGCTTGAGTCGAGTATCGACAAAACCCAATTTACGGAAGAAAGCCTGACCAAAACATTAATCGAGTACCACGAATGCATGAACGACAGCATCCAAGTCAATAAAAAAAGCATGCCTTGGACGATAATTGAACCAAGTCTAGCGCTAAGAACAGGCGTTGGAAAAATGAGCTTATTTGGCCAGCGTGAATTGTATGGAATAGCTGGTAAATTGGTTACGCCGCTCCAATTGTCGGGGCACCTTGCAATTAATTTTAGTTTTCCCAGGTCTAACTCCAAATATTCGCTCCAAACCGAGATATGGTACACTTCACAAAATTTTGATCGGTATGGAATCGTAAAAGGGGAGTACTCAACCGTCAATGTTTACCACAGCTTCCGATTGAATGAACTAAGGGTCCCTATTGGTGTAAAATACACGATGAACAACAGCCCTTTTAGCCCTTACTTAAATGCAGGAGCCGTGTTGAGGCATATATTGAAAGTAAAAACATATTACAGGTACGAGCAAATTGGAGCTGATTTCACCAGAGTGACCGAAACAGATCATCCGCTGGTTAAAGGTGGAATCATGCCTGCGCTTTGGTTTGGCATGGGCGCAAAGCACCATAAACTCCCTTTCTCTGCTGAAATGCGCTACACTTGGGATCCACAATTGTTTCAATACCTGGCTGCTACATACGCCAACGGGCATTCTTACAACTTAGTGCTTGCATACCATTTGTAGCGAAAACAATGCCAAGTAATGGTTCAAAAATAAGCCTTTCCAATTTTTACGATTGTTGACCTGCTCAAGATGTCAACATCATGGTCAACGTCATACTGGAAATCCGTGTAAATCCGCGTCATCCGTGTCATCCGTGTGCTAAAATAGCCTCGCACAGCGAGGCATCAAAGTTGCGAATTTGAAAGGTTTATTCGTGGCTTTTCACTTGACTGTTTATCTTGTTCCCCAAAAATACCCACACCCAATGCACACCCAACAACTGGCACAAATCAACATCGCCAAACTCCTGGCCCCCATCGACGATCCACTCATCGCCGATTTTGTGGCCGACTTGGATCGCATCAATGCCTTGGCCGAGGCGAGTCCTGGCTTCGTCTGGCGCTTGAAAGACGACCACAACAATGCCACCAGTTTCAACCCATTCAACGACCCCTTGATCATCGTCAACATCTCGGTATGGGAAAGCATGGAGGCGCTCAAAAACTTCGCTTACCGCAGCGACCACGTGGAGGTTTTTATGAAAAGGGCCAAGTGGTTCGAGCGCATGCAAACGGAGCACCTCGCCCTCTGGTGGATCGAAGCGGGCCAATTTCCCAGCGCCGAGGAAGCCAGGGATCGCATACTCTACTTGAGGGAGCATGGACCTAGCGAAAAGGCGTTTAATTTTGGGAAAACGTTTTGAGTTGAGGGGAGAGAAGTTAAGTAACAAGCCACGAATAAATCTTTCCAACTCACAACTTCGTTGCCTCGCTGGGCGAGGCTATTTTTGGAACACGGATGACACGGATGACGCGGATTTACACGGATTTCCAGCATGACGTTGACCAAGATGTTGACAACCAAATCATAAAAATCGGAAAGATTTATTTTTGAACCGTTGCTAAGTGGTTGAGAAGAGAGGACCAGCGCAAGGCTTCCGACCAAGCCCGCATGACCGCAAAGCGGGCCAATTCTATAATTCTTTCAAATTCTGGTTTAGAAAAAATTGGTCAACATCACGCAAGAAATTCTGTAATTCTGTAATCCTGCAAATTCTGGTTCAGACAAAAAGTATTGGTCAATGTCATGCTCGCATCATGACCATCAAAAAAATCACAGCCATCACAGTTCAGACGAAGACACCTCAACCATTTCCCATTCCAAGGCGTTCCTAGCAACATGAAAACACTAAACGGAATGACCGCCCTCATCACCGGGGGCAGCAAAGGAATTGGTTACGGCATCGCCGAAAGCCTGATCAAAGAAGGCGTAAACGTAGCCTTCACTGGCCGCAAAGTGGCCGACGTGGACAACGCCGCCCAACAATTGGCCCATTTCGGCCCCGGCAAAGCCATTGGCCTGGTAGCCGACGTCCGCGATTTTGAAGCCCAAAAAGCCGTAGTCGCCAAAACCCTCGAAACCTTTGGTCGCTTGGACGTGCTCATCGCCAACGCTGGCGTGGGCCACTTCGCGCCCATCACCAGCCTCAGCCCAGAACAATGGCAAGAAACCATCGACACCAACCTGACTGGCGTTTTTTACAGCGTCAAGGCTGCGCTTGATCCACTTGTTGCTGCCCAGGGTTACTTCATCAGCATCGCCAGCCTCGCGGGGACCAACTTTTTTGCCAACGCCTCAGCGTACAATGCCAGTAAGTTTGGCTTGGTAGGTTTTACCCAGGCCGTGATGCTCGACTTGCGCGAGGCGGGGGTAAAGTGCTCGACCATCATGCCTGGTTCGGTGGCCACCTACTTCAACAATCACCAGCCCAGCGAAGCCGACGCCTGGAAAATTCAACCCGAAGACCTGGGACAAATGGTGGTGGACCTCCTGAAAATGAACCCACGTACCCTGCCCAGTAAAATTGAAGTTCGGCCTAGTCAGGTGCCGAAAAAGTAATGTTTGGTTGAAGGGTTGAAGGGTTGAAATGAAAGCCCTCTCTTCAACTTATCAACGCTTCAACTCCAAGGCCATTCTGCCACCAATTCCACTTCATTCCCCGACCCTGGGTCCTTGAATTTCAGTTTCCAGGCGTGCAAGGCAATGGCATTTTCAGCAAAATCCTGGGTAGAACCGTACCAATGGTCGCCGATAATCGGGCAGCCAATGGCCCCCAATTGCGCCCGGATTTGGTGGTAGCGCCCCGTGTGGAGCTCGATTTCGAGTAGGGATTGCTCGCCTTGGGTTTTGACCAAACGATAAGCCAGGTGGGCCAAGTTCCGTTCTGGGCCTGGCGCATCAAAGACCAGTGCTTTTTTCTGCGCCTGGTCTTTGACCAAATAGTGCTGCAATTCGGCTTGTTCTGGTGAAGGGGCACCTTGCACCAGCGCCAGGTAGGTTTTTTGAATACTGCGCTCGGCGAATTGTTGGTTCAGGTCCCTCAAGGCCGCTTTTTTCTTGGCCATCAGTACCAGTCCAGAAGTTGGGCGATCCAAACGGTGCACGATACCCAGGAAAAAACTGCGCTTCTGACTGCTCAAATAGGCTTCTACCTGGTCCTCTAGGGTGTCATTTACCCCGCGTTGTTTTTCCACGCTGATTCCAGCTGGCTTGTTCAAAGCAATCCAGTTGGGTGTTTCTGCAAGGATCCAATTTTTTATTTCTGTGAACATTCAAGCCGAAATTTTAGTTTTGCGCTAGATGGCCACAAAGTAACAACCTCACAGTCAATAGAAGTAGACTTTTTGGTATTCACCCACAATCATTCAACAATGGAAAACCAAAACAACAGCGAACAGGAAACCCCGGTAGTTTTTACCGAGTGCGAAGTACTGGACAAAGGCCCACTGAGGGTCAAAGGAATGTTAGAAGTAAAAATGCCCGATGGAACAGTCGTCGAGAAAGGCCCCATTACCCATTTTTGCCGCTGCGGAAAGTCGGCCAACAAGCCTTTTTGCGATGGTCGACACAAGCAGTTGGAGGAATGGTAGAGGGAGTTGAAGGTTGGAAATGTTGAAGAGTTGAAGAGAAATGGCCTTCGTTTTCAAACGCAAGTTTTAGGAGACTCAGTCAATTTTCAATTCAGCAATCATTTTCAAAAACAGAAAAGCGGCAGTTCCATGATCAGAACTGCCGCTTTTTTATGTTGAATGTGTAGCCCAAAGCCAGGGCCTTCCTTTCAACCCTTCAACATTTCAACCCTTCACTAAAATCACTTGCGCCAAGGCAAACGGTTCACTTTCTTGCCGATGCCATAACCCAAGCCTACCCCAGAAGTAGCATCCATGCGGAAGTGTACGCCGATGGGCAGACGGGAATAAGCATTCTCTTCAGCAATTTCGCGGAAAGAGTTGAAGGTACGTGGCTTGCCGATGAACTCGGTACGGCCTTCGTGGCAACGATCAGTAAACTTGTAGTTTTCACCGAAGTAATCGGAGAAAATCTCAGCCGCAACCGCCCCAAAAGTAGCGTGACCAGAAGGGTAGGCAGGGAATGGAGGCGTAAAGAAACGGCCAGAACCATCGGGGCACATGATCGAATTCCAGCTGTTGGCTGCATTGCCAGGCATCACCTGGCGAATGTAGTCGATGGGGCGCTGGTAGTTGTAAGTGTATTTCTGGTGCCATGCACGGATCCCCGCATCACACAAGCCCATGCTTACTTTTGCGTACAATTCGGTGGCTGCACCCAAGGTCAATTTCTCCTTTTCTACCAATTGGTTGGCAATGGCGATGAAACGCCCCGCAGGCGTAAAGGTCAACGCTGCGCAGTCGTCGCTCCAGAAATCGGCAATCCAATGCTCTTCATACTTTTCACCAGCTTTGATTTGGTTAACCAGGGTGAATGGCTCCAAAGCTTGCTTGTAGATTTCAGAGCTGGGATCTTTGCTGTATGCCAATGGTTCTGGGCACTTATCGGTAGCATCGGCTACGAAAGTGCGCACTTTGCCCCAATAAGGCAATAAAGCTGGCGTGTAGTCAGGGAAAGTGGGCTGCCACAGGCCATCCCCTTTGGGTGGTGCATAGTTGGGGTCGTGTAGGCGCAGGTAGGCTGCGTCGCCAATTTGGTCGGTTTTGGACCAGGCAAATACCGCATCGGCTACCGCACGGCCATACTCCCGCGAACGTACAAATACGTCGTTGGCCACCGTCAGGGTGAATTTTTCCGAAAAGTCCTGCTCGTTGGCATACACTTTGAAGAGTTGTGCTGCTGGTGCAGTTGGGAAAAACAAAGTGATGGAGCGAGCATAGGCTGCGTTGTAAACCTCGGGCCAGAAATAATCCGCCCCGTCTTGTGGCTCTGGCACATCCAAACCAGCAAAATAACCATCAAAGGAATTGTACTTCGTGCTCATCCCGTTTACGATGGCCTCATAAGCAGTGAGGCCAACATAGCCTGCGGTGCGGGCCGCTACTGGTGGGCGGTAGTTGGGCGTGAAACGCTCGACATCCAGGTAAACTTGTTGCCACTTCAGTGCCAGGGTGTAATCCTCTTTGAGCGGATCACCGGCTGGCGTTTCGTCAACAATGGGTTCGTCAGGGTCGCAAGCGAAAACAGCTACGGCCAGTAGGGCCATCATTGCCCAATTTTTGGTAGAGAGTACCCAGTTTTTCATAGGATTAAAAGATTTTTTTGTTAGTAGAGCATAGAGTAAAAAACGTTTATCCTCGATTTGGGATAGACGGGAAAAAAATATCAATCGCAAGCTTCCTTGCTGGCATCGATCAGCTTTTTGGTCCAATCTTTAACCGCTTTGGGAGCTTCTTTTGCCACTTGATTAATGAAAAGAGCTTGCTCGCCTTCCAATTTTTCACGTCTGACCTGAAGGTCTTTGACTTGATTGGCAATGAGTGAGTCCATTTTACCACTGCGATCAAGCAATGCTCGGCTGGCGGCGTCCATGTCGCGCCAAACCATCTTGATCAGCGAAGTATTGCGGAGTTGAACGGCGTTGGCCTTTTCAACGTCCCGCATCGCATCAGCAGGTATCGCCTTTTCAAGGTGTGTAGATACAACATCCCAAAGCGAATCCACTGTTTCGCGATAGTCCAAGTCTTCGCAATGAAGTTGCTTGGATCGCGACAACAATGCTTCACCTTTTTCCTGCAGTGCAGGTGGAAGTGGAGATTGACAAGAAAACAATAGTAGTAGCAGACTAAAGCACCAAAAAACGCGCAGGCACATAAAATCGAAGGTTGATTGTAAAAAATTAATCAAATGAGTTTAAGGTTACCGCTCGAACTATGGAGAGTTGAGACAATACCAAGGTGCCAGAAGAAATAATGTCAGTGGAAATAATAGAAGGGTAAAACAACAAGTCCTAAATACTTTCACAAAAGTAGGGGTAAACAATTCAGATATGCAAATTTTTAGCTAAAAAAATATAAAAAAATCGCTCAAATCGTGAACAATTTTTTGAAAACAGTACGCATTCTGGATTTGGCCTAAATTAAGCACCTTAGCGGCATACATATATATAAGGTATTACTTCTCACGTAGCTGGGAGTTCGACTGCTCAGCTCCTCAACGTTCAACTGCTACCTTAGGGCGCTTAAAAAAATAAGGTGGACGGATTTGGGGTTAGTGAAAAGTAAGTTCCCAATTCACTGAAGATCCGTTTACGCGTTACAAACGCGTGTAAGATGGTTCCGGTCAGAGACCTGGAACCCGCGTCAATTGAGCGTTGTGCTGGTGTCAGATCTCCTGACCGACACTGGGCTTCCGCACGTGTGTAAAGTGCTTACGAGTACTTGCCATTGTTGCCTAGATAAAGAAAGGTAATTGCTGAAATGCGGATTGAGAACTTACTGTGAAAAAAGAACACAACTTATTTACAGTCAGTTGCTTATATTTTTCCATAACCACAAATCCATACTACTGGACATGAAAAAACTTGGACGAAAAGCATTGGTTTTTTGTTAGCCAAAACTCAAAAAAATGCTTCTTTCAGGCCTTTTTTGAGCATTTGGGACCTTTTTTACCTAAAATCATGCCGTCTTTAGGTCCACGTCCAGATAGTATGCCACGAATCAGTGCACCTTATTTTCTACGTTCCCCTATAAAAAATTGGTGAATTTTATTTTTGACGTGCCCCTTATCACAGCGGCCCATTCCAAATAATCATACTCAAATTGGCCCTTAGACCCACATTTATGGAATGGGAAGTCAAAAACAGGAAAAAAAATTTGTAAAAAACACCGATAAAAACGAAAAGATAAGCAAGGATTTCGCCAGAAATAAAGAATATGGTAGGGTTAAATAATTTAAAATCAAAGGATTGTAAACGATTTCAATAAAAATGCAAACCAGTAAAAACGTAAAATGTACTTTTGTGGCCCTGGAAACAGGTGCATCTTTGTAGTGTCAGAAGGAAATAAGTAAAACAACAAGCCCTAAAACAACAACCCTAAAACAACAACCCAGTTAGAAAATACAAAGCCAATTGAAAAAACGGCTTTCTTGTTACTGACCAACTACCAATGGGTAGCTCACGCAGTGACAAATTATACTCTCATGAATTTTGTTTCGGGACCCCAAACGAGGGGACCCAGGTATGTAGATAGCCTCTCAAAGCTCTTTTTGGAAAGCCGGTTGGATCACCCAACCGGTTTTTTTGTTTTACCTTTGCTGCGAATTTACAACATAATTTTTTTCGCGCAAAATTTTTCTCACACATGAGCGCACACCTCGTAGCGCCCTCACTGCTCGCCGCCAACTTCGGGCATTTGGATGCCGACCTTCAACTCGTCAATGACAGTACCGCCGATTGGCTCCATGTCGACATCATGGATGGCCGTTTCGTGCCCAATATCTCTTTTGGATTCCCCGTGTTGGAAGCTGTGCAAAAAGCTTGTAAAAAGCCCCTTGACGTCCACCTGATGATCGTGGAGCCCGAAAAATACATTGAAGCCTTCGCCAAAGCAGGTGCGAACGTGATCACGGTACATTACGAAGCCTGTACCCACTTGCACCGCTGTATCCAACAAATCAAAGCCACCGGAGCCAAAGCGGGCGTGGCCTTAAATCCGCACACCCCTATCGAACTGCTCGAAGACATCCTCGAAGACTTGGACCTGGTTCTGCTCATGTCGGTCAATCCTGGCTTCGGCGGTCAAAAGTTCATCTACCAAACCCTACCCAAAATCGAGCGCCTGAAAACCCGCTTGATCGAGCGCAACCTCTCACCTTATATCGAAATCGACGGCGGCGTAGGCCTGCAAAATGCCGAAGCCCTGCTAAAAGCGGGGGCCAATGTACTGGTAGCTGGCAACGCCGTTTTTGCCGATCCCAACCCAATTGACATGATCGCCAGGCTGAAGAATATCGGGGAAGAAGTCTGGAAGTTTTGAAGAAAATAGCTGCCTTGAACGGACGATACTTGGAAAAATCTCACTTTTTTAGGCACATTTCTCCAAGTATCTGAGCTATACTTGGAGGAATGTGGGTAAAAAACATCGATTTCTCCAAGTATAGAGTATTATAGTTGGAGAAATGTGGTATTTTTATGTCGATTTCTCCAAGTATATTTTAGTCATGGAAAAAATAATCATTGGGCGGGGGCCAGAAAAAGCTAAATTGGATCAGTTGTTACAATCTAATGAGGCTGAATTTTTGGCACTTTACGGGCGACGTAGGGTAGGAAAAACCTTTTTGATCCGTCAGTATTTGAAAGACCATCTTGTATTTGACCTATCAGGAAGCAAGGACGGAGGCACGGAACAACAACTCGAGAATTTTTTTGCCGAATACCTTCTCCGTACTGAAGGAAAAGCGGAACGCACGACCCCATCATCTTGGCAAAAAGCCTTCTTTTACTTGGCTACTTATTTAAAAAAATTGCCTCTAACCCAAAGCAAGTATGTTATTTTTCTCGATGAAATGCCTTGGATGGATACGCCAAAATCTGGTTTCGTCTCCGCTTTGGAGTTTTTTTGGAACCAGTATGTTTCACGAATGGACCATGTTTTGCTTATCGCATGTGGTTCTGCATCATCGTGGATTAGAAAAAAACTGATCAAAGCCCGAGGAGGCCTGTATAACCGCGTTACTAGCCGCCTCAAGCTTAGGGCTTTCAACTTACACGAAACAGAACTTTATCTTCAAAACAAAGGTATCAACCTGAACCACTATGAATTGATCGAACTTTATATGGTAATGGGGGGGATCCCTTTTTATCTCAAAGCAGTTGAAAGAGGAAGGAGCTTGCCCCAGTTGATCGATGAAATTTGTTTTAATCCACAAGGAGCATTAGTAGAAGAATATGGCCAATTGTACCATTCTCTGTTTCGCAATGCAGAGTGGCATGTGACTATTGTTGAACAATTGGCCGCTCATCCGCAAGGCATGACGCGCCAAGCCTTAACTCAATCGACGAAACTAAGCGAAGGCAATCTTTCCAGAACCTTAGAGGAGTTAATTGAATGTGATTTCATCATTGTTTTGGACCCTCTTTTCAACAAAAAGAAGGAAGCAATTTACAAGCTGATCGATCTCTATTCTCTCTTTTATCACAAATTTATCCGCGCCAATCAGGGAACAGGCAAGCGGACCTGGGAACAATTGTCAAAATCATCCAGCTACCAAGCCTGGAGTGGCTATGCTTTCGAAAACATCGCGCTGTTGCATTTGCCACAGATCAAGGCTGCGCTGGGAATCAGCGGGGTATTTACTCGTCACAATTCTTGGAAATTCAAAGGAAATGATGAATTACCCGGTACTCAAATCGACATGATCATCGACCGCGCAGATCGTGTAATCCACCTTTGCGAAGCCAAGTTCACCCAAGAAAATTATATAATGACAGCAGCCACTGCTGGACAAATGCGCCAAAGAAGAATGATCTTCAAACAGGTAAGTAAAACTAAAAAATTGGTTTTTGGAACCTTGTTGAGCACCTACCCAGCTATAAAAAATCAACACTATCTGTCCGAAATCGACAACGAAGTCACGATGGATAAGCTGTTTTTACCTGATCCGGAGTAAATCCATCTTTTGTTCTAAACTTTAGCTCACCCAATCCGTTCTTCCTAAAAAACCAATCCATGCAGGACCTGGAGCAGGAATACCAACGTTTCATCGAGTTTGGGACCATTCTCGACCGCAAAATGCGGCGCTACCTGGTACAATACCTGCAAAACAAGCTGGATCCTGGCAAGTATGTAGTACCTGAACTGAAAGACGAATACTTCCGCTACTTTCGCGCGGCACTGGATCGCTTGTTTGAGATCCGCAACTTGCTGCCGCTTTGCCAAAAAAACCAGCGCATCTCGCGACAAGTCGTTTTGGATACCCTTTTTTGGCTGCGCAAAACCTTCGACAAAGTTCGCAACAAAAACCCCTTCCAGGAAGAAGCCGATCGAGTCGAGAATTGGGCCATTACCCCACTGCACCTTTTTGTGAAACGCTGGCCCGTGTTGATCGCTTTTTTGGAAAACAACTACAAACGCGAAAACCTCGACAGCGCTTTTTACCGCGAGCGTTTTGAAAAAATGATCGGGGCTAAAAATATGGAGGATATTGGGGCCGCTGACCGCGAAAGAATTGAACTCATCATCAATGACCTGCTGGCCCGCTGGGACGCCTTGGTGCAAAGCAAAATCCTGGAATACCAACTCGGCAAATTGGACGAAGAACTGGAGCAATACAATAACCTGCTCGAAGCCAAAGTCGAAGAATACAACAAACTCAGCAGCCTGATCTCGCCGTTCAGCGACTACCTGGGCTGGGACATGTCGCGGGGATTGTGGGAAGACAGCTCCTTTGACGTGGTGCAACAGTACGCCGAACTGCTGGAAGACGAACAATCCTTGCAAGAACTGGCCGACTTGTTGGGCAACTTGCGCGAAGCTGAACTAGAACTCGAAGAAGAAAGCCTCGCCAAAACCATCATCCGCCAGGAATGGGTCAGCGATGAAACGGTACCCGCCGAAGTGGTGGGCATCAAAACCAGCGGCGAATTGGCCCGCATGTTGCCTTCCGAGGCGGCTACCCTGGGCGATGTGATGACCGAAGACCTGTTTTTGCAAAAACTCCTGAGCCAAAACCTGCTCGCATTCCAATACGAAGACCGCCGCCTGGTCAAAAGTGAAGACCATTTCCTGGAGGTCAACCAACGCATTCGCCAAAAAGAGAAAGGCCCTTTTATCGTGTGTGTGGACACCAGCGAGTCGATGCGTGGCCGCCCCGAACAAGTGGCCAAAGTGCTGTGTCTGGGTATCCTGAAAATGGCGATCCGCGAAAAACGCCGCGCTTACCTGATCAATTTCAGCATCGGCATCAAAACCCTGGACTTGTACGACGTGGCCAACTCGGTCGATGCGCTGGCGAAGTTCCTGCGCCTGTCTTTTCACGGCGGAACCGACATCTCCTTGCCCTTGTACGAGGCCCTGCGCCAGCTCAAAACCGAAGACTACCGCGATGCCGACGTGTTGGTGATCAGCGATTTCATCATGTACCGCATCGAGAAAAAAGTGCTCGAAGAAGTGCGTTATTTCCAGCAGCACAACGCTGTAGGCTTCCACAGCCTGACCCTGGGCCAAGACCCCAACACCGAAATCCTCTCGTTTTTTGACACCAACTGGCAGTACGATACGGTGGCGAAGGGAGTGGTGCGGGAATTGGGGAGGGTGGTGCGTGGGGAATGAGTTCAAGGCATCTGGAATGCGGTTTACGGGCATTTACCCCTGATTTGTGACAAGATTTAAAAAAATTGCCCCTGATTTGTGACAAAAGATGATAAAATTTACCCCTGATTTGTAACAAAATTTTATAAAATTACCCCTAATTTGTGACAAAAAAATACAGATGCCGTGAATTTTGACCGAAAAATTAGCGCGAAATTGGATGAATGGCGGAGTAAAACACAACGCAAGCCATTGATTGTCAGGGGTGCACGACAGGTAGGAAAATCGACCTTGATTCATCAATTTGGTCAGCAGTACAAATACTTTGTCGCCTTGAACCTGGAAAGGCCAGCCGACCGCAGGTTTTTTGCGCAAGAACGCGAAGTAAGGGAAATTTGGCAGCAAATTCTATTTGAAAAAAACCTGCCCGATGTACCGGAAGAGACCCTACTATTCATTGATGAAATCCAGGAGATTCCGCATGTCATCAAACAGTTGCGCTATTTTTATGAAGATTTGCCACAGCTACCCGTGATTGCAGCGGGATCGCTTTTAGAATTTACGCTTGGTGATGTTAAATCCTTTCCAGTTGGGCGAATTGAAGAGTTGACCTTACATCCGCTTGATTTTGAAGAATTCTTAATGGCAATGGGAGAAACGAGTGCTTTGCAACACTTGCGCAGCATTCCAATGGCCAATTTCGCTTACGAAAAGTTGTTCGATTTATTTAAAAAGTACCTGATCTTAGGCGGTATGCCTGAAGTGATCAAAACCTGGCTTGCCTCGGATCTCAGCATGGCCTGACTGAAGGCGATTTATGCCTCCATTTGGGAGACTTACAAATCAGATATTGTCAAATATGCAAACAATGATACCCAAGCCAAAGTCATGCGTTATGTGATCGAAGCGGCCCCTTTTGTGCGGGATCGGATCAGTTTTGCAGGTTTCGGCGGCTCCAATTACCGCTCCAGGGAAGTTGGCGAGGCATTTCGGGCATTGGATATGGCCAAAATCATCTACCTCATTTATCCCACGACCCAAACACAGCCCCCGCAACTGCCTGACCTCAGCCGCAAACCCCGCCTTCAATTTTTGGACACAGGATTGTTAAACTATGCCTCTGAAGTTCAAAGTGAGTTGCTTTTACTGGATGACTTGAACGATTTTTACCGAGGTTTTGTGGTCAATCATGCTGTAACTCAGGAGTTGATCGCCAGCGCAGACAACACGTTTTTTAAGCCCCAGTTTTGGGTGCGGGAGAATGCCAATTCCAGCGCTGAGGTTAACTTGACTTACAAGTGGCGTCAATTTTTAGTACCAATTGAGGTAAAATCCGGGGCTAAAGGCAGTTTGCGCTCCCTACACGAGTTCATGGACCTCGCACCGCAAGATTTTGCAGTGCGCTTTTTGCACAATCGGGTTGGGGTAGAAAACATAAAAACCCGAAATGGGAAAACAGTACGCTTGCTCAATTTGCCTTACTTCGCAGTTTCACAACTGGAGGCTTATTTGGCGTGGATGCAGGAGGAGGTGTGAGCGATTGAGTTGTGGAGCTTTAGCACAACAGGTAGAACGGGTTTATGCGAAGTTCAATAGCTTGTAAGAAGGGTAGTTTTTCTATCTATCCAAGAATTTTTTCAGCCGCCTTTGAATCATTTTTGTTCGATTCTATAGGCAAATTCCAAGGTTTTTTGTTTCATTCTATAGGCAAATTTTATTTGGCGGGCGTTGAGCATACATGGTTCCGGCAAGCCCAGCTCCCTCTACCCCTCCCGAAACAAATCATTTAGGGTCAACTCATTTTGTACCACCGACGATCGGTATTCATTGGCCACCAGGCCATTGGTGGTCAAAAAGGTGAGAAAAATCGACTTCTTGGTGCCCGTTTCGTCGCGAAAAGTTTGGATTTTGCGGAGTAGGGTAGCGTTGTAGTCTTTGCTGATGGAAAAAGGATGGATGGAAAACTTGATTTCGAATAAGTTGATCACCTGGTCTCGGCGATCGATGATTAAGTCAATTTGGCTGCCTTCCTTTTCTTTGTTGCCTTTGGATTGCCACGAATAGGTACTGCTTCCTACCCCAGCAATACTCAGGGCTTGCTTGATTTGCGATACGTGGGCAAAACATACTTGCTCAAAAGCCAAACCACTCCAACTGCGGTAGGCCGGGTTGTCCACTTGATTGAGCCACATGTTCGGCTCGTATTTCCCTGCATTCAAGATGAAACGGTAGTAAAAAAGGGTATAAAAATCGGTGATGCTGTAAACCACGTTGGCTTTTTGATAGCCAAATTGCTGTGCGGCGCCGATGAACCCACTTTCTTCCAACTCACTCAAAACCTTGCTCAAGGTGCCCCCAGATTTGAAAAGACTTGTTTTGAGGATTTGCTCGCGGGTCAGTGCTCCACCTTTTTCGAAGAGCGTTCGCAGCAGTAATTCGTGGGTTTCCCCTTTTTTAAACAAGGATGTAAAAATATAGCTGAACTCGCTGCGCAACTTTCCATCATTCCGAAAACACAGGCCTTCAATGTTTTGCATGGCACTTTTTCCCGTTTCGACCTGGTCCAAGTAATAGGGGATACCGCCCATGACCATGTACAGTTGTACGATCTGATAGCGGTCGAGTACAATGTTTTTAGAAACGAAATACGCTTCTGCCTCTTTCAGGGTGAAGGGCTCCAACTTCATGCGCTCGGTTACGCGATTGTACAAGCCTCCGGTATTGCGAATAAGGTTATTGATCATCCAGGATGCTGCCGAACCGCATACAATCAGCAGCACATCGTGTTGGGCGCTGGCCCAAGAATTCCAAAAAAATTCCAAACCCGTCAAAAAATCGGATTTCCGGGTATCCATCCAAGGCATTTCATCGATGAAGATCACTTGCTTTTTGCCAGTTTTGTTTTTTTCCAGACAAGTGATCAACAGGTTAAACCCACGCAGCCAATCAGGTGGAGTATCGTATTGGGTATCAAATTGCTTGTTTACAAAAATGGTAAAATTGATCAACTGCTTTTCTGTATTCCCCTTGGCCAAACCAGTGACGTAGAAGTCGAATTTGTTTTCAAAAAACTCCCGGATCAGGAAGGTTTTCCCCACTCTGCGCCGCCCATAAACCGCCAGGAACTCAGCCTTGTTGGAGTTGAGCAAGTGCTTCATTTTATCTATCTCTCGGGTTCTACCTACAATAGCCATTGGGTCATTTTCAGCCAAAAATACAAAAAAAATAAGATTTTGGCTGGAAATGAAGTTCATCTTTAGCCAAAACTTGCATTTTTTCTCAATTTTGGCTGGGAATAGGTTTATAAGGAAGAGAAAAGAAATAAAGTAGACATCTTTGACTTTTGATTAAACCCTTTGCGTGACAAGGGTATGGCCAAAATCATGGTCAAAATCATGTTGGAAATCCGTAAGAAAGGGTGTGGAGTGTGTAAGTGTGAGTTCGGGTGTGGGGCTTCGAGCATAAGTTTAGTCTCTATTTGAAAACGTTTTTTTTCACACTCAAACCCAAACAAGCACACCCAAACCCAATTTTATCCGTGTTCCCAACTAGCCTCGCACAGCGAGGCGACGAAGATGTCTGATTTATTTAATCTGTGGCCCTAAGTCAAAAAAATCGGCTGCAAAGCACTTACACCTTGCAGCCGATTTTAGCGTAGTTAGTAACGGGGCAAAAATAAACCTTTCTAGTTTAAAGAGACACGCGTGTCAACGTAACGGTCAACGTCATGCTGGAAATCCGCGAAAATCCGCTAAATCCGCGTCATCCGCGTGCTAAAAACGGCCTCGCGCAGCGAGGGCACAATCTACAAAGTACGCAGTTGCGATTTGGTAAGGTTTATTCGTGGCTTGTCTCTTAAACACTGTGTAAGCGCTAATCCTTCAACTTCTTCTCCTTCTTCAGGTAAGTATCCAGAAACTTCAGGATGTTGCCATAGCCTTTGATTTCGTTTTCTTTTTTCACAAAACCGTGGCCTTCATCTGGGAAAACGATGTATTCTACAGGCACTTTGTTGCGCTGCACGGCGGCCACAATTTCATCCGACTCGACCTGTAAAACCCTGGGATCGTTGGCCCCTTGCAGTACCATCACCGGGTTTTTGACTTGCTGGGCGTGAAAAAGGGGCGAAATGCGGCGCAAACGAGCCGAATCAGCCCCGTTGGGGTCGCCCAATTCGGCGTAGAGGGCTTTGCGTTGGGCTTCCCAGTAAGGCGGGATCGAGCGCAAGGTGCGCAGCCAATTGGTCACGCCAAAGATATTCACGCCCACCTTGAAGGCGTCGGGCTGGAAAGTCATGGCCGCCATGGTCATGTAGCCCCCGTATGAACCGCCGATGATGCCCACTTTTGCGGTATCGACATAAGGCAGCGATTGCAGGTGTTTTTTGCCATACACACAGTCCAGGAGGTCTTTTTCACCGTGGTTTTTGTCGTCCATCTGGTAAAATTTTTGCCCATAACCACTGCTGCCCCGGTTGTTGACGGCCAAAACGGCGTAACCATTGTTGACCAGGTATTGCACCAGGGGCGAGTAACCCACCCGCGATTGGCCGCCGGGGCCGCCGTGTACCCACACCAGGGCAGGCACCTTGTTTTCTTTGCTGGCAATTTGGGGGCGGTAATAAATGGCTGGAATCTCCAAGCCATCGAATGACTTGTAGCGCACCACTTCCGCGCTGACCAGGTCGCGCGAGTCAATCTCCGGGTTGAGGGTTTCGGTCAGCTTGCTGAGGTTTTTGCTTTCAAAATTGTATACATAAATATTGTTTGGAGCTTTGGAGGTCCCTACAGTGAGTCGCATCATTTTTTCGCTGGGCGAGATGGCTACTGCGGTCACGTCGCCATCGTCGATGGCGGGCAATTGTACTTCTTTGCCAGTGGCGTTTTCCAAGACTTTGAGGGTGTTTTTCCCGTCTTCGTTGATGGCGATGACCCGGTATTTTTCGTTTTCGGAGTCGTAGGCATACATCACGTCCCAAGCAGGCTCATAAATGGCCTTGCTTTGGCCCGATTTCAGGTCGTATTGGTACAAGGCCATGAAGTCACGTCCAGCATTGCTGATGTAAAAGAAGGACTTGCCATCTTTGCTAAAGCCCGATGAGCTGTACTGGGCCGGGGCCTTGGGCGTAGAAATTTCTTTCCTGTTTTTGGATTCCAGGTCGTACAAAAACAAGCGGCTTTCGCTGGTGGTCAGGCTTTGTTCCAGGGCGATGGTTTTTTCGTCCCAACTCAGGCTGCCCAGGTTGTAGCCGCCGTCGTTTTGGTACAACATTTTGGCTTCCCACTTGGTGATGTCCATTTTGTAGAGGTCAAAAAAGCGGGGATCGCGCTTGTTCGAGATGTAGTACATGGCTTTTTTGTCCTTGCTCCAACCATAAAAACTCGCTTTTTCTTTTTCGCCAGGGGTCAGGTCTTGTACAGTGCCGTCGCCTTGCAGCAGGTAGATGTGGTCGTTTTCATCGCCACCTTTGTCAGCAAAGTAGAGGATTTGATTGGTACCAGGCACGTAGTCGATGGCAAAAAACGACTCGGTCTTGGATTGGGTGATTTGCCGGCTGACCTGGTTGCTGATGCTGATTTCATATAGGTTGTAAATGCCCGACTCGTTGCTGTTGACCAAAATTTTGGTCTCATCGGGCGCAAAAGCCCCTCCGCCAATCGAGATGTTGCCATAAAACTGCTCGATGTTGTATTTTTTAGGCTGGCGGACCGCAGGTTCGTTGCTTTTGGGCTTGCAAGCGGCCAATAGGAGCAAGGGCAATAATACAGGTAGATAGCGCATGTTAATGATTAATGGTTAGTTGTTAATGGTTAGTTGTTACAGCTTTTGATGTGGGTTCTTTCATGCCAAGTTAATCAAAAACAAGTAAATGATGCTAAAAAACAGCGACCGTATTTTTTACACAAAACACGGTCACTGTTTTCGGAGCCCCTCTTTTCAACTCTTCAACCCTTCAACATTTAAACTAATTTCATCTTCCGCTGCTGAACAACAACTGCTTCAACAACAAATTGAAATCCGTAGCCCCTTGCAATTCCTCCAGGCTCAGGTGCATGCGGTAGCGCCAGTAATACGGAATGATGGCAGGTACGTTGATCCGCTCTTCAAATGGATCGGGGTGACGCAGTTTGCCATCCATTGCCAGCAAGTCTTGCAGCGGGAACACCGTCCACATGCTGGGCCAACGCAGGTGCTGCTCCACGATGGCTTTGGCTACAAAGGGCTCGCAGAAGTAAGGCACTTCACCCGCGTAGTGTAGTTCGTTGTAATAAAAACGTTGCATTTGGGCGCGTTCTGATTCTTCCCACCAGGCGCGGGTGGGGGCCATGTCGTGGGTTGAAGGGCTGGCTACCGAGTGGTAGGGAATGTCCTGCTCCTGTAAGAATTCGGTGGCCGGATTTTTCGACATGCGCTGGATTTCCAGGGTGAGGATGCCCATCTCGCGCATTACGCCGGGTACGCAGGCGGGAACCATGCCCAGGTCTTCGCCACAGATCAGCATTTTGGTAGCTGCTTTGAGGGCGGGCAGTTTTTGCATGGCCTGTTCGCGCCAAAAATCTTCCTGGCGGCGATAGAAATAATCGAGGTACAGGTCTTGCAGTTTTTGTTGCTGGTCGTAAGGCAAGCGCTGGTACGAGCGGGTTTTCGACATTTCGATCCGGGGATGGAAAGCCTCGCCATTGCTGCCGGGTACTTCGAGCAGCAGTACGTTGCCGATCAGGGTGTACAAGCCTTGGCGCAGGTGAACCTTGGTCGCATTTTGGGGGTCCTGAAAATATGCTTCTACTTTGCGTTGGGTATCAAAGGCGGGTTGGAAGGCATAGTTCTGCTCTCCCATTTGGGTCAACATCTCCGCTTTTACCCCAGCGGCTTCTTCGCCAAAATGCTCCACGAGGTCTTGTTCGGTCACGTAAGGCTGGCAAAAACGGGCGTGGTCATACCGAATCCCCCGGCTGATCAACTCCTGACGCGAAATGGGGATGGCGGGGTTGAAAAAGCCTAGGGTCCCTTCCACCGCTTCGAGTGGAATTTGCCAAATGCGGAAAAAGCCCAGGATGTGGTCAATGCGATAAGCCGTGAAATAGCGCGACAAGTGGGTCATGCGCTGCCGCCACCAAGCGTAGCCGTCTTTGGCCAT
Source organism: Chitinophagales bacterium (assembly GCA_013299105.1). Classification (GTDB taxonomy): domain Bacteria; phylum Bacteroidota; class Bacteroidia; order Chitinophagales; family Saprospiraceae; genus Haliscomenobacter. The sequence continues at coordinate 268,815 of JAAFJY010000005.1, read as the reverse complement.
TTCCTCCCAGTTGTAGGTCGGAAAACCCCAGTTTTGGCCCGTATCTGAGAACGGATCGGGTGGCGCACCCGCCTGGCCGTTCATGTTGTACAGTTGTGGAGCCACCCAGGCGTCGGCGCTGTGCCGATAAATGCCGATGGGCAAATCGCCTTTGAGCACAATGCCCTGGTTGCGGGCGTAATCAGCAGCCTCGCGCAATTGGGTATCAAGGTGGTATTGCAAGTACAGGTGAAAACAAATGTCGCGGTAAGCTTTGGACTTGGGTGCGAGCATTTTCTTCAGCAGGGCTTCAGAATACACTGCGTATTCGCCCCATTTCGCAAACTCCACCGTTTTTTGGGCGTCACGCAAATAACAAAACAGGGCGTAAGGTTCTAACCAATGCTTGTTTTCGGCTAAAAAGGCCTGGAATTTAGGGTCTTCCAAAAACTTTTCATCGCGGTCAAAAGCAGCGCGGGCCAGGCTCATTTTGAGCTTCATCACGGCTTCATACTCTACTTTATCGAGGGCATTGAGTTTTTTGCGCTCGCTGTTGATTTTTTTAGTGTCCACCCCGGCGAGGGTCTCCACATTCAGGAAGAGGGGATGCAAGGCAAACACTGAAATGGCCGCATAAGGGTAGGAATCCACCCAAGTATGACTCGCTACAGTATCGTTGACGGGCAAAACCTGGACCATGCTCAGGCCAGTTTGCTTGGCCCAGTCCACCATTTTTTTCAGGTCAGTAAACTCACCTACACCCAGGCTTTTTTCACTGCGCAGGGCAAAAACCGGGATTGCTACCCCGGCACCTTTCCAGGGGCCACGAGGGCGGACATAGTTTTCATCGTTGAGGATGATGGCGCTGCTGTTTGGCCCAATTGGGGCACCATCGCATTTGCGGTTGGGACCAGCTTCTAATTCGACTACCCGTTTCAGTGCTGGATCGTACCAGCCATATTTGTATTCAAAGCCTTTTTTGGCCGCCAAACTAATCTCACCCTGCCAAATCGGGAATTCAGCATTGCCCAACAACAAGGGTCGTGCATAATCCCAACCACCCAACTCAGGGATACTGCCCAAAACTGCCAATTGCCACTGTTGGGGGGACTGTACGTCACGCAAGTTAAAGTTGACTGTGAACGCATCACTTTTGCCAGCGCTGCCATTGCTTTTGAATTTCTGATTAGGCTTGAACACCACCTCTTCAAACGCGGCCGTGTAAAATGGATTATCGGGGTGCTCGGCATCGCGCCAGCTGTCGAGTAGGAAGCAGTTTTCACCTACGTTGCGCGAAAGCCTGATTTGTCGGTTGCTTGCTTCCACCAAGCTTGGGAGGTCATTTTCGTGGCTGACATAGTAGCGATAACTCAGCTGGGCAGGCAATTTTTTAAAGGGGATGCTCAAGCGCCAAAATCCACCGCCAATGTGGGTCATCAGGGGGGCACGATTAGGGTCATCCTGGCCCAATTCAGGCAGGTTTCCACAAACCAGCAGTTGTTGTCCCCAGACGGTTTGGTAGTTAATTTGAAAGGTGATGGTCATTGTTTCATACATTGTAAGCGGCAAGATAAATAGAGATGGGCAGTTAATCAGGCGCTCAGGGTCGTTTTTGCAGAAAAAAGCTCAGATTTTGTACCGATCCAGAGGCTGGGCTTTGTCTAAAAGCATAAAAAAATTGCTTGAAATAGATTCTTTTCCTATTTTTCAGCCGATAAAGCTATGATTTAAATGTAAAATTATTGTTTAAAAGACATTTTTCACCCCTTGCTGATGATCCGCTTGGGAGTAGCAGTCCTGCCTCAAACTGCAAGGCAATATTGCCAGTATTTAGCGCATGTTTTCACCATGAAAGGCTTAGACCAAATTGATTTACGCATCCTGAATTTGCTGCAACTCGACTCCAAGCACACCATCAAGGAAGTAGCAAGCCATTTGCACATGACGACCACCCCGGTGTATGAGCGCATCCGGCGACTGGAAGACGAGGGGTACATCAAGCGTTATGTGGCTTTATTGGACGCTGACAAGCTTGATTTTGGCCTAACTGCTTTTTGCCGCCTGACCATCAATGAAAAATCACGTCAAGCTAGGGAAGAATTTGAGCGCTGCATTCACGGTTTTTTGGAGGTATTGGAATGCCATCACTTGGCGGGAACCGCAGATTACCAACTCAAAATTGTGGTGGGCGACATCAAGGCTTACCACGATTTTGTGGTCAACAAACTCTCTAAATTGAGCGGCATCACGGCCATCGAAAGTTCATTTGTAATGGCAGAGATCAAGCAAACGAGTCGTTTGCCGATTTTGTTGGAGGAATAGGGAGAGGCTAGCTAACAATACGTAACGAGCCAAAATTAAACTTGCTGATTCGGGTTGGGGGATATCGTTTGAAGAAGGGGGATTCATTAATACGAGAAGTACTGAGCGGCGCGAGCTGGAACTTAGGCAGTACCCCTTGCCCACCCCCAGCTCTACCTACACCTACTTGCAATCCATAATCGCCTGCGCAGCGCCACTTTCTGGGAGCGCTCTACGGGTACGCCTACTGTGAACAACCGCTACAGCGAGCCGCTGATCAACTATGACCTCAACGGCAACATCACCCAATACCAGCGCAATGGCCTGACCACGGGCTCGACCTATACCCAAATCGACAACCTGAGCTACACCTACGATGCCAACAACCCCAACCGCCTGACCAGCGTAAATGACGCAACTACCGCCGCCAACCGTGCATTCGGCTTTGTGCAAAGTTCGACTACGGCCGTCAGCTACACCTACGACAACGCAGGCAACCTCATCACCGACAGCCAAAAACAAATGACCCTGGCCTACAATGCCCTCAACCTGCCCGACGTTTTTACTTTTACGAGCGTAAATCCGAATAATAGGATCGAAATCGGATATGACGCAGGCGGCATGAAACTAGAAAAACAAGTCTTCACGGGCCTTACCCTTAGTATTCACAAGCGCTATGTGGGGGGCATTGAGTACACGGGAGCCAACCTGGAGGGCATTTACTACGCCGAGGGTCGCCTCACGCCCAATGGGGCCACCTTCCGCTACGAATACACGCTCAAAGACCACCTGGGCAACAGCCGGGTGTCCTTTGCGGCCAATGGATCGGCCATGCAAGTGCTGCAAGAGAACCACTATTACCCCTTTGGCATGGAGATGCGGGGTAGCTGGGTAGCCCAATCGGGTACCGAGAATGCTTACCAATACACGGGCAAGGAGCTGAACGAAGATTTCAGTTTGAACTGGAGTGATTATGGGGCGCGGTGGTATGATGCGAGCTTGGGGAGATGGAATGGGGTGGATCAGGTAGCTGAGAAATTCTCCAACTGGACTCCGTACAACTACGTTTATAATAACCCATTGAATACCGTTGATCCTGATGGCAATTCTGGTGTGGTGATTAGTATCACTTCGTCTACGGATAAAAATGGGGTAAAATCTTTTACAATCACCATACACTCACATTTTTATGTTTACGGCAGTGGAGCAACACCCAATCATGCTAGAGAATTAGCCCATCAAATTGAGACGCTTTGGAATGAAGCAAATGGTGTACGTGAAGTTGAGGGGGTGAAGTATAGGGTGCAATTTAAGGTCACAGCGCAATATGTTTCAGAGAGAGATGCGGGAATTTATGCACAAAAAAATGATTCGCAAAAAGACTTTTCAATAAATTTTGCTCGAATTGAAGAGGGATATACGGGCCCTCCGATGACCGATCCGGCAAGTATATCTGGTGGGAACTCGATGTTCTTATCCCCGTCTCAATTGGCAAACCTCACTTCTGCTGCACATGAATTTGGACATGGATTGGGTATTTGGGAGCATACATTAGATTGGTCAAAAATTGAAGGGCAGCCAGGTATTATGGCAACAGTTCGAAATCGTGTTGACCTACAATATACAAATAATCCAAATGCAAAAGAAGCCCCAAAGGTAATTGATACGGAACGAGGAAGGAGAGTAGATAATGAGCTTAACCTATGTAGAAGAGTAGTGCTCCAAACTGATGTCGCGAGAATATATCGATCCGGTCAGACGAGAGATGGATATTGGACATTTGGGGGTATTAACAATGCAATTTACAATGCAGAAGGCAAGGTCACTCGTAGAAATAGATAAGATGAAAGCAAATGTGTTGATGCTCTTGATCGTAATTTCTACGATGAGTATAACAAGTAGCTGTATCATCTCCTCCAAATACAAAGCAACCTATAAATTGGCTAGAGACATGTGGACCAGTGACCCTTGTGGGGAAAATCAGTATCGCTTATCAATGGGGTGGTATTTTATTACCTCAAAGCACCTAGACAGTAAAATCAAAAGAGAAAAGGATATTGTAAAATACCTAGGGAAACCAGATACAATTTTACATCACCCTAATGATAATTTGATAATTTATGAGTATTTTACACATGCGGGTAGGGGATGCACTGATCCTGATCGTGTTGAGTATCGTCTTGTATGGTTTGATGTTTATGTTTACAAAAAACCAAAAGAAGAGATTGAAATTCACCTAGCTGTACATTAGATGAATATGAGAATCGGCACATTAATCCTAGTTAGCTGGGTGGTTTGCTCCTGCGTCATCCCCACTCAGTATCGAGCCACCAGCAAAGTAGTGCGGAAAATGTGGGTAGACAAAGAGTCCAGAAATTGCTATCGGGAGTCCCTTTTTCTGTACTTTGCAGATACCCGCTGTCTGGATGAGAGCATAAAACGGGAAAAAGACATTGTAAAATACTTTGGACGTGCGGATAGTATTCTATACAAAGAAAACAACAAGACGAAAATTTATCGTTATGTTTCATTTGAAGAGAATATTTGTGTCAATAGTACAAGAGTGCCGCGCAGCATGTCCATCCATGTGGATGCTGCGACCAAAAAGGTGAACTCGATTACGTTTCCTTGATTGTTATACGAATACCCAATTTAATGTACTAAAATTCTATTGCAGGCGGCATGAATTTAGAAAAACAAGTCTTCACGGGCCTTACCCTCAGTATTCACAAGCGCTATGTGGGGGGCATTGAGTACACGGGTGCCAACCTGGAGGGCATTTACCACGCCGAGGGCCGCCTCACGCCAAACGGGGCCACCTTCCGCTACGAATACACGCTCAAAGACCACCTGGGCAACAGCCGGGTCTCCTTTGCGGCCAATGGTACGGCCATCCAAGTACTGCAAGAAAACCACTACTACCCCTTTGGCATGGAGATGCGGGGCAGCTGGATAGCCCAGTCGGGTACGGAAAATGCCTATCAGTATACGGGGAAAGAGCTGAATGAAGACTTTAGCTTGAACTGGAGTGACTATGGGGCGCGGTGGTATGATGCGAGCGTGGGGAGATGGAATGGGGTGGATTTATTGGCTGATGTCGCTCACGATTGGACTCCTTACAGATATGGGTTTAATAATCCACTCATCTACAATGATCTTTTTGGCCTGTTTGAGAACAAAAAAGAAGCCAGGAGATACCGGAGAGAGCATAATATCGATGGTGAAATTGTAAAAACTACAGAAGATGGGACAACTAGATACGAGATTCACGACAAAAATGCAGGTAGTGCTTACTATCAGGGAGAAGATGGAGAAATAGTTCAAATCGCACTCATCACAGGAGAATCACCAAAAGGGTATCAAGCTCCATTTGATGCTGAAAAGGCATCTCTAGCAAGTCAAGGAACACTTGGACCTGTAAATCCTTCTAATTCTAGGCAAATTATGAATTTCATGGGGGGTGTAAAAGATGCGGGTATTGCTGGTGGTTTAATTTATGACACTGCTGACCCTCTTTGGGTATTTCTTCAGAATATGAACCCTTTGGATACAGATATAAGGCATATGAATGGAGATGGAATTTTAGGCTCTGAGAAAGGGGAAGATGTAGCTGGTGTGGCGGCTTTAATAATTCCTCAACTCAAAGCATTAAGTGCAAAATCGGCTATGTACAAAGCTGCAAAATTCTTCAATAAAATGAATATGGGCAGTTTCAATAAAGCGATGAAGGGTTCTTTTATTGCAAGAATGAGTCCTAAATCAAAAGGCAAATTAGTAAGAAATTTGAATAAAGTATTAGATACGGCAAATGAGCAAATGCCTAATTCAACAATATTTCATTTGCCTAAAGTAGGCAAAGCCATTGTGGGAGGACCAGAAGAAAAAGATAATAAAAACTAAGACCATGGAAATACTTTTTTCTATTCTCGGCTATTTTGTACGGCTCTTGTATTTTAAAATCAGGGGAAAATCAGAGACTTTCCACAAAAGGAGGTCTACAAATGATGATTCAGTCAAAGTACCTGAAGAATATTGTGACTACAATGTTGGGTTTTTAACTTTTTTGCTTGGAGGCTTCTTGTTTTGTTTCATCTGGTTTTGGATAACAGGTAAATTATGAAAATAGAAACTGATGATTGGTTAGAATTCTTCTTTCCCTTATTGATTTTCGAAGACAGGTTGAGGGCGTTACAACACCCTGAACCTACCCGACGTTTTTACTTTTACGAGCGTAAATCCAAATAATCGCATCGAAATCGGCTACGACGCAGGCGGCATGAATTTAGAAAAACAAGTCTTCACGGGCCTTACCCTCAGCATTCACAAGCGCTATGTGGGGGGCATTGAATACACGGGTGCCAACCTGGAGGGCATTTACCACGCCGAGGGCCGCCTCACGCCAAATGGGGCCAACTTCCGCTACGAATACACGCTCAAAGACCACCTGGGCAACAGCCGGGTATCCTTTGCGGCCAATGGCACAGCCATCCAAGTACTGCAAGAAAACCACTACTACCCCTTTGGCATGGAGATGCGAGGGACTTGGATAACCCAATCGGGTACCGAAAACGCCTACCAATACACGGGCAAGGAGCTGAATGAAGACTTTAGCTTGAACTGGAGTGATTATGGGGCGCGGTGGTATGATGCGAGTGTGGGGAGATGGAATGGGGTGGATGGTCTAGCCGAAAAATATGCGCCATTTTCACCTTATCATTATGCTGGTGATAATCCCATTCTTTATTTGGACATTGATGGAAACCAATTTACTTCTGCTGCTTGGGCTTGGGTCAACAGGCTTTTAAAGGAAATTGAATCAAATGACCAAGCTAGGGATAAAGATATCAGGAAGTACGAAAAGCTACTAAGTGCCTCCACTACTGGTGAAAAAACAAGAGCGAAAGCAGCAGCTGCACTTGACAAAGCTCAAAAGGAGAGAAATTCTTACTCGGCTATCAGAGGGGAAATTGATGCGCTAGCTGGTTCAACTCAGGTCTATACGGTTGTTGAAACAGAAGAAGGAACAACCAATGGTTTACTACCTGGTTCTCAGAACTATGGTGCATCAACAGCTTTTTCAGGAAACGAATTTCAAATAAGAATTAGCTCAAACGCTAATATTGCATTATTTGCTCACGAACTACTTCATGCTTATCAATTTGAGATGGGTACGGCTAGTATAGCGATGCTCGGAGCTCCTTCAGGATCAAATACCAATTTCCTAATGGATATTTATGATGAACTCGCAGGATTCACTCGACAGGGTATGTTTGGAAGTAACAATGGGATGAATACAATTGATGACATTAAGAATTCAAGCACTTACAAAAACCATAATCCACTTAGTGTTGATTCGGAGAAATATCCTTCAATTCAATCCGCATTGAAACTAAGTGATCCAACAGAAATGATGAATCGGCTTGAAGATTTAGCAAAAAATAAGAATGCTGCATTTAGAGTGGTTATTGGAGGAAAGCGAATTACAATTACGCCAAAATAACGTACACTATGAATCTTAGTCATATCCTTCTTTTAGGGATTTTCTTGTGTTGCTCACCAGTTGCTTATTCACAAATTGAGTTGATTTTGCGGTTTAAAAACCAATGCTATCCACTCAGTAATATAGAATATTATGATTATAACGATATTGAACTGATGCGCAATGGTATCTTTTACAAGCCCCAGATCCATAATAAGAATATCATCTCTTTACCAGATACAGGGACCTATTTTTTGGTTGTTGGCGGTGCAATTCCCATGCCCATAATTTACAAAGTGAGCAATAAAAGCCTTTTTCAAGTGGATACACTACAGCATAATCTTATCCAATTCTGTTCAATGGATGGGGGTGAATACTTGTTTTGTTATTGTGACGAATACTGCGATGGTCACTTGATAGATTACTACACTGAGGGCAAAAAAAAAGTTGAAGGATTTTTTGACCGAGGCGAAGCCATTGGCAATATCTACACCTATGACCTAGATGGAAAAGTTCGCTTTGTGTATCAGTTTGACAAATCGAGGCTTTTAAAAAAAGCATTTTATTATGATGAAGCAAACAAAAGAAAGAGGCTTCGAGGTGATATTGCATTTAACACTATAAAATATTTATTTTTAAAAGCTACTATTGAAAACATGGATAAATCTAAACTATAACATGATGTCAATTTCCAAAATGATCATAATTACGGCGGCATTATTGCCAATTTGGGCAAGAGCTCAAGTATCTGTCAAGTTTTTTATGAAAGAAAGATATGAACAGCAGGATAAGATCACAACGTTTAATTTTTTCAACTTGAGCAAAAATGGTATTGCGTATCGATCCAAGCCAACTTGGGAGGGAAACGAAGTGATTGTACCAGATACAGGCGTTTATATCTTGAATTCATCCCTTTATCTCCTTTTGGCACGGGAATACCGGGTTGTTGGAGACAAAAACCCAATAATAGACACGCTTACTTATCCCGATATTATTGTACCATGCGGCTTATCTGGCAAAAAAACAACAGTTTTGTTTTGCTGTGCGGGTGAAAACTGTAATGGGTATCAAGTTGAATACTATCCCAACGGCGCTAAAAGAATAGATGGAGTTTTCAAAAATGGCTTGGCGCTTGGCGATGTCACCCTTTATCGCTTGAATGGAAAACCATTGACGATTTTCAAGTTCAAAAAGCTGGGCATTTTTAAGAAGAGAATTCTCTGTGACAAAAACGGCAAAAGGCGTGGTTCTAGAGAGAATGAAAGGGAATTTTTGGGTGAGAAAATGCCTAATATCAACTGATGCATCCTGATCACCGACAGCCAAAAACAAATGACCCTGGCCTACAATGCCCTCAACCTGCCCGACGTTTTCACTTTTACGAGCGTAAATCCAAATAATCGCATCGAAATTGGATATGACGCAGGCGGCATGAATTTAGAAAAACAAGTCTTCACGGGCCTTACCCTCAGCATTCACAAGCGCTATGTGGGGGGCATTGAGTACACGGGTGCCAACCTGGAGGGCATTTACCACGCCGAGGGCCGCCTCACGCCCAATGGGGCCAACTTCCGCTACGAATACACGCTCAAAGACCACCTGGGCAACAGCCGGGTCTCCTTTGCGGCCAATGGCACGGCCATGCAAGTGCTGCAAGAAAACCACTACTACCCCTTTGGTATGGAGATGCGGGGCAGTTGGGTAGCCCAATCGGGTACCGAAAACGCCTACCAATACACGGGCAAGGAGCTGAACGAAGACTTTAGCTTGAATTGGAGTGATTATGGGGCGCGGTGGTATGATGCTAGCGTGGGGAGATGGAATGCTATTGATCCTTTGGCGGAGGACTACCTAAATTGGTCACCTTATAACTATGTTTTAAATTCACCTATTGGGTCAATTGATCCAAATGGAATGAATGTGATCATCAATTTTAGCACTATTAATGGTAAAAGCCATATTGAGATTGTTTATACTGGGGTGCTAATTGATAAAACTGGAACTCAATCACAAGAGCAACTTACGGCGATCCAAGATGGAATTATGAAACAACTTGAGGAGTCTTTTACAGGAGAATCTGATGAAATGTCTTGGGGCATTACAGTTAATCTCAGGGTTGGGGTCAGTGCAGAGGGGACTGGAGAAACCAGAGAAAGCACCATTAATTTGATCAATGATCCATCTGGGAGTAGTACACACCACAACGGTTTTGATGCTGATGTGGCTTTAAATACGTTTACTGGAAACCTATTTCAAACTGCTGCTCATGAAGTTGGACACACTATGGGATTACCTCATATAATTGAAGCAGATGTTGAAAATAAACAATACATCGGTCAAGTCCCTCTTTGGGGTTTCATAGATGAAGAAAATCCAATTTATGGAAATCTTATGTTTCCTGGATCTGCTCCGAAGACAATAAGAGGAGGCAAAGTCCTCGAATCACAAGTTCATAACATAGTTGATGATTTTAATGCTAAAAGGTTGAACAAGGAAGGAGAAGAGGGAAAGGGAAGCACAATATTGTGGGGAAATAGCGAAAAAGATACACCTGTTTATAAATTCCGTTATTCAGCTCTTTTGAAAAGGCAGCAGCTTCTCAAATATAAATAAATTTAAAATGCACCGAATATTCATTTTTGTCATTATTTATACTGCGATTTTTAGGAGTAGTTGTATAGCTCAAAAAAGCAGCTTAAATAATGGTTCCTGGAAAGACTTCAAATGTGGAAACTTCATCAGTTGGCAGGTCCATTTACAAGGAGGGTTTAATAATGATACCATCTTGATGATCTTTGGAAGAGATACATTGATGCCAATTTATGATGCTACCACAGGAGGGAATGCTTGCACTTCCATCAGGTTATCAGTTTTCAAGGATGGAGGCAAGTGGTATGCTTATGTCTCTAATCTCCCTTTGTTTGTGATGGTTCAAGAACTGCGAAAAGCCAAAAGGAAAAGGATCAAGTTTGACCTGGTCATAAATGGTTGGAGTGCCCCAGTCAATTTACCAGTAAAGGATCATCGTTTTTTTGGGTTTTCATTGAATTCTGATGGGAAAAATTTTACCTTAGTTACTGGAGAAAAGTGTTTGAAATGCTTATAATCTAAGGTGTTAAACCTGGCCTACAATGCCCTGAACCTGCCCGACGTTTTCACTGTTGGCAAAGTAAACCTGACTATCGGCTACGAAATAGGGTGCAAGAAACTAGAAAAGCAAGTCTTCAATGGCAGTATCGCTCACAAGGCTATGTAAAAATTGAATTGGGCACAGGAAGGACCTGGAGTTTGAAGGAGAAAATACCTAGAGGGAATGATTAATCGCATTAAATCGGAACGAATATCATTGGCGTTTTTACTGGCTAATGTGCTGTTCCTGGCATTTTGCGCTGCTCAAAAAAGCAGCTTAAATAATAGCACCTGGAAAGACCTCAACTGTGGAAGCATCATCAGTTGGCAGGTCCATTTTCAAGGCGGGTTCAAAAACGATACCATCTTGATGATCTTTGGAAGAGACACCCTGATGCCGATTTACGATGCTACCTCAGGAGGGAATTCTTGTACTTCCATCAGGTTATCGGTTTACAAAGAAACAGGTAAATGGTACGCTTTTGTTAATAACATACCTGATTTTACAATGATTCAGGAGCTACGAAAAGCCCGCAGGCGAAGGGTCAAGTTTGATCTGGTTGTAAACGGTTGGCGCACTCCAGTCAATCTACCCGTAAAAGAACATCGCTTTTTTGGGTTTTCACTGAATACTGAAAGTCGTAGTTTTACCTTGGCCACTGGAGAAAAATGTTTGGGGTGCTGGTAATGAGGGCTTGCTTCTCGCCTACAACACCCTGTACCTGCCCGACGTTTTTACGTTTACTAGCATAAATCCGAACAACCGTATAGAAATCGGCTACGCTCCAGGCGGCACGGAACTAGCAAAACAAGCCCTCACGGGCCTTACCCTCAGCCTCCACAAGCGTTACGTGGGGGCATTGAGTATACGCCAAAGACCACCTGGGCAACAGTCGAGTCTCCTTTGCGACCAATGGCACGTCCATCCAAGTGCGGCATGCAAATCACTGCGTGGAGAGGAAAATAGCCCTCACTTCCCCATCCAACGCTTAAACTCGCTCACTTTTTCCCTGCTGACCAGGGCTTCTTTGTCGCTGGCGGGTTTGAGTCCCAAGAGCAGGCGGTTGCCAAAGTATTCGTCGATTTTATCCACTGCGGGAATGGACACAAAGAAGGAACGGCTGATGCGGAAAAACTGCTCCGGGTCGAGCATGTTTTCCAGTTCATCGAGGGTGTAGTCGATGATGATGCGCTTGTTGTCTTTGGTTTTGAAAAAATTGACCCGACCGTCGCTGTAAAAATAGGCGATTTCTTCTACCTCCACACTCAGCAATTTGTTGGCGTGTTTGACCAAAAAGCGCTTGCGGTAGGTCTTGGGTTGCAGTTTTTCGTGCAGGGATTCGATCAGGTTTTCGAGCTTGATGGCAGGTTTGGCCTGTCCTTGGGTCTTGGAAAACTTGTCCAGCGCTGCCGAAAGCTCCTCTTGCTGAATGGGTTTGAGCAGGTAATCCACGCTGTTTACTTTGAATGCTTTGAGGGCATATTCGTCGTAGGAAGTGGTAAAAATGACCGGACTGCCCACTTCAATCTGGTTGAAAATCTCAAAACTCTGACCATCAGCCAACTCAATGTCCATGAGGATCAGGTCCGGGGCAGGATTGCTTCCTAACCATTCCACACTGCCAACGATGCTGTCAGCAGTACCCACAATCGCAATGGAGCGATTGAGACCCTCCAGGATTTTGACCAGTTTTTTGACCGCCAGGTCCTCGTCTTCGATGATGAATACGTTCATGATTTTGGTGTTTTGTAAAAGTTGAGAGGCTGAGAGGTTGAGGAGTTGAGAAGTAAGGCACTCGTGAAAGTTTGCCACGTCCTAAGTATTTACATGTTATTTGGTGTCTCAATGGCCTTTCCAAATCAAAGGTAAAACCACGGTGTAGTTTTTTTCATCCTCCATGACTTGGAAGCCAGCTTGACGCAACAATTCATACTTGTAGCGGATGTTTTCCAAGCCAACCCGGTTGCTCAAAGCTTTGACGATGCGGCGCTGGAGGTTGTTGTTGACCACCAATTGATTGCCTGCGGTAGTAAAAATGTCGATCACCAAGGGCTTGTTTTTCGACATCATGTTGTGCTTTACCACGTTTTCCACCAGCAATTGCAGGCTCAGGGAGGGCAAAAAGTAGTTTTCATACTCTTTGTTTACCTGGATGTTGAGGCGTACTGCATCGCCGTGGCGGGTTTGCAGCAGCTTGAAATAAGACTCGATGAATTGCACCTCGTTTTTCAAAGAACTGAGGTCTTCGGCATTGGAGCGCAACAAATAGCGGTACACCTTGCTGAGCTCGTTGAGGAACATTTCTGCCCTGCTTTTGTCCACCGTAATCAGGGAAGAAAGCGTATTGAAGCAGTTGAACAAAAAATGGGGGTTGATCTGACTTTTCAGGGCGTCCAACTCCTGCGAAACGGACAGTTCAGCCAGCATTTCCCGCTCTGCCTTGGTGGCTTGGTAGCGCTTGGTGATGTATTCCCACTCGTACCAGGCTTTGAACATCAAGTCCCAGGACAAGATCAAAAAAAAGATTTTGACACTGTGCATCCATTGCCATTCATAACCCAAAACAGCGTAATGATCCAAGCAAAACAGCAGCCCTTGATTGACGATGGGCATGAAGGTAAGCATGATCAATACCTTATGAAAAATACGTTTGGGGCTGTCTTGTATCTCTGGGTATAAAGTTTGTACTCGTTTTTCGTGCCAATCGTGAACCTTTCCACTCAGAAAAATGGTCACCAAACTTAGCGGTAGGCAAATGAGCCAAATCCGCTGTTCATGCCAAATCCTTTCACCATAAAGGATGTAAATGATGATCAGCACCGGAAACAATAATGTGACCAGCATCCGCAGTGCCTCTTCAATATTGGTGATATGCCATTTTCTTTTGGACATTTGACGACGCTTTAAGGCAAAGTTTAGCGGTTAATCAGGGGAATTTTTATAGTGCGTTGCGTGGTTTGCGAATCATCGACCACGATTTGGTGCTTGGTCAGGCGATACAGGTTGATGAGGTGATCCAAACCCGCTTCGGGATCCTTCAAGTCGCTGTTGCTTTTGTGCTGAACATTGTGCCTGATCAGCAATTCAGCTGTGCCATTGGCTAGTAATTCGATGTGCAAGGGCCTGTTTTTGCTGACCACATTTTGGGTAAATGCGTTTTCGATAATGATTTGCAAACTCAACGCAGCGATGCCACAAGGCAAGCAATTTGACTCGATGTGTTTGTTGATGCACAAGCCTTCCCCAAAACGGGCGGCCAAGACGTGCTCATACGATTTGAGAAAATCCAACTCCGTTTCCAAAGGCACCCATTGATCGTCCTCGCGCAGCATGTAGCGGTAAACCTTGCTCATCTCGTCCAGGAATTTTTCGGCCTTTTTTTCATCTTCCTGGATCAAACTGGACAAAGAGTTGAGGCTATTGAATAGGAAATGGGGGTTGACTTGGCTTTTCAAGCTGCTCAGTTGGCTTTTTTTGATGGCGCGGTTCAACGTAAAAGCAGCGAATTCGTTCCTTTGCCAAGCTTTGTATTGGTGGATGCCCTCCATGAGCAAGGTGGTGAATATGCTAAAAACCATTACCGTATAATGCACCCACAAAAACCGACCTTGATCGAATTCAAATTTGAAAAAAGGGATCGCGTCGAACCAAAGAAACAAGGAGTAGATCGTCAGGGTGTTTAGTGCAGTAAAAATCAATACCATTACCGCCAACCTTAGCTTAAATTTTTCTTCGCCCGCGATCCGATCTCTGACGATGATTGCGATGTATCCATATAAAATGAAATAGACCGTACCCAATAAAAGTGTACTGCCCATTGTCAGTCCCAAAAACAAGGGCCCTGAGAACAGTTGTTTCCCAAAAATGATGACGTTAATAAACAAGGTCACGCTGGGAACAATCAGCAGCATCACCAAGGTGTCTTTTCCGTTGTATTGTGGCAATTTCATATTGCTCTTTTGCTCTTCCATTTTGGACAGAATCTAAACAAATTTACATGCTGTTTACCTGCTTTTATAGCCCTTCTCACATGAACTGTCAGAATTGTTGAATGAATTGGGTAAAGCTTGTACCCTCATTGTCGTCTGGCAGCCATACTCCGCCCGACATAATCGCGTTAATACTGCTGGACAAAACGAATCCAGGCTTGATACTTGCCTTTTATTCGTAGTTTTGCGCCTCCTCCAGCTACATATAGTAATAGAGCTAAAATAAACCATTCCAATTTGTTTTTGAGGTTTAGCAAAAAAAAAGAACACAACTTCCTTGCAACCAGTTGTTTATCTTTTTTCGCTAAACCCAAATTGGATCGCTTTATTTTTATACGCTCACATACTCACTTTCGACATGAACAAGTTTTTACTCGCTTGCCTGCTTTTCATTGCTTTTGGTCAAATCCACGCCCAAGACGCCAATACGGCCCGGATCACGGGGACGGTACGCGATGTCCTGACCGATTCCTTGGTAGAATTGGTGGATGTATTCGTCGAAGGCACCAAGCTCGCCACGGCTACCGCTGCGAATGGTCGCTACAGCTTGGTGGTCCCCGCCAACAAGAGCTTTGAATTGGTGTTTGCGCGGGTTGCCTACCAGCGATCTTCGGTCACTGTACGCCCAATGCCAGCGGGTAGCAGCAAGCAAGTGGATGTAAAACTCGCCCCTGCCGAGTCTGGTTTGGAGTTTGTGGTGAAAGAAAGCCGCATCGAAAGCGGGGGCATGATCCGCGAAGGCGTAGAAGCGTTTAAAATCCTGCCCTCCACTACGGGCAACTTGGAGAGTATCTTGCCCTCTATAGCCTTGGGTACGACCAGCGGCACGGGTGGCGAATTGAGTTCGCAATACAATGTGCGAGGGGGCAACTACGACGAAAACCTGGTGTACGTCAACGATTTTGAGATTTACCGTCCGCAATTGGTCCGCGCAGGGCAGCAAGAAGGCCTGAGTTTTCCCAACATTGACCTCATGCGCGACTTGTCCTTTTCTTCAGGCGGCTTTGAATCGCGTTTTGGCGACCGCCTTTCCTCGGTTCTGGACATCAAGTACAAGCGCCCGGATACCTTGAAAACTTCCTTGAGTGCGAGTTTACTGGGTGGAACTACGCACTTGGAAGGCAGTTTTAAAACCGGAAAAGACAACTTTCGCAAGCTCCGTTACCTGATAGGAGCGCGCTACAAAACCAATAGCTACCTGCTCAGTTCTTTGGACGTGAAAGGCGAATACCTGCCCAATTTTGCCGACGTGCAAACCTACATTACCTACGACATTACCCGCGATCTACAAGTGGGTTTTCTGGGTAATTACAACCTGGCCGATTACCGTTTTGTGCCCGAAAGCGGATCAAGTGGTTTTGGATTGATCAACTTTGCCTTGCAGTTGTTCACCGAGTTTGAAGGCCAGGAAAAAGACCGCTTCATCACTTCAATGGGGGGCGTTTCGCTCACTTATTTGCCAGAAAAAAAACGCAACCCACTGTTTTTAAAGCTCATGGCTTCGCGTTTCCGTTCGGATGAAAACGAGACTTTCGACATCATCGGCGATTACAGTTTGCGGCAGATTGAGTCGGATGTTGGCAGCGGCGAGTTTGGCAAACCCTTGGCCGAATTGGGCACGGGCACCCAGCACCAGTATGTGCGCAACTTTTTGAACATCAACTTGCTCAACCTCGAACACCGTGGTGGCATTGAACTGCAAAAAACTTACCTGGGTGAGGAAAAAAGCAGCAGCCACTTCCTCACCTGGCAAATCAAGTACCAGCGCGAAGACATTTTTGATCGCATCAACGAATGGGAACGCCTGGATTCGGCGGGCTATTCCCTGCCTTATGACCCTGCGCAAATTTTACTCTTCAGTGTGTTGAAAACCCAAAATACCCTGGTTTCTAATCGGGTCAATGGTTTTTTTCAAGACACCTACACTTTCCGCAACAACAACAAGGGCGAATGGCGTATTTCGGCGGGGGTAAGGGCCACTTATTGGGACCTTAACCAGGAGTTGTTGATCTCGCCCCGGGCCCAAATCTTGTACAAACCCCTGGCGGGCAACACCGATATTTCTTACCGCTTGGCCGTGGGCTTGTATGTGCAGCCGCCTTTTTACCGCGAAATGCGTGCGCCCGATGGCAAGGTCAATACCGACTTAAAAGCCCAAAAATCGCTGCACCTGGTGGGCGGCCTGACTTATGATTTTTACATGGGCCGCAACCCTAAGAAGTTCAAGTTCATCACCGAGGCGTATTACAAATCTTTGTGGGACCTGGTTTCCTACGAGATCGAAAACGTGCGCATCCGCTACTCCGGCCAAAACGACTCCGAAGGCTACGTGACAGGCATCGACATGCGCATCAACGGTGAATTTGTGCCTGGTGCGGAATCCTGGATCAACCTCAGTTTCCTGCGCGCCCGCGAACGCTTGCTGGGCGTACAGCACCTGACCCGCGAGATTGGTGCCACCGAAGCCACCGAAGTGCGGGACGTGCCGCGCCCCACCGATCGTTTTTTCAACATGTCGATGTTTTTCCAGGACTACCTACCCCGCAACGAAAATTTCAGGATGCACCTCAACTTCACGGTGGGCACGGGCTTGCCTTTTGGCTTGAGGGGCAACAATGTGGTTTACCGCAACACTTACCGCTTCAACCCTTACAACCGCGTGGACATCGGTTTCTCCCTCGCGCTTTGGGACCGCAACACCATGAAGTACAAGAAACCCGATAACTTCTTCAAGTTCACCCGCAATGCCTGGGTGAGCCTGGAAGTATTCAACCTGCTGGATGTGCAAAACCAAGCTGGCAACAACTGGATCAAGACCGTGTTTCAGCAGCAATATGCCATTCCTACTTACCTGACTTCGCGGCGCTTGAACTTGCGCTTCCGGGTGGATATTTAGTGGTTGAAAAGTTGAAAAGTTGAAGGGTTGAAAAGTTGGACGTGCGTTGCAAACGCACAAATGCTAGGTGCTGGTCAGGAGACCATGCACCAGCGGCTTCGCTAGAAGCCCAAGCTTTGTAGAAAACGCGCCCCCAGACGTATGTCCAACGACTGGCTTCGCTAGAAGCCTAAGATTTGTTGCCTACGCCAGAATTGGCCTGTCGTCTCCCCAATTATGGGCCTTCCCAGGCTATTCAAAAAGAATCAGAACGAATACAAAACGCCCAGGTTGATGATCAGCTCGTTTTGGCCCTTGTTGGCCACGCGCACTTCGGCGATGGGCACGATGGGACTGTCATCAAGTTTGTACCGAATGCCACCGCCCACGTTGAAACCTACGCTGGTACCATTGGTGCGGCTGTTGGCTACGCCATCCACTTTGGTGCCAAAAAAAAGTACATTTAAGCCGCC
The DNA here is from genome assembly GCA_013299105.1 of Chitinophagales bacterium. GTDB lineage: Bacteria > Bacteroidota > Bacteroidia > Chitinophagales > Saprospiraceae > Haliscomenobacter. The sequence continues at coordinate 250,589 of JAAFJY010000005.1, read as the reverse complement.
AATGCCGTAGAAATCCAACCAATCGTTGCTCAAAATGGCATAAGTAGCATCCGCACTGATGGCCGAACGGGTAGAGGTCACGCCCAATAAGCCATCTTTGCGAGGAAAATAATAGGCTGCGGTGGCCGCGATGCCTAGTTTTTCTTTGATTTGAAATTCAGCCCGGCCAAACAAGCCAGGTTTTTCGAAACGGGCCCCATAAGTAAAGCCGCCGCCCGCCCTAAATTGAGCCTGGGCAAGAGTAAAGGTGCAAAAACAAGCCAAACCGAGCAGAAATATTTTTTTGAACATCGAAGTGTGGTTTTTTGGTTAGTGACAAGCCACGAATAAACCTTTCCAATTCGCAACTACGTTGCCTCGCTGTAGGCACGAATCTTTTTTTTCGCCCCGCTGTGCGGGTTGGGAACACAGATGGAACAGATTCAACGGATTTTCACGGATTGCCAACACGATTTTGACCACGATTTTGACCGTGATTTTAGCGTGATGTTGACTTTTGTTTCGACCAACATCCGTAAAAATTGGAAACGTTTATTTTGGAAACGTTTTAATATCACGAAAATAACGATTCCCATGTTAAAGTGATCTATTTATGGTCAAACAATCACTTTTCTTTAACCAAAGAAGGGGAATCAAGGTATTTTTGTTCAAAAATTAACTCTTCTGTCATGTTTTCTAGAAAGGCAATCCTCTTTTTCCTCAGTTTATTCATTGCCATGAGCAACTTACACGCCCAACTCAGCCCCGAACAAGTGGTGCAAAAAAACCTCGACGCCTACAACCAACGCGACATCGAGGGCTTCATGGCCTGGTTCAGCCCGGAGATCAAAATGTACAATTATGCCGATGGAAAAATGACCATGCAAGGCCTGGAGCAAGTGCGCAAAACCTACCAGGAGTTATTCGAACTTTCACCCAAGCTGCATTCGACCATCCTCAAACGCATTGTTTTCGACAACAAAGTCATCGACCACGAGCACATCATCGGGCGACGAGGCGCTGACCAGCCAGTGGAGTTGGTGTTGATTTATGAAGTAGAGCAGGAGCGGATCGTGAAGATTACGGTGATGCGGAAGTGACTTTTCAACCCTTCAACATTTCAACCTTTCAACTTCAACTTTCACCCCACCTTCAAAATCCGCTGCAAGGCCTTCAAATTCTCGTTCAGGTCAAAAAAAGCAGCTACTGGGGCACTGAAATCGTCAATGGCGGTAGAGACCAGGTCGTCACCAATTTCCAGACGGGTGGATTCATAGAAAGTGCTGCTGCCTTCTCGCTGCAGCAGGTGTTGGTAAATGACGTGCTCGGAGTAGTCAAAAGTCCAGATTTCGCTCACTCCAAAACGGGCGTAATCTTTTTTGCGCGATAGCCGGGAATGGTCATCGAGCAGCAAAGGCAAAAATTCAATGATGAGGTCAGGCGCGGGAAAGCCACGTTGCTCTTCTTCAAATTCGGCAGAATGTTCGCGGTTGAAAAACAAGAGATCGGGCTCAATTTCACTGTTTTTCAGCGGATACAGGGTTTTAGCGGGGAAGACTTTGCCCAATTTCCACAAATCGGCATAAGTGCTGATCAGGCGTGCGCACATGCTGTGCAATTCCTGGTTGCGGTAGGGAGCCCTGGAGATGGCAATGACGCCTTTTTTCTGCAAATCGGCCTTGGCTGCCTGAGCGAAGGCCCGGCGCTGCCTTTCTCCCTGTTCGTATAGGTTTTCTACTTCATATTCCAAAAACTCTTGGGTCCATTCAAGTAGGCTTCCGTGCATGTCATCGCACAGGTCGGCTAAATTCAGGTCGTCAAAATCCGGGGAGATCCAAATGCTGAATGAGTCTAGTGCCTTGGCCAGTAGCAGGTCAGACTCCGAGTCACCGACCAAAAAAGAGTTGCTGAAATCAATTTCGGGAAAGTCTCTCTGGGCTTGCAGGGCCAGGCCCGTGGCGGGTTTGCGGCAATCACAGCCAGCGTTAGCCAAATGGGGGCAGTGGTAGACGCCGTCGATTTTGCAGCCTGCTTCCTCCAGTTCTAGCATCATTTTGGTATGAATCTCGTCCAGTTCCGCTTCGCTCATCAGGCCTTTTCCAATCCCTTGCTGGTTGGTCACCACTACGATGCGCTCAAAATAGGGTCGCAATACACTGAGGGCAAAAGGCACGCCCTCACAAAACTTAAATTGCGACCAATTGCGTACATAATCGTCCACCAAACGCTCGTTGATGACCCCATCGCGGTCGAGAAAAAGGGCTGAATGCTTCATGAAAAAAGGCTTGCTTCGACAATTTCACACACGATGTGCCCCACCAGCATGTGGCATTCCTGGATCCGTGGGGTATCCTCTGAGGGCACATTGATCAGCAAATCTACCAAATTTGCCAATTTGCCAGCTCCCATTCCGCTCAGGCCCACCACTTTCATGCCTTTTTGTTGGGCCATTTCTATGGCTTTGAGCACATTGGGCGAATTTCCCGATGTCGACAGGGCTACCAACACATCCCCCGGCTGGGCCATCGCTTCGACCATGCGGGCAAAAACCAAATCGTAGCCATAATCATTGCCCACTGCCGTGAGGTAACTGGTATTGACATGCAAGGCTTCGGCAAAAAGCGGCGCACGGTTTTTGTAAAAACGCCCACTGAGCTCGGCAGCCAGGTGTTGGGCGTCGGCGGCGCTGCCTCCATTGCCACAAAACAAGACTTTGCCCCCCTGCTGGTAGCAAGCAATGAGCATTTTGGCCATTGCATCGACCCTGGCCAAGAGGTATTCGTCCTCGTGAAGCAAGGTGACAGCGTACAAATGCGAAGCAATTCTAGTTTGGATCAAGGGATGCATGTACTTGGTTTTAGCTGCAAAAAAAGGGCTTTTTGGGGAAAGAGTGGTGGTGGATGAAGCAGGATTTGCAGAATTGCAGTTTTTCCAGCATGATTTTAGGGGTGGTACAAAAAATAAGATACCCGAAAAAAGTGCTGCTCAAAACGATGTAAGCCCAAGCTTTTGTGGGGATTCTGTCCGGGGGCCAAACGGGCCTTGAGCAAATCCCGATTTTGCGAAAGGGCTGACGGATCAGAAGCCACCACTGTCTGAGCGACGAAGGAGCGAGTTTGGTGGATTCCCGTCAGAACTTTCAAGCAAAATCGCAGGATTTGATCACAGCCCTTGACTTTTTTGTTTCTTTTTTTGTCAAGAAAAAAAGAAAAAGAATATTTAATTGAAAATCAGGGATTTAGATTCGTGTCCAGCCTTGTCAAGCGCCAAAAAGCATGAAAATTCAGCACAATATCCATCCAAAAAGTAGCCTGTTTTCTGTTCTATTTGGGTAGGTTTTTATTTACAAATCGCCTTATATTAAACCAAAAAAGGTATTGTGCAAAAGCAAAAGTGTTTTTTTTTTGAAACACAAAAGGAATCAAAAGAAACAAAAGTACCAAAAATGCCCGCCTTCGGCGAGGTCATACTATCCTAAGATTCCGCAGAGTGAATTTTTATTCGCTTTTCTTTTTGTGGCTTTGCACAAAACTTAACGTGGACGAGTATAGCCAGGTAAGCTCAAAATCTTCGCTTTTAATCGTTCACTTTCCTTTTTTGTGGTGCTTGCTGAAAATTTACTCAGCGTATTGAGTAAATTTGCTCAGTATATTGAGTAAATTTGCTCAACGCATTGAGTAAAATATAAAAAATGATCCAACGATCTCATTATCAAGATTTAAGAAAAAGGTTAGATGAGCCTCGGCGCTTTATCCAAGTCATCGTTGGGCCTCGTCAGGTGGGTAAAACGACCCTGGCCCGGCAGCTTTTGGACCAATCCAAGGTCGCTACTTATGATATTTCGGCTGATGATGCGCCCGGCAACGCTTCTGATTGGTTGCACCAGCAATGGGAATTGGCCCGCATTAAACAGCGACAAGCAGGAGCAGTTCCCTTGATTTTTTGTATTGACGAGGTCCAAAAAATCCCCAACTGGAGCGAAACGGTCAAAGCCAATTGGGACGCGGATACCCGCCAAAACATACCCATTGTGTTGCTGCTCTTGGGCTCTTCGCGGCTGCTTTTGCAACAAGGTTTAACAGAATCCTTGATGGGCCGTTTCGAGCTGACTTATCTGCCCCACTGGTCATTCAGCGAAATGTCGGCAGCATTTGGTTTTTCAGCGGAACAATACGTTTGGTTTGGCGGCTATCCAGGTGCTGCTGCGCTGCTGGAAGAAGATGAGCAGCGTTGGAAAGCTTACGTCAAAAATGCGCTGATTGAACCCAGTATTTCCAAAGACATTTTGTCGCTCACCAGGGTTGACAAGCCAGCCTTGCTTCGGCGCTTGTTTGAAGCAGGCTGTCAATATTCGAGTCAAATGGTGTCTTTCAACAAAATCCTGGGCCAATTGCAGGATGCTGGCAACACCACTACCCTGGCCCATTACCTCAACTTACTGGATTCGGCGGGATTATTGGGCGGATTGGAAAAATATGCAGGTAGCCTGTTGCGCCAAAAACAGTCCAGCCCAAAATTCCAGGTACACAATACCGCTTTAATTTCAGCTCAAAGCCAGCTGAATTTCCAAGAAATTGTACAAAAACCAGATCAGTGGGGCCGGGTTGTAGAATCTGCGATTGGAGCGCACCTGCTCAACCTCGCCCGCGAGGGAGCCCTTGAGCTCTATTACTGGCGTGAGGGCAATTATGAAGTAGATTTTGTATTGAAAATCAAAAATAAAATCCTGGCCATCGAAGTAAAAAGTGGCATCCAGGGCAAAACATCAGGCATGGACCGCTTTCGTACACAAGCTGACAAAATACTGTTGGTGGGTCAGAGCGGTTTGCCTTGGCAGGAGTTTTTGGAGATGCATCCTAGGGATTTGGTTTAAGGGATATCTGTTCCATCACCTACCCCAACTCGAAGCCCCGTCTCCTCAACCTCTCAACCTCTCAACCCTTTCCAACTCGACCACCCCCTCAACTCCCTCCTTCGCCAAAACCAAAGCCGCCCCCAAAGCCGTCGCCTGCGCCACCGAGGCCGCATACACCTCCAAATCGGGAAAAGCCGCCGCCAAAAGCGACATGAACACTGGGTTTTTGCCAAAACCACCGTCCACATAGAGCATTTTGACCTTGGATCCAGTCAAAACCAAGGCCGTACTTTTTTGTTGCTGCACCATCAAATCGCGCACCAGGTGGTGGTAGGCGCTGGCAAAATCATGGGCTGGTGCATCCAATAAAGTGGCATCATAAGTCACTTGTTGGTAGGCATCAGGTGCCGCGCCGAACTTTAAGGACAGGGCTTCGCAGGCGCGGTCGTGCTCGTAACCCATGAAAAAACGCGCCGCTTTGACGGGTGCGCCCAGGTATTGCAGGTAGCAAAGACAGTCCTGCTCCAGTTCTTCGGCAGTCAATGGCGAATTGTTGAAAGGATTGAGCGAGATGCTCCAGGTGCCTGTAGAAATGAGGGCAAAAGGCTCGGAAAAACAAGCCAAGTAAGGAATCAAAGCCGCTGAGCTGTCGTGCAGTCCCGTCCCGATCCGAAGACCTGCTTCGTTTTGCCAAGTCTCCTTACCTGTTTTCAAGGGGGCAAACTTTTCGATAATCCCCGCTTCGACGACCCAGCGGTGGTAATCGTTTTTTTCAAAATCCCAAAGCATGGTGTGGCAACCCACGCTGGTAAGGTCAGTACAAGCTGGAGCGCCCAACAAAAACGCCAAGAATTGTGGCAAGTGCAGCGCATAAGCAATCCGCTGGTACAATTCAGGCTGTTGCTGTTGAATGCGCCACAGACCCAGGCCGGAATTCAAATGCCCCAGGGCGGGCGAGGCGGTTTCGCGGGCCAAGTCAGCTGCGGGGCCATATTTTTGGTAAAATTCGTCCAGTAAATTTTCGGGGAAAGGTTTGAGGTAATTGTACAAAGGTGCCACAGGTTTTCCAGTGGCATCCACGTACACCAAACTTGCCCCATAAGCCGAGAAATTCACCGCCCGGATGGCATAAGTGGGCAAGGCCAGCACCTCGGCCCAAGCGGCCAGCACCCACTGGCTAAGGGCGCTCAAGTCTTCGCAAGGGTCGCCGTCCTCGTCTTGGGTTTCGGGCAAATGGTCGCTTTTCTCCCAAACGATCTGGAAGTTTTCTGCAAAAAGGAAGAGTTTTTTGTTCGTTTTGCCAATGTCAAAAATGGCAATCACGCTTACTTTGGCTGGCATCGGCTCAAGTGTTTTACTAGCCACGGAGAAAGGTTTCTTTTCGCAACTGCGTTGCTGTTGCGGCCTCGCTGCGCGAGGATATTTTTAGCACACTGATGTTTTTCTTTTTGGCCTGCTGCGCAGGCTTTTTTGTGGAACACGGATGAAATTGGGTTTGGGTGTGTTAGTTTGGGTGTGCGTGTGAAGAAACCCCGTTTTCAATTGATCGGAGACGAAAGTTAAAGCTCGAAGCCCCACATTCGAACTCACACTTGCACACTCCAAACTCTATCTTGCGGATTTCCAACCGCACGTTGACCACGACATAACCAAATCTCAAACCCACCACAAGCGTGGCCTGTAGGCCCCCAACCACGGTCAGTCAACGTAACGCTGGCAACTAACAACTAACCATTAACCATTAACAACTAACAACTATTACAGTCCAGTGGCAACCGTTTTAGCCCCGCGTTCAACAATCAACTGCTCCCTTACTTTCAACTCGCGGAATAGCGCACCAGGTTGCAAAGCCCCCCCTGAGCGCAAACGCGCTTCGGCCAACAAGGGGCGGACATCGGTGCGATAAGCATTTTGCAAAATTTCTTGCGCCTGGGCTACGTCATTGTTTTGGCGGGCTTGGTCCAGGGCTTGTTGGTCCACACAGAGGGCTTGGGCGTAGGCCAGGCGAATGGCTTCGAGCGATTGCAAGAGGTCTTCCAGCGGGTCCTTGACGTTGTGCGAGGCGTCGATCATCCAACCCAGGTCGCTGGCGTGATCCATGTGCCGGGTGTCCATGCCTTCTACCAGTTCGTTGAAAATCAGGAATAATTGGTAGGGATTGATGGCTCCTACGGTGAGGTCGTCGTCGCCGTACTTGGAGTCGTTGAAATGGAAACCTCCGAGCTTGCCTTCCATCAGCAAAAGGGCCACGATTTGCTCGATGTTGGCATTGGGCAGGTGGTGGCCCAGGTCCACGAGGGTGTAAGCTTGCGGGCCTAGTTTTTGGGCATACAACAAGGATTGACCCCAATCGCCTACGGTCATGGAGTAAAAATTGGGCTCAAAAGCCTTGTACTCCACAAACATTTTCCAGTCGGCGGGCAAGGCCGCGTAAATGGCCTGCAAACCCTCCAGGGTGCGCTGGAAAGCCTGCCTGAAATTGAGTTGCCCCGGAAAACAAGAGCCGTCTGACAGCCAAATGGTGATCGACTTGGAGCCCAGCGCTACCCCGTGTCGAATCACCTCCATGTTGTGATCTATCGCTTGCTGGCGTACGGCCCGCTCGGTGTGTTGGAGCGAGCCAAATTTGTAACTCAGTTCCTGCGTAGGCTGGTCTTGAAAAGTATTGGAGTTGACCGCGTCGAACTGGAGGCCCAATTGAGCCGCCAAAGCCCGTATGGCCGCGTAGTTTTCCGGAATATCCCAGGGAATGTGTAGGGAAATGCTGCCCGCAGCACGGGTCAGACTGTGCAGAAGCCCCACGTCTTCCATTTTTTCCACCAGGTTGCGGGGCTCTCCGCCGCCCGAAAAGCGGCCAAAACGCGTACCTCCCGTACCCAAAGCCCAGGATGGCACCGCAATCTGAAAATCTTGCAAACGCTGAATGATTTGCTCGGCTTGTGGAATTTCGGCACGAGCGTGGTCCAACCTGCGCTGGTGTTGCGCCGCATGGTCGGTATTGTGATTGGCGAGTTGATGGGCCGTTATTTGCATGGTTGGGTGTTAATTATGAGTTATGAGTTGGGGGTTATGAGTGGGGGCGCTGGCAAGATTTTAGGTGAGCTAAGCAATCGTTTGGACGATCAGAGACTTCTAAATTCACAGTTTTCGGTTTGCCTTGCCTCATGAATGGTTGAAAATCAATGAATTTCACCCATTATCCACATTGGCGAATGTGAATTAAGGGCTTGTCAAAGGTACTCCAATCATGCTTGGGAATGACGGTTTTAGAGGTGGTTTGTTTTGACTTACGACTTACGAAGTATGGCTCCGAATCATGCTTTTATGGTAGGCAAAATTCATTCCTCTGCTCTGATCCGTGCAAACGAAAGCAAAAGATTCCTCAAATCTCCCCAGCGAGCCCCAACTTCGTAAGTCATCACTGGTAAGTCGTAAGTCGTACTTCAAAAAGTCAACGTCATGAGAGCTTTGAATGCTCTACATCGCTGAATATCACCTCACAAACGACATTGCAATGCCTCCATCCACATTCAACATGTTGCCAGTTGACTTGGACAGTAAGCCGCCTACCAAAGCGAAACAGGCATTAGCAATGTCTTCAGGTAAAATCACTTCATTGAGTAGGGTGCGCTTGGCGTAATAGGCTGGTAGTTCCTCCACCGTAATGCCATAAGCTTTGGCGCGTCCTTCGGCCCAGCCGCCTGCCCAGATGTTCGAGTTGGCAATCACGGCATCGGGGTTGATCGCGTTGACCCGGATTTTATCGACACCCAATTCAGCGGCCAAAAGGCGATTCAGGTGGCCCTGTGCGGCCTTGGCCGAGCCATAGCCAGCATTGTTGGGGCCTGCTACCAGGGCATTTTTCGACACAATGTTGATCAAATCGCCACCAAAACCTTGCTTGCGCATCACCGCTACCCCCGCCTGCGAGAGCAAAAACTGGCCTTTCACCAGGATGTCGTACAGGCGATCCCAGTCTTCAAGGCTGTGGTCTTGCAGGGGTTTGGAAATGCTGATGCCCGCGTTGCTCACCAAGATATCGACCCCGCCAAAAGCCAGGGCAGCGGCGTCCATTGCGGCTTGAACCGAGGCGGCATTGGTCACGTCCATCTGCACTTGCGAGGCGGTATCACGGCCAAACGTTTGTTCAAATTCTTGCTGCGCCTCGGCTACGCGGCCAGCATCGAGGTCATTGAGTACCACACAAGCACCTTCTTCCGCTAATTTTTTGGCGATGGCTTTGCCGATCCCACCGCCGCTGCCGCTGATCAGGGCCACTCGGCCAGTGAGGGGTTTGGGTTTGGGCATGCGTTGTAGTTTGGCCTCTTCCAGCAACCAGTATTCGATGTTGAAAGCTTCTTGGTGGGGTAGGGCGGTGTAGGAAGAAATGGCCTCCGCGCCCTTCATCACATTGATGGCGTTGGTATAAAATTCAGCGGCGACTCGGGTGGTTTGTTTGTCTTTGGAAAAAGTAAACATGCCCACGCCCGGATAGAGAATCACCACCGGATTGGGGTCGCGCATGGCCGGGCTGTTGGGGTGCTTGCACTTGTCGTAGTATGCAGCATACTGTTGGCGGTAAGCTTCGAAGGCGGGGGCAAGTTGTGCTTTGATGGCATTGGCATCGCTCAAATCCTGTTCAGCAGGCAAATCCAAGACCAATGGCGCAATTTTGGTGCGTAGGAAGTGGTCTGGGCAAGAAGTACCCATTGGGGCCAGTTTGCCCAAGTCGGCGGAGTTGATGAACTCCAATACCCGCTCATCGTCGGTAAAATGGCCAATCATCGGGCGGAAAGCCGAGCAAAAACCCCGCAGGATAGGGGCCAGGGCAGCGGCTTGGACCTTGCGCTTTTCAGCGGGCAGGCTCTCGCGGATTGGGCCGCCGAATACCGGACGGGTTTTGCCATAATGATCGGCCAGGTATTGGGCGCATTTTTCGATCACGTCCAAGGTGTTGACGTAGCTTTCGTAGGCCGTATCGCCCCAGGTGAACAAGCCATGCGAGCCCAGCATGATGCCCTTGAGTTGGATGCCACGGCCAGCCGCCTCGTGCAGGCAATCGCGTAACTTGAGGCCCAGGTCAAAACCGGGGCGCTGCCATTCCACCCAGCCAATTTCGCCATTGAACAGGGTTTCGGTGATTTTTTTGCCCTCCTTGGCTGCGGCGATGGCGATGGCCGCGTCGGGGTGCAGGTGATCGATGTGCTTGAACGGCAAAAAGCCATGCAGGGGAGTATCGATTGAGGGTGCCTTGGAGTTGAGGTCAAAAATGCAATGGTTGAACAATTCCACCATTTCATCCTCGCGCTCCAAGCCGGGATAAACGTTTTCGAGGGATAAAAAACGGTCCATATATAAGGCCGCACAGCCCGATTTTTTCAAAGTACCAATGTCTCCACCGGAGCCTTTGATCCACATCACCTCCACAGGTTTGCCGCTGAGGGGGTCTTGGTCGGTAATTTTCACCGAAGTATTGCCCCCGCCATAATTGGTCAGGCGTAGATCCGCGCCCAGCAGGTTGGAGCGGTACAAAAACAAGGCAACTTCATCGCCTGCCAGAGACGCCGCCTTGGCTTCATCCCACAAATAACTGACGTGTTGGTAGGTTTGGGTGGTGATCTTGGACATTTTTGGTATTGCTTTGAGGCAAAGCTACGGTGGGGAGGGGGAAATACTGTCCTTGGCTGTCATGGGGGGTGGAATACTCATTCTATTAAGCAAAATGCGGTAAAATAAATCGGTTTTTTTTAAAAAAACGAGATTTCTGCTTAATAAAAAAATACAAATCACTGAAAATCAATTCATTATGTTAATAAAAACGGTAATAAATAAACCACCTTTGCTTAATAGAAATGTGTCTTGTTGACTTGTGACTTGTCCTAAAATATCTGTCCACCAACATCCCAATCCCCCCTTGCTGCTGCCAACCCCTCACCAACAATAACCAAGCTTTCAACAAAACCCACCTCATTCCCACAATCCAGCACATGGCTCAACCCAAAGCCATCCCTTTCCCCTTAATTCCACCCCTCCAGTTTGAGCAAGCACCCCAACCCAAATCGAAAAACAAGCCCAAAAACTACCTTGCCTTAAAAAATAAGCGCTCAAACTTGTTGCGCTTCAAAACCCTAAGCTATATTTGGAAGCCACTTCTCAACCACTCAACTCTCATGCGCTATCTTCTTGCTTGCAGCATCTTATCCCTCCTTTTTTCCTGCAAAAACGAAAAACCTGCCGTTGCAGGTGAAATCAATACGCAGTTGTACAACGACTTGCAAACCCAGCTCATCGACGCCAAGCCGGGCGATGTGATCAAAATTCCGGCGGGGACTTATTTTTTTGACCGCCCCCTTTCGCTCGACGGCGTGCCCCGCGTAACCATCCAAGGAGCGGGGCGCGACAAAACCATCCTTTCGTTTTTGGGACAAAAAGCAGGTGCCGAGGGCCTGAAAATCACCGCCGATTCGGTGACCATCCAAGACTTGACCATCCAGGATACCAAGGGCGATGCCATCAAGGTGCAAGACGCTAAAAACGTGACCATGCGCCGCCTAAAAACCACCTGGAGCGGCGGGGCCAAGGCCAGCAATGGCGGCTATGGCCTGTACCCCGTGGCCTGCAAAGGCGTATTGATCGAACATTGCGAAGCCGCCTTCGCCTCAGATGCAGGCATTTACGTGGGCCAAAGCAGCGAGGTGATCGTGCGCAACAGCTATGCGCACGAAAATGTGGCGGGCATCGAAATCGAAAACTGCACCAATTCAGAAGTGTACGATTGCCGCGCCGAAAACAACACGGGTGGGATCTTGGTCTTCGACCTGCCCGACCTGCCCGCTGGCAATGGCAAAACCTGCAAAGTGTACCGCAACAAAGTGATCGGCAACAACCACAAGAACTTCGCCCCCGAAGGCAATATCGTGGGCATTGTGGCCCCCGGCACGGGCATGATTTTGCTGGCCGCCAAAGATGTGGAAGTGTATGACAATCAAATCCTTCAGCACAAGACAATGGGCCTGGCCATCGCCAGTTACCAAATTACCCAGTTGAAGTGGAAGGACGAAAAATACGACCCTTTTGCTTACGATATTAAAATTCGCAACAACAAGTTTGAGCGCAAAAAAGCCCTGCCCGACCTGAGCAAGGATTTTGGTAAAATGGTCAACGTGTATTTCAAAGGCAGCCCGCAAGACCTCCTGTACGATGGCATCCACGACGACCAGCGCCCCAAAGGCCCCAACCCGATGAACATTTGCATTGAACAGCCTGAAAAAGGCCTACGCTTTGCGAATATCGACGCGGCCAATGATTTTAAGAACATCAACAAGGCTTTGGGACCTTACCAGTGTGGGAAGTAGTTGGAGTGGAAATGTTGAAGGGTTGAAATGTTGAAGAGAGGGACTTCGAAGGTAGATTTGAGCGTGAGTTGCAAGTCCAGGTTCCACGTTTGCTAAACTTCCAAAGTTTGGTAAACGTGGAACCTGGACTGCACAAATCTTGATGTGCAAAAAGTAAACAACATGAAAAAGACCTGGCTACTCTTGTCCACCCTTGGCTTGGCCACCGCCATTTTCCTACTGCCCCAATGCCGCAGCGCCGAAAAAGCCCAGCCCCAGCCCGTTAGCTTTGTGCTGGACAAAGTGCCTTATGCCAAGCTTTCGGATTACCACTTGTTCGTTGGGGAGATGCGGGAGCAAAGGCCCAATGAGGGGGTTTTGCCCTACGATTTGAACACGCCTTTGTTCAGCGATTATGCACACAAGGCCCGTTTTGTGTGGGTGCCGCCGGGCCAAAAAGCCAGCCTGGATGAAAGCGGCAAGCTGCAATTTCCCAGCAACAGTATTTTGGTCAAAACCTTCTTTTACCCGGCTGATTTTCGCAAACAAGGTCAAAACAACCTGATCGAAACCCGGCTTTTGTTCAAAGTTGGCGCGGAATGGAAGGCTTTTACGTATGTGTGGAACGAAGATGAAAGCGACGCCGAACTCAGCCTGGTGGGCGACATCCAGCCCGTGACCTGGATCGACGAGCAGGGCCAAAAACAAAAAGTGGACTACCTGGTGCCTAACAAAAACCAGTGCAAAAGTTGCCACAACGTGGACCAAAAAATCGAACCCATCGGTCCCAAATTCGCCAACCTCAATCGCAGCCTGGATTACGCAAGCGGCAAGGCCAATCAACTGGATTTTTGGCAAAAAATGGGCATTTTAAGCAGTGAAGCACTACCCCAAGCCAGCGCCATGCCCATGTGGAACGACCCCAAAAGCGGCAGCCTAAATGACCGCGCCCTGGCCTACCTGGATGTGAACTGCGGCCATTGCCACTCGCCCCAAGGACCCGCGCATACCACGGGTTTGTTTTTGCAAAAAGACCAAACGGACTTGCGTAAACTGGGCCTCTGCAAGCCCCCCGTAGCCGCAGGCAAGGGCTCCGGCAACCGCAAATTCAGCATCGTAGCCGGGAAACCCGACGAGTCGATCCTGCTCTACCGCATGGAAAACGAAGACCCCGGCGTGATGATGCCCGAATTGGGCCGGGCGATCGTGCACAAGGAAGGGATTGCAATGATCCGGGCTTGGATATTGGAGATGAAAGGGGAGGGGTGCGAGTGAGGGCTATAAACACAATCGGCCCGCTAAAAGCAGGCCGACTTGCTGGGCAATAGTAAAAGTTTTCCTGGAAAATTAAATTGAAAACCTACTTGTAATCAATTCATTTTAAAGGAGTTGTGTGGTCCTTGTAGGGATTGAACCTACGACCCCCTGATTATGAGTCAGACGCTCTAACCCCTGAGCTAAAGGACCGGGTTGAAGGCTTTTGGCCAATCAACGCCGCAAAGATAAGCATTGGTTCCATCAACGCCAATGAAAAAGGGGGCTGTTTTCCAAAAAAATGCAAATAATGCTTTCTAATTCAGCATCAAAGCTTTACCTTTGCGGCTCGATTTTCAATAGTGATTTTTGCTAAACGAAAGTTTGAACCAAGAGAACTCATTTTGTCCACAATCTGAAAGCTCTTTTCAACCCTTTAACATTTCAATCCTTCAACTTAAAGGCTTGATTTAGAGGTAGAAATCCATGATTTTTTAATTTTTTCACCAAGGTCCACCTTTCGTGGGCAAAACTTGTATCAAAATGGTTGATGAAACCAATGAATTGGAACTGAACAACGAAGAAACCGTTGCTGAAGAAACCAGTTCAATTGAAGCAGCGACTGAAGAAACCGTTGCTGCCGTAGAAGCCAGCGCTGAAGAAGCCGTTGAGCCTGTAATTGAAGCTGCCGCTGAGGTTGAAGAAACCGTAGCAGCTGCCGAGGAAGTAGTGGAAGAAGCCGCTGCTCCTGTAATTGAAGCTGCCGCTGAGGTTGAAGAAACTGTAGCTGCTGTCGAAGAAGTAGTTGAAGAAGCTGCTACTCCTGTCATCGAAGCTGCTGCTGAAGAAACTGTGGAAGTAGCTGCTGAAGCCGCCGAAGAAGTAGCAGACATCGTGATTGAAGAAGTAGTTGAGGAGCCCATCATCATCACCAAGAAATTGGACGATGTGGAAGTGCCCACCGGCGAAGAAGAAGAGGAAGACGAGCTGGACGAAGAACTGTTGTTCCACGCTGGCTACGATCCAAACAGCGCTCACGACGAGTTTGATTGGAACATCACCAACAAAGGTGGCGTGGTTTATTCTGCCGATCAAAGCACCAATTACCTGAGCCAGTACGAGGCAACCATGAACGCCGTTTTGGAAAGCGAGATCGTAAAAGGTCGCGTGACTTCCATCAATGGCGGCGACGTGGTACTCGACATCAACTACAAGTCAGACGGTCTGATTCCTCTTTCTGAATTCCGCGACATCCAAGATCTGAAGATTGGCGATTTCGTAGAAGTATACGTAGAGCAACAGGAAGACCTGCGTGGTCAGTTGGTGCTTTCTCGCCGCAAAGCCAAGTTGCTGCGCGCATGGGAGAACATCGTTGACTCCTTCACCAACGGCACCGTGATCAAAGGTACCGTTATCAGCAAGACCAAAGGTGGTCTGATCGTGGATTGCAGCGGTTTGGAAACCTTCTTGCCTGGTTCACAAATCGACATCAAGCCAATCATCGACTATGATGCCTACGTGGGTAAAACCATGGAATTCAAGGTGGTTAAGATCAACGAAACCATCAAGAACGCCGTTGTTTCGCACAAAGCACTCATCGAAAGCGACCTCGCCGTACAGCGCGACGCCATCATCGCCAGCCTCGAAAAAGGCCAGGTACTGGAAGGTATCGTCAAGAATATCACCGACTTCGGTGCGTTCCTCGACTTGGGTGGCGTGGACGGTCTTTTGTACATCACCGACATTTCTTGGGGCCGCATCAGCCACCCAAGCGAAGTGTTGGGCCTGAACCAAAAGATCAGCGTGGTGGTACTCGACTTCGACGAAAACAAGAAGCGCATCTCTTTGGGCTTGAAGCAACTCCAGCCACATCCTTGGGAAGTACTGGACGCTACCATCTCCGAGAGCTCAATCGTGAAAGGCAAGATCGTGAACATCGAAGACTACGGCGCATTCCTGGAAATCCAGCCTGGCGTAGAAGGTCTGATCCACGTATCGGAAGTAAGCTGGAGCAACCAGCCAATCAACGCCCGCGAGTTCTTCAAGTTGGGCCAGGAGTACCAAGCCAAAGTGGTTACAGTAGACCGCGACGACCGCAAGATGTCGCTGTCGCTGAAGCAAATGGCCAAGGACCCTTGGAGCGAAATCGAAGCCCGCTACCCACAAAACAGCCGCCACACTGGCGAGGTGAAAAACCTCACTCCTTATGGCGTGTTCGTGGAGTTGGAAGAAGGCATCGGTGGCATGGTTCACATCTCCGACCTGAGCTGGACCAAGCGCTACGGTCACCCATCCGAGTTTACGAAGGTGGGCGAAAAGATCGACATCGCAATCCTCGACATCGACCAGCACAACCGCAAATTGTCTTTGGGACACAAGCAACTGGAAGAAAACCCATGGGATACTTTCGAAACCGTATTCCCAGTAGGCTCTTACCACGAAGCTACCGTATTGCGTCGTGATGACCGCGGTGCCATCGTACAATTGCCTTACGGCCTGGAAGCTTTCGCGCCCATCAAACACATCCGCAAAGAAGACAACGCACTGGCGGAAGTGGAAGAAAAATTGACCGTGAAAGTGATCGAGTTCAACCGCGACGACAAGCGCATCTTGGTATCGCACCTGCGCTACCTGGAAGACATCCGCCGCGATGCCGACGAACAAGTGAAGAAAGGCAAAGATGACGAGCGCAAGCAGACCCGCAACGCCGTCAAAAAGCAGCAGGACAGCATCGAGCGCACCACCCTCGGCGATCTGGAAGGCCTCGCAGCCCTGAAAGAACAGCTGAAAGGTGACGACAAGGAGTAATTCTGAACGACGTCTTTAGCCGAAGATAAAAAAAGGCGACCTTCTCGAGTGGCAGGGTCGCTTTTTTTTTGTTTTTTTTGGGGGGAGGAATTTGTTATATTTGAGTTGCGTTCCTGGAATTTATGGCTGGCCTTTTGGCTGGCTTATTGTTTTATTGTCTAAACCTTTTAAAGTCATGGAACAGGCTCAAATTATTGCAGATTATTTGAAGAAATATAACTTAAACCTTAAAATACAATATAATTGGGGAGTCACAGATGAAAACCTCAACTCATTGGGAGAAATCACAAATGAGAATGATGTAAATGCGATCAAAAACAAACCACCGTATGATCAAAGGCTAATGCTTGTTAAGCTATTGTCCCCAATGTTGAGTCAACCAGCTACCAACGATCAATATGAAAAGCTATGTAATTGGATTATAAAAGATTGGGGTAGAATTACCACGTCATATGATAATGTTGACAATTTGAAGGATCCGAAATTGAGCATTGAAACCCTCCAATCATTCAATCGAATCTCAAGCACTTCAAAAATAGCTGCGTTTAAACACCCAGATAAATTCGTCATATATGATACGAGAATTGCCTATTCACTCAACTGGATAATTCTCTCTCAAAATGCAGGCAATCAATTTTTCCCTATGCCTGACGGTCGAAACTCTAAAATGAATGCATTTGATATCGAAGTTCTTATCAGATTGAACCACATTTCTACATACCAAATGAAAAATGAAAAGGAAGCCTATCAGGGAAAGTTCATTTCTCAGCGCGACGAAAACGTTTTTATACCCAAAAAACAAGCTTACAATACTTTAAATGAGCTGGTTAAAGAAGTTCACTTTATGCTATGGCCGGAAAGGAAGAATGAACCCTACCTAACCGAGATGCTCTTATTTGCCATCGCCGACCAAGAAATCTTCCAAGACATCACAAACCGTGCAGGGTTAATAATCAAGACTGCGAAAAACTAAGGGGCAGCAAAAGATTAAGTTATAAAAATTGACACTGATGTCTTGATCCATGCGATGTTAGCATCATGTTGTCAATCCGCAAGATTGGGTGGGGGGAAGTGTGAGTTCGGGTGCGAGGACTTCGATTACAATCTTTCGTCTCAGTCAATTGAAAACGGGGTTTGCTCACACTCAAACCCAAACAAGCACACACTAACCCGTTTTCATCCGTGTTCCCATCCCGCAAAGCGGGGCAAAGAAGATTCGTGGCCACATCAGAGTAACGAAATTGCCCGTACTAGACCGCGAAGCGGGCTCATTCTGTAATTCTTTCAAATTCAGCTTTAGAAAAATTTGGTCAACGTCACTCAAGTAATTCTTAATTCTGTAATTCTACAAATTCTGATTTAGACAAAAATAAAGTCGCGCTGATAATGGGGTATTATTTCGTTCGCGTTCCACTAGTGGTACGAATTACAAATACCCCCTAGGTTGCAGGCAGGCTATTTGGCTTTGTAGCAAGGCGAGAGGAGGGAAAATAGTGGACTATTTGACCGACGAACAACGCAGCTACGGAGACAAAGAGCCCGTGGAACTTGGGGCAGATTTACAATTTGGACCACTAGAAGGATGGTGCTTTACAGACACAAAATCATAGGGATTCTAGTTGAAGCGGGAATTGCTGGAACGAGTTTTTTTTGTAACTATTTACCAGGTTCGCATTCCTGTTATGAAAAAACTTTTTCGAGATATTCAGATTTTACTTCCTTCCTCTCTTGTGCAGTAGTTGAACTTACTATTGAAGAAATGTTACCCATTTATCACAAAATCAAAGTGGTAAATAATTACACAACCATAAATAAAATCTCCGCCTATGTATTTGCGATTTTTGAGTAGTTGTTCGATTATTTTTTTGACACTACAGCCCGTTTTTGCTCAGATTGAAAAAGGCTTCGAAGCCCTTGGAAAAGGTCAATTAGAAATGGCCAAGCCCTATTTTGAGACTGAACTAAATAACCCTGGCAATAAGTTATTGGCCCAGTTCGGTCTTTTGCGAGTGGCTAATCTCAAGGAAGATTTTCAAAGTTGGATAGCTGTCTTTACAAGCTATGGAGACTTGTATTATGACTATCTGGCTTTGGATGAAAAACAAAAAGAGGCTTGGGAGAAAAGCTATGGATTGACCAAAAATGCGCTTGAACTAACCCACTTGAGTTTGCATTCCAAGGCTTTTGATTTTGTTGAAGATACTAAGAGTTGCGAAAATTTCACTGCACTTCACACGGCCTCTAGGATGATCCCCGAAGCTTTTCGCAAGCAGTCGTACAAATGGCGGAATAAATGCTACGGGGAAAAACTTCTGATTGAAGGAGAAGACTACAGCGCATCAACTGAGTCGAGGCCACAAGTAAGAAATGAGCGATTCAGTTACTTGTGGGAATTGAATACTTCGGGCAACGAATACCTGCCTATCTTGTCGGGGGATGGTGAAACGATTTACTTCGCAGGCGCTGCCCGTAGTGATAATTTTGCCCAAGAAGACGTTTTTTACAGCACCAGGGTGGACGAAAGCACTTGGAAAAAGCCGCATTTAGATACTTTTTTCAGTGGAAGGAACAATGAAGTGATCCTTTCTACTTCAGTGGATGGAAACCAATTGATCTTGTTTGAAGATGGTGTAATCAGCACTTCAAATCGCACCCAAACGGGTTGGAGCGAGACCAGTCCATTGAAGATTCCTGGCAATTTTATTTGGATTGGACCATGCAGCCTTAATCGCAATGGCCAAATGCTGATTTTTGAAGCCAGAAGGACAGATTTAAGTGAAAAAATTCACCTTTATGTTTCCTTGAAAGACAAAAACGGCGAATGGGGAAACCCGATCAAACTTGGTCCGAACATCAATACCACAGGCAACGACCGCTCCCCGTTCATTCACAGTGATGACAAAACCTTGTATTTCAGTTCAACCCAACATACTCCAAATTATGGCAAACTGGACGTATACAAAGTGACCCGCTTGGACAACACTTGGACCAAGTGGTCCGCGCCCGAAAACCTGGGCGATGGGGTCAATACCGAAGAAGATGATTGGGGGCTTTTTATTCCTCCGAATGGGCAAATCGCATACATGAGTACCCTTGCCGCAGACGGAAGGCATTTGGATTTGGTGAGCCTTTCTTTGCCACAGGAGGCCAGGCCCGAAGAGCAAATCATCGTCAAAGGCTCAGTCCAAACTGCAAGTGGAAACAAGGTACCTGTAAAAATTATGCTGGAGGATGCCAAGACCAAGACCGTTTTCGATAGTGTTTACTCAAGCCCAGCAGGAGATTTCGTTTTCGCAGCACCGAAGTCCATGAAATTCAATTACTACCCGAAAAGCAAGGATGTAGTAGCTGAAAAAAAGATTTTTGTAGACCCCAGTACCATCAAAACACAGGTTTTGAAGAGTAAAGCTACGGTGGTCAGTAAAGAAGAGGCTTTGTCGAAGGGCTTGAACCTTGAAAACATCCAGTTTGAGTTTGGGAAAAATAGCTTGACAGAGGAAGGTCGTCGCGAGGTGCAGCGCATTTATGAAAGCATCAGGGACAACAATTGGAAAATTCGAATCAATGGCCATACAGACAATGTAGGCAGTGCCCAGTTCAACCAAGGGCTATCAACGGCAAGGGCCAAGGAGGTTCGCAGCTACTTTATTACCTTAGGCTACCCAAGCGATAAAATTCAATCAGCTGGCTTTGGCCCCTCAAAACCGATCGCAAGCAACGATACCGAGGAAGGCCGGGCAAGCAATCGACGAGTTCAGATTGAGGTATTGAAGGAGTAAGATTTCAGAAAGCTTGGTGCCTGGCGATCAAAAGCCAGGCACCAAAACTATTCCGTTTGGGAAAGTAGGTAAGTTTATTTTTCTACGCTCACTTATCCACATTGGGTTGTGGAGTATAACGCAGGTAAGGTTTAACGACCGTGACACCCTTGGGGAATTTCTTGATCGCGTCTTCAGTCGATACGGCTGGTACTACGATCACATCTTCGCCGTGGTTCCAGTTGGCTGGGGTGGCAACGCTGTAATTGGCAGTGAGTTGTAATGATTCCAAAACGCGCAGTACCTCGTGGAAATTGCGCCCGGTGGAAGCGGGATAAGTGATCATCAGTTTCACTTTTTTGTCGGGGCCAATGATGAACAAAGAGCGCACTGTAAACGTCTCAGAAGCATTGGGGTGGATCATGTCATAGAGGTTCGACACAGCACGGCCCTCATCGGCAATGATTGGAAAATCAACGTTTACCTTTTGGGTTTCATTGATGTCGTTCACCCAACCGAAGTGCTTGTCGAGTGGGTCTACACTTACTGCCAAGACCTTGGTATTGCGTCTGGCGAATTCATCCTGTAAAGCTGCGGTACGCCCCAACTCGGTGGTACAAACGGGCGTATAATCAGCAGGGTGGGAGAACAGGATTCCCCAGCCATCGCCGAGGTATTCGTAAAAGTCGATTTCTCCGGCAGTGGTTTGGGCCTGAAAGTTTGGCGCGATGTCTCCTAAACGAAGGCTCATAGGTTGTTGATTTTGAGGATGACCAAAGTGCATGTTTCAGCTAGGATGATAAGCGAAACAATACAGCATGTAAAAGTCGAGTATTTCTATCGAAAATACGAATAATCAACAAGGCCAGGATGGAAAAAGTTGAATTATACGGAGGGAAATTTCAGTTTATAAGCAGAGACTTCAGCTAAAGCATCTTCTTCCGATTGACCGTCAGTCATCAACACATCCACTAGGAGCTGCTCAAGTTGCGTTTCATCCAGACCGACCAATAATGCCATTTTTCTCAATGAAAATTCCTGTTGATCCCAGAGGGTTTGAGCAAAATTCCGGGTTTTAAGTTCAATGCCTTCTTCACGGCCTTGTTCGATTCCTTGTTCAATGCCCTGTTCAATGCCCTGTTCAATGCCTTTCTCAACGCCTTCGAGGTAAAGACCGTCGTTTTCGATGTCGTAATGAAAAGTCATGGCTTCAATTTGGTTTTTGACAATGAGTTCCATATCTCTTAGACGTGATAAAGTTAACAATTGTTTTTGAAACTTTTCGATTAGAATTCCACCCCCCAAAAGTTGATGTAAACGGGACAGAATCATCTTGACCACAGTTTCTTGTGAATCCGCTCCAAAATCACACAAAATAGACGTGACCACATCTTCGGGCACATCCGAATCGATAAATATTTCTTTCGGAACCTCAGCCAGAATAATTACGATGAAAGTATGCTCCAGCCCTTCGAGTTCCAAATGATTCTCTTTGATAAACGTTGCCCTATCTTTCCCAATGTAGATCAGCACTTGCTTCAATTCTAAATTGGTTTGGAGGTGAAACATCCCATAGTAAACCAGGTTTCGAGCCCGCATGTCTTCATTGCTGGTATGAAACTCGATATGCAAACCGTAGTCTTTTTCAGTTTCATTTTCAGCTTTCACAATGCTGACAAAGTCCATTTCACGCTCCAGGGTCACTTGCATTTTAGCACGATAAGGGATCAATCTGGATGGGTCGATTTTTAACAAGCGCTTGATGATCGAAGGTGCCATTGCTTCGATGTTCTCTTTGAAGATGCGGTCATAATCGTTAGCCATGAGTTTTTAGGTTTTGGTGTGCACAAAGATTAGTACAAACTGCTGCCCCTGAAAGGACACTTTCACACTTTTGTCCCCTGTGTTTTTACCATAAAAGTGAGGCATATACCCTTGTAATACATTGATAAGAAGCAGTTTGAGTAATTTTTTAGAAGCCAAAAGTCCAATTCCTCTACTTGGTTTTTACAAAAATAATTGGAGAAAACAGTAACTATACGGCACTATTCTACATCACACCAAGATCAAAACATCATGAATCCAAAAACGCTGGTAAAATTCAGCAGCGTCATTGGCCTGATTTCCATTCTTTTTTTGGTTTATTGGGTATTCATCTACACCCTGATCCAAGTATTCGGATTCAAAGTGTTCAGGGAAAACATCACCCAGAGTTTTGAATGGAGCATCCTGGGGATTCTGGCCTTGATGGTAGGAGCGCTGATGATCAACATCATGTTCAACCTGACCAGGATTGCGGAGCGGCAACAGGAAGCAAATCAGAATACCAGCTTTCTTTCCCAAAAATGGACCTTCCTTTTTGTTTTGAGTTTTCCTTTCCTTTTCGCCTCGCTTTTTTTGGGTGATCGGCTCAGTACCCAAAAGCGCCAAAGGGTACTGTTGCAAGCCGCAGAATCTATCCTTGCGGACAATCCTGGGTTTGATAAACATGCACTCAACTACCAGTTTGAAAAAAATTGGCTGGACAAAACCAATGATTTGCTGGCCATTTGTACGAAAATGGATCAAAATCTTCCAGAGATCAAAGTCCTGGTAAAAGACCAGATTGGCAATGCGCCTGTTTTTTTATGGATTGATGGGCGCTACATCGGATCTGACAGTTTGGACGTGCAAAAAACGGAATACCTGGAAGAAACCAGTAAAGCGGAACGAGATTACCTCAAAAAAGTATTTGCTTCTAAAACCTTTAACGACACCAGGTTTAGTGCACACGATGGGGAATACGAGCTATTTTACCTCGTCCAGCGTGCCGGAAAAACGGTTGTTTTCTATTTTTCTGAATTCCAGCGCTATGGGAAATTGGGGAATTGACAGTTTTAGGATAGAAAAATCGGCGAATCGAAGCGAGTTTCAACCACATATAGCATCAAACAGCTTAAAAACAGCATTTACCGCCATCAAGGTTATATCGTGGGTTTAGCCAAAAAATAATAATTTTGCCCATCTGAATCATTGGCTGCCTTGGCGCTGCCCTCAACTCAAGCTCTACTACTCATGCGTTTTCCGATTGGTGCCCACGTGCGTTTGCTTCATACTGGCGAAGAAGCCATAGTCAGTTCATATCTCGACGGCGGCATGATCAATGTCCGCCTGATGGGCGATGACATGGAAATCCCGGTTTTCATCGACGACATTGTGGCGGCTGCTTTTTATACGGGTTCCAAAACGCCCGCCACTGCTAAGGCAACTGGTAATAAACCTGCTCCACCCAGCGCCCCAGCGCCAGCAGTGCCGCAGCGGCAGTACGCCATTCTCAAAAGCATGGGTATTCAACTTGCTTTTGAACCCATTTTGCGGGAAGACGGGACCATCAAGCGCTTTGATATCTTCCTGATCAATGATACGCGTTTGGATGTGGCTTTCAACTTCATTTTGTACGTTGCCGATCATCCAGTGATCGAACAGGGTGCCAAATTGGCTTCGCTCTCTTACCTGCGCGTTGGCGACCTCAATTACGACGACCTCAACGAGCATCCTTATGTCTTGATGGATTGTTGGCGGATCACAACCGAGGGCTTAGGGACTAAAATGAGCCGAGAACTAAAGCTGAAGGCCAAAAACTTCTTTGCCAAACAAATCACAGCACCATTACTCGACCGACCAGTTTACCATTTTCGGGTTTTTGAAAAAATCGACTACGAAAACGAAGGCGAAGAACAAAGTACAGCCAACAATGACCTGAAAAGTTACACCCAACAAAACCTAAAACCCAAGGTCACCCGCAACGAAGTACCCGTAGACGAGCCACACGAAGTGCGCCAAATGGCCGAATTTGAAGCAGAATTAGACCTCCACATCGAAAAATTGGTCAAAAACGCTAAAAAATTGAGCAATGCCGAAATTGTGACCCTCCAGATCCGCCACTTCGAAGAATACCTCGATAAGGCGGTTCGACTGGGCGTGGACCGCGTTTTCATCATCCACGGGGTAGGGGAGGGCAAGCTCAAAAACGCCATCGCTACCCGTTTGATCCAGCATCCATACGTCAAAACTTTTAAGAACGAGTACCACCACCGCTATGGTTATGGTGCTACGGAGGTGATTTTTGAGTGAGGGGCTTGATTGGGGGTTGGAATAAGCTTATATTGTCCAGTATAATAAGGTTGTGAACAATAACCCTCAAACGTTTTCAATTGGCATGACTACCATTCTTGAAATACCACTCCGTCAAATAACCCTTGCCAATATTCAAGATTTGCAAGACAAATATCCCGATGCTACGCTTCGGATAGAGACTGATAATCTTTCTGAGCAATCAATGGGTGAATCCATTTTTTGGTCCATCATTGACTCATTCGATTGGCGAACCAGAGATGCGAATGCTATTATGGCTCCAGCAATTAAAGCATTGAGTGAGTACGAAATCGCAGATATTTATCAATTTCACGATATTCTCAATGAAAAACTATTTGCACTAGACGGAGAAAAATATGCCCGTGAATTGGGCGACAACAGATACTCAGAAGAGACATATTTTTCGGGTGATAACTTTTTGTACTCCCGTTGTTGTGTTGTGGCAAATGGCTCTCAGTTTTACCATGCAGTGTTAGAGGATCCGTCCAAAATGCCAAAAAATTTCACTTTTGAGTCATTGTTGTATTTACCTTTAGAAGCATTTAAGCTAAAAACAGGCTCTGCTGATTACAACCATTATCCCGAAATATGGGCTGAAACCTTTAGCAATAAGCAGGGTTGGCCGGGAGCAAAATTATTGTTGGATAGTGTGTTGGATTTGTCATGAAAAAACCCCACGCAAATTCACATGAAAATGAAGCAGAACACCACTTGTACGAGATATTCGATATTGAAAGAGACAAGGTTTTTAAGTACGGCATCAGTGGCAAACCATTGAACTCAGACGGAACTTCACCAAGAGCCAATGAACAAGTCGCTTTATTCAATAGGGTCGTGGGCATGAACCGCTTTTTTGCACGAGTAATTTTGACCCAAATTGATGGGCGGGTAAGGGCACTCGAAATTGAAGACGAGAACATTGAAAAATTTCGAGAGCAGTATGGTTCAAAACCGCCAGGTAATTTATAATGTCAGCTGTAAAATTTAGTAACTCAAGCAAAAAAGCCCTGACATACTACTATGCCAGGGCTTTTTCATCCGTATCAATTGAAACATCAAGGGTCAAAACCAAGGCCCCAACACCGAATCAGCGCCCCGTCTTTTCAACCCTTCAACATTTCAACCTTCAACTTCTTCTAGGTCGCATCAAAGGTTTTAGGCCCTTGGTGCTCATCGTCATGGTCCTCTCGCGGAGGTGTCTTGAGCACTTTCCAAAAGAAGAAAGCGGTAAATGCAGTCACGACAATATTGGCCGTGAGGTACATCATTAATGCAGTGCTATTCATAGTCGATTGGTGTTGAGAGCGTGTTTAAATATTGGGGGCTTAGGCAGAAAACGAGTCAAATTTTGACTAATCGAGGCAGGAAAAGCGGAGTTATGCAGCGCATAATGAGCATTTTCCTAACGAAGAGTAGTCGAAATTGGGCCGTTTTATGACAAGCAAATAATTTTAAACATGCTTTAGGTGGATCAAAGTAAGAAGCGGCCTTCGCGTACCCGTTTGCGATAAGCGATGTAAACCATGAAAGCAATGCCTGCCCAAACTGCCAATAAGAGCAAACGGGAAAGATTGCGGTAGAGCATGGTTTTTTCCAGTTCGGCTTTTTGTACAGCATCCGTTACAGTGGCCAATTGCTCATAAAGACCTTTGTTAGAAATGGTCTCCCAAATGGCTGGGATACTGGAAAAGAAAACCCAGCCCAAAATCACTGGTGTCACATACTGGATGATGTAGCGAAAAATGATGGGCACTTTGATGTCGGCACCACGGGTAATTTCTTCCCAACCCTTGTTCATGCCAAAAATCCAAGCAAATAGGATGATCTCAAAAAATGCAAAAACCACGAGGGAGACTGTACCCGCCCAGTAATCGTATTCATCGAATACCCCATAATTAAAGAACAGTACAGTAGGCAAGCCCAAAATGAATACCGCAGCGCCAAAAGCAAAAGCCGCATTGTTGCGCTTCCAACCAAATTCGTCCTGCAAAAAGCCCATGCAAGGAGTACCCATTGCCAGCGAAGAGGTAATACCTGCAAAGAACAACAAGCCAAACCACATCACACTGGCCGCAACGGCTAGGAATGGTCCCCACTGCTGGAACAAGAAAGGCAAGGTACGAAAACCAAGCCCCAAACCACCAGCTTTGTTTACCAATTCCAACATGCCATCAATGCCGAAGTAACCCACCGTAATGGGGATCACAATCGCACCACCGAGTACCACTTCTACAAATTCATTCATCCAGCCTGCGCTCATGGCGTTGAGGGCCACATCGTCGCGAGACTTGAGGTAAGAGGCGTAACACTGGATGCTACCCATGCCCACCGAAAGGGTGAAAAAGATCTGACCAGCTGCTGCTAACCACACTTTTGGTTCCCAAATAGTATCAAAGTTAGGCGTCCAAAGGTAATTCAAACCCGTGGTGCCACTGTACAAAGCTCCCGCGCTGCCCTCGGTAAGGGTGATACCACGAATAGCCAGAAAAATACCAAAAACAATCAGCAAAGGCATGCCAACTTTGGCTACTTTTTCTACCCCTCCACTGAGGCCGCGTGAAAGAATCCAGGTGTTGAGCACCAAGCAAATGAGCCAGAAAATGATCGGCTGCGCATTGCTCAGGCTGGTGTAGCCCGTGAAGAAATTGGCCACATCATCGCGGGTTTGACCACTGAACGTACCACTTACTGAGTGCCAGATGTAGCCCAAGGTCCAGCTTTCGAGGTAGCAATAATAAGCGGCTACCGCCAGGTTGGTGAAAATGCCGAATACCCCAATGTACTTCCAAAAGCCGAATTTTGACATCGACCCCAGGATGAAAGGAGTACTGTGGTGGCCATAATTACCGCCAAAACGGCCCATCGACCACTCCACAAACAAGAGTGGAATGCCCATCAATAAAAAACAGACCAGGTATGGAATAATGAAGGATCCGCCGCCATTTTGGATGGCTTGTACCGGAAAGCGCAAAAAGTTTCCCAGACCTACGGCATTGCCCGCCATGGCCAACACTAGGCCTACTCGGGATCCCCAGGCTTCTTTGTTACTACTCATCGGGAAAAAAGGTTAGTGAGTAAAGGTTTTTGATTGGTTACCAGGCGTTTATTCAAGTTGAATCAGCATCAACGCAAGGCGAAAAACAAAATTTCGAGATCAAGGTAAAGACATTCCTTTTGTTTTCAAAAAAAGCGCTGCGAAAGTGTATAAACTTGAGGCGTTGGGCACTCGGGGAATGGAGAAAATTGGGGAAAAGTCGCATTTTTTGTCATTTCCCCACAAAAATGGAACTTTCGCCGCCTATTAATGGTTTAGCCGCCACCTGCTATTTTAGAATATCTACTTTTGTCCATCCATGAAAGATGCTGTTGCATTTTCAGGTTCTAAAACTATTGGTACCAAGTTTAGAGGTTAGAAGCCAAGGGATGAGCCCCTCAACTCCTCAACCTCTCGACTCCTCAACATTACAGCGCTATGCTTACCCTGATCCTTGATGCCATTAGAGGCAAAGAACGAGACTATACCGCAGGTGGCCTCAACCAGGCTTTGATTTTGTTGGCCATTCCGATGGTCATTGAGATGTCGATGGAATCCCTGTTCGCCTTGGTGGATGTGTTTTTTGTCTCCAAAGTGGGCGTAAATGCCGTCACCACTGTGGGTTTGACCGAATCGGTGCTGACCTTGGTGTATTCCTTGGCCATTGGCTGTATGTCGGGTGCAACCGCCCTGGTGGCCAGGCGTATTGGGGAAAAGGATCCCGATGCGGCTTCTCATACCGCTTTTCAAACCATTTTGGTTGCCTTGGTTGTTGGTGCCATTACAGGCATCATTGGCATTGTTTTGGCCGACGATATTTTACAGTTCATGGGTGCTAGTTCGGCAGTCAAAAAGGAAGGGAGTACTTTTGTCAAAATCATGTTGGGTTCGAATGTGGTAATCATGCTGCTGTTCATGCTCAACGGTATTTTTCGGGGGGCGGGCAATCCGGCCATCGCCATGCGCACCCTGCTCTTGGCCAATGGCCTCAACATCATTCTTGATCCGCTGTTCATTTTTGGTTGGGGTCCATTCCCCGAATTGGGTGTCACAGGGGCCGCAGTAGCCACTACCATTGGCCGCTCGGTGGGGGTTTGCTACCAATTGTATATGTTGTTCAGTGGCAAAAGCACGGTCCACATCCAAGCCAAGCACCTTAAAGTCGACTGGGGCGTCATCCGTCGCTTGATGGATGTGTCGATCAGCGGTGCAGTGCAGTTTTTAATCGCTTCAGCTTCCTGGGTTTTCCTGATGCGGATCATCGCCCAATTTGGTTCGCAGTCGGTAGCGGGTTACACCATCGCCATTCGGGTGCTTATTTTTGTTTTGTTGCCCTCTTGGGGCCTGGCCAATGCTGCGGCGACCCTGGTGGGCCAAAACTTGGGCGCTAAGCAACCTGATCGCGCCGAGCAGTCGGCCTGGCGAGCGGGCTATTTCAATATGATTTTCTTGGTGATCGTGTCACTTATTTGTATCGCTTTGGCCCCCTGGATCATCCCCTTGTTCAATGCTGACCCTGAAGTGGTGAAAATCGGGATCATGACCCTGCGGGTATTCAGCATTGGCAATGTTTTTTACGCTTATGGCATGGTCCTCAGTCAGGCTTTCAATGGGGCCGGCGATACCCGTACTCCCCTGATCGGTAACCTGATTTGCTTTTGGTTGATCGAAATACCCTTGGGTTACTTTCTGGCCATCACCCTAGGCTGGGGCGTATTGGGCATCTGCATCTGCGTACCTGCTGCCGAGACGATTTTGGCGATTCTGCTGATTGTGTTGTTTAAGCGAGGGAAGTGGAAGTTGCGGGAGGTGTGAGTGAGGATATTGTTTTGGAATGTCAAACTCACTTGTGAAATTTAGAAGGTCTGGGACTGGTGTCTCGGATCGACTTCGTTCAATTATTGAGCGATGGTTTTTTGTTTTGTGCTTTTTGGCTTTGGGAGGTCGGGAACCGCTAGGTTTAGTTTTTACAAATCTTTCTAGTAATTTTGATCAATGCCCCCTCACCTCCTCAACTTTCTTCGCGCTCAAAACCACTTGCACCGCCAACATCCCCACAATGATCAGGCCGCCTACAATGGCCCAAGGTCCCGGCTGCTCACCATAGCCCAGGTACACCCAAACTGGGTTGAAAATCGGCTCCATCATCGCCAAAAGGGAGCTTTCCACTGCACGGGTGCGTTGCAAACCGTAGTTAAACAACAAATAGCCCAGGCCAATCTGAAATGCCCCCAGCACCACAAACAGCAGCCAATGCAAGGGCTCCGGGCTGGCCGAGGCCATGAACCAAGGCGAGCAAATGAGCATGATGAACACATTGCCCAAAACCAGACCAGCACCGTAGTGCTCCTGTTTGTTGAAACGTTGCAACAAGAGCATGGCTGCCAACAAAACGCCCGAAAACAAGCCAATTAAGCTGCCCAACATGTTTTCACTACCCAAATCGCCTTGGAAAAACAGCAACATGCCAAAAATACAGACCGCTGCCGTAATGATATTGAGGCGACTGAGCTTGAACTTGAACAACCAGGGCTCCAACAAAAACAAATACACTGGCGCGGTGTACTGCAAAAAAACCGCATTGGCCGCTGTCGTCATTTTGGTGGCAACGATGAAACAAGTAGCCAAACCCGCATACAAAATCCCCACGCCAAATACCACTGGCGTTAAAATCAAAGCCCGCCGACGGTAAAATGCCAGAAACACCAAGGCCGCAAACAGCGAACGGTAAAACAGGATGGTGTAAGGATCGAAAGGCAGGAGTTTGATGCACAAGCCACCCGTGCTCCATACTGTCGCCCCCAGCAAAACGGCCAACATGCCTTTTTGATGCGCAGAAAACATAGGTTTGGATTAGACAGCAAAGCTAATGGTTAATTGTTAGTTGTTAATGGTTAGTTGTTAATGGGGCATGTTGCGGGGATTGGTAGTTGACCACGCTGGCCCTAATCCCGGTTGGTTCACTGTCTCTTGCTATGCTGGTTCACGGTTTCCTGACCAGGACCATCTTCTACGCGTTTGCAACGCGTAAACGCAAGTCTGAACGCTAAGTAATGGTTCAAAAATAAACCTTTCCAATTTTGAGATTACTAGTGTTCAACGTCATGGTCAACGTCATGCTGGAAATCCGCAAGATAGGGTTTGAAGTGTGTAAGTGTGAGTTCGGGTGTGGGAGGGCTTCGAACATAAGTTTAGTCCTCCATTTGAAAACGGGTTTTTTCACACTCACACCCAAACAAACACACCCAAACCCAATTTTATCCGTGTTCCAAAAATGGCCTCGCGCAGCGAGGGCATAATCTATAAAGTACGCAGTTGCGATTTGGTAAGGTTTATTCGTGGCTTGTTACTAATCCACCAAGAGCACAATGATTTTCATGAAATTTTCTCATCCTCCTTCCTTAACTTTCGCTCAAGCCACCAATCAATTTTCACCATGCCACGCCTATTCGCCTTCCTAAGCTACTTGCTTTGCACCTTGAGCCTGTCCGCCCAAAATGCCAATTTTTACTGGCAAAACCTGCCCGAAAAACTCCCCCTGTTCAGCCTGGAAGTGAATGGCGAACTGCGCTCCTCCGCCCAGTTTGAAAAGGGTGGGGGAGTGGCCGACACCACCCTCTGGCTCAGCCCCAACCTGTTCATCCGCACTTGGCCGCTCAAAAGCCCGGATGGTATACCCAAACTGGCCATCGAAATCAGCAACGCCATGAAAGCGGGCAAAATCACGATCCGCAACCTCGTGCCATTGGGGCAGGAGCCTTCGCGGCCTTACCTCACGGGTTTGGGTGAGCACCCTTTGTCGCGGGCTCATTTGTTTTTGCCGGGTCGAAAACCCCTCAACGTGATCCTGCCCGACAATGCCTGGCATCTGGGCTATTCTAGTATCGAGACGGCCACTGGAAATTACTGCGCCCTGGCCCGCCGCGTAGCCTGGGACCCAAAGTTGGCCACCCGTCGGCGTTTTGAAACTGAGCTCGAATCAAGAGGTTGGGTGCGCTACGAACTTTGGCTCGACACTTACCAAGGGGCTTGGCAAGAAGGTTTACGCAAGATTTTTCAGGAGCGCTACTTGTTCGATTTGGAGGGTAAAAAATTTGACGAAAGCCTTTACCAGCGCCCCGACCAGGCTTGGATTCGCAAAGCCTACGCCATGCACTTGATCATGGCCTGGGACCGCGATTTTTACGACACCGATAGCCAAAAGTACCAATTGGAAGGGTTCTTGAAGCGTGGAAAACAACTTTACGGCGGCGATGACGTGGTAGGCATTTGGCCCAATTGGCCCATGCTTGGCTTGGATCAACGCAACCAATGGGACATGTTTCGTGCGCTTCCTGGCGGCACGGCCAAGCTCAAATCCCTGGCGCAGATGGCCCGCGACAAATACCAATGCCGTTTTTTCATCAGCTACAACCCCTGGGACGAAAGCACTCGCTGGCAAGACCACCACGCGGGCATGTCGGAAATGATCGCCGCCACCAGTGCCGATGGGGTAGTGCTCGACACCGAAGGCAAATCCAACCCCGAACGCCAAGCCGCAGCCGACCAAATGCGCCCTGGGGTGGTGATGTACAGCGAAGGCATGGCTGTGCCCAAAGACATGCCCGGCATCCTCAGCGGTCGGGTACACAATGCCTTGTACTATCCGCCAGCGCTCAACCTGAACAAGTTGATTCGACCGGATTTCGCCATTTTTCGAGTGGCTGAAATATACAAAGAACCCATCCGGCGGGAATATGCCCTCTCGATGTTCAATGGTTATGGCACAGAGGTCAACCAGTTTCGCCCCGGTCGACCAGAGTGGATCGATGACGATTACCGATTCTGGGGCCGCACCCTGCGGATTTTGCGCGAAAACAGCCCCGTTTTTAGCCAAAAAAACTGGAATCCACTAGTTTCCACCCTACGCGATAGCATTTATGTGAACCATTGGCCAGGGGCTAACAAGGCGATTTTTACCATTTTTAGCTTACAAAATTCAGGATTCAAGGGCCCCTTGTTTGCAGCGGAAATACCGGAAAACCACCATTTGGTGGACCTCTGGAACCACGAAATGACCGAGCCCCAAATCCACGAGGGCAAAACCTACGCCATTGCCAACCTGGAAGCTTTTGCCGAAAAATGGCGCGGCAGCAACAATGAAGGTGCAGTAGGTGCGATTGGCGTTTTTCCAAAATTATTGAACGTAAATCGAGAAGGTGACGACTTGCTGATCCAAGCCGACAAGGGCCAGGAGATCCGGATTTGGGCTGGGATGCCGACTTACGAAAAAACACCCAAAATCATCAAAACGGGCCGCCAAAGGATCAATTTGAGCCAGGTTTTTGGCCAAATCGAAGGAAAAGTGGTGATCCAGCTTTTCAACCAGGACGATCTGCTCGACGAAGTGGTGCTTCTTCTCGAACCCGGTAACGCCCGCCTGTTAAGCCAATCAAACTGGAAAACGGCGTTGGCCAAAACCCCGCCACTGGGTATGAAAAGCATTCCAGCGGGCACATTTACGATGCAAGTCAAATACGGCGACGACTTCATCCCCAACGTGCGCGATTATCCGCAGGGACCGGTAGAAATGCCCGCTTTTTTCATGGACCAACACCCTGTGACCAATGCCCAATTTCAGGTGTTTTTGCAAAAAAGCGGCTACCGACCCAAAGACACCAGTAATTTCCTGCGACATTGGGTGAGGGGCAAAATCCCGGCAGGGCAGGCCAACTTTCCGGTCATTTACGTGAGCCTTGACGATGCCAGGTCCTATGCGCGTTGGGCGGGTAAGCGCTTGCCCACGGAAATGGAATGGCAATATGCCGCCCAAACGAGTGATGGGCGAGAATGGCCTTGGAGTAAAACTGCCGAAGTAAAACGCGAACAACAAGTAATTACCGAAACCCTCACCGTCTCACGTTTACAAGTAGATTCCACGCTTTGCAACACGGGCAATGGTCAGCTCTACCCCGTGGGCAGCTACCCCCGTGGTGCCAATCCCCATGGCCTGCAAGACCTGGTAGGCTGCGTATGGCAACTCACCAACGACGTGTACAGAACAGGCAATAGCCAATATGTGATCATCAAAGGCGGCAGTTATTACCTGCCCGCCAGTTCCTGGTGGTATGTGGAGGGCGGCCCCCGCGAGTTGAATTACACCCAAAAACTGATGCGCATTTCGTCAGGTTTTGAACGGAATGGGACGACGGGGTTTCGCTGTGTACGAGATTAGTTGTTAATGGTTAGTTGTTAATGGTTAATGGTTAATGGTTAATGGTTAATGGTTAATTGTTAATTGTTAATGGGAGATAGCTTGTTAGGAAAGTGGGAGGTTTGGCTTGCGTCAGGAGACGCGGGACGAGCGGCATAGGCAACGCAGTTGCCTGATAAATTCTGTAATTTTTTAAAATTCAAATGGTCAACGTCACACAAGAAATTCTGTAATTCTGCAATTCTGTAAATTCTGGTTCAGACAAAAAAACGTCCCGCTTGCTCAAAATCCTACTTGCATCTTGTCTATCAAAAAAATCACCCTTCAGCCAAAAATCCTAAAACGATCAGCCACAACCATTCCGCGATTGATTCCTGCCCTTCGCCGCAAAAAAACAGTCCCTGGCAACGGATGGCATCCAATTTTATCGTCTTTTATTTATCTTACCCACACCAAACGAACAAAAAACAAACAGTCCTTATGCAAAAGAACATCCTTTGGCTGCTGTGCAGCGCAATGTCAAGCCCTTTTCTTTTGGCCCAAAACCAGGGTACGCCCCTCAATCAACCCTTAGTCAGCCATATTTACACCGCCGACCCTTCGGCGCATGTGTTCAAAGGCCGGATTTACATCTATCCTTCACACGACATCGAATCGAACACCCCCGAAGACGACGAAGGCGGTCATTTTGACATGAAAGATTACCGCATTTTATCAATGAAAAAAATTGGCGGCAAAGTCACTGACCACGGCGTAGCCCTCGACATCAAAGACGTGCCTTGGGCGGGCCGCCAGATGTGGGCTCCCGATGCGGCCTTCAAAGACGGGGTGTATTACCTTTATTTTCCGGTCAAAGACAAAGAAGATGTGTTTCGCATTGGTGTAGCGAAGAGCACAAGCCCCACGGGCCCTTTCAAAGCAGAGGCCCAGCCGGTGGCAGGCACGTACAGCATTGATCCCAGTGTGTTCAAAGATGACGATGGGCAATATTATATGTACTTCGGCGGCATCTGGGGTGGCCAACTCCAGCGCTGGGACAATAACCAATATACGGCCAAAGCAGCGCTGAAAAAGCCCAATGAAACCGCAGTGCTGCCCCGCATGGCCAAGCTCAGTGCCGACATGAAATCCTTGGCCGAAGCCCCCCGCGAGATCAAAATTGTGGATAAAAACGGTAATCTTTTCCTCGAAAGCGACAACGACAAGCGGTTTTTTGAAGCCGCCTGGCTGCACAAATACCAAGGTAAGTATTATCTCTCGTATTCCACAGGCGATACCCACAACCTTTGTTACGCTATCAGTAACAACCCCTACGGCCCTTTCACTTACCAGGGTATTTTACTCAAACCTGTGTGGGGCTGGACCAATCACCACTCAATCGTGGAGCAAAAAGGCAAGTGGTACCTTTTTTACCATGATGTGCAGTTGTCGGGGAAGACCCACCTGCGCAATGTCAAAGTCATGGAGCTGAAATACAATGCTGATGGCTCCATTCAAACAGTGGAGGCTTACCGGAATTGAGTGGTTTTTCGCCTTGCTAAGTAGTTGCACCCAAATGTTTCGCGTCAGTAATTTCCAGCAATTCCCGCTTTGGATCATATTTTGTTGACAAATAAGGCATTGCGAAGATAGGGCAAAAAATTGGACAGCAAAAAGCACAGTTTTTGAACACTAAAATGCCAAAGTTAGACCCTGTTTAAATCTAAGGGATTTAGGCAAAAAACGAGTCAATTTTTGACTAAGCCTTTTTTTGGAGAGGTAGCAGGAAGAGCGGAATTATGCTGTGCACAATGAGCATTTTCTTAACGAAGAGTAGTCGAACTTAGGCCGGTTCAACTAATCACTACTTCATAAATCATCCCTTTCTTACTTGGGCCGATTGGAACCATAAAGAGGTCGAAGGGACCATGTTCTGGGTGTTGCAACACAAACACACCTTGCGGGTAATACTTTTCTTTAAAATCTGTTTCAAACTCAAGCGTAAATGGTTGGCGGTATTTGTCTGATCCGTGACTCCAGGGTGTAATTTTGATCAGCTGCACTGCGTGGGTTGCTTCCGATGCGAAGGTGATGAAAAACTGCTGATTCAAATGTGGCTGAAAATCACCAATGGTCAATTTTTCTAACATAACAACCAAATTAAGCTGACTCAATGGGCATTGGAGTCCATTTTAATAAGTAGTAAACCGAGTTAAATTCGCCAACTTTATGAAAGCCCAAGCGTTCGTAGAGTTTCATTGCTGGGTTGTTGTACTCTACGTGGATACTCACACTTTTACCCAAGTCGGCTCCTTTTTTCATTACTTGCTGAATCAATTGAGAGCCAATGCCTTGTGAACGAAATATAGGCAAAATGGCAATGTCCATGATGCGTACTTCCTCTGTACTGTAATGCCAATGTACGTACAGACGACCAATCGCTTCACCATTCAGTTCGATCATTTGCAACTCAGCCCCTTGGTAATGCTCAGAATAGTATTGGTGCTGTGCAAAAAACTGCTGGTTCACAAAAACGGTCTTGTCGGCATCCGACCAATCGGGTACCATTGCCAGTTCCTCGGCCCGGGTGCTGGCATAAATTTCCAATAAACGAGGCAAATCTTCCTGGTAAATAGCGCGCAGATTGATCATAAGATCAGTTCATTTGAAATCCCGATCAACCCCTAGGAGGATATACACCCTGAAGTGCGATGCAAAAATAGAAGGTCAGGTAAGGCTGCATGTTATTATGGGGCTGATCGCCTCCACTTGGAGACAAAGCGGCAACGTTTAATTGCACACTTCCACCTGAGGGAGACGAATTGTAAGCAGGTGCTTGGGCAAGGTAAACGTTTGCAGGTGAAGGTGAAGTACCAATGTCATTCACGGTATTTAGGCGGTGATTGTGGCTGGGTATTTCACTTTCTAACAAGCTTACGGTTTCCGAGCCTCCTGTCTCGCCCAAATCATGCAGCGACAATCCCGGCCCTTGCCCAGGGTGCATAGGGGCCCGACCTTGTAAATCGGGGAGTGCAAAATTGGATTTACCATTGCCACCATAAGTCGTACCCAGGAGGGAGAACAAAGCAGTATTTTGAGAAAGCGGGAGCAATTGTCCATCGCACCAGGCCCAGCCTTTGGGGGCAAAATTGAAAGGAAATATGCGTATTTCGGCAACAAATGGATCCATGATTGTAGCTTTGAGAATGAACCTTTGCTGATTTGTCAGTAGATTCCGTGATGAACAAATGTTTTTAATATGTCGAGCAATCTGCCGTTAAACCATGTTAAGGCCGTGGCGGAAAGATTCCAAACAAGGAAATGATAAAATCGACACAAAGATAGGGCTGGAAATTGGTGTGTGGCTGTGACCCTCCGACTGGACCGACGGTATTGGATGCCAATGGTACCAAACCCGTAGAGGTGTCAGCGGTGTAAAAATCTCCCGAAAGGTTAGAAGCCAGGTACCCTCCGGTTGGCAGGGTGCTACTGCCGGGTGAAGTGGATGCGATAAATGGGTGTCCGTGTGCCGGAATTTGATTCACCGTGAGTGTGACTTCCTCTACCCCACCTGTTTCGGCTAAAGTAAAACCACCTCCTTGGTGAATAGGAATTCTACCCCTCATATCTGGGAGTGCAAAAGTCTCTTGACCATCCCCACCATAGGTAGTGCCTATCAAATTAAAAAGAGTTTCGTACTCTGAGATGGGTAGGATTTGCCCTTCACAGAACATCCAGCCAGCTGGAGCAAAATTGCCTGCGAACATGCGAATTTCTCCGACGTATGGTTGTGCCATAATGGTTTAAATTTGAGGATTGAAAGAGTCTAGGTGGGGCTTGGGAAAATCCCTTGCAGCGCAATATTGAAACTCAAAGTTAAAAAAGGCTGCATATTTATGTGTGCCTGGCTCCCCCCCACGTTGGTGATTGTTTGTGAGCCCATTGCGGCTAGAGTACCACTCCCAACATAAAGGCGAGTGGGGTCTGCATTGGCAAAAACGCTGGTATTGGAGGGTTCAATTCCATTTTGTTTGGCCAGGGTAGCGTTGACCAAATGGGAGTGCGTAGGTAATTCGGCGATGGATAAGGTATGGGCCTGTTCCCCTCCTCTTTCTCCCCAAGTATGGCCACTTCCGACATGAATAGGGGTTCGCCCACGTAAGTCAGGCAAGGCAAAGTTGACCCTGCCATCACCTCCGAAAGTGGTGCCCAACAAAGAAAATAGTGCCTGATTTTGGGCAATAGCTAGCAATTGTCCGTTGCATAGCGCCCAGCCCCTGGGGGCAAAAGAGAAACTCATGATCCGAATTTCAGACAAAAATGGTTCTGCCATGATGAGGTGCGTTTAGCAGGTGAAGAATCAATGGGGCGTATTCCTCTATAAAATAACTTAGGTAGATTAAGAAAATTACGCCGACCTGTGTACAGTGGCCGTAAATTCCATTGGCTTACCATTCGCGGATAAGGGGCTAATCTTAAGCTGGGTACGAGCAGAATTATCCATACCTATATAAGTTGCAGTATGCACCAAACCTGCTTCACACGCGTAAGATTGAGATGCTTGATGAGGGGCTAAGGGAAGAAAAGCGGAGGCGGAATAGCCATTTTCGATTGCTTTGGCCAAAGCCTTGAGGTCAAAAGCATTCAATGAAGCGATCGGCTTCCAGGTCCCATCGGCTTGTCTTTTCCAAAATGGCAACATCAAGTCCAATTGACCCAACACTGGATGTCGTTTTTCAAAAACCTGAAAGCAAAATTGCCGCTGCTGGTAGTAATAAAGCGTTTGATTGATGGACTTGAACTCACCTTGTTGCACAGCTAATGGTAAAGGAAGTTGAGCTTGTGCAGAGAATAGTACTTTACTTTCGATTTGCCCTTCATTTAATAGTTGATTGAACCAGTTTTCTTCAAATGGTTTTGCCGCGAACAAACTCGTCGCATGGTTAAGTAAGGGTAAGCTGATGGCGTGGATACCCAGCAATTTTATGAAAGGCCGTCTATTCATGGTCGTTGAGTTGATAATTATGTGAAGTAGCAAAATGATGCTACAGACACATAGCGTAATCCAAACGTTTAGTATTTGAGCTAAAATAAAATGGACGTATTTGCTTTTGAGGTTTAGCAAAAAAAGAACACCACTTGCTTTCATCCAGTTGTTTTTCTTTTTTCACTAAACCCAAACACGTCCACCTTCTTTTTTTACGCTCCCTTAGGTGCTGTGCAAAGTTAGTCTAATTTATTGCATTTTCCAAATTCATTCAACATTTACCCAAATCAAAAGGAGTGAAGCAAGAGCAAAGCCAGAGCGATTACTGGGCTGTATATTGCTAAAATTTATGCTGTGAAAAAATAAAACAAATTGGATTCAATTTCAGACGTGTATTTATGCTGTTTTATTTATTTTTCTTATTGGTAAAAGGGGCTTTAAAGCATCAAAATAGCAAGTGATTTTTTCGACTTTAAAATGGAGTGGGACACCAAGGTTTGCGAATATTTTACCGTCAAAACAATTGAAATACGTTAGGAGTGCTTGTTTTTGCCTAATCATGCTGATAATTCAATGCAAATAATTGATAATCAATTTTTTATAAACCTGTATTTGATAAAGAAAAAAATAATCAAGCCAGTTTCACACATCCTCCTTATTTAATTTGTACCTTTGAAATAAATTAAACCTGACGACCATTTTTTTGCCGGAGAGAACAGCATCTCCTATTTGTTTTTGTGAATTGCGGGAAAGGCCGCTAACAAAACTAAAAGTTGTATTCTCATGAAAAGTGCTGTCAAAGCCTTGTGCTTAAGCGCAAGCCTTATGCTATTTGCATGCATAATTATCAATCGGGTGAAAAAAGACCTTGCGATCTCCAAGCCCAGCACACCAACAAGCCTCGCAGATAAAATTGTTTTAAAAGATGCAAACCTGCTTCAGCAGTGGTATCCAAAAACAAAAACACCTGCTGATGTGGTCCAGTCAAGTGCCGACTTAGCCCCATCCCTGCGGTGGCTCTATCCTTTTGTGACTCCTGCAAACAACCGCGCCCGAGGACAAAACTGGCTCAGTCCTTTTGTGCCTACTGTCAGTGCTGTCAAGACTGTTGCTCCCCTTGGGACCGACTTGGGTTCACCTGGACCTACGCCTGGCGATATGCTTCGTTACACAGTTGTCATTTCAAATAGTACGGGGGCAATGGATGCCAATGGCGTTCAGTTTTCCGATCAAATTGACGCCAACACGACGCTGGTGCCCAATTCACTTAAGTCGGGCCCGATTGCTGTCGATGACGCCTACGCTACCGTAGGAAACATTTCTATTTCGGTGCCTTCCGCAGCTGGATTGATGAACAACGACGTCAACTTGAACGGTACGCCGATGACCGTTACAGGAGTTAATACGACAGGTACCAGTGGAGATGTTACATTCAACGCCAATGGTAGCTTCACCTTCAATCCCAGTCCAGGTTTTGAAGGCACAACCACGTTCGACTATACCGTTAACAATGGATTTATGAGTGCCACTGGGACCGTTACCATCACAGTGACAGGGATGATCTGGTACCTTGACGACAACGCCAGTGCTCCCGGAGATGGTCGATTGAGCAGCCCGTTTAGTAGCATTGCCAACTTCAACAGCATTGCAGCGGACGATCCCAATGACAATATCTTTTTGTACAGCGGAACTTATAGTGGAGCAGGTTTTACCCTGCTCAATGGCCAAAATTTAATTGGGCAGGGTACGGATGAAGGCACTTTGGCCGCACTTGCAGGGGTAACATTTCCTGTTCATCCCCCCATCTCTGGTTCCATTCCGACAACCGGAGGAACCAACCCTACCATTACCCACAGCTCAACTGCTATCACTACTGGTGAAAACAATGAAATATATGGGGTGACCATCAATAATTCTGGTGGTTCAAGCACGGCCTTCGTTGCCAATAATTTCGTAACCTTAAAAGTACGGGATGTAATTTTGAGTAACGATGGAGGCACTGGCATCAACTTCAACAATGGCGCACTGGATGTGATCATTCAAAGCGTTTCAGTGTCAAACACCAGTACAGGTATTTTCATTAGCAATACGACTGGATCCTTCCAAATTCCCGGCACCGGCACCACCGATGGATCAGGTGGAACTTTTAGCAACATCTCAGGGCGTGGCATCGAACTGCGCAATGTGACCAATATTACTTTAAAAAACCTCCTCATGCCATCCGCCAACACCACTACGGATGGAGGCGGGGATACGGCCTGTGATGAAGACGATGTGGCAGCTTGTTTTGCGGCCATTTACATGAACGTAGCCAATACAGTTGTTTTGGACAACATCGAAATCGGAGATGTGGTAGCCCCGATTGTTAAATCAGCGGAACACGGCATTGTAGGACTTTCGGTCAGCAACCTGAGCATCAATAATTGTCTCGCTTCTAGCAATGGAAACAATACAGACGGGCAAGAAGAAGATGCCCTGAAACTCCGCAATCTCTCCGGTACTTGTTCCATCACCAACTCTACTTTTGAAAAATCAGCGTACCGTACTGCTGACATTCGCAATACCACGGGCACCCTTAACCTGACCGTTAGTGGCTGTACTTTCGACGATGTCAATAGCTCAACAGTTGGCCAAAACCTTTTTGAGCTGCGTACTTACAGTACTGCTAATGCAACCGTCAATATCAGCAATTGCCTCTTCCGGCTTCCCGGATCACAGGGCGCAGTAACGGGTATCGCTGAAACTGGCTCTACGCTTACGTTCAATATCACCACCAGCACCATTGATGTGCCCACGGCAAATGGAGGGGGGATAGAATTGGATGCAATTAACAACTCTACCCTAAACTACAACATCAATGGGAATACCAAGATCCAGTGTGTAGAACAGGTTGCTTTTTTATCAGGAACCCTTCCCCTAGCACCATCCCCCCCTTTTAGCGGAACCCTCAGAGGCCGGGTCAACAACAATACTTTGATCACCGCCAGCCATCCTGTGGCCTCTGCTTTCAACAACGTCCGGTTCGCACACAATGGTGGGGGTACGATGAGGGTAGAACTTAAAGACAATGCCAGCATCAACTCAAGTTTTACGAATGCTAGTGTGCAGGGAGTAAGCCGATTGGGATCAGGCAGCTTAGATTTAATTGTAACTGGCAATACGATCACAGCTACTTCTACTTCTACTTCTTATGAGGGTATTTCTACCATCGCAGGCGACGGCTCTTCAGCAGGCCAGACCAATGCCAATTGTACTTTTGTTGCAAGCAACTCGGTAACCAAAACTTCCCGCTTATTCAGGGCACAAAACCTGGGTC
Source organism: Chitinophagales bacterium (assembly GCA_013299105.1). Taxonomy (GTDB): domain Bacteria; phylum Bacteroidota; class Bacteroidia; order Chitinophagales; family Saprospiraceae; genus Haliscomenobacter. The sequence goes on along the minus strand of JAAFJY010000005.1, from coordinate 208,958 downwards.
CAGGTACTACGATTAATTTACAAGGCACCGGCCCCGACATTGTTGCCAACTGGACTGGCAATATGAATAACATGTCTGCTGTTCCACCGATGTCCACTGTTATCTCATCAGGCACAATCACCTTTGGCGGAACTTGTACTGCACCTGCTCACGCCTCCTTGATGCCAGAAGCTGAACTTTTGGCCCTTGTAGCGCCTCGCTCATTGGATGACGAAGCGCTAAAACAAACGCAGGAAGATAAAAACACTACTGAACGCACTGGGGCAGTAGCAGAACTACTTAGTGAAAGCAAGGCCAATCAACCAGCAGAAATGCCTGCTGCTCCACCAATGATGGTGCTTGCTGGTGAAACCGTTACAGTTGGTGCTCCCAGTGGATTCCTGCTGCCAGCGGGCAAACAAATCACCATCCAGTTTGATGTGACCATCAATACGCCTCTTCCCGCTGGAGTGTGTCAAATTTCCAACCAGGGCAGCGTAAGTGGTAGCAACTTCAGCACCATTCTCACCGACAATGTCGCTGGTGGCAGTGTTGATCCGACTGTGACTCAATTGAGCAAACACAGCTTGGGTAACCTGGTCTATAAAGACAACAACAAAAACGGTAGCTTTGATGGCATGGACGCTGGGGTCAATGGCGTAGTAGTCAATTTGTATCGCGATAACGGCAGTACCGCAGGGATTCTGGATGCAGGTGATAGTTTTGTGACCTTTACTACCACAGCAGGGGGTGGCATTTACACCTTTGCTGATCTTTGCTCTGGTGATTACATCGTGCAAATTCCTGCTACTGAATTTGGAGCCGGAAAGCCCTTGGAAGGCTTAATTTCCAGCCCAGTTGGTGCAGCCAGCGACCCGGATGATGACACCAATAATGACGACAATGGTCAAACTGCCATCAACGGCTCGATTGCCAGCCAGGCAATCACGCTCACTTATGCTGGCAGTTTGGTAGAAAACAATAACACGCTGGATTTAGGCTTCAAAACGCCTACCAACGTCAACATCAATAACTTGACCCTGTTTGAAGGCAGTGGCGGTGGAAGTACTACCTTCGACTTCACCGTTACCAGGGATGACAACAGCGAGGCTTTTAGCCTAAACGTCAATACGGGAGCGATCTCGACCAACAATGGCGATTACACCACGATCAGTGGCGGTACAGTAAGTTTCACAGCAGGAGGCAGTACTACTGCAACAGTAAGTGTTACTGTGACCGCCGACGATATTGTGGAGTTGGCTGAAACCTTTAATGTTCTGCTTTCAAACGCACCCGCCGGTGTAGTCATCACCGATGGCACTGGTTTGGGCACCATTACAAACGACGACCAGGCTACCTTGAGCATCAATAGTGTGTCCAATGTCGAAGGGAATTCGAGTACCCAAACCTACACTTTCACGGTTACTTCGGATAAAGCGGTAGATGTACCCTTCACTGTGAATGTAGCTACCACAAATGGTACAGCCACTACAGGTGACAATGATTATGTGACCAATAACGCGATTTTGAACTTTGCGGGCACCACTGCGGGTGAAATCCAGACCTTTAATGTAACCGTTAATGGTGACATGAAGGTAGAGCCCAATGAAACCTTCACGGTGCCACTGAGTAGTGTTTCGGCCAGCGGCCGCAATGTAGTCATTTCGGGCGCTAATGGCACTGGGACAGGCACTATAAACAACGATGACGCAGCCACCATTTCCATCGATAATGTAAGTCTCGCTGAGGGAAATGCTGGCAATACCAATTTCATCTTTACCGTTTCTTTGAACAAAGTAGTGAGTACTGCTGTAACAGTCAACTTTACTACTGCAAACGGTACTGCTGGCGCGGGGGATTACAATACCAATACGGGTATGGTGACTTTCCCCGCTAATGGCACGGGCCAAACCCAAACGATTACGGTTCAAGTCATTGGCGATGTGGTGGGCGAAGCCAATGAAACCTTCTTCGTAAATTTGACCAGCATCCAGGGCAACCCTCCCAATATTACCTTTGATGATGCGCAGGGCTTGGGCACCATCTTGGACGATGACCTTTCCTTCTCCATCAATGATGTAACCAAGGACGAAGGCAATGCTGGCACCACCAGCTTTACCTTCACCGTTACCCGTTCCAGCACTGCGACTGCCGAAACCATCGATTTCACGATTGTAGATGGGACTGCAAAAAGCGCCGACAACGACTTTACCAGTTCAAGTCCAACTGGAACCCTCAGTTTCGCCATCGGCGACAATAGCGAAACCATCACAGTGGACGTCAATAGCGATACCAAAGTAGAAGCCAACGAAACTTTCTTTGTCAACCTTTCCAACGTCAGCAATGGTAGCATCTCAGACGCCCAGGGGAAAGGTACCATCAACAACGACGACGCGGCAGTCGTACATTTGCAATTGCTCAGTGCGACCAAAGCCGAAGGGAATACTGGAATGACCAACTTCACCTTTACTGCTACGCTGAACAATCCGGTGCAGGATGGTTTTAACCTAGCTTATACAACCGACGACGCTACGGCTACTACGGCTAACAATGATTACCAGGACAATGATGATGTCTTGTCATTCACGGGTACTGCTGGCGAGCAAAAAATAATTACCGTACTCGTCAATGGGGATACCGATGTAGAAGCAGACGAAACTTTCACCGTTTCGATTGAAGACAATGGCTTCTCCAATACAAATGTACCGCTAAGTGCGCTTACAACTGCCAGCACGGTAACTGCTACCATCCAAAACGATGACAGTGGCATCAATGCTGGCAACGATACCACCATCTGTGCTGCCACCACCATGATCCAATTGAAAGGAACGGTGAGCGGAGCTGCTACAGCTGGAACCTGGACTACTAGTGGCACGGGCACCTTTATCCCCAATGCCAATGACTTGAACGCCAAGTACATGTTCACTGCGGCAGATACTGCGGCGGGAGTAGTGAATTTGACGCTGACGGGTAATGGCCCAAGCGGAGAAAAGGATATTCGGATCATTACTCTTGACCCCGAATCAATTGTGAACGCTGGCCCGGATCAAACGATCTGTGCTGCCGATACAATTTACCTGAGTGCAACCCTATCTGGTCTTGCTACGAATTTGGTTTGGCAGAAAAATGCCGCTTTTGGAACTTTTGTGGGCTCCGATACCAGTCCGAAGGCAAAGTATGTGTTGAACGGCACTGGCATGTTGTTGAGCAGCCTCAAATTTGGGGTGATGAGCAACGATCCAGGCGGCAACGTATGTCAGGGGGGATTGGATACCGTTCAAATTTTCATCAACCCCAAAGCCACTGTTGACGCAGGCCCGAACCGCCGGATTTGCGCGTCTCAAGATACCGTTCAACTCAAAGGCACGATCGGTGGGGAAGCTACCACTGCAACTTGGAGCGGAGGCACTGGTGCTTTCACACCAAGTACAAGTTCGCTCAATGTAGTGTACACCTTTACTGCTGCTGATACCGCTGCGAATTTGGTAAAACTGTACCTGACCACGGATGACCCCACGGGGTTGTGTGGTCCGGCCAAAGATTCAATCACGATCATCATTGACGCCGAATCAATTGTCAACGCTGGCCCGGATCAAACGATCTGTGCTGCCGATACAATTTACCTGAATGCAACCCTATCTGGTCTTGCTACGAATTTGGTTTGGCAAAAAAATGCCGCTTTTGGAACTTTTGTGGGCTCCGATACCAGTCCGAAGGCAAAGTATGTGCTGAACGGCACTGGCATGTTGTTGAGCAGCCTCAAATTTGGGGTGATGAGCAACGATCCAGGCGGCAACGTATGCCAGGGCGGATTGGATACCGTTCAAATTTTCATCAACCCCAAAGCAACTGTTGATGCAGGTCCGAACCGCCAGATTTGCGCTTCTCAGGACACCGTTCAACTCAAGGGCACGATCGGTGGGGCAGCTACCACTGCAACTTGGAGCGGAGGCACTGGTGCTTTCACACCAAGTACAAGTTCGCTCAATGTAGTGTACACCTTTACTGCTGCTGATACCGCTGCGAATGTGGTAAAACTGTACCTGACCACGGATGACCCCACTGGGTTGTGTGGTCCAGCCAAAGATTCAATCACGATCATCATTGACGCCGAATCAATTGTGAACGCTGGCCCGGATCAAACGATCTGTGCTGCCGATACAATTTACCTGAGTGCAACCCTATCTGGTCTTGCCACGAATTTGGTTTGGCAAAAAAATGCCGCTTTTGGAACTTTTGTAGGTTCGGATACGCGCCCGGAGGCAAAATATGTGTTGAACAGCACTGGCATGTTGTTGAGCAGCCTCAAATTTGGGGTGATGAGCAACGATCCAGGCGGCAACGTATGCCAGGGAGGATTAGATACCGTCCAAATTTTCATCAATCCTAAGGTTACCGTCAACGCTGGTGTAGATACCGCCATTTGCCCTGGTTCGGCCTTGCCACTCAACGGCCAAATCAGTGGGGGCACCTCAAATACGAGTGGTACCTGGACTACATTTGGAACAGGTACATTCACGCCCAATGCCAATACCATTGCTGCCACATACCAACCTTCTCCTGATGACATATCGGCAGGAACCGTAATCTTGGTTTTGAGCAGCACGGATCCAAGCAGCAATGCATGTAGCGATCAGGACAGCCTGGTATTGACATTCCGTCCACAACCCACCGTGACAATCACTGGTGATACGATCACTTGCGATGAGCCTGCCATACTAACTGCGGTGGGAGATAATATCAGTGCTTACAAATGGAGCACTGGAGAAAGCGCTGCTTCCATTACAGTTAATGCACCTGGAGTCTATGCGGTAACGGTTACCAATACCCAGTCGCCTTGCAAAGCAGTGGATTCGGTTAAAGTAATCATAGGAAGTAATCCTACAAGCGCAATCTCCATATCGGCTGCAGAAGCTTGCGAAGGCTTCACGGATACCGTTCGGGTGAAAATCAGCGCGAGCGGAGGTGAAGGGCCTTACGATTTCTATTATGATGACGTAATCATCTACCAGCACGATGATTGTACTTCAACAGGAGTTGGGGGTACTTATATCGCCTTGGATACCAATAACTTGGAACTCAAACTAGTTGGTTTACAAGCTGGTACGTATAAATATACGGTTGGCCCTGTTTCGGATGCAAATGGATGTGTGGATACCACCCGTCGCTCAGTTACCCTCACCGTCCACCCCAAACCCATCGGCGAGTCCCTGAGCAAAACGATCTCAAACTGCAACCCGGTTGATGTGGCCCTCCAGCCGCGCGTCAAATGCAACATCACCAGCACCTTCAAGTGGTACAGCGTAGCGAGTGTTGGTTCGGCAGTAGCGTTCAACAACCCGAATGTGTTGGGTGAAACCGTCAATCCAGCGGGCACGACTTCGACGATCACGGATGTATTGACCAATACAAGTGCGGTCAACCAAACGATCATTTACCGGGTAGAAGCTACCAGCGACAAAGGCTGCGCAGGCGACCCATTCTATATTTCCGTTACGGTTAAGCCCAAGACGAAGGTGAACTGCCTGGCGTGTATGAACAACGTGAAGGTGACCCTGGACAAAGACTGCCGCTTCCTGGTAAAACCCGACCACGTAATGGACGGCTTTAGCCAATGCGAAAATGGCAAGGTGCTGGAAGAAGCCCTTGAAGTGATCATCAAAGACGGCAACAGCGACACCTACGTAGACTGCGCAGGCACTTATGACTATGTGGTTTTGTTGAAAAAAGAATACGAAAACTGCTTCGACTTCACACCTTGCTGGGGTACGATCACGGCAGAAGACAAAACGCCTCCTGCCCTGATCTGCGCCCCTGCCGACATTACCCTAGATTGCTACGATGTGAACTATGTGCTGAACAACCGTTTGACGATTGGCAATCGAGGTACAGTTTCTTCTCCCCGTGCCACGGGTACCACTGGACAAACGATCGAGAATGCGGAGGGAGTTGCTGGTACTGGCGACAACTGCCAATTGGGCCTGGAACCTCCTCGCTTGGAGCCAGACAACATCAAAAACCTGGGTTACGCTTACTTCCGCGACAACTGCCGCGATTGTGGCTGCCGCATCTCTTTGAAGTGGACGGATAAAGCGCATTACTACGCTTGTACTGATCCCGAGTTTGTACGCAATGGCTACTACGCCAAAATCGAAAGAGAATGGGTAGCCACGGATTGCAATGGGATGACGAGCACTCATGTGCAAAATATTTACTTCACACGGCCTGTAGTGAAAAACGGCCTGACGGCTGGAGCCAATGATCGTGGCTTGCGTTTCCGTGGTAATGGCACTTCTGCTCCCAGCACTGATCTCTACGATTGGATTGTAGAATACACTGCGTGTAGTCCAGATAAGAGCCTGATCAAGAAAGCGGATGTAATGCCCTCGTTCTGCAGTTTCTTCAATACTACTGACAACCCCCGCTGTTTGTTTCTTGATGAAGTTGAATGCAACTTCTCGGTACAAATCAAAGACACGGAATTCCCGGTCTGCGAAGGCAAAGGGGTGAAAATCGACCGGGAGATTTATGTATTCGACTGGTGCAAAGGTGGCATTGTTGACACCTTCCATGTACTGATCAAGATTGGTGATTTCCAAGCACCGACGATCACAGCCAAGACACCGATCACGGTATCGACTGGCCCGATGAACTGCACAGCTTCGATCCCAACGACCCGCGCCCGCTTAAAAACCGACATGGGCATTGACATCAGCGACAACTGCTCGGTGGCCAATGTATCGGTGCGTATTAAAACCCGCGACCGGATCGTGAAGGGTATTGTGATTGCCACCAATGTGTGGGAAGAAATCGCTTACCCAGTCATGAATGGTGTGATGAGTGGCCTGCCTATCGGTCGCCACCGGATCATCATTGATGCCTACGATGGCTGCTACAACGCCAGCCGCGACTCGTTCTTGTTTGACGTAGTCGACAAGATTGCCCCCGTGATGAAGTGCGACGATAAGTTGACGGTGAGCTTGTCCAATGCAGCGGGCTACCTGAACGGTTACGCTCGCGTGACCGCCAAAGACATCGACGAAGGCAGCTTTGACAACTGCGAACTGAAGTGGATCAAGGTACGCCGCACCTACAATGCTGATTGCAAAAATGACCTGATCGCCAAAGGTTACGACCTGAATGCCGACGGTGAGTTGGACGACAAAGACGGCTTCACGCTGGTGAATGGCAAGTGGATGACTCCGCTGTCCGATGCCATCGAATTCTTCTGCTGCGATGTATCAGCTGAAGTTACAATCGAGCTGTGGGGCGAAGACTGGAGTGGCAACCGCAACTACTGCTGGATGACGATCAGCCTGGAAGACAAGATTGCGCCCCAGTGCTTGGCTCCAGAGAACATCACGATCGACTGCGACAACAAGCGCCTGGGCACGATCGATAGCAAGACCCAATCGGCTTTGGCCTTCGGGGATGTGATCATCACTTCGGGCAACGATTGTGTGAAACTGGATACGGTTTACACGGTGGTCAAGAAACTGAAGTGTGGTTATGGCACGATTGAAAGAATCTGGACCTTGACCAAAACGACAAGCAAAGGCAAGATCAGCACCGAGTGCAAACAATTGATCACAATCCGTCCAGTACACGAATACGACATCCGCTTCCCAGTGGATGTGGACCAAAGAGATTGTGTCAAACCGATCATCGATACGCTGCTCACCGACGAGTTGTTCTGTGACATCCTGGCGGTGAACATCACTGACAAGCGTTACGACGCCTCGAACGATGAGTGCTACAAAATCTTCCGCACTTACACGGTGATCAACTGGTGTGCCTACGACGACAAGTGTGGCGATCCAATGGCCGCAGGCAATGTGTATGTGGTAGACCGCAAGTGGACGGACAATGGCCGCTTGCCAGTGTGGATGCTGGTGCGCGATCGCAACCGCGATGGGGACGAGGAATTCTTCTTGTCACGCAACCGTACACCAAGAGAAGGAGACTTGGGAGACGGCTTGGTAAGTCCGATTGGTACGCCAACGGGTGTACAAAACGATGAGGATGTAACCAAGTACATGCCTTATTGCAAACTTTCGGATGAATACTACCACTCGTTCATGTACACCCAAATCATCAAAGTGTACGACGATGTGGCTCCGGTAATCAGCTTCAAGCGGGATACGTTCTGCACCAGCCCAGTGACTTGTGTGGCGAATGTGAAGATTCCATTCACGGCTACGGACAACTGCACGGACCGACTGGAACTGGAAAGAACCCAAGTAATGGTAGCCCCCTTCCAGACCCTGACCGGACCCTACATCATGTCCAACAGCCGCGACTACATCTTCAGCTTCGAGGATGATGGCAAAGGCAAGATGGCAGTATCTGTCACCAATCTACCAGAGGGTCTGCACGACCTGATTGTGGTGGTGAGAGACGAGTGTGGCAACCTGACCCGCCCAACGAGGATTCCATTCCTGGTGCGCGACTGCAAGGCTCCAGCTCCGATCTGTATCAATGGCTTGTCAACTGAGTTGATGCCGGTTGTACAACCTGATGGCAACGGTGGTGGCATGATGGCAGTATGGGCCAATGACTTCATTGCCTCGAAGATCTACGATTGCAACGGCCAGGGACCAGAAACCCAGGCAGGCTTGAAGCTGGTGACCAAGTACTCGATCAACCGGGTAGGCCAGCCAGTGAAGGACGACCAAACGGGCTTGACCTTCACTTGTGCCGACAAGGGCAAGGTGATCAACGTAGAAATCCACGCATGGGATGAAAAGGGCAACCACGACTTCTGTGTAACCTTCATCGAAATCCAAGACAACCGCAAGGTATGCCCAAGTGGTGGAACAGGAACAACGAATGAAGGCGAGATCAACGGTTTGATTGCTACCGACGACGCCAAGCCAGTGGCTAGCGTAGAAGTAGCGATCAGTGGTGACAAGCAAGACAAGGGTACGACACCAAATAGTGGTTTGTACGGCTTCAATAGCCTGCTGAAAGGAGGTGACTTTACAATTACGCCACAGTTGGACAAAGAACACCGCAATGGGGTATCTACCTTCGACTTGATCCTGATCCAGAAGCACATTTTGGGTATCCAGGTATTGAGCAACCCTTACCGGATGATTGCAGCGGATGTGAATGGTTCTAAAACAATCACGACGCTCGACTTGATCCAAATCCGTAAGTTGATCCTGAACATCGACGAAAGCTTCAAGTCAAGCCCAAGCTGGAAGTTTGTGGATGCCAAGCACAAGTTTGAAGACGAACGCAATCCTTGGAGGAACGAAATTCCAGCCATCGTGAACGTGAACGACTTGGAAGGCAAGGTACAAGCAGACTTCATCGCCATCAAAATGGGCGATGTGAACGGCAATGCCGCGACGATCCCCGGTGTGACGAGCAGCGAAGTGCGCTCTGGTAAGGACTTTATCCTCCAAACAGATGAGCAGGAAATGAAGGCAGGTCAGATCTACGACGTGTTGATCAAAGCGAAGGATTTGCAAAAAGTCCAGGGCTTCCAGTTCACGCTGGGAGTAGAAAATGCCGAGATCGTGGGCATTGACTATGGTATACTCAAGGCTGAGAACCTGGGTGTGTTTGCTAAGCAAGGTATGATTACTGCAAGCTGGAATACCTCCTCAGGAGGTTCCGGCTCGGAAGTAGCCAGTACAGAAGGTTTGTTTACGCTGAAGCTGCGCGCTACGAAAGACCATGCGCTGAGTGAAGTGTTGAACATTACCAGCCGTTTGACTGCACAGGAAGCTTATGGTTTGGGTGACGTTACAGGTAACGAAGTCATGGACCTGAAGCTGTCTTATAACAAAGGCATCTCAAATGACCAGGCTCGCCTGGAACAAAACCAACCCAACCCCTTTGCGGAGGAGACGTTGATTGGCTTCTACCTGCCCAAGGCAGCAAGTGCCACTTTGACCATCCGCGATGTGAAGGGAGCTTTGATCTACCGTACCCAGGGTGATTATGCCAAGGGTGTGAACCAGGTGAAACTGGGCAAGCAAGAGCTGAAGGCCGCCGGGGTGTTGTACTACACTTTGGAGACTGAGGACTTTACCGCGACTAAGAAGATGGTGGTGCTGACGAGGTAAAAAGTCAAATCGGCCATTATATAGCCAAGACTCACCGGGTCACTTTTCGCAAGGAGGGTGGCCCGGTGGTGTTTTTGGGGCTGCTGATGATAGAAAATCTTATTTTGAAAGATGTCTGTTGTGTTGGATCAAACAGGAAACGTGCCAAGTGATGTCGGCTCTTTATCTGTAATTTCGTAAAAGCTTAGCCAAGCGGTCTTTTTTGGTTGAAATGGGATAAGGTTAAGTTTTTATAAAAGGCCTTATGTGCCTTAGATTTTTGAGTCAGAACAGCCGAGTTTTTTTGGCTGATTGAGGCTTCTTTTTTAGTTCGTAGCCCAGTTACGGGCTAAAAAAGACGATAAGCAGGCGAAAAAGACCCTGTTATGGGTAATTAATTTAATTTTTCATAAAGTCTAATGAGTAATTGTTCTTCAAGTCTTTCGCCACAACTCCCCCTTGCTCTTTATTTGCAACTTGCGGTAGATGTTCCGAATATGATAACGGACTCCATTAATTGAGATGCCTAAAAATTGGGCAATTTCAATGTAGGATATCCCGTCTTTAAGCATTTTGACAATTATAGATTCTTTTTCAGATAGCTCAACTACTTCGTTAGGACTAGTCAAAGGTAGGGATTTCGGTTTGAAATAATTAATAATTTTCTTGGCCACAGCTGGGCTCAACAATGCACCTTCTCCATTTAAGTTGAAAAGAATTTGTTCCTCTAATTGTGTAAAACTGATGTCTTTGAGCAAATATCCAGTTGCTCCATTACAAATTGCCTGGAAAATAGTCTCTGAGTCATCTGCTACTGTAAACATCACAATGTCAATCTCAGGATTTCGCTGCAAAATCAAAGGAATACTCCGGATACTGGATTGGCCATTTAAATGAACATCCAGTAAGACAAGATTAATTTCCAAAAAGTCTCGATAGTACTTGATGAATTTTTCTACGGTGTCTACCATCAGTACGCAGTCAACGTGCTCTGATCGGGCAAAATATTCGGACAAATTTTTGCGCAATTCAAGGTCATCCTCAATGATAGCTATGTTGTACATCGTATTTTATTTGTTAAATAGGTTTGAAAATTCCTAATGTACAATTAAAAGATAAACGATTGTAACTATTCAGGGCAGTGGTTTTGAGACAAAAAGCAGGAGATTTTTCAATCATTCCTACTTTTGCAGGGGTAGCTGGAACTAACTTCGCATAAAAGGTGAAGAGTCGCGAGAAATAGACCTTTTTTGGCCAAAATGCCTCCAAATGGTTAAAAATATTTACCTGAAGTAAAGATAAGAACTAGATGAAAACTTCGCATTAAAAGAATTCCTTTCCCTATTTTTTTTCTAGACACTACATTTAGATGTAGTTATTATTTCTTCACTATTTGAATTTCGGCCGTTTGCCGTTGTGCTGTTTCTGCCCAAGTCACTTTACCTTGAATGGAACGCAGTCGCCGTTGAATGCTTTCCTGGCCATAACCTTCAGAATTATTGATATTCTGCTTATCTTTTAAAAGTTTAAAATCATTGATAATTAATATATTTAGGTATTGGTTACAGCTGTAAATCTTGATGTAAATCTTCTCACTTTGTGTATGTTTGAGCATATTGGTCAACAATTCCTGATAAACCATTAAGATGTGGTGTCTAGTGATGGCACCCAGCTGTTTCTCTTTAGCGCTGAGGGTACTCTCAAATTCCAGCTCTTTGACGTTAGGGCCGATAGCATTTTCGGCAAAATCTTCTAGTCGCCGAGTGAACTGGTCCAAACTGTCATGTTTGGGGTCAAAAGCCCAAATAAAGTCTCTGACCGATTGTAAAACGTCTACACTTAGTTGTTCAAAACGATTGGATAAGTTCTTTCGTCGTTCAGAATTACTATGCACAATTTCTCCAGCCATGGTGCGTAGGGCATATAAACGGCTGCTCAAATCGTCGTGTAAATCATCAGAAATTTGTTTACGCAGGAGGTATTCGTTACGTACTTGCTGTAGGCGAAATAGGTAGATTTGGTAGATTCCCATCGCTACGATCATGCAAACAGTGACTATAAACCACCAGGTTTGATACCAAGCCGGGCGAATATGAATGATAAAACTCAAAGCCTTACTCCATCCTTCCTGTTGGGTACGAGCGCGAATCCATAGTTGGTAGCATCCTGGTTGGAGGTTGAAAAAAATCAATTTTTTCACCCCGCTAAGTTGTTGCCATTCATGATCTGCTCCGGCCAATTTGTATCGGTACTGCAAAAGATCTTTATCCCAATGATTGGCATGCAGGTCGATTTCAAAGTATTTTTCCTGAGGCTGGATGATCACTTTTTCATTCGGACTCAAGTAGACATTCCGGGACACTTGAGTGCTGCGATTGAGCATTTTTACACTAATATATGGCGTAAGGGTTTTTTTAAAAAAATCGGGCATCCAAGGTTTAAAATAAGTTACTCCGTTGAGTCCACCAAAAAAAAGGGTGCCATCTTTGGCTTTGTGTACTGAACCGGTGTTGAATTCATTATCGGCCAGTCCATTTTTTTGATAATAGTTGACTACCTGATCAAAATGCACGTGCAAACAACTCAACCCATGCTGGGTACCTAGCCACAATAAGCTATCCCCATGTGATCCTTGAATGCTATAAACGGTGTTTTCGGCCAAGCCTTGGCTTTGGGTATACCATTTGACTTCTTTGGTGCTGCGATCTAATCGCGCCAGGCCCTGTTCCAGGGTGCCTATCCACAGGTAGCCGCTATGGTCTTCATATATACATTTAATATTGCAGTCTTTTAAGGAAGCAGGGATGTCTTCTGGCGCTTGACGAATCTTACGCCCACCTTCTTTCGGATATACGTGGATCAAACCAGTCGCTCCGCCTAGCCATATGCTGGAGTCTTTACTCATCAACATGCACATGAAACGTATTTGGCGGTAGTCCAAAGGATGATAGAACCTAGCGTTTCCTTCCCGATCGAACTTGATTAAGGACTGAGCATAAAAAGACCAAAACCCTTGTTTGGCCCGAATCAGCTTAAGACCCGGCGGAAGACCTTGCAACCTAAGTGGCAGCTTATTTTGAGTCCATTTCATAATATTTTTATCGTTCAACGGGAATAATCTGGCTAGTATAGAATCTTGGTAGGCTATCTTTACCAGTGAAGGTTCGGCTTCAGCCGCCAGATACAAATGCTGTGGGTACCATAAGAAATCCCAAACGGGGATGATTGTAGGCCATTTTTTTGGGGGCTCTTGAAACTGTGGACCATTGAAACGAAATAAGTTGCCGTAGGTGCTTACCAACAACCGCCCCTCAGGATCTTGGGTGATTCCCCTTACACTGTGTCCAGGGATGAGCCTTCCAAAGGGCAGAGCAGCCTTTTTTTGAATGATAAACAAACCCTGTTTAGTCGCAAGGAACCAGGTGCCTTGTTTGTTGACGCAAATCTGAGTAGGCAGTAGACGCTTCCATTCTAATTTTGGCAAATGTTTTGGCCTATCTATTATGTATTGGTACAAGGCCTGCCAAATTTTATGGTTATCCCGAAGTTTATTTTTGATCAGGACGAAGGAATCTCGTTCGATTTGGGAAAGCTTAGGCGCATAAAAATCATCAAACAATACCCAATAGGTTAGAGAATCACTCGATATGTTAAGAAGTGAGGAACGGGTATCAACTTCATAATGCAAATTTCCGAGGATTGCGGGGGAATCTGCCCGATTTGGTTTGTTCAACATGACCACTCGTTTGCCTTGTATCTTGCACCACATCGTGAAATGGTGACTCAAGTAGAGGGCTTTTTTTGGGGCATCGTACTTGAGCTGATTACACTCGCTAGTTGACATTGTAAGCCGGACTTGAATGAACCAGCGCTGGGTTTTAGTATGGTACCGATACAGATTGGGGGCATCGAAAATAGCTATTTCAGATTCCGCCATACTAGCTAAAAGAATGCGTTGCTTTGTCAATTTGGGTAAACCCAATTGGGCTGGGCTAAGCCAGCTTGAGCGATCTTTAGATAGCACCAGTAGTCCTTGTGCGCCGCTAAACCACAAGCGTCCTTCAGAATCTTCTACAATGTCGAATGCTTCCTTAATGCTAAATCGATGGCTTTTCCCATCTTGTAGGATATAGATTCCATCTTCGGTGGTCATCCACAATACCTGGCGATGGTCCAGGATGGCGGATCGAACGATTCTGGCCGCTAAGCTAGGGCCTGGAGCAAGATAGCTGATTGTATATTTAGTAGATGAGTCCTCTGCTAAGAGTTGCCCTGATAAAGGAGAGATAAAAAAATGAAATAGGCAGGTTGTTAACAACAGTTCTCGTCTCTTGAGTGTTTTCAACCAGTCCATACATTGACTTATTACAAGTGTTCAGAAATTAACAAGAAATGTGTACTTATAAAGGTAATAAACAATACTGTTGCTGAAAAGTGAGTGGTCCTCCAAATTATAAGGATGAAATCAAGAGATTCTTCTATGAAACAGCATTACGTTTGTTAGACTACCAAAAAAATGAAATCATATGATTTCAATGCAATTTTAGCGCAATTTTAGTAAAATTTTAGTAAAATTTTAAATGACAATCCGAAAAGCATAAAATGTAGTTGTCACTACATGATTGTTAAATTTTTTCTTACCTTAAAATGTACTTTTCAATAGTTTAATCATCCATCCATTTTTTCACAAGGTCTAAGTAATACTTTCGCATTGTGTTCTGCTTTTTACTTCATGCAGTGTCAATCTGTAAGGAAAAGGCAACTATGTTAAATGGCCTTTTCCATCTCTGTTTATGGGAAATACAGACGACTTTGTTTAGAAGTTAAAACAACATACTAGCCTAGCTACATTCAAACTATGAATAAAACTTTTTGTTGTTTATTGTTTCTTAAAAACACATTTTGTAGCCATACGCAGAAACAAACTTCCTGACACCCACCCAATGCCGAGTTCTTACACAATTCAACGATATATTCAGTAAAACTGAATATATCGTTGCTAGAATTCATTCATTTCAGAAAGTGAATGAATCAATTTGTTGATTATCAATTGTTTTTTGCGTTAAACATCAAATCATAACTCATGGCCCGAAAGCTCTACTCTACTTCGGCGAGGAACTTTATTTTAAAGACAAGCGAAAATTTGTCTGCCATATTATTCTTGCTCATTTTGTGTACGCTCGCGGGCTTACTCTTTGTAAGTAATTTGCCCGATGTAGCACAGCATTACTCCATGCGTAAAGTAAGCGTAGTCCTACCGAGCCTTGAGATGGTAATGGTTGTATTCTTGTGGTCGTTAATCGTTTTCCTTTCAATCAGAACTGTTGTTTTGTTCGCCCCATTGAGGAAAAGGTGGATAAATTATACCCCGTTGTATGAAGTAATTAGACCCGTCCAATTTGGGTTTTTACTACTTTTATCAACGGGTTTGTTGGTAAATAATACCTTTTTACGGGCCCAAACCTGCACATTTAAAGAGTATATTTACTTGAACGAGCCAAGCATAAGCTCGATCTTGAAATTTGAAGTAGGCGCAGGTGTGCCACTCACCGAAGTACTAGGGACCAATGGGGGGGCGTCACCCAATCAGCACTGGTATCCCGGCACGGGTACCAGCCAGTTGCCCGCGCCGCACGGCTTGGCTACCGACCTCAACGGTAAGTTGTACATCGGCTCAACTCCGTTTACGCCCACAACGTTACGAGAATTCAATTGCGATGGTGTTATTGAGCCAATCACTGGGAACACTATTGTAGATAATAGCTTTGGCTCATTCAATTTTTTCAGTATAGGTAACACTATTTACAAGAATGGTTTTGGATCCATTCGTGCCTATAATAGTTGTACTGGGGCATTTATAGGGGCGAAATGTTTAACAGGATCTAACCCCGGTTTGTTTTTCTGGGGGCTTTCCTACAATGAAGCAACAGGCACCGTATATGCCACGGGGTCGGGTGGTCTAGTTTGGAAAATGACGGTTGCGGAGTTGAATGATTTCACTACCTGTGAACCTCCTCTATTGACAGTTGGCCCCAACGCAGTGCTGAGTCCCGGAGAGATGGCATTGCCCAATTCGCGCGCTGGGGTCTTTGGAATTACCGGGGACAATTCGGGAAATTTTTATGTTGTCAAGAGTTTGGAACCCTTCACCGCATTTGCCAATCCAGAAGGTACCTACATCTTAAAATACAATTCAGCGGGTCAGTTTATTGCTCAAACCCCAGTAAGCGTATCTGGTGGGCCTTATGGTGCAGGTATAGGTATTGTTTGGTCAGAAGGCTCCAATCGCCTATACATGTCTAACTTGACGGACAATCCTGCTACCGATTGCATCTCTGCCTTCGACCCCAGTAACATGACTTACATAGGTACGGCGGCACCCAACCCTAATCTTCCTGGTACCGATAACTCTGGCAAGGCCATCGCTATCCTTAAGGAAGCATGTCCTGTCAACTTACCACCGAATTTCTCATCCATAGCCTGCGGTAATGTGGGGGCCAAGTTTTTCCTGAACCGAGAGGCGTTCGGCAGTTGCGACGGTGTAGTGTGTGGAGCCTCGTGGACGCCCCAGGGTACGCTGACGGGAATGACTTTCGATCCCTGCGACAATAGCGTGACCATCACGGAGCTGGGGGCTTGCGGTACATTTACGCTCGATATCGCGGCGGTGACCAGCACGGGCTGTGCGGCTCAGAGCTCCACCTACACGATATGCAGCCAGCCAGGGACCATCATCTATGGTTCCGGTAACCAAGACATCTGCGAAGGAAGTGTGGGCAGTGCTGCCACGGTACTGACCGATGCGAGCGCAGCCAACAGCATCCGTTTTGTGCGCTTCACTTCCGACCAGATGGCATTAGCGGCTCCCACTGCGGCTGAGACGGATGCTATCTACACTACTGGCACCACACTGGCCACGGTTACGCCCACAGGCAGCGGTAATCCCTACACTGCTACCCTAACAGCGGCGGCGGCGGGCTGGTCGTCATTGCCACCCGGCACTTATTACGTCTATGCCGTCTTGAACCCCGACCCCGGCAGCTCGGCCAACTGTCGGCCTCTCGCCGAGATCGTGGTCACCATCGTGGACAAACCCGACGTAACAGCCAATAACCTGACCTTCTGCGAAAGTGCTGCGGGTGCGGGTGCGACGGTGAACTTAACTGCCTCCTATTTGGTTCAAAACCCTGATGGGGCTACGCTGGCCTTCTCCGAGGATGGCAGCCCCATCGCTACCCCTACTGCAGCTAACTTGGCCGTGGGTATCCATAATATTACCGTTGTGGCTACCTCCCCTTCCCTTGCGGGTTGCTCCACCACGATCACCTTTACCGTTTCGGTAGATCCTTATCCAACGGCACAAACCATCTGTCCGGGTCAGACCTACACCTTGATGGCACCCTCTGGTTCCACCAACGTGACCTGGTTCCGCAACAACACAGCCGTGGGGAGTGGCCTGACCTACACTGTAACTACTCCCGGTGTGTATAATTACACCAGCGACGGTTCTGGCGGCTGTTCTTTCGGCAATTGCTGCCCTACCGTGTTCACACAGGGTGACTGCATGAGCGTAGGTAGCACCGTGTGGTTTGATGACAACAACGATGGCGATTATGATTCGGGTACCGAACAGCCAATTGTTGGCGTAACCGTTGAGTTATACGATGCGGTACAAAATACTTTAGTTGCCTTTGACATTACGGATGGCACTGGTAATTATTTCTTTGGTAATCTGCTAGCAGGTCAATATTATGTACAAATACCAGCAAGTAGTTTCAATGCTGGTAGTCCTCTTGAAAATACCGTTTCCAGCCTTCCTACGGATGATAACATTGGCGATGATGCCAATCGGGGTGAAGACATGGATGACAACGGTATCCAATTGGTTCCAAATGGAGTGGTAAAATCGCCTGTATTTATCCTGATGCCTGATCAGGAGCCCTCTGGTAGCAATGAACTACTGACTGGCGGAGCTCAAGACAATGGTCCGGCCCCAGCAGGTTTCCCCGATACCAATACTGATGACGATGGCAACATGACCATCGACTTTGGTTTTGTACCGCTGATGAGTGTAGGTAGTACCGTATGGGTAGATATCAATAATGATGGTATTGACGGTACGGGAGTTGATGAACCAGGTATTGATGGAATTACGATGCAACTTTTCAATGCCGGAGGTACACCCTATGATCAGGACATATACACTGCTGGCGTGCAGCCCTATACGGTAACGACCGCTGGAGGAGGCAATTATTTGTTCTCGGGAGTACTTCCGGGTGATTATTATATCGAAATCGCTACGCTTCCTACCAATTATCCTTTCTCCAGTTCAGCCGCTGTGACTGATTTGATACCAGACAACCAGCAGGATAATGATGACAATGGTATCCAGACTACACCTTTTGGTGCAGTTACGACTAATACCTTCTCATTGATACCCAATACAGAAGCGAACAATGCACTTGAGACTGGCCCTGGTGGCAGTCAAGATGATGGCGATGAGGCCAATGGCGACATGACCATAGATTTCGGCTTTACACCCATGTTATCGATTGGTTCAACTGTGTTTTATGATGCGAACAACGATGGCGAGCAAGCAGGTCCGCTAGAAAGTGGTATAGCAGGCGTAACACTGGTACTGGTGGTGGAGACAACTCCAGGTACTTTTATACCAGTTGGTATGACGGTCACAGATGCGAATGGAAATTACCTCTTTGACAGTTTACCATCAGGCAACTACAAAATACAGATACCGACTGCACCAAGCAGCAGCCCGAATTCTTCTACAGGAGCGGGCGCAGATGACCAAATGGATAGCGACGATAACGGTATCCAAGGTACTCCTGGTGGATTAACTGAAAGTTCGGTGATCAACTTGAGCCCTAGTAGTGAGCCCCCCGCGAGTTCGGAAATGGGCCAGGGAGGAACGCAGGACGATTTGAATGATACAAATGGCGACATGACGGTTGACTTTGGCTTCATTCCGAACATGTCGATCGGTTCGACGGTGTTCTACGATGCGAACAACAATGGGGTTCAAGCGGGTCCACTGGAAACGGGTATCGCTGGCGTAACGCTGGTCTTGGTAGCGGAGACTACCCCAGGTACCTTTGTGCCAGTTGACACGACGGTAACGGACGCGAACGGGGACTATGTCTTCGACAGCTTGCCACAGGGCAACTATAAAGTGACGATTCCAACTGCGCCAAGCAGTGGCCCGAACTCTTCAACGTTCAATGGCACGGACAACCAAACGGACAGCGATGACAATGGTATCCAAGCCACTCCAGGTGGAGCGACGGAAAGTGCAGTAATCGCCCTGACACCAGGAGCAGAGCCAGGAGCGGCAGCGGAAACAGGCCAGGGTGGAGCGCAGGACAACGTTCCAGCGGCCAATGAGACGAACGGCGACATGACAGTTGACTTCGGCTTCATCCCGACCTTGTCGATTGGCTCAGTGGTGTTCTACGATGTGGACAACGACGGGGACCAGGACCTGGAAGATGCGCTTGAAAAAGGCATCGCGGGTGTGACCCTGACCTTGTACAGAGAGACTACTCCGAGTACTTTCGTGCCAGTGAGCACGACGGTAAGTGCAGCGGATGGGACTTATGAATTTGACAGTTTGCCAGCAGGCAACTATAAAGTAGGCATCAATACGCTTCCTGCGGATGCCCCAGATTCTTCAACCCCCACCGAGACGGGCGACACCCAGAACGATGAGTTGGAGAATGGCATCCAGAGTGGCAGCAATGCGCCGATTTTGTCGGGCACGATTACCTTGAGCGACAATGGCGAGCCAACAGGCGCAGCCGAGTCTAACCCAGGTGGAGCGCAGGACGGCGTAACTGGCCAGCCAGACAACGACGGCGACATGACGGTTGACTTCGGTCTGATTCCGAACATGTCGATTGGTTCGACGGTGTTCTACGATGCGAACAACAATGGGGTTCAAGCGGGTCCACTGGAAACGGGTATCGCTGGCGTAACGCTGGTGCTGGTAACCGAAACGACCCCAGGTACTTTTGTAGCGGTAGACACGACGGTAACGGATGCGAACGGTAATTATGTCTTTGACAGCTTGCCGCAGGGCAACTATAAAGTGACGATTCCAACTGCGCCAAGCAGTGGCCCGAACTCTTCAACGTTCAATGGCACGGACAACCAAACGGACAGCGATGACAATGGCATCCAAGGCACACCAGGTGGAGCGACGGAAAGTGCGGTGATCAACCTGACACCAGGAGCAGAGCCAGGAGCGGCAGCGGAAACAGGCCAGGGCGGAGCGCAGGACAACGTTCCAGCGGCCAATGAGACGAACGGCGATATGACCGTTGACTTCGGCTTCATCCCGACCTTGTCGATTGGTTCAGTGGTGTTCTACGATGTGGACAACGACGGAGACCAAGACCTGGAAGATGCGCTTGAAAAAGGCATCGCAGGGGTGACCTTGACTTTGTACCGGGAGACCACCCCAGGCACTTTCGTGGCGATTACAACCACGGTAAGTGCAGCGGATGGGACCTATGAATTTGACAGTTTGCCAGCAGGCAACTATAAAGTAGGCATCAATACGCTTCCTGCGGATGCCCCAGATTCTTCAACCCCCACCGAGACGGGCGACACCCAGAACGATGAGTTGGAGAATGGCATCCAGAGTGGCAGCAATGCGCCGATTTTGTCGGGCACGATTACCTTGAGCGACAATGGCGAGCCAACAGGCGCAGCCGAGTCTAACCCAGGTGGAGCGCAGGACGGCGTAACTGGCCAGCCAGACAACGACGGCGACATGACGGTTGACTTCGGTCTGATTCCGAACATGTCGATTGGTTCGACGGTGTTCTACGATGCGAACAACAATGGGGTTCAAGCGGGTCCACTGGAAACGGGTATCGCTGGCGTAACGCTGGTGCTGGTAACCGAAACGACCCCAGGTACTTTTGTAGCGGTAGACACGACGGTAACGGATGCGAACGGTAATTATGTCTTTGACAGCTTGCCGCAGGGCAACTATAAAGTGACGATTCCAACTGCGCCAAGCAGTGGCCCGAACTCTTCAACGTTCAATGGCACGGACAACCAAACGGACAGCGATGACAATGGCATCCAAGGCACACCAGGTGGAGCGACGGAAAGTGCGGTGATCAACCTGACACCAGGAGCAGAGCCAGGAGCGGCAGCGGAAACAGGCCAGGGCGGAGCGCAGGACAACGTTCCAGCGGCCAATGAGACGAACGGCGATATGACCGTTGACTTCGGCTTCATCCCGACCTTGTCGATTGGTTCAGTGGTGTTCTACGATGTGGACAACGACGGAGACCAAGACCTGGAAGATGCGCTTGAAAAAGGCATCGCGAGTGTGACCCTGACCTTGTACCGAGAGACCACGCCGGGCACTTTCGTGCCAGTGAGCACCACCGTAAGTGCGGCGGATGGCACGTATGAATTTGACAGTTTGCCACCAGGCAACTATAAGGTAGGCATCAGCACGATGCCAGCGGATGCACCAGATTCTTCAACCCCAACCGAGACGGGCGACACCCAGAACGATGAGTTGGAGAATGGCATCCAGAGTGGCAGCAATACGCCGATTTTGTCGGGCACGATTGCCTTGAGCGACAATGGCGAGCCAACAGGCGCAGCCGAGTCAAACCCAGGTGGTGCACAGGACGGCGTAGCAGGCCAGCCAGACAACGATGGCGACATGACGGTTGACTTTGGTCTGATCCCGAACATGTCGATTGGTTCGACGGTGTTCTACGATGCGAACAACGATGGTACCCAGGCGGGTCCACTGGAAACGGGTATCGCTGGCGTAACGCTGGTGCTGGTAACCGAAACGACCCCAGGTACTTTTGTAGCGGTAGACACGACGGTAACGGATGCGAACGGTAATTATGTCTTTGACAGCT
>JAAFJY010000005.1:151937-187002 GCA_013299105.1 Chitinophagales bacterium | reverse complement strand
GCGGGTCCACTGGAAACGGGTATCGCTGGCGTAACGCTGGTGCTGGTAACCGAAACGACCCCAGGTACTTTTGTAGCGGTAGACACGACGGTAACGGATGCGAACGGTAATTATGTCTTTGACAGCTTGCCGCAGGGCAACTATAAAGTGACGATTCCAACTGCGCCAAGCAGTGGCCCGAACTCTTCAACGTTCAATGGCACGGACAACCAAACGGACAGCGATGACAATGGCATCCAAGGCACACCAGGTGGAGCGACGGAAAGTGCGGTGATCAACCTGACACCAGGAGCAGAGCCAGGAGCGGCAGCGGAAACAGGCCAGGGCGGAGCGCAGGACAACGTTCCAGCGGCCAATGAGACGAACGGCGATATGACCGTTGACTTCGGCTTCATCCCGACCTTGTCGATTGGTTCAGTGGTGTTCTACGATGTGGACAACGACGGAGACCAAGACCTGGAAGATGCGCTTGAAAAAGGCATCGCGAGTGTGACCCTGACCTTGTACCGAGAGACCACGCCGGGCACTTTCGTGCCAGTGAGCACCACCGTAAGTGCGGCGGATGGCACGTATGAATTTGACAGTTTGCCACCAGGCAACTATAAGGTAGGCATCAGCACGATGCCAGCGGATGCACCAGATTCTTCAACCCCAACCGAGACGGGCGACACCCAGAACGATGAGTTGGAGAATGGCATCCAGAGTGGCAGCAATACGCCGATTTTGTCGGGCACGATTGCCTTGAGCGACAATGGCGAGCCAACAGGCGCAGCCGAGTCTAACCCAGGTGGCGCGCAGGACGGCGTAGCAGGCCAGCCAGACAACGATGGGGACATGACGGTGGACTTTGGTCTGATCCCGAACATGTCGATTGGTTCGACGGTGTTTTATGACGCAAATAACAATGGGGTACAAGATGGCGGTACACCCACCCTGGATTTCCTGGAAAGAGGCATTGCTGGGGTAACGGTGATTTTGCTGACGGAGACTACTCCAGGTAACTTTTTAGCAGTTGACACGACGGTAACAGACGCAAACGGGAATTATCTCTTTGATACTTTGCCACGCGGCAACTACAAAGTACAGATTCCAACCATGCCTGATGAAGCATCGAATTCTTCAACGTTCAATGGCAGCGATAACCAAACGGATCAAGACGACAATGGCATCCAAGGTACTCCAGGTGGAACTACGGAGAGTGCGTTGATTGCGCTGACGCCAGGTACCGAGCCAGGAGCGGCGGCGGAAACAGGACAGGGCGGAACGCAGGACAACGCTCCAGCGGCGAATGAGACGAATGGCGACATGACGATAGATTTCGGCTTCATTCCTACCTTATCACTAGGCTCCACGGTGTTCCTGGATGCGAACAACGATGGCAAGCACGATCCTTCGACCGAGCCAGGTATCGAAGGCGTGACGCTGGAATTGCTGGCAGATTTGGACGGCGATGGTACACCTGAGACCTCCATTGCCTCAGTAACTACAGGTCCGAACGGCGAATATGAATTTGACAGCCTGCCTCCGGGCAAGTATCAGGTACGTTTGTACCCAACGGCAGAATTCCCATCGACCTCCACGGATGATGTAAGAACGGATACGGCAGACAATGGCGAAGAAGACGACGACAACGGCAGCCAGGCAAGCGGTCCGAGCACTCCGATCCTCAGCCCCGTGATTGAGTTATCGGGCAACGATGAGTCAACGGAGAGTGAGACCTATCCGAACGATGGTCAAGACAATGCCAATGAAACGGATGGCGACCTGACGATCGACTTCGGCTTGATCGGTCCAGTATCGATCGGCGATACAGTCTGGTATGACCTGAATGCAGATGGCATTCAAGCTCGCAACATCACGGAACCAGGCATTGCCGGGGTGACAATGAAGCTCTTGGTACTTGATCCGGCGACGAATGCGTATGTACCCGCCAAAGACCTGTTTGGCAGTTTGGTTGATTCAATCGTAACGGATGCGAACGGAGCCTACCAATTCGATAGCCTACCTCCAGGCACGTATAAAGTAGTGGTATCCGCAAGCAACTGGAATGCAGGCAGCGTATTTGGCCCTGGTGGCTTGTACGAATCAGCCTTTGGCAGCCAAGGCAGCGGTGGTGATGACGGTAACAACAATGACGACAATGGAGACAATGACTTCATCGTTGGCCCAAGTGGCGGCATCAGTTCGGGTCCGATTGCATTGGTATATAGTGATGAACCAGCCGGTGGCTTACAACTCAATAACGATACGCCAAGCGAAGGTACGTTCGACAACACCGTTGATTTCGGCATCAGCCGTGGCTTGAGCCTGGGCAACCGCATCTGGTTGGATACAGACAACGATGGCGTACGGGATGCTGGAGAACTAGGTGTAAATGGTGTAACGGTAATTCTGTACAGTGTAGCGACTGGATTGCCAGTAGATACTTTTGTAACGCAGGATGGCGGTTACTATCTGTTTACCTTGCTTGTGCCCGGTGATTACTTTGTGGTGCTGCCGAAGGAAAACTTCGACGATCCAAGTGATCCGCTGTATGCCTACAAGTCAAGTGGCTCAAATATTGATGGCACGGACGCCAACCAAAGCGACCCAGACAACAATACGGACAACGACGACAATGGGGTAGCAGGAACCGGAGCTTTTGTAGGTGCGGTGGTGAGCAAGCCAATCACCTTGTTCCCATTTGAACCAACTGGTGAACCTGATCCAACGCCAAGTACGATACCCAACCCGCTGCCAGACAACCTGACGAATGAGACCCTGGACTTTGGTTTCTACCACAACAGCTTGGGCAACGAAATCTTTGTGGACGCCAACAACAATGGCGTCAAAGATGGTTCGGAAGCAGCACTTGCGGCAGTACCCGTAACGGTACGCTTGTACGATGGTGCAGGCAACGAGGTGCCAGTAGGACCTGATGGCGTACTGGGTACTCCAGATGACGCAGTAGGTGGTATAGTGACCAACACGGGTACTTACCTGTTCCAGGGCTTGCCTGACGGTGACTACCGGGTAGAGATTGATCTGCCAACAGGCTTTGCGTCCTCTTCCGGTACGGCAGGTCAGGGAGTAGGCCCAAATGAACCTGCGGCTGATCCGGACGACAATACTGATAATGATGATGGTACTCGTATAGGTCAGATTGTGACCAGTGGCATCGTAACATTATCAGCTGGATCCACAGGAGCTGCGGGAAACAATGTTGTTGATAACAATACTGCAACGACTAGAAATACTACGGTTGACTTTGGTTTGTACAAACCAGTAAGCGTAGGCAACTTTGTCTGGGATGACAAGAACGGCAACGGCTTGCAAGACCCCGGCGAACCAGGGATTGCCAATGTAACGGTTAAAATCGTAAGGGTTGACCCAGTAACAGGCGATACGACAGCGGTGGTGACGGATGCCTATGGCAACCCGATGAAGCCAGTATTGACGGATGCGAACGGCTTGTATGTACTGGACAGCTTGGTTCCTGGGATCTACCACGTGATCTTCAACGTAGGTACCGCTACCAATGGCCAGTTGTACTCAGCGACCGAACCAAATGTAGGTTCAAACGATGGAGTTGACTCGGACATCAATCCTTGGAACCCAAGTGCGGCGATGACTACGAATCCGACTGCCTTCCTGTTTGGAGGATTGACGCCAGACCGAGATACGACGCTGGACGCAGGCTACCGCTTGTGTGCGCCGATTGCTTGCATCGAATGGGTGATTGTGGGCTTGGATGCGAACTGTGAACACAAGCTCGACCCAAGAACAGTACTATCCGGTACCCGCGATTATCCAACGATTGCCGGTTGGGAATTGTATGTAGAAGGAGCAGACGGCAAGGCCCTGCCCGATAACATCATTACCCAAGCCGAAGCTGGCAAGAACATCCGCTACATGATCAAGCGCAAGGGATGTCCTGACGCGTTCTGCTGGGGCTGGATCAAGGTTGAAGACAAGCAGCGGCCTGCCTTTGTAGAAGGTGAACTGGGACCACAAAATGTGTACTGCTTCGACGCGAACTTCGTGCTGAACAACCCCAAGACGGTTGGTCGGACAAATACCCGCGCCAGTTTCCCACAAAGTTTGGCGGACAACACGCCTGGTCATACGATCCTGAGCTTTGGCCGCACGGTGGCTGATGAAGTACGCAACTTGGGTTTTGCTAAGTTTGAAGCCTGCAACTGCGCCGTGAGCGTGAAGTGGGTAGACCGCCTGGTGACTTATGGCTGTGATTCAATCAGCAAGAACGGCCTGTGGGGTCGCATCTTCCGGACCTGGACGGGTATTTCCCAGTGCAATGGCATGACCAAAGACACGGTACAAGTGATTAACCTGTACCGTCCAAAAGTCAGCGACTTTGCGTGGAAGAATCCAAACCCAAGCGGGAAGTACGACCAAGTGGTGGAATACCAAGCTTGTACGGCTGACAAGTCTTTGATCAAGAAAGAAGACTGGATGCCTCGCCTCGCCTCAACCTTCCACAACTTGACGGACCCAAAACTGGAGCGCATTTTGTACCTGGACGAAGTTGAATGCAACTACTCGGTACAGATCAAAGACACCGAGTTCCCAGTGTGCGAAGGCAAAGGGGTGAAGATCGACCGGGAGATTTACATTTTCGACTGGTGCAAAGGTGGCATCATTGATACGCTGCATGTACTGATCAAGATTGGCGACTTCAAAGCACCAACGATTACGGCCAAGACGCCAATTACGGTATCTACTGGCCCAATGAACTGCACAGCATCAATTCCCACGACGGCTGCCCGCCTGAAGACGGAAATGGGCATTGACATCAGCGACAACTGTACGCTGGCCAATGTATCCATTCGAGTTAAGACGCGCGACCGGATCGTGAAGGGCATCATCATCGCCCAGAACGTATGGGAGGAAGTCACTTACCCCGTGATGAACGGTGTAATGAGTGGCCTGCCCGTAGGTCGTCACCGGATCATCATCGACGCCTTCGATGGCTGCTACAACGCCAAGCGCGACTCGTTTGAGTTCGACGTGGTGGACAAGATTGCACCCGTGATGAAGTGCGATGACAAGTTGACGGTGAGCCTGTCCAACGCAGCAGGTTACTTGAACGGCTACGCAAGAGTAACAGCGAAAGACATTGACGAGGGCAGCTTTGACAACTGTGAACTGAAGTGGATCAAGGTGCGCCGCAGCTACAATGCCGATTGCAAAAATGACCTGATTGCCAAGGGTTACGACCTGAATGGCGACGGCGAGTTGGACGACAAAGACGGCTTTGAGCTGGTGAATGGCAAATGGATGACTCCGCTGGCAGATGCCATTGAGTTCTTCTGCTGCGATGTATCCGCAGAGGTAACGATTGAGCTGTGGGGTGAAGACTGGAGTAACAACCGCAACTTCTGCTGGATGACCATCAGCCTGGAAGACAAGATTGCGCCTCAGTGCCTGGCACCAGAGGACATCACGATCGACTGCGACAACAAGAACCTGGGTACAATCGACAGCAAAACCCAATCAGCCTTGGCCTTTGGTGATGTACGCATCACTTCCGGCAATGACTGCGGGGTGCTGGATACTAGCTATGCAGTGGTGAAGAAGTTGAAGTGTGGTTATGGCACGATCGAACGCATCTGGACGATCACCAAAAAGACTGCCAAAGGCAACTTGACGACCGAATGCAAGCAGATCATCACGATCCGCCCGATACACGAATACGACATCCGCTTCCCAGTGGATGTGGACCGCCGCGACTGCAAAACTCCAGTGATCGACACCCTGATCACGGACGAGCGCTTCTGCGACATCCTGGCGGTTAACATCACCGACAAGCGTTACGAAGCATCTAACAATGAGTGCTACAAAATCTTCCGTACTTATACCGTGATCAACTGGTGTGCCTACGAAGACAAGTGTGGCGACCCAATGGCCGCAGGCAATGTGTACATCGTGGACCGCAAGTGGACCGAAAACGGCACTTTGCCAGTATGGCTCTTGGTACGTGACGAAGACCGCGACGGAGACGAGGAATTCTACCTGTCGCGCAACCGCACACCGAAGGAAGGCAACTTGGCTGATGGAAGGGTAACCCCAATACCAAATGTTACGGCTCAGAACGATGAGCAGATCACGCCACCAAGCTGTAACTTGAATGGTGAATACTTCCACTCGTTCATGTACACACAGATCATCAAGGTGTACGACGATGTGGCACCGGTAATCAGCTTCAAGCGCGATACGTTCTGTACGAACCCAACGACTTGTGTAGCCAATGTGAAGATTCCGTTCACCGCTACCGATAACTGTACTGATAGGTTAGAACTAGAAAGAACCCAGGTGATGGTGGCCCCCTTCCAGACCCTGACCGGGCCCTACATCATGTCCAACAGCCGCGACTTCATCTTCTCATTCGAGGATGATGGCAAAGGCAAGATGGCAGTATCTGTCACCAATCTACCAGAGGGTCTGCATGACCTGATCGTGGTGGTGAGAGACGAGTGTGGCAACCTGACCCGTCCAACCAGGATCCCATTCCTGGTACGCGACTGCAAGGCTCCCGCTCCGATCTGTATCAATGGCTTGTCAACTGAGTTGATGCCGGTTGTACAACCTGATGGCAACGGTGGTGGCATGATGGCAGTATGGGCCAATGACTTCATTGCCTCGAAGATCTACGATTGCAACGGCCAGGGACCAGAAACCCAGGCAGGCTTGAAGCTGGTGACCAAGTACTCGATCAACCGGGTAGGCCAGCCAGTGAAGGACGACCAAACGGGCTTGACCTTCACTTGTGCCGACAAGGGCAAGGTGATCAACGTAGAAATCCACGCATGGGATGAAAAGGGCAACCACGACTTCTGTGTAACCTTCATCGAAATCCAAGACAACCGCAAGGTATGCCCAAGTGGTGGAACAGGAACAACGAATGAAGGCGAGATCAACGGTTTGATTGCTACCGACGACGCCAAGCCAGTGGCTAGCGTAGAAGTAGCGATCAGTGGTGACAAGCAAGACAAGGGTACGACACCAAATAGTGGTTTGTACGGCTTCAATAGCCTGCTGAAAGGAGGTGACTTTACAATTACGCCACAGTTGGACAAAGAACACCGCAATGGGGTATCTACCTTCGACTTGATCCTGATCCAGAAGCACATTTTGGGTATCCAGGTATTGAGCAACCCTTACCGGATGATTGCAGCGGATGTGAATGGTTCTAAAACAATCACGACGCTCGACTTGATCCAAATCCGTAAGTTGATCCTGAACATCGACGAAAGCTTCAAGTCAAGCCCAAGCTGGAAGTTTGTGGATGCCAAGCACAAGTTTGAAGACGAACGCAATCCTTGGAGGAACGAAATTCCAGCCATCGTGAACGTGAACGACTTGGAAGGCAAGGTACAAGCAGACTTCATCGCCATCAAAATGGGCGATGTGAACGGCAATGCCGCGACGATCCCCGGTGTGACGAGCAGCGAAGTGCGCTCTGGTAAGGACTTTATCCTCCAAACAGATGAGCAGGAAATGAAGGCAGGTCAGATCTACGACGTGTTGATCAAAGCGAAGGATTTGCAAAAAGTCCAGGGCTTCCAGTTCACGCTGGGAGTAGAAAATGCCGAGATCGTGGGCATTGACTATGGTATACTCAAGGCTGAGAACCTGGGTGTGTTTGCTAAGCAAGGTATGATTACTGCAAGCTGGAATACCTCCTCAGGAGGTTCCGGCTCGGAAGTAGCCAGTACAGAAGGTTTGTTTACGCTGAAGCTGCGCGCTACGAAAGACCATGCGCTGAGTGAAGTGTTGAACATTACCAGCCGTTTGACTGCACAGGAAGCTTATGGTTTGGGTGACGTTACAGGTAACGAAGTCATGGACCTGAAGCTGTCTTATAACAAAGGCATCTCAAATGACCAGGCTCGCCTGGAACAAAACCAACCCAACCCCTTTGCGGAGGAGACGTTGATTGGCTTCTACCTGCCCAAGGCAGCAAGTGCCACTTTGACCATCCGCGATGTGAAGGGAGCTTTGATCTTCCGCACCCAGGGTGATTATGCCAAGGGTGTGAACCAGGTGAGGTTGACGAAGCAGGAGTTGAAAGCAAGTGGAGTCTTGTATTACACGCTGGAAACAGAAGATTTTACTGCTATTAAGAAAATGGTGGTGTTGACGAAGTGAATTTAGATCAACCATTAGAATAGCTGATAAAAGCTAGGCCTCACCGGGTCACTTTTCGCAAGGAGGGTGGCCCGGTGGTGTTTTTGGGGCTTGTAAACTGGTGTCAAATAAGGTCAAGAGAAGTCAGATTACCTCCAAGAGCTTAAAAAAAAGGCAATCACTACTCAATGGTGTAGTAAATTATGAAACGATAAAAAGAACATTAGGTTTATGGATTGTACTTTTGATCTGTCAATAATAATCACAGTGAATACTTGATTGTTGTAGATATCCATTCAGGTTTACAAACTGTTTTTGGTAGAGACTCGGTAAGGTGCCGATTAAATTTCGGACTATAACATACAGCTTTTTCAAAACAGTTTCCTGGACTATTCCCAAAACCCGTTTTGATCATCTAAGCTTTGTGGGTGTACTAAGAACTTCGAAGTTACATCACAAAGGTCCGCACGCCCCACTATAATGAGTACTCTTGTTTAGAGAGTATCTGCCCCAAATTTGCAAAAAGCCAAACGGAAAATTCTTAACTTTCTCATTTGCCCAGATCAAAATGATCTGGGTCTTTTCAAAAAAGTAGTACTTGTATCACTCATTCCATTTGTATTTGCCCTTTCAAGTATTTTTGTTTAGGTGGCTTCATGATTGATTTCAATGACAGCAAAGTAGAATGGGAACAGGTACTACAGTTTTTGAAAACGAATTGACCATAATTGATTACAATACTTTTTGTTAATATGATTTGTTAGTGCCCCACTTTTGTGGGGTTTTTTTTTAAAATTAACATGAGTATTTTGTTCAAGATAGAGCGCTGTGGCTTCACTCCGATGTAAATTCGAGCTTTTGAGGATGCTGTCCGGGGGGCAAATGGGCTTCAAGCAAAATCGCAGGATTTGATCACAGCCCTTAATTTTCTTGTTTCTTTTTTTGTCAAGCTGACGTTTCGCATAAATAAAAAATAAAAAAATGAAGTAAAAACCTGCTTTTATTTTTTTACGCTCCCTAACTTATATTCAAGTGGGCAAAAATAACCGGGTAAAGGAACTGCTTAAGTTGTTTCATCCTTAACATGGCAGTGTTTATTCGGAAATACACTTGATTATCATGCTTCAGTAAAGATAGACTTGGGTATGCGATATATTTGTAAAGAAAATGCTGTCTACTTGGAGCCCCTGAAAAAATTACAATCATCAATGTCAAAACCTTCCTTAACCTTCCCATTCCATTTCCCAAAAACGAATTGCGAACTCCCTCGGTAATCTATTTTCCCATCATTAAGAAGGCTAATTAAATCAGAATGAAAACATTATTGACTAGGATTGCTTTGATAGAACCTGACATCAGCCTCAATCGTTCTTTCCAAGCAGCACTAAAAATGCAGCCCAACTTAGATTGTCAGGTCTCCGTTTCCAAAGCGGACGAATTGCTGAATATGGCTTCTAGGATAAAGCCGCCCCAAATCATTGTGTATGGTGAGAGTGGGTCTGATCAAAAGAGGCAAGTCAAATTAAATGCGCTGAATGCTTGTTTTCCAAAAGCTGAAATCATCGTTATAGCAGATTCTGATGACCAAGCTGTGTTGATCGAAGCATTACTGTCAGGAGCTAGCGGCTATTTATTAAGGGGCTTCCCAAGTAGTCAACTACCACAATATATCCAACAAACAGTCAAAGGTGGAGTTGCAATATCGCCTGTAATGACACGCAAACTGGTGGATTACTTCCATCCGGGGAGCATCAATACCATGGATTTTTCTAGCTATGAAATAAATATACTTAATTTATTGTGTGAAGGCTTGACGTATGAGAAAATCTCTGAAAAAATAGGAATAAGCACCAATGGAGTAAAGTATCATATAAAAAATATTTATTCTAAATTAAAAGTCGACAATAAGGTTGATGCGGTTTTGGCTTGGAGAAAAATTTGTAGGAAACCTGTCTGAGGGCTTCTTATTAAATGAAGGGAACAAGTGACTTGTTTGAAAGTAGCCTTAAAAGAACTCGAAAGTGTTTACGTTTTTTCTCAATCTCTGGATAGATTTCGTCTGAGATTCAGGGGCGGGCTTTATCCCCGGACTGAAGTCCAGTGTTACACAATTTAAGATGTCATTCCGATGCTGATCTGAAAACCAGGAAATGCTGTACATTGATGTTCCTGTTCAGTCAGTTTCGCTTTAAGATGATCCGGAAACTAGCCGAGGCTGAGGCTACATGGGAAATTGCTGGCTTAATCCCAAAGCAAATATGTCCATTTTATTTTAGCTCAAATACTAAGTGACAAGCCACGAATAAACCTTACCAAAATGCAACTTTGTTGCCTCGCTGCGCGAGGCCAATTTTGGAACACGGATGACACGGATTTCCAGCATGACGTTGACCATGATGTTGACAACTGGCAAGTAAAAAATTGGTAAGGTTTATTTTTGAACCGTTATAAGTTCGCAAAACCGTCGAGAGTGAGTTTTTGAATTGAAGCGTTCAGCATGTCAATCCTTTATGCCTATTCACTTCTGCCAATTAGTAGGGAAGATAATTATAGGAACTTAAAGAACGCGACAATTATGGTGTTAGACAAAAAGTCGCGCTTGATTGTTGAGGCAGCTTTTCTCCGAAGTTTTCAGAATACTCCGCGCGGGTTACTTCAATAGCTTTAACTGCTCCAAAAAAGAATGGCGATAACCATAGCCAATCGGTAAATTTTCCTCCATTACCTCGATCTTATCTTCGCGGGTATTGATGGATTCAATCTGGTCCACATTTACGAGATAGGTCTTGTGAATGCGCAAAAATTTGGGAAACAATTCATCCTCTAAGGTTTTTAACTGCACATTGGTGGGGAAATTCCGCTTATTTACCCGCGCAAAAGTCATTTTTCCCTTAGCAAAAAAGAAGGCAATCTCCTTAATGGCAATACGCTTATAGACGTCTCCAACCTTGAAAAAAAAATGTTGATTGTTTATCCAAGGCCTACGGTTTTCTTCTACCGGGTGCTGTTCTTCAAGTTTGAAGTTAGGAGAGGAGGTCGATGGGGTATTCAACAGTGCCAGATCAATCGCTTGGTATAAATTAAGCCGCGACAATTCCTTATTCATGAAAATACTCGGTAAGATGTGCTTACAGCGTTCGTACATGTCTTCATTGTAGTGTACGGTAAGGAAAATGATTGGTAATGTAGGAGCCACTTCCCGGATCTGCTCAGCAAGGATGATACCCTCTTGCTGGTTTTTGCTCAGTTCAATATCAATCAGGCATAAATCTGGGCGCTCCCTTTCGAAGAGCGCCCAAGCCTGATCCATAGTATGCGCCTTGTAGATTTGTTTCAACTTGAGCTCTTCCAGCATCAGTTGAATCATTTTGGCAAAGTTCTCCTGATCTTCGACAATTAGTACTTTGATTTGTCCTTTCAAAAGCATGAGTGTACTACAATTAGGGCGTTTTTAAATAATAGCATACCCAAGACGCGTGTTTTCGGATTCACCCAAATCCTATCTGTTGTTTAAACATTGAAGAGAGGAAACCAGGGTGATGTTAAAACGCCATGAATTTGGGGCTTTTATTTTTTGTTTGTCCCTTATCATTTATTGGCACTGCAAGTTAATTTCACTTGGATAGGAAAGATTTGCGATAAGGCTGAACTCGCCAAAATGAGAATGAACGGGGTGTCAGCAAGGATAAAAGCGTTAGGACTCAAAGCAATAGGCTTTATGTACACTAGATTATTGAGGCAGAACAGCGGACATTTTGGCTCTTTGACAAAGAGTGTGATAAGGGATGGCAAAAGAATAAGTTGTAAAAATTGGTAGTACCGATTTTGAGTTTATAACGGTCAAACTCACGGTCAACATGATGCTGAAAATCCGCAAGGATGAGTGGGTAAGTGTGGGCTTGAGGGCTTTGAGCCGAATTGAAAATGGGGTTTCTCCACACTCAGATCCAGATAAAGGGCTTTCTCATAAAACTTGGAATTGATATGGCGCAGCTCACGCAGAGCGTGAAAAGGTACGCAACTCATTGAATGCCAAACCGAATTTAGCTACTGGCTTTCCTTTTCATTGTCTCATTATGACATTGTTAACCCTAGGGGTGTTTTTTGTGAGAAAACCCTGCATCCAGATAGGGGAGCGTAAAAAAATAAGTTAACCTAGTTTGGGTGGGCGCGGCTCCGGTTTGATGTACTTTTGAATGAAAAAAGCACACTCAAGTCTAATGGGTTGGTTTTCAAAGTAAAGCCTTTTTTCTTGACAATAAACAGCAATTCCCGTTTTGGCTACAATCCTGTGATTTTGTACTTTCTAAAGCTGAAAACTTTGATTTTGCCTCCAAAATCAAAGGGAGCGCGCTCGTACATGTCTCCAGACTCTTACGTTTATGTCTGCGTCTCTGACCCATACGGAGGCGAGATTTATTCCTTTCAAATATTTGATAATCAGATTTTTAGTCATTAAAATCGTAAGTTCTCAACCCGTTTTTATATGTGCCATTTTCTTGTATTGCTTACCAAAGTGAGTTCTCGAAAGCACGTTGGAAACGTGCAGAAACCCGGTGTCGGTCAGGAGACCCGACACCAGCACAACGCTCAATTGACGCTGGTTCACGGTCTCTGACCGGAACCATCTTCCACGCGTTTGTAACGCGTAAACGGATATTTAAGGATTGAGAACTTACTGAAAATCTTCACGTCAGAGACAAGTAAATAATGGTACAAGTCTGGAGATTTGTACCAGCGTTCAGCTCTATTTTCAACTTGGCACAGCCTCTTTGAGACCTCAATACTCGCTTTTAGTACTGTCTTTTGCTGTCCAAATTTTCGCCCTTTGTTCACAAGGCCTTATTTGTCAGCAAAATATGTTCCTGAGCGGGAATTGCTTTCAAAAAAAGAAACAAAAAAGTCAAGGGCTGTGATCAAATCCTACAATTTTGCTTGAAACGTTAGCTCCAAGGAGCAACGGGAATCCAGCAAATTCGCTCCTACGTCGCTCAAACAGTGGTGGCTTCTGATCCGTCGCGCATTAAAGCGCCCTTTCGCAAAATCGGGATTTGCGCAAGGTCCATTTAAGCTCTGATCAAGTAGCTGTGAAAAAGTTTGACTTTTTGCATCAGATTGCAGCCGCACCCTTTATGACCGCGAAGTGGACCAATTCTCTAATTCTTTGAAATTCTTGTTTTGATCAACACCACGCAAGTAATGCTGCAATTCTGCCAATTCTAATTTAGACAAAAAATGTGGCTCAGTAAAAAATCACCTCGCTTGATTGTTCTGACCGCGTTCTCCAAAGTTTTTAGGGGGTTGGTGAAAAAAAGGTAAAAACTTAGCCCAACGGTTTAGAAACGAGAAAGAAGACAATTTTAGTCCCATCAAGCCCATTTCTTGGAGTCGATGCCCAGCATCAGCGCAAAAAAATGGTGAAGAGGGGGCGGCGGAAAGTGACCTTTTTGGGCCGAAATGTGAGCAGGGTAAGCTTTTACTCTTAGACTACTAAAACTCCAGCGCTTGTTACTTCAATAGCTTTAACTGTTCCAGAAAAGATT
Source organism: Chitinophagales bacterium (assembly GCA_013299105.1). GTDB lineage: Bacteria > Bacteroidota > Bacteroidia > Chitinophagales > Saprospiraceae > Haliscomenobacter. The sequence goes on along the minus strand of JAAFJY010000005.1, from coordinate 173,332 downwards.
GGCGATAACTATAACCAATTGGTAAACTTTCTCCCATTACCTCGACCTTGTCGTCGCGGGTGTTGATGGACTCAATCTGGTCCACATTGACGAGATAGGTCTTGTGAATGCGCAGAAATTTGGGGAACAATTCATCCTCCAGGGTCTTTAACTGCACATTAGTGGGAAAATTCCGCTTATCCACTTTGGCAAAAGTCATTTTCCCATTGGCGTAGAAAAACCCAATGTCCTTTATTACAATGTTTTTATACAGATTGCCTACTTTGAAAAAAAAGTGGGTATCGTTAATCACAGGTGGATGCACTGGAGGCAGGGCTGGAACCAGCAAAGGGGTAATCGTATTTTCAACTGATTGAAGTTGGAGGATCGCCAATTCGATGGCTTGATGCAATTTGAGCCTGGAGATTTCTTTATTCATAAAACTGCTGGGCCGGGTATGGCGGCAGCGCAGGTAATAATCTTCAGTATAATTGGCTGAGAGATAAATAACGGGCAAGTATGGTGCTGTTTCGCGAATCTTTTCTACCAGCATTATCCCGTTCTTTTCAGCGTCGCCTAACTCAATATCGACCAAGGCAATATTCGGGGTTAGTTTATGAAAGAGAGACAAGGCTTCATCGTAGATTTTGGCAATTTCGATGTGCACTATACCTAGTTCTTCTAACATCAGTCGGAGCAAATGGGCGAAACCAGGGTGGTCTTCCACCACTAGTACTCTTAGGTCGCTATTCAAGTTCATTGTGTTCTAGTGTAGATTAGAGATTTCATTTATAAAAAAGAGAGTGTCTAGCCGATTTCCATTTAGGCCCAAAAAATCGCTTACTTTTTTTCTTAAAACCACTCGGCTAGAGTGTTGCAAAAACTACCTGTAAATGTAGTAAAAAGTTCGCAGTACTAAATATTTTTTTACTCTTAGGAGCGTAAAAAAATAAGGGAGCGTAAAAAAACAAGGTGGACGGATTTGGGTTTAGAGCGTGTTTAAATATTGGAGGTTTAGGCAGAAAACGAGTCAAATTTTGACTAATCAAGGCAGGAAAAGCGGAGTTATGCAGCGCATAATGAGCATTTTTCTAACGAAGAGTAGGCGAAATTGGGCCGTTTTATAGCAAACAAAAAATTTTAAACATGCTCTTAGTGAAAAAATAAAAACAACTGGATGAAAGGATTTGTGTTCTTTTTTTGCTAAACTTCAAAAGCAAATACGTCCAGTTTATTTTAGCTCAAATACTTATAAAGTTTTTGTGAACAATTTTTTATTGCTCCTCTTCAATGTTCCGCATCACCATCCACACCACCATTCGTATTCCTCCTCCTTCTACCGCTTCGGCTCTTAACCCACAGCCATAGTCTTGTAAGGTGTTTTGCAACAAATACAAACCTTTGCCTTGGCCTTTGTCAGAATGCAGGACTTGGCCTGCAATGGCGCGATTGATCACTTCCGCCTGCCCAGGGCCATTGTCAGCGACATACCAACACAAATGGCCGGTGGTATCAATACCCGAACCAATCTGTAGAAGAGGATTTGACGTTTGACCAATGTAACGCAGGGCGTTGCTCACGAGGTTTTGTAATACTTGTTCTACGACCGACAAAGGTAGACGACTACTGGGCAATTCACCTTTCTCTACCGCAAATCCTTGGGCTTGTAATCCTGGGCGAAAGCGCTCCAATACCTTGCTCAGCACGGTATTGGGGTCAGCAATTTCAGCCACGCCCAGGCCCGGATCGGAGTTTGCATCTGCCAGTAAGCCCAAGCAATAGTCTTTGAGCTGCCGGCTGATCGTTTGGGTCATCGTGTAATATTGGTTCAAGGAGTTGGGATTGGGCTTGTGGCCCAAGAGTACATTACCTGTTGACAGGACCAAGTCCAGATTGGACAGGATGTCGTGTGAAACCACCCTACTGAAGCGGAGGAGTTTGGTGTTAGCCGCCTTGAGTTTTTGCTGTTCTTGTTCCATTGTGGAATTGATGCTCATTAACCGATTCGCTACTAGGTATTTTTGGCGAAAAAAATGAAGCGTAGATAGCGCGATCGCGCATAGTAAAGCGCAGACCAAGCCAAATATCAAGTTACTCATCCGGGAGCGGGAAAGTGCGGATTGCAACTTCAGCTCTGCGATTTCTTTGCTTTGCCGCAATGCAGTTTGTTCTAGTTTCCCTTTTTCTTTCAAATAAGCACCAATGGTCGCTCGAATCAGCCCCTTCTCGTTGAGTTGCGTTTCCAACTCCACACTTTTCTGAAGATACACCAATGCACTGTCTGTGTTATTCAATGACAAATAATTCTGGTACAATAGCTTGTATACCACTGCGCGTTCTTTCACAAACTGTGCTTCCCCAATTCTTGCAAAAATAGCATTGCACGTTTGTATGGATTGCTGGTAACGGTGTTTTTGATGTTTCAAGCGCGCCAACAATACCCAGGCCCCAATTCCTCGGTTGGTTTTTACGACCCAGGGCATGCTAAACAATTGATCAAGGTAATATTCAGCTTGGGGCAATTGTTTGGTGTCGAGATATGCTTTTGCGGCTGATTCAAAGAGTCGTTGTTTGGGATAGTTCAACCCAAATGAGTCGCACAGCAAAGTGCCTTTTTTAAGTTCGCGTTCAAAAGTACGCCAATTGGGTGCTATTTTGAGCAAATTACTGTACACATTGACTTGTATGGAGGGGGCTTCGTCAAAGTTTTTGGCCAGTCGAAGCGCCTCTTGCAAGTGGATACGGGCATCTTCCGTCAATCCTATTTCTTGTAGCAGCATGCCAATATTCACGAGCCGGGCAATCTTTTGAGTTGGTTTACCGTGCTTGAAACCTCTCTTCCACATATGGAGCGCTTTCAGGTAATCGCCGTGCTCATAGTAGTATTGTCCGAAAGAACCAAATAACGTGCCAGCATGAGTGTAGTGCTGATATTTGTCGGCCAGCTTGATGGCTTTGGTAAAGTAGTAAACTGCACTGTCCTCTTGGTTTAGGTCGTAGTATTGCCTACCTAGATGGCTATAAATGCCTACAATCAACTCATCATCTTCGTTATCCTTATACTTTAGCGCCCGATAGTAGCAACGCAGTGCCGAATCTAATTTACCTTCAAGAATAAAAAATTGTGCTTTACCAAATAAACCATACATCGTCCATTTTTTATTCTTGTTCCGCCTGCCATAAGCCTCTATTTGATCGGAAAAATACCGTAAAGAGTCGTAGTTCTGCTTGCTATAATAGTTCATCAGACTATAACCTGCCTCCAGGCGCTGGGCATCGGAAAAAGTGGCACCTTGTTGGTGCCATACCTTGCGAAGGCTGTCGGTATTGGTGCTTTGCGCCACCATGAAGGCAATGGGCAGTATTAAGCACACAATGGATAGCTGTATATGTCGTTTGGTCCAATTACTCATGGCTACAGTGTTAGTTTGAACACGGGAAAAAGTTCGTCAGACTTGGGGCGAGTTGATGATTTGACAATTGACGATTTTTGTAATTTATCCCCTACGGCATCGCCACAATCCAACGGGCCCCACTCTCCGCAGCAGCCTCTACCCGAATATCAGCTCCCTGTTCGCGCAAAGCTGCGCGCAACAGCGAGAGTCCTACTTGTTGCCCCGAGCCGGATCGCTCCTGCATGGCGTTAAAGATCGTTTCGCGCCGTTCCGGGGTGATCCCCTGGCCATTGTCTTCAATGATCCAGCGAACTTGGCCTTGCTGGTCTTTATCGTCCCGAATTACGAGCCGCGCTTGCTGTGCCGTGGCACCATGACGCAGCGCATTGGAGACCAGATTCTGAAAAATCTGCTCCATCAACACCGCAGGAAGGGGTGCGGGGCTGAGTTCCTGTAAATCAACCTTCATTCCAACTGCCCGGAGTTCAGGTCCAAAACGCGCCAGTACCCGGTGCAATACTGGCATGGGATCAGCCCATTCTTCTGCCTCCAAGTCCTCTTTTTGCGCCGAACGGGTATCCGCCAGCAGTCCCAGGCAATAGTCTTTGAGCTGACGACTAGTTGTTTGGGTCATCGTATAATATTGGTTCAGGCTTTTCGGGTTGGGCCGGGCACCAACCAATATGTTGCCAGTGGACAAGATCAGGTCAAGGTTAGACAGGATGTCGTGCGAAACAATATCACTAAAGCGGCGGAGCTTGGCGTTGGCCTTCATCAGCTTTAGTTTTTCCAGCTCTAGTGACTGGTTCAGTGCAGCAAGGTGCTCAGCTGTACTTTTTTTCTGGCGATAGAAATAGGAATAAGCCCCAACTGCCCCCAATAGCCCCAAACTGATCAATCCTAAAATACTGTAATTGAGTTGGGCCTTGGCCTGGGTAGCTACCGCCAGTTTTTCGGCATTGGTTTTGGCCAGTTTGAGGGCCCTGCGTTCCCCCTCACTTTTGCGCCGGATGTAGGTATTTAGGGCTGTTTTGATGTTTTCTTCATCGTTGAGGATGGCCTCCTGGGCTTCTTTTTGCCGCAGGTAAAACAAGGCTTGGGCAGGTTGTTGGAGCGCTTCATAGTTCTCACTGAGTATTTCACACAAGGTTGCCAAGTGACGAGGGGATCGATTTTTTTCCAGTGGGGCTTTGATGTCTTGGCAGATTTGCATCGACTGTTGGGTGTGGCCCTGCAGTTGATGGATTTTTGCCAGGCCAAGCAGCGCATCATTTTTTAAAACAGTTTCCTTGATTTTTATGGACAGGGCAAGCGCTTGTTGGTAAAAATCAGTAGCGTCGTCGAGTTGGAGTGAATCCAGGTAGAGCGCACCAGCTGATAAAAACAGGGTCAGTGTAGTGCGATTTGACTCAAAAGAGTCACGGAGGGCTAAGCCTTTTTGAATGAGTTGGTCGGCCTCCGCCAAGTTTTCACTGACCTTCAATTGGGCTGCATAAATTCTTAAGTAGACATCTGGTCTATTGATTTTTAGGGCAATAAAATCGGCTTGCTGATAATTGGCTTTGGCTTCAGCGTGCAAGCCCAGGGTTTTAAAAATGCCCGCTATCGCTAGGTTAGCATAAAACTGGAACTCCAAATCTGCGGTATTGAGCTGAATGGTGTATAAACCTATCGCATCCAGGTATTTTCCTTGAAGTTGATAAACGTAGGCCAGGTTGTCGCAAATGGTGAACAAATCTTTGATCTTTAGACCATGTTTTTGGGCACTCGCCAGGGCCTTCTTATAATAATATTCTGCGCTGTCCAATTGGTTCAAAGAGATATATGCTATCCCTAGATTCGTATAATACCAATAAGTATCTCCACAATCTTTTAACCCTGGCAGTAGCAATGCCTCTTGGGTAGTCTGGATGGCACTCTGAATGTCTCCCTGTTTCAACTGATACCTGGCGATCCAATACAAACCCTCTGCGGTCCATAAGGGATCTTTGTGTTGTTTTCCATCGGCCAGCATTTCCTGGGCAATGATGAGCAAAGAATCCTGCCGAGTGGAGTTTATATACCGGTATAATAATCCCAAGCCCACTTCCATCCGCTGTGTGTAAGTTACTTTTTTGTCTTTACTGTACCAGGTTTGACGCAAGCGGCCAAGCGAGGGAGAGGCAGCATCTTGGGCGAGGCCAAAGTGCGGCAGCGCAAGGATCAGCAACAATCCAAGGTAGTGGGCTTTAGTGGGCCACTGCCACAATGAGGCAAAACTTGAGCTTAGGTTCTTCATGAACTGCTTCAATTTTAGTTTTTTTTGTAAAAACTTATCGGCTAAGTTTTTACGTTTACTTTATTTTAGCTCAAATACCAATGCTCCGCATCACCATCCGAATTCCTCTTCCTTGTACCGTTTCCGCCTTTAAGTCCCAGCCATAGTCTTGTAAGGTGTTCTGCAACAAATACAAACCCTTGCCCTGGCCTTTGCTAGAATGTATGACTTGGCCCGCAATGGCGCGATTGATTACTTCTGCCTGGCCGGGGCCATTGTCTGTGACGTACCAATAGGAATGGCCAGTGGCATCAATACCCGAACCAATCTGTAAAAGGGGATTCGACGTTTGACCCATGTAACGCAGGGTGTTGCTGACCAGGTTTTGTAGCACTTGTTCTACCACCGACAAGGGCAGGCGATTACTGATCAATTCACCTTTCTCTACCACAAAGCCTTTTGCTTGTAATGCCGGGCCAAAGCGTTCCATAACCCTACTCAACACGGTATTGGGATCCCCTATTTCGGCCACTGCGGGATCTGCACCAGCGTTGGCTTCTGCCAATAAACCAATGCAATAGTCCTTGAGTTGGCGGCCGGTATTTTGGGTCAGCGCGTAGTATTTATTCAGGTTCTCAGCGTTGGGCCGGGTGCCCACCAGCACGTTGCCCGCAGACAAGATCAGGTCGAGGTTCGACAGGATGTCGTGCGAAACAATCCCACTGAAGCGGCGGAGTTTCGAATTGGTCTTCGTCAGTTTTAGTTTTTCCAGCTCTAGAGACTCATTCAGTACAGCAAGGTGCTCAGCCGTACTTTTTTTCTGGCGATAGAAGTAGTAATAAGCCCCAACTGCTCCTACTAGCCCCAAACTGATCAATCCCAGAATACTATAATTGAGTTGGGCCTTGGCCTGGGTAGCTAACGCCAGTTTTTCGGCATTGGTTTTGGCCAGTTTGAGGGCCCTGCGTTCCCCTTCACTTTTGCGCCGGATATAGGTATTCAGCGCCGCTTTGATGTTTTCTTCATCATTGAGAATAGCCTCCTGGGCTTCTTTTTGCCGCAGGTAAAACAAGGCTTGTACGGGTTGTTGGAGCGCTTCGTAGTTCTTACTGAGTATTTCATACAAGGTTGCCAAGGAACGTGAGGAGCGGTTTTTTTCCAATGGGGCTTTGATGTCCTGGCAGATTTGTATCGATTGTTGGGTACGGCCCTGCAGTTGATGGATTTTTGCCAGGGCAAGCAGCGCATCGTTTTTCAAACCAATGTCCTTGATTTTTGTGGCCAGTGCAAGCGCGCGCTGGTAAAAATCAGTAGCACGGTCAAGTTGGAGGGAATCCAAATATAGGTCGCCAGCTGACAAAAATAAGGTTAATACTTCGTAATTTGAATCAAAAGAGTCCCTGAGGGCTAAGCCTTTTTGAATGAATCGTTCCGCTTCCACCAAGTTTTTACTGACCGCTAACTGAGCTGAGTAATTGTTTAAGCGGATCACTATATTGGTAGTTTTTTTGGCAATAACATTGGCTTGCTCGAAATTGACTTTGACCTCAACGTGTAAGCCCAGGGTTTTAAAAAGTTCCCCTATTGCTAGGTTGGCATAGAACTGTTGCTTCAAACTTGTTGCATTGAGCATCTTGGTGTATACATCTATCGCATCCAGGTATTTTCCTTGTAATTCATAAACGTACGCCAGGTTTTCGTAAAGGTTGCCGATCTCTTCGATATTTTGCCCATGTTTTTGGCCGCCTGCAAGGGCTCTTTTATAATAATATTCTGCGCTGTCCAATTGGTCCAAATTGGAATATGCATTGCCTAAATTTGCATAATACCAACAAATGTACTTAGACTCTTTTAGCCCTGGCTGTAGCAATGCCTCATGGGTAGCCCGGATGCAACCCTGTATTTCTCCCCGATGCAAATGATACCTGGCAATCCAATACAAAGCCTCCGCGGTCCATTCGGGATCTTTGTGTTTTTTCGCATCAACCAGCATTTCCTGGGCAATGATGTGTAAAGAATCCTGCCGAGTGGAGGTCGTATACCAGTATAATAAATCCAAGCCCGCTTCCATCCGCTGGGTGTACGTCACTTTTTTGTCCTTGCTATACCAGGTTTGACGCAAGAGGCCAGTGTGGAGGCTAGGATCTTGCGCGACGCCAAAGAGCGGCAGCGCAAGGATCAGCCACAATCCAAGGTAGTGGGCTTTAGTGGGCCACTGCCACAATGAGGCAAAACTTGAGCTTAGGTTCTTCATGAACTGCTTCAATTTTAGTTTTTTTTGTAAAAACTTATCGGCTAAGTTTTTACGTTTACTTTATTTTAGCTCAAATACCAATGCTCCGCATCACCATCCGAATTCCTCTTCCTTGTACCGTTTCCGCCTTTAAGTCCCAGCCATAGTCTTGTAAGGTGTTCTGCAACAAATACAAACCCTTGCCCTGGCCTTTGCTAGAATGTATGACTTGGCCCGCAATGGCGCGATTGATTACTTCTGCCTGGCCGGGGCCATTGTCTGTGACGTACCAATAGGAATGGCCAGTGGCATCAATACCCGAACCAATCTGTAAAAGGGGATTCGACGTTTGACCCATGTAACGCAGGGTGTTGCTGACCAGGTTTTGTAGCACTTGTTCTACCACCGACAAGGGCAGGCGATTACTGATCAATTCACCTTTCTCTACCACAAAGCCTTTTGCTTGTAATGCCGGGCCAAAGCGTTCCATAACCCTACTCAACACGGTATTGGGATCCCCTATTTCGGCCACTGCGGGATCTGCACCAGCGTTGGCTTCTGCCAATAAACCAATGCAATAGTCCTTGAGTTGGCGGCCGGTATTTTGGGTCAGCGCGTAGTATTTATTCAGGTTCTCAGCGTTGGGCCGGGTGCCCACCAGCACGTTGCCCGCAGACAAGATCAGGTCGAGGTTCGACAGGATGTCGTGCGAAACAATCCCACTGAAGCGGCGGAGTTTCGAATTGGTCTTCGTCAGTTTTAGTTTTTCCAGCTCTAGAGACTCATTCAGTACAGCAAGGTGCTCAGCCGTACTTTTTTTCTGGCGATAGAAGTAGTAATAAGCCCCAACTGCTCCTACTAGCCCCAAACTGATCAATCCCAGAATACTATAATTGAGTTGGGCCTTGGCCTGGGTAGCTAACGCCAGTTTTTCGGCATTGGTTTTGGCCAGTTTGAGGGCCCTGCGTTCCCCTTCACTTTTGCGCCGGATATAGGTATTTAGGGCAGCTTTGAGGTTTTCTTCATCGTTGAGGAGGGCCTCCTGGACTTCTTTTTGCCGCAGGTAAAACAAGGCTTGGGCAGGTTTTTGGAGCGCTTCGTAGTTTTTACTGAGTACTTCGTACAAGGTTACCAACTGGCGGGGGGCATGGTTTTTTTCCAGTGCAGCTTTGATGTCTTGGCAGATTTGCATCGATTGTTGGGTAAAGCCCTGCAGTTGATGGATTTTTGCCAGGGCAAGCAGCGCCTCATTTTTTAAAACAGTTTCCTTGATTTTTATGGCCAGTGCAAGCGCGCGTTGGTAAAAATCAGTAGCCCGGTCGAGTTGGAGAGAATCGAGATAGAGGGCACCAGTTGATAAAAACAGGCTTAGTACATGGCGGCTTGACTCAAAAGAATCACGGAGGGCTAAGCCTTTTTGAATGAGTTGTTCCGCTTCCGCCAAGTTTTTAGAGACCTCCAATTGGGCTGCATAATTTCTTAAGCGTATATCTATTGTGTTAATTTTTTTTGAAATAACATCGGCCTGCTGATAATTGGCTTTGGCTTCAGTGTGCAAGCCCAGGGTTTTAAAAATGCGCCCTATTGCTAGGTTAGCATGAAACTGGTGTATCAAACTTGATTCATTGAGCACTTTGGTATACACATCTATCGCATCCAGGTATTTTCCTTGTAATTGATAAATGTAGGCCAGGCTTTCGTAAATCAACCCATTTTTTTGGCCATCAACCAGGGCCTTTTTATAATAATATGCTGCGCTGTCCAATTGGTCCAAATTGGTATATGCATCGCCTAAATTCTCATAATACCAATAATTTTCTTTAGAATCTTTTAACCCTGGCTGAAGCAATGCCTCATGGGTAGCCCGAATACAACCCTGAATGTCTCCCTGATGCAAATGATACCTGGCGATCCAATATAAAGCCTCCGCGATCCATTCGGAATCTTTGTGTTGTTTCCCAGCGGCCAACATTTCCTGGGCAATGATGAACAAAGAATCCTGCCGAGTTGAGCGGGAATACCAGTATAATAAATTCAGGCCTGCTTCCATCCGCTGGGTGAACGCCACTTTTTTGTCCTTACTGTACCAGGTTTGGCGCAAGAGGCCAGTGTGGAAGGTAGGATATTTGGCGAGGCCAAAGAGCGGCAGCGCAAGGATCAGCAACAATCCAAGGTAGTAGTGTTTAAGGGGCCAATGCAGCAATGATGCATAGCTTGAGCCTAGGTTCTTCATGGCTTGCTTTGATTGTAATCTTTTTTGAACCTATCTTATAAAGGAATAGAAAGAGCTGATAGGCGTTTAATTGATAAACATAAGTTTTTCAGATACAAACATAGTATTTTTGAGTATAAACGCATAGAATTAAATTTGTGTATGGGGCTTTTTAGAGATGAAACATGTTTTATTTAGTATAACAACATAAATTCAAAAATAATGATTTTTGCATACTTAATATAAGCCGCTGAATGCTGATTCATTTTGATTGGACCCGAATTAAGTCACTCTTATTCCTGATTTGCCCGTTTCGTCTGGTCTTCATCCAAGCATTTGCGGTAGAGTCAAGACATTTGAAGCATTGAATTTAGCAGCACCATCATAGGCGCATACCAAAAACTGTAAATGTACGTAATTCCCTTGTTTTTTTCTATTCTATATACGACCTTGATAAACAATCAACTGCGTGCTTAATGGTGCTCGATTTAGTGTAAGAAACCAGTGGAGGCCTTTGGCCCAACAAATCAAATCTCTATTACAATGAAGACGACCGTAAGTCAGTCCCGTCTTTTGCCATTGGCAAAACACCACCCCTTCAAAGTCCATTTGGCCAGACTCTTCCTGTGCCTATTGATTGGTGGTGGTATTTCCCTGGCGGCTTCCGCCCAAACCAACGAAACCATCTCCACTGGTTCTTTTATCGTCAACATGGGCATTACCCCGCAAAACGATGGCAACGGCCTCAAGGCCTACGGGATGCTCTACGACCTGCTCCTCAATTACCAGGTGCCCATCAAATGGGTGATCAACCCGAGCAAAGGCCGCGATGGGGTCGATTTTTCCCACAATGGCACAGATTACAGGGGCGGTACCTTCATCATCCCGGCCGAGTTTCGTACTGGTACCGTCAACGGGGTCATTTCCTCCTGGCAAGGCCAGGGCGTAGTTGGGAACACCTCCGTTTCAGCCATCACTGTACCTGTGTACGGTACGATTAAATCTGCGCCACGCTGGGCCATCAACCCGGACAAACCTGAAATTGTCATCCCCTACATCCAGGCGGCGGGTATTCCTTCCGGCGCTTATACGGTGAAAGCGGCCAGTGCGCTGGGCGTCTGCGACGACATTTATTTAATACCCCACGATGACAACATCAGCTCTGCCAACCTTGCCAACTGGAACGATGTGCACCGGGGCTACATTTGGGTAGGCTGCAAGTCGGGTAGCGTAATGGAAAACACCGTCGCCAATTTCTTATCAAACTCCGGTTTGACTGGAATCGGCGGCTCCTGGGGCAATCCCTCCGTTTCTTACGATTTTAATGCCGATCCGCCCATGCAGTTCATGGGCAATACCGCCCACCAACAAAACCAGGCGAACGGTGCCAACCGTTCCTATACGGGATCCTGGCGTGGATCCACCAAAAAATTGATCTACATCACCGGCCAGGAGCAATCGGCAATGGCATATGGCCCGGCCTTTGGCAACACCAATCGGGGCTTCGTCATGATGTCCGGTGGCCACGACTACAACAAAAACATTACCTCCGGCCCCAACCGCGTAGCACTCATCAGGGCGATGCTCAATTTCTCCTACATGTCGGTGCTGCAAAAGTCGGTGGCGGTAACGGTCAACATACCCGCTACTATCCCCGGCGGTGTGGCTACACCACTCAGTTATAGCGTCAACCCTTCGGGCGGCACCTATACCACCCAGTGGAGTTCCTCCTGCGGCGGCAACTTCTCGCCCAATGCAAACTCCGCCAACGTATCGTATACCCCACCCGCCAACGTAACGTCTTGTATCATCTCGGTACGCCTGACCGATGCTTGCGGCCGGGTCACCTTTGACTCCAAACAAGTAACAGTAGGCTGCGTACTGAGCGTTACACCTACGGTGACTGCGGTTGCCTGCAACGGCGGCACCAACGGCGCCATCAACATGAGCATCTCCGGCGGCTCGGCGCCCTACTCCTACAACTGGTCGCGGGTAAGCCCTGCGGGTACGGGCTCGGGCACTGGCACCAGCATCACTGGCCTGTCGGCAGGTACCTATAATGTAACGGTGACTTCGCCAGCTGGCTGTTCCACTACGTTTAGCACATTGGTCAACCAACCGAATGTCCTTACCGCTACGGCTACACCTACTACTATCGCTTGCGTCGGTCAAACTGGCGCGGTCAACCTCAGCGTCAATGGCGGCACACCAGGTTATACCTACAGTTGGACCGGGCCCAGCGGATTCACCGCTACCAGTCAAAACCTCGTCAACCGACCCGCTGGCACCTATAATGTAACCGTTACCGACAGTCGGGGATGTGCCGCATCGGCATCAGCCACCATCACTGCTCCTGCTGTGACGGTATCTGTGGCATTGAATAGTAAAACCAACGTCAGTTGCAATGGCGGTGCCAATGGTACCATTAACATTACTGCCTCAGGTGGTACACCGGGCTACGCCTACAGTTGGACTGGCCCCGGCGGATTTACTGCCGGTACCCAAAACCTCAGTAACCGGCCTGCGGGTACCTATACCGTGACCGTCACCGACCTCAATGGCTGTACAGCCACCCTTACGGAGACCATCACGCAGCCGGCCCCACTCGTCCTTACCAGTTCAAAAACTGATCCTACCTGCCCACCGGGGGCCAACCCGCCGGTCAACAGCAACGGGGCTATTGACATTACTGTGACAGGAGGCACGGGCCCCTATACCTACAACTGGGCCGATCTGACGCCGCCGCCCACCGAGCCGCAAGACCGCACAGGCCTCACCGCCGGTACCTATACTGTGATCGTCACCGATGCCAATGGCTGTACCGCCACGACCTCCGTAACCCTCACCAACCTCAACCCCAGTCCGGTGCAACCGGGTGGAATCATCAAAAATTAATCCATCCGGACTACACCAAAAAAGAGACGACAATGAAAAACTTTTACCATACTTCGACATCTTCCCATTTCCGCGCTTTTGCAAGGATATCATCCAAGCTTGCGATGGTCTTTGTAGCGGCGGCGCTCTTTTCTTTTTTCGGAGCCGTAAACCAACTCAATGGGCAGACAACAGTGGAAATAGTAGCCGAAGCGGATGCGGAGATTTGGACCGATTACCCAAATGGGAATTATGGAGGCTGCGACAAAAATTATTCGAACAGAGATAAAAATCAGAGAATATTGCTTCGGTTCGACTTGTCGAGTTTGCCTGCCAACATAGTGATCAGCAATGCAGAACTAAGGATGGTGAAAACCGCCGGCAATAATGAATCGTTCTCCCATAGCGTACACGCGATTACATCTGCCTGGACCGAAGGATCTGGTGGCTGTAGTGGAGGGGGTGCATCGGGGAATGTAACCTATAACAACAGAACCACCGGCACGCCATGGGGCACCGCAGGCGGGGATTTTGGTGCTGCGCTCACCTCAGTAAATGTAGCAGGCAATGGCACCTACAATTGGGGTATAACGAGCACGGTCGTAGATTGGAAAAACGGCTCGCTTGCCAACAATGGGGTGCTGGTCAAGTTTGCATCAGAAGGCGGTTCTGATAAGGAAAAAGAATGGGCTTCCTCAGAAAACAGCAATGCTGGCAACCGTCCAAGGCTTGTCGTTACTTACACCACGTGTAACCTCACCCTCGGCGGCGCTACCGCTGTCTGCGTGGGCAGCACAGCCAACGTTACCCCCTCCTCAGGCGGTACCTGGAGCAGTAGCAACAACGCAGTGGCCAGCGTCACCAACGGCGGTGTGGTCACTGGGGTCAGCGGAGGTTCGGTGACGCTCACCTTCACGGAAACCTCTACGGGATGCCAATCCACCCGGAATTTCACCGTCAACAGTGTGGTGATCGGTGGCGCGGGTAGTTCGGGCAGTAATTCGCTCAATTATGAATTCTACGATAGCTCTCCATCCGGATTTACAGTTGACAACATTCCTACATCAGGTGCTTTGGGTACGGGTACCGTAACCAGCTTCAATGTTGACAATTTGCAGAACACCGTCGATCCAGGTGATGGCGACGATTACTCCATTCGTTACACCGGCTTCATCCGTATCGATGCAGCAGGCACCTATACCTTTTTCACTACTTCTGATGATGGCTCAAAACTCTTCGTTAATAACACCTTGGTGGTCAATAATGATGGTCTTCATGGATCTGTCGAGCAACAAGGAAATATTACACTAGCCGCTGGCTGGTATCCCTTCCGGGTCTTATTTTTCGAAGCCAGCGGTGGCGCTGAATTAAGCGTTTCATACCAAGGGCCTTCGATCGGCAAACAAGCAGTACCCTTTAGTATCCTGAGTACCACAGTCCCAACCAATCTCAGTATCTGTGTGGGGGGGGCTACTGCCAACCTCACCCCCACATCGGGCGGTACCTGGTCTAGCAGTGACAACGGCATTGCCACCATTACCAATGGCGGCGTGGTTACTGGTGTTGCAACCGGTTCAGCCACCCTGACTTTCACCAATACTTCCACTGGCTGTTTCAACAGTGTCACCGTAACTGTTAATGCGGGACCGTCGCTTGGTGGCGCCACTTCTGTCAACGTAGGTAGCACCGCGAACGTTACTCCTGCTACCGGTGGCACCTGGTCTAGCAGCAACAACGCCATAGCCACCGTCACCAATGGTGGTGTCGTTACTGGCGTGATTGGGGGGACTGTTACCCTCACCTTTACAAGTACAGCCACAGGATGCACAGCCACCCGCTCCTTCACTGTCATTCCAGTAGCGGGTGGCACCGGGCCTAATGACGATTTTGACGGCGACACTGTCATCAATAGCGTCGATTTGGATGATGACAATGACGGGATATTGGATACGAATGAGGGTGCTACCACCTGCACGACCCAATTATTGGACTGGAGTGCTGTTGCTGATGGTTCTGGTATACTTACCTACCCTATCAATATTAGTGGTGGTAACACGTCGATACAAAGCTTCAACACTGTGGCGCTTCCCAACTCAACTTTAGGGTCCACCAATGGAACGGTTGGAACAAGTGGCAACTTCTTAGGCCAGTTTATCGCAGTTCATGTAAATCCAGATGCAGTTAATGACGGTGCTACCTCTACACTAAACTTCAGCACTCCTATTAACAACTTGTCTTTTGACATTTACGATATAGAATGGAGAAACGATGCAGAAAACGATGAAAGGTTAACCATTGAGACGTATTTGAATGGTGTAAGCGTGCCGGTTACCGCTGCAAACTTTTCTAATATTGGAGCTAATGTGGAGATATTTAACGGTAACACTGCCAGAGGGCTTATTGAAACGGGTAATGCTACCAATTCTGACCCTAATCATACCGTGAAATTTTCTATCAGTTCGTTCATTGATGAAATCCGCTTTGTTTGGGTTATGGGCGATAGAAATGCCAGTGATGGAAATACGCAGGCTTGGGCTACCGCTTCAGCTGCTCTGTCGGATTTTTCACTTTGTGCTCCTGCGGTGACTGTTGATACCGATGGAGATGGACTCATAAATTCGCTGGACAACGACAGCGACAACGACGGCTGTGCCGATGCCATCGAAGGCGGCGGCAGCTTCACGGCATCCAATATAGATGGAAACGGTAGATTAACCGGTGGCGTAAATGCCAATGGTATTCCTCTGGTGGCAGCACCATCAGGACAAACCATTGGAGGTAGCCGAGTGGCGACTCAGTTAATTGTAAATACCGCACCAAGCAATCAAACGGTACTACCTGGCGCTGCGGCATCCTTTAGCATTGCCACCACTGCCAGCGACAATACCTCCTGGTCGGGCCCCACCAATGCTCGGGTGCCCGTGTACGGCACTTCCGGCAATGCCAATGCACAAAGGGTTTTCCAGTGGTACTTGGGTAATCCCAATAGCGGCGGTACGGCTTTAACCAATACCGGGGTGTACAGTGGTGTAACCACGGCCACCCTCAATATCAGCAACAGCACCGGTTTGTTTGGCAATGTGTATTATGTGGTGGTGACCCACAGTAACAATAGTTGTATCCGAGAGGTGCGGAGCGCTTCGCTGATGGTTAGCTGTGCCAGCCTTTCCGTAACCCCCACCCTTACCCAACCAGCCTGTTTTGCCTTCGGCGGCATTACCCTGAGTGTAAGTGGCGGTACGGCCCCCTACACCTACGACTGGGCGGATATACCAGGCGCCAATAACGTAGAAGACCGCTCCGGCTTATCTGCAGGCAACTACAGCGTAACGGTCACCGACGCCAACGGCTGTACCGTGGCTTCGAGCACCCTCACCCTGGTAGCCCCGCTGAACTGCGGCCCGGTCACTGTGTGTCAAAATGCCCCCAATAGCGTATTTTCGGTAGTACCCCACCCCGACAACAGCTCCTACACCTGGACTGTACCCATGGGTGCCATCATCACCTCCGGTCAGGGTACCCCTTCTATTACTGTCAACTGGAATGGCGCTACCCCTGGCACTGGCCAGGTTTGTGTGGTAGCCAATAATGTGTGCGGCACCTCCGCCCAAACCTGCCAGGATGTAAACATCGTTGCACCCCCCACCCCCAACGCTATGGCTAATCCAGCCTGTGCTGGCGGCGATATCCAGTTGTTTGCCTCCGGTGGCGGCACCTACAGTTGGTCTGGCCCTAACGGGTTTGTTTCTGCCAGCGCCAACCCGATCATCACCAACGCGAACGCTGCTACGCACAATGGTACGTACATGGTTACGGTAACCAACACTGCTGGTTGTTCGGCCACGGGTACGGTTGTTGTCACGGTAAGTGCAGCGCCACAGCTCAGCGTAGTCAATACCAACAATGCCACCTGCGGGCAGAGCAATGGCGTGGTGAATTTGACGGTCAACAGCGGCACGCCCACATTCACCTATGCCTGGAGCAATGGTGCGACCACGCAAGACTTGAGCAATGTACCTTCCGGAACCTATCAGGTAACCGTTACGGATGCTACTGGATGTACCGCAACATTGGGCACCAGCATCAGCGATACACCGGGGCCGGCCCTCTTGGAAACGAACACCGATGTATCCTGCTTCGGTGGCAGCAACGGCAGCATCAACTTGACCATTACTGGCGGTACGCTCCCACGAGCCATCCAGTGGTCCAATGGATCAATGATGGAAGACCTTAGCGGCCTGGCAGTCGGCAATTACGGGGTGACCGTCACCGACGGCAGCGGCTGCGTGGCTTCACTTATGGTAGCGATTACCCAGCCAGACGCCATCACAACCGACTTTACCAAAGTGGATGTGAACTGTTTTGGCGGCACAACCGGCAGCATCAACCTCATTGTGGCTGGTGGTACTGGCGCGTACTCTTATAGTTGGTCCAAAAATGGCAATCCTTTTGGCGGCAATATGCAGGATTTGCCAAGTTTGGGCTTTGGCCTTTATTCGGTTACCGTCACCGACGTTAACAACTGTACGGGAACTGCCACTGTTAACATCACCCAACCGGCCGCTGCGCTCAGCGCGACCCCTGCGGTAAACAATGTAACTTGTTTCGGCGGATCGAACGGCCAGGTGATTCTGACGGTCGCAGGTGGTACTGAAGCTTACACGTATGCCTGGACTGGCCCTGGCGGCTTTACCGCTACTACTAAGGACATTGCTGGCCGTATAGCCGGTTCGTACAATGTAACCGTTACGGACGCCAAAGGCTGTACCTTCCCGCTCACGGGCATCATGATCGGCCAACCCGCACTACTGGCCGTTTCTTCGGCAATACCAGATGACGTCAACTGTTTTGGTGCCGCCGACGGCAGCATCAATGCCACCATCGCGGGGGGCACCACGCCTTACACTTATTTGTGGAGCAACGGTGCTACCGGGGAAGACCCAACTGGGCTGACTGCCGGTACCTATACCCTGACGGTGACCGATGTCCAAGGCTGTACTGCTGTATCTGGCAACATCATGGTCGGCCAACCGGCTGCACCCCTGACCGTTACGCCAACGGTAACCAACGTCAACTGCTTCGGTGCCTCCACGGGCAGCGTTAGCCTTGTCGTCAATGGTGGTACACCCACCTATACCTTCGCCTGGTCGGGCACTGGGGCGGGCACGAACCCGCGTACTGGCCTCGCCGCTGGGAACTATACCGTTACGGTGACAGATGGCAACAGTTGTACGGCCATCCTACCCGTGAGCGTCAACCAAAATACTCAAATCGCCGCTACCAGCAGCATCACCAATGTAAGCTGCAACGGTGGCAACAACGCTTCGATAGCCCTGAACGTCAACGGCGGCAGCGGACCTTATACTTTCGCCTGGTCGGGTACGGGTACGGGCAGCAACCCGCGTACGGGCCTCAGTGCTGGCACCTACAATGTGACCATTACCGATGCACTCTTGTGTACGAGAGTACAATCATTTACCGTCACCCAACCAGCCGCCCTGTCGGCCACCGGAGTGGTCAACAATGTCACCTGTAATGGTGCTGCCAACGGCATGGTGAACTTGAGCGTCGCTGGTGGCACCAGCCCTTACACTTTCGCCTGGTCCAATGGGGCCAATACCGAGGATGTGAGCAACTTTGCGCCCGGTAGTTATACGGTCACTGTGACGGATTTTAACCTCTGTACAACTACCCAAAGTTTCACCATCACCCAGCCTGATGTGCTGGCATTTACCAGTTCGGTGGTGCCCAATTGCGCGGCCCAATCGAACGGATCGATCACCCTGAACATCACTGGCGGCACCGGGCCATTTACTTACAATTGGTCGGGTACCGGAACGGGTACCAACCCCAGAACAAACCTGGCAGCGGGTACCTATAACGTAACGGTTACCGACGCACGCGGCTGTACGGCTACGGGTTCGTTTACACTCGTTCCACTTTCGGTAGTTGTAACTGGTTTCGACCGCAACTGTCTAGCCACAAACGGCCAGGCATTTGCCGCAGCTACTGGAGGTCTGATGCCTTACACTTACCTGTGGAGCAATGGCGCTACAACCGACAATATATCTAACCTCAATAGTGGGCTCTTTAGTGTGACCGTGACGGCTGGCGCTTGTACAGCAACGGGTTCGGTTACACTACTTGCGCCTTCTTGCTTGCCACCAGTGGCTGTGGATGACCAGTACAAGACTTTGGTGAATACGCCTGTTTCGGGAATGGTCAGACCCAACGACACCGACCCGGTATATGCAACGAGTACCTTGAATATAGAACCGATCACCACGCTTGATCCATCGATAGGGGTGATTGATTGGGACCCCAGCGAGAATGGCAACTTTGTCTTTACACCGGCTACCAACTTTATTGGGGTTGTTATGATTGATTACCAAGTCTGTAACCCTATCGCACTCTGTGATCAGGGCCTCCTGACCATTACGATCAACTCTACCAACGCGCAAAACGACATCAACCAAACGCCGATCAATGTGCCAGTCAACGGCAACGTGTTGACCAACGACAACGATCCGCAGGGTGACACCCAAACGGTGACCAGCGCGCTGGCCGCCACAGGCATTGACGGCATAGTAAATGACAACCTGCCTTTGGGCGTAGCCACGACGGTGTATGGCACCAACAACATGAACGTGATAGTGGTAGCGGGTACGGTACTGTTGAACGCCAACGGCATCTACACCTACACCCCTGCGCTGAACTTCACTGGTAACGTACCATTCGCATACACCATTACAGACAGCAATACTCCTGCTGCCACCGATGCCGCAACCGTAAGCATCGAAGTGGCACCAGCATCGGTAAATGGTGTAAACGAGCCACCGATAGCCAATGACGATACGAATACGACGGAGAAAGACGTCAACGTGAGCGGCAGTGTATTCCCCAACGACAGCGACCCCGATGGCGACGTCATCACATTAACTAGCGCGCTGGCGGATACAAATGGCGATGGTCAGGTAGACAACAATTTGCCCGTCGGAGTGCCCACTTTTGTCTTTGGTACAAACGTGGGTGGTAATTTGGTATTGGCTGGAGAAATCACCTTGAACTCCAACGGAACCTACACCTTCGATCCACAGCCAACATTTACAGGCGAGGTACCCGTACGGTACACGATCAGCGACCCAGGTGGCCTGATGGATGACGCAAGGCTGACCATCACGATCACCGAAAACTTCGGCAATGCAACGTACGCCAACGACGATGCGAACTCGGGTCCACGAGGCCAGGTTCAAACGGGTAACATCCTGACGAATGACTTTGATCCAGAAGGCAACACCCAAACGGTAACGGCTGCGCTGAACAGCGCGAACACCGCCCTGGTGGTGAATGGCAGCACGGCGAACCCACTGCCAAGTGGTGGTACGCTGGTACTGGCGGCCAATGGGGCGTATACCTACACTCCTGCACCGAACTTCATCGGAACGGAGATCGTGAGATATACGGTAACGGACAATGGTAGCCCAATTGCAACGGACGTTGCGACGCTGTACCTGACGACGCTGCCGATCAACAATACCTTTGCTCAGAACGACATCAACCAAACTCCGGTCAACGTACCCGTGAGCGGTAATGTGCTGACGAACGACAACGACCCACAAGGCGACACCCAAACGGTGACTTCTGCGCTGGCGGATACTGACGGCGATGGTTTAGTGGACGAAAACCTGCCACTGGGTACGAGCACCACCATCTATGGCACCAACAATGCCAACATGGTCGTGATAGCGGGTACCGTGACGTTGAACGCTAACGGCACGTACACCTACACGCCTGCCCTGAATTACCAGGGCACGGTACCGTTTGCGTACACAGTTACGGACAACAACGCAAGTCCTGCAACTGACCGCGCGACGGTGGCGATCGAAGTGATACCCACTTCAGTACCTGGGGTAAACGAGCCTCCGGTAGCGAACGACGATACCAACACCACAGAGCAAGATTTAACGGTGGGTGGCAATGTGCTGCCAAACGACAGCGATCCTGATGGTGATCCAATCACGGTGACTTCCGCACTGGCGGACACGGACAACGACGGGATGGTCGACGATCCGCTGACGGTGGGTACTCCGACGCCAATTTCTGGCACAAATACCTTGGGCGCTACGGTACCAGCTGGTACGATCACCTTGAATACGAATGGCACGTACACCTTCGATCCACTTCCGACCTTCCTGGGCGAGGTACCCGTACGGTACACAATCAGCGATCCAGGTGGTTTGATGGACAACGCGGTGCTGACGATCACGGTGATCCCGAACCTGGGCAACGTGACCGTTGCGAACGACGACGCGAACTCGGGCCCACGGGGCGTAGTACAAACGGGGAATATCCTGCTGAACGACTTTGATCCAGAAGGCAACACCCAGACGGTGACAGCTGCACTGAACAGTGCCAATACTGCCCTGGTGGTGAATGGCAGCACGG
>JAAFJY010000005.1:0-151927 GCA_013299105.1 Chitinophagales bacterium | reverse complement strand
GGCCCACGGGGCGTAGTACAAACGGGGAATATCCTGCTGAACGACTTTGATCCAGAAGGCAACACCCAGACGGTGACAGCTGCACTGAACAGTGCCAATACTGCCCTGGTGGTGAATGGCAGCACGGCGAACACACTTCCAAGTGGTGGTACGCTGGTACTGGCAGCCAACGGTGCGTACACGTACACACCCGCTCTTGGTTTCATCGGAACGGAGATCGTGAGATACACAGCAACGGACAACGGCAGCCCAATTGCAACGGATGTTGCGACGCTGTACCTGACGACGCTGCCGATCAACAATACCTTCGCTCAGAACGACATCAACCAAACTCCGGTCAACGTACCAGTGAGCGGCAACGTGCTGACGAACGACAACGATCCACAAGGCGACACCCAAACGGTGACGAGCGCTCTGGCGGATACGGATGGCGACGGCTCGGTGGATGACAACCTGCCACTGGGTACAAGCACCACCATTTTCGGCACCAACAATGCCAACATGGTCGTGGTAGCGGGTACGGTGACCTTGAACCCCAACGGCACGTACACCTACAACCCTGCCCTGAATTACCAGGGCACGGTACCGTTTGCGTACACAGTTACGGACAACAACGCAAGTCCTGCAACTGACCGCGCGACGGTGGCGATCGAAGTGATACCGACTTCAGTACCTGGGGTAAACGAGCCTCCGGTAGCGAACGACGATACCAACACCACTGAACAAGATGTAACGGTGGGTGGCAACGTGCTGCCAAACGACAGCGATCCTGATGGTGATCCAATCACGGTGACTTCCGCACTGGCGGACACGGACAACGACGGGATGGTCGACGATCCGCTGACGGTGGGTACTCCGACGCCAATTTCTGGCACAAATACCTTGGGCGCTACGGTACCAGCTGGTACGATCACCTTGAATACGAATGGCACGTACACCTTCGATCCACTTCCGACCTTCCTGGGCGAGGTACCCGTACGGTACACAATCAGCGATCCAGGTGGTTTGATGGACAACGCGGTGCTGACGATCACGGTGATCCCGAACCTGGGCAACGTGACCGTTGCGAACGACGACGCGAACTCGGGCCCACGGGGCGTAGTACAAACGGGGAATATCCTGCTGAACGACTTTGATCCAGAAGGCAACACCCAGACGGTGACAGCTGCACTGAACAGTGCCAATACTGCCCTGGTGGTGAATGGCAGCACGGCGAACACACTTCCAAGTGGTGGTACGCTGGTACTGGCAGCCAACGGTGCGTACACGTACACACCCGCTCTTGGTTTCATCGGAACGGAGATCGTGAGATACACAGCAACGGACAACGGCAGCCCAATTGCAACGGATGTTGCGACGCTGTACCTGACGACGCTGCCGATCAACAATACCTTCGCTCAGAACGACATCAACCAAACTCCGGTCAACGTACCAGTGAGCGGCAACGTGCTGACGAACGACAACGATCCACAAGGCGACACCCAAACGGTGACGAGCGCTCTGGCGGATACGGATGGCGACGGCTCGGTGGATGACAACCTGCCACTGGGTACAAGCACCACCATTTTCGGCACCAACAATGCCAACATGGTCGTGGTAGCAGGTACAGTTACGCTGAACGCCAACGGCACGTACACCTACACACCTGCCCTGAATTACCAGGGCACGGTACCGTTTGCGTACACAGTTACGGACAACAACCCAAGCCCTGCAACTGACCGCGCGACGGTGGCCATCGAAGTAATCCCCAACTCAGTACCTGGGGTAAACGAGCCTCCGGTAGCGAATGACGATACCAACACCACGGAGCAAGATGTAACTGTGAGTGATAACGTGCTGCCGAACGACAGCGACCCTGATGGCGACGTGATCACGGTGACTTCAGCTTTGGCGGACACGGACGGCGACGGTTCGGTAGACGACAACCTGCCAATAGGTACTCCGACACCAATCTCTGGCACGAATGCATCGGGTGTAACGGTACCAGCGGGTACGATCACCTTGAATGCAAACGGCACCTACACCTTCGATCCACTTCCGACCTTCCTTGGTGAAGTACCCGTACGGTACACGATCAGCGATCCAGGCGGTTTGATGGACGCAGCAGTGCTGACGATCACGGTGATCCCGAACCTGGGCAACGTGACGGTTGCCAACGACGACGCGAATTCTGGCCCACGGGGCGTAGTACAAACGGGGAATATCCTGCTGAACGACTTTGATCCAGAAGGCAACACCCAGACGGTGACAGCTGCACTGAACAGTGCCAATACTGCCCTGGTGGTGAATGGCAGCACGGCGAACACACTTCCAAGTGGTGGTACGCTGGTACTGGCAGCCAACGGTGCGTACACGTACACACCCGCTCTTGGTTTCATCGGAACGGAGATCGTGAGATACACAGCAACGGACAACGGCAGCCCAATTGCAACGGATGTTGCGACGCTGTACCTGACGACGCTGCCGATCAACAATACCTTCGCTCAGAACGACATCAACCAAACTCCGGTCAACGTACCAGTGAGCGGCAACGTGCTGACGAACGACAACGATCCACAAGGCGACACCCAAACGGTGACGAGCGCTCTGGCGGATACGGATGGCGACGGCTCGGTGGATGACAACCTGCCACTGGGTACAAGCACCACCATTTTCGGCACCAACAATGCCAACATGGTCGTGGTAGCGGGTACGGTGACCTTGAACCCCAACGGCACGTACACCTACAACCCTGCCCTGAATTACCAGGGCACGGTACCGTTTGCGTACACAGTTACGGACAACAACGCAAGTCCTGCAACTGACCGCGCGACGGTGGCGATCGAAGTGATACCGACTTCAGTACCTGGGGTAAACGAGCCTCCGGTAGCGAACGACGATACCAACACCACTGAACAAGATGTAACGGTGGGTGGCAACGTGCTGCCGAACGACAGCGACCCTGACGGCGACGTGATCACGGTGACTTCAGCTTTGGCGGACACGGACGGCGACGGTTCGGTAGACGACAACCTGCCAATAGGTACTCCGACACCAATCTCTGGCACGAATGCATCGGGTGTAACGGTACCAGCGGGCACGATCACCTTGAATGCGAATGGCACGTACACCTTCGATCCACTTCCGACCTTCCTTGGCGAGGTACCCGTGCGGTATACAATCAGCGATCCAGGCGGTTTGATGGACAACGCAGTGCTGACGATCACAGTCATCCCGAACCTGGGCAACGTGACGGTTGCGAATGACGACGCGAACTCGGGTCCACAAGGTCAGGTTCAAACGGGTAACATCCTGACGAACGACTTCGATCCGGAAGGCAACACCCAGACCGTAACGGCGGCGCTGAGCAGCACGAATACTGCGCTGGTGGTGAATGGCAGCACGGCGAACCCACTGCCGAGCGGTGGTACGCTGGTATTGGCTGCCAATGGAGCCTATACTTACACCCCGGCACCGAACTTCTCTGGCACAGAGATCGTGAGATACACAGCATCAGACAACGGCAGCCCAGTAGCAACGGATGTAGCAACGCTGTACCTGACTACGCTGCCTTTTGGTTGTGTCACCATCGAAACCTATGTCTATCTGGAAGGTAGTCTTATTGTACCTCAAACGGGATTGTATCAAGCCCCCCCTATGCGCACTGCGCTGAATAACCTTGGGGTGCTTCCCGGCCAGTCTATTTTTGACATTATCTCGAATCAAATCATCTCTACACCCCTCTTGGGCTCAAGTGGGCAAGCCTACAACATTGCTCCCTGGAATTACCAAGGTGCGGAGGGTAATGGATTTAATTCGAATGGCTCTGGAAATCCTACAGATGCCGGATATTCTTCCAATGTAGTGGATTGGGTGCTGGTTGCCCTGCGCAATGGCCCAAGTGCCAGCGCTCAAATCGTTTGCCAGCGCGCGGGACTCTTGTACCGGGATGGACACATTGAGTTTGTGAATGATGGGAATTGCTGTGTTTTGGACCAGGGAGCTACTTATTACCTGACTATTGAGCACCGCAACCACTTGATCGTCATGTCCCATACGGCACTGCCGATAGTAAACGGGAAAATAACTTACGATTTCCGCAACAAGGAATCCTTCATCGATGATCCATTGCAGATTGGAGTGTTTGTGGGACAAAAACAAATACAAAATGGTGTTTTTGCCATGTTTGCTGGCAACGGTGATCAGTCTCTGTCGAGTGGAAACTTCACGGACATCAACGCAGCCGACTTTGGCAAGTGGTTGAACAACAGCCCACGGTTCTTGACCTACAGCATTTTGGATTACAACATGGATGGAGACGTCAGTGCACTGGATTTTGAATTGTGGTTAAGAAATACCCAGAAGTTCACCAGCGTACCACAGCGATAAAACATGCAGCTGCCTCAGTAGCTTTTTCATTGGAAAATGGAATACTAGCTACTGAGGCTCCTGTATGGTTTTGAATGAGCAATCAAAATTCACCAGGTTTCTACACGTAGTGTAAAGGGCCGCTAATAACAATTTCAAAATGAAGCGAATATTACTTTTTTTGACTGCCTGGGTCCTACTGTATCCAGTATTCGGGCAGCGAACATTGGAATGGAGCGTGGGGCCGCCTCAGATAACCTGCGAGCCCACCCTCAGGATTTGTTACCCTTTGAGGGTGGCAATCGCGGATGCCAGTCAGAGCCCCGCTTTGGGATTCTCTACCATCCGTTTTTTCTTTGACCGGGCTTACCTCAACAACTTGTCTGCCGTAAACGTACAAAACGGCTATACGGTCACAGGTGTGACAACCAGCCCTTCCAACCCTAGTTTGGGTTCTGCGTTTGGCTTTTTGGGCGGGCAAGGCAGTTATGCCCAGTTGAACCTGAATGCAAATACCAACAACCTGCTTGCCTTGTCGACTGCGCCAGTTCACGTAATGGACTTATGTTTCGACATCATCAAGCCGGGGGCAGTTTTCCCACTCTGTGCCCCATTCGTTTTTGACAACAATCCCTGTGGTTGGGATCAAGGCAATGGCAATGACAACAGCTTCATCCCTGGCAGTGCAGGTCTGGTAGGACTATATTACTTGAACAACATTACAACAGCTACCTTTAACGCTGATGATGAAGTCACAAACTTTCTATGGACGCCTAGTAACTCCTTCGATTGTTTAATTAATACACCTGGAGACATTGCTGGTACCACCAGTTCTACCGGATGTCTGGAAAGTGTATGTATTCCGAGTATCGATATTGCTAAGACGGCCTCATCTCCTACTTACAATGCGGTGGGCAATGTGATCACCTACACCTTTACGGTAAAAAACACGAGTAATGTAACTTTAACGAATGTGTCGGTGACCGACCCTTTACCGGGGTTATCGCCAGTTAGCCCAACGAGTGTAGCAAGTCTAGCACCTGGCGCGACGCAAATATTTACGGCAACCTATACAATTACGCAGGCCAATTTGGATGCAGGTAGTATAGTGAATACGGCGACAGCAACGGCTACCTATTCGGGAAATCCGGTGTCAGATACGGATGGTGAGACGATTACTGCAGTGCAGACTCCTTCGATTGCTATAGTCAAAATGGGCACATTTGTAGACAATGCTCCGATGGGCGCCAACCCAGGCGACGTGATTACGTATGCCTTTACAGTGACGAACACGGGTAATGTGACGCTGACGAATGTGACGGTAACCGACCCGCTGGTAACGGTGGTAGGTGGCCCGATTGCAAGTTTGGCCCCTGGCGCGAGCAACAGCACGACGTTTACGGCCAGCTATGTGATTACGCAAGCAGATATCAACACCGGTAGAGTGACCAACCAGGCTACGGCTACGGGTACTCCTCCAACCGGCCCGAATGTAACGGACTTGTCCGATGACAGCAGCCCGCTACAGAATGACCCAACAATTACTACGATTCCCAATGCGCCCTCGATTTCAATTATCAAAACGGGCGTGCTGAACATGAATGTGGTAGCGCCAAACGGCATAGCGAATCCAGGTGACGTGATTACATACGCCTTTACAGTGACGAACACGGGTAACGTACCGCTGACGAATGTAACGGTAACTGACCCGCTGGTAACGGTGGTAGGTGGTCCGATTAGTTTGGCACCCGGCGCGAGCAACAACACGAGCTTCACGGCCAGCTACACGATCACCCAGGCCAACATCAATGCTGGTGGCGTAACAAACCAGGCTACGGCTACGGGTACTCCTCCAACTGGCCCGAATGTAACGGACTTGTCTGACAACAATAGCCCATTAGAAAACGACCCGACCGTAACACCAATTCCCCAGAACCCTTCGATTTCGATCGTGAAAACGGGCGTTTTGAACACGAATGTGGTTGCGCCAAATGGTGTAGCGAACCCAGGGGACGTGATTACATATGCCTTTACGGTGACGAATACGGGTAACGTGCCATTGACGAATGTGACGGTAACTGACCCGCTGGTAACGGTGGTAGGTGGTCCGATCAGTTTGGCGCCCGGTGCGAGCAACAGCACGAGCTTCACGGCCAGTTATACGATCACCCAGGCCAATATCAATACTGGTGGCGTAACCAACCAGGCCACAGCCACGGGTACCCCTCCAACCGGCCCGAATGTGACGGACTTGTCCGACAACAACAGCCCGCTGGAAAACGACCCAACGGTTACGCCGATTCCCCAGACCCCCTCGATTGCGATTGTGAAAACGGGTGTTCTGAATACGAATGTGGTATCACCTGGCGGTGTAGCGAATCCCGGTGACGTGATTACGTATTCCTTTACGGTGACGAATACGGGTAACGTGCCATTGACGAACGTAACGGTAACTGACCCACTGGTAACGGTGGTAGGTGGTCCGATCAGTTTGGCACCCGGCGCGAGCAACAGCACGAGCTTCACGGCCAGTTATACAATTACCCAGGCTAATATCAATGCTGGTGGCGTGACCAACCAGGCCACAGCTACGGGTACCCCTCCAACTGGCCCGAATGTAACGGATTTGTCGGATAACAACAGCCCGCTGGAAAATGACCCAACGGTTACGCCGATTCCTCAGAACCCCTCGATTGCGATCGTGAAAATGGGCACATTGGTGGACAATGCTCCGACCGGTGCTAACCCCGGCGACGTGATTACATATGCCTT
Source organism: Chitinophagales bacterium (assembly GCA_013299105.1). Lineage (GTDB taxonomy): Bacteria > Bacteroidota > Bacteroidia > Chitinophagales > Saprospiraceae > Haliscomenobacter. The sequence continues at coordinate 144,808 of JAAFJY010000005.1, read as the reverse complement.
TATAGTGACGAACACGGGTAACGTGACGCTGACGAATGTAACGGCAACTGACCCACTGGTAACGGTGGTAGGTGGTCCGATTGCTAGCTTGGCACCTGGCGCAAGTGACAACACGACGTTTACGGCCAGCTATGTGATTACGCAGGCTGACATCAACACCGGTGGCGTAACCAACCAGGCTACGGCTACGGGTACTCCTCCAACTGGCCCGAATGTAACGGACTTGTCTGACAACAACAGCCCGCTGGAAAACGACCCAACGGTGACACCAATTCCCCAGAACCCTTCGATTTCGATCGTGAAAACGGGCGTTTTGAACACGAATGTGGTTGCGCCAAATGGTGTAGCGAACCCAGGGGACGTGATTACATATGCCTTTACGGTGACGAACACGGGTAACGTGACGCTGACGAATGTAACGGTAACTGACCCACTGGTAACGGTAGTAGGTGGTCCGATTGCAAGTTTGGCCCCTGGCGCGAGCAATAGCACGACGTTTACGGCAAGCTACGTGATCAGCCAGGCCAACATCACAGCTGGTGGCGTGACCAACCAGGCTTTGGCGACGGGTACCCCTCCAACCGGCCCGAATGTGACGGACTTGTCCGACAACAACAGCCCGCTGGAAAACGACCCAACGGTTACGCCGATTCCCCAGACCCCCTCGATTGCGATTGTGAAAACGGGTGTTCTGAATACGAATGTGGTATCACCCAGTGGTGTAGCGAATCCCGGTGACGTGATTACGTATTCCTTTACGGTGACGAATACGGGTAACGTACCGCTGACGAACGTATCAGTAACTGACCCGCTGGTAACGGTAGTAGGTGGTCCGATCAGTTTGGCGCCCGGCGCGAGCAACAGCACTAGCTTCACGGCCAGCTACACGATTACCCAGGCTAATATCACAGCCGGTGGCGTAACCAACCAGGCCACAGCCACGGGTACTCCTCCAACTGGCCCGAATGTAACGGACTTGTCCGACAACAACAGCCCACTGGAAAACGACCCAACGGTTACGCCGATTCCCCAGACCCCCTCGATTGCGATCGTGAAAACGGGCGTTCTGAATACGAATGTAGTAGCGCCAAATGGTGTAGCGAATCCTGGGGATGTGATTACTTATGCCTTTACAGTGACGAATACGGGTAACGTTCCATTGACGAACGTAACGGTAACTGACCCGCTGGTAACGGTGGTAGGTGGCCCGATTGCAAGTTTGGCCCCTGGCGCGAGCAACAGCACGACGTTTACGGCAAGTTATGTGATCACCCAGGCCAATATCAATGCTGGTGGTGTGACCAACCAGGCTACGGCCACTGGTACCCCTCCAACTGGCCCGAATGTAACGGATTTGTCGGACAACAACAGCCCGCTGGAAAACGACCCAACGGTGACGCCAATTCCACGGAATCCATCGATTGCGATCGTGAAGACAGGTACATTTGTGGACAATGCTCCGACCGGTGCCAACCCCGGTGACGTGATTACGTACGCCTTTACGGTGACGAACACGGGTAACGTGACGCTGACGAATGTAACGGTAACTGACCCATTGGTAACGGTGGTAGGTGGTCCGATTGCTAGCTTGGCACCAGGTGCAAGTGACAACACGACGTTTACGGCTAGCTATGTGATTACGCAGGCTGATATCAACACCGGTGGCGTGACCAACCAGGCTACGGCTACGGGTACTCCTCCAACCGGCCCGAATGTAACGGATTTGTCGGATGACAACAGCCCGCTGCAAAACGACCCAACAATTACTACGATTCCCCAGAACCCTTCGATTGCAATCGTGAAAACGGGTGTTCTGAACACGAATGTGGTATCACCCGGCGGTGTAGCGAATCCCGGTGATGTGATTACGTATGCCTTTACGGTGACGAATACGGGTAACGTTCCATTGACGAACGTAATGGTAACCGACCCGCTGGTAACGGTGGTAGGTGGTCCGATCAGTTTGGCGCCCGGCACGAGCAACAACACGAGCTTCACAGCCAGTTATACGATTACCCAGGCTAATATCAATGCTGGTGGCGTAACCAACCAGGCCACAGCCACGGGTACCCCTCCAACTGGCCCGAATGTAACGGACTTGTCCGACAACAACAGCCCACTGGAAAACGACCCAACGGTTACGCCGATTCCCCAGAACCCCTCGATTGCGATCGTGAAAACGGGCGTTCTGAATGCGAATGTAGTAGCGCCAAATGGTGTAGCGAATCCTGGGGATGTGATTACTTATGCCTTTACAGTGACGAATACGGGTAACGTTCCATTGACGAACGTAACGGTAACTGACCCGCTGGTAACGGTGGTAGGTGGCCCGATTGCAAGTTTGGCCCCTGGCGCGAGCAACAGCACGACGTTTACGGCAAGTTATGTGATCACCCAGGCCAATATCAATGCTGGTGGTGTGACCAACCAGGCTACGGCCACTGGTACCCCTCCAACTGGCCCGAATGTAACGGATTTGTCGGACAACAACAGCCCGCTGGAAAACGACCCAACGGTGACGCCAATTCCACGGAATCCATCGATTGCGATCGTGAAGACAGGTACATTTGTGGACAATGCTCCGACCGGTGCCAACCCCGGTGACGTGATTACGTACGCCTTTACGGTGACGAACACGGGTAACGTGACGCTGACGAATGTAACGGTAACTGACCCATTGGTAACGGTGGTAGGTGGTCCGATTGCTAGCTTGGCACCAGGTGCAAGTGACAACACGACGTTTACGGCTAGCTATGTGATTACGCAGGCTGATATCAACACCGGTGGCGTGACCAACCAGGCTACGGCTACGGGTACTCCTCCAACCGGCCCGAATGTAACGGATTTGTCGGATGACAACAGCCCACTGCAAAACGACCCAACAATTACTACGATTCCAAATGCTGCTTCGATTGCGATCGTGAAGACCGGCACCCTGAACACGAATGTAGTAGCGCCAAACGGTGTAGCAAATCCAGGTGATGTAATCACGTACGCTTTTACAGTGACGAACACAGGTAACGTGACTTTGACAAACGTGACAGTAACTGATCCGCTGGTAACGGTAGTAGGTGGTCCGATTGCAAGTTTGGCCCCTGGCGCGAGCAACAGCACGACGTTTACGGCCAGCTATGTGATCACCCAAGCCAATATCAATGCTGGTGGTGTGACCAACCAGGCTACGGCTACAGGTACCCCACCGACCGGCCCGAATGTAACGGACTTGTCTGACAACAACAGCCCGCTGGAAAACGACCCGACTGTTACGCCAATTCCCCAGACCCCCTCGATTGCGATTGTGAAAACGGGTGTTCTGAATACGAATGTGGTATCACCCAGTGGTGTAGCGAATCCAGGCGACGTGATTACGTATTCCTTTACGGTGACCAACACGGGTAACGTACCGCTGACGAATGTAACGGTAACCGACCCGCTGGTAACGGTGGTAGGTGGTCCGATCAGTTTGGCGCCCGGCGCGAGCAACAGCACGAGCTTCACGGCCAGCTACACGATTACCCAGGCTAATATCACAGCCGGTGGCGTAACCAACCAGGCCACAGCCACGGGTACTCCTCCAACTGGCCCGAATGTAACGGACTTGTCCGACAACAACAGCCCACTGGAAAACGACCCAACGGTTACGCCGATTCCCCAGACCCCCTCGATTGCGATCGTGAAAACGGGCGTTCTGAATACGAATGTAGTAGCGCCAAATGGTGTAGCGAATCCTGGGGATGTGATTACTTATGCCTTTACAGTGACGAATACGGGTAACGTTCCATTGACGAACGTAACGGTAACTGACCCGCTGGTAACGGTGGTAGGTGGCCCGATTGCAAGTTTGGCCCCTGGCGCGAGCAACAGCACGACGTTTACGGCAAGTTATGTGATCACCCAGGCCAATATCAATGCTGGTGGTGTGACCAACCAGGCTACGGCCACTGGTACCCCTCCAACTGGCCCGAATGTAACGGATTTGTCGGACAACAACAGCCCGCTGGAAAACGACCCAACGGTGACGCCAATTCCACGGAATCCATCGATTGCGATCGTGAAGACAGGTACATTTGTGGACAATGCTCCGACCGGTGCCAACCCCGGTGACGTGATTACGTACGCCTTTACGGTGACGAACACGGGTAACGTGACGCTGACGAATGTAACGGTAACTGACCCATTGGTAACGGTGGTAGGTGGTCCGATTGCTAGCTTGGCACCAGGTGCAAGTGACAACACGACGTTTACGGCTAGCTATGTGATTACGCAGGCTGATATCAACACCGGTGGCGTGACCAACCAGGCTACGGCTACGGGTACTCCTCCAACCGGCCCGAATGTAACGGATTTGTCGGATGACAACAGCCCACTGCAAAACGACCCAACAATTACTACGATTCCAAATGCTGCTTCGATTGCGATCGTGAAGACCGGCACCCTGAACACGAATGTAGTAGCGCCAAACGGTGTAGCAAATCCAGGTGATGTAATCACGTACGCTTTTACAGTGACGAACACAGGTAACGTGACTTTGACAAACGTGACAGTAACTGATCCGCTGGTAACGGTAGTAGGTGGTCCGATTGCAAGTTTGGCCCCTGGCGCGAGCAACAGCACGACGTTTACGGCCAGCTATGTGATCACCCAAGCCAATATCAATGCTGGTGGTGTGACCAACCAGGCTACGGCTACAGGTACCCCACCGACCGGCCCGAATGTAACGGACTTGTCTGACAACAACAGCCCATTGGAGAACGACCCGACTGTTACGCCAATTCCCCAGACCCCCTCGATTGCGATTGTGAAAACGGGTGTTCTGAACACGAATGTGGTCGCGCCAAATGGTGTAGCGAATCCCGGCGACGTGATTACGTATGCCTTTACGGTGACCAACACGGGTAACGTACCGCTGACGAATGTAACGGTAACTGACCCGCTGGTAACAGTGGTAGGTGGCCCGATTGCTAGTCTGGCTCCTGGCGCGAGCAACAGCACAACGTTTACTGCCAGCTACGTGATTACCCTTGCCGACATCAATGCCGGTGGCGTGACCAACCAGGCTTTGGCGACGGGTACCCCTCCAACCGGCCCGAATGTGACGGACTTGTCCGACAACAACAGCCCGCTGGAGAATGACCCAACGGTGACGCCGCTGCCACGGACTCCAAGACTAAGCGTCATCAAGAGTGCAACTGGTACCGTTGGATCAAATGGATTTATTACTAAAGTGCTCTACTCGATCGTAGTGAGAAACACGGGTAATGTTACGGTAAGCAACATTCAAGTGACTGACAACAACGGGACAATTACGAGCGGAACGAATCCGATTCCAAGTCTTTTGCCAGGTGCAAGTGCGACACTTACTGTGGAGCATATCGTTACATCCGCTGATGTAACTGCTGGCTACGTGGAGAACACCGCCACGGCCGTCGGGGACAGTCCTCAGGGAACCGACGATGTGACGGATGTTTCTGATGCAGGTACCTTTAAGAATACCACGCCTATTAGCAACCCTGAAGGTACCGAAACGCAGAATGGACAAGGTGGTGTGGATGGTAATCCTACCAATGACCCAACCGTTTACAACCTCTGCGTAGATTGGAATCTATTTGTTTACCTCGAAGGAAGTCTGGTGATCCCTCAAACGGGTGCTTACCAGGCACCACCGATGCGGACTACCCTGAATAGTTCATTCTTGCTGCCTGGACAGTTCCAAGCCAATATATTCGGAGGTGGCGGTGTGTTTACACAACCTTTAGGAACGAGTGGCCAGGTGTATAACATTGCACCCTGGAACTACAGTGGTTCAGAAGGTAATGCCTTCAACTCTGGTAGCAACCCAGCCAATGCGAGTGCAGGATATGCGCCACAAGTAGTAGACTGGGTGCTGGTTTCGTTGCGACGCAGCCCAGAAAACGGCGCTGAGAAAATCTGCCAGCGTGCTGGTCTGCTTTACAGTGACGGACGCATTGTGTTTGCAGCCGGAACCAACTGCTGTGCACTTGACCCGACAGAAAGTTTCTATGTGGTCATTGAACACCGCAATCACTTGATTGTGATGTCACATGCAGCAGTGCCAGTTGTGAATGGGGCACTCAACTACGATTTCAGGAACAAGCAATCGTATCTGGTTGACCCTCTAAACATCGGTACCTACTTTGGGCAAACTGAAGTTTCACCAGGGGTATTTGCCATGCATGCGGGCAACGGCGAACAAGTCCTTAACGCGAACGACGACGTGGACATCAACGCAGCTGACATTGCCAAGTGGATCAACAACGGTGCTCAACAGCGCACCTACAACATCCTGGATTTCAACATGGATGGGGAAGTAAGTTCACTTGACTTTGATCTGTGGGAAAGAAACGCAACGAAGTTTTCCAGCGTACCACGGAATTAAAACAAGATGACGGGAATCCTTCCTTAAAAGGGAGGATTCCTGCCATTTGATACCGGAAAGATCAGAGGAAAGTGCGAGCATCCAAGGTGTCTGTGAGTTTAAGTTGTGACTTTCGCTTGCTGCAACACCCTAAAACTAGACATGCTTGGGCTCAATTACCAAATCAATCAATAATCTCATTCGTGACGTACCTAAAAAGAAGCTAATGAACAGAACATTACATCTTTTATTCGTGTTTCTTTTAGCATCCGTTTGGGGCTACGCTCAGCAACAGGTCAGAACAATGACCTGGAGCATCGGCCAGCCCCAGATCACCTGCGGGCCAACGCTCCGGGTATGCTACCCACTACTTGTATCCATCAACGATGGAAACAATTCGCCAGCATTGGCGACCAGTACCATCCGATTTTTTTATGACGGAGGTTTGCTCAGTAATTTTGCCTTGGCCAATATCCAAAATGGTTATACCGCCCCAGTAATAGGAGTGGATCTGGCAAACAATTACGGAGGCGTATTTAACTTTAGCAGTGCGACGGGTCGACAAATTGAGTTCAATCTCTTGCCCAACAACAATACCCCATTACCGCTGTCGAATACTCCGGTACGTGTTCTGGATTTATGTTTTGACATCAGCTCGAATGCAGGTTTTCCGCTTTGCGCTCCGATTGTTTTTGACAACAATCATTGTGGCCGAGGGCAAGGAATTGCTAATGATGATGGCTACCTGAACAATGACGCAGGTATGGTCGGTTTGTACTACCTGAATGGTGTGACTACCGAATCGATTCTTGCGGATGATGAAGTGAGTAATTTCCTTTGGACTGCTGCTAATGGATTCGATTGCCGTGTTGATGAACTGAATGATAACGTCGGGGCAGTTAATTCCACTGGTTGTTTGAGTGATGTTTGTACTCCAAGAATTGCCATTGTAAAGACCTCTGCCTACAATCCTAGCAATCAGGTTATTACCTACACCTATACCGTAACCAACACTGGAAGTACCGATTTATTAGATATTACGGTTACCGAACTTGCTAACATCTTTACGGGTACAGGTACACTTCCGGCTCCAACTTATGTAAGTGGAGGAGCTTTGCTTGGTGGGAATGCATCGCTGAGGGACTTGGCCCCAGGAGCTAGCCTGACATTTACTGCCAATTACTCGGTTACTTCGGCAGACTTAAACACTGGGCAAGTAACCAACCAGGCCCGAGCCACTGGTACCCCTCCGGTTGGCTCGAATGTGAATGACTTATCCGATGACTCTAGCCCGCTGGTAGGGCAGGATGACCCTACTGTTACCCCAATTTCATCATCTTGTGCCTGTTTGGATGTAAATGTTAAGTTAGATTCAGCGTGTACCTATACATTGACCACATCCGATGTGTCAAAAGGAGTAAATTGTCAAAATCTGACAGTCAGAGTTTTGGATACTGATCAGAGCAATGGTGCGGTAATTGACTGTGCAGGTGAGTTCATCTATGGTCTTTTTGATGCAAACAACAACCTGGTTTGCTGGGGTAAAGTTACTGCGGAAGACAAAACGCCTCCCGCCTTGGTCTGCGCACCAGCCGACATTACCTTGGATTGCTACGATGTCAATTATGTGCTGAACAACCGTTTGACAATTGGCAATGTAGGAGCCATCTCCTCACCTCGCTCTACAGGTACGACCTTGCAAACGATTGAGAATGCCGAAGGTACGGCTGGCACTGGCGACAACTGCCAATTAGGCCTGGAACCTCCTCGCTTGATAGCGGACAACATCAAAAACCTGGGTTATGCTTACTTCCGTGACAACTGCCGCGATTGTGGCTGCCGCATTTCTTTGAAGTGGACGGATAAAGCGCATTACTACACTTGCACCGATGATGAATACAAGCGCTTTGGCTATTACGCCAAGATTGAGCGAGAATGGGTAGCCACGGATTGCAATGGGATGACGAGCACTCATGTGCAAAATATTTACTTCACACGGCCTGTAGTGAAAAACGGCCTGACGGCTGGAGCCAATGATCGTGGCTTGCGTTTCCGTGGCAATGGCACTTCTGCTCCCCGCAATGATTCCTACGATTGGATTGTAGAATACACTGCGTGTAGTCCAGATAAGAGCCTGATCAAGAAAGCGGATGTAATGCCCTCGTTCTGCAGCTTCTTCAATACTACTGACAACCCCCGCTGTTTGTTTCTTGATGAAGTTGAATGCAACTACTCGGTACAAATCAAAGACACGGAATTCCCAGTCTGCGAAGGCAAGGGCGTGAAAATCGACCGGGAGATTTATGTATTCGACTGGTGTGCTGGTGGCATTGTGGATACCTTCCATGTGTTGATCAAGATTGGCGATTTCCAAGGACCAAAGATCACGGCCAATACGCCGATCACGGTATCTACAGGTCCGATGAATTGTACTAGCTCGATCCCTACCACAGCTGCTCGCCTGAAAACGGACATGGGCATCACGATCAGCGACAATTGCACCCTGGCCAATGTTTCGATCAGCGTTAAAACCCGCGACCGGATCGTGAAGGGCATCATCATTGCCACCAACGTGTGGGAAGAAGTACAATACCCAGTGATGAATGGTGTGATGAGTGGACTGCCTGTAGGTCGTCACCGGATCATCATTGACGCTTTCGATGGTTGCTACAACGCCAGCCGCGACTCGTTCGAGTTTGACGTAGTAGACAAAATCGCACCAGTAATGAAGTGCGATGACGACCTGCATGTCACTTTGTCCAATGCCAACGGCTACCTAAATGGCTACGCGAGGGTAACGGCCCAAGACGTTGACGAAGGCAGCTTTGACAACTGTGAACTGAAGTGGATCAAGGTACGCAGGAGCTACAACTCCGATTGCAAAGCCGATCTTATCACTCGGGGTTACGACCTGAATGGTGATGGTGAATTGGATGACAAGGATGGTTTTGAGCTGGTGAACGGCAAGTGGATGACCCCGCTGGCTAACGCAGTGGAGTTCTTCTGCTGCGATGTAGCCGATTCTGTGACAGTGGAACTGTGGGGCGAAGACTTGAGCGGCAACCGCAACTTCTGTTGGATGACGATCAGTCTGGAAGACAAGGTGGCTCCCACCTGCCAGGCTCCCGACAACATCACGATCGACTGTGACAACAAGAACCTGGGTACGATCGACAGCAAAACCCAATCAGCCTTGGCCTTTGGTGATGTTCGCATCACTTCAGGCAACGACTGCGGGGTGCTGGATACGAGCTATGCAGTGGTGAAGAAGTTGAAGTGTGGTTATGGTACGATCGAACGCATCTGGACGATCACCAAAAAGACTGCCAAAGGCAACTTGACGACCGAATGCAAGCAGATCATCACGATCCGCCCGATACACGAATACGACATCCGCTTCCCAGTGGATGTGGACCGCCGCGACTGCAAAACTCCAGTGATCGACACCCTGATCACGGACGAGCGCTTCTGCGACATCCTGGCGGTTAACATCACCGACAAGCGTTACGAAGCATCTAACAATGAGTGCTACAAAATCTTCCGTACTTATACCGTGATCAACTGGTGTGCCTACGAAGACAAGTGTGGCGACCCAATGGCCGCAGGCAATGTGTACATCGTGGACCGCAAGTGGACCGAAAACGGCACTTTGCCAGTATGGCTCTTGGTACGTGACGAAGACCGCGACGGAGACGAGGAATTCTACCTGTCGCGCAACCGCACACCGAAGGAAGGCAACTTGGCTGATGGAAGGGTAACCCCAATACCAAATGTTACGGCTCAGAACGATGAGCAGATCACGCCACCAAGCTGTAACTTGAATGGTGAATACTTCCACTCGTTCATGTACACACAGATCATCAAGGTGTACGACGATGTGGCACCGGTAATCAGCTTCAAGCGCGATACGTTCTGTACGAACCCAACGACTTGTGTAGCCAATGTGAAGATTCCGTTCACCGCTACCGATAACTGTACTGATAGGTTAGAACTAGAAAGAACCCAGGTGATGGTGGCCCCCTTCCAGACCCTGACCGGGCCCTACATCATGTCCAACAGCCGCGACTTCATCTTCTCATTCGAGGATGATGGCAAAGGCAAGATGGCAGTATCTGTCACCAATCTACCAGAGGGTCTGCATGACCTGATCGTGGTGGTGAGAGACGAGTGTGGCAACCTGACCCGTCCAACCAGGATCCCATTCCTGGTACGCGACTGCAAGGCTCCCGCTCCGATCTGTATCAATGGCTTGTCAACTGAGTTGATGCCGGTTGTACAACCTGATGGCAACGGTGGTGGCATGATGGCAGTATGGGCCAATGACTTCATTGCCTCGAAGATCTACGATTGCAACGGCCAGGGACCAGAAACCCAGGCAGGCTTGAAGCTGGTGACCAAGTACTCGATCAACCGGGTAGGCCAGCCAGTGAAGGACGACCAAACGGGCTTGACCTTCACTTGTGCCGACAAGGGCAAGGTGATCAACGTAGAAATCCACGCATGGGATGAAAAGGGCAACCACGACTTCTGTGTAACCTTCATCGAAATCCAAGACAACCGCAAGGTATGCCCAAGTGGTGGAACAGGAACAACGAATGAAGGCGAGATCAACGGTTTGATTGCTACCGACGACGCCAAGCCAGTGGCTAGCGTAGAAGTAGCGATCAGTGGTGACAAGCAAGACAAGGGTACGACACCAAATAGTGGTTTGTACGGCTTCAATAGCCTGCTGAAAGGAGGTGACTTTACAATCACGCCACAGTTGGACAAGGAACACAGCAACGGGGTATCTACCTTCGACTTGGTTTTGATCCAAAAGCACATCCTGGGCATCCAGCCGATCACGAATCCATACCGCTTATTGGCGGCAGATGTAAACGTGTCGAAGACAATCTCAACGCTTGACATGATCCAGATCCGCAAGTTGATCCTCAACATCGACGAGCGCTTCAAGAGTGTGGCCAGTTGGAAGTTTGTAGATGCTAAGTACAAGTTTGACGAACCAACCAACCCATGGAAGAACGAAATTCCAGAGGTAGTGAACGTGAACGACTTGGAAGGCAAGGTACAAGCTGACTTCATCGCCATCAAGATGGGTGATGTGAACGGTAACGCCGCCACCATCCCAGGTGCAACGAGTAGCGAAGTACGCTCCGGCAAAGACTTTATCCTGAGCACCGATGAGCAGGAAGTGAAGGCTGGTCAGATTTACGATGTGTTGATCAAAGCCAAGGACTTGCAAAAAGTTCAAGGCTTCCAGTTCACGTTGGGAGTAGAAAACGCTGAGATCGTAGGCATTGACTATGGCAGCATGAAGGCCGAACACTTCGGGGTGTTTGTAAAGCAAGGCATGGTTACTGCGAGCTGGAACGCTTCCAGCTCAGCAGTAAACCCTGCTGAAGCACTCTTTACCATGAAGCTGCGTGCTAAGAAAGACCAGTTTTTGAGTGAAGTACTGAACATTAGTAGCCGTTTGACGGCGCAAGAAGCCTATGGCTTAGGCGACGAAGTGATGGATGTTACTTTGACCTACCACAAAGGTATCGCAACAGACAAAGTACGCCTTGATCAAAACCAGCCCAACCCCTTTGTGGAGGAGACGATGATTGGCTTTTACTTGCCAGTGGCAACACAGGCGACTTTGACCGTCCGCGATGTGAAAGGCGCTTTGATCTATCGCACCCAGGGGGACTATGCCAAGGGTTTGAATCAGGTGAAACTGACGAAACAAGAACTGAAAGCCGCTGGGGTGTTGTACTACACCTTGGAGACCGCTGACTTTACTGTAACGAAGAAGATGGTGGTGCTGACGAAGTAATCGTCTTATCTACCAGCTAATTAACATGAGACCGCCGGGTCACTCTTCGCAAGGAGGGTGGCCCGGTGGCGTTTTGGGGGCAAAGGTATAAGCAGGTATGGTATTCAAGATGCAGATAGTACAGTTTTAGCTTCAAACACCTAAATTTGCCGGGTGCTTACTATCAAAAATCAATACTAACCATGAAAAACTGCTCATTCATTCTGGCTTTGTTTACCTTATCCATTATATCCTGCAAAAAACAGGATACTGCTATCCCTGACTTAAAACCAACGGAAGAATTTCTGATAATCGACAACAGTTCATCACTCAAAAGCAAAGCTTCTTTTCCGGTAGGGATGGAATGTTACATCGGTATCCTGGACTTTCCGGTTCCTTCAAACCGGGTCAGTGAGCAATTCAACAGTTTTACGGCAGCATCCATCTTTTGGAAGGGCATCGAGCCTACAGTGGGGAATTACAACTTCACGGACATGGACAAATGCCTGGATTATTGCACCAGAAACAAACTCCGCATTCATGCTCATGTATTGGTTTATTTCCAAAACGAAATCACTCCCGATTACATCAAAAACTTTGTGGGCACCAAGGATGAATTCGAGGGCATGGTGAAGAAGCACATCCAAACGGTGGTGAACCGCTACAAGGGCAAAGTGGCCAGCTATGATGTGGTGAACGAGATAATCAGCGATTTCAAGGGAACCCTCTATTTCAATAACTTCATCGAAAGGTTTTACCAAAATGATACAGGCTATGAAGAATTCATTGGCAAGTGTTTCACCTACGCGCATGAGGCCGACCCTTCGGCCAAACTTTTTTACAACGAATCGCTGCTTGAATTGACCAATCAGAAAAAACTCAATGCTACGCTTACCTTGCTCTCGCGTCTGAAAGCGAATAAGGTACCCATTGACGGCATCGGTACCCAAATGCACGTGGACATCTATTACCCCATGAGCAGCATTGACAACGCCCTGAAAAAGCTGGCCGAAACGGGCTTACTCGTCCATATCTCCGAGTTGGATGTAAGTATTAATGAAGATGCCAACGGCAAAGGCAACTTGGGGATCACCGATTTTACTCCTAACTTAGCGGATCAGCAAGGCAAAAGGTACCGGGCGATTGCAAGGTCGTACCAACAAAACGTACCAGTAGCTCAGCAATGGGGGATTACTTGCTGGGATTTGATGGACCATACCTCTTGGCTCAACCAGTTTCGCAAAGAATGGCCTTGCTTGTTTGATCAAAATTGCGACAAAAAACAAGCTTTTTATGGGTTTTTACAGGGAGTAGGGAAGTAATTTTCCCTAGTCTGGATGTGCTGTAGCTGATTCCAAATGTTCAATCCTTTTTTTGTCTCAATAATGTCTGCTTGGTCTTTGGTAAGCTTCAAGAATTTGTGGTAACAAGCTACTGCTTCCACTTTTAAGGCCAAACCCTCGTAACATTCTGCTAGATAAAAATAGCTTTCAGGCTCACTAGGATAAATTTCTGTGAGCACCTTGAAGACCAATAAAGCACGGAAGTAATCCCTTCGAATGGTTTTGAGTGTATTGCCAATGACTTGATAATCAAAACTACGGGGAATTTTACTGAATTCATCTTTGTTAGCCATTCAAATGTAATGCTGATTTGCTCTAAAAACCCTTGAAATAGCCTTACATCTGTAACACTACCCAATCTTTAGAGATTCAATTTTTGGCTGCTGAACGAACATGGTATGCTTAACTAGTGGTACGAATTACAAATACCCCCTAGGTTGCAGGCAGGCTATTTGGCTTTGTAGCAAGGCGAGAGGAGGGAAAATAGTGGACTATTTGACCGACGAACAACGCAGTTACGGAGACAAAGAGCCCCTGGAACTTGGGGCAGATTTACAATTTGGACCACTAGCATTGATTATCAACCCATTTGTGATTTTTGAGTCCCATTCCGGAAGCAATCCCCCCTTTGGTTTGAGCCTAAATCTGGGGACTATCAGCCTCGTTGATCGTGATGTAGGCGACGTGCGAAGCAGGTCTCATTCTTTCAAATTCTAGTTTTGACAAAATTGGTCAACGTCACGCAAGAAATTCTGTAATTCTGTAACCCTGTAAATTCCGGGTTAGACAAAAAAGTCTCGCTTGATAATCGAGATCGCTTTTCTCTGAAGTTTTCAGAATTCTGCAATTCTGAAAATTCTGGTTTAGACAAAAAAATTAAATATACTTTAAATCACATCAAACCCAAGAAGAGTAGATACAGCATCAAAATAATTCTTTTGTGTTTCAAAAATTGGTCCAAAAATACGCATTGCTTTTAGCATACTTTAGTTGTTCAGGACCGAATTTTCAGAATCGCAGAATTACAGGATTACTTGCGTGACGTTGAATAAATTTTTCTAAACCAGAATTTGAAAGAATTTTTAGAATTGGCCCGCTTCGCGGGCAAAACACCATGCTGTGACGGGGGCTGTAGGCCCCTAACGTCGGTAGCAAAGATGTCAACATTATGCTCAGCGGGGCTGTAAGTCCCTAATGTTGGTTAGTCACCGTCACGCTAAAAATCATGTTCATGACAAAAATCACAACTACAGGAACTTCTCCGAAGTTTACAGTAATTGTCCAGACCGCTTTTCTTCTAAGTTCTCAGGAACAATTCTAACTTCTTTTCTCAGCGCCCTTCTAGCCAAAAGCACAAAAAGGGGCACCACTTGGCACCCCTTTCAAAAGGTATGTTGTTCCTTGAATGGATGTTTACTACTTAGGATGTACCTCGAAGCAGCGCGTTTCCAAAGACGCAACCACGCCCAATTCTACAACTTCTTCGAACACATCGTGCTTCGCGGCAGCCAATGGTGAAGCAGGTGCGGGTGCAGTTTTCAGGATTTGAGGGCCGTAAAGGGCTGCCAAATCAGCTTGGTGAACCACAGTCCGGGCGGAAATGATTTTTTCTCTCCAATAACGGGAAGCGTCTAAGCTCTCAACTGTAATGCCTTTGGAGCAGCAGCTGTGCATGATCTTTAAGCCGTCTTTGTCGTTGGAATAAACAATGGCTACGTGAAAAACACGGCCACCTGCACTGCGGCGGAAGAAGAGTAAATCACCGGATTTGGCATTGTTTACATCAATCGCCTTGCCTTGCTCGGATTGATGTGCAGAGCTGCGGGATAACTTGATGTCGAAATGGCTCATCACATAAGATGTGAAGCCAGAACAATCAAATCCAGAAGTAGGAGAGTATCCAGCATATCGATATGGCAGACCAGTAAAAGTCTGCCCGAATTCTAAAATATCTTGTCTAAGCCTTTCCTCAGCCGCCACTACATTTAGTGGTGGGTTGTCAGTCTGAATGGATGTTGTTGTCGAATTTGGCGAAACAGAACACAAGGCTAAACATGTAGCAATTACATCTAACATACAAAAGTTAGTTGGTTCAGAAAAAACACGTATGGGATTAATGGGAATGTATAACCGGGTGTAAAAGATGTGTATATGTTCATCGTGTGATATATGCAAAGATAAAGAAAAAAAATCCAAAGTTGCACCACCCGGCAAATGTTAAAATTGTTAGTTTGTTGAATTTCAAATGGTTAGATGCGAAATTAGTTGAAAAAAAGTTTTCCACAGGGGCGAATTTTCGCGAATTTTCGCTTTTTATGGACATCGTAGAAAAGTCATGAAAATGAAAAAATTGAGTACCTTGTTGGCTGCTTATGGATGGTGGGTTTTATTAATAACAAGGCGGTGTTGATCATTTTTTTGCACGAAAAATCCATCGCTCCGGCATCAAAAACAAGAATACTACATGAATATCAAGCTTCAAAAAAACCTCTTGCTGGATTTTTTTGCCCAATACCAGCCTTTTGATGAATACGAACAGGAGATGTTGGCCGATGCCCAGGATTTTCTTGAAGCGCAAGAAAACCCATTTGACCCTAAATTACAAGTCGGACATTTTACGGCGTCTTCGATTCTACTCAGCCATGATAACACCCAAATCTTGCTTCATCACCACCTTAAGTTGGACCGCTGGTTGCAATTTGGAGGGCACATTGAGCCGGAAATCGACCTTAGCGTTTCGCAGGCTGCCTTGCGTGAATTGATGGAAGAAACGGGGATCAGCGTGGTGGCCTTGAGCGTACTTACTGGTGATCCCATTGACCTAGACGTTCACCTGATCCCTGAACGCGATGGTTTTCCTGCGCACCCACACTACGATTTGCGCTACGTTTTTCGCATGACCATGCCACCACGTTTGCCCGAAGAAGGGTTTAAATGGTATACAATTGAAGCGCTTTGCAACTGGGAAGAAGGCTCTATCCGCCGATTTGCCCGAAAAGTGGCGCTGATGTTGCAGGATGAAAGCAAAACCCAATGATTGGCTCTCCTCAACTCCTGAACCGCTCAACTCCTCAACTTTTCCCCCCCAATCCCTTGCACTTTCTGTCCTTTGCCTTATCTTTACCTCGACACCCTTATTAACTTACCAAACCATCATAAAAATGGGCTTATTTTCATTTTTGAAGAACGCTGGCGCGAAATTGTTCAAGCGCAAGAAAGAAGAAATTGCTGAACCCGTTGAGGCCGAAAAAACCCACGAAGAAAACCTGGCGGCTCTTCGTGAAGCGGTGGCTGACCTTGGAATCGAAATCAAAGACTTCTTTGTAGACCTTCAAGGCGACACTGTAATTGCCTTTGGCGAGGTCAACTCGCAAGCCGATAAAGAAAAAGTCATCCTGACCCTCGGAAACGTAGAAGGTGTAGAAAGTGTAGACGATCGCATGACCGTCGTTGCGCCCGAACCAGAAGCCGATTTTTACGAAGTGAAAAAAGGGGATTCTTTGTCAAAGATTGCCAAAGCATATTATGGCGACCCCATGAAGTACCCAATGATTTTTGAGGCCAACAAACCCATGCTCAAAGATCCAAACCTGATCTATCCAGGCCAAATGCTGCGGATTCCGAAATTGTAGGCGCTCCCGCTGCGGCTGATCAATCATAAAAAGGCAGGCTTTTAAATCGCAAGATGGACAAGCCTGCCTTTTTTCTTTTCAACTCTTCAACTCTTCAACTCTTCAACTCTTCAACTCTTCAACTTTTCAACTCTTCAACTTTTCAACTTCTCCTTACCTTTACGGCAAAATTACGCCACATGAAAGCGCTTGGCTTATCCTTTATACTCAGCATCCTCATTTTTGCCTGCAATCCTAGCCCCAACCAACGCGAAGGAGCCCCGGAGCGCGACCTCGAAACCGAACGCCTCCAACGCGAAGTGGACAGCTTGAGGCGCATCAAAGCAGAATTGCAGGAACAATTGCAGGAAAACAAAAGTGAAACCATTCTTCCTGTCGAACCCAGTGAAGAACCAAAACTCAACGAACCCGATGACCCCAGCAGCGGCCCCATTGGCGTAATCAGTGCAAAAAAAGTAATCAGTAGCGATTTCAAACCCATCCTGCAACTGGACTTGCAAAACAATTCCGATAAAACAGTCCGCTCGGTTGAGTTAGGAGTCGATTTCAGCTACAACAGCAGTAAAATCAGCGAAAATTGCCACTTTGAAAAAACGCTCGCAGTTTCCATCGCACCTGGTGCCAGCAAGCGCTACACCATTCCAATCCCTGGAGAATACGATAAAACCTGTGCGGATAAAGCCTGGGTGGTGGTGAAAGGAGTAGGATATTGATGTGGTTGAGGAATTTAGGGGCGTTTGCGAAAGAACTAGCGGGCTGGAAACAAAATAACCGCCATATTCATTGGTGAAAATTCTACCCAATTGCGCCTTCATTACCTGGGCCTAGACCGCGAAGCGGGCCAATTCTCTAATTCTTTCAAATTCTAGTTTTGACAAAATTGGTCAATGTCACGCAAGAAATTCTGTAATTCTGTAATCCTGCAAATTCTGGTTTAGACAAAAAAGTCTCGCTTGATAATCGAGATCGCTTTTCTCCGAAGTTTTCAGTAAAATTCTTGTTTTGGTCAACATCATGCAAGTAATTCTGCAATTCTGCCAATTCTGATTTAGACAAAAAAGTCGCGTTGTTAATGGCCTTTATTTCGTTCTCATTGCACGAGTCTTCGCCTAAAATCAGCACTTCACGGCTATTTCACGGTAAAAACCCTAAACTTTTTAACATATTCTTCCAACACACAATAAAAAGGCATATCTATGCCGTTGCTTGGAAGTTGCAGAAAGTAAAAGCTTAATCTGGTTCACTTTTCGGATAAGTTTTTGCCAAAAAAATCCAGTTTTTTTGCTGCTAACTGTAACCAATTGCTTTCTGGGGATTAATTCCATTGGTTTTTCCGCTGAATAAATGGTTTGGATAGAGCTAAGTTCTTCAAACTGGACAAGCAGCTGGAAATTCCTTGAAACAAGCATCTTCACTAACCTTTTTTAAAACTCCTGAACAATGAGCTTTCTCAAGTCAAAAGGATTTAAGTACATCAAGAACCTCGTTATTGGCGTTGGCGCATCCGTAGTATTGTTGGGTGCCCTATTCAAAATTATGTCTTGGCCAGGTGCCGACGAAATGCTGATTGCCGGGATGTTGGTAGAAGCAGGTCTGTTTGCATTCCTGGGTATCATTGGCCCTGATGCTGATTATTACTGGGAAAAACTGTACCCAGGTTTGAACGATTACAGCGCACCAGTGCAGCCAATGGCCGTAGGTGGTGGCGACCTCAAAATTGCCCAGCCTAATTTGCCAGCCTTGAACGGCGAAGTAGTGGAGCAGCAATTGGGTGGCATGTTGACCGAATTGCAAGGCATGTCACGCAGCTTGGGCTCACTGAAGGCCCTGCAGGAAGTGGATTTCTCTGGCACCAAGGACCAACTGAAAGCCATGAGCAATTTCTACACTAAGCTCAACGAAGCCATGGCCGATCTGACCGACTCCACCGAAGAGAGCAAGGCCGTGAAAGAAAACCTTTCGGAACTTAACAAGAACATCGCTCGCCTGAATGGCACCTACTCTTCGTTGAATCAGGTGTACGGTGGCGTGATCTCCGCAATGGCCAACGTGCGCCAGAATGGCTAATCTCCTTGAAAAAGTAAAAGTTTAGGCCGTTCATATTTCGACCAAAAAAGGCCGCTTTTCCGTGATCCTTCGCCTCTTTTTTCAGCCGATGCTAGGCATCGCCTTCAAAAAGTAGACTCGGCTGACGAAAAACCGTCATCTTTTTTGACTCGAAACCACAGGCCCACACTTTTACTTGGTTGGAATATATTTTTAACGACAAAAACGAAAAATCATGTCCATTCCAAAGGAGCCCCGGCAGTTGATGATCAACATCATGTACTTGGTGTTGACCGCCATGCTGGCCCTCAACGTATCGGCCAAGATCATCAATGCCTTTTTTGTGATCGACAAAGGTATTAAGACTACCAACTCACGCATCAGCGAATCGAACGAAACGATTGTAAAAACGCTGAAAAAGAACGCCGAGCAAGACTTGACTAAATATGGTCGTATAGTAACTGCAGCTCAAGATGTTCAATCTTTGGCCAAAGAGTTCATCGCTAGCGTTGAAAAAGCCCGTGAGGATATGGTGCAGCAAACAGGAGGTTATTATCCTGAAACCGACGCACATCATGCAGGTCAACCTAAAGGCTACAAGAACAAAGACATCACCACGCGTTACCTGGTCAACCAGGGCAATGGCGAGAAGCTCAAGACCAATATCAATGCTACTCGTGATAAATTGATTAGCATTGTTCGTTCACTCAAAGGCTTAAAGGGAACCAACATTAAAGAAGAAAGCTTGACTCAACTGGAGAATAGCATTACGCTCCAGATTTCTGATTCCGATTGGAAAAAAGAGCGTGGGATCAGCAATTGGTCGGAGTACACCTTCAAGCAATTGCCACTGGCTGCTGCTTTCCCACTGTTGACCAAGTACCAGAACGACATGAAGAGCTCAGAAGCTGCTATTCTGAACTATTTGGCAAGTCAAATTGGTGCATCCGACTTCAAGGTGGACAAATTTGTACCCATTGCTTCTGCTGTAAAGAGTTATGTGATTGCTGGTGAACCCTTCGAAGCTGACATCTCTGTTGGCGCTAGTTCTAAGTCTTTCAACGAAAATACTTCCATTACAGTAAATGGTGCATCATTGAGAGTCGTGGATGGCACGGCAAAGTTCACCGCTACTTCTGGCGATCCAGGTGTAAAGAAATACAACGTTCGCATTGCAGTTAAAAACCCAACTACAGGTGATGTCGAAACTGCTGAAAAGACCTTTGAATACGAAGTAGGTCGTCGTGCGGTAACGGTTTCTGCCGATAAGATGAACGTATTCTACATGGGTGTTGACAATCCAGTATCAGTAGTTGCGGCGGGTGTTTCTACCAATTCATTGAATGTTGGCTTAAGCGGCAACGCACGCAGAACTGGAGGCAGTAGTACTAAATTCACCGTGATGGGTACTGCTGAAGGAAAAGCAAACGTCACCGTATCCGGCGGCGGCTTGAAAACAACCAGCTTTGAATTCCGCGTGAAGCGCATTCCTGACCCAGTGGCCAAAGTAGCTGGTAAAACGGGCGGTGAACTTGGCAACGGTGTCCTCAAAGCACAAGGTGGGGTGATTCCAGTGCTGGAAAACTTCGACTTTGAAGCGCGTTGCGACATCCAAGGCTTCAAGTTGATCTACGTGGCCCGTCGCCAGGATCCTGAGCAATCAGTAAACCCAGGCGGTGCGTTCAATGGCTCTTCTCGTGCCCTACTGAACAAAGCCAAGCCTGGCGACCAGTACATTTTCGACGATGTACGCGCCA
Organism: Chitinophagales bacterium; assembly: GCA_013299105.1. Lineage (GTDB taxonomy): Bacteria > Bacteroidota > Bacteroidia > Chitinophagales > Saprospiraceae > Haliscomenobacter. The sequence continues at coordinate 123,857 of JAAFJY010000005.1, read as the reverse complement.
AGTGCCCTGGTGATGCCGCAGGACGTACCATCAACAGTGTGACGCTCCGGGTATTGTAAATGCAATATCCTGTTGATAAAAAAACGAGGTTAAGGTGTTTTGTACTTTAGCCTCGTTTTTTTGTAAGCTGAAAAAAGTAGACAAGCTGAAAAAAGTAGAGAAGTTGAGGAATTGAGAAGTTGAGGAGAAGGACTCATACCTATTTCTGTCTTGTTTTGGGCAAGCGAAAATGCCTAATTCTTGTTTTAACTAGTCCTGAAAGGCCAATTTTCTCAAGCCTTTCTGTACTTTCCGGACTCGAAACCACCGCGCTAAATTTTTACGGCTAAAATATGGCTCAGAAAGTAGCCCGAATGCCCTTGAATTGTATTTTTGTGCCTCGAAAAAAGAGAAAACCTCAAGAGCGTGTTTAAAATTATTAGTTTGCCATAAAACGGCCTAATTTCGTCTACCCTTCGTTAGGAAAATGCTCATTATGCCCTGCATAACTCCGCTTTTCCTGCCTCGATTAGCCAAAATTTGACTCGTTTTACGACTAAACTTCCAATATTTAAACATGCTCTTACATACTAGCGGTAGTTCATTTGCCGTTAGTGGTAGAGTTTCAAGGCAAAGTGCTCATTAGGAGTACTCTTCGCGTGTGACGAACTGGCTTTGCCCACAATCATAAAAATTAGCTTTTTAAACCGCAGCACTATGAAATTGACCGCCAAAGTATTTGGTCTTTTTGTTGCAATTTTTGTTGCCCTCGGCTCGCTGAATGCGCAGACCATGGACCCTGTTCAAACAGAGTCAGGACCTGCCACCAACGCACGTCCGAACCCCATCGACGATGTGGTAGAAAGTACCATTACTGCCCGTAAGCGCGTATTGCCTTATGACCAGCCTCGCGAAGCAGACATTTTCTGGAAAAAACGTGTATGGCGGGTAATCGACGTGCGCGAGAAAATGAACCAGCCTTTCGCTTTCCCAAAGCGTCCTTTTGTGAAAATCCTCTTGGAAGCCATCAATGACAAAGAACGCCCCCTGCGCATCTTTGCTGATGAAGAATTCAAGACAGAAATGGACACTTCTCAGGTCAATGGCTTGCTTTTCAAGATCGACACCGTGCCCATCACGGACCCTGTGACCTACGAAGTGCGCAACGAAATCGTGCGCAGCGATATCGACGTCAGTTCCGATGTACAGCGCATCCGCGTCAAAGAAATGTGGTTTTTCGACAAAGAATCTTCTACCATGCAAGTGCGGATCATTGGTATTGCCCCAGTCTTGCCTATCAAGGTGTCAACGGGCGAAAAAGTAGGTGAAAACATCATGTTTTGGATCTACTACCCAGACGCCCGCGAAGCACTGGCCCGCGAACGCGTGTTCAACGAAATGAACGACGCAGCACCAATGACTTGGGAGGACGTGTTTGAAAACCGTTTCTTCTCCAGTTACATCACCAAGACCTCCAACGTAAAGGACCTGCGCCTGCAAGACCAGTACAAAGGTCGCGACCTGCTGATGGAAGCTGATAAGATCAAAAACGAAATCTTCAACTTCGAACACGACTTGTGGACGTATTGATCCTCATCTCGTTCTGAGTTGAAAACAAAAATCCCCGATCAGTGTGACGCTGGTCGGGGATTTTTGTTTTCACTCAATCTCCGCATATTTCCCCATCCAAGGTTTCGCCTTTTCCAATTGCCCGGCTAGGCTAAACAACAAGTCGTCGCGCCCAATGGCAGCCGTAAACATGGAGCCCACCGGAATATTGTCCGCTGTCCAGTGCAAAGGCAGCGAGATTGCAGGCTGCCCAGTCATGTTGGCGATGGGCGTATAAGCCATGTAAGTGAAGACTTTATCCGCCAATTGATCCACCGAAGCCTTCACCAGGCCTTTCAACTTGAAGCGATTGATGATGTTGACCAAACGTTCTTCGGCTTTGCTGGCGTGGAGATCGCCAATGGTGAAACTATGCAGCGCTGTTACCGGGGTCAGTAGTAAATCATAGGTCTGGTGCAATTGGCCCATGCGGCGAGCCAGGTCATTCCAACCTTGTAGCGCCATCGCGTAATCCTGTGCGCTCATGGCCAGGCCCAAGAGGCCCAGGGTGAAGGTATTGGGTTCCATATCGCTGGGTTTGGCGGGGCGGCCCAGGTACTTGCTGATGCTTTGCACGATGGCCCCGGATTCGCCTGCGATGATGGGGATGAAATTGTTGACCAAATCCTGTTGGGTATAAGGCAGTTCAATTTCTTCCACTTGGTGGCCCAGGCTGGTCAACAGCGCCACCGTCTGGTCAATTGCCTCAATGGTTTGGGTGTCAACGGGCTTGGCGAGGGCGTGTTTGGTGCTCACGGCAATGCGCAATTTGCCGGGGTCTTTTCCCGCTGCTGCTGAAAAACTTTGCTCAGGTGCTCTTGTGATGTGCAGTTCACCGGGGAAATCGCCGTGCATGGCATCCAGGAATGCCGCACTGTCGCGTACGCTGCGGCTCACACAATTTTCGACCACGGCCCCAGCCCAGTTTTCGCCATAATCCGGCCCTAGACTAATGCGGCCCCGGGTCGTTTTCAAGCCCACTAAACCATTGTGGTGTGCCGGAATGCGGATTGAACCGCCACCGTCACTGGCGGTGGCAATGGGCACGATGCCAGCAGCTACGCCTGCCCCGGAACCACCGCTAGAGCCCCCAGCAGTGCGGGCCAGGTTCCAGGGGCTGCGGGTTGGGCCTGCCTCAATGGGCTCGGTGTAGGGCGTAAGGCCAAATTCAGGCGTATTGCTTTTGCCCAAAAAAGCGAAACCACCAGTCCTCAATTTTTGCGCAAAATAACTGTCGTATTGTGAAACCCGCTGCCCAAAAGCCCGGTTGCCGTCCTTCATCAGGGTACCTTTCACGGGAATGTTGAGGTCTTTGATGAGCAGGGGTACTCCGGCAAAAGGCGCATTTGGATCAGCTTGATTCAGCATTTGGCGAGCAAGATCGAACAGAGGAGTGTTAACGGCATTGATTCGGCCATTGACCGCCTCGTAACGGGCAATGGCCGCCTCCAGCACTTCTTCAGCTGTGACTTGCTTGTTGCGGATCAATTCGGCGAGCCCCAGGGCATCGTATTGGCGGTATTCTTTGAAGGACATAGGCGGTTTGAGTTGAAGAGTGAAAGGTGGAAGAGTTTAGGGAGATTAGGACCACTGGCAGTGTTCAAATGTAGTGAAAATTTTGAAATGCTAGGTTTTGCAAACAAATGATACGTGATGAAAAGTCAGCGCTAATTTGCCAGCCTAGTGGGTTAGGAAACAAAATAAATGTCTATATACTTGGTGAATGAATGCTTGATTTTGATTGAAACCTAAAACCATTGTAGTGGCCCCTACCTCACCCCCGCTCATACAAAAACTGGATTTTCTCCAATTGCAAGCCCAGCCTTTTCAGCGCTTCCTGCACCTCACGCCAGTTGTGCTTCACGATTTCGGCGTATTGGGCGTCTACAAACAGGTTTTGCTCCAGGTATTCCATTTCGCTGGGGGCGTGTTCGTTTAGGTGTTGCACTTGCTTGTCGAGGTAAGTGCGGATTTGGCCCAGGCGCTCTTCCCAAAATCGCTGCACCAGAGGGTGTGGTTTTTTGAAAATGATCTCGGTTTTTTCTCCTTTTTTGGTACGCAAAGGATAGGTGAAGGTGCGGTCGTTGTGCAAGACTTCGATGCTGAATTCATCAGCCCCTTTTTTGCTGCGTAAGCGATTGACCAGGTTGAGGTTTTGGTCGTAAAAATTGGTCACTTGTGCTTCATCCAAAGTCAATTGGCGGAATTGCTTGACCGGGATGAGCAAGCCCTCAAAATGCTGTTCTTCCTTGATGAGCTCGTAGTAGTCTTCTTGCACCACCATCAGTTGTTCTTCGGCTACTTGGCGTTTGACTTGTATTTCTTCGAGTACTTCTTTTTCAAAATCTTCGACTTCGGTTTTGATCATGCCCAGGTTGACGGCTTGGGTATAACCGTGCTTGCGGATGGCATCGCTGACGAGTTCTTGCAGCAGGTCTTTTTGCTCAGGGTTGGACCACAGGCAATGGAGCATCAAAAAACAGTCCATCAAGTCTACTTTTGGTCGGCCATTCAAAAAAGCACTGGTGCGCAGCAGCCTAACGATTTTTTTCCAGCGCCGATCGTGCACGGGAATGAGGTTGTCTTGGTTGTTGGGCCGGGTATTGTGCTCGTCGATGCGCATTTTGATCACCTGGATGGTGTTCAAAACCTCCGCAGGCACGTCAATTTCGCTGATTTGCAGGTCCATGTCCGCCAGTTCGGCCTCACCAAAGGCCAATTCTGCGGGAATTTGCGTATCCAATAGTTCTTCCGTATCCACAATCATGTTCAAAAAATTGCGGTACTGGCGGATATTGCCCATTTCAAGGCGCAGCAAAAAGCGGTCCCAAATGGGATCCAGGCTGGCATTTCGAGGGGGTAGTTCGTTCGAGGCGGTGAGGATGCCGCGCAGGTTTACGCGCAAGTCTTGGTCGCCGTTGCGGTAAATTTTTTCGTTCAAAATGGTCAAGAGCGCGTTTTGGATCGCGGGTCCAGCCTTCCAGATTTCATCCAAGAAAACCACATTCGCGCCGGGCAGGTAGCGCTCGGTTTGGCGCTCGTACTTGTCTTCGTCCTTGAGTTTGCGGATCGACACGGGGCCGAATACCTCATCAGGGGTGCTGAATTTACTCATCAGGTACTCAAAAGACACCCCGTCGCGAAAAGCGTTTTTGAGCCGCCTTGCCACCAGGCTTTTGCCTACTCCCGGAGGGCCGAGCAGGAAAATACTCTCGCCCGCCAAGGCGCTGAGCAAAGCCAAATTCAGGGCTTCTTCACGCTCATACAAGCCTTTGCCCAGGGCTGACAACAAATTGGCGGTGCGATGACGAATGGTGGCGGTATCCAGGGTTTTTTCCATGGTGAAGAAGGATGATATTGGATGAAGATGGATAACGCAGTGACGGGAAAATGGTTTGATTGAACAGGAATTCTGGGACCAGGAAGCTTGTTTTTTTACATACGATAGACGAAAGACGATAGACGACATGTGATTTGGGGGCTCGCTGGGAAGATTTGGAGTCAGGTTGGGCATCGGTTTGCACGGGGTGGGGGTGATGTAGGCTCACATTACCAGCGAGCCCAACTCATAACTCATCATTCATAACCCATAACTCAAAGTTCCCCCTCCTTCTTCATCACCTCCAAAAAACTGCCTTGTTCTTTTTCGCGGGCAAATTTTTCCGCGTTGAAGGCTTGAGATCCGCCGCGTGGGATCGAAAGCGACTGCCAATTGCCCCCGCAGAGTATTTTTCCCAAAAAAACGATTTGCCCCACATGGTAAGGATAATGCGCCAACTGCCGATTGATGGCCTGGGTGACGGTGTGGCCCTGGTTGCGAATGTAAATGTTGCGTGCTAAATCAGCTTCGCTCAGGGAGCGCAGGGTGTTGAGCAGGCAGGACCAGCCCGCTTCCCATTTTTCGAGCATTTCGGCCCGGGTTTGGATGTCGTTGTCAAATTCAGCCTCGCGGTTGCGCCATTCTTTTTCGCCATCGCTGTTCAAAAAATCGGTCCAGCGCGAAAGCATGTTCCCCCACAGGTGTTTGACGATGGTAGCGATGCTGTTGCTATCGGCATTGGCTTGCCAAAACAATTGCTCGTCGCTCAGTTGGGCAAAGGTCTTGTCGCCTAGCATTTTGTAGTACTCAAATTGGCCGATGGCGTCGGAGAGGTAATTAGGCATTGCTTGGGTGTTTATTTGAAAAACGGTCCATATGCTACTTTGGTTGATGCTCACGAAAAAATAACTTTAGGTAAAATTTTAGGTCAGTGGTTTCGAGACAAAAAAGATGACGGTTTTTCGTCAGCCGAGCCTACTTTTTGTGGATTAGCCGGGGCTACCTTCACAAAAAGAGGCGAAGAATCACGGAAAAACGCCCTTTTTTGGCCGAAATGCGAACGACTTAAACATTTACAATTTAGTTCGCTCAAAATTGCCCATATTTGCCGCGTAGAAAAAACATTACCTCACAAAAACCAAAACAACATGTCACTAAAAGACAAGTATCAGCCTGCGTTGGACCTCGCCAAATCACTGGACGCTAAAATGGAGAATTTTCACGAAGAAAACGGCGAACTCGTTTTCAATGGTGAAGTAGCCACTCCTTATGAGCGCAACTTGATTTGGGACAAATTCAAGTCAATCAATGGCTTGGACAAGGAAGCTGCCGCTCCTGCGGAAATCAAAGCGAACATTTCAGTTGCTGACAGCAGTGTTTTTCACCGCCATACCGTGGTTTCTGGTGATACTTTGGGCAAAATTGCCAAGCATTACCTGGACAATGCTGCTGACTACAAGAAAATCTTCGAAGCAAACCGCGATATCTTGAGCGATCCTGACATGATCAAGGTCGGCCAGGTGTTGGTGATTCCTGCTCCTTGAGATTGAGCTTGATCCATAAAAAAGGGCCTCTCCGTGTTTGCGGGGAGGCCCTTTTTGGTAAAGACAATATCTCTAGTTCCAAAAATTGTCTTGCTTGCTGTATTGCATTCCGCATGAAGCAATGCAAGGCAGTTGCAAATTGGGATGATTGGCTTTTTCCCGAACACCAATTTCCCCCAATTCCCTATCTTTGCCCCGAAAAAAATCCCATCCAGCATGGAACAACCCTCTTCTGTATTGTTGATCGATTGCGCCGACCAAAAGGGTTTGGTACACCAAGTGACTGGCGTTTTGTACCGCCAAAATGTGAACATCATTGGCAATCAAGAGTTTGTGGAGCGTGAGCAAGAGCGCTTTTTCATGCGTACCACCTTCTCCGGGGCGGTGGACGAAAAGGCTATCCTCAGTGAATTGGCCGAGGTTTTGCCTGCCGATGCCCATGTGACCCTTTCGCGCCGCGAAAAGAAAAACATCGTGGTCTTGGTTACCAAGGAGCAGCATTGCCTGGGCGAACTGTTGGTCCGGCACCAATTCGACGAGCTGAACGCCAATATCCTCGCGGTCATCGGCAACCACGAAACTTTGAAGTCTTTTACCCACCAGTTTGGGGTCAATTTTCACCTCATCTCACACGAAGGCAAAAGCCGCGAACAGCACGAAAAAGAAGTGCTCGAAGTAGCCATGCGCTACAACCCCGAATACGTGGTGCTCGCCAAGTACATGCGCATCCTTTCTGCCGATTTTGTGAAGCATTTTCCCCATCGCATCATCAATATCCACCACTCGTTTTTGCCTGCTTTCATCGGGGCCAGCCCTTATCGGCAGGCTTATGAGCGTGGGGTGAAAATCATCGGTGCCACCGCGCACTTCGTCAACAACGACCTCGACGAAGGCCCCATCCTGGTGCAAAACGTCATCCCTGTGGACCATACTTTCTCGATCCAGGACATGATCCAGAGCGGCAAGGACGTGGAAAAAATCGTGCTGGCCCGCGCCCTGAAGCTGGTTTTCAGCGACAAAGTAGCGGTGGTGGGGAACAAGACGATTGTGTTTGATTAGGTCCGCTGCGCGGCCCTTGGTTAGGAACACGGATGAAACGGATGAGACGGATTTTCACGGATTGCCAACTAGACCTTGACCCAGCGCTCCTCCGCTGGCGCATTGAGAGCGAAACCCAGCTCCCGCAGCTTGAGCCCAAAGATTCAGCGCAAAGCCCACACACACCCATACCCACACTTGCACACCCAAACCCGATCGTCTCCCGACGGGGACGTACCCAGGCGCGTCTCCTGACGCATTGTGAGTCCCAAAACCTGCCTTTTTCAGCAAGTTGCACGAGCTGTAAAATCACGGTTAATGTCACGCTGGCAATCCGTGTAAATCCGTGTAAATCCGTGTAAACCGTGTAATCCGTGTGCAAAAAAAAGCCTCGCGCAGCGAGGTAAACTCCGCGCAGCGGAACAACGAAGTTGCCAATCATCCGAGGCACCACAAAACCCAAGCCCTTGCCCCACTCCAAATTTTTGCTATTTTTGTTTTACAAGGAACTTTAAAATGTAATAAATTGTTGTGATAGCGACTTACTCAACTCATTTTGTTGCCACCCCAACTTTCAAAACCACAACGCAGCTCAACACCATGCAAGACATCGCCAATATCCTCTTTCTCGACATCGAAACGGTCAGTGCTTACCCTACTTTTGACCAAGTGCCCGAAGTATTCCAAGACTTGTGGCGGCACAAAGCCGAGTCTTTGGTCAAAACCGAAGAAGGCTTGAGCGAGGAAGCATTGGCTGCTTCTTACGTGGACCGCGCCGCCATCTATGCGGAATACGGCAAAATCATGTGCATCTCGGTAGGGGCGGTTTATCGCGATGCCGACAAGCAACTGCGGGTGCGCCTCAAGTCTTTCGCCGGGGACGATGAGCGCCAGATTTTGCTCGATTTCAGCGAAATGATGAACCAATATTACCAAAATCCCGCCAAACACGGCATCTGCGGCCACAACATCAAGGAGTTTGATGTGCCTTACATCTGTCGGCGCATGGTGGTGAACAACCTGCCTTTTCCGGCCCTGCTCGACCTGGAGGGCAAAAAACCCTGGGAAACCCTGCACCTGATCGACACCATGGAAATGTGGAAATTTGGCGACCGCAAAAGCTATACCTCGCTTAAAACCCTGGCTGCGGTGCTCGATTTTCCCTCGCCCAAAGACGACATCGACGGCAGCATGGTAGGCCGGGTTTATTGGCAGGAAAAAGATACCGAGCGTATTTCATTGTACTGCGAAAAGGATGTTTTGGCCACGATTCAATGTTATCTGCGCCTGCGTCGGCAGCCAATTTTGGGCGAAGGGCAGATTAGCCATGTGCGGAATGCTTGATTTGGGTAGCCTCGGATGAATTGGTGACGAGCTACAAATGACCATTCCAATTTGCAATTGATTGCCCCGCTGCGCGGTGCTTGCCAGACTCATGCCAAGGCGTGCCTCGCTGCGCGGTGCTATTTTTTAGCACACGGATAAAATTGGGTTTGGGTGTGCTTGTTTGGGTGTGAGTGTGTATAAACCCCATTTCCAATTAGCTGAGTTGATAAATTCTGCTCGAAGCCCCCACACTCGAACTCACACTTACACACGACACACCCATTCTTGCGGATTTCCAGCATGACGTTGACCATGACGTTGACCATACAAATTCATGATCTATGATTCATTGGGTACACTGAGGGGGCTTATTTTTTTATGGTCGAAAGGTCAAAAATTCCAAAAAGCTCAAACCGGACAAACGTGAAATTGAGGCACCCCAAATCTTCCCAGCGAGCCCCCAATCATATGTCATATGTCGTATTTCGTATTTCGTCTATCGTATGTAAAAAAATAACCCCTCGCTCACTTTGATTTCGCCACCTCTCTGCAACATTTCAATATTTCAACTGCGCCGCCTCACTCCGGGCACACAAACTGAAACCCGATCCCGTGTACATTCTCAATGCGGATGCCTTGTTCCTCTTGCAGGTACTTGCGCAGGCGCGAGATGAACACGTCCAGGCTGCGGCCCAGAAAGTAATCGTCTTCGCCCCACAATTGCTCAAGGATGCTGGAGCGGCGCACCACTTGCTTGCGGTTCACGAACAGGTATTGCAGCAAATCGGCTTCGCGTTGGGTGAGGCGCTTGATTTTGCCTTGGTATTCCAGGCTTAGGTTGCTATGGTCAAAAACGTAGACTCCCAGCTTGATGACTTTGGGGGCTTCGGCCACGCTCAGTTTGCGACGGCGCAGGAAAATCTCGATTTTCAGGATCAATTCTTCGATACTGAAGGGCTTGGTGAGGTAATCGTCGCCGCCAATGGTCAGGCCGTGCAGGCGGTCTTCCTTCAATGATTTGGCACTCAAGAACAAAATCGGCACCTCCTGGTCGTATTTTCGAATCTCTTTGGCGACGGCAAAACCATCTGCATCAGGCAGCATTACGTCGAGAATACAGAGGTCAAAACGCTGGCTGCGCACTGCTTCCATCGCTTTCAGGCCGTTGTCAAAACAGGTGATCTGGTAACCTTGCAGTTCCAGGTTGTCGCGGGTTACAAAACTGAGACTGAGATCATCCTCAACGTACAGCAGGTGTGCCTTCATAAGCAGCTTGTGGTTTTGAAATCGGTTTTGGCATGGTAATATAAAACGTCGTCCCTGTTTCGGGCGTGCTTTCTAGGCGGATTTTCCAGCCGTGGGCCAGGCAAATGCGTTGCACGTAGTACAAACCCAGGCCAAAACCCTTCACGTTGTGGATGTTGCCGGTGGGCACCCGGTAAAATTTTTCAAAAATTTTGGCCTGAAACTCCTTCGGAATACCAATACCCTGGTCTTGGATGGCCAGTTTGAGCTGGTTTTCGCTTTGCCGGAGGTAGATGTTGATTTGCGGCGCATTTTTGGAGTATTTCACCGCATTGTCAAGCAAGCTGTGCAGCAAGTTGGTCAGGTGAAAACGGTCGGCATTGATGGAGGGCGCGTTGGAGTCGAGTTCCAGGTTCAGTTTTCCCTGACGTTCGTCGACCCTCAAAATGGCGCTTCCCGCCACCGTTTGGATCAATTCTTGGATCAAGACAGGCTCGCGTTGCAGCTCAAAATCGTCCTGTTCAAAACGGGCGATTTGCAAAACCCGCTCCACTTGTTGGTTCAGGCGGGTATTTTGCTCCTTGATGATGCCTGCATATTGGTGCAAGCGGGCGTTTTCTTGCACAGCGGGGTTGTTCAAAAACACGTCCGCCGCGATTTGAATAGTTGAAAGGGGCGTTTTGAACTCGTGGGTCATGTTGTTGATGAAATCTTTCTGCATTTCCGAGTAGCGGCGCTGGCTGAAAATGACCCAAAGCGAATAGGCAAAAAACAAAACGGTAATCAACAGAATGCCTGTCAGGATAAAAGACACCTGCATCCGGTCGAGCAGGAAATTGGAATGGGTCGGGAAACGCACTCCAAAATAATAGGTAAACTCCGGGTCGAGGGGCAAATTAGAGACCTTGCCCTTTTTGCCCTTGTCATCCTCGTGGGCGCAGTAATCGCCGTATACCATCTGTTTGCTGCTGCAATCGAACACCGCGTACTCAAAATCGAGGGTCAGGTCCTTGGCTTGTAATTCTTTTTGTAGAAAAATCTCCAGGGCTTCGGGGTTGATTTCGGTTTCGATGTTGACCACGTAATAATTTTGGCTGCGGCGCTTGATCAGGTTGCGGGCAGGTAGGGTCAGGTTGTGGTAATCGGCCAAGGAGGAGGCCACCCGGTACAGGGCAGTGCGGGCCTTTTCGTCGAATTCCTCCTCGTTGGCGTTCCAGGTAGTCACCATCCAATAGGTTTGCAGGGCCACAATGCTGAGGATGGCCAAAACCCCGAAGAGGAAAACCCGCTGAATGATGACGTCTTTCATTTTGAGTTGAAAGGTTGAAAAGTTGTAGGGTTGAAAAGTATGAACCCGGTTTCAAGCCACATGCCTGAGTTTGAAGACCCAAAGATAAGGGGATTGGGGTCATGCATCATTACTGATTAACAGGCCGTTAACATTAATTCGCTTTTGGTCGCAACATTTCAAGTAGAAAGCCATTATTTTTGGAGCAAATGCTACGTTTTTAACCAAGGGAGCGTAAAAAAATAAGGTGGACGGATTTGGGTTTAGTGAAAAAAGAAAAGCAACTGGATGAAAGGAAGTTGTGTTCTTTTTTTGCTAAACCTTAAAGGCAAATATGTCCACCTTATTTTAGCTCAAACACCAATGGTACCATGAAACATATTTTACTGACACTGCTGCTCATCACCACTGCTTTGGGGATTTGTACCGCACAGAACAAGGTCCCAGATACCCCCAAAGCACCCAAAAAAGAGCAAAGCAAAAAAGACCCGGCAAAGCAACAACAGGCTAAAGCGGTCAAAGCCGACAAAAAAGCCGATAAAAAAGACAAGGCCAAAGCCCCCAAGCCCAGTGCCCTGATTTGGAACGAAACCGAGCACGATTTTGGCAAAATCCGACAGGGCAAGCCCGCTACGGCCAAGTTCAAGGTCAAAAACAAGACCCGCTCACCTTTGGTCATTGCAGATATTCAAACTTCCTGCGGTTGTACTATCCCCGAATACTCCAAGAAGCCCATTCTGCCAGGCAAAAGCACGGAAATCAAAACGGTTTTTAATGCCGAAGTAGCGGGTGTTTTCAGCAAACAGATCTCGGTTTTTACCAATTTTTCCAAAAATCCGGTGGTGCTGCGCATCAAAGGGGAGGTGGAGTGAGGGATTTTCGCCAGCCCAGACCTGCGAAGCCTAATTTTCGCTATCTTTGAACTATGGATATTCAAAAATACCCGGTTGGGCATCAAGATTTTAAAAAAATCATCACTAACGATTTTGTCTATGTGGACAAAACGCGGTATGTGCATCAACTGCTTGAAAAAGGTGGGTATTATTTTCTTTCTCGCCCGCGTCGTTTTGGCAAATCTTTGTTTGTTAGTGTCTTACATTATCTTTTCAAAGGCGAAAAAGCGCTCTTTGAGGGTTTGTACATTGCAGATAAGTGGGCTTTTGAGGAATATCCGGTGATCAAAATCAGTTTTGCCAACAGTGGTTATCGGGAAATAGGGCTGGAAAAAGCCATTGCGCTACAAATGGAAAACAATGCTGCTGAATATGGCATTGTTTTAACTACGCCCTCTACCTCCTTGAGATTCGACGAACTCATTCGAGCACTTTATCAGCGTTTTCAAAAGCAAGTCGTCATTTTAATCGATGAATATGACAAGCCGATCATCGACTACCTCGACCAAGACCAACTCCCCAAGGCCCGCGAAAACCGAGGCATCCTCAAGAGCTTTTACAGCATTTTGAAGGATGCAGATCCTTACCTTAAATTGGTTTTTATTACTGGTGTCAGCAAGTTCAGCCAAGTCAGCATTTTTTCTGATTTGAACAACTTGTACGACCTGAGTATGAGGCAAGATTTCAACGAGATATGTGGGATCAGTCAAGTTGAACTGGAAGCCTATTTTCCTCAAGAACTGGAAACTTTTGATCGCGAAAAAATCCGACACTGGTACAATGGTTACCGCTGGCACATCAAGGGTGATACGTTGTACAATCCTTTTTCGATGCTCAACTTCTTTTCAAGCAATGGCGATTTTTTCAATTACTGGTACACCACTGGCACGCCCACTTTTTTGATGGAGATCAGTAAAAAGGAGCACTTTTATCGCTTTGAAGACATCACTGCTGACAGCCTTAGCCTACAATCCTTTGATTTTGAAAACATCAACCTGGTTCCTTTGCTTTTTCAAACAGGATATTTGACCATCAAGGATTACGATGATGTGATGGACAATTTCACTTTGTCGTTTCCAAATCACGAAGTGAAGGGGGCATACCTGAACAAGTTGGCGGATACGTATATTGGATCACAGATTTATCCGGCTAAGGTCATTATGTCTAATTTGATCAAAGCCCTGAAGAACAAAAGCGCCCAGACGCTAAAAGAGAATATCAACAAAGCCTTTGAGCACATCCCCAATCCGCTTTGGCAAAAAGAAAATGAGCAGTTTTACCACGCGATTGTGCATTTGCTCTTTAGTCTAATGGGCGTTTATATCAACAGTGAAGTGCAGACCAAAGACGGGCGAGCGGACGCAATCATCCAAGTAGAGGAAGGTGTTTTCTGCCTGGAATTCAAGCTTGACAAAAGCGCCGAAGAGGCCCTGGCGCAAATTCATGACAAAGGCTATCTGGCTCCTTTTTTGAACAAAGGAAAACCTTGCCACGCCATTGGTATCAATTTTAGCAAAAAGAAAAAAGAAGTAGAAAAGATCATTTGGGAGGAGATTGGGGGCTGATTGGCCCAAGAAATCTATATTTTTCTAGTCCAAAAAAAGCAGCACAAAGCCTCAAGCCCCAAGCTCCACCCGCAACACCAAGTCCTCCCCATCCCGAACCTTGAATCGCTCGTCAATCCGTTTTCCCAGAACCCACATCAATTGCCCATCGCCATTGCAAAGGATCCAGGCGCGTTCGCGGGCGAAGCGGTCGATTTTTTCATCGCTGAAAAAGTCTTGCAACTTTTTGGCCTTGCCGCCCATGCCCAAGGGATAAAACAGGTCGCCAGCCTGCCAGTGGCGCAGTTTCAAAGGGAAAACCAGGTCTTTGGCGCTGAAAAAAGCCAAATGGGGCACCGTACTGAAAGCCGCTGGCCGAGGCTCGTGGGTCCAACTGAGTTTAGGGTTTTCCAAATTCCCAGCTTCGCGTTCCAATACGAAAAATTCTGCACGCCCGGTAAATTGCGCCTCAATGATCAAATGTTGTTGGTACAATAGTGCCCGGTGAGTAGCACTGAGGAAAATGCGGCTTTTGGCCCCGTTTTGGTAAGCCTGGAGGATGTTTTCCAGTTGCTCTGGGAAAAAACCATAGGCTTGCAGCCAAAAATGTAAAAGACTGCTGCTGGCTGGCTGGGCGCATAAGTGTTCCAGGTCGATTTTGATGCGTCCGGGGCTTTCTTCCATCCATTCGCCGCGTAGTTTCTCGGCTTCGACCTCAAACCATTGGCGAATTTCGCGCCAATAGCCCAGGTTGCGGCCCATCGTATGCTCCAGCGAAGGGTTGATCTCGCGCAGGGGCGGGATGACCTTGTGGCGGATCTGGTTGCGGGCATAGCTGGTTTCGCTGTTTGAGTAGTCTTCGCGGTGGCTGAGTTCGGCTTCGCGGTAGTACTTCACCAAGTCTTCTTTGGTCGCAAACAACAATGGCCGCAAGATATGGCCATTTTTTTCAGGAATCCCCGTCAAGCCCTTCAAACCCGTACCTTTGATCAGGTTGTACAAGATTGTTTCCACCGTGTCGTTGAGGTGGTGGGCGGTACATATACAATGGTAGCCCTCTTTTTCCCGAATCTCCTCCAGCCAGTCGTAGCGCAATTGCCGGGCGACCACCTGGATGGATTGTTTTCTTTGCGCCGCCAGTTTTTTGGTGTCAAAAGTATTTTGGTAAAAAGGTACCTCGTAGTGCGCCGCCAATTTTTTTACAAATGCCAAGTCCAAGTCCGAATCCTCGCCCCGCAACTGGTAATTGCAGTGGGCCATGCCAAAAGGAATGCCACTGACAAAAAACAAGTCGGCCATGATCACCGAGTCTTGTCCGCCGCTCACGGCCAGCAAAAACCGCTGGTTTTGCGGGTCTTCGCCCAGCAAACGGCGCAGGTTATGGAAAAAGAGTTCGATCATTGATAAGGCGAGTTTAAACTCCAGTTTGAGGTGCTTTTGAACGGAAAAAGTACTGTAAAGTCTAAAGCACCGATTTTTCAATTCTCTTCCACCTTGCTCTCTTCCAACAACCATTCCCGGTTTACCACATTGTCTGATTCCTGGACTTTGGTGTGCAGCTCTTGTAGTTTTTTGTTGAGTACTTCTCTAGACATCGTGAAGCCATTGTGCCTCAGCTCAACCAATTTTTTGGCAAAACGCAAGAAGTTGGTATAGGCCCGGCGCTGGCTGGCGGTCATTTTGCGGCTGCGCATCACATAAATGCGGAAGGTCTCAATCAAGGAAAGCAGGGCTTCGGTATCTTTTAGGGCGTAATAAGAGCGGAGGAGCAAAAAGTTCGAGTTGAGGTGATAGACTACATCTGTGAACTGTACCCGCAAGAGGCTGGAAAGCACCTCCCGGTATTGTCGCTTGTTGTAATATACCGTAGCCAGGTTGAGGTGGTAAGCATTGTCGCGTTTGTTGGGCAAGAGTTTGCTGCGGTATTGCTGCAAAAATTGCTCGGTCCATTCAAATTCGCGCAAATTGCAGCCTAGGGTTGCAATGTTTTTGTAAGTAAATTCGGAAATGATCCCATTTTCGAGCATCAGGCCAAGGTTCAAACCCTTTTTGTACAGTTCAAACAGCTCTTTTTTGTAAGTAACGTCGCCCAAATTGCTGCGGCGGATGCAATAATTGCAAGCAAAACTGAACAAGTCCTTTTGTTGGAGGGGGTTGAGGTGGGCAAAGGCTTCGCCAAAAAGGGCCGTCAGGTTTTGGTAATGCTGGGAGTCGTCTTCAAAGCGCATGGTCAGCAATACCCGGTGGTACATCACGATGGGCCAATCTTCTTTGTTGCTGGGTTCTTCTTGCGAGCGCTCGGCCACCGCAGGCAATACACTTTCCAGCAAGCCAAAATCATACTGGGTATTCATCAGCATCATGTTGGCGGTTAGGTGGCAGCAATTGCGCAGTTTTTCGATCAGGTAAAATTTGTCGAGATAGTCCAACATTTTTTGCAGGGGATCGGTATTGGTGCGGTCTACATAGTTGGCTTCGTAGTAACCCAGCAAGCGGTGTTTGTGGTATTGCAGGAAGTTGTAATTGTCTTCGCGGGCTGGCAACTCATCAAACTGGCGGTCCAGCAACTTGGCCCGGTTGATCATCAACTCAAACTGGTTGCGGTCGGATGCCGAGGCCAGGGTGTAAAGTTCTTCCAGTAGGGGCTCTTTTTCAAACTGGTCGATGGCCAAAAAACGGTGGTATAGTTTTTTGAGGTTCGACATTACGTTGTGGAGCTTCTGCTCGTCGTACGCATTCTCCTTGGGGTAGATTTTTTTAAAAATCGACTCCCGATTGAAATCTGGTTTGGCTTTGTCGATGGTTTTCAGCAAGTGGTCCAGCAACTCCAGGGTGGGCTTATGCTGGTTAAAAAAGGGCGAAATCACGAATTGGCGGAAGCGTTCGCGGTCTTTTTGGGGCAAATCAGAAATATTTTTGACCAATTTACTGTCCTGCATTTTTTATAAAATATAGTTTTGAGGGTTTTTGAAAATGATAAAGATTTGATTTTCAGTTTTTTGAACTAAAAAACGTCTTCGGCATCACAAAAGTAATAATAGAATTTGTACTTATCAAGCCCAAAATACCATTGCATATTTGTACTGTGAAAGGAGATGAACAGGGACACAATCAAAAGTGCCTTTTCTGAACCTCACAAAACGGCTCACGCTAGCAAATTATAATTCCAACAACGAATACAGGCAAGGGAGCCTGGTTCTTTGAAGACGACCAACACGACGACCGACCATTGACAAATTGTTAATCCCACACAACAGGGCTACCCCAAGGCTCGACAAGCTACAACTTTTTTTTATTGGGGCCTATAATCTCATGAAATTTGAAAGGGTTCTGACGCAAATGTGTCAGAACCCTTTCTACTTATTTGCCAATTTCTATCTTGTCAGCTATTTTTAGTTGAATTCAAACGTCATCAATGGAGTTGGTCAGAAAAAAACTTGCCTTTTTACAGCCACAATTGTTAGAAGAAATCATCAACTGCTCAGCAGTCAAAAGCTATTTAAAGGGAACAGAAATTTTAAGGGAAAAGCAGTACGTCCATGTTTTGCCTATTGTTTTGAGCGGCCTGGTCAAGGTCTATTCCAGGTTTGAAGAAAAAGAACTGTTGCTATACTATATTGAACCTGCCCAGAGCTGCATCATGTCCTTTTATGCTGCGCTGAAACATACACCCAGCAAGGTTTTTGCCACCATCGAAGAGGATGCTCAATTGCTACTGATTCCGGTACAGCACCTCACAAACCTACTGAGGATTTATCCAACTTTTAACGAGCTGATTTACAACCAATACAACTTGCGCTACGCTGAATTATTGGACACCATCGGGCATTTGTTGCTGGATAAAATGGACAAAAGAATTTACGAGCACCTGAAAAAGAAAGCTGACATGACCAAAAACGCCACGATCAAACTGAGTCATGGCCAAATTGCCAGCGAACTGGGCACTGCCCGGGAGGTCGTGACTCGCATGTTGAAAAAGCTGGAAATAGAGGGGAAAATTCAACAAGAGAAAAAAGGGATAAAAATTATGGAATAACGGTGACTGCGGTCACTGCGCAGCAATTTAGGCAAGCCTACTTTTGCACCATAACAATTTTAAAACTGCTAGTTATGAAAGCAAATATGGGAACCGCAGACCGCACGATCAGGGTCATCATCGCTGCCGTTGTAGCCATTCTTTATTTCACTGGTATTATTCCTGGCACCTTGGGCATTGTGTTCATGGCATTGGCTGGTATATTCGTGCTGACCAGTGTGGTGAGTTTTTGCCCGCTCTATGCACCATTTGGGATCAGCACCTGCTCGGTAAAGCCTGGGAAATAAGGATCAACGTTTAAACAAAGTCACAAACTTGCCCGCTGTCCTGATCCGATGATCGGCAACGGGCAATTGTTTTTGTGTAGCTTCGATGATCAATCTGCGATTTTTTGTAAGTTTATCTTTCAGATCACTCAAAAACACCAATTTTCATGTCAAATCGCAGGGATTTTCTCAAAAACACCGCACTCAGCGGAGCCGGATTAATGCTCGCTTCACCTTTGGCTGCTTACACGGGCTCGCCCAACGAAACCATCAAAATCGGGGTGATGGGCGTCAAAAGCCGGGGCGACTTTTTGGCTAAAAAATTTGCCACCTTGTCCAATGTAAAAGTCGCTTACCTCTGCGACCCCGATGCGCAGGTCTTGGCCAAATGCACGGACGAGCTAACCAAGCAAACGGGGACCAGTCCACAAGGATTCAGCGACATTCGCAAAATGTTGGAACTGAAGGACCTGGATGCCCTGGTCATCGCCGCCCCGGACCATTGGCACGCCCCAGCAGCGATCATGGGCTTGCAAGCAGGCAAGCATGTGTATGTCGAAAAACCATGCAGCCACAACCCCCGCGAGGGCGAATTGCTGGTCGCCGCCAGCAACAAACACAAGGGCCTGATTCAAATGGGCAACCAGCGCCGCAACTATACCAATGTGCAGGAAATGATCAAACAACTGCACAAGGGGGTGATTGGTCGGGCTTATTTTGCCCGCGCTTGGTATGTGAATGCGCGAAAGTCGATTGGCAAGGGCAATGTAGTTAATCCACCAGCCCACCTCAATTTTGACCTGTGGCAAGGCCCCGCTCCCCGCCGCAACTACCAAGACAACCTCGTGCACTACAATTGGCACTGGTTTTGGCACTGGGGCACGGGCGAGGCATTGAATAATGGCACTCACGAACTGGATGTGGTGCGTTGGGGGCTGGGCGTGGATTATCCAAGCCAGGTGGTGTCAAGCGGTGGCCGCTTTCATTTTCAAGACGATTGGGAAACCCCAGATACGCAGACCATTTCTTTCAAATTTCCGAACAATACAGGCTGCACCTGGGAAGGCCGCAGTTGCAACTCCTTTGAAACCGAAGGTGGCGGACGTGGGGTGATTTTTTACGGCGACCAAGGTACGCTGGTCTATCCAGGCGGCAATAGTTTCAAGGTCTATGACTTGGGCAACAAGCTGATCTCCGAAGTCAAAGACACCACCCCCTTTGACCCAGCCAATCCGGTGAGCCCGATGGAAAAGCAAGATACCCTGCACCTGGTCAACTTCTGCGAATCCATCAGGGGCAAAGAAAAACTACAATCGCCCATTCTGGAAGGACACAAATCGACCCTTTTGCCGCAACTGGGCAACATCGCTTACCGCACAGGCCGCGCTTTGAACATCGACCCCAGCAATGGCCGCATCCTGAACGACAAGGAGGCCATGAAGCTGTGGGGCCGGACGTATGAAAAGGGCTGGGAGCCTTTGGTTTAGGGCTTTAATGTGAGTTCTGTTTTGTTCGGCATGTTGTTTTGACATACGACATATGACATACGACATACGACATACGATTTAGAGGCTCGCTGGGGAAATTTGTCGTGTTTTAGGTTCTCGTCTGCACGGTTTGAGATTATTGAAATTTTAAATTGATCATTCCTTGCCTGTTTTCTCGAATCATTCTTTGAAAAGCAACCTCCTTTTCCCAGAATTCACGTTACTTTATCAATGATGATTTTGCAACTATCACCTAACCTGATTCAAACTGTTGCTCGATTGGCATTGCTGTTCTGGCTCTGCTTGTTGAATAGTAATCTTTTCGCCCAAGACTACTCCCAAACTACCCGCCCCTGGACCTACTGGTGGTGGATGGGCAGCGCCGTGAACGAAGGTGAAATCACCCGCCAACTGGAGCAAATGGCCAAAGTGGGTTTGGGCGGAGTGCATGTAATCCCGATTTATGGGGTTAAAGGCTACGAAAAGCAGTTTATCCCATTTTTGAGCGAGCGTTGGTTGGAGGTTTTTGCCCATACCTTGCGAGAAGCCAAGCGACTAGACATGGGTGTAGACCTGACCCTGGGCACTGGCTGGCCTTATGGTGGCCCAAATGTAAGCTCGGACATGGCTGCCATGCAGTGGAGATGGCAAGATGGGCAAATCGCAGTGCAGGGCACCAAACAGCAGGTCAAACGCGCCGCGCCGGGAGGAGAGGGGCTGGTGTTGGATCCTTTTGATCACCTCAAAATCCAGCAATACCTGGCCCATTTTGACTCCACTTTGGCTAAAATGGCCATCAAACCGCGGGCCATTTACAACGATTCTTACGAGGTGTATGGCGCAAACTGGACCGAGCGCTTTCCTGAACATTTCTCCCGAAAACACGGCTACTCGTTCGCCGAGCGCCTTGCTTCTTTTCAGGAAAAAGGCCCTGTACCCGCAGCCCAACAAGTGCGGCGGGATTACCACCAAACCCTGGCCGAACTTTTGCGAGATGAATTTACAGCCCCTTTGGCAGCTTGGGCCAGGCAAAATGGTTACTTGCTGCGCAACCAGGCACATGGTTCGCCAGGCAACCTAATCGACCTGTACACCCTGGCCGATATTCCGGAGACCGAGTCATTTGGCAGCAGCCGATTTTCGATTCCAGGCTTGCGGGTGGACGAAAATTATGAGCCCGAGCGTTTCGGTACACCCAGCCCCCTGGCCATGAAATTTGCCAGTTCGGCGGCGCATCTGATGGGCAAACCCTTGGTCAGTGCTGAAACAAGTACTTGGTTAGCTGACCATTTTAAAGTCAGTTTGGCGCAAATCAAACCCCAGATTGACGAGCTTTTTACGGCTGGGGTCAACCACATTTTTTACCACGGCACCACTTATTCACCGCAGGAGGCGGGCTGGCCGGGCTGGTTGTTTTATGCCTCGACCAATTATGGGGAGTCGTCGCATTTTTGGCCTTATTTGTCTTTGCTCAACGAATACATCAGCGACTGTCAGGAGCTTTTACAAAACAGCCGCCCCGACAACGATTTACTGGTTTATTTCCCGATTCACAACCTCTGGAAAAACCCTTCACCTTCCGCTGGCGGGGTACACCTGCTCGAAGTACACCATGTGGACCGCTGGCTTTTGCCCATGCCCTTTGGGCGCTTGTGCGATAGTTTACAAAAGGACGGTTATACTTTCGATTATGTATCTGATTCTTTGTTGAACCTGCTCAAAGTAGATGCTCAAAAAGGGATCGTGGCCCCAGGAGGTGGGCAGTACCGGGCTATTTTGTTGCCACCAGCCTCCGTTTTTCCTGCGAAAACCCTGGAGCGCTTGCGCGATTTGGAAAAACAAGGGGTAAAAGTAGTGCACGAAGCCAATTTGGCTCAATTGCATACCCCCAACTTGCGCCGCGAAGCCTGGGCTGCAAAAGGTTTGTCTTTTATCCGCAAAAAGAGTGGCGATGTGATGAGCGGGCAAAAAAGCATTTACTTCATCGCCAATTTGGGCCGCGAGTTCCAAGCGGATTGGGTGCAATTGGCCGAAAAAGGCGTGGTTTATCGCTACGACCCATTGAACCAGGAACGCATTTTACTGGAAAAAACAACCCAGGGCATTTGGTTGAACCTACCGCCAGGGCAATCTTGTTTTTTGGAAATCCGTCCCGAAACGGTCAAAACCCAATTGCCCCTAAAAGCACCCGCTTCGCCCGTTCAGCCTAAAACTTTTGAGCTCAAAAACCCTTGGAGCTTTGCTTTTTTAGCAGGAAAACCCAGCATTCAGGGTACTTTTGCGATGTCCCAGGTACAATCTTGGCATACTTTGAGTGATTCGGCGGCTTATTTCTGGGGCCAGGGGCGCTACACTTGTCGTTTTGATTTGCCTACGGACTGGAAGGTGCAAAAACCCAGTTACCTGCAATTGAATCAGGTAAGTGATGTAGCCAACATCCGCCTCAATGGTCGCGAATTGGGCACTTTGTGGTGTTTGCCTTTTGAGCAAAAAATTCCAATTGGTTTATTGAAAAAGCGCGGCAATGTCTTGGAAGTCCAAGTCACGAATGCCTCGGCCAACTACCTGCGCCTGCGGGATACGCAGGCACCGAGGTGGAAAAATTTTTATGACATCAATATAGTCGACATCCGCTACCGCCCTTTGGATGCCAGCAAGTGGCCAGTAATGCCAGCGGGCTTGATAGGGCCAGTGAAAATATCGCAGTAGGTTTTCTACACCTTCTCCTCCAGCACAAAAATGCGCTCCATCAGCAGCCACTTCTCGCCCAGCTTGGCTTGGGGCAGGGCTTGTTGGTAGGTCCACATCAGGGTTTCCCATTCCTGCACTTTGGGGTTGGTGGCATCAGCGGTGGCTTTTTCGGCAAAAGAGAAATGATCTTCGGCCTCCAGGATCATGAACAAGCGGTTGCCGGTGCGGTAAATTTCCAGTGCGGTGATGCCAGCAGCGTGGATGCTGGCGGTGATTTCCGGCCAGATTTTCTCGTGGTATTTTTCGTATTCGGCGATCAATTTAGGATCGTCTTTGAGGTCCAAGGCCAGGCAGTGTCGTTGCATGTTGTTTATGTGAGTTATGAGTTATAAGTTATAAGTTATGAGTTATGGGTGGGGATTCTCGAACAGTGGCCCTTACATGAATTTCACATTTCAGCAAGCCCAAACCGTGCAGACGAATGCTGTGATACCCTTAAAATCTTGCCAGCGAGCCTCACTCATAACCCATAACCCATAATTAATAACCAACATTTAAGCCCTACCCAAACGGTGGCCTTTCCAGCCAAACCAAGCTACTGCCAGGAAACAAACCATTGGCACTACATAGGACAACTGGATGTTGGATTGGTCCGACACATAACCCATGATCAGCGGGAAAAAGGCCCCACCCACAATGGCCATGACTACTAGTGAAGAACCGAGCTCGGTGTTTTCTTTCAAATCTTCGATGGCCAAAGAGAAAATGGTCGGAAACATGATCGACTCGAAGAATGGAATCAGGGCCAAGGCGACAAGGGCAAGTTCTGATTTTACACCCACCGCTAATGCCAATAAAATGATGCAAACAAAGGCGTAAATGGCCAAAAGGCGATTGGGAGCAATGAATTTGGTGAGCGCCGTACCCACAAAACGCCCTACCATGAAGCCAAACATGGCCCAACTCAGCCAAATCGCTGCCGTTTTTTCGGGGGTAGCATTGGTGTATTGGGCAAAACGAATGAAAAAACTGGTGACACAGACTTGGCCCCCCACGTAAAAAAATTGGGCAATCACGCCCGCGCTCAGGTGCTTGCGCTTGAGCGCTTGGGCCAGAGAGCCTTTGTTTTCGGAGGCATTTTGTCCAGGTTCAGGAGTGCGATAAAATAGGAACAGGCCCATGACCAAGAGCACCACCAAGGCGATGATCAAGTAAGGGATTTTAACCGTATTGGCCTCGCTTTGCAAGTAGATATTCATTTGATCGACGGGCATGGCCGCAATTTCCGCTTGGGTCATTTCCACCCCACTGAGGATGAACATGCCACCCAGCAATGGGGCGATGAAAGCACCCAAACCATTGAAAGATTGGCTGAGATTGAGGCGGGTGGTAGCTCCTTCAGGTTTTCCAAGCAAGGTAACGTAAGGATTGGCTACGGTTTCCAAAAATGTACAACCAGCCGCTACAACAAATAAGGCCCCCAGGAAAAATGGATAAGCACGGGTGCTGGCTGCTGGGATGAACAGCAAAGCCCCAATGGCATACAACAATAAGCCAATGATGATGCCCCTGCGAAACCCGTACTTGCGCATGACCAGGCCAGCAGGTAATGCCATTAGAAAATAAGCCAGGTACACCGCCGAATCGACCAAGGCGGACTGCAAATCGCTGAGTTGGCAAGCTTTGCGGAGGTGTGGAATGAGGATCGGCTCAAGGTTGTGGACAAAGGCCCAAAGAAAAAACAGGCTGGTTACCAGGGCGAAGGAAAGCGCCGTACTTGCGATCTTAGACATGCTTGCGTTTGTTTGTAGTTGATGCAGGTGAAAAAGTAAAAGTGCTCATTTCGGCTAAGATTTGAGCTAAAATAAGATGGACACATTTGCTTTTGAGGTTTAGCAAAAAAAGAACACAACTTCCTTTCATCCAGTTGTTTTTCTTTTTTAACTAAACCCAAATCTGTCCACCTTATTTATTTACGCTCCCTAATGAGCCAAAAATGAGCACTTTAAGGTATAAATATTTTGAGTTGTCAAAGATATTAAATCAAATAATGGATACCGCTACCAATACCAGCAAGCCCAAGACGAAGGAAATGGCCCCAAAAACAATGCCCAGAATGGACATGATTTTGTTTTGTCCTTTGCCCAAAGCGATGATCCCCAGCACAAATCCCGCTGCGCCAAGCAAAAGGCCCAAACCTGCAAAGAAGGAGATGAAAAGCCCCCCGATGCCCAAAAGCATAGATGCCAAAGCCAAACCATTACCACCTGAGACTGGGGCACTTGCCAGGTCAGGATTTTTCTTCATTTTTTTCTCCAGCTTGTTTTGCACCATGCGCAGTGCCATGCGCTTGGTGAAGCCCATTTTTTCACCCGTGCGGGTTTCTAGTTCGGCCGGGGTCATTTTTACGAACTCGGCGGTGGTCAAGGGAGCCATTTCACGTTTCATCATGCCCGCAGAAAATCCGCTGAACGAAATCAAAAGGGCCATCACAAGTAAGGACAAGAATTTGTAATTGAATCTCATGGTACAAGTTTTAGGAAAAATAGAGTCTGTGCCTACTCTTTGAGCTTTTCGGCAACCGCTAGCCAAGCCATTTACAGATTTGGCATGCACTAAAGTAATCATTCTTCGGGGAATCGCCAAGTGGTGAAAAGCTTTTTTTGTCAAGAATCAATTGTTGGAAATATTTATTTAACAAAATACGCGCAATAGGGTGTTAAATGTTGTTGAATTGAATAAATGTCAAATCTTGGTCAAGCATCCAAATTTAATACCTGAGCTAAAATAAGGTAAACAACTTTGCTTTTGAGGTTTAGCAAAAAAAGAACACAACTTCCTTTCATCCAGTTGCTTATCTTTTTTCACTAAACCCAAACTCGTTTGCCTTATTTTTTTACGCTCTCTTAGCAAAATTCAAGGCTCGAATTGGCGTTATTACCTGGTATCCATTCATCCCAAACCCGTATTCATGAAACCAGGCATACTCTTTTTTTGGGGATTGATCCTCCTGTGCTCCACCGTTTATGCCCAACAAAACATCCAGCGTTTTCAAGCCCAAAACCAAGTTTTGCACTTGGTGATTCGCAAAGACAGCGCATGGGCCTTCAGCTCAACCGCCTTGGAGGTTTTCCCTATTGGCAATCCAGGGGCGATCAAAAAACGCATCGACCTCAAAGCGATAGGTTTGCCGCAAGCGCTGCCAGAGCAGATGGAAGTGTATGGGCGCGACAGCCTTTATTTTATTTATTCAAGGCAAATTTTCAGGCTGAACCCCAACAATACCCTGCAAAACCTGACGCCAGGTAATCTTCCGCAGGGCTTGCAATTCAAAAGAATTGTAGCTGATAAAAAAGGGCGCATCTGGCTAGGCACTACCGCTGGAGTTTTTGGCTTGCAAAACGGCACGCTTAGTAAAGTGGCCAACCTTCCAGATCAAGAGGTCAATGCCATGCGCTACGACCCAAGCAATGATTTAATCCTAGCCATTTTGGGGATCACAGTATATCGGCTCAAAGATGGCAATGTGCGCCAAATACCGATTCCACAGGACCCTTTGACGCATTTTCCCCAAAATATTTTTCAGTTCGGTAATGATTTGGTCGTCGGGAGCTCTTTTTTTAGTGGCAGTACTTTCGGGTACAAACTCAATATTGTTCGTAGGGATACCATTACGCCCCAAGAAATTGACTGGACTGCCCGTGGGCTAGCCAAAGAAGCTGTGGTGTACGATCTGGCAAGAGGTCCACGAGGAGAGGTTTTTGCTGCAAGTACTGCGGGGTACACCGCATTGAGCAGCGAAACAGGTTTTTACATCAACCCTCAAATTTCTAATAACCCCTTGGGTAGCGCATTTCGTTTTCGGGTGCAAGATGATATTGTAATGGTCGCTACCCTGGGAAATGGGGTACAAGGCATCATCGGTTCATTTACCCAACCCGTTTCTTATCAATCGAGTAATTTTCCACCGGGGGATGGGATATTGGGGTTGTTTCGGACTGCTGGGGGTACCTTATATATGTATACGCCTTTAGGTTTGTACCAGCAAAATGGCCAGCAGTGGCAATTGCTCAACCTGGCCCCCAACACCAACGCCCGACAGCCCTATATTCAGGCGATGGCTGAGACCCCTGAAAACAAAATTGTAGTCGGTACATTCAATGGCCTTTTTTACTTGAATAACGGTGTATTGATCCCTTCCAATCTCAACAATCGCCTAGATCGCAAAGAAATTCGCTCGCTTGCGGTTGGCAACGATGGTAAAATTTGGATAGGTACGGGATTTGAAGGGCTCTGGCAACTGAGTGCCAACGACCAGGTTCTGTCGGTGAACGGCCAAGTGGCCCAGTTCAATGGTTCGGTCAATCAAGTACAGGTGGACCGCCGCAGTGGTGATGTTTATTTTATGGCCAGCACTGCCTTTGTGGGCAGAGTACGCAATGGGGTGGGGGAGAACCTATACCCTGGCCAGGGGCAGCCAGGTACTTCCCTTTTGGGGTATACCGTAGCGGCAGATGGCAAAATTTGGATAAAAACCATTGCAGGTGAGATAATACTTTCAACAGATACAAAAACCTGGACCAAAATAGCTTTGCCCAATTACCCTGGTACACGGTTTAATTTCAGTAATCTATTCTTCGAGGCAAATCCCCTCAACAGTGAAGTGTGGACCAGCGTTAATGAAGGCTTACTGGAAATTGGGGCCGATGGCAAACAGTTCAAGCTCTATCCCTGGGCCGATTTGGCGGGCATTAATCCTGCCCAAGTCAGTGACCTACTTTTTGCAAGTGGTAATCGCATTACCCTGGGTACTGAGGGTCAAGGCCTGATCCAATTCAGCATCAACCCGCTTACCGCAAGCCGCGATTTGCCCCTCAAAAAAGATTGCTTCACTTTGTACCCCAATCCAGGTGCCGATTATGTGGTTTTGGAAAACACCAACGGTACAAAAAATCAAGTGGGTCAAGTGCGAATCAGTGACCTACAAGGCCGAAAAGTACTGGAACTGAACCTGAATGCCAGTGCCAAGCGCCAGGAAATCAGCTTGCAAAAACTGCCAAAGGGCCAGTATTTGATCGAGCAGGTACAAGAAAATCGGCGTTGTGTTGGAAGTTTTCTGAAAAATTAAGTCCATACTTCAATCTGTAGCCACCGCACTACCAGTATATCCAATTCTCCATGCACGAGCCAGGACCTTGGCTCTACGAGGCACTTCAAAGGGGGCTTGGTAAATTTCCCAGCGTTCTGGCGCAGAGCCATCCACAGGATACACTTTGTAGCCGATGCTAGCACCTGGGGTTTCGCAATGGAGGCTTGCGCGGCCATTTTGCAGATTCAAGCTTGGTTTTGCGGTGACGGGGGGCTCATTTTTGCCATTCCACCATTGTTTGATGAGCTCTTTTTCGGGGGTAGCGCCGTAGTCGGGCACGTTTTTTTGCCAATCCTGCATCACTTTGCGCAGGTGGGCCAAGACTTTTTTGTGCTTGGGGTCAGCTACCAAGTTTTCGAACTCATAAGGATCATTTTGAGTGTCGTACAATTCTTCCTGTGGTTTGTTGGAGGCGAACCAACGCGCGGCTTCTCCTTGCAGTAAGCCTGCATCACGCAGGCGGATTATTTCGGCCATCATGGGTTGTTGGAGACGGAACTGAATGTCTTGGTAGGCGGGTTTTTGGGGTTCAAAATTGTAAATATACTTGTATCTGCCATCGCTCAGGGCGCGCACGCGGTCATATTCGGAGTCCATACGATCGCGGGCAGCGAAGATGTAGTCGTGACCTTTTGGCGTCGCATATTGCCCCAAAAAGGCCTTGCCGTACATATGTTTTGGTGTTGAGATATTGGCCAAAGAAAGCACGGTTGGTGCCAGGTCGATCATCGAGATCAGGCGCTCGTTACTGGTTCCAGCTTGTCTTTTATCAGGAAAACGCACGATCAAGGGGACTTGCAAGCCCCGGTCGTAAAGCTCGCGTTTCACATAAGGCAGGCCATCGCCGTGGTCGCTCCAGAAGAAAATGATGGTGTTGTCGAGTAGCCCATTTTTTGCCAATTCGGCGATTTTTTCACCCACCCAATCGTCCATTTCGCTGATGTTCGTAAAAAAGCGAGCCATGTCTTGCCTGGTTAGGGCATTGTCGGGGTAATAAGGCGGGACCTTGATTTTGGCTGGGTCCACTCGTAGTGGCTTATTTTTTTTGACCCAAACCTGTGATTCATGGGTCCCTAAATGATTGAAAATGGCAAAGAAAGGTTGTTTGGGCTTTCTGTTTTGGTAATGGGCTTTGCTGTTGCTTTCGTCCCAAGCCAGAGGACTGTGTTCAAATTGATAATCAGTTTTTTCATTGTTGGTGCAGTAGTAACCTTTTAACCTGAGGTATTCTGGGAATGCACGGACTTCGGCGGGAGGTACACTAGAGTATGATTTTGGCAGTTGGGTTTTTTGAGGGTAAGTATCGAATAGGGTACGCATGTTGTGCCCACCGTTGCTGGTTTGCCAGCGCCCGGTGATGATGGCATTGCGACTTGGCGCACATACTCCCGCTGTACAATAAACTTTGGTATGGCGAATACCTTCGTTAGCCAAGCGGTCAATGTTTGGTGTTGGAACCGTGAAATCACCATAACAACCCAAGTGAGGGCTCATGTCCTCTACACTGAGCCAAAGGATGTTGAGTGCTGTTGCAGGCCTTTCTGAGCGAAAACCCAATAGAAAAACAAGGGATAGGAGAAGTGTTAAAAGGCGCAGCATGACATTGAATGTTAAGGATGTGTAAAATCGTCCAGCTAAATATAAGCATGAATTTTTGTCCTAGGGATCCTTTCTCAAAATGCAGAGGCTGAACGTGTTTTAGCTTTAAGGGTTGTATAAAGCAAAAAAAAATTGTAAAAAAAAACGGGCATTTGTTGCAGGTTCTAAGAGAAATGCTGAATTTTCGCCTCGAACTTAGTGTTTTTACCACACGATCTTTTTTTATTGCTTAGTAAAGCCAAATTATATCCTAATTCCCCAAGCAGCAATCTGTGCAGCTTTTTCGTTAAAAGTGCAGAGATCGTCAGCTGAAGGATGTTTGCGATCAAAAACATGGTTCAATACTGAAAGCACTCAATTTAACATTAGAAAACTCCTAAGTATTGGGTGCTTAAAATGATCGAATTCCCCGATTTTGTTGGATGTGAAACTATGAAAACCACAGCATGTGTGTCAAAGCACGGTTGCTGACTGACAGTAGTATGCACTAAGGTCAAGTAACTATAACTATAAACATTTTACTAACAAAACCATCACTATCATGGTTCATGCCTACCAAAACTGGCAGAAATTCCTGGCTTTTGCAGCCCTTTTCTGCCTATTCTCCGTAGCGGCGTTGGCACAACGCAGCGTTAGCGGTAAGGTGGTCGATGTTGCTGGTAACCCTTTGATTGGCGCTTCCGTCATCGTAAAGGGTACCACCAACGGCACTTACACCGACGACGACGGAGGTTTTACACTCACACTTGAAGGCGACGCTAGTGGATTGATCGTTTCTTATCTGGGCTACCGTACCAAAGAGGTAGCACTTAGTGGGAATCAATCCAACGTTTCTGTAACTTTGGACGAAAGCGACCTTGCCCTAGAAGAAGTGCTTGTAACGGGTTATTCGACCCAACAGAAAAAAGACCTTACGGGTGCCGTTTCCGTGGTCAAAACCAAGGACCTGCTTTCGGTTCCTTCTGGTAACTTCCAGCAACAACTCAATGGCCGTGCAGCTGGGGTTGTAGTAGGGGACACGGGTGAGCCTGGCTCGCCTACGAGTATTCGTATTCGCGGGATCGGTACCTTTGGCAACAACGACCCGCTGTACATCATTGACGGGGTGCCTCGCGACAACAACCGCATGATCGACATCAACCCGAACGACATCGAATCAATCCAGATTCTGAAGGACGCCTCGGCAGCATCGATTTATGGCTCTCGCGCAGGTAACGGGGTAATCATCATCACCACCAAGCGTGGCAAAGCGGGTCAAACCAAAGTGCAGTACAACGGCTACTATGGTACCCAGCGTCACGGTAAATTGATCGATGTACTGGATGCTCAGGAATGGGCTACCCAGCGCTTTACTGCTTTGAAAAATGCTGGCCAGGTTCCTTCTGGCAACATTGCGTCCTTGTATGGTACAGGAGCTACTCCGGTATTGCCTGACTACATCCTGCCAACGGGTGCAAAAGAGGGTGACCCAAAAGTTCAGCCTAGTGCTTACAATGCGGACATCAATAGTCCGAATTTCAACCTGATCACCCGTGCCAATAAAGCAGGGACCAACTGGCAGGAAGAAATCATGCAAGTGGCTCCGATTCAAGACCACAACCTCTCCTTTACGGGGGGCAACAAGAACAGCAACTATGCTTTGATCTTGAACTATTACAACCAGGAAGGTCTATTGTTGGCTACGTACAACAAGCGCTACAGCATGCGTTTGAACACCGACTTCAAAGTCGGAAAGTACCTGACCATCGGCGAGAGTATGAAGATTTCGCACAACGAAGACGTACGTGCCATTCCTAATGGTCCGGGTGAAGGTTCTCCAATTACTGGAGCGTTGCGTGCTCAGGCGATCATGCCGATTTACGACATCCAGGGCAACTTTGCAGGTGCCAAGGGAATTTTGTCCAACGCTGGCAACCCAGTGGCACAGTTGCTCCGTGCCAAGGATAACCGGGGTTACGGTTTGAACGCTTTTGGTAACATTTACAGTAGCTTGAACCTGGGAATTTTTGGTGGTGGTTTGTTGAATAGCCTGACTTTCCGCACCCAATTGGGGATCGACTACGGCATGTACAATTACTATGGCTTCAACTATCGTACCATTGAATCCGCAGAACCCAACTCTTCTAACCAGTTCTTCCAAGGCGCTGGTTACGGTTTGACCTGGACCTGGTACAACACCCTGACTTTCGATCACCAATTGAGCGAATCTCAGAAGTTGAAAATTTATGTAGGTACCGAAGCCAACCTGGGATCGGGCCGCAACATTGACGGTACCCGCTTCAACTACTTTGTGGATAGCCAAAACTTCTGGACCCTGAGTGCGGGTAACCCACTTGGTCAGAGTGTAAACGGTGGTGCTTATTCTGGCCCTGCCCTGTACTCTCAGTTTGGTCGATTGGAGTATAGCTTAAAAGACCGTTACATCATCAATGGTACGGTACGTCGTGATGGATCTTCAGTATTTGGTCCTGAAAACCGCTATGGGGTATTCCCAGCCGCAGGTTTAGCCTGGCGGGTATCTAGCGAAAACTTCATGCAAAACGTTTCGGCAGTCAATGACATGAAGCTACGTTTTGGTTGGGGCCAAACGGGTAACCAAAAGATCGACGGCAATAACCAGTTCAGCACCTTTGGCTCTGGCCCTGGCTCTACTGCTTACGACATCAATGGCACGGGTACTACCCCATTGTTGGGTTTCGATGCCAACCGTTTGGGCAACTTAGCCTCTAAGTGGGAAACCACCACTTCTACTAACATTGGTTTGGATATGACCATTTTGGACAACAAGTTGGACTTTTCAATCGAATGGTGGAATCGCCGCACAACCGACTTGCTCTACCCACAGGAATTGCCTGGTACTGCAGGTGATGTAGCAGCTCCTTCGATCAACATCGGTGACATGAAAAACGTAGGCGTTGATGCTCAGCTGACCTACCGTGGCAAAGGCGTTGGTGACAAACTGAAGTACAACGTTAGCGTAGTATTTGGTACGTATAAGAACGAAATCTTGCGCGTAGGTACCAACCCTGCATCTTTCTTCACAGGTGGTGGCTCACGTTTCGCAGGCCAGGGTATTACCCGCTCGGTAATTGGCCAACCCATTTCTTCCTTCTGGGGTTATCAAATCGTAGGCTTCTTCCAGAGCGACGAAGAAGTGGCCAACTCTCCTGCTCAACCTGGAGAGAAAAAAGTAGGCCGCTGGCGTTTTGCTGACCTGAACAATGATAAAGTAGTCAACGATCAGGATCAGACCTTCATTGGCAATCCACACCCTGATTTCACTTACGGGATCAACTTTGACTTGAGCTATAAAAACTTTGATTTCAGCGCTTTCTTCCAAGGTGTACAAGGCAACGAAGTTTTCAACTACAACCGTTATTGGATCGACTTTGAAACCTTCAATGGTAACCGTTCAAAAGAAGCTTTGTACGATTCGTGGTCACCAGAAAACCGCAACGCTTCACTGCCACGCTTGGATTTCTCTGACCAGATTTCCAACCAATCACCAGTTAGCTATTATGTAGAAGATGGTTCTTACTTCGGTTTGCGCCAGGCTACTTTGGGCTACACCTTGGGAGGCTTGGGTAAATTCCGTCCTGAAAAACTGCGCATTTATGCACAAGCAACCAACTTGTTGATGTTCACCAAATACCGTGGTTACAACCCCGCAATTACTACTGCTGGTTTTGGCGGCGGTGCAGACTCAACAATTGGTATCGACTATGGCTATTATCCACTGGTAAAACAGTTGATTTTTGGCGTGAATTTGTCATTCTAACAAAATGTTATTTGGGTATCGTATGTATTGTCGTACATTTACTCAAATTCTCATAACCTTCAGATCATGAAAAGGATCTTTTATTTGTGCGTAATCGCACTAACGATGGGCGGAGTTTTTTACGCCTGTTCGGATAACTTCCTAGATCGCCAACCCATTGGTGGTCTAGACGAAGGGACCCTTTCCAACCAAAAAGGAGTAGACGCTGTATTGATCGGCGCTTATTCTTTGCTGGATGGCTGGGGCCAGGGTTGGGGCGGTGGAGCCGTATGGACTTCAGCTGCTTCCAACTGGGTGTACGGTGGTATTTGTGGTGGCGACGCCAACAAGGGCTCAGATGCATCTGACCAACCTGCCATCAACCCCATCGCTCGTTACGAAGGCTTGGCCGATAACGAATATTTCCGTGGCAAATGGCGCGCATGCTTTGATGGCGTAGCCCGTTCCAACTCTGCTTTGAAATTGTTGGGCAAGGCGACTGATATGTCTGCTGATGCGAAAAAAGGTGTTGAAGCAGAAGCGCGCTTCCTGCGTGGTCACTACCACTTCGAGCTCAAGAAAACCTTCAACAACATCCCTTACGTAGACGATAAGGCAGTGGATTTCAACATCCCTAACGATCGCAACGTATGGCCTGACATTGAGAACGACCTGAAGTTTGCTTACGACAACCTGCCAACCACCCAGGCTCAGGTAGGCCGTGTAAACAAGTGGGCAGCTGGTGCTATGTTGGCCAAGGCTTATATGTTTCAACGTAAATTTGCTGAAGCTAAAGCTTTGTTGGATGTAGTGATTGCCCAAGGTCAGACTTCTGGTGGTAAGAAGTATGCCCTGCAAGCCAAGTACAGCGATAACTTCGTGATCTCGGGTAAAAACAGCTCGGAGTCAGTATTTGCAGTTCAATCCTCTGTAAACGATGGTGCTGACGGTGAAAACGGCAATTATGGCGATGTATTGAACTTCCCATACACGGGCGGCCCTGGCGAATGCTGTGGTTTTTATCAGCCTTCTCAGGAACTGGTGAATTCTTACCGTGTTAATGCCAACGGTCTGCCACTCTTGGATGGATCTTACAATACGGGTGCCAATGTGGTAAAGAATGACCAGGGTATTCCTTCCAATAGTGCCTTTACGCCTGATGCAGGTTCCTTGGATCCTCGTCTTGATCACTCAGTAGGTCGCCGTGGCATTCCTTATTTGGACTGGGGTCCACACCCTGGTCAGGGTTGGATTCGCGACCAGGCCTATGCAGGTCCATTTTCACCAAAAAAGAACGTGTTCAAGCGTGCTGAAAAGGGCAGTGGTTCTACTGCTTCTGGCTGGGCTCAAGGGGCTAGCGCCAACAACGTTAACTTGATCCGCTTTGCTGACGTACTGCTGATGGCTGCCGAGAGCGAAGTAGAAATCGGTTCTTTGGAAAAGGCCCGTGAGTATGTGAACCAAATCCGTGCCCGCGCTGCTAATCCAGCTGACTTTGTAAAAGCTGCCGATGGCTCCAATGCTGCCAACTATGTGATCGGTCTATACAACACTGCCTGGACCAACAAGGACGTAGCCCGCAACGCTGTGCAATTCGAGCGCAAGCTGGAATTGGCCATGGAAGGCCACCGTTTCTACGATTTGGTGCGTTATGGTACTGCTGATCAGGCGTTGAATGCTTACATCACTTATGAATCAACGCTTCGTGCATTCATGCGTGGTGCCAAGTTCACCAAAGGTAAGAGTGAGTATTTCCCGATTCCTCAGAGTGAAATCGTCAACAGTTCTGTAGGTGGCAAAGCTACTTTGAAGCAGAATCCTGGGTATTGATGCTAGTTTCTGCTTTTTAGCTGAGACCTGAAAATGAGAAGAGGGCTGCCCAATTGGGCAGCCCTCTTTCGGTTTATCGTTTTTTTGTATAGTCACGTTCTCCTCAACTCAATTCAGGCTACTATCCGACATCCTGGCGATCACTGAAAAAGTATTCCCTTTGTTTTCCATGATTTCTTTCCAGAGGTTATCGCTTTCGTTGTTGAAAAGGTAATTGATGTCATTGTCCGCGATTACCCAGGAGCCACTTTTCAGTTCTTCATCCAACTGTCCGGTTTCCCAGCCAGAATAGCCAATAAAAAAACGAATGTTGTGGGGCTGGATTAGCTCGTTGGAGATCAAGAACTTGAGCTTGTCAAAATCTCCGCCCCAATAAATGCCACGGCTCACTTTGACGCTGTTTTCCAATAAATCTCCCACATTGTGCAGGTAGTGCAAGGTTGAATCAGCTTCCACGGGCCCGCCCAGGTAAACATGGGCGTCGAATTCTGGGAAGTCTTCAATGAGCATATCCACCCGGTGCGAAAGCGGGTGGTTCAGCACAAAACCAACACTGCCTTCTTTCCCGTGCTCACACAACAACACTGCGCTGCGTTTGAAATTGGGGTCAACCATGAAGGGCTCTGCCAATAATATTACACCTTTCTTCAGTTCGCTCATGAATAGAGTTTTTCCGATCACTCAAAATTAAGGGGAATACTCATAAGATGCCAGCAGGGATACAAAAATTATCGCCGCCTCGCTGACAGTCTCAACTCAAATTGCACTGGTGGGAAAAGCACGGTCGATTTTTTTGACCATGCCTTGCAGCACTTTGCCCGTGCCGCCTACTTCAGTAAAACTGCTTACCCCGGCTGCAATCATGTTTTGCATGGTTTGGGTCCAACGTACTGGTGCAGTGAGTTGCTTGATCAGGTTGGCTTGGATGGCTTGTGGATCCTGTTCGGCCAAGGCATGTACGTTTTGATAAACCGGACACAAAGGACGCTGGAATGGCGTTTGGGCAATGGCCGCTGCCAATTCATCTTGAGCAGGTTGCATCAAGGGCGAGTGGAAAGCACCGCCCACTTGCAACACGATCGCTTTGAGTGCGCCTGCTTCCTGGCACTTGGCCACGGCCTTTTCAATACCAGAAATGGTGCCTGAGATCACCAATTGCCCTGGGCAGTTGTAGTTGGCAGGTACCACGATGTCATCGCTGATAGAAGCACAGATTTCTTCCACCGCCTCGTCCGACAGCCCCAGGATGGCCGCCATGGTACTGGGCTGCAATTCGCATGCCTTTTGCATGGCTTGGGCACGCTGGTAAACCAGGCTCAAACCTGCTTCAAAACCCAAAGCACCAGCAGCAACAAGGGCCGAAAACTCGCCCAATGAGTGACCAGCGACCGCATCGGGCTGAAAATCAGCACCTGCCAAACGTGCCTTGATGATCGAATGCAAGAAAATCGCAGGCTGGGTGATCCGGGTTTGTTTCAGGTCTTCTTCTGTGCCATTGAACATTACATCGGAAAGCGAAAAACCCAAAATGCCGTTGGCTTGCTCAAACAAATCACGGGCCTGGCTATTGGTGTCATACAGGTCTTTGCCCATGCTCACGAACTGGGCACCTTGCCCCGGGAAAACATATGCTTTCATCAATAGATTGTTTTATGATCGTCTTTGTAAGGTGGCTAAATCGAAGTAAAATTCCAGGATTTTGCTCCTTTGACGTTCCAATTTTGGGCAAAAGTACTATTTTGTCCAAAATTGGAACCAAACAAACCAAGGTATTCCGACATTGATTGATGGAGCGCTTACTTAAAAATCCTTTTTCTGCGGGTGAGAAACCCGCTGATGTCATCCTTTCAACCAATGGTGCTTACCATATGATCTTCTGGGGCATCGTGTTGATCATTCTGACGATTGTGGAGGGTACCCGCCACGGCTTTGGTTTTACATTGACCAACGAACTGATCAATGTATTTTTTTACGCGTTGATTGTTTACCTGAATCTTTTTTATCTCATTCCCAAATACCTGACCCAAAAGCGATTTTTGGCCTATGCTGCGTATTTGGTTTTGGCCATTGTACTCATTACGCCGATCAAAATTTTGGTTTTTTACCTCAAATTCAGCCACGTGCCAGCCAGTCAACGCGAGTTGTTGGACCACCAATTGGCTTATTTTTTGATCAATTTTTTTGTCGCCACCACCTCAACGATTTATAAAATTGTAACCGATTGGGTGACGCAACTGCGTGAAAAGCAGGAACTGGAAAACGAAACCATGCAATCGGAGTTGCGTTTTCTGAAATCTCAAATCAACCCACACTTTTTGTTCAACACCCTGAACAGCTTGTACGCCCTGACTTTGAAAAAATCCGACCTGGCTCCTGAAATTGTGATCAAATTGTCGGAAATGATGCGTTATATGTTGTATGATTGCAACGAGAAGCGTGTGATGTTGAGCAAAGAAATTGCCTACCTGCAAAACTACCTGGACCTGGAGCGCTTGCGCCAAGGCAATGTGGTGGAAATAAAATTGAGCGTAGAAGGGCTAGTCAGTGAACAAAAGATCGCGCCTTTGCTTTTTATACCCTTTGTGGAGAATAGTTTTAAGCACGGTGTTAACCACTACATTTCTGGTGGGGCTTTTGTGAATGTGCATTTAAAAGTAGATGGTTTGAAAGTGGATTTTACCATCGAAAACAGCAAACCTGAAAAAGCCCCCATGTCCGATCCCAACCGCCGTAGTGGGGGCATCGGGCTGGTCAATGTACACCGGCGCCTGAATTTGATCTACCCCAAGCGCTATGAACTAAAAATTGACAACAATCCAAAAACCTATTCCGTACATTTGGATATTGATTTGGATGATCAGGAGAAATAAAGGTGGTATCTGTGCCACAAAACCTCCAACCCTAAAAAACGTAAAAGTTTAGGTCAGTGGTTTCGAGACAAAAAAGATGACGATTTTTCTTCAGCCTAGTCTGCTTTTTGAAGTCGATGCCCAAGCATCGGCTGAGAAAAGAGGCGAAGGATCACGGAAGAACGGCCTTTTTTGACCGAAATGGGAACGACGTAAACTTTTACCTAAAAACAAGGTAATGGTAAGAGTAATCATTGTTGATGATGAGCCGCTGGCTCAGGATGTATTGGAAACCTACATCGAAAAAATGCCGGAGCTGACTTTGGTGAAAAAGTGCAGCAATGCCCTAGAAGCCAATGAAGTGCTGAAAACCGAAGATGTAGACCTGATGTTTCTGGACATCCAAATGCCACAATTGACGGGCATTGACTTTCTCAAAACCTTGAGTAAGCCACCCAAAGTGATTTTTACCACTGCCTACGCCAATTATGCCATCGAGGGTTTCGAGCTCAATGCGCTCGACTACCTACTCAAGCCCATTTCGCTCGACCGCTTCATGAAAGCTGTGAACAAAGCCGTGGAGCAAATTGAACTGTTAAGAAAAGATACCTCGGCAAACAGTTCAACAGGAAACCAAAGCGCGGGTGAAGAGCACCTGGACTATATTTTTGTCAAAGCCGATAAGAAACTGGTCAAAGTCAATTACAACGAGATCATTTACATCGAAGGCTTGAAGGACTACGTAATCATCCGCATGGACACCCAACGCGTAGTGACCTTACAAACCATGAAAAGTCTGGAAGACAAACTGCCATCCAACCGCTTCAAGCGCATCCACCGCTCTTACATCATCAACATCGACCGGATCAACGCCATCGTGGGCAACATGGTGGAAGTAATGGAAAAAAACCAACCGAAGCACCTGCCAGTGGGTAAGAATTATCGGGATGAGCTGGACAGCATGATTGACAAAAATAGGTTGTGAGGGGGGATGCTTGACATGCCTCTTCAAAAAGAAGGAGTGCCCCGACCGAAACTTTCGGCGGGGCACTCCTTTTAGAATAAGAACAGTTGGTGTAGAGTAGTTTAATGCTTTTTGTTTGCCGTAAAACGGCCCAATTTCGACTACTCTTCGTAAACCTCTGAAATCAACGGGCTCCAGGGTTCACATCCACTTCAGTGTTGGGCAGCGGCATGGCAAATTTATCGCTGTTCCAGGGAATGGTAGCTTGGTCTGCACGATCCCCTGCCGGAATTGGTAAACTCAGTGCCTGGAGGTAGTACAAGCGGTCGTTCTCAAATGCCAATTCACGCATGCGCTCATTGTGAATTTCATTGGCGGTGATGTCGGCTTCAGCTATTGCCGTCAGTCCAGCTCGACGACGAACTACATTTAAGTCATCAGCAGCACCTTTGCGGTCGCCTTCGTTGAAGCGGATGATTGCACGGGTAAGGTACATTTCAGCAATGCGCATCAGCGGCAAGCTGAAAAGGTTATTGTTGGTTGGTCCGGCAATGCGGTTCCACTTGTTGCACCATACATAAGTGCGGGTATAGCCAGTAAACTCGGTGCGAGGGTCAAAACCAGCCGGAATGGCTCTCCACAATTGTGCTACGCGCTTGTCGGGATTATCGATGGTAAAATTGGTTTGGGTGCCCAGGGTTCCTGGAGGGCGGTTGGCGGGTACATTGGTGACTCTTAGCTTGTCTGCATCCCAACCTACTGTTTTTAAGAAAGCATCACTAGCTGACATGATGCGGCCTCCGTTGATCTGGGAAGAGTTGCCTCTGGCGGTGAAGCCAAAATAAGCGCCAGCTGGAGAGCCTTTCCATTGTTGTTGAGAGGTGCTGTATTGTACATATTGCCAGACTACTTCTTTGCCTTTTTGAGCCAGCCCTGTTTTGTTCCATGCTTCAATGGGGTCATCGGTCATTGGATAACGGTTGGGGGCAATTAGCAGGTCGATCTGTTCCTTGGCTTTGGCATAGCTTTTCATTTGAAAATGCACTTGAGCCAGCAAAAAACGAGCCGCATCGCGGTTGGCGCGATCCTGGTACTCCAGTGGATCACGCTGTGCATTGTAGGTTTCTGGCAACAACCGAATGGCTTGCTCCAAGTCTTTGAGCAACTGATCATACACCTGCTGCACCGTAGCCCGGCCTGGATTGGCAAATGGTTCTTTGGATGGTTGAAGGTTCAGGATGATCGAAGGCGCACTGTTGTTGGCTCCGTAAGCTGGGGCGTGCATGCGCACCAAGTGGAAATATACCCAAGAGCGCAAGAACAAACTTTCGCCCACCAGGCGATCGGTCCAAGTAGGTCCATACTGGTCTTTGAAAGCCCCATTTTTTTCTACCCAACCAACGACTTCGTTGCAAAGCGCTGCGGCTTGATAGCCTCCCGACCACATACTGCCATACAAAAAGATGTCGTTGCGGGCATTGCGACGGTTGTATAGGTCCTGTTCCCAATCGCCGGTTGCACCACTAACGTGTAGTAATCCGATGTCCGACATAAAGGCTTCGTGTACTCCTTGTAGGCCGTGCAAGCCCCGGAAACCAGCATAACCACTAACGCCATAATAAGCCCCCGCTACCAGGCGCTCCAGGTCCAGGGTGCTACCCCAGGAATCACTGGCGACATTGGATTGTTGGCGGGCATCATCAAAAAAATCTTCATCGCAAGCGCTGAATAAAAACAGCAGGGCAATGAGAGAAGTATAGGAAAAGATATTTTTCATGTGGAAGATACTTTTTGGTCAAAAAAGGAAAAGCCAGAGTGGGTGTACATCCCGCTTAGACTGGCTCAAAATGATACGCTCACTCCGGCATTGATTGCTACCACTTGAGGCAGCAGCAAGTTGCCGATTACACCTTGGTTGAGGTTTCGGTCCTGGGTGCCGCCCAAAATCACCAACTCCGGATCCATGCCAGGGAACTGGGTGGAGGTCCAGAGGTTCTGGGCATTGGCATATACGCGTAAGCCTTGTAAGCCAATTTTTTTGCTCACACCTTGTGGAATATTGTAGGCTACTTGTACTGTTTTTAAGCGAATGAAATCGCCTTTGTACAAAAAGCGGGTGGTACGAGTGCCGAGGGTTTGAGCTGCTGGGCGACCTTGTGCATCGTTGTTGTTGTCGCGCAGGTTCCAAGTCAGGCGTGGGTTGGTGGCGTTGGTATTGCTTTCGGTCCAGTAATTGTTCAAAACACTGGCTCGAATCACGTTGTTTCCCGTACGGATATACGAAGTGGCTTCCTCATGCCCATCATAAATGTAGTTGCCCCCTTGGAAAGTAAGCAAAGCGCTCAATTCAAAACCCTTGAAGCGGAAGGTATTGGTCATACCGCCAAAGAAGGTCGGCAATCCCGTTTCACTCTCGTGCACAACGCGGTTGGCGTTGATATTGGCCTGGGTTGCGCGGATGATGTTGCCAGTTTTGACAGTTCTACCAGTAGTACGCAGGATATTTTGATCGATTTCGTAAATCGTTTCATAACCCTGGGCATCCAGACCAGCGTATTCAGCTAGGTAATAGGTCCCCAATTGGCCACCAACCTGGGTAATGGTAGCTCCACCCGACTGGATGCCGTTCGCTACGGGCAAAGAGCCGCCTGGAAGGGTAGTGAATTGCGGCGTCAAGCGGGTTACTTCATTTTGTACCGTAGTAAAGTTGAAATCAGTTGACCAAGAGAAAGCACCTTTGGTGACATTCATGGTGCTCAATTGCAATTCGATCCCTTGGTTGCGCAGGTCGCCGATGTTGGTGATCACCTGAGAAGCTCCTGTACCGATGCCCACGTTGGGCGCTACGGGTACGTTTAGCAACATGTCCTGTGACAAACGATTGTAGTAACCTACCGAACCCGAAATACGGTTGTTAAATAAGCCAAATTCCAAGCTGGCATCCACTTGGTTGTTTTTCTCCCAACCGATGTTAGGGTTGGCCAAAACGTTGAAACCCAAGGCTGGTGACTGCCCGTACACTGGCCAGTTGGCGTAAGTATTCACAAAAGCGAAACTTGGGATATTGGCGTTGCCTGTTTGGCCGTAGCTGGCACGGATTTTCAACAGGTTAAATTTGCTGAACAAACCCTTTTGCATAAAAGCTTCATCCGAGAGGATCCAACCTGCCGAAACTGCCGGGAAGTTACCATAGCGGTTTTCAGGGCCGAAAACAGTAGAGCCATCGCGGCGAAAACTTAAGCCCAGCAAGTAGCGGTTGTTGAACTTATAGTTGAGGCGGCCAAAATATGACAAGAAGAAGCGATCAGGAAAAATGCCTGATACGGCGGTGATGAACTGGGTTTGGCCGTTGGATATTTCACCAATTTCTTGTTGGGCGCCTTGTAGCCCTTCAAAGGCATAATCCTGGCGGCGGGTCGTGGTTTTTTGCATTTCAGAACCCACCACAGCTGTCAAAGCATGTTTTTCCTGCCCTAAAAGGTTGTAAGTCAGGTAGGCATTGACGTTGCGGTTGTTGATGAAACGACCTTCTTCTTGGCCCACCCGGTTGTAACGGATCACGTCACTGGCCCAATAAATGGAGTTGGAGTTCAAAAAGTCAGCCGAGGCTTCTGCATGGAGATTCAAACCTTTGAAGATGCTGTACTCAATAAAAGCTGTACCAATGGTCCGGTTTTGATCAGTATAGCTGGCAAAATTGTTTTGATCGATGCCCGAAACCACATTGCGACCGCGCAGCGGGTCAAAATACGAGCCATCGGCATTGGTGATGGGCATGATCGGTAGGGAACCCAGGTTGGCTTGGGCCCATCCTCCCGTTGCACCAAAGTTTTGACGGCCAATGCCGCCGCCATTATTGCCGATGCCTATTTGAGGTTGAGTAAAACGCAGGTATGAGAAATTAAATTTCGCCCCTGCTCTCAAGCGGTCGCTAGGCGAAAAATCAATGTTGGCTCTAGCTGCGTAGCGCTGCAAACGGTGGGTTTTCAGAATCCCTTCTTCATCGCGGTATTGGCCAGAAATGAAAAAGCCTCCCTTGTCAAATCCATTGCTGGTAGAAACATTGTATTCCTGCGTTGTACCCTGTTGTAGCAACTGATCGCGCCAGTTGGTATTGGTCTGCTCGGCAAGGGCACGGGTCCAAGTGGCCAAGGGGCCAAATTGAGGGCCAGAAATTCCTGTGGGCGTTGGCAAGGTGTTGTTCGACAAAACCGCTGGGTTAAATTGCTCTTGCCCCGTGGTGATTCCATAATTGACACTGTTGCGGCGGCTTTCGTCTACCATGCGCAACCAGTCCGAACCATTCACGTAATCAATCAAGTTGATCGCCTCTGAGGTGCCTCGATTGAAGTCAAGGGTAGTGCGGCCTTGCCCTTTTTTGCCTGTGCGGGTGGTCACCAAAATGACCCCGTTAGCACCCCGAGAACCGTAAATTGCCGTTGCAGCTGCATCTTTCAACACTTCAATTGACTCAATGTCATTGGAATTGATGTTGGCCAATGGGTTGAGGTTGTTGTTGGTACGACCGGATGCAATGCCACCTATGTCCTGAAAAATGGGCATCCCATCAATGATGTACAAGGGTTCTGTACCCGAGGAAACAGAGCCTGTGCCGCGGATTTGCACCCGCACCGGGCTACCGGGGGCTCCACCTTGCTGCGAAACTTGCAAACCAGCCGCTCGGCCTTGCAGCGCTGCGTCAAAAGAGGGTACTGGCAACTGGGCAATACTGGAACCTTTCACTGTAGCAATGGCTCCGGTCACATCGCGTTTGATTTGCGAACCGTAACCCACGACCACGACTTCATTGAGCAATTTGGAATCCGTTTTCAATCCTATTTGCAAACGGGTTTCATTGCCAATGATTTGCTCAAATGTTTCGAAACCAATGAAACTGAAAACCAGGGTACTTCCCGGAGCAGCATTGATCGAAAATTCACCATCGACATCAGTGACCACGCCAGTCGCGGTCCCTTTTACCATAATTGTAACGCCAGCAAGGCTTTGTCCGTCAGCTTCATTTGTGACAGTCCCCACGACGGTTGAGGATTGCGACCAGGCATAGATAGTGCTGAACCAAAAGGCCAGCATGAACAGAACTCTTTTCATGAAATGTAGGTTAAAGTGAGCGAAATAATTAGGGTTTAGCTTATGCTTTGGGCTGTTTGATTACAAGGAAATGTTTACCCAACTCAACTGATGTTTTTTGCCTGCAAATACAAGGTGATGGTGTAAGGAAAATAATGAGTGTAAAAATAACACTTATTATTTGAGTGTACAAATTACACTCAAATTAAAATGTCAAAAAAATGGCAGTTCTTGCCTTTTTATTGACAAAAAGATGCTCAATTTGCTTTTTTATTTGGCTTTTTGGCTGCAACAAACTCTAAAAGGTAGCCATCTGCGATTAATTCACGGTACTTTCCTTCGTTGAATTGGAAATAAAAGGCTCCTCTGCGTGATGTAACTTTATTTTGCTCATCCAGCTTGGTGAGTAAACCCATAATCAAAAGTTTTTTGCTAAAATTCCGTTTCTCTAAGTCTTTATCTAAAATAGAATTGTAAAGACTGCGCAGTTCTGTCATGGTAAATTTGGGAGGCAGGAGTTCAAATCCGATGGGCTGGTAGCGTACCCGTCGACGTAGGCGGCGCAAGGCACGATCCAACATGTCAGCGTGATCGTAAACCATATTGGGAAGTTTGGCCACCGATATCCAAGTCGCTTCAAATTGCTTAGATAGTCTGGGCAAGGTAGGCTCTACTCGTATCAAAGCATAATAACAAGTGGTGATCACCCTTTCGCTAGGTACCCGACCTACCTCGCCAAAGGTGTAGATTTGCTCCATGTACACATCTTCCAGGCCTGTCATATTTGCGACAGTTTGGCGGGCAGCTTCATCAATACTGGTATCAGGTTTGACAAAACCCCCAATCAGCGACCAATGCCCACGATAGGGTTCGTAGGGAAAGCGTACCAGTAATACTTTCAAGTCCTTACCGTCAAAACCAAAAATGACGCAATCG
The DNA here is from genome assembly GCA_013299105.1 of Chitinophagales bacterium. Lineage (GTDB taxonomy): Bacteria > Bacteroidota > Bacteroidia > Chitinophagales > Saprospiraceae > Haliscomenobacter. Next base: position 79,421 of record JAAFJY010000005.1, on the reverse strand, counting down.
ACGGAGTTGAGCAAGCTGATTTCCTGGGCGTGGTATCCCTGCACTTTGCCTTCTCCAGGTAAGTGATTGTTGATGGTGTGCATCTTGAGTTTGATTGAAGTAAAAATTAGGGTGAATTGAGGGGGCTTTTATCACTTAGTATTTGAGCTAAAATAAGGTGGACATATTTACTTTTAAGATTTAGTAAAAAAAGAACACAAATCCTTCCAGTCAGTTGCTTATCTTTTTTCACTAAACCCCAATCCGTCCACCTTATTTCTTTACGTTCCTTTAGCTACGTAGTTGCATGAGTAGTTTTTCATCCTCCGGCCTCAATTTTCCATTGGCCATAGGACCCACATTTAGCAGCAAATTGGCCTGCATCTGCTCGGCTACTTGCAGGTAATTGGCTACTTGTTCACGGCTGGCGATGGAATGATCATCCTCGTGCCAAAACCAGTTGCCTGATGGGAATTGAGGTTTGCCTTTTACCGAAAGGGTCGTTTCAATTTGCATAGGTAAGTAAGTATCCTTACCCAACCAATTCCAGATTTTTTGGTCGGCCCTGGCCTGGGTCGCTTTTTCTCCTGGTCGAATGTCCACTGGGTGCAGTGGTAAACCCGGATATGCGGTAGTGGAGTTGTTCGCTACCATGCAATCGGCTTGCAAGTCTTTGATGAATTGATAAAGGTGGTCCATTTGCCAGCGGTAAGCACCTTCCATGCGCCAGGCCTGGATAAAGGCTTCATCGCGAGCCCCTCGGGTCACTTTTTCACCGTCAATCTCTTCTTTTTTGGTCCAACCCGTGCGTTGTTTTTTCCAAAAACCATCGAACCACAGTTCCACAATCGGGCCGTATTGGGTGAGCAGTTCCTCCAGTTGTTTTTTCATAAAACCCACATAGCGCTGCTCGTTTTGGTCATGTGACTTTTCGTGGCGGTCCCACAGCGAGTAGTACAAGCCCAGTTTGAGGCCATGTTTTTCTGCCGATTCCGCTACTCTTCTTAAAACATCCTTCTTATAAGGTGTTTTACGCACGCAGTAATCGGTGACTTTACTAGGCCAGTTGCAAAAACCATCGTGGTGTTTGGTCACAAAAACCAAATATTTCATGCCTTCGGCCTGGGCTGCACGGCACCATTGATCGGTGTCGAGTTGGTGGGGATTGTATTTGTTGGGGTTCAAAGTGCCATCACTCCACTCAACATCATAGTAAGTGTTGATGCCAAAATGTACCATCAGTCCCAATTTTAAGTCCATCCAGCGGCGTTGAGCGGGGGACGGTTCTGGTTCGGCGGATAAAGGGTTTGTTTGATCCCCAGCTTGCCAATCCAGCGACATTGTTCCCAAAGCGGGCAATGCAGGTCCCAATTGCAAAAAATCTCGTCGGTTCATCGGCGTGCATTTTTTTCACAGCGAATCCAGCGACCACTGTGTGCTTCAAGGGCTATTGGCTGGCCTGGTTTCAATACTTGCCCCGATATGGCATCGTTGATACTCCGGTATTGGTAAGTGCCAAACTGCAAATTGGCCTGGGTATTGGGACCATCGTTGATGAGGAAATAATGATCGGCCTGGGGCGAACTCAAGCGATAAGCGATGGCTCCGGTGCAAGTGTAAGGCTTGGACAAATTGCCCAGTGCATAACGGAGTAAGTTAGACTCCGCTAACTTCCTGCCGGGTTTGAAGCAAGCCTTGGAGGCTTCGTATCCCAATACCAAGGTACTGCCTTTGCCGACTTTGTTTTCTGCTACTGCTACTTTGCCATCGTTGAACCGAGCCAGTGATTGAGCGGTGGTCAAGCCTAGGTCGAGTACAAAACCCACCATTTTTTGCCCATTCAAAAAATAATCCCGATTGGTGCCAGCACCTTGATAATCCCTGATTTCCAAGCCAAAAAGGCTTTCAAATGCACTGCCTTTGATGGTACTGAGTAGTGCGCCCTGCTCATCAAAATAGCCAGTAGGTGCATCCATGACCAAGCGGCCACCTGCTTTTACATACTGCTGCAAAATGGACAGCAAGTCGCTATTTAGGCTTACAATCGCAGGCAAATAAATGACTTTGTAACGAGCGGCCAAGCCCTGTCGTAAGTCAGTAGCGGTGACGTATTCAAAGGGTACATTGGCATTGATCAAAGCTCGGCTGACACCGATGCGGGCCTGGATGCCTGCATCTTTGAACTCGGCGCGTCCGGCCTCGGTCATTGCTGCCCAGAAGGCTTCGCTGTCCCAATCATACAACACCCCTACCAAAGGTTCTTTTTGGGCTTGCCATAGTTCGTCGCGAAAGCGATTGGCGGTTTGGCCGATCTGGCCCATGCGAATGGCGCGTTCACTGATTTGATTGTTGCGGTCCAGCAGGCCGTATTCGCCTGCTTCCCAGCCTGCGCTGCGGGTGCTCCAGGTCCAAGCCCCCCAGCCTTTGAAACCCGCAGCGATTTGGGAAAACAAAAATTGGGTCAAAGTACCCGCATCGACAGTAAAATAGGCCCCTCCACCACGACCACCACTGAACTGTTGTGGGCCGCCTGTGGATTCCCAAGTAGCCGCCCAACCACCTTTGAAAAAGTCATTGGCTAGGGAAGCTTGCATGTAAAAAGGCCGTACCAATTCGTAATCCGTTTCGCCAAAATGCCAAGCGTAATGAATTGAAGAGTAGAACGACCCGTACTCTTGCATCAGGTCCGCAATGCGCTCCAAGTCCACCCCATACCAGGCCAGGGGATGGAACAAACCAATCTCTCCTCCACCCCTGAAAGCGCCACTGGGAGCCACGCTTTGGTAGGCTTCACAGGTTTTACGGATATTTTCCAAGCTGTGCTCTACTTTAAACAACAAAATATCGTGCAGGCGGCGGTAGTCACGGCCCCCCATTTTGGAGTGGCGCAGAGCGAGGTCTTCCCATGATTTGAAAGGGTCCTGCTCACCGGGTTGTAGGCCAGCATGGGCTTGATTCCAGACCTTGTTTACTTGTTCAATGTTGCCGTATTTTTTTTTCAACCACTCCACAAACAACACCTGGCCCCTCTCGCTGAGGTCAAAACCTCGGCCTCCTAATTCGGGTTCATAAGCTACGCTGCGGTCTTGCAGGGCCTTGCCTTTTTTTTCGCGGTAAGCCTGCGCCGTGAGTATCCGTTCGCGTAGGACCTGGGCCTGGTAGGCCAGCATTTTTGGATCATTCCGTACCAGAGCGATTGGCGTATTCGCCGGGATACCCAGTTTTTGCAGCAGGGCTTCGTTGATATCCTCCCAACCACCTTCGCCGTACCACCAAGGGATGATGCCTTCTTCCAAGGCCAATAATTGTACTTGCTCAATGCTCCAGCCGGGTATGGTCATGATTTGCTTGAGGCAATTGAAACCCAGTTTTTTCATGTTACGGAAGTGCTGGCGGATTTGGGCTTCTCCTTCTCCAGGCTGCTGCACATATACCGCACCTACGGGGATAGGAGCCAGGTGCCGAAATTTTTCCTGCAGTGGCGAATCGTGCAGATGGCGGTATTTTTCCTGCAAAAAAGCATCGTTTTGTGCCAACAAAAACCAAGGAAAAAAAAGCCCCAGTAGAAAGCTTGCAGGTTTCATTGTCCGTTTCATGATTTTTTTATTGGAACCCATAACATCGCATCAGCCACAATGACCCCATTTGCACTTTGACTGATGATTTTCACCAGACAGGGTACTTTAGGCTTTACCAAAAAAGTACCCACCGAAAGCCAGTCATTGCGCAATTCGGCGATGGAAGGCTCGAATTGGGCTTGTTGTGCGCCATTTTCTACTTGGATTTTGAGTTTAGCCGCCTGCTTGGGCACATTGGGTACATAAATCATCAATTGATACTGCCCTGCTTTAGTGGCGTCGAAGCGGTAGGTCACTTGTTTGGCTTGGGCATTCCCCAGGGTATCCATCAACATGGCTGCGCCATAAGCAGCGCCAAACTGGCTTCCGCCGCGTTTTTGTAGCAACCATTCTCCCTCGGTTTTGACCAGGTTTGGCGTGATGTCATTGTCGATCAGTACCTCGGCGGTAGAACCATCGGCCAAAGGATTTTGCCGTAGTTCGGCCCGTAGCTGCTCAACCTGGATGTCCTGAACGGCCTTTTTTTCATCTAGCGACTGACAAGCAGCGGCAGCTGCAGCTTGGGCCAAAACCATGAAAACGGGCTCCATGCGGATGGAACCATACGCAATGTGGCTGGCTGAAAGGCAAACGGGCACCAATAAGTTGCTACATTCTTCCTTTTTGGGTGTTAAAGCGCGGTAAGCGATGGGGTAAGGTGGGAAACCTCCAATTTGTACATCCCCTTCGTTTTTGACCATGCCATTGTGAATGATCCTTTGACAGTTGTGTGAATCCATGGTGTAGGCCGCCATTCCCACCGCATCATCCACGGTCTCGTGGCCCTGACAGTTTTTCTGGGTCATCACATAGGCACCGACCATGCGCCGGGCCTCGCGGATGTAGGGCTGCCAAGACCAATGTCCATTATCGGTATATTCGTCTTTGGGGTAGCCCCAGCGCTGCATTTCCTTTCTTACGGGTTCTGGTACTCGCGGATCATTGCCCACGAAATAAAGCAAGCCTTTGGTGTAATTTTCCAGGTCTTGGATGAATTTTTTGCGCGTCGCATAATCGGCTTCCGGGTAGTGGTGGTTCATCCCGATCATGTCGGTCGAAAAACCGCCATTGTTATTGATGTCAGTTTTTTGATTGGGCATGCGGTCCCATTTGAAAAAAGCGCCCAAGGAGCGAGGCTGCTTTTTGGCAAAACTGCGCAACAACAATTCGTAACGGGAGGCATCGTAATCAACAGGCTGGGTAATCTGCACCTGATTTTTGGGGTCTTCACTCAGACAAATGCGAAAATTGTAGGCCTGCACACTCCTGTCGCCACTACCTTGGGTGGCCAATGGCTGCGAAGAGACACCCCAAACCAAACCGCTGGCGGGATTGCCAGGCTCGCGGTAAGGGTCGATGCCATCGGGTAGTTGGTGTTTTTCGAGCAATTGTACACCGTTGTAGGTTTCGCTGTATTGGGCATTGGCTTCGCGACCAATGGTGTAGCTGACTTTGGACTGGGCCATCAAATCGCCTTCATAAGAACAGTCGAGATATACTTTGGCGTTGACTTGGCGGGTGGTTGCTTGAGGATTAAGTGTATTTTCAATGGTAATGCTGCTGAGCTTTGTGCCGTCCTTTTTCACACTGCTTAAGCGCGCATCAAACCACACAGGTACTCTGGCCCTTTTGATGTAATCGTTCAGGATGTTTTCGGCCACATGCGGTTCAAAAATCCATTGCTCAAACTTGCCATAGTGCTGCCCTATCCGTCGATAAAAATTCCTGGCCAAGCCGCTGATCACGTACTTGTTGCCAATGTCGGTATAACCAAGACCACCACTGGTGAGGCCACCAAGGTGTTTGCCTGGCTCGATCAGCAGGACCGATTTGCCCGACATTTTAGCCGTATAAGCAGCAATCACCCCAGCAGCATTGCCACCGTAGATGCAGATGTCATATTTTACGGCTTTTTGCGCATAGGTATGTAAACCCAATAGTAGTGCAGCGCAAAAAAAAGAAATTCTAATGGTGTTGAAAAACATGGATCAGCAAGTGTTGAAATTGAATTCTTGAGCCTATTTGGCCAATTTTAGCCCAAGCAGGTCAATTAAAAAGGATAGAACAAAAATAAGTGTATTTTTCACACCCATTCTATTTTCACAAACTTTACACTGCTTTTGTTCAAAAAAAGCAAATTGACATGCTCGAAACGACACTTCTTCCAAACTTTTCTGATAGGCACATTGGTTTTATCAGGCGGTGCCTTTGGGTTTTGGTGGTAATCCTGGGCTCTGTTTTTATGCTGCGGGGCCAGGTCAATGCAATAAAAAAATTACAGCAAGAGCCCATTCAAATCGGCGATCCAGGTTGGGAATGGGACCCCAAGCGAGCTGATCCGGCTTATCCAGACATGCAGGAATGGGCCAAGGCAGGAGTAGAAGGAGGGATTCCATTTCGTGGTGATTTGCCCATCCGCCGGGTGCTAGGCCCCAATGAACCATTGCAAGCCGCCATTGACACGGTAAAGAAAATGGGTGGGGGCGTTATGCTGCTGCAAAAAGGCATTTATGAACTCAAACAACCTATTCGGGTGCCCTCCGGTGTAGTTTTGCGCGGTGAAAACAAGAACGCGGTCGAAATCCGTGTTTTGTTGAAAGCCCCTTTTTTCAAAAACCAAAAAGGAGCAAGGCCCCTTACCGCCATCTCGGTAGAAGACGCTGAAAAGGTGGGTTTTGAAGACCTAACGATCCGCTACGCAGCTGCCGACTTCGAACCCTATGACCGTAGCAACCCCAACGGCGAATGGGACCGCCGCGTTTTTCACAGCCCAGAAACTCGCGACACCAATTTATATGTCAACCTCCTGATTTTTTGGCGCAGCCGCAATTGTTGGGTGGACAATTGCCAGTTTCTTTGGGCCGGGGCACATCCTTTAGGCGCTTTTTCTTCTGAACACCTGACTTTCCGCAACAACTTCATCGACCGTGCATACATCAAGCAGGATTCCCATCACGGCGGCTATTATGGCTGCTGGAGTTCGAAGTATTGCTTGTTTTTTAATGAAAAAGTCAGTAGGATTCGCCATTTTGCACTCATGAACGAGGGGTGCAAATACAACGTGGTATATGCTTGTCAGTTTGAGGTGGATGTAAATTTTCACAGCAAAGACGACGGCCACAACCTCGTTGAGGCTTGCAGTCTCAAAACGCCCCGCTGGCACAGTTGGGACGCTATCGCCAAAGGAATTCCTGAAAAGCATGGCCCACCCGGCCCTGGCAATTTGCTATTCAACAATGATGCACAATCCAAGGGATACAAAGGCTACACCCGAAAAAGTGGGGAATACCAACTTTCCAGCGTCTATGAGGTAGCCCATTCATTTGAAGCACCGTTGGTGTTTTTGCGCAGTGAAAAAGCGCCCAAGGGAGGTACACTTTATGCCGTTAAAAGAAGAAAAAATTAAAACATGCTCAACGTCGCCATCGTAGGCTTTGGCCTATCCGGACGCTATTTGCAAGCGCCATTTTTCCTGCACAATCCCAACTTTCACTTAAAAACCATTGTCACCACCCGGCAAAACCCCGCCGAGGTCTATCCTGGTGTAGGCCAAGCCCTGAACTTGGCCGAAGTACTGGCTGACCCGGAGATCGAGCTGGTGAGCATCGCTTCACCCAACGATACACACTACGATTTTGCCAAACAGTGCCTTCATACAGGTAAACATGTGTTGGTGGAAAAACCTTTTACCCCCACTGTAGCCGAAGCCAAGGAACTGATCGCCCTGGCCAAAAGCGTGGGTAAGCAGCTATTCGTTTTTCAAAACCGACGCTGGGACAGCGATTTTCTGACCGTAGAAAAAGTAATCCAAGAAGGCCTTTTGGGTGAGATTTTGAGCTTTGAGGCCCATTTCAACCGCTACAAGCCTATTTTAAATCCCAAAAAATGGAAAGAAACCCAGGGTCCTGGCAGTGGCATGATCTATGACTTGGGGGCTCACATCATCGACCAAAGTATCGTGTTGTTTGGAAAACCACAGTCGGTTTGGGGCCAGACCTTTACCCAGCGCCAAGGCTCGGAAATCGATGATGCTTTTGACTTGCGCCTGGACTACGGCAAAACCAAAGTAACCCTGAAGTGCAGCCTGTTGGTGCGCGAGGACACGCCCCGTTACATCATTCAAGGCACCAAAGGCTCGCTGGTCAAATACGGCATCGACGTACAAGAAGACCACCTCAAAGCCAATATCATGCCCGGCAATCCTGGTTTTGGCATCGAACCTACCAGCCAATGGGCCACCCTCAACACCGAAATCAATGGCTTGCATATACGCGGACAAGTAGAACCCCTACCTGGAAACTGGAGCCCACTCTTCCAAAACATGTATGAGGTGATCCGCGAAGGCAAAGCTCCACTGATTGACTTAGAGGATATTCTGACTCAGTTGGAGGTTTTTGAGGCAGTAGTGAAGTAGGTCTTTTACATACGACATACGATAGACTACATACGATATATGATTTAGGGGCTCGCTGGAGAGATTTGTGGATAAGCAAAACTATTCTCTCCCCTCTTTTCAACCCTTCAACCCTTCAACATTTCCACTTTTCAACTCAAACCAACACTTTTTGCAAAAGCCCCGCATAAGTATCCACCCGGCGATCGCGCAGGAAATGCAGGAGCTCGCGGGCTTCTCGCACCTTGTCAAGGTCGCAATCGGCGTATAAAATCGCTTCCTCGGTGCCCGCTTCGGCCAAAAACTCGCCAAATGGGTCGCTGATGAAACTGTGGCCGTAAAAGGTCATGTCGTCCTCGGTGCCCACCCGGTTGGGTGCTGCAATGAAAACGCCATTGGTGATGCCATGCGAGCTGATGACGGTTTGCCAGGCTTTGTGGCTGCTGTATTCAGGGCGGTCTGGCTCCGTTCCAATGGCCGATGGGTAAAAAATGATGTTTGCTCCCTGCAAAGCAAACAAACGCGCTACCTCCGGAAACCACTCGTCCCAGCAAATGCCCACAGCGATGCGGCCAAATTGGGTGTCAAAAACCGGATAGCCCAAGTCGCCAGGGGTGAAGTAATATTTTTCCAGGTATTGCGGCCCATCAGGAATATGGTTTTTGCGGTATTTGCCCAGGTAAGTGCCATCGGCATCGTACACCAAGGCCGTGTTGAAATACACCCCAGGCATGGCCTCTTCATAAATCGGTACGATCAAAACCACGCCTAGTTCTTTGGCCAAAGCCGCCATTGCCTGCACCCCTGGACTATCAATTTTTTGTGCAAATTTGTACGAATCGACCTTGACGTATTGCGGGAAATACTGGGCATTGTACAACTCTTGTAGGCAGATGATCTTGGCACCTGCCGCCGCTGCCTCTCGCACCTTGAGTTGGTGCTTTTCTTCGTTGGCCAAAATATCGGGTCCACAGGCCACTTGGATGATGGCTATTTTCATAAGCATGGCTTTTTTGGTTTCGGGTCAAAAGTAGCAAATCGTTTTTCAAAAAAATCAAAATCGGAAAAGCGGTTTAAAGCCTCACCCTGCGCACAATTTTTACAAAAATCCGATTTAAAAGCATAACTGGTTTTGGATTTTTGGTCCGTTTCAAAATGATCTAAAAGACTTATTTTCAGTAATTTGTAAATACGTATGCCCTCGATTTTTAGCAATTCTTGAGGGGACAAAAGTGGTTTTTTGTCCTTTCAGGGGCCAAATCTTGTGCTGATCCTTGGCTGGAATAAAAATGCGCCATAGAGGCCACTGATCTTTAGTTCGGCAAATTTTATTCGTGCATGTGATTCTTGCCCCGCTTCGCGAGGCTATGCTAGGAACACGGATATAACGGATGAAACGGATGAACACGGATTTCCAGTGTGACGTTGACCACGATGTTGACCTCAAAAGCAAACCAAATCAAGCTTCGAAATGCTTTCTTTATTTTTTTACTAATTTCAACAAATAGCTAACATGTTACTTCACAGCAACATTTCAGATGAGATCATTCACTCCTTTTACCATGTTTACAATGAACTTGGCTACGGTTTTCTTGAAAAAGTCTATCAAAAGGCATTGTTGCATGAATTACAATTGAGAGGTTGCACCGCTCTTTCCCAACAACTTTGCCAGGTATATTACAAGGGATTGGTGATCGGAGAATACTATGCCGATATCTTGGTTCAAGATGCTATCATTTTGGAGCTGAAAGCTAGTGAAGCCATTATTAATGAGCACAAGATACAATTGCTCAATTACCTCAAAGCCACTAACATTGAAGTTGGTTTTGTATTAAATTTTGGAAAAAAACCGGAATTTGAGCGCATTATCCTCACTAATGACCGCAAAAGAAGATAAAAATGGAGTGAATTAATTGGCCATGGCCATTGGTTAGCGCAAGGTCAACATCAAGTTAGCGATCAGTGTACATCCGTTTCATCCGTCTCATCCGTGTTCCAAATACCAGCCTGCGCAGCAGGCAAAAAAGCTAACTGTGGCTCGGAACTTTACTCAGAAAATTTCAAAAACAATTGTTAACTTTATCACGTTTACGCAACATGGAACTCATCGTCATAAATCAAATGGAAACCATGAATATCCACTACGACATTGAAAAAGATGGCCTCTATCTGGAGGGTATCGAGAAAGGCCGTGTACAAGGTATCGAACAAGGTATCGAACTAGGTCGTGAAGAAGGTCGTGAAGAAGGCATCGAATTAGAGAAACGCAATTTTGTGCAGGCGCTCTGGTCGCATCAAGAGTTTTCCTTTAAGAAAATGGCATCCTTGGTTGGACTAGACGAAGAGCAAGTCCAAGAAATTCTGATTGACTTACTGCAAGCAGAAGATAGAACTGTAGAAGAGGCCACGGCAATGCTCGAAGAATATCGACTTCGCTTTGAGTAAAATCAGTAAAGCCCCAAACTCTCACCCTTTTCGTCGCATCAGCCCTTCTTGCACCACCGAGGCGACCAATACGCCTTCCTGTGTGAAAATATTTCCCCTGGTAAAACCCCGCGCCCCTGAAGCGCTGGGGCTGTCGATGGCATAAAGCAGCCACTCATCCATGCGGAAAGGGCGATGAAACCACATGCTATGATCCAGACTAGCGAGCTGCATGTCGCCAAATGAGGCCTCATTGCCGTGGGGTAAAAGGGCGGTGGTGAGCAGGTTGTAGTCTGAAGCATAAGCCAAAACACATTGCTGCATGGACGGATTATCGATAGGCATCTCGCCCTTGGTTTTCATCCACACGTGGCGAAAGGGGTCGCTTTTAGAAGGCAAAGCAGGATTGGTCAACTCTACCGGACGAAACTCGATGGGGCGCTCCAGATTGAGGAAACTGCGGATGTTTTCGGGCAGCATGTCGCCGTATTTGCTCACCAACTCATCCCAACTCACCAACCAATCGGGCGGCGACACACTGGGCGCACTGATCTGATGGTCGAAACCCTCCTGCGCCAATTGAAACGAAGCCGACATCAAGAAAATGACCTCGCCTTTTTGGATGGCCTTGACCCGGCGGGTCGTGAAACTGCCCCCGTCGCGAATGCTTTCTACCTGAAAAATAATGGGCAGATTGAGGTCGCCAGCCAGGATAAAGTAGGAGTGCAAGGAATGCACGTAACGATCCGCAGGAACGGTTTTGATGGCCGCGTACAAGGATTGGGCCAAGACTTGCCCGCCAAAAACCCGGGGGCTGCCCACACTTTTGCTATACCCTCTGAAAAGATTGACTTCCAGTTGCTCCAGTTCCAGGAGTTGCAGTAGTTCGGAGACGTGTTTCACAGTTTGGGTGGTTTGTTTGAGAAAACAAAGGTAGCAGCTTTCGGGTTCGCTCCTTGATAATTTTCAGAAATCTCTTGCTCTTTCCAACGTTTAACAATAGGCCTGCTGTCTAAACTTGAAAACCATTGCTATGAAACCAATGCTATTTATCAGCCTCTTGGCCCTCAGTCTTTTTTCGTGTGAACCAAATGATACTTTATTGGATCCATTGTCCAAATTGAAAGCGATCAAACAAGGCAACAAACTCCAACAGGTCTTTACTTACGAAAATGATGTGCTGAAAAGTGAAAAAAGCTTTTTCGTTTGCGAAAACAACCCCAGCGAAGAAATAGAGTATGTTTTGGCCAACAACAAAGTGGTCGAAGAAAAATCAGTTTCGCGCATGATGTTTTCTAGCATCAGTGCCCACTGCGATCCCAAATCGGGCCTACGCAGTAACACCCAATATGAATACGACGACAAAGGCCGCATTTTTCGCTTGAAGCGCGAAAAATCATACACCGAATTTACATACAATGCCCAAAACAAGGTGGTGAAAGTCACCATTTTTGCCTCTGAACCCAAGGTTTATGGGGAGTATGAGTATGACTCAAAAGGCAACCTGATTAAAGCCAAGGAATTGGACATGACCACGACCTACACTTACGACGATCAGCGCAACCCTTTATTTAACATCCGTCAACGCCCAGGTCTGGTTACCGCTTACAACCAAAGTCCTAACAACGTTTTGTCGTCAACGGCGACCAATGGACCAGATGGATTTACGAATACCTTTACCCGCAAAATCACCCAATACAACGGGCAAGGCTTTCCCCTCAAAATTGAAGAGGATGGTCAGGTTTATACTTATGTTTATGAATAATGTTTAGGAGTTGAGAGGTTTAGGAGTTGAGGAGGTAAGTTCTCAATCCGTATCTCCGATAGCGCTTTTCTTCGGGGAAGAGAGACGTTTGTAGCTAGTGGTACCGAGGGCGTATGGGCACTTCGGATGAAGTGCGATGTTAAATAGGATTTTTTAAACGTCGCACTTCATCCGAAGTGCCAATTGAGGCCCCGTCGCTGTGGCTACAAACGTCAAAGTTCTCCGAACTTTTGCTCGCCTCAAGATCAGTGGGGAATAGATTTTTGGACGACCGTATATAGTATCAGAAAAGCTGCGGAGGATCAATCTGATCGTTTACAGCTTCCTCAAAGGACTCCAAAGTTGACTTTTCGATTGTCTTGAAAACGTATTGAGAACTTACTTGAGAAAAGAGGGTAAACAGTCAAATCCTCGGCTCGTCAACATGCTCCCCTACTTGGAGGATGAATCCAACTTTGTACACATTCTCGATGCGGATCTGGGGGTCTTGCTGCAACAACTTTCTTAGTTTTGAAATGAACACATCAAAGCTGCGACCCAGGAAGTAGTCCCGTTTGCCATAAATTTTTTCCACTGCATCGTCGCGGCGCAGAATTTGGTTTTGGTTTTCGCACAAAAGGCGCAGCACCTCGGTTTCGGTTTCGGTGAGACGCCATACTTCTTTGTCTAGGCTCAGTTCCTGTTTGGTGTAGTCAAAACGATAATTACCAAGTGTAAATAATTGTGTCGAAGAATTGATTTCTGTCGTTTTACGGCGCAATAAAACCTTGATGCGGCAGAGCAATTCTTCCTCGTCAAAAGGTTTGCACACATAATCTTCAGCACCTAGCTCGAAGCCCTTGAGTTTGTCGTCTTTGAGCGAACGAGCAGTCAAAAAAAGGATCGAAGCCTGCAAATTGAGCTTTCGAATGGCTTGGGCGAGGGCAAAACCATCCATTTTTGGCATCATTACGTCCAAGATGCAGAGGTCGAACTCCGCTCGTTGAAAAGCAGCCAGGCCGCTTTCGCCATCGCGGCACAATTTTACTTCGAAACCCTCGCTTTCCAGGTATTCACTCAGTAGAAAACCCATTGAGAGGTCGTCTTCGACCAATAAAATTTTGGCAGTACTACGCATTCATTACAGCTTAGGCGGGTAAAAACAATTCAAAACGGCTGCCCTTGTTCACTTCGCTGTTGACTCTCACGAAGCCCTGGTGCAATTTGACGATGCACTTTACATAAGCCAAGCCCAAGCCGAAACCTTTTTCGTATTGGTCGCCTTGGTGCGCCCTTTGGAAGCGTTCAAAAATTTGTGATTTCTGGTGGGCTGGGATGCCAATGCCATTGTCTTCCACGCTGACCATGATGCCTTTTTCAGTAGCTAAAGCGGCCAACTTGATTTCGGGATGTTCAGATTGATTGTATTTGAGGGCGTTTTCGACCAGGTTGCGGAATACATTGTACAAGTGTTGGCGGTCGCCTTCAAAGCTCAGTTCGGGGGGCATGGCTTCGATTTCTACTTTGGCTTGGCGGGCTTCGATTTTCATGTTCAGGTCCTGCACTACGCTGTTCAGTAGGGGAAGGATCTGGATTTGTTCTTTTTTCAGGGCAAAATCGCCCTCTTGTGGTTTGGCCAGGTACAGCACCCTTTCCACCTCATTCATCATGCGCTTATTTTCGCTGCGCAGAGTGTCTACCAGCGGATTGGCCTGCAAGTCTTGGTTTTTTTTGGTCAGCATATTGAGGGCCAGGCGCATATTGGCCAGGGGGGTGCGGAACTCGTGGGCCATGTTGTTGAAAAAGTCAACGTTGGTTTGCAAAAGCCTTTTTTGCTTCAAGAGCGCCCAATTGGCGTACAACAAAACCAGGATCGTAAACAACAGAATCAAGAAGGTCGCCACCACTGTCGCCTGCATCCGTTTCATCATGAACAGGCTTTTACCGGGGAAATCCAGCCGCACATAAGCGGGGTTGTTGGCATTGTTGGTGTTGCTTACAGGTACTTTGCAAGAATAAGTACCCGGGCTGTTACTACTTTGATCCTCAGGACTGCGCAGTTGATACGGTAAATTGACGTTGTACTCGCTCAGGGAATTACGCAAGATGTGATTGAAAGCCGGGTCTTCGATGGTGCCAGCAGCCAGTTGTTTTTCTGTACCCTGGCCTGGTCCGCAAGCTGCAAAATTGCTGTTTTCGCCATTCTCGTGTTTTTCAATGGCCGAGCACATGGCCATGCACACCCTTTCCTCAAACAATTCCTCGGTGAGCTTGTGGGTATGAAACATCCAACTGAGCTGGAAAACGACCAGCCCCACCACCGCCAAGATAGAGGCCATCAGCAAAGCCATTGGTTGATTGATCTTGAATTTCATGGTTCAAAGTTACTGCAAAATCAATCCAAAATCCAGCACGATTGAAGCGATAACAAGTCGATAACAAGTGGGTAACAGCCCCGTAGCAAGTCTGCCCCTAACTTTGCAGCATCAATTCATCCAGGTGCCTTAGCGTAGCACCTACAAATTTCAAACCGTCATGAAAAAAATGATGATGATGTTGCTGTTTTTCAGCGCCGTAAGTACTGGTTCACTGTTGGCCCAAAGCGGTTCTTGCGCGAAGGCTTGCGCCAAAGCTTGTACAACTGCCGAGGTGAAAAACTGCCCCCCTGGTTGTAAGCCTGGCGATCCAGGTTGTGAAATTAAATCCGAAAAAGCTTGTGCTACCAGCGCTGAAGCCAGCTCAAAAATCGCCAGCTACAGCAATGCCCAAGCCGTGAACTACGATCCATTCTCCCAGTCGAATGCCAAAAAGAGCACTGAGAAAGCCTGCTGCAACGCGCCTAAAGCTCAAGCCACTACAGCTGCCAACAAGCCCGCCAAAACTGCGGTGATTGCCAGTGTGGACAAAAAGTAAATATTTTTGTTGTCAGAAAGGGCCGGACAAAGGGGCTTATTGCCTTCGCTGTTCGGCTTTTTTTGTTTTGATTCAACGCTGGTTCCAGGTCTCTGACCGGAACCATTTTACACGCGTTTGTAACGCGTATCCACAGACTCGCGTGATAACAAAAAATTGCAGCACAACTTCATGAATATGAAAATCTGTAAACACCTAAGTCGGTACTCAATCATTTTGGGGACCATGTTTTTATTTACTTGCAGTGGGCAGTTAAAAACAAAACAACAAGCGGCTATTTCGGTAGAACAAGCAAAACTAATGAGGCCGCATAGTTCAAATGAAGGCGACAACGTTCATCGGGTCATCCAAGACCGAACTATGAATCTTTGGTTTGCTACCACCGGAAATGGCGTTTATCGGTATGACGGTAAAACTTTTACCAATTTCACGACCAAAGATGGGCTGCTGAGTAATGGCGTGTTTGCTATGTTGCAGGATAAAACAGGAAAAATATGGTTTGGTACTGACCATGGTTTATCTTGTTTTGATGGAAAAACGTTTTCCCAGATACCAATCACCTTCAATGAAAATCAAATTGGAAATTTTGAAAAGGTACAAGCTTCAAATATTTTTGTGAATACCATTTTACAAGATAAAAAAGGAATGTTTTGGTTTGCAAGTGAAAGTGGTGTTTTCTGTTATGATGGGAAAGAATTTACCTGGTTTATAGACAATCCGAATCTCGTCAACGCCAAAAAATTCAACCCTAAAAATGTGATAGGTATGATAGAGGATAAAAAAGGAAACATTTGGTTCACAACCAGGGCTGAAGGTGTTTATTGTTTCGATGGCTCGGAACTTGTTAATTATCAACCCAATAATTTAAAGTGGTTTTATAGCATTTTCGAGGACAGTAAAGGAAATATTTGGGTAGGAAACCGAGCTGGTGATGGCGTTTACCAATTTGACGGAAAAAATTTTACCAGTCAATTGACTAGTCTTGGACTGAAGGAGGCTGTTGTCTATTCAATGATACAAGATAACGCAGGGAATATTTGGTTTGGTACGGAAGCCGACGATGTATCAAAACGTCAATCTACAGGCGGAGTTTGGCGTTACGATGGTAAAAAGTTGAAGAATTTTACCACAACAGACGGTTTATCCAACAACGCGATTTTTACTGTTTTTGAAGACCGCAATAAGCATCTTTGGATAGGCGGAAGAAACACTAGCTTGACCAAATATGATGGAAAAACTTTTACTAAATTTTGGTAAGAGCTTGTAATACTTAGCCTACTGGAAACTTCGGAAAAGTTTCTCTAGTTGTGATTTTTGTCATGAACATGATTGCTCGCGTGACGTTGACTGACCAACATTAGGGACCTACGGCCCCGCTGAACATGATGCGGACATTCATGCTACCGACCTTAGGGGCCTACAGCCCCCGCCAGCATGATGCCTTTTGACCGCGAAGCGGGCCCATTCTGAAATTCTTTCAAATTCTGTCTTGGTCAACGTCATGCAAGTAATTCTACAATTCTGAAATTCTGAAAATTCTGGTTTAGACAAAAATTCGGTTTAGACAAAAACCTTGCTTGATTGTCGAGATCGCTTTTCTCCGAAGTTTTCAAAAAATATTCAACCTTTAATTTTTCTCCATGCCTCGCATCACACTTTTTGCACTTTTCATCCTGCTTTTTACTTCCTGCCAAGCCCAGGATCAGCAGCATTCGTCCTCAAAAAACACCAAAGCCGTCCCCGAGCTCATCGCAAAAACCAGCTCCAGCGCCAGCAGCCCGATGTTACAAGACCGCGCTGGCCACATTTGGTACGGTGCCAAAGACGGCGGCGTTTACCGCTACGACGGTAAAAATTTTACCAAATACTCCGAAGAAGACGGCTTGAGCCACAATGATGTCAACACTATTTTTGAGGACAACAAAGGCGTGATCTGGTTCGGCACTGCCGATGGGGTGACTTGCTACGACGGCAAAACTTTCAGCAGCATTCCCATCACTAAAATCCAAAATCGCACGGCTTACCGCAAAACTTATCGAGACTCCTATGGGGCGACGCACCCAGTCGAGAACAGTGTAAACAGTATTCTGCAAGATCGAACCGGGGTATATTGGTTGGGTACCTCGCATGGCCTGCACCGATACGATGGCAAAACCTTCACGCACATCAGCAATCAATATGGTGCGCTTTCGGATAGCCAAGTTTACTCCGCTTTGGGTGCTGAAGCCCTGGTGGAGGATCAAAATGGTCACATTTGGTTTGGTGGCCGGGGTATCGAAGGCGTTTACAAGTACGATGGCCAAAACTTGCAGCAATTCAAACCGAATGGTGAGCATTGGTTACGGCCCCTGGGGCAAGATCAAAAAGGAAACGTTTGGTTTGGTTCGCGTACTGGACCCATGTTGTACCGCTACGATGGACAAAAATTCACGGCGGAGGCCGAAAAAGAAATCACCAATTGGGTGTTTTACATGATTGAAGATGCCCAGGGCCAGCTTTGGTTCAGCAACCTGTGCGAGACCCTGATGGGGCAAAACCCCACCTGCACCATTACCCGTTATGATGGCAAAACCTTCAAAAACTTGGGGCCAACAGAAGATTACAACTTCCCAGCTGCCGATGGAATCCTCGCTGACCAGGCTGGAAATGTGTGGTTCAATGCTGGTGGAATGCAATTGTGTCGGTATGACGGGAAGAAGTTTACTTATATCAACGGTCAAGCGTTGCCGTTTGGGAAATGATTTACTTGGTACTCTTTGGCCCATTTTCGACAAACACCAAAGAAAAGCTCCCTTTCGACAAGTCTCATTCCTTCGTTTCCTGCCCAAAGTTTTTGTAATTTTGCGCATCCAAATTGAAGCGCCTAAACAATTGGTGCGTCTTGTGGGTTATTAGCCCGAATTCGCCCGATCTTCAGGCATTCATCATTGCTAACCAAATACCGAAGGGGCACGCCAGACATGAGCAAAATTGCCATTTCCGACCACTTTATCACCCGCCACATTGGCCCGAACGAACAGGAACTCGATCACATGCTGCGGACCATTGGGGCCGATTCGCTGGATCAATTGATGGAGCAAACCGTGCCTGCGGGCATCCGCCTCCAACAAGCCCTGGACCTGCCACCCGCCTTAAGCGAATACGAATACCTGCGCGAGCTCCGCCAAACGGCTGCCCAAAACCAGGTTTTTCGCTCCTACCTTGGCTTGGGCTACGCGGGGACGATCACCCCTTCGCCGATTTTGCGGAACATTTTTCAAAACCCCGGTTGGTATACCCAATATACCCCTTACCAGGCCGAAATCGCCCAGGGTCGCCTCGAAGCACTGCTGAACTACCAGACCATGATCAGCGACCTCACGGGTCTGCCGATTGCCAATGCCTCTTTGTTGGATGAAGGCACGGCTGCTGCGGAGGCGATGGCCATGTTCCACAGTTACAAAAACAAGGGTCGTAAAGGCGCTGGAGCCGATGAGTTTCTGGTATCCGACCAGGTTTTTCCCCAAACCATCGACCTGCTCTACACCCGTGCCAAGCCACTGGGCATCGAAGTGGTGGTGAAGCCGCTGAGTGAATGGCAACTGAGCGAAAAAATCTTCGGCATCCTGTTGCAATACCCCGCCGCCAATGGTGCGGTGGAAGACTATCGCGCCATCTGCGAACAAGCCCAGGCCCTGGAAATTTATGTGACGGTAGCCGCCGACTTGCTCAGTTTGTGTCTCCTCAGCCCTCCCGGCGAATGGGGCGCTGATGCCGTAGTGGGCAATTCCCAGCGTTTTGGCGTACCGATGGGCTACGGTGGCCCGCACGCAGCCTTTTTTTCCACCAAAGATGAGTTCAAGCGCCTGATTCCTGGCCGCATCATTGGGGTGTCGGTGGATGAAAGTGGCAAACGCGCCCTGCGCATGGCCTTGCAAACCCGCGAGCAGCACATCCGCCGCGAAAAAGCGACCTCAAATATCTGTACCGCCCAAGCGCTTTTGGCCATCATGGCCAGCATGTACGCCGTTTACCACGGCCCCGCTGGCTTGAGGGCCATCGCCAAAAGGGTGCATGTATTGACCCAAATCCTGGCAGCCGAGCTGGTTAAAATGGGTTTTGGAGTAGGAAATACCTCGTTTTTTGACACCGTAAGTATCACCCTGTCTGCTCAGGAGCAGGTAACCTTGAAAGCCGCCGCCGAAGCCCAGGGCATCAACTTCCGCTATGGTGCAAGCGCCGTGCAAGTAGCTATGGATGAAACGGTTTTGGAGCAAGACCTGTACGATGTTTTGGCCGTTTTTGTCCAACTCAAATCGGCAAAAGCGCCTGAAAAACTGGAGGCCCCCAAGGAGTTGAAAGTGCCTGCGGCTTTGGTGCGCCAATCGGAGTACCTCAGTCACCCGGTGTTCAACCAACACCACACCGAAAGTGAGATCATGCGCTACATCAAGCGCCTGGAAAACCGCGACTTGTCACTCACGCATTCCATGATCCCACTAGGTTCTTGCACCATGAAACTCAATGCTGCCAGCGAACTGATCCCAGTGAGTTGGCCGGAGTTTGCCAATATCCACCCCTTTGCTCCGCTGGAACAAACCAAGGGCTACCAGGCTATTTTTGCAGAATTGGAAGCTTTTTTGTGCGCTTGTACGGGCTTCAGCGCCTGTTCTTTGCAACCCAACTCCGGTGCACAGGGTGAATACGCAGGTCTGCTGACCATCCGAGCTTACCACGAGGCTCGGGGTGAAAGCCACCGGAATATTGCCCTCATACCATCTTCGGCGCACGGCACCAATCCTGCCAGTGCGGTAATGGCGGGCATGGAAGTAGTGGTGGTCAATTGCGATGAGCAAGGCAACATCGACGTGGACGATTTGCGCGCCAAAGCCGACCTTCATGCCGATAAACTGGCGAGTTTGATGGTGACATACCCTTCCACCCACGGAGTATTTGAAACCCGCATCAAGGAAATCTGTGCCATCGTACACGAACGCGGCGGCAAGGTTTACATGGACGGAGCCAACATGAATGCCCAGGTGGGCCTGACCAGTCCGGCCAATATCGGTGCTGACGTTTGCCACCTCAACTTGCACAAGACCTTCGCCATTCCGCACGGCGGTGGCGGCCCTGGCATGGGGCCGATCTGTGTAAATGACAGCCTGGCACCTTACCTGCCCAAGCACGTTTTGGCCCAAACTGGGGGCGAAAAAGGCATCCATGCCGTATCCGCAGCGCCTTGGGGCAGTGCCAGTATTTTGTTGATCAGTTATGGTTATGTCAAAATGTTGGGCGCCGAAGGGGTCCAAGCTTCTACCGAATATGCGATCCTGAATGCCAACTACATCAAAGCCCGCTTGGAGGCACAATATGACATCCTGTACACTGGCGAACAAGGCCGCAGTGCCCACGAGTTGATCGTGGACTTGCGCCCCTTCAAAGCCCTGGTGAGCGCCGAGGACGTGGCCAAGCGCCTGATCGATTATGGTTTTCATGCGCCTACCCTTTCTTTTCCGGTGGCTGGCACCATCATGATCGAGCCTACCGAAAGCGAAAACCAGGAGGAATTAGATCGCTTTTGTGAGGCCATGTTGCAAATTCGCAAGGAAATTGACGAAATTGCCACGGGCGACGCTGATCCGAAGAACAACGTCCTCAACCGTGCGCCCCATACCCTCGATGCCTTGACGGCTGATGCCTGGGACCGCCCTTACACCCGCGAAAAAGCGGCTTATCCGCTGTCTTATTTGCGCCAAGGGTACAAGTTCTGGCCTGCTGTTGCCCGCATCGACAATGCTTATGGTGACCGCAATTTGATCTGCATTTGCCCGCCGATTGAGGAATACCAGTCTTGAGTTGAGAAGTTTAGGAGTTGAGAAGTTGAGAAGAGGGGCTCGCAGGGGAGATGGATGAAGTGCTGGAGATGCTTTTTTCCGATTGAGGTTTTTTTTTTGCTTACAACTTCCAAGTGACTTCTTACGACTTTCGCATCAGTCTATCTTCTCAACTCCTAAACCGCTCAACCCCTAAACTCTTACAAAATGCTCATCATCACGGGTGCAGCGGGCTTCATCGGCTCGTGCATGGTCAAACAACTCAATCTGGAGGGTCGCATGGACCTTGTTTTGGCGGATGATTTCAGCCGTGAAGACAAAAACCGTAACCTCCGGGGTAAAAACTACCTGGCCCGGGTAGATCGGCGTGACTTGTTTGGCTGGATCGAACGCATGCACGCCAGCATCGAAGCGGTGATCCACCTGGGAGCCCGCACCGATACCACCGAACAGGACAAGGCCATTTTTGATGACTTAAACCTGCACTACAGCCAGCGCCTGTGGGAGCAATGTTGCCGTTTGGGCTTACCTTTATATTATGCATCCAGCGCGGCGACATACGGATTGGGCGAATTGGGCTACGACGACGCCCACGAACTTTCTCCTCAGCTCAAGCCGCTCAACCCTTACGGCCACTCCAAAAACGATTTCGACATCTGGGCTTTGCAACAAATCCAGCAGCCTCCGCGTTGGGCGGGTTTCAAGTTTTTCAACGTGTATGGTCCCAACGAATACCACAAAGGTCGCATGGCTAGCGTGGTGATGCACACTGCCCGCCAGATCAAGGCCAATGGCAGCATGAAATTGTTCCGCTCGCACCGCCCTGATTACGCCGATGGCCAGCAAAGCCGCGACTTTATTTATGTAAAAGATGTGGTGCAGGTCCTGGGTTTTTTCCTGGACCAAAAAGCACCAAACGGCATTTACAACTTGGGTACTGGCCAGGCCCGCTCATTCCGCGATTTGGCCGAAAACACCTTTCGCGCCCTCGAAAAACCCATCGACATCAGTTTCATCGATACTCCCGCTGATATTCGGGATACTTACCAATATTTCACAGAGGCGAACATGGGCAAGTTGTGCGCCGCAGGCTATACCGCCGATTTTTACAGCCTCGAAGCCGGGGTGGCGGATTATGTGCAAGGGTATTTGAAGACTGGGGAGTTGATTTGGTGAGGGTGCGGCTGGTCTTTTGTTGGTTTCATTAGCCATGCGTTTCCTAAACGGTAGGATCTTTAGGGGACTCCCATGCCCCCACAATCCAGCAAAAAATCCTTATCTTTGGCCCAAGCTGAAATTTTCGATGAAACAATTACCGATTGGGGAACAGAATTTTGCCAAAATCCGAGCATTGGACATGCTTTACGTGGATAAGACTAAACACATTTGGCAATTGTTGAAAGGAGGAAATTACAACTTCCTCTCCAGGCCCCGTCGTTTTGGCAAATCGCTGACCCTTTCCACTATCCAGTGTATTTTTGAAGGGAAAAAAGAGCTTTTTGAGGGTTTGTGGATCGAGAACAACTGGGATTGGGCACAAAAACACCCGGTGATTCATTTGTCGTTCAATTTTTTGGATTACAAGGACAATAAGCTTGAAGCAGCTTTGATTGACTTTTTAGACCAACAAGCACAGCGTTTTGGAGTAAAACTGAAGCAATCAGGAGCCAAAGGGAAGTTGAGTGAATTGGTACTTGCAGTTGCCCAGGTCCATGCCCCAGTAGTGCTTTTGATTGACGAATACGATAAACCCCTGATCGATTACCTCGACAAAGCCGAAATAGAGCAAGCAAAATCCAATCGAAGCATACTCAAAAATTTTTATAGCAGCCTTAAAACCAGCGAGGTACAAGCCAGCCTGCGTTTTTTTCTGATTACGGGGGTTTCCAAATTCAGCCAGGTCAGTTTGTTTTCGGATTTGAATTATTTGCGAGACATCAGCTTTCACTCCAAGTTCAATGCTTTGGTCGGATACACACAGGAGGAATTGAGTGCTAATTTTGAGGAATACCTGCTTGAATTACAGGACCAGACTACCTATGCCAGCAGAGAGGAATTGATCGAAAATATTCGAGAGTGGTACAATGGCTACAGTTGGAATGGCGTGGGGCGGGTTTACAATCCTTTTTCCATTTTGTTGTTGTTTGACAACCTTCAATTTGGCGGTTTTTGGTTCAGAACAGGCACTCCAGGTTTTTTGATTGAAACCTTGAAGGAGCAAAACATCTACAAAGTTGACGAAATAACGGTTCCAGAGACCCTTTTTGACAGTTACGATTTGGAAAACATCGATGCCAGGGTCTTGATGTTTCAAACGGGCTACCTGACGGTAAAACACTTTGATGCCCAACGCCAGCGCTACACCCTTGCATATCCGAATAAAGAAGTTGAAGCAGCCCTGAGCAATTACCTGATCGGCAGCCTGCTCAATCGGATGCCTGCGGATTCACTGCGGCCCGTGGAGTTGCTGGAAGAGGGCTTCTTGGACAACGATATCCCCAAAGTCATTACCGTCATCAACTCTTTGCTAAAAGACTTGCCCAGCCACTTGTTGGATGACAAAACCGAACATTTTTACCATGCCTTGGTGCATTTGCATTTCCGCTACTTGGGTTTCAACATGGACAGCGAAGTACATACCTCGGATGGGCGGATGGATGCAGTGGTTCAAACTGCAAGCCACGTTTTCATCATCGAATTCAAAATGAATGTGCCCGCGCAAGTGGCTTTAGACCAAATTATGGAGAAAAAATACGCCGATAAATACCGTTTGACCAATAAAACCACCCTTGGCCTGGGCATCAGTTTTGATACCGAAAAGAAAGCCGTGAAGGATTGGGTGGTAGCAGCGGTTTGATAGTTGATAATTATTAATTGTTAGTTGTTAATGGTTAGTTGTTAGTTGGGGATCGTGGGGGAGACTTAAAATATCCTCTGAAAAATTTCGGAGAATGATTTGCCTAGGTGCTTACAGAAACCGAGTGGTTCAGGAACGAAATAACTGCCTATATTTTTGGTGGAAATTCTACCAATTCGCGGCTTCATCATCTATACCTAGACCGCGCCGTGTCACGCCTTGGGGTGAAAGCGGGCCAATTCTGAAAATTCTTTCAAATTCTGGTTTAGAAAAAATTGGTCAACGTCATGCAAGTAATTCTGCAATTCTGAAAATTCTGGTTTAGACAAAAAAGTCTCGTTCAATACTCCACCAGCAGCGGCACGTGGTCGCTGTAAGTAGCCCACTGCTCATGCAGCCCTACGTCAACGCCATTTAGTTTTTGGGTAAAATCCTGCGATGCGAAGCAGTAATCAAGGTGATAGGGCTTGTTCAATTGGCGGTACAAATAGAAGGTCGGCTGCTTTTCCTGCCCTTGGATTTGGTCAAAATGCACATGGTAGGCGCTGTGGATGCCTTTCTCACCAAGGCGCGCCACGATATTGGAGTGGTTGTACGCCCGGTTTTTCCGATCCCAAATGGTGTTGCTATTGAAATCGCCGATCAGGATGCTGCGCTCCGGTTGGATGAGTTGGTCGTAAGCTTGCAGCGCCTGCCACATTTGCCCACTGTACTGCAATTGCTTGGCTTGGGGGTGATTGGCCCACACGGCAAACAAGGTGAAATCAAGGTCGCCACCCGACACTGTAATTGGTAGAATAGTCCTGATCTCAGGATCATGGGCTTCCAGTAAGCGAAAGCGGAAATTACTGTACGAAAAAACACCCAAGCCCTTGTGGGGATTTTGGCCGTACCAAAGCAGGTCTTGGGGTAGGGGAGTGCCTGCTCCAAAAACCAGCTTCTCCGGGCACTCGCATTCGGGCACCACCACTATGTCCGGCTGGTAGGGCAGCAAAAGTTGGGCTTTTTTGCGGAAAGCCATGTTGCAATTCCAGGTGATGAGTTTCAAGGGCGGTGTTTGTGGATTAATCAGCAGCTCCAAGATAATGCGATCAAATATAAACGATAAGTAAGCCCCATGCAATTCAGAAACAATTGAGCAGGAGCTAAATTTGTACTACTAGTGCGACGAGAACGGAATAATAAACCATTATCGCTAGTCCCACGTCTCCTGACGGGGACTGCCCTGATTCGCGTCTCCTGACGCATTGGCGAGCTGGAATCATGAATTTGCACTTTAAATGGGTACTTATTTCGTTCCTGCACCACCAGTTCATATATATGTTCAATCAAAACTAAACCCAGCTTAGCATGAACAATTTAACCGCCCATTTCACCCTGGAAGAGATGACCGTCAGCCAAACCGCAGCACGATCGGAAATCGACAATACGCCTTCAAAAAGAGAAATTGAAGCCCTGCGTTTGCTTTGTGTAAATGTGTTAGAGCCTTTGAGAATGAGTTTGGGCGTACCTGTAATCGTAAGTTCCGGTTACCGCAGTCCCAGGTTGAATCGCTTGGTCGGCGGCTCTGCCAATAGCCAGCACATGAAAGGCGAAGCGGCTGACATCCATGTGAACAGCCTTTCCATCCAAGCCCTTTTTGAAGCCATCCGAGACAGCAACCTGCCTTATGACCAGTTGATCCAGGAGTTTGACAGCTGGGTGCACGTTTCGTTTTCTAATCGAAATCGGAGGCAGGCGATTTATGCTTATCATGATAAAAGGGGAAATGTGAGATTTGGGACGGAGAAGCCGGGATGAGGGGATTCATGGTACTGCTCAAAATAGAACCCCCAGTAAACGTTGCTCCTTCCGAAAATTCCCCCCAAACAAAACCGGAGCAAGATCACTCTCACCCCGGCTTTTCACTAGTTCTAATCCAAGAAAAATACATTATTCGCTCAGCGCTACTTCCTTGTGCTCGGACATCAGGCGGCTTTGCACCTCGGCGGGTACCGACTGAAACTCCGCAAACTCCTGGTGGAATTTGGCCCGGCCTTGCGTAAGGGCGCGCAAGGTGCTCGAATACAGGTGCAATTCGGCTTGCGGCACTCTGGCTTTGATTTCTTGGTAGTGGCCCTCGGCACCCATGCCCATGATTACGGCCCGGCGGGTTTGCAGGTCGCCCATGATGTCGCCCATCACGTCGCTGGCACAGAGGATGTTCAAATCCGTGATTGGCTCCAGGATTTGTGGCGCGGCCTCCCGGAAAGCGTCCTTGAAGGCGTGGGCCGAGGCGAGCATGAAGGCCATGTCGTTGGAGTCCACGGGGTGCATTTTGCCGTCGTAGATGCTCACCCGGATATCTTGGCAGGAAGAACCCGTAAGTGGACCCTCTTCCATTTTTTGCATGATGCCTTTTTTGATGGCGCTGGCGTATTTGGAGTCAATCGAGCCACCTACGATGCACCAATAGAAGGCCAACTTGCCGCCCCAGGGCAAATCGTCCACTTCTTTGTTGCGGACAGTCAGGCCTGCGGGGTCGGACATGCCCTCGTGATAAGGCTCGATGCGCAGGTGTACTTCGCCAAATTGCCCAGCCCCACCCGTTTGTTTTTTATGGCGGTACATGGCGTCCGCAGCCTTGGTGATGGTTTCGCGGTAGGGGATGCGGGGCTTGCCGAAAGACATGCTCACGCCTTGGGTTTGCTCCACGCGGTGTTTCACCAAGTCCAGGTGCATTTGGCCTTGGGCGTGCAACAAAGTCTGCTTCAGGATGGCGTTTTGCTCCACGTTGAGGGTGGGGTCTTCTTCATGGATGGCGTGCAGGGCCTTCATGAGTTTTTCCATCTCGTTTTTATTGGCTTGTTCCACAGAGACCGTCACCCTAGGCTCTGGGAACTGGATGGGCACAATCTGGTGCTCCACGCCCTTGGCATTGAGGGTATCGTTGGTGTGGCTATTTTTCAGTTTGACGGTCACGCCAATGTCGCCTGCATACAGTTCATTGACACTTACCCGGTCTTTGCCATTGGCGATGAACAATTGCCCAAAACGTTCGGCAGTGCGATTGGTGGCATTGACCAATTCATCGCCAGCCTTGAGCACGCCAGAGTAAACTTTGAAGTAGGAGAGGAGACCAACCCTGGGCTCGTTGATGGTTTTATATAAAAATACCGTAGCAGGCGCATCGGATTTGCAGGGCAAGGTTTTGCCATTGGCAAGGTCCACGGGCATGCGCTCGGCAGGGGAGGGGCATACGTCGTTGATGAAGCCCATGACCCGGCCCGAACCCATGTCGCGCACGGCTGAAGTGGCAAAAACCGGGAAAATCTGTCTTTGGGCAATGGCCATGCGCAGGCCAGCGGCCAATTCTTCTTCGGATAGGTTGCCTGCTTCAAAATAATGCTCCATCAAGGTTTCATCGTTTTCGGCGGCGGCTTCTACGATCACGCGGTGCATATCATCGGCGCGGGCTTTTTCGTCATCGGGGATCGGACGTTTTTCGGGTTTTCCACCTCCGCTGGGGAAGTAGTACATCACCATGCGCAGGGCGTCGATGATGGCATTGAAACCCACGCCAGGGTTGTAAGGGTATTGAAAAGGCAACACTTTGTTGCCAAAACGGGCTACTGCTTGCTCCAAGGTACTGTCGTAATCGGCTTTTTCGTGGTCCACCTGGTTGATGACAAACAGGGCGGGCGCGTCAAATTTTTCGAGGTATTCCCAAATCAGTTCGGTGCCTACTTCTACGCCGTTTTTGGCGTTGAGCACCACTACACCAGTAGTTGCAACCCTGAGTGAAGACACCACCTCGCCCACAAAATCGTCGAGGCCGGGGGTGTCGATCACATTGATCTTGGAATCTTTCCAGGTTACGTGTTCGAGCGAAGAGAAGAGTGAGCCGCCGCGTTCGTGTTCGAGGTCGGTGTAGTCTGACACCGTATTGCCCTCTTCCACTGATCCACGGCGGCTAATCTCGCCTCCCTCAAATAGCATGGCTTCTGCCAGCGTGGTTTTGCCAGAGCCAGAATGACCCAGCAACACCACGTTGCGAATGTGTTGACTGTCGAAGCGCATAGGTTTACCTTTTGGTGAAGAAAAGTACTGAATAATGGCACGAACAAGCTAAGAGGTAACTTGTCGTGGCTGTATTTTTGCCAGAGCTTAGTCAAAGGTGGTCGCCTTGAAGTGTTTGGCCAAAAGGATGAAAAGGTATATTCGTGGTTGCTAGTGGATGAAGATATTTATACGGTCAAAAAGTAGTTTCGGCTATTAATGTATGGTGTTTTAATTAATAATCCTAATTTATAGTTGATTTTTCGTGTTTTTGCCTATAAAAATCCGGCAAATTGCTCACTCAACAGGTACCCGAAACTCGAAAGTGAAGCCCAAGGGCTCTTCGTTGACCTGGATTTGTGCATTCAAAGCCAGGATGCGCTGGCGCAAATCCGAGCGGGAAATGAGGTTGTTGAGGGCAACGGTGTCATAGTCGGCTTGCTCACAATAAGCGGTAAAAACCCAGTCTTTTTTCTCCACAAAAACATGCAAGCGATACCCTTGTGGGCAAACCGAAAGCAAACCCTTGGCTCCTTCTTTGAACAGCAGAAAAATGCCGTAGCGCTTGCGCATGTCGAGGTTCAGGGTTTTTACTTCGGCTTCGATGAGCATGTCGATTTGGGCATCGTGGCGGTTTTGCAAGCGTTGTACCAACTCTTCCATGCGCAGCAGGGTTTGTTTCATGCTGTCGTTTTCGGGTGCAATGCCCCAGAGCATGTCATTCATGGCGTCGATCACCTTATTGCTTTTGCTGTGTATCTGCGTCATGAACTCCTTCGACTTTTGGAGGTCCTGTTCGGCCTTTAGGTTGGCCATTTCACTCAGGATGTTGATGTTTTGCAAGGCAGTGTTGACTTCCTGGTGCAAGTCCTGGGCAATTTTGTTGCGCACTTCAGCCACGGCTTCTTTCCGGCGCGTGCGTTCGGCGTCGAACCACAATACCGTACCTACCAAAACGAGCAACAAAAGTGCATAAAACCAGGAAGCCCGGTAGAAGGGCGGATATATTTTGACCGTTAACTGGTACTGCACAGGCGAGATGGCCAATTCTGAGTTGATCGCCCGCATTAAAAACCGATAAGTGCCTGGTGGGATATAATTGTAAACCGCACGATTGCTCGGATCGGCATTGATCCAGTCCTTGTCCAGCCCTTCCAGTTGGTATTGGATGCTGAGAAAATTGTCAAAAGTCAAGGCTGAAAAGTCGATGCTGAGGTTGTTTTTTTGGAGGTTTAATCCAATGATTTCCAGGTTTAAGAGCGAATCCAGCGGCAGCACTTCATTGTTGATGGCAATGTCGGTGACCCTGACCTTGGGCAATTGTGGCTTGGATTTGAGTTTTTTGGGGTCAAAGACGATGAATTGGTGGTCGCAGCCCATGATGATGCGCCCGTCGGAGAGCAATTTGGAGGAACTGAGCGTGAACGTCTCATCAAAAATTCCATCCGCTCGGTCAAACTCAAGGGTGACGGGTTTGTAGGGATGAAAACGGTACAGCTTGCTCAAGGTGCCCATCCAGATGTTGCCTTCCTGGTCTTTTTGCAAGATGGCAATCAAGCCCATGATGTCTTCCTGGTTTACAATCTCGCGGGTCTTTTTGAGCTTGCGGTTGTAAAGCAAAACCTCTTCAGAAGTGGCAAAAATCATGACACTATCGCTGTATTCCAAGACTTGGGAGACACCAGGCTCTGGTATTTTTTCAAAACCACTGGCGTTTTTTTCAAAATGCATCAGGACTTGATCGGTTTTGCTATCCACCACGTACATGCCATACTCTCCTGTAGCGATCCAAACCCAACCATGAGAGTCGATGGTGATTTGGTTGACTGGCCTGTTGATGTCGATGCTTTTGATTTTGTAAAACCCTTTTTCAAAATCAACCTTGCCTTTTTGGCGATCCCATTTGAAAACGCCTTTGCTTTGGGTGCCGAACCAAAGATTGCCAGCGGGGTCCATTTCGACTTGCCGGACTGTACTGTTTTGGAGCAGGGGAGGATTGTAAAAACGCATACTTCGATTGCGTTGATCATAATGACAAATGCCAGGTTGGGCACTGAACCAGGCGTAGTTGGGGTCTCGGTCCAGGCATGCATCCCAACAGGAGGGCATGATAAAATCTGCTTTGATGTCGGTAGGCAGCAGATTGAGGTGTCGGTCGTAGCGATAGAAGCCTTCGGCCCAGGCAAAAATCAAAATTGAACCATCGGGTTCTTCAAGGTAACAGAGCGGAGAGTTGACGCTGGGCCTGTTGGTGTGCAGGGAGAGGTAAGGAACATTTGAGAAATACTTACTGCCAGGGGTGAATCGGTACAATCCGTTGTTTTCAGTACCAGCCCAAAGGTTTTGTTCACGGTCTTCGTAGATGAACATGATCCTGGAGTAGTTGATCTCTGCATAGGGGCTGGTGCCTGATGGAATATTGACAAATTGTTTTTTATTTTCATCAAAATAGGCCAAAAAACCACCCCCACTGGCCCAAAAAGTACCATTTTTTTGCATAAAAAAAGTACCCACGTCGTAGTACATTTTGGGGTCTTGGCCATAGATGTCTTTCACCACAAATTTTTGTAGCCTGGGATCGTAACAAGAAAAAATTGGCCGACCATTCCATCTGAGTAGCCAAATTCGCTTGTTTTGATCAAACTCCACGCCTTGCAAACCTTCAAACTGATTCAACACACTCAAATAGGGCAAGTTTTGGTGGGTAGCATCAGTTACATGCAATTTTTTGGTGGTGCGGTCATACAGCATGGCCCCTTTGCCCGTGATGTAAGCCCCGTATTGATCCGTGCCCGGCTGCCGCCAAAAGTGCTGTACTTTCCAATCCCGTTTGCGGGGAAAAAAGTCATGGGCGGGCCTAAAGACTTGCTTTTTTTCATCAAAAACCAAAATTTCTGTGCTCCCGACTCCCAATAAAACAGCATCGCCAGTATTGGCGATGATGCCCTTGGGGCTGGATTTAAGGGCGGGGTCTTCGGGCGCCAATTCAACGGGGGTGTAGCGAAAGGTTTTGGTGTCAAAATAGCCCAATTCCCAATGACCGCTCACCAGCCAGAGCCTTTGTTTTTGGTCCAAGTGCACCTGTTGGACAAAAGAAAAGGGGTACGATTTTTTGTCTTTTTGGGTGCTGCGAAACAACTTGCAGTGGGTGCCGTCAAAACGGGCCAAACCCTCGGCAGTAGCCAGCCAAAGAAAGCCTTCTTGGTCTTGGACGATGTCATTGATGCGATTGGAGGGCAGACCAGTGCTTACATCGTAGGGCGTAAACAGGAATTGCTTGGGCACCTGAGCAGGCAAACCAAGTATAAAAAAGAAGCAGAAAATGAATGCAAAAAAGTACTTCATCGCCTAGTAAAATTAGGGTTTAGCGGCCAATAAACAGCACTTTTGGTC
The DNA here is from genome assembly GCA_013299105.1 of Chitinophagales bacterium. Taxonomy (GTDB): domain Bacteria; phylum Bacteroidota; class Bacteroidia; order Chitinophagales; family Saprospiraceae; genus Haliscomenobacter. The sequence continues at coordinate 48,250 of JAAFJY010000005.1, read as the reverse complement.
TAAAAAAAGGACAATTCATTCGCTGTTTTCCTCAATTCATCCAGCCCTTGCAAGTCATGATGGGATTTGTTGTTGTCTTTTGACTCGAAACCGTTGGTGACAAGCCACGAATAAACCTTACCAATTCGCAACTTCGTTGCTCCGATGTAGCCACGAATCTTTTTTGTCCCGCTTCGCGGGATGGGAACACGGATGACACGGATTAAGCGGATTTACACGGATTTACACGGATTTCTAGCATTACGTTGACCATGATGTTGACAACTAGCAATTAAAAAATTGGGAAGGTATATTTTTGAACCGTTACTTACACCAAAACAACCTAAAACCATGACACGCAAACCCGTTTTTGATACCCCTCACAAGGCCCTGCGCCTGGCTTTTGGCGAGTTGACTACCCTGGCTGGCAAAACTGATTTTTACAACATCAGCGCTGTGCAGGCTTTGCAAAAATTGATGGACGAAATTTTTACCCTGGTGTACAGCCATTCTCACCACGAAGACGACCTTTCTTTTGCTGAGTTGGACCAGCGATGTCCCAACGCTACCCAACACGATCGCGATGAGCACCAACGCCTGCACCAGCGCCTGGATGAACTGAGCGCCAATGTCCATTCAATCGTGGATGAATTGCGGGCCGGGCAGGATCAACACACTGCTGGAGTAGCCTTGTACACAGACCTGTGCAACTTGCATACCGAGATGCTGATCCACATGATGGAAGAAGAACGCGATACCCAAGCCCTGATCTGGGAACACCTGAGTGATGAGGAAATCGCCGACCAGGAGGCCCGCATCCTGGGCAGCATGGACCCCGAAATCATGGTGCTTTGGACACCTTATATCATTGGTTCGCAGCCGTTGAAGCATGTGCAGGAAATGTTCAAAGGCATGATGGCTACTGCCCCAGCTTTTGTGGTGGAGGGCAATCTCAAAGTTGCCAGAAATAGGCTTTCGCCAGGAGAATATGCCCAAGTGGAAGCAGCATTGGAGCTGAGTGAAGTTTGAGCAGGTTATTTTATCCAACTGATCAAAATCATTTCCAACCCTAACCAAAGTTCATGCATTTGGCCCCAAAGTAGGCCCATCTTTGTGGTGTAAGGAAACGCGATGGAAAGCAGATTTGAAAAACTAAATCCTCAATCCATTGATGCCTTTACAAAACCAGAAGATATTTTTAGCGGGGAATTCATGAAGGGTTAGTTGCAGCGGGGCAGCCATAGTTTAATGGTTGCCCCGGCTTTTTAATGTAAGCCGCTGGTAATTAGTTAAATTTCCGTTAATGCCAATTTTACCCGAACATTCATCATGTCAGGCTGTTGAATTTGAAAACCCTTGATTGCTTTTAATTCATTGATTTTGAGTTAAAAAGATGCGTATAAACGGATGCGTTTTGCGATAGATCAAAGGGTAAATGGATTTTTTACTCAAAATTATCCAATCATGAAACCTGTATGTCGAATTCTATTAGGCTTGTTGTGCCACTTGGGTTTAGCCACCCTTGGTTTTTCCCAGAATCAGGAAATAATAGTACGCAATCTTCAGCATTACTTTGCGGTACATCCACAGGAGAAAATCCATTTGCATACCGATCAAGCTCAATATACCCTTGGCGCAAGAATTGGATTCAAAGTTTATGTGCGTGAAGTCCTCAACCTGCATCGGTCCAACAACAGTAATATCGCCCACGTAGAGTTATTAGATCCTTTCGGCAATATTCTCGCACAGATGAACCTGGATGTATCCGAAGGTTATGGGATTGGCCATTTTCGTTTGCAGCAGCATTGGCCAAGGGGCATGTATGTACTCAGGACACATACCAATTTTCAGCGCAATTTTGACCCACAAATCGCTGCGCAACGAAAAATCCAGGTGAATGGCTTGGATAATTTGGACAATGCGCCGTAGCGATGCGTGGAAGAGAAATGGCTTGGGTAATTAGGAGGTAGCCTCATGCTACCGCAAAATCCGTCATTTCCCTTACATCAGCTGGTAGAAAGCCGATGACCAGGTCTGATTTGGTTATTCCCAGTTCTTCGAGCCGTCCCACAATGTCGTAATCGGTGTTGTTCTCCTGCAACCAGATTTTATCTCCTTTGATGTCAAAGTGTAGGATACAAAAATAAACCCGGTGCCGATCCTCCCAACCTACGGACATGAGTTGGTAGTGGTCTCGTTCCGTATCAAAAACCACATATGATTCTACGGCTGGCTGGTGCTTGGAAGGCGCGGATTTCAGGTGCTCCGTGAGCGCCTGCATGATGGCTTGCCGAAATTTTACCAAGTTTCCCATAGTAGGATGGTTTGAGTTTGATCATCGAAAACCAGCAAATTGATTTTGTCTTCCATCACAATTTCCTGAATCAGAGGACGCTGGAAGAATTTTTCGTAAGCAAATATAGGTATCGCTACATAAAGTTCACGAGGTATTTTGCTAGTGATCCCAATTGTAAATCTGCCCCAAGTTTCAGGGGCTCTTTGTCTCCATAGCTGCGTTGTTCGTCGGTCAAATAGTCCACTATTTTCCCTCCTCTTGCCTTGCTACAAAGCCAAATAGCCTGCCTGGAACCTAGGGGGTATTTGTAATTCGTACCACTAGTCACTAACAACTAACCACTAACAACTAACCATTAACAACTAACCATTAACAACTAACCCTCACCCCCCAAACCAATCCTTAAATCCCTCCACTTTCTCCCGACTGATCAGCAAATCCTCCTGATTAGGCGGTTCTTTGAGCAATACTTTCAGGCGGCTGTTGCTGTAGCTGGCTACGGATTTGATGGCATCGACAGTAGCGATGAACTGGCGGTTGAGGCGGAAAAACTGACTTGGGTCCAAGAGGTCTTCCAACTGCTCCAGGGTGTAGTCCACCATGTACTTGCGGCCACCTTGTTTTTGCAAAAAGACAATTTTGTTTTCGCTGTAAAAATAGGCGATCTCGCTGGCCGCAAGGCTCATCAGTTGATCGCCGGATCTGACCATGAAACGGGTTTTGTAAGCTGGCGTTTGCAACTGCTGCCCCATGTCTTGCAGCATTTGCCGCAACAAATCTGCGTCGGGCAGGGCGGTGCCGCGCAGGTTTTTCCACTTGGTTAGGGCCAAGTGCAGGTCTTCCCACTCGTAGGGCTTGAGCAGGTAGTCGATGCTATTTACCTTGAAGGCCCGCAAAGCATAGGCATCGTAAGCAGTGGTGAAAATCAGCGGACAAGTGACTTTGCACTGCTCGAAAATGCTGAAACTGAGCCCATCGGCCAGTTGGATGTCGAAAAAAGCCAGATCAGGAGCCGGATTGTGCTGAAACCAGGCCACCGCACTTTTCACGGAATCGAGCTGGGCCAAGACTTCCACGGGCTCCTCCCAGCGCTTGAGCAAGCGGACCAGGCCCTCGGCGGCCAGTTCTTCGTCTTCGATGATGAGTATTTTCATGTTGAAGGGATGGAAAGTGACAAGCCACAAATAAAATGTACCAAATCGCAACTGCGTTGCTTTAATTGCCTCGCTCCGCGAGGCTGTTTTTAGCACACGGATTACACGGAGTTTTAAGGGTTGCCAGCATGATTTTGACCATGACGTTGACACTTGCTGCACTCAAGACCTAGAAAAATTTGGTGCAAGTTGAAACCCAATTTGAGCTTAAAAAATCAGCTTCCAGCGCACCAGCGCAGCCAATCTTCCTCAGTATCCACATCCGACAAAACCGGGCCTAAACCGTAAGTCCAGCCCAAATCACCCAGCCGCGCTTGGGTAAGGCTGCACACCTCATCCGTGCTCCAGGGCATGTTTTCGAACAGGCTGGGGTGCGTTTTCTTTAGGCCCAACAAGTAATAGCCACCGTCTTCGGCAGGGCCAATCACCGCATCATGGGTTTTTAAATTTTCGGCGGCAGTTTGGAGTACCCCTACATCTAAACCCGGGCAATCCGTGCCAATGATCAGCGCAGCCCCGTGTTTGGCCAAAACGGTTTCAAAAGCATCACTCATGCGGGCCCCTAAGTCCCCTGTTTTTTGCAGGTGGATCACAAAATGCTCAACATGCCAATCTAGCTTTGCAGGAATGTGGTCGCTGAAGTACAAATAGCATGGGCCAGGGTATTGTTCAGCAGCACGGCGGGTCATTTGGCACAAGTCGAGGTAGATGGCCAAGGCTTTTTCAGGCCCCAACGTAGCCGCCAGGCGGGTTTTGACCTTTCCCAGTTCAGGAGCGCGCAGAAAAATGATCAGGGCCGGATAGTCAGCAAGATTCATTCGCGCATTTTTTTAAAAAACTGCACCAGCAGGTCGCTGCATTCCTCGTTTAAGACGCCAAATTCAAGGGTGGTTTTGGGGTGCAAAAGTTCGCGGCCAATGCGCATGAAGCCCCGCTTGTCGTCGCCTGCCCCATACACCAAACGCCCCAGCTGTGCCCAATAGATGGCCCCGGCGCACATCACGCAGGGTTCGAGGGTCACGTACAAGGTGCATTCAGGCAAGTACTTGCTATTGAGGTAATTGGCGGCAGCGCTGATTGCCAAGATTTCGGCGTGGGCGGTTACGTCCAGTAATTGTTCGGTGGTATTGTGCCCCCTTGCGATGATGCGGTTTTGGCACACAATGACCGCGCCGACTGGTATCTCGCCCATTTCACGGGCTTTTTCGGCCTCGCGCAGGGCTTCGCGCATGAAGTATTGGTCGGTTTTGAGTTGAATCACTTTGGGTCGGATTAAATCCCGTGCAAGATAGTAATAGCCACTGAAAAATTGACTTTTAGAATAGGCAAACGCTTTTCGCCTCGCTTCGCAAGGCTTTAGAGGAACACGGATGAAACAGATAAAACTGATCTCCACGGATTTCCAACATGACGTTGACCGCGAGCTTGTCCTCTTTGGCCTAAAATCATCTTTTTAGCATTTGCAAATTATGATTTAGCGTCAATTATACTTCCTGCGTTCGATAAGCATGTTCGAGCAAAGCCTCCATTTTTACATAGCGTAATGCTGCTTCATGGGTGCTTTCGAGCACCACTTTCGGGGCCACGCCTGCATCGTAAGCTTCTTGCCAACGCAAAGCGCAAAGGCACCAACGGTCGCCCGCCACGAGGCCAGGAAACAGGTACTCGGGCCGAGGCGTGCTCAAGTCATTGCCCCGGCTGCGGCTGAAGACCAAAAATTCATTGGTCACAATGGCACAAACCACGTGCCGACCCCTGTCTTCAGGGCCTGTTTCACAGCAACCGTCGCGGTAAAAACCCGTGAGTGGATCGAGGGAACAAGGAACCAATTCCTGACCAAAAACATTTAGAGAAGGCTCACGCATTTTTAGTTGTTAATGGTTAGTTGTTAGTTGTTAATGGTTAGTGGTTAATGCCAAAGCGACAATTTCAGCACAAAAAACCTGAAAGGGCAGAATATGTCAGCGATGGGCAACGCCTGTAGAAAAAACGATACGTCAGCGATGGACAAACCCTGTCGGGTCAGCCACCACTTGCATTTCCTCAATCAATGGCAAGATAACCACAAACTCGGTATCGGTGTTCAAAACTTCAACGGGTTTTTCACTCAGGAAGGCATAACGGTTTTTGATGTTGAGCAAGCCCATGCCTGCGCCTGGTTCGGGGTTGCGGCGGGCTTGGAGCTTGTTGCGCACCACCAGTTTTTCATCGCGGATCATGACCTCGACCTGCAAGGGTTTTTCTTTGGAGATGATGTTGTGTTTGATTGCGTTTTCGCACAATAACTGCAAGGAAAGCGGCACGATCATTTTGTTGTGGTAGACCTTAGGGATGTCGATGTTGACTTTCAGATTGTGGCCAAAACGCTCCTGGTGCAAGAATAGGTAGGCTTCCAAAAAATCCAATTCTTCTGATAAATGGATCAAACGGTGCTCCTGAATATCAAGGATGTAGCGATATACCTTGGCCATTTGCTCCACATACTTCACCCCGCGTTCAGGATCTTCGGGGATGATGTAAACTAGGGTGTTGAGGCTATTGAACAAGAAGTGAGGGTTGACCTGGCTTTTGAGGCTATCGTATTGAGATTGTACGAACTCGCGCTTCAACCTTTCGGTTTCGTTGAGCGAGGTTTTCCAATTGTTGTACATATAGATACACTCATAGATCGCCCAAACCAGTGCGATATTCAAAACCGAAGCAAAATGAGCATCCAATGTGCCATGATCCTCTAAGCCCACTTTGGCCCGAATAGGTTGGGTGGCGATGGCCAGCAAATAGTGCAAAGCGAAATAAGGTACGGGGATCAAAGTAGCCGAATACAACAAGCGCTTCAGGGTCTGGCTTTGCGCCGGGTAGCGCAGGCGCTTCTTGATGATGATCCAACGCACCACCATCCAATGCGAAAAAGTATGTGCACTTGACAATAACCACTGCGGCCAGTAGCTGTCGAAGCCCTCGAAGTGGACATTTTTGAAAAAAGCCAAAGGAATGATGAACCCCAACACAAGCACCCCAATACCAATCATTGGCCAATCATTGAATCCGATAGCCTGGCGGGTTTTAGCGCGGTATTGGGCGAAAAAACGCATGTTTAGTTGAAGTATTTAAGGTTGAAAGGTTGAAAAGAGAGGGCAAATTAGGATTATTGGGGTATACAAACAAGTTTGGCTCGTTTGAATCGTAAGAATTAAGACCTGAGCCGCCTCGAAAAAGCCCTGAATGGGTGCTCTCTTCACAACTATTAGACTTTGCGTACTTTAGATTCGGCTCAATTTGGGTTTTAAGTTGAAAAAGACTTGGGTATTTACCTTGACCTAACTTAAGGTGAGTTTTGGATTTGCAAAGTTCTAATTCTTGTCAACGTATTTCAGGCAAGGACACTCGTAAGTCGTCACTCAAAAAAGTCTATTGCTCAATTCAACTGTCGATGCTTGGTATTGCAGGGTAAATAAACGAACTTGGGGTTTGAATCGCTATTTGTTCATCAAGCTAAATATGAAACGCAGCATTCTCCTCTTTTTGCTGTACTCCTTTACCTTCTTACAGGGGCAAGCACCGGAACGATACAGGTTCATAAACTTCGGGGCCAAGGATGGCCTCACAGATAAGTACGTATATGATGCCGTGCAAGATGCCTACGGCTACATGTGGTTTGCCACGGCTACTGGTTTGTACCGTTATGACGGACATCGCTTCAAAAAAATCAGCAGTACAGCGGACCAACCGGGCCAGACCATCACCAACACTTTACAAGCCATCGCCAAGGATCAATCCAACCATTTGTGGCTGGGTAGCATCAACACCTTGCAATGGTTTAACCCAAGTACTAATCAGTTCTGGACACCTGATTTTAGCCACAAAACCGTCTCGCTAATGGTAGGGGGCATTATACAAGGGATCATACCTGCCCATAACAATGGCATGTGGGTTTGTACTAATTCCAATTATTTTTTCCGCTTCAACCTCAGTGATTCCTCCTTTACCCATTTTAATTCCTATCCTTCTGAGGCTACCAAGTCGGTGGCCAATGTCATTGAAGCAGGTCAAGATATTTATGCAGTACACGCCGAGGGCTTGTACTGTTTTACACACTCCGGCAAACTTTCGGGTACTTATCTTTTCCCTTTCAAATCCATTACCAATGCCTTTTTTGATAAAAAACAAAACCGCATTCTGCTGACTACCGACCAAAAAGGAGTATTCAGTTTCGAGCTCAAATCAAAAAAAATCGAGGGTTTTTTCAGTGAAGCTCCTTTCAATAAGCACATTATTTTCAGTATCAACACGGCACCAGGAGGGAGCTACTTGTTGGGGGGGTATCCCTTGCATTACTTTCACCCTGCGACCAAGCGTTTTTTTACTTTTCAACAAAGCAAAGAGGATCACCAACTCCATTTTACCAAGATAGTGAGAATTGTGCACGACTGGGAGCAAAATACCTGGCTTTGCAGCCACAGTGGCCTGGCCATGATTCCTTTTCAAAATACCCAGATCGAAACGATTCTGCTACAAGACAAGACTACTGGCAGCATGGTCATTGAACCCGAACAGGTTTTTACTTCGCCTGGGGGAAAGGACTTATTGATCACCAATACCACCAGCCAGGGCTTACTGGTTTACAACCTGGGCACAAAAAACCTGCAAACTGTGGTCAATCCTGCCAATACCGCTCGCAAACGCATTTTTGGTCTGATTACTACCCGCGACAGCACTATTTTTCTTTCAGACCGCCGCAATGTGTTCAAATACCACCCCAGCGAGAAAAAAATGACCCTTTTTCCCTTGGATGATCAAAATGGAAAACCAGTACAGGACGTGTCCAGGAATGTGTGCGACCAAGATGGACGCATTTACATCACCAGCCTCAACAATGGTTTTTACATTTGGGACTACCCAGGGAAAGCCGCAATCCACTTCAACAAAAGAGACATTGATAAAGTAAATGCCAATGACAATGTACTTTCACCCTGTTTGATCGACTCCAAAAACCAGTGCTGGTTTACGAGCAGCAATGGCGTATACCGATACGACAAAAAGACCAATCGCTACACCCATCTGAACGGTGCCGGGCATCAACAAGTGCCACTCATGGGCACTACTTTTGATGTAGCAGAAGACCAGCAGGGCCATATTTGGATTGTCACCCAAGCCAGTGGAATTTATGAATGGTATGAGGAAACTGGAGCAGCTCAGCTGAAGAACTACAACACCAATAATTTCATTGGACTTCCTTCGGATTATTGCTGGCGGATCATGCAGAGCCCGCTTGATTCCACTTTATGGGTCAGTAATGTAGCCGGGTTACTGCGCATCGATCCGATCGGGAAAAAAGTGCTTTCCATCTTCAGCAGCCAAAACGGTTTTCTCGAAAACGACGGCGGTTATAATTTCAACATCGTGAACAATGGCTTGCTGGCACAATTGTTTTTCGGCAGGTTGCATTTACTTGACCTCAAGCACTATCGTTTTAACCCCCACCAACCCAGGGTCCAGCTCCAGTCATTCAAAGCAATGGAAAAGGAATTGTTGCCGATATCAGAACCCCACAAGGGAATAAAGCTGAACTCGGACGAGAACTTCTTGCAGTTTGAGTTTGCAGCGCTGGTGTTTGGCAACAGCAACCGTAATCAGTACGCCTGGATGATGGAAGGCATTGACGAAAAATGGGTGTATGGCGGCAACGAAAACAAAGTGAGCTATGCCAGCCTCAAACCCGGTCGCTATGTTTTTAAGGTAAGAGCAGCCAATAACGATGGTTTGTGGGGGGAAACTACCAGCTACCGGATCAAAATTCGCCCACCTTTTTACGCTTCAGCCTGGTTTATCGCCTTGTGCCTGTGTGGCCTGGCGGCTGGGTTGTGGTTTTGGAACCGCTCGCGGGTGCTCCAGGCGCGGAAAGAAGAACAGCTCAAAGCCAGTTTTCAGCAACAAATTGCTGAATCGGAAATGAAAGCCTTGCGTGCCCAAATGAATCCACATTTTATTTTCAACTCGCTCAACAGTATTCAAAAATACGTTTTGAAAAACGAGCACTTCGAAGCTTCACAATACCTCACCAAGTTTTCGAGGCTGATCCGGCTGATTTTGGACCACAGCAATCAAAATAACATTCTGCTTAATAGCGAACTGGACTTGTTGAAGCTTTACGTCGAAATGGAAAGCCTGCGTTTTGACGATAAATTTACCTACCACTTCCATGTGGATTCCAGCCTCAACCCAGAAACTTGTGAAATACCCTCCATGCTCATTCAGCCTTATGTGGAAAACGCCATTTGGCATGGCTTGCTCCACAAAGCAGAAAAAGGAACACTCAAGCTTTATTTTCTCAAAAAAGAAGAAAATTGGCTGGAAGTAACCATTGAAGACGACGGTATCGGCCGGGCCAAAGCGGCTGAATTGCGCAGCAAACAAATTTTGCCCAAAAAAAGCTACGGCATGCAAATTACCGAAAATCGGATCGCCGTTATCAACCGCACGCAAAACATCAATGCCACTTGTACCATCACGGACTTGAAGGATGATACAGGCAGCGCTGCGGGCACAAAGGTATCACTACATTTCCCCCTTAAACCCTTAGAGTATGCTTAATGCTGTATTGATCGACGACGAAAACAATGCGCTGGAAGTACTGGAAATGCAACTTGCCCGGCACTGCAAAGAAGTGAATGTGGTAGCTGCTTGCCAAGGTGGCGAAAAAGGCATTGAGGCCATCAAAAAATTCAAACCCGAGGTGGTTTTCTTGGACATCGAAATGCCACATGTCAACGGCTTCGATGTGATCAAGGCTACGGAGGCTTACGACTATGAAGTGATTTTTACCACGGCTTACGACCAGTTTGCGATCAGGGCCTTCAAGTATTCAGCCTTGGATTACTTGCTCAAGCCCATTGACGTGGATGAGTTGCAAGCGGCGGTAGCGCGCTTGAAAAACAAGGAACGGGCCTGTGATTTGGAGCAAAAAATTCAGGTCCTATTCCAGCAATTGGAAGTTCAGCCCCGTTTGACGGACAAAATTGCACTGCCCTTGGGCGATGCCATGCAGTTTGTAGCTCCTAATGAAATCATCCGTTGTGAGAGCGACAGCAATTACACCCATATATTTATGGCCAACGGCAAAAAGATCACCATTGCCAAAACCCTCAAAGAAGTGGAGGAAAACATCAATGGCGGGCCTTTTTTTCGCATTCACCAAAGCCACCTCGTCAACATCAACCACATCAGTAAATACCTCAAAGGCGAAAACGCCTACGTGATCATGAACGACGGCACGCAAATTGGCATCAGCCGCAATAAAAAACTGGCTTTTTTGGAGACTTTTCGAAAAATATAAGGCGCATTTTGCTCACTGCAAAAGGTCTTTTGCAAAAACAAAAGCCTCAGCCGCTGGTTCACGGTCTCTGACCGGAACCATCTTACACGCGTTTGTAACGCGTAACCGCAAACTCAATCAAAAACCGGATCAAAAAAATCCTCCATTGTTCCATGAAATTTACAAAAAAACATAACTTGATCGCAAAAAATGGCCGGGCGACAAATTTTGGATGAACACGGATTGACGTATATTACATGTACAATTGTAGGATGGATTGACCTTTTTACACGACCTGTTTATCGGGACATTGTAATTGACAGCTTGCGTTTTTGCCAAACTGAAAAAGGGCTGCAAATTTTCGCTTACGTGCTCACGAGCAATCATCTACATCTAATTGTCAAAGCCAAAGACGAAGACACCTTGTCGAAAATTCTTCACGATTTTAGGAAACATACTGGCAAAAGTATGCTTAAAGAAGTGCAGGAAGGCAATGAAAGCAGAAAAGAATGGCTGTTACATCAGTTCCAATACTACGCAAAAATCAATTCCAATAATAGAAGCTACCATATTTGGGAACGCGACAATTACCCCACTGCCTTGGTGACGCCACCAGTAATTTGGCAAAAGATAGACTATATCCACCACAATCCTGTTCGTAACAAATTAGTTGATAACCCTTGCGATTACCTTTATAGTAGTGCCAGGAATTATTTTTCGGAGCCTAGTACTTCATACATGTCAGAGGTTGACTTGATCGAGCCTTTTCTTCCAAAAAGCGGTTTTACATACATTCCAGCATGGGAAGAATGAAAGGTTGTTAGCAGGCGCATAAAGTGTACTTTAGTTAAGTTTGAGGTTACGCGTTACAAACGCGTGTAAGATTGGTGCCAGTCAGAGACTTGCCACCAGCAGTAGGCGTTTACAGGGCACAACCCCCAGCTCCCTCCAAACCATAAACAATCACAAAAACCACCCAATAATCAAGCTTCTGCCCCCGATACTCAAATGGACTTGCGCGATAAGGGAAGGAGTTTCAATTTTGGTGTGATATTCCAAAAAGACATTCCAAAAACCGAATGAATGAGACACCTGTCCCTTTTCCTGATTGCCATTTGCTCCCTTGGCACCTTGCCCCTTGCTGCACAAATCACAGTCGATAAATCCGCAATGCTCAACCATTTGACCAACAACAACTATTTTCGGGTAGTGGTCAAAGGATTTACCTGCAACCGCGAATCCGCCGACGACATCCTGGAACGTGACGGCAAAAGAGACGAAATTTACCTGACTTCTTTCAGTTTCCTGGTCAACAACCAGAACAACACCATCCCCAACACCGCCATCCGCACCCGCACCCGCGTTTTTTGCGACATCAATGGCCGGGGGCCAGAAAACAAATGGGCCATAGCGGGCAGCGCCGCCGGGGGCTTGGGAGGCATCCAAACTGGCGACAATATTCCCGACATCGAACCTTGGAAAAACAATGCCCCTCCCTCTGGCGAGCTATTGCCTTTTGTATTGTGGGAAGGCAATCTCAACACGGGCAGTGATTACGTGGTCATCCATCCCGGTATCATGGAATACGATGGCCCGGCTGATTTTTTGACCAATTTTTGGCACAACAGCTTCATCGGTTTGGCTGCACGATCGGCAACTAACGTCTTGAGTTTGCCTTATCAATTGGTCACCAGCATACCTGGTTATAGCACTGGCTCAGGGTACAACGACAGCAGCCCTGGCGTTTGGCCTGCACCCACGGTAATGCAGCAGTTTGGGAATGTATTTTTCCGGGCCAATCTGGACATGCTTTCTGCCCAAGACCAAACAAAACTCTTGGTAAACGCGGGCAGCCCTGCTGATCGTCCCATCGGCCTTGACGCCAAAATGATCTACAATCCCCTGCAAATCCGCATGGACAATCGGATTGCCAATCAGCTCATTGACCGTGACTTTGGCTACGGCCGGGGCATCGTGCCCATTCGGTACAAAGACGATGACCAGTTCAAGGGCGAATACACCTTGTACCTCGCTTTTGAAAAAGTGAGCGACCCTAGCCAGTACAACCGCATGAACCTCGTTTGGCAGGACGTCTTCGATCCCCTGGCCAACTATTCTTTCCGCAATGTGAATGCTGCCGACAAAGAAACCGATATCTTGAACGGCGGTCGAACCAACAACACCCATGTGGTCCTCAATGACCTGAAAGGCTTGATCAGCCAGCGCTGGAAAATCAGAAAAGTCGATCAGTACTATTTCAACATCAACAACAATTACAATAACCTCAACCTGGATTTGCTGAATAAAAACGACATCAACGGCTCGAACATCGTGACCAGCGCCCCCGACAACAGCGAAACCCAAAAATGGTCCTTCATCCGCTATTGTGACGGCAGTTGGTTGGTCCGCAATCTTCGTACCAAACGCGTGATGGAGGTCTATAATGCCGCCAACCATTTTGCTGCGCCCCTGGGCCAGTGGGACAGCAACGCCGCCCGCAACCAACGCTGGTTTATTGAGAAATAGCAGATTGAGTTATCCATCACCAAAAATCTAATATCCCATGAAATTGATTCAAAAAACTTGGGTAGTAATATGTTTCCTCTGCTTTTTTGCCAGGGTTCATGCGCAAGAGGTGTTTTCGCATACCACAACAGCGGGAAACATCAGAGGCAACTATACGATACTTAGCGGTGATTTTTCAGCTGCGCAACTCACACTTGATTCTTGGGCGATGATCGTCAAACCCAACCCTGGTCAAAAAGCTTCAAATCCCAATCCGGTAGGAGCCTGGTACAATTCAGGGGCAGGATTCTGGGCTATTTACAACGAAAACGGAGCCCCAATGCCTGTTGGTGTAGTTTTCAACTATTGGTTTGAACCCCCGTCGGCCAATTTTTTTCGGCTAAATCCATCTGCTGATGGTCGTTATATCATCGATCACTCATTGGCCAATAACAACCCTGCCGCGAAAATTTATGCTACGCATCGTTTTCCTAGTAATATAAGTGGAAACGCCCAGCAATTGTATTATAATAAAGCGGAGTTGATCCCAGTGTATAACCCCAGCCTTTCCAAATGGGAGTTAAAAAACCAAGATGGATCACCACTTGCCCTTGGTGCCTATTATGTCCATGTCAGCCCTAATTCAAGTAACAGCACCATAAATGAAGCCATCAATACCTCAATAGTCAATGCTACAGTAGTCAACACCACGACAGGATCTGCGAACGTCGCAACTTCAACTGGCTATTCCGATCCGACTTTGAACACCCACCTAAGAGCCCAAAATAAACAAGCGATTTTAAAATACGTTGGTACCTTGGGTTTGGAACAGCGGATAAAAATACAGAACCAATCGGCATTGTTGATGAACTCCCTTTACCGCAGGCTCAATCCAGGCAGCAGGAACGATGCAGACGCTGATGGCTATGTTAAAATGGCTGTAGGTGGGGATGATTGTGACGATTTTAATCCACTCATCTATCCTAGTGATAACGAAACCTGCGCCAAAGATTCTGTACTCTACGTAGATGGCACAATGGTAGTTTGGATGCCCTCCTTGGTGGATGAAGATTGTAATGTGGCCACTATCGTTTCCAAGCAGTATGAACCAACGAATGGGCAGTTTCCGTCCGAAAGTGACCGTGATGGCGATGGGGTCTATTCTTGTGAATGCTACAATTATGGAATGGGAACCCTACCTGTAATCGATAATGCAAGAGATCCCGTTCAAGCGCAATGGAAGGTTGTCATTTTGGTCCCACTCAATAAGGAAAGCGCTGGTGCGGACTATTTAACACATGGCATCGATTGTGACGACACGAACCCCGCTATTGGCAAAAACAGCCAGAAATGTGTGGGCGAAAACAAAGTAGCTACCTGCGTAAGTGGCAAATGGGAACTCAAGGATTGCCGCAAATGCATAACCCAGCCGAATGGAACTGGCCTGGTGGTAGAATGGTAAAAACATTATCCTATTTTCAATCTCAAAAAACACAACTCATGTTTTCAAAAAAATCATCTTTGTTGCCCCTGTTTGTGTTGTTGTTGGGCACGGCAGCTTGCCAAAACAAACCCACCACTACGAGCGCTGGCGCTGCCAATACCAGTAGCAAAACCAGTCCAGCGAGCACAACGCCCTTGAAAGCAATCATCAAAGCCGTGTACCCCGACAAAGACCCAGCCTTTAACTTCCAGTCCGATGTGATGGTGGAAAGTGGGGTCATCAAAACGGGCGATAAAATTGATGCTGTCTCCGGCGATGGGAAACGTTTCACTTTTGTGGTGGTGAAGATGCGCAACCCTTTTGAAGACATCAAAAGCGCCGACAAAGAGTCCGGTACCGTTTACCTCATGCTCAAAGGTCCCAACGATGCGGTGTTCAATCAGAATTTCATCTTTGTCAGTGCAGGGGCTGCACTCCCTCCTGGCCAGGCTGCTGGAAAGGCAACGGATGGGATGTTTACGGCCAAAATTGACGGCGCAGCCTGGAGCGGCAATGGGTTCTCCAATTCCCACCTGTTTTACAAAAAAGGCGTGAAACAATTCAACGATGGCAAACCCACAATGATGCTGACCTTTAAGTCCACCCAAACCCCCGACAACCGCCAGCTAAATATCATGTTGACCACCGCCGATGCCAAGCCTGGGGTGTATGCTGGTGAGCAGATCGAAATCCTGCTGAGTGGTTCAGCGGTGGGAGATACTCAAAAACCGGACATGTACGGTCACAAATACCCTCAAACGATTGGGCGCAATTTGAAAGTAGAAATTACATCCTACAAAGAAAATGCGGGTGGAACAGCCACGATTTCAGGGAAAATCAGCGGTTATATGCTCGCGCCACTGGGCATGGCGAAGAAAAAAGAAATATTGGTCGAAAATGGGGAATTCAGCAACGTGGTGGTGAAGGTCTTCACGGAGAAGTACTGATTAAAAAACACCTTTTGAAAACTTCTGAGAAGTTTCTGGAGCTGCGATTTTTGTCATAAATATGATTGCAAGCATGACATTGACTGACCGACGTTAGGAGCCTACAGCCCCGCCAACATGGTGCTTTTTGACCGCGCCGTGTCACGCACGTTATAAAAGCGGGTCTCTTTGGGAAATTTCTCCAAAGTTTCCAGCACCTTAATAAATAACGTGAGTTCTGGATGAAATTGATTGTTTTTCAGTTAATTGCGACAGAAAACTGGCTAAGGGCCGTAAATTTTAAATTTCAAAATGCTTAAACCTTACAAACGAATGCCAAAAGTACCTCATGACTTGTCAGCGAGCCCCCAAATCATATGTCGTATGTCGTATCTTGTCTATCGTATGTTAAATTAACAAACCTCAAAAGCCCAGAACTCACGTTAAATAAGCAAGGGCTCTTGAATAACTGTACTCAAGAGCCTTTGGTCGTTTAAGGATGAAAATTCAAACCTTGAACAGGTCCCTCTTCTCAACTTCTCAACCTCTCAACTACTTCTGCTTTTTCACAAAACTCAAAGAAGCGCTGTTCATGCAGTAACGCAGGCCCGTAGGTTTGGGACCATCTTCGAATACGTGCCCCAAGTGAGCATCACAGCGCGTACAAAGTACCTCGGTGCGGTCCATGCCGTGGCTGCTGTCGCCTTCGCCTTTGACGTGCTTGGCGTTGATGGGCTGGTAAAAACTGGGCCAACCTGTACCCGAATCAAACTTGGTCTTGGAACTGAACAAGGGCAAGTTGCAGCATACGCAGTGGTATTCGCCCTCCTCGTGGTTGTCCCAATAGGTGTTGCGAAATGGGGGCTCAGTACCCGCCTGGCGGGTGACATTGTATTGGAGCGGCGTGAGCAGTTTTTTCCACTCGGCCTCAGTTTTTTTCACCTTGGCCAGGTAGTCGCTGGTGGTGGTGCTCTTTTGGGTACTGCTTTCGGCTTTTTTATCGGCATTTTTGGTTTGTGCCGAAAGCCCATTTCCGAGGAAAAACAGGGCCGTAAGGGCCAGGATGATTTTTTTCATTGCTCAGGTATTGTTTTTGAAATGTTGAATCCAAGTAAGACCTTAGCCAAGCAGTTTCGAGACAAAAAGGAAGACGGTTTTTCGTCAGCCGAAGCTGCTTTTAGCAGGGGTAGCCGGGGCTACCTTCGCTAAAAGAGGCGAAGGATCACAGAAAAACGGCCTTTTTTGGCCGAAATGGGAGCAGTGTAAGTTTTTACGAATCCAAAGGTAAAGGACAGCACCTACTTTCTCGGTGCTGTCCTTTAAGAAACGTTGATGCTTACAAAAAGGATGCATCAAATCACTTTTCCAAGTGTCTCTACCCTTACATTTTAGGCAACAAAACGGCGTCAACGGAGTGGATTACACCATTGGACTGGTACACATCGTAGGTATTGATGTTGGCGGCGTTGCCGTTTTCGTCAATGATCTGGATGTTGCGCATGCCATTCATTTTGAGCATCAGCTTGCCACCGCTGACGGTTTTGAGCTCAGTTTTCCCTTTTTTGATCAGATCGGCTAGGGCCGTGAAGTCGTACTTGCCCGCTACCACATGGTACGTGAGCACAGTTGTTAGGGTACCTTTGCTTTCGGGTTTCAGCAGGTTGTCAACCGTGCCAGCGGGCAGGTTTTCAAAAGCATCGTTCACCGGAGCAAAAACGGTGAAAGGACCAGCACCTTGCAAAGTTTCCACCAAACCAGCAGCTTTTACCGCTGCTACCAGGGTGGTATGCACCTTAGAATTCACGGCGTTGGCGATGATGTTCTTAGCAGGATACATCATTTCACCACCTACGCTAACGGTTTTTTGGGCATGGGCCGCAAAGTTCAGACATGAAAATACCAGGGCCATCGCGGCCAATTTCAAAACACTTTTCATTGTTACATGAATTAAAGTAACTTTTTATCACATTCGGGTTTGTTTTGAAACCACCGTGCTAAATAGTTACAATTGGGTGATCAATCATTTACAGGCATACTTACGCCTGCGATTTGAGTTTGGATCTCGACTAAAAAAAATTCCCCAAATTTGGGGATGGCAAATCTGAAATTATTTTCTTTAATTTGTAGATTCGTAAATACGTATGCGCTGTAATAACAAGCCTCTGCCTCCGCGCTCCCGCCTGCTTCATCCATTTTTTTTAGTGCAAAAAAACAAGCCCATATGCGCATTTTTTTTACCAGCCTGCTCATTTTATTGGGATTTTCTGACTTGGCTTGGGGCCAATGCACGGCTTGTAATGAGCCCGGCACCTCTTTTGCCACCGAGAACTTGCTCGTGTGCCAAGATTTCAATACCCTTCCACTCGGTACCCAACCCAACAGCACAGGCGCCAATTGGCGCTTGCTGGCCGGGCATACCTGGCCCCTGGCTGCCAACAACAATACTGGCAATCGGCAGCTTAGTTTTAATTCAGCCAATAGTCCGGTTGGGGCTTTTTTCGGCTTTGGCAACCAGTTTTCGCTGCGCTGGCGGGTGTCATTTAAAGTTTTTGCCAGCAAGGGCAAGTTTACTTTTTCGCTGCTGCACGACCAGGATGTGAGCAACAATGCCAATGCAGCATATCATTTGACGATCCAGAATGGTCGCTACACTTTGGTTTTGGGTAAAGAGGATGGGCTTGTTTATATTGATAAAATAGACTTCTCTTTACCTTTTCCAACCAAAGTGGCCCAAATCATCGACATCGAGAAAAACCGAGTAGAGCTTTTCATCAATGACCAATTCATTTATGCCTGGCAGTTTTCGATTGGATCAAGAGCTCCCTCCAGCACGCTGGGGGCCTTGCGCTTCAAAGCCGAGGCCGGAGCTAGTTTTGCCATTGACGACCTTTGCGTGCGCAATAACAATACGCAACGCGTGACCCAAAACCTGGCTCCGGTGTGTACCAAAAGTGGGACCAACTATGACAACAGCAGCGCTGCCAGCCAAACGGGCCTGTACGCGAATGCAGAACTGGCCCCCAATTGCGACGCTTGCCTCGCTTGTGGAGAGGAAAAGAACCTTTTTAAAAATGCTGACTTACGGCAATGCGAGAGTTTTTATAATACCCCGGGCTCATTTGCATTCAATACGCCCAGTTGGAAACCTTGGTCCACGCCAACTGCCGCCGCCAGTGTAGAGACACCTCTTGGTACCAGTAATCCCCGCTTGCGCTTTACGGGCACCAGCACGCGCAACCCCGATGGTCTCTACTTGTTGGGCAACCAAGCCAGCAGTCGCTACCGCATCAGCTTCAAAATGGAAGTGAGACAAGGGAGGGCAGGCTATTTCAACATGCAACACAATCAACTAGGAGGTAACAATGGCAACTGGGCCTATGAAGTGTTTTTTGGCAGCAATGGGCAGGCACGCGTGGAAGTCAAGGACCGTGTTTTGGTCAACTTTAGCTACCCCCAAGGTCTGCCCATGAAAGTGATGCAAATCATCGACCTGAATGAAGATAAGGCCGAACTCTGGATCAACAACGTTTTTTTAGCAAAATGGCGCTTCAGTCAAGGCTCCGTCAGGGATGAAAAAGTGATGGGGGCATTGAATTTTTACGCTGCCAATGGCTCCGATTTTGCCATTGATGATATTTGTGTGCTGCGAAGAGGGAAAGAAGCTGTACAACCAGGGCCAGCAGTATGCATCAAAAACGGCGACATTGCCCTGAGTGCCTCCGAAGCCCGCGAGGTCTATTTGTATGGCCCGGATGAATTCAGCAGTACTTGCAACTTGCCTGCGCCTGTATCGCCCAGTGTTTGTGATTATGGGGAGATGGTTTTGGGGCTGAACAACAAAAAAGCAAAGGTCAAATTTTCTGCTGCGGATCGCTTGCCGGAAAGTTTCTTCCAAGCACCTTGTGTAGCACGGGATTGGAGCGTAGAGCAGGGTCGGAATCTTTATGGCAAAGTGCTCATTTATGACCAACTCGGTGGCCCAATCACCCTCAGCCATTCATCCTCTAACCCCAACGCCAAGCCTTTGTCTTTCTACTTGTTTTCATGTAAGTGTACCAGTCCTGCCCAGGCATGCCAGTACGATTGCATACCTGGTCGAAAGATGAATGACCCCAACGGTCTTGGTTCCAAAAACCAGGCCAATGGTATGTACTATGAGGATATACCACAAGGGTTTTATTATTTGTTGTTGTTATCCAGTGATACCACAGAATATACGATCAATACTTTTTGCGCCGGATTTGAAATCCTCAATTTAGATCAGGCCGTGACCCAGCTTCGTTCAGATACGATAATCAATCAGGGTTGTACACCTTGTGGTGAAGACAAAGGATTTGAACTGACACTGAACCAATCAAAAAATGATGTGCTGCTAACCAACGATTATATAAATGTTGGTTCTGGACCTTACAGGAATGCACCAACGAATCGTATTTATGAAGGCAAGGATAATCTTTACAAATTCACCCTTAATACCCCTAGCATTGTCACAGTCTCTCTGGATCAAAATACCACGCCCATGGGGCTTTTCTTGTATGATTATGACTGTGGATCAAACCTCATGGGTGTAGCAGAGATACCTTCCCCCAATGGCAGAGCTGTTTTAGGCCCAATGCGTTTACCCGCAGGGACATATCACCTGATTGTGGATGAAATGGTCCGAGGAACAACTAATCCTAACATGCGCATTTTGGTGGAAACCGAAACCGATCAAGACCCTGCTTTTTACAACCCCAATACCAATTGCCCCATCAACCTGAACAACAAACAGGAGGTACAGGTAAACCTGGATTTCAACAGCAGTTCGGTTAATGGTACGCGTTTAAGGGCTAACGACAAAATCAATTTCTTTTACCGAAATGCAGCTGGCTCTTTGGTTTTTGCCAATGGCCAAACCATTCGAGACAAGACTACCTTGAAATTTACCCTTTTTGCCGACCAAATCAACGACAACTTAAAATGTGGCTTTGGCGAAGGCGAGACTTTTGCCCTCAAACTAAGCAGAGGCAACCAGACCTGGGACCTCGTCCCTACCTTTGATGCTGGAGGCACCAACCAAAGTGGGCAATTCAGGTCGAATACCAACAGTACACTTAATCGGGTGACCGCTGTACAGCGCCCTACTTACCTCGAAATCATTCCGGCTCAATTGCAAATTGCCGACGCAGGAGGAGCCATTGGTGCCAACATAATTACCAACAACATTGCATGGCGACTGATTCCCAAGCCAGGGGGATTTTCCACAACACAGCTAAATTCAGGTACTGGACCTCAAGAAGTCAGCATTTCGGTTGCTCGTAACCCATTCGCCCACCCCCGCGCCGATACCCTTCGCTTAGTAGGCCCCAACAGCGAACTCCGCAACATGGTCATCCGCCAAAACGCCTGCATCGGAGCCAGCGCCAACCTAGGTCCAGATACCGCGCTCTGCCAAGGAACCAACTTCAACTTGATCGCCAGGGGAACAGGCACGAGGTACCTCTGGAGTACTGGAGCCAATACGTCCAGCATCCCAGTAGCTTACAATGAAAAAGTGCAAACTTTCACCGTCTCTATCACCAATGGCAACTGCACCGCAGTAGATGAAATCGTGGTAAGACCCATGCCCATTGCCACTTTGCGGGCTGATAAACAAGTCATCTGTCAGGGCGATAGCCTGACCCTGATCGCGAGCGGCGGTGGCACTTACCGCTGGAGCCCCGGTCAGCAAACCAGCGCCATCATCCGGGTTGCGCCCCAAAGTAATGCCACTTATACTGTTGAAGTGAAAAATCGGCATTGCAGCAAGGTTTTGAGCATCCCGATCGTGGTCAATCCAAGTTTCAATGCCAGCATCAGCCCGCCCATCTCGATTTGCCAGGGTGATACCACTACTTTGGCAGTTGAAGGAGGTTCCACTTATCGATGGAGCACTGGTATACAGGCTAGCCAAATCAAAGTAAGCCCAGCCAGTGATGCCCAATACATGGTAACAGTCAGTCAAAATGGCTGTACCAAAGTACTCAGCAGCCAGGTGCAAGTGCGCCTCCGGCCCCAGGTCAAGCTCGGCCCCGATACCAGCTTGTGTTTTGGCCAAACCTACGCCTTGTCCGCCCCAATGACCGGAAATTTCAAATGGAGCACTGGCGACAGTTCCCGGCAAATCACCCTGCAAAACCTCGTCGAACCCCTTTTAATCAAGTTGGAGGCAGAACAAAACGGCTGCAAATCCAGTGACGAAGTAAGGGTGAGTTCCTTGCCTGTACCTACCCTGAGTATGGACAAGTCCAGCATCTGCCAGGGCGATACCGCTACCTTGGTGGTCAGCGGCGGGATGTTTTATGAATGGAGCACTGGACAAAAAACCAGCAACATCAGGGTCAGTCCTGCCCGCGACCAAGTTTATACAGTCAGGGTCAGGCAAAAAAACTGCTTAGACACCCTGAAAAGTACAGTGCAGGTGCGGCAAAAACCCCAAGTCAACTTGGGCCGTGACACTAGTTTGTGTTTTGGCCAAACCTACACCCTATCAGCTCCTTCCGACGGCACTTTTACCTGGAGTACGGGGGATACCAGCCGCCGGATCAGCGTTAAAAACCTCGCTGCTCCATTGACGGTAAAACTAGAAGCAACACAAAACAGCTGCACGGCTAGCGATGAGGTCACGCTGAGGCCGATGTCAGTGCCCAAAGTACTGATCGATAAGCCCCAAATCTGCCTGGGCGAGTCGGTCGAACTAGAAGGTACGGGTGGCGAGTTTTACCGCTGGCTCAAGCCGAGGGGAGTGGGTAGGGGAGTCCGCGTTTCACCAACGGAAAGCGATACCTTCAGCGTCAGGATCATCAATCGGCACTGCGACCAGGTGGTGCAAGTGCCCATTCAAGTCGATTCTTTGCCCAGGGTCAGTGCAGGGGAGGACCAACAAATATGCCAGGGCGATACCGCCATTTTGATGGCCAGTGGGGGAGCTGCATACCGCTGGCTGCACGATGGAAGCACCCAGGCCAAAATCAAAGTCTCGCCAGCCAATGACAATATATATAAGGTAGCCATCGCCAAAAACGCCTGCCTCGATACCGCTGAAGTGCAAGTCAAAGTTTTACCCCGCCCCTTGGCCCACGCTGGCCCCGATACCAGCCTGGCCTGCGACAGCAACTTCGTAAGCCTGGACGCCCAACTCATTTTTGCCCAAAATACGGCCCGGATCTCCTGGATTTCACCTTCGGATACGGCCATTGTAAGCGGGGCCAATACCTTGTCGCCAAGGGTGCAAAGTGCAGGTACTTATGTGCTGCAAGTGCGGGATTCGCTCACGGGGTGCCTGAGCATTGATTCGGTTTTGGTGACAAAAGACACCTGTTTGGATACCCTCAGTTTGCAAGCATTGGGGCCAGTTTCGATCCAGCAAGGCAATGGGATGCTTAAAAATCGTTTGCCTGCTCAAGCCTGGCAACTGTATCCCAACCCCAATGAAGGAGATTTTTTCCTGGCACTTCATTTATCCAGCCGCAGCGAAGTAGCCATTGAGGTGCGGGATGCCCAAGGCCGCTTGGTATACCGTACCCAAAGATCAAACGTTTGGCGGGAAAACATCCATCTGGAACTCCAGCACCTTGCAGCGGGTACCTACAACCTGCGATTACAAGCTGGGCAACTTTGGGGTGCCAAGCAGTTTACAATTCTACGCTAATCATTTGTTGTGTTAGCAAGAAGGTGAAAAATCAGTTGATTTTGGTTAAAAAAGTCAGTTTAGCACGCGGAATGTTCGCAAAAAAGCGCAAAGTCGAGGTTTTTCTGTATTTTTGGTAAACGCACTCGAGTGCAGGACCCGAATCATTCCCACCTAGCTTTGCTCTCCCAACTACCTGACTACCACTTTAAGAAACGGTTTCTCAACGGTTTCTCAACAACCACCTAGTATGCCTCGATTTTATCCAGTAATATTTTTGCTATTAGCTTGTAGTGCGTTGCAAGCCCAAGCGATTTGTACCACTTGCAACGAGCCCAACACCTCTTTTTCCAATGCTTCGCTGATCCAGTGCGAAAACTTCGATGGGTATGCCATTGGCACCCTGCCTACTGCGGCCAGCAACTGGGGCCTGTACCGCAATGGTGCTACCCGCCCCCGGATTCAGGCCTCCACTGCACAAGCGGGCCGCGAACTGACTTTAAGCCGCACAACTGGCCCATCCGAAGCCTTGTACAAACTCGGCAACCGGACCAAGGGCCGTTGGCGTTTGTCGTTTCGCTTGCGCTTGACACCCAATAAACACGCCTATTTTGCCGTACACCATGCCGATGCGCCTAGTCCCAATGGCAACCCGGCTTACCACCTTTACTTTCGGAATGACAACTATGAAGTGGTCTTAGGTAAAGCCGATGGCCCGGCCTATGTGCAAAAGCGGATTCCGAGTGAGGGTAGTTTTATGAATATCGTGCAAATCATTGACCTGGACGATGACCGGGTAGAACTGTTTGTCAAAGACGAGTTCATTTATGCCTGGAAATTCAGCACTGGGGCCAGCAGCAGCTCCAAAAACCTGGGGGCTTTGTTTTTTGAAACCATCGACAATGCCGATTTTCAAATCGACAACATCTGCCTGCGCAACAACGAAGGGGCCTTGGCCAACACAATTTTGGCTCCGGTTTGCTCGGCTTCGGGTATCAATTTTGGCAATACCAGTGCCGCCACCAATTTTGGCCTGTACGCCAACGCCGAAATAAAAACCAATTGTGAAACGGTCAAATGTGCCACCTGCATTGAGGAACAAGCGACTTTTCAAAGCGTGGACCTGCTGCAATGCGAAAATTTTGACAATTCCAGTATCCCTGTTTTTACTTTCAACTACCCCAGCAGCAACTGGAAACCCTTCCGAACTTCAGGCGCTGTTTTTGGCCTGATAGAGCAACAAACCACGGGTTCCGGCCTGCAACTGCGCATGATTGGTAGTAGCAGCAGCCAGCCCGATGGGCAATACTTGCTGGGCAACCGAACGGCAGGTCGCTACCGGATTAGTTTCAAAGTGGAGGTCAAACCAGGAGCCATCGCTTACTTCGACCTTCAACACAACCAGGACGGCAACGCCAACCAAAACCGGGCTTACGATGTGCGTTTTGGGGCCAATGGCCAAGGCGGGGTTTACCTCAAAGCTTCGAATACCGTGGCCGATACGTTTTTCTACAAACAAGGCCAACAGACCAAGGTCATGAACATCATCGACCTCAATACCGACCTGGCCGAGTTGTGGATCAATGACCGCTTCATTTTTTCCTGGCGCTTCAGCCAAGGCTCGCGGCGGGATGAAAAAGTGCTGGGAGCCCTTAGTTTTTGGGCCCAAGCTGGGGCCAATTTTGCGGTGGACAATATTTGTGTACTGAAAAGGAGCCGTTTGTACAGGCTATTTGCAGGCAGCCCGGCTTGCATCAAAAACGGCACGGTGGCGGGCAGCGACTCCGAGGCCAGGGATTATTTGCTTTATACGCCTTTTGAATTTGCTACACCTTGCACGCCTACTCAACTGAGCCCCAACGCCTGTGATTACGGCGAATCGGTGTTCAATATCAATGGTACCACTGCCAAAGGCCGCTTGGAACTGGACGACCGTTTACCCGCCAACATTTTAAAAGAGTACTGCATTGACCGCGAATGGTCTAGCACCGACCCCAGCAGGATTTATGGAAAAGTATTGATTTACAAACACGATGGGACCAGGGGGTTAGCCATAGTTGCCCGCTCTAATAGCCGCAAGAACATATACCATTATATGATCGCCTGTGATTGTAAGAATCTAAATGGAGGCTGCGCAACCAACTGTGTGCCGGGCGGTCGAACCGATGAAACGGGCAAAAAGGATTACCCTGAACTGCCCAAAGGCACTTACCAGATCGTGATACTGGCCACCGATACCATTGGGTACAGCATCTATGCCTCCAGTTGTGAAGACATATTTCAGAGGCCTGATGCACAGGAAAATCCCAAACCTCAATTGCGCGGTGACGACGATCCCTGTGTAGTCTGCCAAACCGCCAACCCAGCCCTCTTGACCTGCGGGCAAACCCTGAACGCCACTTTGCGTGGTCAAACCAACAACTATTGTACCGTGCGTGGCCCCAACAGCAACCCTTACAAAACCTGCTACAACGGCAGCCGCAACTACGAAGGCGAAGATACCCAGTACAAGTTTTCCCTCAGCGAGGCCTCGGTAGTCACTTTTACCTTGGAAAATACGGCAACCGCGATGGGCTTGTTCCTATTCGATTTCCAGTGTGCGGTCAATTGCATGGCCTCGGCTGAAAGCGCGGGGGCGAATGGCCGGGCGGTGATCGGTCCGCTGCGCTTGCCCCCTGGCGAATACCATTTGCTGGTGGACGAAGCTGCGGTAAACGCCAGTTCGGGCAATTTTAGCCTCAAAATCGAATGCGAAAACGACCAGGACCCGCAATTTTACAACCCTGGAGCGGCTTCCTGCCCGATCGACCTGAACAACAAGCAACAAGTACGTCTTGACCTCAACAGCAGCAGCAGCGTTGATGGTGTGCCTCTGCGGGTAGGGGACAAAATCAACTTTTTTTACCCCAAAAATGGCTTATTGGCTTTTGCCAATGGCAAAATCTGGAATGGCCGTTTGTTGAGTTTCGACCTCTACGCCGACCGCAATGGGGATGCCGATAAGTGTGGTTTTGCCCCTGGCGATGCTTTTGCCTTGAAAATCACCCGCCGCGACCAGACCTGGGAAGTCACCCCCAATTTTCAGCCCAATGGTGGCGAAATCACTGGTGGCAATACTTTCCAAACCAATTCGATCAGCGGCATCAGTCGGGTGCAGGGCAGTCGTTCGCCCAATCGCCTGGCGGTTTTTCCGCCCCTGGTTCAAAGCACCAATGCAGGGGGCAATTCTGAACTGAATGTGGTGTCCAATATTGCTTGGCGAATTTTGGGTTTTCAAGCTGGCGATCCCGCTCGTTTTGTCAAAATCACCACCAGTACCGGGGCTGGAAACGCCGACCTGGGGCTGACCATCGACCCCAACCCCTTCGCACAAGTGCGCCGTGATACTTTGCGCTTCATCGGACCAGGCAATGAATTCCGTCGGGTCATTGTGAGCCAGCAAGGATGCACAGGATCTAGTGTCAACCTGGGCCGTGATACCGCCATTTGCCAAGGCGGCAACATCGTCTTGACCGCCCGCAGCGAAGCGAGTAGCAGTTTCAAATGGAGCACTGGGGCTACCAGCAGCAGTATTCCCATCAGCAATTTACAAGCCCAAAGTACCTTTAGTGTGTCCGTGACCAAAAACGGCTGTACTGCGATCGACGAAATCATCGTCAGAACCCTCGTTCCGCCCAGTGTGGATGCGGGTAGAGACCTGTTCTTGGACTGCCAAACCCTGCGGGTGCAGCTCGCAGCTTCTTTTAGCAATGCCGGGTCCAGCCCACAGCTCAGTTGGGAAGCACCGCCTAGTGGCATCGTGTCAGGCGGCAGCACCCCTATGCCGCTGGTGCGTTTAGCTGGCACTTACACCTTGCAAATCACCGACCCGCAAAGCAAATGCAGCGCCCGCGACCAAGTGCAGGTGCGCGAAGCCCCCAGGGTGGACGCCAGTGTAGCCAGCCTGAATACCATCAAATGCAACAAGGACCGCAACGGAGCCATCCGGCTCAATGTACAAGGCGGAACCCAACCTTTTACTTACCGCTGGTCGAACGGAGCTACTACTACCGAGTTGCAAAACCTGGGTTCGGGCACCTATAACCTAAGCCTGACCGATGCCAACAACTGCCAGGATACGGTGAATGTAACCTTGCGCGAGCCCAGCCCCTTGTCGCTTACCCCTCAAAACGTCAAGGCAGCTTGTTTTGGACAAAATACGGGTGGAGTGAGCCTCTTGGCCGAAGGTGGCACTCCGGCTTATCGCTACAATTGGTCGAATGGCAGCACCAGCAATGTCTTGCAAAATGTGGCTGGCGGCACCTACACCATCACCCTCAGCGATGCCAATAATTGTGCCTTGGGCCGCGAGGTGATCATCCCGGCCTCTCCCGCCATTCGGCTCGACAGCATCAAAATGCGGGCGGGCACCAGTCCTGGCAATGTGGGTTCTATTTTTGTGGCCGTGCGTGGGGGTGTTCCACCTTTTGCCTATGCCTGGCGCAGCGCTGGGGGGATATTTTCGCGCAATGAAGACGCCATTAATGTGCCCTTCGGCGATTATGTGCTCGACGTAACCGACGCCAATGGTTGCCTGTTTACGAGCCAAACCATTCGCCTGAATGCCACTACGCCGAGCCAAAATTTATTGCCCGAAAACAGCGTGGTACTTTTTCCCAACCCCAGCAATGGGGAGCTGAATGTGCAGTTGAATTTGCCCCACAGCACGGCGGTAAACCTCGACTTGTACGACCAACAAGGCAAAAAACTACAACAGTGGCGACGAGAAAACCTGCAAAAAGAAACCCTGAAACTCGACTTGCAATACCTGCCCACAGGCGCTTATTGGTTGCAAGTGCTGGCTGATGGAAAAATGGCCTGGCGGCAGGTGGTGATGGAGCGGTAGTCAACATCAGTCAACATCCTGCTGGCCAAATTATATGTTGTATGTCGTCTATTGTATGTTCAACTTGAATACGGTGCGTATGATGTCGGAAAACTGACGATGAAATGATGAATCTTAGGCTTCTTGCGAAGCCAGTAGTGGTAAGATGCGTGGGGCTGCTGATTTCTACAAAACTTGTGCTTCTTGCGAAGCAGGACCTTAGAGTTGAATTGGGAATTTGAGTAAATGTAAGCTCTCAATCCATCTCTTTGAGAGCGCTTTTCTTCGGAGAAGAGAGACGTTTGTAGCTCGAAAATGCCGAGGTCATGTGGGCACTTCATCCGAAGTGCCAATTGAGACCCCGTCGCTGTGGCTACAAACGTCAAAGTTCTCCGAACTTTTGCTCGCCTGAAGATTGGTATAGCGATTAGCATTTGGACTACGTCATATGCATTCAGAAAAGCTGTGGGAGTTTGAGAAAGCTAACTTTTCATTTTCTTTGAAAGGTGCATTGAGAACTTACGTGTAAATGATATATATTCCAAAATCCCAAACCGTAGAAACAAGTGCTTATGCACACTCAAATCTTTCCAGCGAGCCCCTACTTCGTAAGTCGCAAGTCGTCACTCGTAAGTCGTAAGTCAAAAAGCAAACATCTCTAAACCAGCACTCAACTTGTGTTTAAAAAACAGCCATTATGTGCTTAAAACCTAAAATTCTCTACCTTCTCCTCCTCCTCACGGGCCTCTGGTCTTGCTTGGGTACCGAACTGGATCGCCTCGCCTTTGTCGAAGTCCTCACCACCAAGCCCCGCATCGAGGGCCTGGGCAAAGTGACCTTGTTGGGTGAAATCAAAGGCTTGGACCTAGGCCAGCTCAATGAATATGGTTTTTTGTACACCACGCTCAACGACAATCCCAAACTCAATGTGGCCAATGTGCAAACCATCAAGTTAGGCACTTTGAGCAACAACCAGCCTATTCAAAGCCCGCTCCTCAACCTGCCGCCCGACGGCGGTACTTATTATGTGCGGGCATATGCCTTGTACGAAGGGCGCGAGATTTACGGGCAAGTTTTGAGTTTTAGCTTTGAGTTTGCGGTGCTCAACGAAGTCAATACCTTTATCAACGGCAACCAGGCCATTGTGCAAGGCAGCATCAGCGGCTTGAGCAACTTGCGCGATGTGCTGCTGGAACGGGGTCACATTGTTTCCACGGACAGTTCTCAGCTGCGTTTTGACACCTTACTGAAAGCCCCCAATTACCGCCTGGCCCGCAAAAAAGGCCGGGTCAACGACGACGGCCCCTTCCTTGATACCTTAAATGACCTGCCCTTCAACACCCGTTTTTACTCGCGTACTTATGCCATTACTGCCGCCAGGACCATTGTTTATGGCAAAAAAACCGTGGCTTTTGATGTGCGAGACGGTTGGCGGCGCATCCCTGGCCCAGGTACCTCGGCGAATGAAGCGGTGGGGTTCAACGCCGGAGGCAGGGGGTATTTTAGCATGGGCTGCCCCGATCAGCTTTGTGACGAAAGCACCGGCTTGATCATGGACCTCCACACTTTTACCCCGCCCGTCACTGATACCAGCAAGGGCGCTTGGAAAAAAGGCGATAACTTCCTGCCTTTTGCTGCCCGCCAAAAAGGGGTGGCCTTTAGCATCGGCGAGCAAGCATTTGTAGGCTTGGGTCAAATCAGCATCACGGGGCTGGGCTTGGATTATTATGCTGGCATCTGGCGCTTCGACCCTGCGAGCAACGCTGGTCAGGGAGCCTGGACCCGCATGGACAATTTCCCTGGCGTGGCCCGCAGCGGGGCTTGTGCTTTTGTGATTGGGAGCAAAGCTTACGTGGGCAGCGGCGAGCGCTACGATGAAATAGACAATGACCTGGTTTATTTCGATGACTTTTATGAGTTCAACCCCCAAGCTGCTCGTGGCTCACAATGGAAAGCCATCGCCGCTTTGCCTTTCCGTTCGCCTTCCACCGGGCTCACTTCCCGCGACGGGCGCAGCGGAGCGGTGGCCTTTGCGATTGGTAATAATGGGTACGTGGCTACGGGGCGTTTTGCCAGCACTTTGCTCAAAGATTGTTGGCGCTACAATCCCCAAACCAATGCCTGGTCTTTGATGCAAGACCTGCCCAACGAGGCTGGGGTGCGCTACAATGCCACTGGTTTCAGCCTGCGCAACCGGGGCTTTATCAGCGGGGGAGAGGGTTTCAACAGTGCATTTTACCGCGACTTGTGGGAGTTCAACCCCAGTGCGGGCCTCCAGGGTGCCTGGGAAAAACGCGCCAATTTCCCCGGCCTGCCGCGCAGCAGTGCCTATGCATTTACGGTAGGCGAAAGGGCCTTTGTGGGCGGCGGGAACAATATTTTAATCGAAAACAACCAACTGGTTTCGAGGGTTTTTAACGACTTTTACACCTATGTGCCACGCAATAACTAAACTGCTTATGAAAAACTTGAGCCTGCTGCTACTTTTGTCCTTTCCCCTTGGCGGATGGGCGCAAAAACAGCCTAAATTGTTCCTTTTGGGCAGTTCCAGCGACAGCGTGTTGTGCAAGGTGACTGGCAATAATGGCCGACTTTACCTCGAAATGGAGGACGCCAGTCCGGGAGTAAGCACCAAAAGCTGGGCTTTTATCGACGAAGCGGCCTTGGTCGATGCGGACTTACAGGTGGCTTTCCAAATCATCAAAAAAAGCCCTTTCAGTGACATTCGCTTGCGTTGGGACCTGCACCAGGCCGATGGCAGTCTGGTAATACCTAAGCCAGGAAGCGTGGAAGAAACCCTGGTAAGTGAAGACAAAGTACATAAAAATTACCTGCTAAAATGGAAAGACCTCGCCGAAGATGTACTCTTGTACGGGGGCACTTACCTGCTGGTATTGCGCTGCGAATATTGGAGTACCGTGGACTGCAATGCGCCCCGTCCGGCATTTACACCCCAACAACGCAACCAAACTTTGTTGCTGGGCGGCGCAGGTTTGGCCATGATCGGGGTAGGCCAAATTTACAAAGCCCAAAAAGAAAATGCCTACCAGACTTACCGCGATTATTGGCAGCAAGGCCAGCTCAAAAGCGATGCTGATCCTTTTTTTGAGCAAGCCAAGAACAATGAAACTTCCGCCAAAATCTTTACTTATGCAGGCTGGACGGCCCTGGGCCTGGATGCTGCCTGGACTTACCTACGCTGGCGCAAACTCAAAAAAGAGCGCTGCCAATACGATACTTATTGTGGTAAAAGCAAGGCGGATATTTCCCTGCGACCGGAGGTGTTTTCAGGTGCTGGGGCAGTAGGTTTCAATTTCAAAATGGGTTTAAATCGCTAAGTGATGCGTAGTTTGATTACTCTTATCTTCTTGGTTTGGGCCACTGGTGTTGCGGCCCAATGTACCTACACCCAAGAATTGCAAAAAGGCAAGGACCAGCTCAAAGCAGGTGCTTACAAAACCGCGATCAACACCTTCCTGGCCGCCCGTTATTGCGATGGCGCGGCCAATGTGGAAGAACTCAACCGCCTGGTGGTGCAAGCCCAGGACGAATGGACCAAAGCCCTGGACCGACAAAGGGTCCAAACCCAAAAAGCCCGCGAGGAGGCCGAAAAAACCCAGCGCAACCTCGACGAACAAAAGGAAAAAACCCGCTACTACGCCCAACTCAGCGATGAACTGACCCGTAGCGTGGACGAATACAGCCAAATTGCCCAGCGGCTGGGCCGCATGGCCGAGGGCCTGCGCTTGTCGCTTTTATCGGAAAACCTGCGCAACCAGGGCAAAAAATCTCAGGCTTTGGCCTTGGCTTACTTGTCGCGCCAATTGTTGGGCCTCGAAGACCCCGAAGCAGAGCGGGCTTTTGGGGCAGCAGCCCGCGATAGTTTTTCCCAAGCCCTCAAGGATTATGAAAATGGCCTCAGCGGCTTCCAACTCTTGCCGGGTGGCTCCAAAATTTTGGCCTTTATGCCCGATGGCAAGGCCGAATTGCTGGGTTTTGAAAAAAATCGACCCGTTTCGAGCAGTTTGTTGGGGCGGGAAAAAGACACCATTCGCCAGGTTATTTATTCGCCGGATGGTCGCTTGATGCTCACTTTTTCGGAATCGAACCAGGCTATGCTGTGGTCCAACACCGGCCAATGGATCGCTCAGTTGAGTGGGCATACCGAAGGCTGGCTAGGCGCTGCTTTTTCGCCCGATGGCCAAAAAATTGTCTCTTGCTCGCGCGACAACACGGCCCGGTTGTGGACCGCCCAAGGGCAGGCCCTGCAAGTATTGAGTGGGCACCAGGGCAATGTATATCAAGCCCGTTTTTCGCCGGATGGCGACAAAGTATTGACCCGTTCTTCTGACGGAACCGTGCGGGTATGGAGCGCCCAATCGGGTGGGCAAATGGGCCTGATCGAGCCCAAGGCTATTTATACCCACGCTGCCCAGTTCAGCCCCGACGGCCAGGCCGTCCTCACTGCGGGGGCCGACGGCAGCTTACACCTCTGGGGCACCAAGGGCGAAGACCTGGGTACCATGCGCGAGCACCAGGCGGTGGTCAAGGCCGTCAATTTTTCGCCCAATGGCAACAACATCGTCTCTTACGGACTGGATGCCCAGGCCAAATTGTGGACCAAAACAGGCAGCCTGGCCGCCAACCTGCCGGGGCACCAAGGCCAGGTGTTGAATGCCGTATTCAGCCCCCAATCCGATCGCATCGCCACCGCCTCAGCTGATCAAAAAGTTAAAATCTGGGACTTGAAAGGCACTTGCCTGCTCACTTTGGAAGGACACCAGGCGGGGGTTAGCGAGTTGCGCTTTTCGCCGGATGGCAGCTTGTTGCTCTCCACCGCCAAGGACGGCTATGCCCGCCTCTGGAACCAAAATGGCCAATTGTTATTGGAACTGGATTTGGAAAAATCGACCCTGCCCGCCATTTTTTCTGCTGATGGCAAGTCCATTTTGTACGCCCAGGGCAATGTGCTTAAAGCCTGCCCGACTCCTTCAGCAGCTTACGATGGCCTGGATGTGAAAGGGCAATTTGCGGGGGTGTTGGAGCGGGTGAAGGCTGAGTTTGGGGTGCGGTATTGAGCGAAGTCCGTCCTCAGGTTTGCTAAACTTCCAAAGTTTGGTAAACCTGAGGACGGACTTCGCAGTTACAAATCATCACCAATTGTAAAATGCCTGCGCGTTTTGCCAAACCTTCTTATATTTGTTTGCTGGATGGTTTTTGCGGCTGACTGGACGCTGGTTCTAGGTCTCTTGACCCGACGCTGGTTCCAGGTCTCCTGACCGGACGCTGGTTCCAGGTCTCTGACCGGAACCATCTTCCACGCGTTTGTAACGCGTAAATGCGAGTCGGCTCAAAACGACTTGTTTTTTTAGGGGCACCCAAAGGGTAAAGCATAAAAATTGACAACGAAGATTTGAGATGTGCGGGGTCAACGTCATGTTAGTAATCCGCGAAAATCTGCGTCATCTGCGTCATCCGCGTGCTGCAATTGTGCCGCGAAGCGGTACTTGGCGTCAGCCAAGCTTAATTATGGGTTATTATTTGTGTGCTTCTTGTGACTATATTTTTTTGCCAAAAAACCTCAAAAAATACATGCTATGCGCTCGTTGATCAAACTCGGTTTGCTCCTGGTGGTAGGAATCCTGGTCTACAATTACTTCCTCGGTACCCCGGAAGAAAAGGCCTCCTCCAAAGAAATTTTTCGCCAGGTAGGCCAATTGGGCAAAGCCACTTGGGGCCTCTTGAAGTCGGAAAAATCCAAACTGGATGAAGGGAAATACGATACTGCCCTGGACAAAATGGACAACATTTACACCAACTTGCGCAGCCACGCCCGCTCCAACAACGACCTCGAAACCCTGGAACGCCTCGCTGCCCTGGAGCGCGAACGCCAGGCCCTGGAAGAGCGCATGATGGAAATTGACCAGGCCAAAGACGCTGCCGAAGCCCGCAATCGCCCCCTGAGCACTTCGGTGCAAAACGAGGACAAGGCCCTGAGGGTGGATGTGCGCCAGTTGCTAAACCAGACCGAAGCATTGATGAAACAGATGGACAAGGCACCGTATTAAAGAGCCTTTGGTTCTAATGCATGAAGCCGGTTTTTTGACTTACGACTTACGAAGTAGGGGCTCGCTGGTAAGATTTCAGGTGCCATAAATGCTCGTTTTCACGATTTGCTGGAAACTTCGGAGATGTACCACTTTTACTAGCCAAGAGCAAGTGAGCCTGACTTCGAAAAAGTTTCAACGGTGGCGATTTTCGTGATGAAAATGATAGCCAGTGTGAAGTTGACTGACCAACGTTAGGGACTTACAGCCCCACCAAACATGATGTTGACCGTTATGCTACCAACCTTAGGGGCCTACAGCCCCGCTAGTAAGATGTTGTTTAACCGATAGTTGGCCTAATCTGAAAACTTCTTGCATATTCAGACAGTATCTCCGAAGTTTTCAGATTTCTGTAATGACACGATTTAAACCGTACAGCCGAATGCTCAAGCAAACTCAAATCTTGCCAGCGGGTCCCTACTTCGTAAGTCGTAAGTCGTCACTCGTAAGTCGTAAGTCAAAAAAACAGGCTTCAAAAAACAAACATCACCACCCAGCATTCAAGTCAAACTTGATGATCCTAAATTCCAACCCTGAGACCCACCCATCATGAGTAAACTTTTGCAGCGCCGCACCCGGCCCAACTACTTTTATGCTTTGCTAAGCGTAGCCTTGGTGCTTTTTTTATTGGGCTTTTTTGGCGTCATCATCTTGCATGCCCAGCAGTTTGTGCGCCTGTACAAGGAACGGGTCAACCTGATGGTGGAGTTGAAATCTACTGCGGCTCCACAAGCCCTCGACTCGCTCACCCAATTGTTGGAGGAGGCCGATTATACGCGTACGGGCTCCATCTCGACTGTCACCCGCGAGCAGGCGACCAAGCTGATGAGCCGCGAATTGGGCGAAGATTTCCTGAAAATGGACATGCCCAATCCCTTTCTCGACCTGGTTTTTTTCAACGTGCGGGCGGAGTACATGGACGCGGGTCAGCTCCAGCAAATTCGCAGCGAATTGAAATCCCTGCCGATGGTCAACGACGTGTACTACCAAGAGGGCTTGGTGGATGACATTGCGCGCAACCTCAAAAACCTGAGTTATTTCGCCCTGGGGTTTGGTTTGTTTTTCATTTTTATTTCTGCGGCTTTGATCCACAACACCATTCGCCTGGCCTTGTACTCCAATCGTTTTTTGATCAAAAACATGGAATTGGTGGGTGCTTCCTGGGGGTTCATCAGCAGGCCACACCTCATTCGGGCTTTTTTACATGGCCTCTTGAGCAGTTTAATGGCCATTTTGGCCTTGGTGGGCTTGTTGTATTGGATCGGTAATACGTTTCCGGAGGTATCACTTTTTCATGATTTGAAGCTGATGTTGATCGTAATTGGTCTTTTGATCTTGTTGGGGGTGGGCATTTACTTGCTTTCTACCTATTATGTAGTCAACAAGTACCTGCGGATGCGGATGGATGATTTGTATTGAGGTTTGGGGGGAGGCCTCGGATGTTTTTTTTGGAGCCCGCTTCGCGGTCTTGGTTGGGAACACGGATTAAACGGATGCAACGGATTTTCACGGATTTGCCAGTGTGACGTTACCCCCATGACATTGACCTGCTACGGGGTCCTGTAGAGACAGGCCGTGGCCTGTCTAACGTCACGTTAGGAAATGCCGCTGAAGGTATTTTGCCTGCTTCGCAAGCTGTTTTTAGCACGCGGATGACGCCGATGACGCGGATGACGCTGATTTTTCGCGGATTGCTAAATTGATGTTGACCCTGACGTTTTTGTCTGAACTGTGATTTTTGTGATTTTTTTGATAGACAAGATGGGTTTCAAAGTCATTTTTGGGTGTAATTATGTCTCATCATATGCCCCAAAGCCACCACAGTTCAGATAAAAAATGGTCAACGTCACGCTAGCCTCATGTAAATCATAAAAATCATCGCTATAACAGTTCAGACAAAAAAGTCAACATCATAGTCAACGTCACGCTAGCCTCATGTAAATCATAAAAATCACAGCCATCACAGTTCAGACAAAAAAGTCAACGTCACGGTCAACGTCAAATTAGCAATCCGTGTTTTATCCGCGTAATCCGTGTCATCCGTGTCATCCGTGTTCCAAAAACAGCCTGCGCAGCAGGCCCAAAAACATCCGAGGCTAACAACCAAATACCTGCGAAGCAGGCCCAAAACCATTCATCCGCCGCCCCAAAAAGCCCCCACAGCCAAAAAATGCCCTCTTTTTTGCTTTAAAACCATTCCCCCTTTGCAGTTCGCTATAAAAAATACCAGAATCCAACTACCTTTGCGCGATTCAAAACCAAACGTTAAACCGCTAGATTTGTAATTGACTATGGAATCATTGGTGTACCTGCTACCCGCATTTGGGGTATTGGCCCTCTTGTACATGATGTTCCTCAGCTCCTGGGTAGTAAAACAGGATGCAGGAGAAGATCGTATGAAACAAATTGCCTCGGCGATTGCCGATGGTGCAATGGCTTTTTTGAAAGCCGAATACCGCGTGTTGTTCATCTTTGTGGTGATTGCTGGCGGCTTGCTGGTGTTTCAATCTACGCTGGTAGAAAACTCACACTGGTTTATTGTAATCGCCTTCGTTTTTGGGGCGGCATTTTCGGCACTGGCTGGCTTTTTTGGGATGCGCATCGCTACCAAGGCCAACGTGCGCACTACGCAAGCTGCTCGTACCAGCCTTTCACAGGCCCTGCGCGTATCTTTCGCAGGTGGTACCGTGATGGGCATGGGGGTAGCTGGCTTGGCCGTATTGGGCTTGAGCTCTTTCTTCATCCTGTTCTTCAAGTACTTCATGAATGGCGAAATGACCAGCGTGGAGGAAATGGAGCGCGTATTGGAAGTATTGGCTGGTTTCTCACTGGGAGCTGAGTCAATCGCTTTGTTTGCCCGCGTAGGTGGTGGCATCTACACCAAAGCTGCCGACGTAGGCGCTGACCTCGTAGGCAAAATAGAAGCTGGCATCCCTGAAGACGATCCTCGCAACCCTGCTACCATTGCCGACAACGTAGGCGACAACGTAGGCGACGTAGCTGGTATGGGTGCCGACTTGTTTGGCTCTTATGTGGCTACCGTTTTGGCCACAATGGTACTGGGCAACTACCTGATCCGCGACAACATTAGCATCATGGAAGATCAATTTGGAGGCATGGGCCCCATCTTGTTGCCGATGCTGATTGCTGGTTTGGGCATCATTTTCTCCCTGATTGGCAGCTTGCTGGTACGCGTGAGCGACGACAATTTGTCGGCTCAAGCAGTGCAAAGTGCTTTGAACCGTGGTAACTGGGGTTCCATCATCCTGACTGGTGTAGCTTGTTACCCAATCATCAACTGGATGTTGCCTGCCGAAATGACTATTAAGTTGTTTGACCAGGACCCAAAAATCATCTCTTCGCTCAATGTATATTGGGCGGTATTGGTAGGCTTGGTAGTAGGTGGTTTGATTTCCATCATCACCGAGTACTACACTGGCATGGGCAAAAAGCCCGTCAATGACATCATCCAGCGTTCCTCAACAGGTGCAGCAACCAACATCATCGAAGGTTTGGCCCAAGGGATGTTGTCAACAGCCCTGCCGATCATCCTGTTTGCAGCGGCCATTTATACTACTTATGGGCTGGCTGGTTTCTACGGCGTAGCAATTGCGGCTTCAGCCATGATGGCTACTACTGCCATGCAGTTGGCCATTGACGCCTTCGGCCCCATCGCCGACAACGCTGGTGGCATTGCTGAAATGAGCGAATTGCCCAAAGAAGTACGCGAGCGTACCGATATCCTGGATGCGGTGGGCAACACTACTGCTGCCATCGGCAAAGGTTTTGCGATTGCATCAGCTGCTTTGACCGCCTTGGGCTTGTTTGCTGCTTATGTGACTTTCACCAAAATCGACGGCATCAATATTTTCAAGGCCGATGTATTGGCGGCTTTGTTCGTGGGTGGCATGATCCCCGTGGTGTTCTCGGCTTTTGCCATGCGTGCAGTAGGCCGTGCGGCCATGTCGATGGTACAGGAAGTACGTCGCCAGTTCCGCGAGATTCCAGGCATCATGGAATACAAAAACCAGCCTGATTATGGCCGTTGTGTGGACATCTCTACCCAGGCTGCAATCAAGGAAATGATGATCCCTGGTTTGATTACCATCGTTACGCCTATCTTCATTGGTTTCCTCATGGGCCCTGAGGCCTTGGGTGGCTACATGGCTGGGGTGACGGTATCGGGTGTCATGTGGGCCATCTTCCAGTCCAATGCTGGTGGTGCCTGGGACAACGCCAAGAAGTCTTTTGAAAAAGGCGTGGTGATCGATGGCGAAACTTACTACAAAGGCTCTGAGCCGCACAAAGCTGCGGTAATTGGCGACACCGTAGGCGATCCATTCAAGGATACCTCTGGTCCGTCAATGAACATCCTGATCAAGTTGACCTGTTTGGTTGCCTTGGTCATCGCTCCAATCCTGGGCAAAATACACGCAGGTGGTATTTCTGAAGCTGACACCCGCAAAGAAGAGAAGAAAGAAATCAAAATGCAATCTTCTCAAGCTGAGCAAAAAGCTGCTGTACGCAAGTTCTAAACAATACTTTTCTTTTTGCTGAATACAAAAACCGCCTTCACGAATTAATCGGGGGGCGGTTTTTGTTTGATGCGGGGTCCCTATTTTACGATAAAAACTAAGTCTAGCTGTTTCGAGACACAAAACAGGTGATTTTTGATCCATCATGCCCCCACTCATAACTTATAATTCATAACTCTCCACATGCCAATATCCATCACCACCATTCCTACGGCTGCCGACATCCGCGAAAGCCATGCCCTGATCCAGGATTTGATCCACCGTACCCCGGTCATGACTTGCGAAAGCATTGACGCCATTGCTGGCGCGCAGTGTTTTTTCAAGTGCGAAAACTTTCAGAAAATCGGGGCCTTCAAAATGCGGGGTGCTGCCAACGCCGCCCGCCGCCTCACGCCTGATCAAATGACCAAGGGCATCACCACGCACTCCTCTGGCAACCACGCCCAAGCCATTGCCAGGGCTGCAAAAGTACTGGGCATTCAAGCCACCATCGTGATGCCCGAAAACTCCCCAGCGGTAAAAATTGCGGCTACCCGGGGTTACGGAGCCAACGTGGTACTTTGCGGCCCCCGCCCCATCGACCGGGAAGAGATGCTGGAGAAAGTAGTAGCCGAAACTGGGGCTACATTTGTACACCCTTTCGACAACTACAATGTCATCGCTGGTCAGGCCACTGCGGCTTTGGAATTGATCGAAGACAGTCCGGCCTTGGATGCCATCATTTCGCCGATTGGTGGCGGTGGCTTGATGAGTGGAACAGCACTGGCCACGCATTATTTTTCGCCAGGCACGGAAATCTGGGGCGCTGAACCTGAGGAGGTCAATGATGCTTACCTATCTTTTACTTCGGGTGAAAGGCAAGTCAATAAAACCACCAATACCATTGCCGATGGCTTGAAAACCAGTTTGTCGGAAAAAACCTTTGAGATCATCAGCACCCATTTAAAAGGGGTACTGACGGTAAGTGAAGAAGAAATATTGGTTGCCTTGAGGCTGGTTTGGGAGCGCATGAAAATCGTCATTGAGCCCTCTTGTGCCGTCCCCTTGGCGGCGGTGTTGAAAAACCCTGAATTGTTTCAGGGCAAAAAAGTGGGCATCATCCTTACCGGAGGGAATGTGGATATTGCTTTGGCGCAAGGGTAAAATTTTAAATCATCAAGTTCTCATTAGGGCCTGTCTCTTCAACTTTTCAACCCTCAACCGTTCAACTAAAAATGAGGAGAGCCAGTCGATTGTACTCGAACTGGCTCTCTATGTTGTGTTTAGGTGTAAATCTCTCTTTGCGGGTGGAGAAGGTTTCTTAACGAGGAAAGAAAATCAATTAATTTCTGGAGCGCATTACTGGCGGAGCAGGTTGAGCGACAGTGCTATTGGCATCGATCATTGGTGTTTTTTGGATCATAATGTCATTGCCAACGAAGCTGCTGTTGTTTGGCCCAACGTTGTTGCCACTGAATTGAGGATTACAAACGCTACCTGCTACTCGTGTAGCGAAGAATGATCCGCCTTCGCTGCTGGCTTTGTTGAAGTCGATGTTGTTCTTCAAAAATCTTGGGCAAGTCGTACCTGAGTTGATTGCTTCGCTATAAATACCTGCGCCATAAGAAGCGAAGTTCTGAATGATGTTGCAGTTGCTGATTTCTACATTGCAAACCGATTGGTTTGAAAAAGACAGAATCGCACCACCTTCCAGTACTGCTGCATTTTCATTGAAGTTGCAGTTGAAAACTTTAGCTTGGTTTGTACCATCGTTCAAGCTGATGTTTGCCAAACCTGCACCAAAGAAAGCGGTGTTTTTGCTAAAGGTGCAATTGCTGATGATTGGGGCGCTAAAGCCTCCTCTAACAGCTTCGTTGAACCAACCAGCTCCAGTGCTGTAACGAATGCCCTTGTCCGCAGTGACGTTGGCATAACCGCCGCTGATTACAAATCCATCAACACGTACGTCCTTGACATTTTGGGTGTAAACAACATTGTAAACGTTGTCTTCAGGAATGTTCAGGTTACCAATGTTACCAGAAAGGGTGGTTACATTGATGGCTGGATTGCGTTGTGCTTCGCTGGTTTCATTACCAGCGAAACCACCAAGCAGGATGATCCCATCTTTGATGTGGAATGTCGCATTGCGATCATAAGAGCGCGTAGGTGTATAAACACCACTTGCTACCCAGATTGTCGTGCCGTATTTTGCAGTTTGGAGGGCAGTTTGCAAATCCATGGAAGAATTCCAAGAAGTACCATTGCCTTGAGCACCTGCTTTCACGAACAGAACTTGAGTAGCTTGCGCATTCACTTGCAGCGTTGCTGCTAAAACCAGTAGAGTTACAATTACCTTTTTCACGTTGCCCGCAGTTGTAAGAAAAAAAATCATTACTAGTGCGAGTGCAACCAGGCTTTTATCGCTTGGCCGACACTCGAAAGTGTGCCAAACGAACGTTACAAATTTTGGATAGAGGGGGTGGCCGTAGCCAAATGTCAAAACGGGATATTTGTCAAAACGTTTGTAAGATAACACAAACAACGGCATTTGCAATACCTTACCCCAATATTTTTGTAAATAAAAACATCTACCTGGAGTGATTTCGGGAGAACGGTGGCTTTTGAACAGTGAACGGTTGATTTCTGCCTTTGGTTAAGGGTTGAAGTGTAAATATACCGGTAATAAAAGATCGGAATCCTACCTAAATTGCCAAAACACCACCAATGAGCATACACTATGGATGTACCAAAACTCAAACTTTCGCTCATCCAGCAAATTTTGCTAATGGACGATCCTGCAACCCTGCAAGCCATTGCAAACCTATTGGCAGGAAAAACTGTTGTGCCTGAACAATGGGAAGCTAATCGTTTTCCCAGGCCAATATCTGAAGATGAAACGCAGGAGGTCCAGCGTTCGATTGATGAGATTTTTGGCATCCATGATGGCATATGAATTCCTAGAATGAAAAATAGCAACCATGTTCGAATACAAATTTGTACGTTTGAAAACCAATATGTGGACCAACCAAATGAGTGATGATCACCAAGCAGTGATTCAAGAACACGCAGAAGAAGGTTGGCGTTTGGTACAGATTTTTTCGCCTATGGGCATGTCGATGCAGCCTATGTTTTATGAGTTGATTTTTGAACGGCTCAAAAGCGATTACGTGTAGGTATTTGAGCTAAAATAAGTTGGACACATTTGCTTTTGAGGTTTACTGAAAACTTCGGAGAAGTTTCCGCAACTGAGAATTTTGTAATTTTCATGGTGAAAATGAGGCGTTTATGACCGCAAAGCGGGCCAATTCTGCCAATTCTTTCAAATTCTGGTTTAGACAAAATTGGTCAACGTCATGCAAGTAATTCTATAATTCTGCCATTCTGAGAATTCTGGTTTAGACAAAAAATACCTAGCTTGATTATTGTGATCGCCGTTCTCCGAAGTTTTCAGGGTTTAGTAAAAAAAGAACACAAGCTCCTTCCAGTCAGTTGCGTATCTTTGTTCACTAAACCCAAATCCGTCCACCTTATTTTTTTACGCTCCCTAGGCTTATTGGGGGCTATTCACTTGTGCTTTGTGCAACACCAGGGCCCAATAGCCAAAAATCCAGCCTTTTTTGAGCAGTTCATGCCTTTGCAAAGCCAGACCGCGCTTTTGCATCGCCGCTACATATTCATGTAAGGCGTGTTGATGGGGATGCAAGACATCACCTGGTACCATGCGGAATAGATGCCGCAATGCTTTCCAGCGATGTAGATCAGAACTGAGGATCAAAACACCACCGGGCTTCAAAGCTGTGGCTAATCGGTCCATCGAAATTTCCCAATCCTGCACATGATTGATCGCATTGAGGCAGTAGATGCGGTCATAAGCCCCTTGTGCTTCCAGCATTTCCAAAGGACGGTTGTCGAATTGCACCCAAGGGTAATCTTCAGGTTTGAAGGGTAAAATTTCGCTGTACTTGGTCAATAAAGGATCAATGGCAAAAACCTCGTTTTTTTCCAAGACCAAAAAAATGCCTGCCGGACCACAGCCCGCATCCAAGATGCGCTCGTTGGCTTGTGGAGCGCAATTGGTTTGTGCGATAAAGCGCCGCCAATAAGCTTTTTTTTGCTCCAGGTAATTGGGCCAATCTTTGTTTTTAAGGTAGTTTTGCCACCAGCGGATTTCTAAATATTGGGCTAGTCGCCACTTGTTGAATGACATGGACTTGAGTTCAGTATCACGGATCTTAGCTGTCTAATTCAATGCGTCCGTTCGAATATCTCGATCGCCATTTGTTTAGTGCCTTCTGAGAATTGCATGGTGTACTCGATTGAGAAATTTAAGGATTTTTGCAGATTCAAGAAATCTAATTCAAGAGGTTCAGGCAAATGAACAAAGTCGCGTACAAAGATAAACAATTTGATCATTTTGCCAAGAGGTATGCCCGACTCTTTGATGTATTGAAACAATTGTTTCTTATATTCTGAGCGATCAATGGCCTCAAACAAAATGAGGTTGGCAAAAGCCACAAAATCAGGGAAGAACCCGCTGATGAACTCTTTGAACAAAGCGTCGTAATCAATAGGTGGTGCCTTTTTTACCTTTGGCATATTCTGAAAACTTAGGAGAAGTTTCTGTAGCTGTGATTTTATGGTGAACATGAAGCGCTGATGACCGCGAAGCGGGCCAATTCTGAAATTCTTTCAAATTCTGGTTTGGAAAAAATTGGTCAACGTCATGCAA
The DNA here is from genome assembly GCA_013299105.1 of Chitinophagales bacterium. Lineage (GTDB taxonomy): Bacteria > Bacteroidota > Bacteroidia > Chitinophagales > Saprospiraceae > Haliscomenobacter. The sequence continues at coordinate 4,733 of JAAFJY010000005.1, read as the reverse complement.
GTAATTCTGTAATCCTGAAAATTCTGGTTTAGACAAAAAATGTGGTGCAGATAAAAATTCCTCGCTTGATTGTCGAGATCGCTTTTCTCCGAAGGTTTCAGCATATTGTTTTTTTGACAAGGTAGGCGCGAAGTTAGGTTCAATCCAGGCCAGTTTGCAGGATTTTGACCACCTCTGTTTTGGCCGATTGAAAGCGAATTCAAAAAATGGGAACGACGTAAACTTTTACAAAAAAAGTGTATTTTCACCCAAGTGTTTTTCAAACATCCAAGCAAACACCAAACACCATGTTCAAACTCGTCAGCCAACTTGCACTGTGCCTGATTCTTGCTTCTCCATTACTCGCCCAAAACGAAACAGATTGGTCTAAAAAAGACTGGAAAAAACCCGAAACCACTGAATTTTATGAGCCCAAACCCCCGATTGTCACTGCTGCGCCCGTGATCACACCTCCTCCATCGGATGCCATTGTGCTTTTTGATGGCAAAAACATGGACAATTGGGTCATGTCCGCTGATGGGTCTCCTAGCAAATGGACCCTCAAAGACGGCGCAATGACCATTGTTTTGAAAAGTGGAGACCTGAAAACCAAACAGCTTTTTGGCGATTGCCAATTGCATGTAGAATTCAAAATCCCTGCGGATGCAAAATCGAGTAAATATTGGGGGGATTCTGGCAACAGTGGGGTGTTTTTGCAGGAACGTTACGAAGTGCAAATTTTTGACTCTTACCAAAACGAAGTGCCCATTTATTCCAATGGCCAGTGCGCTTCGCTTTACAAGCAAGTCGCGCCAATGGCCAATGCTTGCTCCAAACCAGGGGATTGGAATAGCTACGATATTTATTTTACGGCACCTCGATTCCGACCCAATGGATCGCTTGAAAAACCTGCTTACATCACCGTGGTACACAATGGAGTGCTGGTCCTGAATCATTTTGAAATTCAAGGAGAAATCAAGTACATCGGCTACCCAACTTATGATCCTCATGGCAAAGCCGCTGTACACATCCAAGGACATGGCAGTGAAGTGAGCTTTCGCAACATCTGGATCCGCAACTTGTAAAAAATGCGCCAAAAATTCTGCATCATACTGTTAGGCCTTTTGCTACTGGTCAGCCATGTCAACTGGGCTCAAAAACAAAAAACAGGCCGGGTATTCTCTGTAACGGAGGTGCCAAACCCCAAGCCTGGTCCTGGCTACGTGAGCGATCCGGATGATTACCTTTCGGCTAGTGATGAACAAGTTTTGAATCAAATCATTGGCCGATTGGAGGATTCCACCACCGTACAAGTGGCCGTGGTTTTTTTGCATTCCATCGGTGAGGAAAACCCTAAGGAGTTTGCTACGGCACTGTTTCGACAGTGGGGAATTGGTGCCAAAGACAATAACAACGGATTGTTGATCCTGACCGTCGCCGACCAACGCCGCACTGAATTTGAAACGGGGTATGGCCTGGAGGGTGTTTTGCCCGATATCACCTGTTACCGGGTAGGCATGCAGGAGTTGGTTCCTTTTTTTCAGCAAGGCCAGTATGGGCAAGGTTTGATCGCTGCCACCAATAAATTTTCCTATATCCTCAACAACCCGGAAATAGTAGAGGAGGTTCGGTCAGAACAAAAATACAGCGATGGCCAAGCCACCTTGTTTACCTTTTTATCAATTTGGGGCATCGCCAACGCACTTTTTCACCTGATCTTGCTGATCTATTTGTATGTACAACTCAACAGCAGCAAGCAAGATATTTTTGACAAGTACCTAGCGTTGCGCCGGGCCAGACTTTGGGGCTTTTTGATCATTTTCCCGCTGCCTTTTATCTTGGTATGGTGGTACATGGGGGCTAAAATGCGAGAATTGCGCTACGCCAAACGCTACAGCAAAAAAACTGGCGCAGAATTGTTCCTGATTTCGGATAAGGACGAAGACCCTTATCTCAACAAAGGGCAGATCACCGAGGAGGAAATTGGCTCTGTTGATTACGATGTGTGGGCCAATGACGATTCCAACGACGATGTTTTGATCCTGCGTTATGCCCGACCTTATACCCGCTATTCGAGTTGTCCAGCATGCCATTTTTCGACCTTTTACCAGGCGCGGTCGGTTACTTTGGTTTCACCGACCTACAGCAGTACTGGCCAACGCGGGGTTTATTACGATTGCAAACATTGTCATCACCAGGAAGAAAAAATTGAAATCATTCCTATGCTCACCCGTACTTCCAGTAGTAGTGGCGGAGGCTCGCGTGGTGGAAGTTGGGGCGGGGGCTCGTCGGGCGGCGGTGGCGGCGGAGTTAGTTGGTGATTTTATTTTACTGTGGGTTCTGGTAAGTTCTCAATCCGCATTTCAGCCATTATCTTTCTTTGTCTAGGAAACAATGGCAAGTTCTCGTAAGCACGTTAAAAACGTGCGCAAACCCGGTGTCGGTCAGGAGACCTGACACCAGCACAACGCTCAATTGACGCTGGTTCACGGTCTCTGACCGGAACCATCTTACACGCGTTTGTAACGCGTGAACGGATCTTCAATGGATTGAGAACTTACGGGTTCTGGATAAAAGTTACTGTTTTTCAATGCTTTGAGACGGTAGCGGGCATGATTTGTACGTTTTAAACTTCAAAAATCCTAAATCTTGCAAACGAAGGCTTACGAAAACTGAAATCTTGTCAGCGAGGACACTTCGTAAGTCGTAAGTAGTCATTTGCAAGTCGTAAGTCAGAAAGACAAGTTTTGCAAACTCAGAACTCACGTTATTTTATACACCCAGATGAATGAAAATCTGGTCCCTAAAACCCTAAATTATCAACTTATGCTCAAATTCATTTTCCGCTTGGCCCTGGTTTTAACGGGCCTGTTTTTATTTTTCCTGGCTGGACGAGGATTTTACCTGCCCATTCAGTACCAGTCAAGTGGGGCCAGCGTTACTGGCAAGGTCATTGGTTTTTATGGCCGAACGGGCTCCATCTTACAAGAAAAACGCAGCAGTGGCCACAAGCGCAGGGTCCAAAAACCCGTAGTACGCTACCCAAGTGGACAGGGCGATTCCCTCAATATTGCCCGCAAAGGAGGAGCACCCTTGCTTTTCGCCACTTATGACCTGGGTGATGAGGTGAAAGTAGTCTATCCCCAAGGCCAACCTGAACTAGGCCGATTGGCCGATAGCCGGGAATGGCTGGGTTGGGGATTGATTGCCTTGGTAGGCTTGGTTTGTTGTTGGGTTGGCTTGGCGCGACGCTTGTAACTTGAGCTACAAGTGAGTAAGTTCACAATCAGCCAAAAAACACCTTTGTCTTGACTTAAAAATCCAATGTACATAAAGTCTAAGAATTACCATGAACCAACCCGATAAGGCTAAACTTCGCAACTTTCTTCAACAAAACGCAGCTTTCAACCCAGAGGACTTGGAGGAAGCTTGCGCGCATTTTTCCAGCAGGCAGCTCAAAAAAGGTGAGGTGTTTGTGCCCATTGGCAAAATATGCAAGGAAGTTGCCTTCATCACGGAAGGGGCACTCAAAGTTTGGTACCTCAATCAAATGGGGGAGGAAACGGTTTCCTGTTTTTGCACTTCAGTTGGTTTGTCCACTGCTTACCGCAGTTTTGCGCAGCAAGTGCCTTCCGAATTGGGCATTACCGCCCTCGTTCCCAGCCATGTCTTTGTTCTGAGCTACGAGCATTTTCAAAAATTATTGACCACTCGCCCCGTTTGGCAAGCGCTGGGCCGCAATATTTTGGAACAACAATACCTCGAAATGGAGCAGTATGCCAGCGTGTTGAACAACGAAAACGCCCACGAGAAATACCTGCGCATCCTGCAAAGCACCCCTGAAATTGCCCAATTGGCCTCGGTTGCAGACCTGGCCTCGTACCTGGGCGTAACGAGACGCACCCTCAGCCGTATTCGCCAGGATGTGGCACTGGGTAAATGAGGACATTTGTCCTTGGTAGCGCTGGGTTTTTAGCCGCAATTTTGGAGCAAAAACCAAGTTGTTATGGAAATTGCTTTGTTTGTAGCGGGAATTGCGCTCCTGCTTTACGTTCTGCTGGCCTTTTATGACGGCTTCGTGCTCCACATTTTCAAGTACCGACTTTACCAGCGCGTGGAGAGCAAAACTGAACACCTGACACATACCTTGCGTGCCATTTTGTTTCCTTTTATTGCCTATTATCTTTTTGCAAAACCATCTTGCAACACGGCTTTTTTTGTCGCCATCGCCGCCGTGACGCTGGATTTATTGGTGATGCTCTGGGACGCCTATCTCGAAAAAGACAGTCGCGCCTTCATGGGCGGATTGCCACGATGGGAGTATATTTTACACTTATTGGTCAATGGGTTTCATTTTGTTTCTGTGGCCGCTGGTTTGATTTTGCGACTCGACCTCACTACCGAAGGCATTGTATTGGTTGATACACTTACCGCATTGCCGCAGTATGGTTTGTTTCGGGCCTTGGTGCTCAACTTGCTTCCCGGAGCCGTTTTGTTGGCCATTTTGCATGTTTTGGTGTTGTTTCCCAAAACGGCAATGGTTTGGGATCGGTATCGGGATCGGGTGGGGTGTTGTTGATTTTGTCACCCTCCAGCCGAGTATGGTTATGGGTTCGGTTAAAAAAAGAGGCTCTGTGACAATTTTAGCGGCAATTAATTTTTGAAGGCAAAGCATCTTGCCCTGAAGTGTTCAAAATTAGTCATATTAAAGGTGAACCTTTTTACTGTTCTTAGAATATTGTTATTCCCTTCTG
>JAAFJY010000049.1 GCA_013299105.1 Chitinophagales bacterium | reverse complement strand
GTCCCTTGGAAAAGTGACCTCGTTTGATTACCATCGTAATTTAGATTTTGAAACCACAAATTACTAGGCCGATTCCCTTTTACAAAATCCTCAAAATTCTGCCCCAGAATTTTTAAACAGCTTCTAAAGCACAATGTGGAGTTGATAATTACGCAATGGTAATTTAGACTTGCTGTAAAGTTTGAAGACTTTGCAAGCAGGCATTCTTTACCTCTATTCAAAAATCGTATATTTATGGTGAAAAACAAAATGCTTTCTAACAAAATGCCGATTTTGGTCATTTTATTGTCAAGTGGAAAATGCAGGAAGCGATATGAGGCAAAAGCCGCCAAAATAGACTATATGTACAATAGCGAAAAAACATTTTCCGCAGAACAGTAATCGAAGTTGACAGAAAGAGCTGATCAAAACTAATCGCTAATCACCTCAAAAGTTTGCTGCCCCAACTCCTCCCCATTGACCAAAATACGCAGCACATGTTTACCCGAATAATGCTTGCGGGTGCTAAAATCCGTAAACGCCTGGCGGCGTTGGATTTCCGTATTGACCTTGCCTGGCAAAGTGATTTCTTTGATTTTGAAAACCTTGCTGGAGATTTTACCTGAGCCTGTCAGGTAGTCGATGCCATATTCGATCCGCAGATCTTGATCGATCGAAGCTTCGCTTTGGATGGAAAAAGCAAAATGAAAGTATTGGCCAATTTTCACCTGCGGATCACAAGTAAAATCATGTAGACTCACCTCTGTTTTTCCTTTTTGAAAACCAAAAAAGGACAAAGCCCTGGCGTCACCTTTTTTCAGCAAGCCCCGGCAAGCGTGCTTGACTACCCAATCGGTGTCCTCGTTTTGGCCCAGCCAGCGCTCGGCCAATTCGAGTACCAATTCGGGATGGTCTTTGGAAATGTCGTTGAGGTTGTTGGCTACCGAGCGGCGCACGGTTTCGGCAGGGTCGGCTTTGAGGTTTTCGAGGATGGGTAAAATTGGGCTGGGGTCTTTTTTCAAAGCGGGCAAGCCCATGCCCCAAGGCAAACGAGGCCGAATGCCCTCACTCGACAAGCGCCGCACCATCACACTCTCGTCCTGGCTCCAGGCCAGCATTTGGGCGTACATGCGATCGGGGTGTTGGATCAAGTAAGGCCGCACTGCATACTCGCAAGTGCTCCATTTGGTGAAAACCGCGAGGGCTGGGATCGCCAAATCGGGCTGATTTACACCATGCTTCTCCAAAAAATCGGGCAAAAAGATGTAGTCAAAGCTGAGTTTTTCTCCTTCTTCCGCCACATAATTTTGGATCACCCGGCTCAAAATGTCTAAGGCCTCAGCAAAGTTTGCAGGCAAATGCGCGTGCAGGCAATTGGCAATGTGATGGGTCCGCTGCTTGAGTTCCATGCCTTCATAAGCTAGGCTGAACACGCTTTTTAAGAAATTTGCCGTCGGAAAATCAGGGCTTACCGCTTTTATTTTTTCAGCAAAAGGCTTCAGTAATTTGGGCGAAAAGATATTTTTTAGTGGCTCGGCCATCGGTCAATTTTTTAGGAGAAAAAATCATTGCAAGTAAAGCAAAAATTTTTATTTTAGTCTAAATAAAACAATAAAATTAGATGCAGCTCAAAAAATCTATGCTTACCTATACAAAATTTGCTACATTGCTCTTGAAACGATGAGCGGGTAGCTCGTCACCTTCATCCAGATCACAAACACTTATCATGAACCGCAGAGAAGCGATCCAAAACGGCTTGCTGGGCTTGGCTGCCGTACAAACCACCACCATGAGCGGAGCTTTGGCCGCTTGCGAAGACAAAACCAATTCCGCCAAAAATATGAGTACCAAAGCTCCTTTTCGCCACTCCGTCTGCAAGTGGTGCTATGGCAAAATGCCCCTAGAAGGCATGGCCGAACAGGTCAAAGGTATAGGCATCACTTCCATCGAGCTGTTGGGGGTAGATGAATGGCCGATCCTGAAAAAATATGGCCTCACCTGCGCAATGGGCACCGCCTCTTGGATCAGCCTCACCAGTGGCTTCAACGATCCCAACAACCACGCCAAACTGCAAAGCATGTACCCCGAACTCTTGAAAAAAGCAGCGGATGCGGGGATTCCCAACGTGATCTGTTTTTCGGGCAATCGCAATGGCAAAGGCGAGCAGGAAGGCTTGGACAACTGTGCCCGAGGCCTGGAAAAACTTGCCAAGGAAGCCGAAAAAGCGGGCGTAAACCTGGTCATGGAACTGCTCAACAGCAAGGTCGATCACAAAGATTACCAATGCGACCACACCGAATGGGGCGTAAAACTGGCAGAAAAAATCGCCTCACCCCGCTTTAAATTGCTCTACGACATCTACCACATGCAAATCATGGAAGGTGACGTGATTGCCACCATCCGCAAGTACCAGCAGTACATTGCCCACTACCACACCGCCGGGGTACCAGGCCGCCACGAGATCGATGAAAACCAGGAACTGAACTACCACGGCATCATGAAGGCCATTGCCGCTACTGGCTATACGGGCTTTGTGGCACAGGAGTTTATTCCAGTAGTGCAAAACCAATTGGATACCTTGAGAAAAGCGGTGGAGATTTGTGATGTGACGGCTTAATGGTCTCTCACTGGACAAAAATTAAGGCTGTATGGAAGAGTCCATATGGCCTTTTTTTAAGACTGGCGAAAAAAATGCAACCTTATTGTCAAGCTTTTTTGCTGTCTTTTTGTAAGAAAAAGATAAAAATGGCAGAATGTTTAGTAAAAAATTAGGTTTTTCTCAAAATTACCTGCTAATTTGTCAAATCAAGATCACAACAGATGATTTAATTTCATTTTAGATGCCCGGCAAAAGTCTGCCTATTCCTGAAACAACTTTTCAATTAAAACTCAGCCCAACGTTTTTAGCTAAAAAAGATAAGCATATTCCCTTCCATTCGAATCCATAGCTTGGTTAAGCGTGGCTGAATGGGGTCTAAATGCTTTGCATCTGAGCCGATTTTATTTATCAACCAAACTAGTATATGAAACAAATCGTCCATTCATTACTCTGCGCGGTATTGTGCTGTATCAGTGTCACCTTAGTAGCCCAAAAAATTACTGGGCGCGTCACTGAAAGCGGCCAGCCCTTGATTGGGGTTACCGTACTGGTAGTGGGTACAAGCACTGGTACCACTACCGAAATTGATGGGTCCTATTCCATCCAAGCCTCTCGGGGCGATTCGCTCCAGTTCAGTTATGTAGGTTATCAAAAACAGACCATCGCTGTGGGGAATGCCACTGTGATGAATGTTGAAATGGAGGTATCTGGCGAAAGCTTGAACGAAGTCATCGTGATCGGCTACGGCTCAGTTCGCAAATCCGACCTGACTGCTTCAGTGTCTTCCGTAAAAGGCGAGGACATTCGTGCCTTCCCCACTGCGGGTGTTGACCAAGCCCTTACGGCCCGTGCTTCGGGGATCAACGTAACCCAAGCTTCGGGCGCTCCTGGTGGCGGGGTGACGGTGCGCATCAGGGGCTCTAACTCCATCCAGGCAGGCTCAGAACCATTGTATGTAGTGGATGGTATTCCGATTTACTCCAACAATGATGCTTTTTCGGCAGGAGGTAACCGCCAGGCTTCTAATGCACTGGCTTCGATCAACCCCAACGATATTGAGTCGGTGGAAATCCTCAAAGACGCATCAGGTACGGCCATTTATGGATCACGTGGGGCCAATGGTGTAGTTTTGATCACTACCAAACGAGGCAAAGCAGGTTCGACCAAGATCAACTACGAAGGTGGGCATAGTTTCCAGACCGTGGCCAAAACCATCGAATTGATGAATGCCACTGAGTATGCCCAGTACCAAAATGCTCGCGCCATCTCACGCGGCCAATCAGCCCCTTATGCCAATCCATCGCAATTTGGCGAAGGCATCAATTGGTTGGATCAAACTACCCAAACGGGCTCTATCATCAATCACCAACTGTCTTTTTCAGGTGGTTCCGAGCGCATGACTTTCAATGTGAGCGGCAACTATTTCAACAACGAAGGGATCATCAAAAACACGGGCTTTGAGCGTGGAAGTTTGCGCTTGAACCTAGACGCCAAGTTCCTAAACGACCGTTTGCGCTTGGGCACCAGCACTTTGTTGTCTCGAACCACCACCGATGCCATCCCTACTGACCGGGGCGGCCCCGGCGGAGCCATCATCACCATTTTGGGACAAAATCCGATTGGTACCGGCTCTGGATTCAATGGCCCCTTCAATGCAGATGGTTCATACTTCCTGGATTCTTATGATGGCCGTTTCCTGACCAGCCCACTGGCTGAAGTGCTCGAAGTGCTCGATACCGACCGGGGGATGAGGATGCTGACCAACAACTACTTGTCGTATGAAATCGTCAAGGGCTTGACTTTCCGTACTTCGGCTGGTTTTGACATCTTTTCCAACAACCGGGAAACTTATTACAGCCGCGAAACCCGCTTGGGCCGTGAACGGAACCGCTCCTACGAGTTGGGCAACCGCTCAGTTGACAATTTCTTGAACGAAAACACTTTGAACTACGTCAAGACTATTGGCAAGGGCAATTTGAGCGCTTTGGCTGGCTATACTTACCAAACCGATGTCAACCGCTTCTTCGGTACTTCGACTAACAATTTCACCTTCGACGATTTCAACATCAACCGCATCCAGAACGGGGTGACGCTCTTGCAGCCATTCTCTTCTCGAACTTTCTGGACGCTCAAATCGTTCATTGGTAGATTGAATTATAGCTACCTGGATAAGTATTTGGTAACCATGAACTTCCGCCGCGACGGCTCCAGCCGTTTTGGTGAGCAAAACAAGTGGGCCAACTTCCCATCGGTAGCCGTAGCCTGGAGAGCTATCAACGAGTCGTTCATGCAGGACAACAACCTCTTCTCTGACCTAAAGTTCCGTGCTTCTTGGGGGATTACGGGTAACTCCGAAATTCCGATTGGCAACTCTTTGGCTGAATTGTCGGGCAATCGCAATTACCTGCTAAACGACCAAGTAGTAGCAGGTGTAGCTGAAGGCCGCGTGTCTAACCCCAACCTGAAGTGGGAAACCACTCAAATGTTGAACTTTGGTGTTGACATGGGTTTCATGGACAACCGCATTACGCTTACTGCCGACTGGTTCCGCAACCAGACTAGTGACCTGCTTTTGTTTGTGGCACTACCCACTTCTTCGGGCTTTACCAGTGCCTTGAAAAACTCTGGAGAACTGGTCAACACGGGTTTTGAATTGTCATCGAACATTGCCGCCATCCGCAAGACCAATACTTCATTGAGTTTCAACCTGAACGCTTCTTTTCTCAAAAACGAAGTCGTTTCCTTGGCAGGTACGCCACCATTTTACTCTTACACGGGCTCTCACCTGGGGCCAGAGGGCTCTTATGTGGCTGAAGGTTTGCCACTCGGCGGCTGGTTTGGCTACCAAGCCATTGGCATCTGGCAATCGGAAGAAGAAATTCGCACTAACCCAAGCCTGGCTGGCATCGATAAGCCTGGCTATGTACGCTACCAGGATGTGAATGGTGATGGAAAAATTGACTTGGGCGACCGCACCTACTTGGGCCATCCCAATCCCAAATTCATCTGGGGTGCTTCGACCGATTTCCGCTGGAAAAACCTCGACATTTCGGTGTTCTTCCGGGGTTCACACGGCCAGAAAATCCGCAACCAGCAGGCTTCTGAGCATGCTGATGGGGTAGGTAACTACAACCAGTACAAATCTGTAGCAACCGATTCTTGGTCGCCCAACAACCGTGGTGCTTCTCGCCCAATCGTGGACGCTACCCGTGAATTCCCATCGTTCTTCCGCCGCTCATCTTTCTTCATTGAGGATGGATCATTTGTGCGTTTGCAGAACCTGGCAGTTGGTTACAGCGTCAAAAACCTAAAAGGCATCAGCAGCTTGCGCGTGTATGCCAGTGGCCAAAACCTGGCCTTGTTCACCAACTATTCCGGCTGGGATCCAGAGGTGAGCAATGGCGGCCAAAGCCCATTGAACCGTGGCGACGATTACGACGCATACCCTCGTGCCCGCACCATTACTTTTGGTGTGCAGTTGGGACTGTAGAAGATGTTTAATCCTTAATTTAAACATCCTCTTGATTGAGGCATTAGTAACTCTTTAAATTTTTCAAACCCTTTATGTCATGAAAAATTTGTTTAAAAAAGCGCTGCTTCCCTTGGCCACTATCTGTGCCATTCTGTGGAGTTGCAATTCGCTGGAGGAAAAAACTGACTTCGCCAGCCCTGATACATTTTATAAAACCGAAGCGGACATGAACGCCGCGATCAACGGTGCTTACACGCCTTTCAACAAGGAGTGGTTCAACGTGGCTTACAATCGTTGCGTGATCGACTGCGCCTTGGGCGTACAAACGGGTTATGAAAAAGGCCCGCAGTACTACCGCACGGGCGGCTATGTGGCCAGCGACGAGTACATCACTACTTTTTGGGCGCAATTGTACGATGGCGTAAACCGTGCCAACGTGGTGTTGGATGCCATTGGCAAAATCGACGCCAAAGCAATCAGTGCCGAGCGCAAAAAAACCATCAGTGGTGAGGCCCACATCCTGCGGGCGATGTACTACTACCACTTGTTTTCTTATTTTGAAAACATTCCGGTACCTACTACCCCTACTCGCGAACTGGGCAATTTTAGCAGCAATGAAGGTGGCAAACAAAAGGTATTGGACCTGATGGTAGCCGACCTGATCGCCGCTGAAAACGAACTACCTGCATCTTGGTCGGGTGCTGACACTGGCCGTCCGGGCAAATGGGCCGCTAAAACCTTGCTGGCAAAAGTCTATTTGGAAAGGGCCGAATGGCAAAAAGCCGCCGACAAGGCCAACGAAGTCATCACCCAAAGTGGTATTAAGTTGTATGATGATTTCAACTTGGTGTTTGATGTAACGACCAAAAACCAGGGTGAACGCCTGTTTGAAACGCAGTGCAACCAATTCGTATCGCCTTGGGTCAACTACAACAACATGCATGCTCACTTCACCCCCACCGATTGGGATGGTGGCAATCCCAACACCCTGGAAGCTGGCGATGGAGTAACTGCCGCAGGCTGGGGTGATGCCTGGATCGTAGGGGACAACAAATTCCGGGAAGACATTTTCCCTGCCAGCAGCAACGACAAGCGCATCAAGGTAACTTTCATGGACCAATATCGCTCCAAAAACGTAGGTGGCGATGTGGTAAAGTACAGCCCTAACGCAACTTCTCCATTTGTGGCACCCAACAGCTCTGCGCGCCAGTACAAAAATGTTATCATCCAAAAATGGATTGAGTACAAAATTGGTGGTTGGCAGAATACTCAGAAAAACTATGGCCTGATCCGTTTGTCTGACGCTTACCTGGCCCACGCCGAAGCGGTAGCTCGTGGAGCTACTGGCAATGGTTTGGCTAGCCTCAACGAAGTACGCATCAAGCACGGTGGCTTGCCTGCCTTGGGAGCACTCACCGTAGATGCGACCTTGAACGAGTGGCTGCGCGAATTTGCTGGCGAGGGCTGGGCTTTCCCAACCGTGCGTCGCTATGGCAAAACAGCGGAATTCATCGCCAAGTACGCTGGCCGCCAGGTGGACAACAACAAGTTCCGGGTACTGCCCATTCCGCTGGTCGAAATCCAGGCCAATCCAGGGGTGAAGCAGAATGCTGGCTGGTAATCCATCCTTTGGTAAAATAATTTTGAACGCAGAGAGCTTGGGGCCAAAAGCCTCAAGCTCTTTTTAGCTTAGGTATTTGAGACCTTATTTACTCGTTTCGACTTGCTTTTCGCTCTTGCTTTTCTTGTTTAGCGGCTGCAAACAAGAGCCCACCCTGTTTGTGATCCGCAATGCGTCTGATTGCGGCATTGGCTTTCAAAATTCCATCCAGGAAAACGAAAAATACAACATGATCGACTACTCTTACGTGTACAACGGCGGTGGAGTAGGTATCGCAGACCTAGACAACGATGGCCTGCCAGAAGTACTTTTTACAGGCAACCAGCAAGCAAGCAAACTTTACCAAAACCAGGGAGCCTGGCAATTCAAAGACATCACCCAAGCCGCTGGCGTACAGATGCAGGGCTGGTGCACGGGCGTCACTTTTGCCGACATCAATGCCGATGGGTTACTAGACATTTACATTTGCCGCTCTGGAAATGTACCCCCAGAACAACGCAGCAACCTTTGTTTTCTTAACCTTGGTGGTCTGCGCTTTCGCGAAGCAGCGACTGAACTGGGCATCGCCGACACTGGCTGGAGCACCCAAGCCGCTTTCTTTGACTACGACCACGATGGCGATCTCGACCTCTACGTACTCAACCACACCAACGAAGACCGCTACCCCAACCGCATCAAAACCGAGCGCAGCGCCGAATCCTCGGCCACCGATCATTTGTACCGCAACGATGGCGGGATTTTTAAAGATGCAAGCCAAGAAAGTGGCATCGCCGACGACGGCTGGGGCCTAGGCCTGGGCCTGGGTGATTTTAACCAGGACGGCTGGACCGACCTGTACATCGGCAATGATTTTTTGGCCAATGACATCTTGTACCTCAACCAGCGCAATGGCAATTTTTTAAATGCGATCAATACTGGTCTAGGCCATACCAGTCATTTTTCGATGGGCACCGATGTAGCCGATTTTGACAACGATGGCCTGAGCGACATTTTTGTGGCCGACATGATGCCTTCCAGCAACCTGCAACGCAAAAAAATGGCGGGGGTGCTTTCTCCCCAGGCTTTTTCGATGACCCTGGCCAACGGTTATGCACCACAATACATGCGCAATACTTTGCAAAAAAACGAGGGAACACACCCCGATTCCAGCGCCCAAGGCATACCAAAATTTAACGAAATTGGCCAATTGGCGGGGGTAAACGCCACGGATTGGAGCTGGAGCCCACTTTTCCTGGACCTGGATGGCGATGGCTGGAAAGACCTCTTCATCAGCAATGGTTATCGGCACGACATCATCGACATGGATTTTATCCTGCAAAACAATGAGCTCGGCAAGCGCATGCCACTCAAAACTGCCGACCAGCAAATCAAAGAAAAAGCGCGCTTGCAACCCGGCTATGCGGCGGTCAATCAGTTTTTCAAAAACCAGGGCGATTTTGTTTTTTCCAATGAAACCCAAAACTGGATTGCAGAAAAACCCGATTACTCCAATGGCGCAGCCTATGGTGATTTGGACGGCGACGGCGACTTGGACTTGCTTGTCAATAAACTGGACGCTGCCCCAGGCTTGTATGAAAATCAGTCACAAAACGCGAACTGGCTAAAAATAAAACTCGAAGGTCCTGCCAATAACCCTTTTGCTTTTGGTGCGACTGTAAAAGTGTTTGGCCCTAATAAAATGGTGCAACAACAAGCGCTTTTTAGCACCCGTGGCTACCAAAGCGCCAGCAGCACCGAACTTGTTTTTGGCCTGGGAAAAGCCGTCCAACCCGATTCGGTCCAGGTCATTTGGCCCGGCGGCAAAACGCAAACGGTTGTTCCCAAAACCCAAGAAAATAAACTGAACATCGGCTATCAACCAAAGCAAATCAATGGTTTTTCGCCGCTGACAAGGCCCTGGTTTCAGGCGCAAAATCGCTCAATTCCCTGGGTTCACCGTGAGCGCACTTTCATCGACTACCACTATGAACCGCTTTTACCACATGGTTTTTCTAGCGAAGGCCCCGCCTTGTGCAGTGGCGACTTGAATGGCGATGGCTTGGTAGATGTTTTTGTAGGCGGTGCAGCCGAGCAGAGTGGCGTTTTGTTGATCCAGCAAAAAAATGGTGCTTTTAACCTTCAAAGACTGGAATCGGACGAGAAAAAATTTGAAGACAATGCCGCCACTTTTTTTGACGCAGATGGGGACCAGGACCTTGACTTGTTCGTGTGCAGCGGCAGCAATGAATATGCACCTGGTGACAGCGCTTATCAGAATCGGCTCTACCTCAATCAAGGCCCCAAAGGATGGATGCGGGCCCAAGGGCGAATTCCGCAGTCCTCTACACCGAGTTCGGCGGTTTGTGCCGCTGATTTTGACGGCGATGGCGACCAAGATTTGTTTGTGGGCGGCAGGCGCAAAATTTTACATTACGGCCAAGCGGGAAACAGCCAGCTTTTGGTCAATGATGGCCGGGGTTATTTTCGCGACGAAAGCGAACAGCAGGCCCCCGGCCTCAAAAACTGCGGTATGGTGCGCAGCGCACAATGGGCCGACCTGGACGGCGATCAGAAACAAGAGCTGATCGTAGCTGGCGAATTCATGCCCATCGGCATCTGGAAGCAAAAAAAGGACCGTTTGGTGGGCGAAAACATTCCTGGAACCGAGGGGTTTTGGAATACGCTAACCACAGGCGACTTGGACGGAGACGGGGATCTGGATTTAATCGCTGGCAACTTGGGCCTCAACCACAAGTACAACATCAGCCCGACCACACCCTTGCAATTATTTGGGGCCGATTACGACCAAAACGGCAATTACGAGGCCATCCTCACTTACCACCTTGAAGGCCAGCAAACACCCCTGCACGGGCGCGAAGACTTATTGAGACAGATTCCAGCTTTGCGGAAAACTTTCACCGATTATACCTCTTACGCTTCAGCAAAATGGCAGGACATTTTACCTCCACCTTTGCTCAAAAAAGCGGATCAAAAGCAAATTGTATGCAGCACTTCTGCTTGGTTTGAAAACCGGGGTAAAGGCGGTTTTGCACTGCATCCCCTGCCTCGAGCTGCCCAAACCGCGCCGATCAACGCCTTTTTGCTCGAAGATTTAAATGGCGATCAACGCCTCGACATCCTTGCGGTGGGCAACCAATACGACTGGGAGATCAGCAGCGGGCACATGGACGCAAGTATAGGCTGGGTGTTGATCAACAAAGGGCAGGGAAAATTCAAGTCGATGCCTAGTACCCAAACTGGGTTTAGGATTCCTGGGGAAGGAAGGGCTTTGGTAAGCGTGCAACATGAGCCCTTGCGGGTACTAGTGGTGCGGAATGCAGGGGGAGTACTGTTTTATGGGCTGTGAGTCGTCACAATCCCCTGTCTACTTTTCCACTTCAAAAGCAGTTACAGCATAGACTTTGGTGATGATGATCACACATCAAAAAAGTCGTCGTGGTGAGAATCGTCTATTTTGGCTTGGCCACAGGAGATGATTAAATCTACACTAGTGGTCCAGATTGTAAATCTGCCCCAGGTTCCACGGCGGGCTATTTGTAATTCGTACCACTAGCAGACTCAATTTGGGAATACTGGATAGTCAGAAGAACATGCTACGTCTTCAATATCTTGATCTCCACTCGCTGATTAGCCGGATCATTGGTTTTATCGGAAATGGGCTGCGTTTTGCCATACCCTTTGACCTGCAAACGCTCGGCATCAATGCCTTTTTTGATCAAGTAATTGGCTACTGCTTTGGCACGGCGGAAGGAGAGGCTGTTGCAGTAGGCGTCATCACACAAGCCATTGGTATGCCCGCCGATTTCGATATTGATTTCAGCGTTTTCCTTTAAAAAGATGTACAACTTATTTAAATTTGGAAATGAGTTGTTGTTGAGCAAGGTGTCATTGACCGCGAACACCACATTGGCAATACGGATCGTTTGGCCTTTCACCACATCCGAGGCCTTGAGTTTATCCAGGTCAGGATTGTCATTAGACTTGGAGGTAGATCCATTCTTGGGTTCTTGTCCGGTATTGTTGGAAGGTGGGGTATTAACCTGCTTGGTATCTTGCTTGGAGGGCGGAACGTTGGCCACGTCAGGGCTGGATGGTTTTGCGGTATTCTGGGGCTTGTCTTTAGGGGTGGTATCCACTTTGGTTTTGGTGGTGTTTTTGGTCACCACAGGAGTAGGTTTTTCTTCTTCTTCCTTACAATCTACAGGTACCAGGGCCGAGCAATTGTCAATCAGGATGTTCCCGTTATATGGAAACAAGTTCGGTGTTTTGTAAAAAGCCTCGAAAGTAAGGTGGGTATAGTTGGCGTCGGGTTCAAACTTAAAATTGAACTCCAACCAACGGTAATTGACGATCAAATTGGTCTCAGCCAGCAGTTGTTGCTTGTCGCACACTGCATACCCACCATAAATGCGCAATTTGGTAGGTGTAGCATAATTGGTTAGTTTTTCCTCCACGCGGCTCATGCTGAGGTACTGTTCGCTGCGGGCCAGGTGCACGCTGAATTCGTAGCACTTTTCTTTGTCCATTGGCCTACTCAACTTTTGGCCAATGCGCTCCCATGTTTCGTTGTCGCGGACCACTAAACCTACATAAGTATTGCCATGTTGCGGCGCTTTGGTCACTGCAAATTGGTGATTGGGCTGAATGTCGGGTTCCGACTCGCCAGGAAAACCACAATCTACCCAGCCAGTGGGTGTTTTACTGTGCTGAGGTTTGTCCTCAAATGAAGGATTGGTCAAATAAATCTTGTTGTCCGGGTTTTGGGTAAAACAAGGAATTAAAGCACTCATCACCATTAATCCACCCAGCAAAAGTTGAAGCCTCATAGTAATCCATTTAGTGTTCGAGCTAAAATAAGATAAACAAATTTGCTTTTAGGTTTAGCAAAAAAACACAACTTACTTTCGGTCTGTTGCTTGTCTTTCTTCACTAAACCCAAATTCGTTCGCCTTATTTTTTTACGCTCCCTTAGTTGAACGGGGCTATAACAGGACGCAAATACAAAACTAGGGTATTTAGCATTCACAAAACGCTAAATGGGGGCGAATTGGTTTTTTTGAAGGCAAAAAAGTACAATTCTCCCCCTTTTTTGTAAGAATTAGCTTTGAAAAGCTTATTGAAAGGCGTTCAAACCTGTAATATCTTGCCCAGTGATGAGCAAGTGAATATCATGGGTGCCCTCGTAAGTAAGCACAGTTTCAAGGTTCATCATGTGGCGCATGATCGGATATTCATTGGTGATGCCCATGCCACCGTGAATTTGTCGGGCTTCGCGCGCTACTTCCAAGGCCATATTGACGTTATTGCGTTTGGCCATGCTGATCTGAGCTGGTGTGACTTTACCGGCATCCGCTAAAGTACCCAAGCGCCAAGCCAGCAATTGAGCTTTCGTGATTTCGGTGATCATTTCGGCCAGTTTCTTTTGGGTCAGCTGAAACTGGGCAATGGGTTTGCCAAACTGGCTTCGCTCTTTGGCATAGCGCAAGGCCGAGTCGTAACAGTCCATTGCTGCACCAATAGCGCCCCAGGAAATGCCATAACGCGCCTTGGACAAACAGGATAAAGGTCCTTTCAAGCCCTGTACGTTGGGCAAAAGGTTGCTTTTAGGGACCCTTACATCCTCAAACACCAGTTCGCCTGTAATTGAGGCCCTCAAAGACCACTTTCCGTGGATTTCGGGGGCTGAAAAACCTTTCATGCCTTTTTCTACAATCACCCCCCTGATGATGCCACTTTCGTCTTTGGCCCACACCACCGCTACATCGGCCAGTGGTGAGTTGGTGATCCACATTTTGGCCCCATTGAGAATGTAGCTGTCGCCATCTTCCTTGATGTTGGTCACCATGCCGTTGGGGTTTGAGCCGTGGTCGGGTTCGGTAAGGCCAAAACAGCCGATGAACTCGCCGTTACCCAGTTTAGGCAGGTATTTGCGTTTTTGCTCTTCTGAACCAAAGCGATAAATGGGATACATGACTAGTGAGCCCTGTACTGAGGCCATTGAGCGAATCCCCGAATCCCCGCGCTCTAATTCTTGCATGATGATGCCGTAGGCCATTTCATCCATGCCGCCTCCGCCGTATTCGCTGGGAATACTGGGGCCAAAAGCGCCAATTTCGGCCAGCCCTTTGAATAGGTGGGTAGGGCATTCGCCTTTCTCGGAATATTCTTCGATGATCGGCGAGACTTCCTGCTTCACCCAGGTGCGCACCGCATCGCGGGCCAGTAAGTGATCTTCGCTTAGGAGATCGTCAATCTGGTAATAGTCGTGTGCCTGAAAGCGGTCCTCGCGGGCACGCTTGCTGATGGTTCCATTTTGGTTAGACATGTCTGGTTGGGCTTTTATGGCACAAAGGTAGGGATTTGTTGGAGATTTTGCAGCGGCTATTCGCTGGATTAGGTTCTAATCAATTTTGAATGTTGCTGTTTTTCACTGCACCCTGTCAACGCTTTTTTCTCAGCGCTCGTCGGGTCCAAACAGCATTCAATGTTGCTAATTGTTAGGGTTGTTGAAAAGGGATGCGGCTCCCATTTGATGTACTTTTGAACGAAAAAAGTACACACAAGTGTAATGAATGGGTTTTCAAGAGAGCATAAAAAAATAAGGTGGACGGATTTGGGGTTAGCAAATATGTCCATTTCATCTTAGCTCAAACACCAAGATGAATTTCTTTTTCCTTTTTTGTTGACAGGCCCGTTAAGCTCTGATCAAATAGCTGTGAAAAAGCTTGACTTTTTACATCAGATTGGAGCTGCACCCTTTTGCGATCCACACAGTCCTTGGCAGAAGGTCACTATCGAAAACACCAACGGCCTAATCCGCCAATTTTCCCAAGGGCACGGACTTCAACGAAGTGGGTAAAGAGCAGCTCATATGTGTAGAAGATTTGCTGAACAACTGACCTCGAAAAGTACTTGATTGGTAGACTTCTTGGAGGTAGCTGAACGGCAAGTGGCCGAAGTAGTGAGCAATCATGGTACAGAACTGAGGTCTATGTCAAAAACAAAGCCTTGCACGCGCATGAGGAAAGAATTGCGAATTTGTAAAAATTTAAATTTGTTTAAATCGCAATTTCTTTCGTTCGAAATTTGAGACTGCCTCATGGAATTCAACTTTCAAAGTGGCATTTGCCTTGGTGTAGTAAGCGGTCAACGTCATGCTAAAAAATCCGCAAGAATGGGTGTGTCGTGTGTAAGTGTGAGTTAGAGTGTGGGGGGCTTCGAGCAGAATCTATCGACTCACTCAATTGGAAATGGGGTTTATGCACACTCACAACCAAACAAGCACAACCAAACCCAATTTTATCCGCGTGCTAAAAAAAAGTCGCACAGCGGCCAAATAGCTCGCGCAGCAATCCCTCAACGTGCTGGTCAACATCATGCTAGCAATCCGTAAAATCCGTTACATCCGTTACATCCGTGTTCCCAACCCAGCACCGCGCAGCGAGGCAAAAAAAACAGTGGCCCCCTCACTCCTTCACCAAAACCCGCACCAAGACCGGGGCCAAAGTCAACTCCGTGATCATCCCCGCAAACAAGGTCAAACTGGTCAACACCCCGATCACCACACTGGTAGGGTGCTGCGAAAACAACAACACCAGGAAGCCAAAAAACAGGAAAATTGTGGTCAAAATCAGCGCCTTGCCCGTTTCAAGCAAGGTGGTTCGCAGGGCTTCTTCCACGCTGCGACCCCGGCTGCGCTCCAATTTGAATTTGGCCAAAAAGTGAATCGTATCGTCCACCGCAATGCCAAACACCACCGAAAAGACGATCGAAATACCCGCGTCCAATTCCACACCCCAGAAACCCAACAAGGCTCCAGTGACCAAAAGGGGGATCAAATTCGGCAATAAAAAAACCAACATCAAAGGAAAACTACGCAAAACCACTGCGATCACCAAACTGATCAAGCCCACCGACAGCCCCAGCCCGGTCAGCAAGTTAATGCGTACATAAGCGGCGTTTTTGTCCATGATCAAGCCCGTACCCGTGCGCTTTACTTTGATGATTTTGGGGTCGATATTGGCCTGTATCCAGCGTTCCAAACCATCGCCGTAGGCTTTTACGCGGTCGGCACCCAAGTCGTGCAGGCGCGAGGTGATGCGGGCCTTGGTGCCGTCTTTGCTCACCAAAACCTTGTCGCTGGCTTGCGGAATACGGCTTACCAGGCGGCGGTATTCGGCAAATCGCTCAGGGCTATCGGGCAATTTGTACGCTTCCGCCCGGTTTTGTTGCATCATTTGGTTGATGCTTTTGTACACCGCCGTGTGGGAGTAAACGGCGTTGACGAAAGGCGCTTGGCGCAATTTTTTCTCGATTTTATCCATTTCGCGCAGCACCTCCAAGTCGTCGATGCGCCGCCCTCCCTGGGCAAAAATGGCAAACTCCATCGGGCGAAAACCCGCTAGTTCCTTTTCAAAAAAAGTAAAATCGTTGGTGATGGCGCTGTTGTTGGGCAGGTTGCTGCGAATGTCGTAGTTGGTGGTGATCATGGAAATTCCCCAAATGCAGACCGCAGCCACCAGTACTGCGCCGATCAAAATGGCCGTTTGGCGCCGTTTGGTAAAAGCCAAGACCCATTCCAGCAGTTTTTTCCAAAAACCATATTCACGTTCAGGCTGCGCAATTTGCTCGGGCCGAAACCAAGTGAGCAGCGTAGCCGTAAACAAAATCACGGTGAAATAAGCGATCATCACCCCCGCCGCGGCATTCAAACCAAAATCCTTGATCGGCCCCATGCGGTTGGTGACCAGCGAAGCAAAACCCAGGGCCGTGGTCAAAGCCGTCATCAAAGTGGCCAGGCCCACGTCGCGGATGGTGTTCCACATGGCCGTATCGCGGTCGCGGCCCTTGTGCAGTTCGTCGTTGTACTTGGACATGATGTGTACGATGTCGGAAGTACCAATGATCAATACCAAAACCGGGTATAGGGCAGCCAAGGCATTCAGTTCTCTCACAAAAGCGCCCAAAAAGCCCACAAACAACAACAAGCCAAGCCCCAAAGAAATGACCGCCACGATCGTACCCCAAATGCGACGAAAAACCATGTACATTACCATCGCCACCAAGACCGCCGAAACCAAGGTCGCCGTGATGATTTCCCGTTGTTGCAAGCGCACCATTTCCTGCTGAAAATAAGGCCGCCCCAGGTAGTGTTTTTCTGGAAATTGAAAAGGTTTGATGGTTTTCTCCAAGGCGGCCATGATAGTTTTGGCCTTGGGCAAGTCGATGGCATCCTCGATTTTGAGGTAAATCACCAGGGTTTTGCCATCCGCTGAAATGAGGTTGCGCACAAAGCGCTCGTCTTTGAGCAGCCGGGCTCGGTCCGCCGCATAGCGCTCAGGTTGGTCCAGGTGAATGATCGGGGTACTGGTGACAGCAAAAGGCGTTTTGATCGGGTAGCCCAGCATGGTCAGTGATTGCACCTGTTTGACATAGGGCAAATCGCGACAAGCCAAGCTAAAATCGTGTACTTTTTGCAAAAATTGCTGCTCAAAAGCTCCTTCCTCGCGGCGCAAGGCGATTAAGAGGAAATTGTCATCAGTTTCAAAGTTTTTGGTAAACTCTCTGAAAACCTCCAAATCGGGATCGCCGATCGGAAAAAACTGCTCAAAATCGAAGGAAAAGCGAAGGCGGGTGGCGAAAAAGACGCTGACAATCGCCAGGCCCAAGAACACCCATAAAATCAATCGACGGTAACGAGAAATTGCAAACATGGGGATGCATTTTTTTATGCACTGCTAAGAACGGTCAAAGGAGGAAATGGTTTAGTTGAACAGTTTTTAGTTGAACTTGAGTTATGGTTGATAAGAGGTTTTTTTTGAGATACGATAGACGACATATGATTTGTGACAAGCCACGAATAAACCTTACCAAATCGCAATTGCGTTGCCTCGCTGCGCGAGGCTGTTTTTAGTACGCGGATGACGCGGATTTAGCGGATTTCCAGCATGACGTTGACCGTTACGTTGACACGCGTCTCTCTTAAAAACTGGAAAGGTTTTTTTTGACCCGTTACTTTGAGGGCTCGCGGAGAAGATTTGAGGTAACTTATGCCCCCGTTTTCCCGGTTTACTGAAAACTTCGGAGAGATGCAGCATCAACAATCAAACGAGACTTTTTGTCTAACAATACCTCGTGAAGAATTGAAAAAATTCCCATAAACCAAAAAAGCGTGTAAGTTTTGGTATTCGACCACCAAAACAAAACACGCTATGACAGGAACACGAGATTCCCTTGGTGCAATGATAGAGAAATTGGCTGGAACAGGCAAGGTTCGCCGGAGAATTCTTTGCTCGGTTATTCCACTGCTGTTCACGCTTCCCCGTCGGATTAATTTCAAGTAGATGGCCAATCATGGAGCACACAATGAAGGGACTTACCATAACTGGTTCTCCAAAGAGCTTGATCTGGAAAAATTTAACCGCTCGGTGATAGATGAACATGGGGGTGGGGATCACTTTACGATCTTCGATCCGAGTTTCCTAAACAAGAGTGGTAAGCAAACCCCAGGGATTGGTCGTTTTTGGTCGGGCCAAGCCGGAGCGGTAAAACGAGGGATAGAGATCGGCAGCTTTGTAGTGGGTGATCTTGTTAATCGAACGGCCTTTCATCTTGGGGCTGAACTTACGCCTAACCCCAAAGAACTTGCAGCCAAAGGAACGAATCTGATGGAGCACTATGTGGGATTGGTGACAAAACGTAAAGATGACATTAAGCATTTTGGCAACTGCTTGGCTGCTGATGGCTATTTTGGGGTTAACACCTTTGTTGAGCCCGTAATCAAACTAGGTATCTGTGTGGTGAGTTGCCTAAAGTCCAATGCCGCTTTATTTTATATACCCCCTCAAGTGCAAGGAAAGCGTAATCACGGCCGTCCCAGGAAGAAAGATGGCAAAATTGATTGGGCAAATTTGGACGAAAATCGACTCCCTATCGTGATGCAGGATGAGACGGCCAAGGTACGATCAGCAATCGTTTATGTCAAATGTCTTAAACGTCAAGTCCGCCTCGTTGCCGTAGACTACCTGAAAGAGGATGGCAGCTTGCAAACACGTAAACTGTTCTTCTGCACAGATATTGAACGAGACTTTGATTGGGTAATGGAACGTTATCATGGACGTTTTTGGATTGAATTCATTTTCAGAGATGCCAAACAGTTCACAGGCTTGACCCATTGCCAGAGTACCGATGCTAAAAAGCTCAAAAATCATGTCAACTTATCCCTAACCGCTGTTTCGGTGGCAAAGGCCGCTCATTGGCTGCCTATCAACGAAGAAAAGCGGGGACCATTTTCGATGGCTGAACTCAAAGCGTATTATTACAACCTAAGCATGGTTAAACGAATTTCGGAGGCTTTGGGCATCGACCCAACTGAAACTAAAAACAATCCCAAGATCAAGTAGCTTTTGTTTTCAATGAATGACTTCCACCAAGCAGCTTAATTCTTTTGGTGAGGTATTGATTAACATTGGTGACGGAATTGAAGGTATAATTTTGAGTTTTGTTCTTTGGGTAGTGGTGACAATTTTAATTACTGTCTTCTTTAGGCTTTTTGGTGCGGTTGTGTGGACAGTTATTATAGTTTTTATCGCAATGTTGTATTGAATTTTCTTCCGTTCCTTACGATTGATTTTTAAAAACTCCAACAAATGTAAAGGCAACTTGACAACAAGTATTGCTTACGGACTTGGCTACACGACACTTTACAATTTTTGGATTTATGGTATTATCTTGGTGACACATTATTTAATAAAATGACAGCTCAGCTTCACCGACAGATAGAAAAGCCTACTGCTAGTGGGGGTTTCGTGCTTCACAGACACATTTGTGCAAGGTGGAAGTTCAGTGCTCCGAACCTAGTTTAGTGCCAAAACTCCCCGCCATAGCAAACCCCCTAAACCCTTAGCAAAAATGCCAAGCCACTTCTTCTAACATCGTATTTGTAAAAGCAGGGGTGGTCGCAAGCCTTTGAACAGTCAAGATTTTATCTCATCTTTACACATTGACGCGAATGGAGGGCTTCAAATGGCCTGCCTCCAATATACGCGACAGGTTGTAGCAACCTTAACGACCAGTACCTGAACAGACAAAACAAGAAAATATGGATACAGTATCGCCAAACATTTTTGTTACAGACATCAAGCAGACCATTGATTTCTACAAGCAGTTGGGATTTGATGTTGTTGCGACAGTTCCCGAACAAGGCGACATTGTTTGGGCGATGATGACTTGCGGAAACGTAACTTTTATGTTTCAATCCTTTGAAAATTTAGGTAATGACTTGCCAATGATTTCAAGACAAAACGGAGGCTCTTTGCTTTTGTATATTCAGACCAGTGAAGTCAGAAAATTCTTTGACCAAGTTAAAGACAAAGTAAATGTGGTTAAAGGACTTGAAAAAACATTTTACGGCGCGACAGAATTTTCCATTGAAGACAACAATGGCTATGTACTGACTTTTGCGGAAGATGAAAAATAGGAAAAACATCAAATTACCACTGACGGACATTGAAAAAGCAAAATTGAGAAAGAACAAAATCAAAATTGCAAATGTTCTCGACTTCGCAATAGACGAACTGGAAGTATTGCTCAAGGCCACACCTGAAAGAGCAAAAGAAATTTATGCGTTGGCAGAATTTCAAACTATTCCGTCAGTCGGAATAAAATTTGCCGAAGACCTTGTGTTTTTAGGTTACTATTCACTCAGCGAACTAAAAAACAAAGATGGAGCAAAACTGACTGACGAATACGAACTAAAAAAAGGTTATTGTACTGACCCTTGTGTTGAAGACCAGTTCAGATTAGTAGTAAACTTTGCAAACACAAAAGACCCGGAAAAAACATGGTGGGACTTTACCGAAGAACGAAAAAAGTTTCGCACTGAAAATGGCTATCCCCAAAGCAGACCTCAAAAATCGTGGTTTGAAATATTAGGATATGAACAGAAAGACAAAAAAGGCAGCCACTAACATCGGTTTGGATAAGCAGCCCTGATTAGAAGCCTTTGAACGGTGGTTTTTTGGTATCTTTATGTCTGAACACGAATTGAGGGTAAATGTGCGGCCTTTACCAATACGCGACCTGTTACAGGTACTTTTAAGCCAGACAATACCAAAAAATGATACAACAAGCATTTGCTGAAAAAGCCACCAGAATTTTCGAGCCCGACGACAATGTTATTGGTTTGGCAGTGGCAGGCTCTTGGTTGACAAATGAACTAGACGAGTTTTCTGATCTCGATTTAATTCTTGTAACCAAGCGTAAAGTTTCAGGCGACAAAAGACTAATGCTTGATTATGCGAACCGGCTAGGCAATTTTTTATCCGGATTTACAGGTGAACACGTTGGCGAGCCAAGGGTTTTGATTTGCTTATTCGACAACCCGCTTCTACACGTTGACATAAAGTTTTTAACGCTTGACGAGTTTTACTCGCGGATTGAAACGCCAACGCTATTGCTTGATAAAGGAGGGCAACTTGAAGCAGTAATCAGTAATTCAGAAGCAAAATTTCCATACCCCGACTACCAGTGGATTGAAGACCGTTTTTGGATTTGGATACATTATGCTTTATTAAAAATTGGACGTGGAGAATACCTTGAAGCATACGATTTTATGGGGTTTTTACGAATGCTGGTGTTTGGACCCTTGCTTCACATTAAAAACGACAACTTACCTCGTGGTGTTAGGAAAGTAGAAACAGATTTAGCAAGTAAAGATTTAGCTAAGCTAAAACTCACTATTCCTGCATACGATAGACAATCAATATTAGACAGTTTGAGAAACGCAGTATCGTTATACAGGCAACTAAGGTCTGAGCTTTTTGATGACAAGGTGAGTTTACAAAGCGACACAGATCAAAAAGTGATGGCCTATTTTAATGATATTGAGAACAGACAATAGCAGGAAGTCTTCCTTCAACATCCTATTTGTAAAAACAGGCAGGATTGGAGGCTTTTGAATTGTCGGGGTTTTAGGTTATCTTTGTACATAGGTGCAGATTGAAGGGTTTCAATAGGCAGCCCCTTAGCAATCAAGCGATGAAGACTCAAACGAAAGACAATAAAAAATGACAACAGACAGAAAAGTAATACTATACATCGCAACAAGTTTAGACGGCTACATTGCAAAACCGAATGATGACCTTGCATTCCTTTCAATTGTAGAACAAGAAGGACAAGACTACGGTTATGCAGACTTCATAAAAACTGTGGACGCAGTAATTGTTGGCCGCAAAACTTACGACAAGGTAATTTCAATGGGTTTTGACTTCCCTCACGCTGACAAAGATGCTTACATCATTACACGGACACCGAGACCAAGCATCGGTTCAGTAAAGTTTTATACGGAAGACCTTAAATCACTTATTGACAAACTTAAATCCGAAAACGGGAAAAATATTTTTTGTGATGGCGGAGCCGAAATAGTAAATGAACTTTTGAAAGATGACCTTATTGACGAGTTTGTTATTTCTGTTATTCCAATATTAGTTGGTAATGGAATAAGACTATTTAAGGACGGCAGACCTGAACAAAAATTAGAACTTGTTTCTGCAAAATCATTTGACAAAGGACTAACTCAACTTCATTACAAACGTACTGGCTACTAGCCAAAACATAATGGTAGACCATGAAGCTCGAAAACAGTGGTAAAACTCCCAACCCCACTACCTTCCAACATCCTAATTTGTAAAAGCAGGTCTGATTGGAAGCCTTTGAATAGTCAGGATTTTATGGTATCTTTATGCATAGGCACAAACTGAGGGTGTCAGTGGGCAGCCTTCATAATGTCTGGGCCCAGCTGTTGTAATACCGAAACCGCATAAACCACAATGAGTAGACAAATTGCAATAGTTACAGGAACAAGTAGGCTAAAAGGAATTGGCAGAGCTATTTGCGTTGAGTTAGCAAAAAACGGAATCGATATATTCTTTACTTTTTGGACTGATTACGACAAGCAAATGCCTTGGAGCGTAGAAAGCAAAGAGCCAGACTTAATTCAAGCAGAAATAAGAAGTTTAGGTGTGAGGTGTGAGAAAATAGAGCTTAATTTTTTAGAAGAGACAAGTGTACAAAAACTGTTTTGCGAAGTAGAAAATAAATTAGGTATTCCAACAATACTTGTAAATAACGCTACCTATAGTACTCAAACAAAAATCGAAACAATAACAGCAGAAGAACTTGATAAACATTATATCGTAAATTTCAAAACACCAATTTTGATGATTGCTGAATTTATTAGGCGATTTCAAGGACAGAAGAATGGCAGAGTTATTAATTTGACTTCGGGACAAACGCTGAGTTTCATGAATAATGAGATTGCATATGCTACCACAAAGAGTGCTATTGAAATCCTTACAAGAACTATATCACAAGAAATTGCAAAAAAGGGAATAACTATAAATGCAGTGAATCCAGGATTGACAGATACAGGTTGGTTAGATGAGCAACAAGAAAAAATATTTAAGGACAGATTTCCGATGGGGCGACTTGGGCAACCATCAGATGTTGCCAAGTTAATTTCATTTCTTGTAAGTGAAAACGCTGAATGGGTAACAGGACAAATAATTCATTCAGAAGGCGGATTTATAAGAGAAAATTACGGCGGCTAACAAGGATTCAGCAAAATGAGACAGAAGTGCTTGATGGGTGCGGCTCCAATCTGCTATGAAAAATCAAGCTTTTTCACTGATACTTGATCACAGCCAGACCGCCTTCGGGTGTGTTCTTTTTTTGTTAAACCACAAAAGCAAATTTGTCGGCCTTTTTTTGGCTCAAAAACTAACAAACAAAGCCAGCATTTGATCATTCTCAAATGCTGGCTTTGTTTGTTGTCTGGTAACCAAACTGATCAGAAAGGCAGGTCGTCCATGTCGCCACCGTTGCCTGAACTGCTGATCTCGTCGGCACTGGAGCTTACTGGTGCACTGGGCGCTGAGGATGCCGCAGGCGCTGGTGCACTGTTGGCAGCAGGGCGCTCCAAACGCCAGGCATTGAGGTTGGTGAAGTACTTGCCCTGCCACTCGCGGCCACGCAGGTCGAAGTGTACTTTGATCTCATCACCTTCGTTGTATTCATCGATCAGGGCGCAACGGTCTTGCACCAATTGAAACTTAACGAATTGTGGATATTGGCCGCTTTCGACTTCAATCACAAATTCACGGGCCTGGAACGAACCGCTTTTGTTTTCGGTTTCGTACTTTTTGATCATTTTCCCTACAACTTCAAAAGACATGGTTAGTGGTTTTGGTGGTAAAGATAAGTTTTTTGGAGAATTAGCGTAGTTGAAAAGTTGAAATATTGAAGGGTTGAAAAGTGGGGGGCTGAAGTGCACCTTAGGCTTGAGTCGAAGCCTATCTCTTCAACATTTCAACCTAAAACCCCTTCAACTTACTCTAAACCCTGCAACTCACTCGTCATCCCTGCACGTAAATCGCAAATTTTTCCTGATAATAAGGATCCTTAAAGTACTTGCTCAAGGGATATTTTTCCACATATGAGCCTCGCGGCAAGGCCGCCAATTCTTCTTTCAAGTTGCCTCCTTTGAGGGTGATCAGGCCATTGGGCAAGCCGTGTTGGTGTTTTTTGGCCAGCAGGGGTTGGCTCCACAGCACCAATTTGTCGATGGCAGCTACTGCTCGGCATACCACGAAGTCAAATTTTTCTTTCAACTCCTCAGCCCTGGCGTGGCGGGCGTCTACGTTTTCCAGGCCAATGGCTTTGGCGATTTCACTGACCACGAGTATTTTTTTACCCGTGCCGTCAATCAAGGTAAATTGGGTTTGAGGAAACAATATGGCCAGTGGAATACCCGGCAGGCCACCTCCTGTGCCCAAGTCCAAGACCCTTGCGCCCGGGGCAAAGTCGATGATCTTGGCGATGCCTAAGCAGTGTAGGATGTGGTGTGGATACAGTTCTTCAATGTCTTTGCGGGAGATGACGTTGATTTTGTTGTTCCATTCGGCATAGAGCTCACCCAAGGCGGCGAACTGTTGCTGTTGGGTTTCGCTCAGGCGGGGAAAATGGGCTAAAATAGTTTCCATGTACGCTTACAATTCCTCGTGTAAAAATACCTTCATCGCATCCCAAAGTGATTCGTTGGGTAAAGGTGCTTCTAAGCTGATGCGCTCTCGCGTAACAGGGTGCAAAAAGCTCAGTTTCCAGGCGTGCAGGTGGATCGAGCGGTCTTTGTTGCCCCGCCGGGCTCCATATTTTACATCGCCTTTGATGGGACAGCCAACTTTGGCTAATTGCGCCCGCACTTGGTGGTGCCGCCCGCTGATGAGCCGCACTTCCAGTAGAAAATAGCGGTCGCTGCTGCCCAAAAGGTGGTATTCCAGGATGGCTTCCTGGGCGTTTTCGCTGGTTTTAGTGTCGCTGATGCTGCTGCGATTGGTCCGGCCATCTTTTTCGATCCAGTGGGTCAGTTTGCCCTGGGGTGCTGGCGGTTCAGCGGCTACGATGGCCAGGTAGGTTTTGTTGATCTCCCGGTTTTTGAACTGCTCGGTTAGTTCGGTCATGGCCTTGCTGTTTTTGGCAAAAAGCACCACCCCGCTCACCGGGCGGTCGATGCGGTTGACCAGGTGCAGTTTGGATTTGGCGTAAATTTCGGCCAATTGCTGCAAGGACTTGTCTTCAGTTTTATCTGCTTGTACGGGAATGCTGGCGGGCTTGCTGAAAGCGATGAATTGGTTGTTTTTTTCTAACACCCAATCTCCAATGCGCTCTTGGCCAATTTCCTCACTTGAGTTCTTCATAGTCAATGTAATCCTCGCGCTCACTCTTGCGGGCCACAGGTTCTTCCTGCTGAGAGGGCGGATTGTTGTGTACAATGTTGTTGCGGCGCGGTGGCCCTTCTACCCGCTCTCTGTTGCTGCCAAAAAACATGCGGTAAGCGATGTAAATGACGGAGAGCATAAACAGCATTTTGATCATGGCGCTGTGGTTTTTAACTCGGCAAAGTTAGTTGAATTGTTGTTCTTAAACTTGGCAGGAGCAGAAAAGATTGGTATTTGGCCCAACTTTCTTGCAGGTATGTGCATCATCTGGGCAAGATGCAGCGCAAAAGACGCACTACAAAAGCAGATGTTCTGAGAATTTGTTAGCTTTGCGCGGTTTTGGAGCAACTTATTAACCAAGTGGTTGAGAATTGCTTTTGCTAAAAATAGGTAAAAACTTAGGCTAGCGGTTTCGAGACAAAAAAGATGACGGTTTTTCGTCAGCCGAGCCTACTTTTTGTGGGGGTAGCAGGTGCTACCTTCACAAAAAGTGGCGAAGGATCACGGAAAAACGGCCTTTTTTGGCCGAAATGGGAGTAGGTTAAGCTTTTACGAAATAAAATGGCAGCGCCAATGTGCGTTATGCCTGTACACGTAAAAACATATACCGTAATTCATGGGATCCTTTAAACGTACTACGAACATTGTTGGCTGGCTGGTTTTTGCCGTTGCCGCAGTGGTCTATTACCTCTCAGCTGAACGTACCGGAAGCTTATGGGACTGTGGGGAATTTATTTTGGGAGCGTATAAGCTGCAAGTAGTGCACCCCCCTGGCGCACCAGTGTTTTTGCTGATTGGCCGGATGTTTGCCTGGATTGGCAGTATTTTCAGCAGCGATCCCAGTACGATTGCCTTTGCAGTCAACCTGATGTCGGGTATTTGTACGGCATTCTCAGCCATGTTTGGTGCCTGGATCACCATGATTTTGGGCAAAATAGCGCTGGTAGGCCGTGAAGAAGAAACCAATGCTGGCGAAAACATTGCACTGGCAGGCGCTGGCCTGGTGGCTGGTTTTTCAGCTGCCTTTTGCACCACCATGTGGTTTTCAGCGGTGGAAGGTGAAGTTTACGCCATGTCGATGTTTTTCTCGGCGATCACCATTTGGGCGGCGGTAAAATGGTACGCCCTGCCCAATGAGCCACAATACGACCGCTGGTTGATTTTTGCGATTTACATGGCGGGTCTCTCCATCGGCGTTCACTTGTTGAGCATCCTGACTTTCCCCGCTTTAGCCATGTTTTTCTACTATAAGCGCTACGAAAAAACCACGTTCACAGGCACTGTTTTGGCTGCTTTGGGTGGGGTTGTCTTAGTAGGCTTGCTGCAAAAACTGATCATCACAGGATTACCAAATTTGTGGGCCGCTTTCGAATTGTTCACGGTCAATAATGTAGGGTTACCCTTCCATTCAGGTTTAATCCCGACATTGATAGTGCTGATAGGGTTTATTTTTATTGGCTTTCGATGGGCTCATCAAGAAGACATTTCTATTGTAGAAAAAGTGTTGATGGTCATTGCAGCGGCGATCTTATTTTATGCTTCATTCGGTTTCATTTCTAGTACCTTGATCTTAGCCGCATTTGGCTACTTATTCTTGCGTGGGAATGACCAAAAGAACGAGAGGACTATTCAGACCGTAGTGATGGCTTTTGCCCTGCTGGTATTGTCCATGTCCACCTTTGGCATGGTGGTGTCCCGCGCCAATGCCAACCCGCCGATCAACATGAACGCGCCTAAGGATGCATTGTCACTTTTGCCTTACCTCAACCGTGAGCAATACGGCGAGCGCCCCTTGCTGCGCGGACCAAGTTTTGCGGCCACACCAGTGAACGTAAAAGCAGAGAAGCGCTACGGCCGGGTAGGCGACCGTTATGAGCCAGTGGCCGAAAAAATCGACTACGTTTACAACGACGTCGACAAGATGCTGTTTCCGCGCATGTCGGACCCCACGCAGGGCCGTCCGGCTTTGTACAAGCAGTGGCTGGGTATGGACCCCAATGCTGAATTGCCCATTGGCCGCCCCAACATGGGCGATAACGTCAGTTTTTTCTGGAACTACCAGATCAAGTGGATGTACTGGCGCTATTTCATGTGGAACTTCGCAGGCCGCCAGAATGCCGACCAGGGTTATTACTCCTGGGACAAGTCTTCGGGCAACTGGTTGTCGGGGATTTCTTTCATCGACAACATGCGCTTGGACAATCAATCCGCGCTGCCAACTAAGGACAAAAACAACCCTGCCCGCAACAAGTACTACATGATTCCCTTCATTCTGGGCTTGTTGGGCTTGGTGTACCACGCCAACAAACGCAGCTATGATTTCATGGCGCTTTTGGCCTTGTTCGTCATCACGGGTATCGGTATCATCGTATATTCCAATCAGCCGCCGAACGAACCACGCGAGCGCGACTATGTATTGGTGGGTTCGTTCTTTACCTTCTGCATCTGGATAGGGATGGCGGTTTTGGCCATTTTCGAGCTGCTGCGCGACAAGGTGAAACTGAGCAGCCCAATTGGCGCTGGCCTGGCCTCGGCATTGGCGCTCACTGCACCACTGCTGATGCTGACCCAAAACTTCGACGACCACAGCCGCAATGGACAATATGGAGCCCGCGACTATGCCTCGAACTTTTTGAATTCTTGCGAGAAAAACGCCATCATCTTCACTTACGGCGACAACGATACTTACCCGCTTTGGTACGCCCAGGAGGTAGAAGGCATCCGCCGCGATGTGCGCGTAGTGAACCTGAGTTTGATCGCTGTAGACTGGTACATCGACCTGCTGCGCCGCAAGATCAACGACTCACCACCGCTGAAACTAACGATTTCTGCGGCCGCTTACCAGGGTGACAAGCGCAACCAGTTGTTCTTCAACGAACAACCTGGCGCGGAAGCTTACACCATCCAAAACTTCCTGAAATTCATCGGCGAGGACCACCCGTTGCCGATGAACAATGGCAATACGACCGAGTCGTACTTGCCTACCAAAAATGTTTACATCCCAATCAGCCGCGACCAAGCCATGAAAAATGGCTCCATCACGGCTCAGGACACCAATGTGGTAGACCGCATTCCGCTGGCCTTTGATCCCAATACCCCATACCTGACCAAGGATGACCTGGCGGTATTGGACGTGATTGGCTCCAACATTGCCGATCGTCCGGTATATTTTGCCGTAACGGTGGTGCCCGATAAGCTCTTTGGCATGGCCGATTACATGCAATTGGAAGGCCTGGCCCTGCGCATTGTGCCCAAGCGCAGCCCAAGTGACCCCAACTTCGGCGTATTGGGCAGTGGCTCGGTGGACGCTGAAAAGGTCTATGAAAACGTGACCAAAAAATGGAAGTGGGGCAACTTCGACAAGCAAAAAACCTTTGTAAACGACAGCTATGCGCCAAGTTTGCAGAGCATGCAATTGTCGATGCGCCGTGCTGCTGGTCAGTTTTTGGCAGAAGGCAAGAAGGAAAAAGCCATTGCGGTGGCCGATCAGTACTTCAAAGCATTCCCGGCTTTCAACTTCCCTTATGGCTATACCACTTTGTACATGATCGACATGTACACCCAGGCGGGCGCTTATGACAAAGCGATTCCTCACCTGCGTGCATTGGCCAAAGAGTCGGTGGAAACCATGAACTTCTTGCGCACCTTGAAGCCCGAAACGGTGACTGCAAGTTACCAAATGCAGGAGCGCTTGGCCAGCCAGTCGATTCAGTCGATTTTGCAAGAAGCCAAGGATTCGAAGAATGCAGCCTTCTTGGCGGAAATGGAAAAGCTGTTGAAGCCTTACCAGACCATGCCAACGGAGAACATGTTGCCACCTAACTAATTTACAAAGATGGAGATTAAATCCATTGCCATAGGTTGTGACCACGCTGGTTATCCTTACAAAGATGTGGTGGTGACTTTTCTGAAAGGCCAGGGCATCGAAGTCGCTGATTTTGGCACCCATTCGCCTGATTCGGTGGATTACCCCGATTTTGTGCATCCGGTGGCCAATGCGGTAGAAAATGGTGAAGCCGAATTCGGCGTTTTACTCTGTGGCAGCGGCAATGGCGTGGCCATCACCGCCAACAAGCACCAGGGCATTCGTGCGGCTTTGTGCTGGCAAGAAGAAATTGCCAGCTTGGCTCGCCAGCACAACAATGCAAATGTGCTGTGCCTGCCCGTGCGTTTTGTGAGTGAAGAAACGGCCCTGAAAATTGTGCACAATTTTTTGAGTGCCGATTTTGAAGGTGGCCGCCATCAAAATCGCGTCAATAAAATCCCGCTGAACTGCTGAGGGTAGTTTGGTGGGTCTAATCGGAGCGCCAGTTGTGTAAATGCAACTGGCGCTTTGTGGTTTTTATACTTAGTATCTGAGCTAAAATAAGGTGGACATCTTTGTTTTGAGGTTTAGCAAAAAAAGAACACAACTTCCTTTCATCCAGTTGTTTATCTTTTTCACTAAACCCAAACCTGTCCACCTTATTTTTTTACGCTCCCTTAGTGACAAGCCACGAATAAACCTTACCAAATCGCAACTGCGTACTTTATAGATTATGCCCTCGCTGCGCGAGGCCATTTTTGGAACACGGATGACTACGGATTACGCGGATTTACACGGATTTCCAGCATGACGTTGACCATGATGTTGACAACTCAATTAAAAAACTGAAAAGGTTTATTTTTGAACCGTTACTTAAGGGAGCGTAAAAAAGTTGTTTTTCAAGGATTGATTCTGGTGAACAGGCAGGGATTGATCAATTTTAAATTTCAAAACGCTCAAACCGTGCAAACGAGAACGTAGAATGTGACAAACTTTCCCAGCGAGCCCCTATCACATGGCGTAGGTCGTCTATCGTATGCCAAAAAAACGTGCCGAACAAACCAGAACTCACGTTATTTTAGCTCAATCGACCCTACTTTCTGTGATTGATCGAAATTCAGGTAACATAGGGTAACCCATGATGAGCTCCCCCATGTCTTCCTTCCCTTAAATCTCCAAATTAACCCCTAGCATAAAGTTCCGCCCAGCTTGTGGAAAGAAGCCTTGATCCACTCGGAAAGCGCCATTCAATTGATAGCGGTACGACCAGGCATTGCTGGAATACATGGCATTGAAGACGTTTTGCAGCCAAAAAGAAAACTCCATTTTTTTGAACAGCTTGCCTTGGCCTACGTATTGCAGGCGCAAGTCGCTGTACTGGTAAGCAGGCAGAACATTGGTCTCGTCGGATGAGTTGTCGATGAACTGCTTGCCTACATGGCGCGTCAAAAAACTGAGACTCAGTTGCCGATCTTTGAGCCAGGCGGCTTTTTGAAAGGGCTCCCAACGCAATTCTCCACCTGCCAAAACATTGGGCGAAAGAGCCAGGTAGCTGTTTTGACGGCTCAACTCGGTTTGGCCCTGCCAGTTGAAATCAGCGTCGTACACGTCCACAAACTCCTGGAAATTGCGGATTTTGTTTTGGCTCAAAGTGGCATTGCCCTGTACACGCAGCCCCGGTGCTACTTGCAATCCCCCACTGAGCTCCAAGCCCATGCGGTACGAATGTGGAATGTTGATGCGCAGGGCGGCACCCACGTCGTTCAACTGGCCGTTGGGGGCCAATTGATCGCGGTAGTACATGTGGAAGGCATTGATTTCGAGGGCTGATTTTTTCCAGTTTTGGCGGTAGCCCAATTCAGCGTTGTACAGGCGTTCGGGTCGGGGCAGGTTTCCCCCTCCGTCCACGTAGTCGTTGCGATTGGGCTCGCGCTGCGCTACCGCGTAGGAGGCATACATCACCGCCTGGTTGGGGAATTGGTAAGAAAGGCCTGCTTTGGGATTGAAAAACAGGAGCTGGTCATCGATAGCGAGTTCGATGATGTTGCGGTCGATGCCCTCAGCCTGGTAGCCCAGACGGCGCACCTGCAAGTCCACAAAACCCAGCCAGCGCTCGCTGAAGCTGTAGTTGAGCTTGCTGTAAAGGTTCAAATCGGTTTTTTGGGCCACATTCTCATAATACTTGGCCCCTAGTTGATAATCCGTTGCCCTTGCAATCCAGGGTAATTTACCGTAGTGATCGCCATCATATATATTGTAGCCCCCGCCAAAAGTAAAGTCGATTTTGTCTTTGCGGTAGTTGAGCGCATAGACTCCGCCAGTGAAGTAATTGTCGAGCCACAATTGACGCACCAGATCGCTCACCAGCAGGGCTTCGCCCATGCCCAGGGGGCGCACCTGATAATCGGCTAGGGTTTCCTCGGCTTTGTACTGTTCAAAAAAGCCCAGTCCACGGGTGTGGTGCACAGCCAAATTGAGGTTCCAATTGTCGTTGAGCTGGGTATTGTACAGCAGTTGGTAGTGGGTTTGGCGGTAATCGTCTACCTCATTGCTGTAGGGCTCACCGGGGCGTTCGGTGCCTGCCGAGTTGAAAGTACGGGTTTCCCAGTCATTGACCAGGTCAGCGGGCACCCCGTTCCAAGCTTGATAGGTGACCTCGTGGCCCGAAAAGGCGTTGAAGCGCAACAGGCTTTTCTTTTTCACCCAAGCTGCGGTAGCGTACCAAGAGTTGAGCTTGGAACTGGCCCGGTCGATGTAGCCATCTGAAGTGATGCGTGAAAGGCGACCATCGAAACTAAAGCCCGATTTCGAAACCCCAGTACCGAAGCGCAGATTGCTGCGCAAAGTGTTGAAAGAGCCTGCACTGAGGCCAATCGAAGCGTAAGGGTCTTGCCGCACTTTGGCCGTATTGAGGTTAATGGTGGCCCCGAATGCACCTGCCCCGTTGGTTGAGGTGCCCACGCCGCGCTGGATTTGCACGTCATTGGTAGAGCTGGCAAAGTCAGGCATATTGACCCAAAACATACCTTGAGACTCCGAGTCGTTGATCGGAATGCCATTTACAGTCACGTTGATGCGAGTAGCATCGGTGCCGCGAATGCGGATATTGGTGTAACCGATGCCCGCCCCAGCATCCGAACTGACGATGGCCGAGGGAGTCCATTGCAGGATGAAAGGCATGTCTTGCCCTTGGTTGTTGTCGCGGATTTGAGCATTGTTCAGGTTGCTGTAGGTCAGGGGCGTGCGGGCATTCACCCGGGTGCTTTTCACGACCAGTGCATCCAGTGGCAGTGCAACTTCGTCGAGGCTGACATCCAGTTTGCTGAGGCCAGGCACGCTGATCTTGAGTGTTTGTGTCTCATGGCCCAGGTAGCTCACGTAAAGGGTGTAGTTGCCTGATGGCAAATTGTCGAAAGCATAAGTCCCATCCTGTCGGGCAATGCTGCGTTTGGTTAGTTCTTGGATGGAAAGGGTGGCACCAGGCAAGGCTTCGCCGCTGGCATTGCTGATTTTTCCTGTCAAGCTGTGCTGTGCCCAGAGGCCAAGCGCCAGGAAGGAAAGGCCGATTGTTGCGGCCAAAGATTTTTTGAAAAACATGGTGTAAAAAAAAGTTGCTCAAAAATCGCGGACCTTAGGGTTTGACCGCGTATTTTCGGCTAAGTTGGACTGGTGCACTGCCACAAGTCTACAACTTTCCGCCCTCACTTTCCTTGTCGGCATTACCCGACCAGGTTCAATGGGTTTGATCTCAGCCTGTTAAGTTAGGCACCCCAAATGAGCGAGGCAAAGATAGGAGTTTTAGTTGAATTATGAGTTATGAATTATGAGTTATGAGTGGGGGCTCGCTTAGTGAATTCTTCGGGAAGGTAGGATTTCGTTTCTCCGGATTGGGTTTTTGAAGGTGGAAATGCTTTTATGACGTTGACTTTTTTGAAGTACGATTGATGATCGATGACCTACGAAGTACGAAGGTGGGGCTCGCTTAGGAGATTTTGAGTGGACTTGGTATTTGTTTTTCCGAATTGGATTTTTTAAGGTTGAAATGCCTATTTGACGTTGACTTTTTTGAAGTACGATTGATGATCGATGAGCTATGAAGTACGAAGGGGAGAGCTCGCTGGGAGATTTTCGGGAAGGGGAGAATTTGTGTTCCCGATCGAGTCTTTTGAAGACGGAAATGGTAAAGGTTTTGACCAAAGACTTGCCCTGTAAGGGCGTAACGTTGGTAGCACGATTGATGATCGATGATTGATGAAGTACGAAGGTGGGGCTCGCTGAGAAGATTTTTGGTTCGGCGAGATTTCGTTTCTCCAGATTGGATCTTGAAGGTGGGAATGGTAAAGGTTTTGACCAAAGACTTGCCCTGTAAGGCTACCGTTCCCGCACAAAATGTACGCAAACAATGTTGTATGTGAAAAAAATCATTTTGCAGCATGGAAAAGCGATTCAACCCATTAAATGCCTCATCGTTTAAGCCCGTAACTCGTGAATTCGTGA
>JAAFJY010000048.1 GCA_013299105.1 Chitinophagales bacterium | reverse complement strand
CTTTGAAGAAGTTGTTCCCAGCACTTGGGAAATAGGCCTATTCATCACGTTACATTATTGTTTTTTAACGTCATTTTTTCATATATACAACCTCTTTTTTTGTCCAACGGATGGGGAGTACTTCAGGTTAGTTTCAGATGGAGTTGATGTTGTGATTGATAAATGGGACTTGAAAGAAGGTCAAGATAAGTTCAACTTTATGGAGACGATGGTGAAATCCGCCGATATTCAAAAAGTTCTTATTATCCTAGATAAAAAGTATTCGGAAAAAGCAGACCAAAGATCTGGTGGAGTAGGAACAGAAACACAAATAATAAGCCCTAAAATCTATGGGGATGTTTCACAAGAAAAATTTATTCCTATTGTTGCTGAAAAAGATGAGGATGGTAGTGCTTATATTCCAGCATTTCTAGAAAGTAGAATTTATATAGATTTTTCAGAGGAAGAAAATTTTGAGGAAAAGTACGAAACTTTGTTAAGGAATATACATCAAAGACCTGCATATAGTAAGCCTAACCTTGGTAAGGCCCCTAGTTATATTTTTGAACAAACACCAATGAAATATAAAACTTCGAGTATAATACGGAGCTTTGACAACCAAATTGCAAAATTTCCGAAACGGATAAATTCAATTCTCAAAGAATTCTTAGATGAATTTATAGATAATATGAAGGACTACTCTGTTGATCTCACAGGAGTAAGGGATGTGAATTTAGTTGGCAAAGCCATTTATGACAATATCAATTCGTACACACCTCTTCGCAACGATTATATAATTTTTCTTGACAAGCTTTTCAAAAGCGACCTTGAGTTTGATATTGATATTTTCATAAGATTTTTTGAAAAATTGCCAATTCTTGAAGCCCCTCAAGACAATAGGAGTAGTTGGACGAAAAATGAGTTTGAAAATTTTAGGTTTTTTATACATGAAATTTTTTTATACACTATTGCAATGGGCTTGAAAACCGAAAAGTATAAATTCCTTGAAGAAATTTTTTATTCAGGGTATTTATTTAAGGATGACTATAGTTATAAAATTGAGCCTCAAAGATTTGACGCACTTTATAATTATACTGAAATATTTGATAAATACTATAAGGAAACATTCTCAAAGAACTTTATTAGTCCAATGGCAGATTTAATAATGAAACGACTCCCAGATAAAGTAAATAAAGATGAATTAATAAATGCGGATTTACTTTGCCATTATGTTTCTGTCTTGGACAAGTTGAGATGGTTTCCCATAACGTATATATATATTAATAATTATGAAAGAAAATTTGAATTATTTAACAGACTTGTATCACTAAGACACTTTGAAAAAGTCAAGATTCTATTTAAAGTACAAACTGTAGAGGAGTTTCAAAATAAACTAAATGAGATCAAAGAAGCAGATGAATTTCCTAATAAAATACGATACTCTAACGCTTTTGAAAGTGTTGTGCCTATTTATAAACTTATCAATATTGATAAAATTGGGACAATAAGGTGATGGTGTTTTATAAAGTAAAGGTTGTATTAGGCTATTTGATTGGTATGTCCTCCTTCATAAAAGCGCAACCAAAAAAGGATGGAGAGAGTTGGCGAAAATTGGTTAACTTCAACAACAAAACAATGCGCAAAAGTAAGATTATTGAGAGCTAAAGGCTAGCTATTGTGAAAGAATAAATTAAGGGTAAAAGCAAATCCCCCCCTCACACCTTGCTATACTCCATCCCAAAATTCCCATTCCGTTTCAAATAAATAAAACCGCATTTGGCATCGATGATCCAGTTGAATCTTTTGAGCACGTCTCCACCCATGACGCTTATCTTTTGCCTGCCCATAGCGCCTGAAAAAAAGCCAACCGAAACATCGGGCAGCGCGTGATTGCCAATTTTGAAGCTGGGTAAAAGGGCTTTCTTCGTTTTGATGACATTGCCGTAAGAATCTTTCAACTCTTTTTCGCCCGTGATTTTTAGTTTTTGGTCAAGCTGGTGCTCATTCACAAATTTATCGTCCAATAAAAGACTGCCTGCATAGCCTGAATGGATGAGGAACCTATTCGTCAGGGTGCTGTCTTTTGCGATCTCACAAGCGGCCTCAATAAACATCAAGCCGTTTTCGTACGACAAGGGATGTTTTTCAAATCCTTTGAGGCGTTTGGGCAGTTTTTCCGAGATGATGATTACCTTCTTCTCAAAGTCGATCTCAACAAACTTGTTTTTAAAGAGGTCCAACCCGATTTTGCCATCCGTAAATTGCCCGGAATTTTTATTTTCAGTGATGCTCAAGCCATCCCACCTCAGCCCTTTGATGGCCAATGAATTTTTCTCGCTCACCCTTGCTC
The DNA here is from genome assembly GCA_013299105.1 of Chitinophagales bacterium. Classification (GTDB taxonomy): domain Bacteria; phylum Bacteroidota; class Bacteroidia; order Chitinophagales; family Saprospiraceae; genus Haliscomenobacter. Next base: position 32,458 of record JAAFJY010000048.1, on the reverse strand, counting down.
CATCGGTTTGGCCGCTCCAACTTTGGATGCCGTCAATGGTTTTATCAAAAACAAGGCTCTTGAGCTTTTTTGTGGCTTCTTCGGTCAACGTTATATCGGTCGCTCCAGTGTGCAGCATCAAGCGAACCGTATCCGTTTGATTTAGCACCGCGCTGATTGAAATGTTGTTGAATGAAGTCAGTTGAAAGGGGATAATCGTTTTCTTGGACTGCGCGATGGTCATTTGGCAGCTTGCCAATACCCAAAGTGTTGCGATGTATTTCAGCATTTTTAGGAGATTTGAGTGGTGTTGAATCAGCGGCAGCAAGCAAAGGTACTCGGTGTCGCCACGAATTTACCTTTTTATCTATGGTGTGAAATAGTTAGACTTTGTGAACATTTCCAGCCCGCTTGCGTCTCTATTTGAACCCAAGTTGGGCTTTTTTAAAACCACCTCCGCCACCTCCATGCACCCACAAATTTTTCCACCCTCAAACGATTTATCGGCATTTGTCCAGTGCTATTGGAACTTGGAAGGCGACCAAGAAACTACCCCAATCAAAAACACCATCGTGCCCGATGGCACCATGAAGTTGATCTTTCATTACGCCGACACTTACAGGCATCACCCCAAGGATGGTGAAAGCATCATTTTGCCGAAGTGTTTTTTGATTGGTCAGTTGACCCAACCTTATGTGGTCGAGCCGCTGGGCATTACGGGCTCATTTGTGGTGCGCTTTCACCCGAACGGGTTCTTGCCTTTCGCTACTATCCCCATCAAGGAAATGGAAAACACCGCTGTTCCACTGGATAAGCTTTTTGGGAAGGAGGGGATCGCAATCGGAGAAAAAATTTTGCAGGCAAAAGACACCGCAGCTCGAATCTCACTGATCGAAACCTTTTTGCTGAAACGCCTGAGCGATGAAAAGACCATCGACTTTGTAGTACAATCGACCATCGAGACGATTTTGGCCGCCAATGGCCAATTCACAGTCAATGAGTTTTCGCAAAAAATGAACATCAACCGCAGGCAACTGGCCAGGAAATTTGCGGCAAGCATTGGTTTGAGTCCCAAGCAATTGTCAAAAACGGTCAGAATCCAAGCGGCCCTCAAAACCCTGTTGCTTGAAAAAGTCAGCTCGCTAACCGACCTTGCTTATGAAAACGAGTACTTCGACCAAGCACACTTCATCAAAGATTTCAAGGAATTTACGGGCATTACCCCCAAGGAGTTTTACGGCGAGGATTTGAAAATGTCTTTGATTTTTGATCGGAAAGAGGGATAGTAACGGGTCAGAAATAAACCTTTCCAGCTTTTAAGACGCACGCATGTCAACTTAACGGTCAACGTCATGCTGGAAATCCGCGAAAATCAGCGTCATCAGCGTCATCCGCTTGCTAAAAACGGCCTCGCGCAGCGAGGACATAGTTAATAAAGTACGCAGTTGTGATTTGTTAAGGTTTATTCGTGGCTTGTCACTAACCAAGGCCGCGAAGCGGACTAAAAAACAATCAGCGGCCCCTGCCTGTCCCATTTTTACAATTTTTAGGCTTTGACTAGCTGCAACTTTGCCGGGCAATTTTGCAAGACCATTCAAAACCTGTAAAAATGAACAGCAGTAATCCAGTAGGTTGGTTTGATATCCATGTGTCCAATTTGGAGCGTGCAAAAAAATTCTATGAAACGGTTTTCAACCTAAAACTCCAGGACTTACCCCTTGAGTGGGGCCGACAATCCCTCTTCCCTTTTGACCCCACAGGCTCCAATATCTCAGGCGCATTGGTCGAAAAAGCCGACTTGCAGCCGAATGCCAACAACACGGTCGTCTATTTTGAAACCGAGGACTGCACAAGCGAAGCACAAATGATCGAGCAGGCAGGCGGCAAAGTCGTGCAGCCCAAAACGCACATTGGCGAATTTGGCTACATCGCCATTTTCATCGACAGCGAAGGCAATACAGTGGGTTTTCATTCACGGAAATAAGCACAAGGGCATGTCATACGATACGAACCTTGCCGACCGCGTGCGGGAATATCTCGCCGAGGTGCCCGACATTGAGGTGGAAGAAAAGGAGATGTTTGCCGTTTTGAACTTCATGGTAAACGGCAAGACCTGTGTTTGTGTAAGCGGAGAAAATTTGATGCTACGCTTTGACCCAAAACTACAAGACGAACTTTCGGAGCGCAATGGCTACGAAACCATGCTGATGAAAGGCAAGGAGTACAAAGGTTATTGCTACATCAACCCGGAGGGGTACCGAGACAAGAGCGACTTTGTATATTTCTTGAGCATTTGCCTGGAATACAACAAGGTGGCTCGGAAGTCGAAGAAGAAGGCGTAGCGTTAAAAATTGGGGCTGAGGCGCTTTGGAGTGCCTTGGCTTTTTTTATGTGTATTAACGTGAGTTCTGTTTGTTTGGCATGTTTCTTTGACATACGACTTATGATTTAAGGGTTCGCTGGGGAAATTTGTCATATTTTAGATTCTCATTTGCACAGTTTGAGACCGCCAAATTTTATCCTGATTTTGACCTATAAAAATTCGGATTATTGGGCAGAAAAAGTGGTAATGCACATTCCACTCGGGGGATGAGTTTGACTACCCGCAGAGCCTCCTCGTCAAAAATCTCCCCACCAGATTTGAATACTTAAGTCTGGCTGATTTTTCCTTGTTCATCAGTAGAAATTACAACCAAAACCAAAACTTTCTCGCTCAACATTGGCAAATTTTCCCAACGGATATTCGAATAAACAAATTTGCGAAAAAGCTACAAATCTTGGCTGTACTTGGAGTTTTTACTTTTGGTATTGTCATAAACAAGGGTATTTTTCAAAAGTCCTTTTTCAAATTCGTAAGCGATCTCGTGTTCATAAACCCTTTCTGACCCACTGATTGAATGAATCCATTTTGCCCTTTGGAACGATCAAGCGCTGGCTAAACCGATCTGCTTTTACCCACCCATTTTGCGCTTTGTTGCCAAACAGAAACCAAAAGTGCGCTTTAGGGCTTCCTGTTCCGCAACAGCTTTGAAGGTTTACGAGATAAAGTGTATTTTCAATGATTTGCCAGGTGGCAACGTAGCCTCGCCAACAATTGAAAGTCTCACAAGTATTTCCTTCACCAAAAAGTCGATGACGCATGGAGTCGATACCAGGATAACTTTCCAACGGATGGTTGTAAATGGTTTGAATTAAGTATAGATGATAATTTCATATCGTACTGTAGTTCGAAACTTTTGCTTTACCTTCTAAGATTCATGTTTAGTATTTGAGCTAAAATAAGATGGACATCTTTGTTTTTAAGATTTAGCAAAAAAAGAACACAACTTCCTTTCATCCAGTTGCTTAAACTGGTAGTGACCTTTTTTCACTAAACCCAAACCTATCCACCTTATTTTTTTACGCTCCCTTAGGTGGTTTTGGTGGATGGTAATTGGTTGATTCATCCAAAATCTCGTGCCATGGAAATATTGACATAACTCTTTCGAAGCTTTACGAGATATTCAAAGCTTTGAAAGAACATAAAATATTGCCCTATGATATAGTTCTACAAAATCCCTCGCCGGATAAAATTCGCCGACACGGGCTTCAACCCCAGCTCTCGTGCCCAAATCGACAGTTGTCCGATGTGGTGAATCTCGTGCGCGATGACATGGGCCAGGATCTCGGGATAGGAAAAAGACTCTTCTTCTTGCTTGAGTTTACTGGCCAATCGCTTTTGGGCCATTTCTGGGTGCCAATTGGAGATGAATTCTTCAATGTCTTTGCGGAATGTTTGCGACAATTGCCTGAGCTCGGCAATCCCCTGGTAATCTTTGAACTCGGCACCAGAAAGTGCTTTTTGGCCCAAACCACTGATCCAGTTGTGCTCCACCACGATGACGTGAAAAAGGGTAAATGCGATGCTGCCCACTCCACCTGTGCGGGATTGGTGTAGTTGTTCTTGGCTCAAGGTTTGGAGCAAGTCGAACCATTCGTCGCGCACTTGCCAGTTGTATTTGAAAAAGTGAAACATGGAAAATTGTTTGTAAAGTTGAGGAGTTGAGAGGATGGACTGAGCTCCGAAATTCATATGAAAACCCAAACCAGGAAAACGAAATCTCTTGCTCTAAGAAAATCCCCCAGCAAGCCCCCACCCATAACTCAAAATTCATAACTCATAACTCCCCTCAATGCCCCTCCATCAGTTCCATCCGCAGGCCGTCATCGCCCACGCTGTTGTGTTCCCAATAAGGCGACTTTATGGTTTTTTCACGAATGGCGATGGTTCTACGCACTTTTTTGTCAAAAGAAGAAGGATAAGACTCGGTCCAGCCTTCGATCAGGTATGGAGACTTGGCTTGGTAAACGATCTCCAAACTACGCTCCAAATCTGGAAAACGCAAAGTATAAACCTTGAGTTTTTCGCCGGGAATATCTTGGCCTTGGTAATCGCCCAGGCTTCCTTCGGCGGCATAGGCTTTGAGTTCACGGTGCATCAGGCGTAAGTAAGTGGCACTGGGGTAAACCTGGATTTTCCCAGTTGGAAGACTTTTGGGGTTGATGCGCAAGCGAGTCCAGAGTTCGTCTTCCAACCATTCGATGGGCAATTGCAGGTCTTGATCGGCCTCAGCTTCAAAGTAGGAGCGGACTTGAAATTTCAAATGGTCCTTTTTTTGGTTCACTTGCATGTAGGTTTGGCCGCACCAGTCCTGGCTGCTGTGGGTTACTTTCAAGGCGTGCGGATAGCGCTTGAGGTTGGCAGGCGCAAAAACCGAACCCATGATCGAGTAGTCGTAAATCCCCGTAGTAAAACGATGAATCGAGTTGAGTTTGAGGATGGGTACGTCGTTTTTGTCCCGGTATTGGTCGTTTTTGACTTGCTTTTCGAGTAAAAAATCCTCGGTCACAAATACCAATAACGCGTGGCCCGGATGGATGTCGCGGTAGCGGTTTTGTTGCAAACTGTAACGACTGATTTCAGCCTTGCCTTCGTACCAGTATTTTCCCAGTGCAGTACTGTCCATGCCCAACATAGCCTTGTTTTGGGGCGAAAAATAATCACTTCCGAGGATGCGTGGTGAGGCAATTGCAATGATCAAGGCTGCCAGCAGGCCGAGGATTAACTTGATTTTCATGGTTTTCAATGGTTTGACTCGCTGAATTTATGAGAGATGCCATTTGATCTTATTGTGATGGCAGGTTCTGTAGTTGAAAACGATTTTGTACAAAAAAGCGTTATATTTTTGTAAAAATAAGAAGGTCGATTACTTTTGTTACCAATCTTAAGCAGCTAAAACACAAATGGATCATTTGCCTGTACGCATCACACCAGCTAGGATTAGGGAGTCTATTGTTCAAGTGTACTTTAGAAGTGATATCCCTGTTGAGCCTTTAGTTGGCTATTTGTACAGTATTTTAGGACAAGAATTCAGTATGTCTTATAGCAATAATCCTAGTTTTTCACCTGATCATATTTCTAATGAACATAGTATGCCTAAGGGCGTTTCCATCCAAGTAGGTCCAAGGTATTTTTTTTTCAATAACAATGTGAAAATTGTACTTGATCATCAAGGCTCTCTTATTTTTAACTGCATGGATGATTATTTAGGGTGGAGTAAATATGGAGAGTTTATAAAAGCAGTTTTGAAAAGCTTAATGGAAAAAGCAATCATAAAGCATATATCTAGAATTGGCGTAAGATATATAAGTGAATTTGCTAACACAGACCTGTTGGATAAATTGAAGTTTAAATTCAGTTTAGCTCCGATAGAAGGTCAATATAATTCTTGCAGTTTTGCAATTTCGTGGAATTCCCTTCCCCACTTGATCAACCTTAATCTTGGCAATAAACTGCCAATCAAACCTGTTTTAGAGCACCCAGAACACCAGGTAATAGATTTTGTGTCCTTGATTGATGTGGATGTCATCCTAGAAAATGTAAATATTGAATATTTTGATCAATTCAAAGAAGAGCTAGATGATGTACACATGAAAGAGAAAGAAGTTTTTTTCTCGCTTTTAAACCCCGATTTTTTGCTTACGCTCAATCCAGAATACCCTAAACAAACCCATACAGCATGATACCAACAATCAGTCTTCCAAGTTCAATGCCAGAACGTATTGAATTATATGATGCAGAACAAAGTCAAAATAGGATCACCTCCAACTACTCTATTCATAAGCTTGATCGTGATTCGCGTAGTCAAGGTGGACAGTTAGCCAATCAATTCAATGAACAAGCTCTGGCTAAATTTGGCCACCTGGAGCACATTCCAATCGAATGGCAAACAATTTTCTTCGAATCGACTTTTGTGCTTCTGAAGTTCTCTCCTGAGATTATCAATGTTGAGATAACTTCAGCCAATAGTATCTTCATGCCATGCAAAATAGGGGACAAAAATGTTTATTGGGAAGTGTTTCTCAATAAACCGAATTCACCAAAAGTAGTATTGAATATATTTGAGAATAAAAAACAATTTTTGTCCAACAGTGGTTCTTTATGGCTCATGAAGAATGAGTTGAGTTCGATTTTCAAAGACCAAGTTCAGGAAACACCATATGGAATATCCCGAAATACTGCTTCCACAACCATCTTTTAAACAAATTGAAGAGGATTGTTTTGTTGAGGCATGGCTCTGCCGTACTGCTCCTCCTAATAGCCAGAACATGTCAAAAGCTTATGTTCCAGAGTCAGTTTTTTATCAAAAATGGGAAGAATTCTATGACTATTCTACCAATTTACTAGGCCACTTTGAGTATAACCACAACTATATTTCTTTGTGTGGAGAATCTGAGGGGAAGAGGTATTTTCAGGGGTATTGGGATTTTTCCGAAATCATTGATCCTCCCAAATACCCTGATAATTTTGAGATAAATAGCTCCAAAAGCATTTTCTTCATCCCCATTAACCAAATACACCAGCAGGTTAAAATCCCATTTTTACGTCCCCCCAAGAATCATTCTGATCAAGTAACGGCAAAAGTAGTTCATACACCAACACGGTCCAATTTTTGGCATTTTTCCATACAGTGGGTGGATAATGACAATAAAATCGTGAAACCATCTGACTCAAAATGGAAAGAGGAAAGGATTGCAGCCATGCGAGCTGCTTTTTCTGAATGCTTAACTTGGGAATTACCTGTGCACGAATTAATTCCTACAGATTGTTATACAAAATAGCTCGATTACATTTGAGAAAAAATTTCACTTTATTTCGTTGTCGCCCAAAAAAACGCCCGGTTTTTGCAAAATTGAGCAAAAACCGGGCGCTTATGGAATTTAGAAAAATCACGGAAAAACGGCTTTTTTTGGCCGAAATGGGAGCAGACTAAGCTTTTACAAAATCAGTCCAATTTACCAACGGCCACCCCAAGAGTAACCAAAACGCAATTGGATCTGCGCATAAGGCTTGGACATATCGGTACTGGTGATGTTCGGATGATCCACATCATTCACCAGGCGATAGCCACCTTCTACACCCAAGTGGAACCAGCGGAATACGTTCACTTCCAGGCCCAAAGCAGGTTGAATCACAAAAATGCGGTCGCGGGTGAAATCGGCACCATCGTCAAAATCCAAACGGCCTCCGCCGATCGTGGCGCTAAGGTAAGGGTGCACCACTTTGCTGCTGCCAGGCACATAACCCAGCAAAAGGCCATTGTGCCGCATACGGTAGCCCAGTTGGACGTTGTTGTCGAGGGCAGCATAGTCACGCATGCGCTGCCAGCTCCAGCCCAGGATGAAGTTGCGATTGAATTCAAAGCCAACATTACCCCCGCTGAAGTACTCGGTGTCTTCATCAAAAAAAGTAAAGTTGTAGGAATCGGTGTACCAGAAACCAGTCAAGTCCAGTCGGGTGCGGTTGAACAGTGTTTCTTCGCGCTGTGCCTGTGCTACGGTCAGGGTGATCAGGCAGATGAGCAGGGTCAATATCTTTTTCATGCTTGTGGTCTTTGATAGGAAGATGGGAAATGAAAAAGGATACCCCTATGCGGGGGAAAAAAATGTTAGTTAGTGGTTAGTGGTTAATGGTTAGTGGGCCGCCATAGTGCAAGGAGAGTGGAGTGTGGTTATGAGTTGGAGACTCGCTGGGGAGATTTTTGGTTCGGAAAGTTTTCGTTTTTCCAGTTTGGGTTTTTTGAAGGTGGCAATGTCAAAATTTTAGCTCAAAATCCTACCCTGTAAGGGCGTAACATTGGTAGCCAATGGTCAACGTCATGCTGGCATCCTGCCCATCAAAAAAATCAAAAAAATCACAGTTCAGACAAAAAACCTCGGCTCTCAACTCAACTTCAGTTTCCTACTCGCTCAATCTCATCCCCGGCCGCGCCATTTCTCCGCGCCGATTTGAACTGTTTGCCAAAACGATAAGAAAAAGTAAGGCTGAGTACCCTGGTATCCCAATATTGGATGAAATACTCTTCCGCATTGGGGAAATCGGTGAGGCCCTCCATCAATTGGGTTTGCAGCAGGTCGCGGATGCTGAGTTTGAGGGTGCCCTGGTTTTTGAAAACGGGCCTGGCGATGCCCAAGGACAATTGCCCATTATCATACACCAATTCCTGGATGTCGTTGCGCGAGCGGGTGATGTAAAAACCGGAGATTTCGGCACTGTAAGTTTTGCCCAACTTGAATTGGCTGTTCATGCTGAAATTTAGTTGGCCTACCCGCGAGGAGTAATTCGAGTTTTCAAAACCCTTGAACACCTTGTGGTTGAAAATGCCCTGGGCGTTGAAGGTCCACCACTTGGTCGGATTGGCTTGTACCGATACGGCCAGGCCCAGGTTGTACATGCGCCCTACGTTGCCTTGTGTGTAAATTTGGATGCCTTCGCCATTGGTCAGGAACAATTGTGAAAAATAATCGCGGATCAAGCTGTAACTCAGGGTCGTGTTCAGCCATTTGCGGTACTGGTGGCCCACTTCAAAGTTCCAGGTGAATTGTGGACGAAAGAAAGGATTCCCCTGCTCGTAAGTGTATTTGTTGATGATGTTCACAAAGGGGTTGAGTTTTTGAAAAGGCGGACGATCCAACCTGCGGCCAGCGCTGAAAGTAAAAGTATGCACCGTATCTGCCTGGTAAGAGAAAAAAGCTGTAGGAAAAAAGCCCTCGTACTGGCGTGAAAAGCTCGAATCGGGGCGCTCGACATTGCCAAGTTGTTGGGCATCGTAGCTGGTGCGTTCGTAGCGCAGGCCCAATTGCAGGTTTAGTTTGTTGATTTTTTCATCAAAACTGCCATACCAGGCGTGGATATTTTCTCCGTACAAAAAGCGGTTGCTCTTGTTGTAATCGGGCCGCCAAGTTGTGCCATCGCCGATTTGGTATTCAGCTGCGTTGTCAGTGTCGATGCTGGACATTTTGTAACCCAATTCCAAATGGCCATCTACGCCAGCTTTTTGTAGGTAGTCGATCTTGAAGGTCGTGATGTCGAGCAGGGAGGGTAAATCGCCTTGATTGACGATGCTACTATTCGTTTGAGCGGTCTTGTGGTCAAAACGCAAGGAATTTTCAATGTTATAACCCAGTCGGTCAAAATCAATGGAAAGCTGCTTTTTAGGATTGAAACTGTGCTTGGCGTAGAGGTTGATGCCTCCATTTTCGAATTGAGAGGTATTCACACTACTGGTGTTGATGCTCGAATCCAATACACCTTGGGTACTGAGCCAATTGGCTTGCGCCTGACCCTTGCCATTGCGTTCGATCAAGGACCCGCTCAGGGCAAAACCCAGGCTGGTTTTGTCGGAAAGAGCGTAGTCAAGCCCGGCTTTCAGGGTGTTGTTGGCGCTGTTGTTGACGAAATACCAAGGTTGATCCAGGGTGAAGAGGCTGCGTTGTTGGGCGTCAAAAAACTCGCGCAGGGCATACAGGTCCCGAAAACTGCCATTGAAATTGCTGCTGTAAGTGAGGTAGGTATTGAAACGCCCCTGGCGGTAATTCAGCACCAGGCTGTTGTTGTTTTTGTGGTAAACACCCTGGCCATAGCCCGTGCTTAGGGTGCCGTTGAGGCCCTTCTGCTTGTTCTTTTTAGTTTTGATGTTGATAATGCCCGCGTTGCCGTTGGCGTCGTAGCGGGCCGAGGGGGTGGTGATGAGTTCGATTTGGTCCACTTGATTCGAGCTCATGCTGCTGAGCAGGTTGTTGAGGTCGGTGCCAGAGAGAAAGGTTTGCTTGTCGTCGATCAGGACCGTGGCCCCCGTTTTGCCCATCAGGCTAAGTGTACCATTGCGGTCGACCATCACGCCCGGCGATTTTTCCAAAACCTCCAAAACGGTGGTGCCTGCATTGCTGATGGCAGCATCCACATTCACAATGGTTTTGCCCTGCTGGCGTTGAATGAGGTCTTTTTTGCCTACAATAGTGGCCTCTTCAATCGTCTGGATTTCAGGTTCCATGACAATTCTATAAAATTCAAGCGCAAGAGCTTCCTGGGGTAGAGGCTTGTACCAATTGGCGAAGCCGATGTGGCGGATGCTGAGCATGTAACCGAGTTTTGGATTCGCCCCGAAAGTGATTTCCCCTTTTTCATTTGTCTCCCCGAACTGTCTGCGTTGACCAGGAGTGGTCAATTCTACCATCGCACGCCACAGTGGTCTTAGTTGCTCATCCTGGACTACTATGCTCACAGATTGGGCAAAACTCTCAACTCCCCAAACAAGCAAACCCAATAGCAGTATTAATCTGGTCATAATACTTGAATTTATGGGATTGAATATATGGATGAAATTCGATAGAATAGGCTTTTCAGAGCTAAAATACCGCCAAATAGGGGAGGAACTCAAAACTTTTCTCTACAACAAGACCACATCGCAGCGGCAGCGGACATACGCTTACTCTCTTGGGCTACTTTGCTTTCTTTGCGTGGGTTCAGTCAGTTTTTTCTTGCCTACAGTAGTGGTAGAATCGGTACTTATGATCATAGGTTCCATTTCAATTCTAAGAAATTTAAGCGAAAGCGCTTCCATGGGTACGGGCTTGTACCAATCGACGTACCCAATGTGGCGAACTCTGAGCATGTAACGGAGTTCGGGGGCCGCCCAAAAAGTGGTTTCTCCTTTTTCATTTGACTTTTCAAGCCGAAATAGTCGACTAAGAGTGCTTACTTCTGCGAAAGCGCCCACCAGTGGCCGTAGCTGTTCATCCTGTATTACAACGGTAATAGGTGGTCCGTCGCTTAAGGTAAAAGAACTTGTTTCGTTTTGGGCAAAGCCCCCGGCTCCCCATAAAAGCAAGCCCAATAGAAGTGCTGATCTGGTCATGATATTTGGATTTATGTGGTTAAGTATTCAAGTTAAGGTGTAAAAACATAACCTTATTTTTACGCTTACTAATTTACGAAAGATTTTGCAACAAAGCAAATGTATTTTTTTGAAACACAAAAGGAAACAAAAGCATCGAAAGTATCAAAAGTGCCCGGCTATTGATGGGGCCTGCCTTTCAACTTTTCAACCCTTCAACTTTTCAACTAAAATTCAATTTTCGTACCAACAAAATCCCATCCCGCAGCGGCAGCAGTACATTTTCTACCCTGGGATCGTTTTGCACCAGCTCGTTGAAGTTGTGCAAGATTTGGGTGTCCTTGTCTTTTTTTTCCTGGCTTACTTTGCCATCCCAGAGGGTGTTGTCCACCAGGATCAGACCGCCGGGCTTGAGTTTTTGCATCACCAATTCGTAGTGAATGGCGTAATCCTGCTTGCCTCCGTCAATGAAAGCAAGGTCGATGGCTAGGTCCAAATGGGGCAATATATCTTCGGCGCGGCCTTGGTGAAGCTGTACTTTTTCTCTCAATCCAGCTTCGCGCAGGTATTGATCAGCGAGATGGGCGATTTCGCGGTTGGGCTCAATGCTGTGTAAAACGCCATTCGGAGCTAACCCTTCGGCCAGACAAATGCTGGCGTAACCCGTAAAAGTGCCAATTTCGAGGATCACTTTGGGTTGGATCAGCAAGCTCAAAATGCGCAAAAATTGCCCCTGTAAGCGGCCGGACATCATCTGGGGCGACAGGGTTTTGAGGTGGGTTTCGCGCTCCAGGGCCAAGAGAGCAGCATTGGGCGGGGTGCTGTGCTCCTCACAATATTGGTACAATTCGCGCAGGCTTCTTTGCATAGGGTGCCACTCTTGTTTGATGCACATTTTAGCATTTATAAAAACGACATCAAATCATAAACAATTGGTTTTCAATTAAATGCTCTCTTTCTTTTTGTCTTGACACAAAAAAGAAACAAAAAAAGTCAAGGGCTGTGATCAAATCCTGCGGCTTTGCCTGAAACGTCTGGCGGGAGTCCATCAAACTCGCTTCTCCTTCGTCGTCACTCAGACAGTGATGGCCTCTGATCCATCAGCCCTTTCGCAAAACCGGGATTTGCTCAAGGCCCGTTTAGCCCCCGGATAGCCTCCTCGAAATGCGCAGGTTTACATCAACTAGGAAGCCCTTTTTTCTGTGTTGCTGGTGAATTACTCCTCAATCTCCACCAAGACCGGGCAATGATCCGAATGTTCGGCCTCATTCATTTGGCGGGCTGAAATCAGTTTGTCTCGTAGCGGTTCGCTCACCGATTGGTAGTCGATGCGCCAGCCCTTGTTGTTTTTGCGGGCTCCAGCGCGGAAACTCCACCAGCTGTATTCTACTTTGTCGGGATTGAGGTGGCGAAAAGCGTCCACAAAGCCGCTGTTGAACCACTTGCTCAACCATTCACGCTCTTCGGGCAAGAAACCGGAAGAGTTTTTGTTGCCCTTGGGATCGTGGATGTCACGCTCGGTATGGGCGATGTTGTAGTCACCTACGATGATGAGGTTTGGCCTTTGCTGCTTCAGTTCGTGGGCCCAAGTGAAAAAATCTTCCAGAAACTCCATTTTGAAGCCCTGGCGCTCGTCGCCCGTGGTACCAGATGGGAAGTAGCAATTGAGCAAGGTCAAATCCCCAAAATCGGTGCGGATGATGCGTCCTTCATTGTCGTATTTCTCCATGCCGCAACCAATGACAACCTGATCGGGTTGGTGTTTGGAAAAAGTAGCCACCCCGCTGTAACCTTTCTTTTGGGCCGAATGCCAGTGGGCATGGTAGCCGAGATCGGCCATTTCAGTGAGGTCTACCTGATCGGGTTGAGCCTTGGTTTCCTGCACACAAACGATGTCGAAGCCATGCGTGCGTACCCATTCTGCCCATCCCTTGCTGAGGGCCGAGCGAATGCCGTTGACATTATAAGAGACGATGCTGAGCGCCATGTTTTGATTTTAGAGGGGCAAAATAGGGAATTTTGATGCGTTTTGTAGCTAGGTATTTTAGCTCAAATATTTAGGTTAAACAAACCATGTTTTCAAAGCAAAATTAGAGCTGAGGTCCATCACTTTTTTACCACTTCCAGTAGCAAAGAAATTTTTTCAAGCCCCTTCACATTTTCACTGCGCATAAACTGCTCGACTACGAGCCGATGCTGGCCTTTTATACCAAAAACCAAGCCATTTTTAACCGGAACCAAAATCTGACATTTTTCGCCGGAGCACTTGCCTAGCCAATTGCCAGCCTTGTCGGCCAGTTGCAGGGAAATGGTTTCGCTGCTTGGAGGACCTTGTGGCGCGGTAGTTTTCAGCCGAACGTATAAATTCTGGGTAGGAAATTCTTCGTTGTGCTTTACTTGCAAGTATAAATTGTAGCTGGCCTTTTCGTCGGTCACATCAAAGTTGCTGACCAGGCTATCGGCATAGGTCCAGCTTTGATTGGGCAGTTCCAGGGCTTCGTTCAGCACGTAATTGGGGCCGCAGGAACAAAGAGCAAGCAAGCAGATGAAAGGCAGAAAGAAACGCATAGTTGTGGAGCTAAAATTGAGGCCCTCTTTTTTTGCAATCTCAAAGAAAAAAGGGCAGCGAAAACATCTCGTTTAATCGCTGCCCTTTCCTTTTTTATTTGAAGTAATCGCGCATTTTTTCAAAAAAAGTCTTTTCCGACTTGCCGGGTTGCGGCTTAAAGTTAGGCGACTCTTTTAGTTTTTCCAGGATCACGCGTTCTTCTTCGCTGAATTTCTTCGGCGTCCAGATGTTGACGTGGATCAGTTGGTCGCCGCGACCGTAGGCGGCTCCTTGTACGGTGGGCAAACCCTTGTCTTTGAGGCGCAAGATTTTACCCGATTGGGTGCCAGCAGGAATTTTGATTTTCACTGGCCCGTCGATGGTGACCACTTCTTCTGAACAACCCAAGGTGGCGTCGGCGAAGTTGAGGTACAGTTCGTAGATCAGGTTTTGGCCGTCGCGCTGGAGAGCGTCGTGTGGTTTTTCCTCGATGGTGATGATCAGATCGCCAGCCGGACCGCCGAAACGGCCGCTGTTGCCTCGTCCACGCATTTGAAGGTTCATGCCTTCTTCTACGCCAGCTGGTATGTCGATGTCGAGGGTTTCCTCTCCTTCTACCACGCCGTGCCCATGGCAAGTACCGCACTTGTTGGTTACCATTTGGCCTCGGCCTTGGCAGGTTGGACAAGCTTCGGTAGTCGCCATTTGGCCTAGGAAGGTATTCGTCACGCGGCGTACCGACCCAATGCCATTACAAGTGGTACAAGTGCGCATGGAGCCAGAGTCCTTGGCACCACTGCCATTGCAAGTGTCGCAAGTGATTTGCTTGCGAACTTTGATTTTTTTGGAAACGCCACTCGATATTTCTTCCAGGCTCAAAGCTACTTTGATGCGCAGGTTGCTGCCTTTTTGGCCTGTGGAACGAGCACTGCGCCCGCCACCGCCTCGGCCACCAAAAAAGGAGCCAAATTCGCCGTCACCAAAAATATCTCCGAACTGGGCAAAGATGTCCTCCATCGTCATGCCCCCGGCACCGCCACGGTAACCGCCGCTACCGGGCATACCACCCTCAAAGGCTTGGTGACCATGACGATCGTACAAGGCTCTTTTTTGAGGATCACTCAGGATTTCATAAGCCTCGGCAGCCTCTTTGAATTTTTCTTCAGCGGCTTTGTCACCAGGGTTTTTATCAGGGTGGTACTGCATGGCCAACTTCTTATACGCTTTTTTCAGCGCATCATTGTCGGCTTTGCGGTCTACACCCATGATTTCATAAAAATCTCTCTTTGCCATTGGTTTCGAAGTAATGCGTTTCTGTTAACTGGGTATCAATATTATTATTTCCCCACCACAACCTTGGCGTGGCGGATTAGTTTGTCGTTCAATTTGTAGCCCCTTTCAACAGTGTCCACCACTTTCCCTTTCAAATCTTCGTTAGGCGCAGGAATTTCCGTGATGGCTTCATGGAGTTCTGGGTCAAAAGCTTCTCCGTTAGACTCCAGTGGAAGCAAACCTTGGCTAGCCAAGGTGTTGAACAACTTTTGATACACCATTTTTACTCCTTCGCTGAAAGGTTCGATGGAATTAGGCAATTCCGAACTCGCTTTTACGCGATCAAAATCGTCTAAAATAGGCAAGAGCACTCGCATGGTTTGTTGTGCTGCGCTGCTGATCATGTCCAGTTTTTCCCTCACCGTGCGGCGTTTGAAGTTTTCAAATTCAGCAACCTGGCGCAGGTATTTGTCTTTCAGTTCTTCGTGGTCTTTTTGCAACTTAGCCAATTGCCCTTCCAGCGTCGAAGCGGCTTCTTCATCAAGGGCTGTTTCGACAGTGGCTTCTGTAGAAGCGTCCATGCCTTCATTTTCTTCCAGCAACTGGTCTTGGTCTTTCGGTCCTTGGTCTTTCTCGTCTTGCTCTTTCACTACTAACAAGTTTTTACTGTGGATTATTTGGTACATGCCGTCAACCAGGTTCGATCACAGCACGGGAAATTTGCAGCAAATCGCTTCACAATTACCTTGCCACACCTTGATTTTAAGCCAGTTTGGCAGTTTTTGACATACTGACATGACAAGGTCAGGACGTTTTGTTTTGGCCCTACTTGGCAGCTTCTACCTTTTTCAACACCTCTTCAGGCCTGAGATTTACCCCAATGATCATGCCCTCCGGGCTGATGAGGTAATTGCTGGGCACTTGGCGTATTTTGTACAATTTGGCAACAGGAGAATTGAGAAACCGTAAACTGCTGCTCTGGTCCAAGACGTGATAGGGCCAGTTCAACCCATCGGCAGCGATGGCTTTGCGCCAGCTTTCCTCACTTTTTTCGATACCTACACTCAACATTTGAAAGCCTTGGGCCGAGCCGTGCGGAACATCTTTTAAACGTTCATACAATTGCACCCAAGCGGGATTTTCCATGCGGCAAGGGCCACACCAGGAGCCCCAAAAATCCAAAAGCACGTAATTTCCACGCAAGTCGGAAAGTCGGATACTTTGGCCACCGATGGTTTGCGCCTGAAAATCCAAGGCTTTTTCGCCTTGCTGAAACTTGGGTTTTTGGTAAAAATACTTTCCTACATAAACGGCCAAAACCAAGAGTAGGATAAAAATGATGAAACGATCAAAGGTCAAGCGCATTTCAGTTAAGCTTTTACTTTTTATCAGAAATCACACTGAAGTCAATCTCGGTATTGTCGCCGATGTTTAGGCTTTGGCGCAAACCAGTGATCGAGGCGTCATTGCCCACCACAGAATGTTGCAGCAAGATTTCCTGAATCGAGGTATAATTGCCAATGATCGAATCCCGCACGATCGAACCGTGGATTTTTACATTGTTGCCAATGGTAACGTGCGGACCAATGATAGAGTTGGTGATTTGGCATTCTTCTCCGATGCTTACCGGATGAATAATGATCGAATTGTCGTAAGGCGGCAAATTGGAAGAGGCATAACCCACCCGATCGAGCATGGTGGCGTTGGTTTCGAGCAAGACATCGCGTTTGCCGCAGTTGAACCAATTGTCGACCTCCAGGGTATTGAACAGCACCCCTTGGCTGATCATGTGCATCAGCGCATCGGTGAGGGGAAACTCGCCATTGGTGCGCACGTTATTGGTGATGTTGTATTCCAAAGCCTCCACAAATGCGGGCACTTCTTTGAGGAAATAAAAACCCACCATCGCCAGATTGGACTTGGGGATGCGGGGTTTTTCCACCACCCGATTGACCAATCCGTCTTCGCTGAATTCCACCACGCCATATTCCCTTGGATCTTTGACTTTTTTCACGCCCAGGCAAGAATAAGGTTCTTCCAACAGGCGCTTGAAATCGAGGTCGATGATGGTGTCGCCAAAAAAAATGAATAGTTTATCAGCGGGGCTGATGAGCTCGCGGGCGGTCCAGATGGCATGGGCAGACCCCAGGCGTTCTTCCTGGTTGACAAAAGATTTGTCGATGTCAGGATAAGTCTGCTCAACGTAATTTTTAATTTTTTCGCCCAAATAACCAATGATAAAAATGAAGTCCTGGACTCCCAATTCGATCAATTGATCGATGATGAAAGAGATGATGGGCTTGCCAGCAACCGGGATCAGCGGCTTGGGTTGGGTATATGTCAGCGGCCTCAGGCGGGTGCCCGCGCCAGCCACAGGAATGATGGCTTTGGTAATCATGTTGTTTTGGTCGCGGTGCCGGAATGATTTAAGGAAAATGGGAAAACGTAAAAGTACTGGAAAATTGGGAATGGGAATCCACGAATTGACTTTTTTGGCCTAAATGACGGTCGACTAAAATTTCACGCCAAAAAAAATTGCTTATTTTGCCAACAATATTCAATTTAAAGCCCATGTCGTACCAAATCATCGATTGTGATGTACACAACACCTATCGCTCGCAAGTAGAGTTGTATCCATACCTGGAAGAGCCCTGGTTGACGCGTTTGAAAGAGAAAGGTCTTGGCTATCCATTGATTACCTATTTTTCAAGTGTCGATATCAAACGCTTAGATTCCAAACCTGAAATCGGAACCTCAGGTTCAGATTATACCCTGCTTCGTGAACAACTGCTAGACAGGCATAATATTCGCTATGCTTTACTCACTGGAGAAGGAATTCTAGGGCTTTCTTTGATGCCCGATGCGGCATTTCCAGCAGCACTGGCCAGGGCCAACAATCAATGGTTGGTAGAAAAATGGCTCAACTTGGATGTCCGTTTCCTAGGCTCTTTGCACCTGGCTATTCAAGACCCCGCAGCCGCAGCCGCTGAAATTTACCGCTGGGCTGATCACCCCCAAATCGTACAAGTCAGTATCCCAGCCACTACCCAACTTCCCTTGTCGCACCCTTTTTACCGCCCAGTACTAAGGGCTGCTGCCGAAACAGGGATGTTGATAGGTTTACATTTTCGGCAAGTAGGACCAACTGTACCTGCGATCACACCAATCGGTGCGCCGAGCAATTATTTGGACTATCATGGCCTGGTCAGTTTGCCGTACATGTCTCAAATGGTGATGCTGATCACCTCGGGGGTATTGGAAGAACTGCCTGCGCTGAAGTTTCTGATGATGGAAGGTGGTTTCATTTGGGCCATTCACCTGATGTGGCGACTGGACAAAGACTACCGCGCCGTGTATCGTTTGGCTCCTGGTATGAAAAAATTGCCTTCTGAGTATATTCGCCAACATTTCAAATTTGGTTTGCAGCCCGTATATGAGGCACCACAGGCCAAGCAATTGTGGGATGTGGTGGAAGCTGGACAACTGCAACACAACCTCGTTTACAGCAGTGATTACCCACACTGGGATTCCGACGAGCCGGATTTCATCAATCGCTTTGTTCCGGAAGAATGGCGAAAAGCGATATTTGAAGAAAATGCAGCGGCCTGGTTGCGCCCAAAAATTGGCTTATGAAAGAGCGACATTTTTTTGGAACCCTGGAGGAATTGGAAGTGGGCCGCTTTTGCATCCGTGAAATTGGCAAGCGCTCCATTGGGGTTACTTTGCACCAAGGGCAGCCCATCGCGATACTCAACTACTGCCCACACGCTGGGTCGCCCATGTGCCGTGGACCGATCGTACCAAAACTTCAAATCAACAAGGACAACACACTGGGCCATGATGAAGAGAATCCTGTGGTTCGCTGTCCTTGGCATGGTTGGGAGTTTGACTTAAAAACCGGGATTGCGGTCATTCCTTCCCGATTGAAATTGGCACACTTTGCGGTTGAAGTGGAAAACAATCAAATTTACATCCTAGTATAATGTCAAAAAAAATCATCCTCGTGGGCGGGGCGGGAAAAGGGGCCTTGGTTTCTCAAGTTATTGACGACAATCGTCGGCATTTTGGCGATCTGGAGTATGAAATAGCCGGCTATTGCAATGACTATGATTTGGGCCAGACCATTCATGGCTATCCGGTTTTGGGAGGCATTAGCGACATTCCTCGTTTCATCGATGAGGGCTACTATTTTGTTTTCGCCATACATATGACTGACCGCAATTATCTGACCGAAGAAGTGTTCAAGCGTTGCAACTTGCCTTTAGATCGCTTGCCCAATATCGTAAGCAAAAGGGCTTTTGTGGCACCCACCGCCGAGTTGGCTCCCGGCGCTTGTATCTTGCAGTTTGCATCGGTTTCTCAAAATGCCAAGATTGGCTTGTGTACCATCGTTGCCGCCCAAGGCATGGTGGGGCACGATACCATAGTGGGTGACCTTTGCCACATCTCAGCTACGGCGATTGTGGGTTCGCGCATTGTGATTGGCAGAGCTGCCACTATCGGACTGCACGCCACGGTTGTTGAGTTGAATAAGATTGGCGATTATGCCCTCGTTGGTGCAGGGTCTCTGGTGCTCAAAGACGTGCCCGCAGGCCAGATTTGGGCAGGCTCTCCAGCGCGGTATTTTCGAGAGGTAAGGCGGGATTGAGAGCAGTTCTTACTGGGTTTCAAGTGGTGTTTCAAAACTAGTGGTCTGAATTGTAAATATACCCCAAGTTATTATCTTTGGGTCAAAAATCCAAAATGGCGACACCAAAAATTCCATCCATAAAGATGAGTGCAGCTCAACAAGAAATTCTGGAGAAAATCAGCCGTCAAAGGACTTCCGTCAACAAGAGGTTCAGCTCAGTCATGTACTGTTGTCGATCAATGCGGGATGTAGTAATATAGAATTATCGAACGAGCATGTTGTAAACACTGAAACGGTTAGACGTTGGCGTCGCAGGTGGCTAAGAGAACAGAGTGGTTTGGAGGAGATCGAAAAGATGGAACAAAGTGATATGAACTACTACTTAGAAAAAGCTATTCGAAGAGTGCTTTGTGATGATACTCGTCTCGGAGCCCCTTGTATCTTTACACCAGAACAATATTTGAAAATTATTGCACGGCTAGTACAAGATCCCTCCTCGTGCGATAGGCTACGCCAAGTGCAGCCATTTTTGAGTACATAAAATATGGCGTTCACTACCTCTTTGAGTTCCAATGATGGACGGCCACCGATTTTCTTGTTCGATTTTGAAGCAGGAAGCATCTTTTTAAGCACTTGCCAACCACGTTTACTTATATCACTGGGATATTTGGCTCTTTTGTTGCATTTTTGTGTGGTACTCATCTCGATTTTGTATTAAAGATTTAGGAACCTCTAATATATCGATTTGAGTACACTTTTTCATTTTTGGGTTTTAAAACGGCTTCTTAGTGAAAAAAGAAAAGCACCTGGAGAAAGGAGGTTGTGTTATTCTTTTACTAGACCTCAAAAATAGAGTTGTTTACCTTAATTTTAGCTCAGGAGTTTACATGTAAAAAAATCCGGCTACAAGGCTGGGAACCACGTGCCGGAAAAGGAAAGCGACTATAAGATTGCAGGAAACAAGCAGGTGCAAATGGGAAGGAAATCGAGCGCTGCACCTTGTGATTTTCTGATGAGACAAAAGTCGTTTGAGTACATGAACTGAGGGTTAAAATGGGGTTAAATTGTGTTTAAGAATCAAGGCTTATTATTCAGTTCCCTCAGTTCCAAGTTGTTAATAAGTGGTTCGTTTTGTGTTCGGCAAACAGACACTTATTCAGTACCTATTCAGCCGTTCCCATTTTGGCCCCCAAAGGTCGTTTTTCCACCATTCTTCACCTTTTTTGTGAAAATGGACCCGGCTGCCCCACAAAAAGCAGGCTCGATTGGTAAAAATCACCTGCTTTTTGTTTCAAAACTACTCGATAAAACTTTTACCAGTTGCTTTATAGCCTCAGCTGCTTTTTCAAAACGTTGTTCCCAATGGCCTGTTACTTCAATGATGCCAATTCTGTGCTGTTGCAAAATGCTCCGATGCGAAAAATCTAATAGATTCCTGTCGTGTTCACTTAAACGTGTTCCATCCTGCACACAATCCACGTCATTGTTTAGATAAAGGTATAAGTCAGCTTTGTTGGAATCATAGATTTTACTGTCCACTTCAAGTTTTTTGTCAAAGATGAATTTGGCATAAGACTTTGTTGTGTGTATGTCGGTATCAATGATGACCAGTGGACTTTGTCCTAAAATTGCGGTGTCAATTCGTTTGGCGTGCTCAGTAGCAATAAGCTGTAAATCTCCAAACTCAAATGAGTTGGAATTGGCAACAATATCTCTGCCTGCTTCATTTACCGCACTACAATTAAAATATTCGGCAAGCTGTGCGGTCAATGTTGTTTTCCCTGTGCTTTCAGTCCCAATAATCACAACTTTGATTGCAAAGTCGGATTTTACACTATCGGGCAGGAATTTCCAATTTGCAAAAATGTCCTTGCGAATGGCAGTTGCTGAAACCGGAAACAATTGCTTTAGCATGTCAAAGGCAATGTGCTCTATTCCCATAAATGAAGCAACATAGTTCCCATATTCTTCTGATGTAATTACCAAGTCATGGTCGGGGAAAATTTTTTTGAACTTTGCTGACCAAATTTTTGAAACTTCTTGTGAAGATTCGGAAGTGTTAGGTAAGTCGCTTTCCAAATAATTGAAGGTTTTTATTTCAATATTTTTTACTGATTCAAAGGTTTTTTCAATCCATTTTTGTCTTGTTATGGCAGGAATGTTTTCTTTGTCACTGCAACAAATCAAAACCGTAAGAAAATTGCACTTTGTCAAAGCAAAATTGATCATTGCTTCGTGCCCTTTATGAAAAGGCATGAATTTTCCGAATACAAATGCTTTAACCATTGTTTAATTGCTTTTTCCAGTTCAGCAAACCATAAGTTGCCAATCCAAGAAAGACCAGGTATTCCAAGGCTAAAAAGACAATGCCTTTTTTGAAAAATAGGCATAC
Organism: Chitinophagales bacterium; assembly: GCA_013299105.1. GTDB lineage: Bacteria > Bacteroidota > Bacteroidia > Chitinophagales > Saprospiraceae > Haliscomenobacter. The sequence goes on along the minus strand of JAAFJY010000048.1, from coordinate 10,421 downwards.
GCAAACAAGGTCAACCACAATCCACAGATACCATGTTTCAATTTTCTTTTGAGCAAGCAAAACAGTTGCAATGATGCTCAACACCATGACAAATGAATCTGCCAACGGATATGCGGCTTCTGTTTTAAAATAATAAGGCAGATACAAGTGGATATTGGAAAAAAGAAAACCTGCAATAATTGTTCCCAAGGTGATTGCACATAAAAGCCAAATTTTCGCTTTAAAATCAGTCGAAGTGATGCTGTTTTGTTCAGGTTTTTGTTTCCAATTATGCCAACCGTAAAGTGTAACTACAAAAAAGTAAACTTGCAGGAACATATCTGCGTAAAGCTGGACTTGAAAAAACAAAATGAGCAAAAATATTTCATTGATGATTCCTGTCGCCCAAGTGAGCATGTTTGCCCTCGAAGCAAAGTAAACAGATAAAAACCCAAACAAGGTGCCAATCAATTCAACATAGCTGATTGGATAGCTGAGTATTTCAAAAGCGATATTTTTTAGGTCAAAAAATGTCATTAGAAAATTAGCCTTCAAGTTATTTGTCGGTTTGTCGGTGTAGAAATCACTTTTTAATAAACCGCATTTCGCGCTGCGGCTTTGCGAAGTTACGAAAAAAATGAGGCTCTTCGACCAATCAAGAGGTTGCATCTACAAGGTCCTGAAGACGTTTGATTACTGCAATTTGCTGGCAACATTAGCGCAGCAGACAGTACACGCCAAGGTATTTGGGGTGGGAAGGGCTGAAATGGAATAAGTGACTTTTCACTCTATTTGTCAAAGAGCCCTACTTATTCACTACCACCTTTTTTGTAATAACCCTATTTTGAAAATAAACATTCACAAAGTACACTCCATTGATGAATTTTGAAATATCAATCGAGTTCTTATAACTCTGGGTCTCAAAGACAATTTGTCCAGCAATATTCGTAATCGTAACCTTGCTAAATGCTTTTGAAGCATTAATAGTAAGCAATGTATTCGCTGGATTTGGATAAATATTGATCCCATTGAAATCATTATCGATATGCTCAATTGATACAACTGGGTCTATAGTTTTTATGACCCTTACAAATCTTACAGTAAGGTCACTTCTTCCACCATTATAAATTCTAAAATCCATTCCTCCATTTTGTCTATTTGTAAACCCAGCATCAGGTATATTTATAGTAATTGTTCTCCAAGTATTGTTGTTCAAATTGGTGATTTTTGTAGTTGGCTTATAGACTTGGCTTCCTGAGGCATCGTACTCTAACCACCAATTGCCATTGAAATTATCTAGGTATGTAATTTTAATTTGTACACTAGTTGAGCCTCCATAAATAAAACTAGAGTCCACATTGAAATACATATAGTTAGCGCCATTTGCCATGTCTGTCCTTAATGCTTCGAATGCTTTAAAGTTATAAGTGTCAAATGGGTGAGTTGAGTTTAATTGGTAAACTGGAACAACCTCTCCGTCTGGGGACACACTACGCTGCATTAGCCATTTTTCCCAATTGCGATAAGGCAATGTAACCCTATTTACCCATTGCCGCGAATTGAGAACTGGAATAGTTGTAGAGCTTGTTAAATAAGCGTCGTTTACTTGCCTCAAAACAGCCCAAGCGTCTGGTGATTTTTCCACACTCTTATTCATGGTTTTTCGAGCATACTCAAATAAATTGGGGTCAAAATTTACCAAGCCATCTCTTGTATTTAGCCAGTTAACGCGCAACTGCAATGCTTTAAGCGTACTCATTTTTATGTGATAATAGGTACAAATATCAAGCATGCTTGGGTCGCAAAAGCCCTCATTTTCTGTTCCTATTATTCTCAAGGAATCTTTATGCAGTGGATGATTATCTAATACTGTTTGATAATTGATATTATTGATTGTAATGGATGGTGCACCCCAAGAATAAGATTCATTACTGGCATTAAAAAATTCTTGAGCACCTTCACGCACACCCATGCCTTTAGATACAGCGTAGCTTGTTAAAATATTTTTACCAACTGTTGTGTCATTTAAAGTTAGAAACCAATTTATATCGCCACCATAATGTATAGGTTGCTCTATTTTTCCATATCCTGTAAATACCATTTTATGGGGGTAGCCATTAGAGGCATCGGCATAAGCATCTACATATGTTTTAAACCATGCAACAAAATTGGTTGGTGTAATTGGTGCTTTCAACTTTAATTCCGACAACATGGGGCCTAACTCCCATTCGCACCAAAGCCAAGCACCTGGCGCATACATAAATTTTACATTTGGATTTGCTAAATAATTTTTTGCTTTAAAAGCTAACAAGAATTTTCTTATTTCGAAGTTAAAGTTTGAATTCCACAGCGCATAAAAATTACCTGGACTCAATTGAGAAGTATTGATCAAATCAAAATAGGTCTCACCAGGATTGCCATAATGTAAAATAGGTAAGCTGGGGTATTTTGTTTTCATCCATTTTGGGCAATGCGCTGTATCTGATGCCCAAATGCGCATGAAAATAGGCACCTTTAGAGTATGGCCTTGTCAATCGCAGTCCAATCATACACGTTTTCTTGTGGATTCAATTGCCGCCATGTAACAACCAATGAATAAGCATCTGGTATTGTTGGTACGTCATAAAGTCCGGCATTAGCTGATTTTGATACCCATTTTGGTAAAGACCAATCATCTTCAGCAAGGGATTGATTGATCGGATTATTGGACTGTCCGAGCAGAACACTGGCATTCAGCAGAAACAGGATTGATGATAAAATTTTATATTTCATAATAGCATTGGTTGTGGCAAGCTTAATGGGCATGACTTGGAAGAAGTCTCACATTAAAAGGTTTGAATTCAGCTTTGAGAGTGTGTTTAAATATTGGAGGTTTAGTCAGAAAACGAGGCGAATTTTGACTAACTTTTTTTAGAAAGGTAGCAGGAAAAGCGGAGTTATGCAGCGCATAATGAGCATTTTCCTAACGAAGGTTAGGCGAAATTGGGCCGTTTTATGGCAAACAAAAAATTTTAAACATACTCTGAGTCACGGATTTTCACGGATGCCAGCTTGATGTTGACCTAGCTGTTGACGGCCAACATGACTTTGTTATTAACGTTACACTTCATCGAAGTGCTAAGGAAATCCGGGCGGTTTGAGCTAACAAACGACTCACTTCTTGCGAAGTGGGGCTTCGAGAGGAGTTTTGTGGAAATTCCAGGTGATTCCTCCTTTCTTCAACCTTTCAGCCAATTGCGAAGCAATCCAATGCTGAAAATTTTTTCAAACTTCTCACAACACCGAACTGGGTAAACGGGAATTTAAGTATTTGAGCTAAAATAAGATGGACATCTTTGTTTTTGAGGTTTAGCAAAAAAAGAACACAACTTCGTTTCATCCAGTTGTTTAAGCAGGTAGTTATCTTTTTTCACTAAACCCAAACCTGTCCACCTTATTTTTTTACGCTCCCTAAGGCACCTCAAAACCTTCCTCGCGGCCCCCAAAATCATATGTCGTATCTCGTATGTCGCCTAATCATATGTAAAAAAATAATCGCCATCCCTTGGCAGAGCCCCTCTTTTTATCTTTCAAGTAAACTCACCCTATCACCGGAGCCAGCCACCTTTCCGCTTCCTCCAGGCTCATCCCCTTGCGCACGGCATAGTCTTGCACTTGATCGGCACTGATTTGCCCCAAGCCGAAATAACGGGCTTGCGGGTGGGCAAAATACCAGCCGCTCACCGAGGCGGTAGGGTACATGGCGTAGCTTTCGGTGAGTTGGATACTTGTATTTGACTCCACGTTCAGCAAGATCCACAGGCTGCTTTTTTCGGTGTGTTCGGGGCAGGCGGGATAGCCGGGTGCGGGGCGAATGCCGCGATAAGCTTCGTCGATCAGGGCGGTGTTGTCCAGGTTTTCTTCGCTGGCGTAGCCCCAAAACTCTTTTCGTACCCGCTCGTGCATGCGCTCCGCGAAGGCTTCGGCCAGGCGGTCGGCGAGGGCTTTGAGCATGATGGCTTGGTAGTCGTCGTGCTCCGCTTCAAACTTGGCTACCCATTTTTCGATGCCCACGCCAGTGGTGACGGCAAAAGCACCGAGGTAATCTTCGCCTTGTCCCTTTGGGGCCAGGTAATCGGCTAGCGATAGATTGGGCTGCCCGGCGGCTTTTTTCACTTGCTGGCGCAGGTGGTGTAAAAGCTTGATGACTTGCTCGCGGCTTTCATCGGCATACACTTCGATGTCATCGTCATTGATGGTATTGGCGGGGAAAAGGCCGATTACCGCACGGGCTTCGAGCCACTTTTCGTCGATGATGCGGCGCAACATACTGCGGGCGTCATTGTAGAGTTTTTGGGCTTCGCTACCCACCACTTCGTCTTGTAGGATGGCTGGAAACTTGCCTGCCAATTCCCAGGTGCTGAAAAAAGGCGTCCAGTCGATGTATTCGGAAAGCTCTTCCAGGCTGTAATTTTCAAAAACTTCGACACCCAGCTTTTTAGGTTCGGCAGCCTGGTAGGTACTCCAGTCGATGGGCATTTTATTTTTACGGGCTTCGGCCAGACTGAGCATTTCCTTGCTCGACTGGCGACCTGCCCTTTGGTCGCGGATGCGCTGGTAGTCCTTGCGGGTGTCGATGATGAAATTGTTGCGCAGGTTTTCGTCTTCGCTGAGCAAAGCCGAAGCCACGCCCACTGCCCTTGAGGCATCAAGTACATGCACCACCTGCCCGGAAGGATAAGCGGGTTCAATTTTTACGGCGGTATGGGTTTTGGAGGTGGTTGCTCCGCCGATTAATAGGGGAGTGCGGAAGCCCTGGCGCTCCATTTCCTTGCCCATGTGTACCATCTCGTCCAATGACGGGGTAATCAAGCCACTCAAGCCGATGATGTCCACTTGTTCTTCGCGGGCGGTTTTCAGGATTTTATCGGCGGGCACCATTACGCCTAGGTCGATGATTTCGTAGTTGTTGCAGGCCAATACGACCCCTACGATGTTTTTGCCAATGTCGTGTACATCACCTTTTACGGTCGCCAATAGGATTTTACCCTTGCTGCTGGATGCTGTGGTATCACCCTTTGCGGCTTTTTCGGCTTCGATATAAGGCATCAGGTAGGCCACCGCTTTTTTCATCACCCGAGCACTTTTCACCACCTGGGGCAGGAACATTTTGCCCTCGCCAAACAGGTCGCCTACCACGTTCATGCCAGCCATTAGTGGGCCTTCGATCACGCTGAGCGGGCTGGGGTAAAGTTGGCGGGCGGCCTCGGTGTCTTCGTCGATGAAGTCCGTTTGGCCTTTTACCAAGGCGTGTTTAAGGCGCTCTTGTACGGGGAGTTCGCGCCAGGCCAGGTCTTTTTGCACCATGCGACCGCCGTCGCTTTTGATGTTTTCGGCAAACTCGGTCAAGCGGTCGGTGGCGTCATCGCGGCGGTTGAAGAGCACGTCCTCCACCCGCTCCAGCAAGTCGTTGGGGATTTCGGCGTACAAGCCTACCATGCCTGCATTCACGATGCCCATGTCCATGCCTGCTTTGATGGCGTGGTACAAAAATGCCGAGTGCATGGCCTCGCGCACGGGGTCGTTGCCTCGGAAAGAGAAGGAAATATTGCTCACCCCACCGCTGATTTTGGCCCCTGGGCAGCGCTGTTTGATCTGGCGGGTAGCTTCGATGAAGTTGATGGCATATTCGTTGTGGGCCTCGATGCCTGTGGCTACAGCGAAAATATTGGGGTCGAAGATGATGTCCTGAGCTTTGAAACCTACTTTATTGATGAGCAGGTGGTATGCCCGTTCGCAAATCTCTACTTTGCGCTTCGTGGTATCGGCCTGGCCTTGTTCGTCGAAAGCCATGACCACCGCAGCGGCCCCATAACGGCGAACCAGGGTGGCCTGGCGGATGAATTCAGCTTCGCCTTCTTTGAGCGAAATGGAGTTGACTACACATTTCCCCTGCACACATTGCAAACCTGCTTCGATCACGCTGAACTTGGATGAATCGATCATGATGGGTAATTTGGCGATATCGGGCTCGGACATGATCAGGTGCAGGAATTCCACCATTGCTTTCTCCGAATCCAAAAGCCCTTCATCCATGTTCACGTCGATGACCTGTGCCCCACCATCCACTTGTTGTTGGGCTACAGCAAGGGCATCGTTGTAGCGGCCCTCGCGGATCAGGCGGGCAAACTGGCGCGAGCCCGTGACATTGGTGCGTTCGCCCACATTTACAAAATTCGTCTCGGGGCGGATGATCAGGGGCTCCAACCCGCTGAGCATGGTGTATGCAGGCGCTTGGGGAATAACACGTGGCGGAATCGTAGCTATGGCCTCGGCCATGGCGCGGATGTGATCGGGGGTAGTGCCGCAGCAACCGCCAATGATGTTGACAAAACCACTGCTGGCAAATTCGCGGATGTATTCTTTCATTTCCTCCGCTGCCTGGTCGTATTCGCCAAATTCATTGGGTAAGCCCGCGTTGGGATAGGCACTGATATAGGTATCGGCAATGGTAGAAAGGGCTTCGAGGTGTGGGCGCATTTCCTCGGCACCAAGGGCGCAGTTGAGTCCCACACTGAGCAACGGCATGTGGCTTACAGAAATCCAGAAAGCCTCGGCAGTTTGGCCCGAAAGGGTACGTCCACTGGCGTCGGTAATGGTGCCCGATACCATAATGGGCAGTTTTTGGCCCCTTTCTTCAAAGAGCTGGTCAATGGCGAAAAGTGCGGCTTTGGCATTGAGGGTGTCAAAAATTGTTTCTACCAATAAAATATCAGCCCCACCTTCTACCAGGCCCTTGGCTTGCTCATAATAAGCTGCCCTTAAGTCATCAAAAGATACTGCTCGGAATCCAGGGTTATTGACGTCGGGCGAAATGGAGGCCGTACGGTTGGTGGGTCCCATTGCACCTGCCACATAGCGGGGCTTATTGGGATCGACAGCGTTAAATTCGTCGGCTACCATCTTAGCGATGCGAGCCGATTCGTAGTTCAACTCGTAGGCCAGGTCCTGCATATCGTAATCGGCCTGGGCAATGCTGGTACTTGAGAAAGTATTGGTCTCAATGATATCGGCACCTGCTTCAAGGTAAGCCCGGTGGATGTCTGCCAAGATCTGGGGTTGGGTCAGCGCCAATAGGTCGTTGTTGCCTTTGATGTCGCGATGAAAATCGGCAAAACGTTCTCCCCGAAAATCGGCCTCGGATAACTTATAACGCTGGATCATGGTGCCCATGGCACCGTCAATGACCAGGATGCGTTGGGGTAAAAGCCCTTGAATAGCTGGTTTCATCGTGTATTACTTTTGCTTACCGTGTACGATAGTGCTTGGTTTGGGCGCGCAAAGGTAACAATTTTAGGGCAAGGAAAGGTTTATTATTGATCGGAAGTCGCCAAATTTGAACCAGCTAATGGTTGTTTTTGGAAGAAAAGGGGCCTCTTATACTTAAATTACTTCAACTATCCAACTGGTTCCCATTTTGGCTGAAATGAGGATGGCGTAATTTTTTACGCATTAGGCAGTAATTTTTTTGCCTAAAATTGACTTCAATTCAAAATAGATAACTACCTTTGTGGGTAGTATATTACAGATGTAATGCTATTTGCAAATCAAAACAGCATTGCATTCGAACATTTCCCCTTTGTGTTGAACAATCTGATTGGATTAGAAAGAACTAGGATTACAAGCTGTCTCACAACATTAAGGTACTGTGCATTTTGTGTTAAATTCGACCTTCTCGCATCATTAGCGATCCCTCTGAACCGATGACCTTTTTACTGAAAACGCTTGGCGTTTGCTATAACACATGATTAATCAACGTCTCATGAAAGTAAACTTCTACCCTGCCTGGGGAGGTTTCACCCATTCTCGTTCATTTGCCATCAGGGCCTTTGGAAAGACATTCCTCTTCTCATTGCTATGTTGCTTTTATCAAGCATCTCACGGGCAAACGGTATCCTTTGATACTTGGGAGTTTTTAGACCTGGACAGCAATAAACCAGGCATTGAAGGCCCCCAGGCTGCCTATACAGGTTTTACTATTAATAACAATGCTGTCAATAGGACCAATGTTACCGCAGAGCTGACATTTGCAGCACCCTGTCCCGGTTTTGGCCTAGCTGGTGGACAATCAATGGTTCAAGAAGTTGGGATGGGGGGTAGCCTAGCTCCCAATGCCTCTGATGCCTTGTATTGGTTCATTACTTATCCCAACACTTTCAACCAAAGTTGTAATGTAACCGTGACTTTCAAAGAGAATGGAGTTGCGTTTGCTTCGTTGTCCAAAACCCTGACGACAAAATCATCCATCAGCGCCAATGCTGGCGGGGTAGTAACTTTGTCTAAATTAGGACCAGGTATTGTGGTTGGGCAAATCGTATATTTTGATGTGCTCTACATGTTGGGCAACGTTAAAAAGGATGACCCTATCAATTTCCAACCTGCGGGAAACCCTACTTTTGATGCAAAATGCTTCCAATTGGTAGACTCAAGGGTGTTGGCTTCCAATATTCCTGGGGTTACTGCTGGTACTACAGACCAATTGTTTTACGCGGCTACTGCTAACTTAGGAGGATCAAGTAGCGAAGTGCGGATGCGTTACTACTTTAGGGTAAATTGTGTGACGCCAGTGGTTACCAACCTGAAGCCCTATGCGTCTACTCAAAGCGGGAATCCCATCAAATACCAAGGTGGACTTAGCTTCGATCTTCCGCCTACTAAGGATTCCTTGGTTATCACCAAAACGGCCAACCCTGCCGTTATCCCAAATACGAATCTCCTGCCTGCAACGGTTACTTATACTGTAACGTTGACCAATACAAGTCATCAGCAAATTGGGGTGAATAACATCACTGACATCCTGCCTAAATATGATGCCGCTTGTAAGTTCAGTTATACTGGTATCGCTCCGGGTAGTTACGTCACAGCTTCGAATTCATCTTCTTTGCCAACTGTAGGCTCCGTGGACACCATTCGATTTTTTGCAGACATTGCTTCGGATTCTACGGGCTCAGAATATAAAATTCCGCCGCTTAGTTCCATTCAGTTGAAATATACGGTTAATGTGCCTGCTTGTACACAGCAAGGATCATACATTAATAAGGTAACTGCCACGATGGGATTCTACACCACTCCACCTGTACAATCAATAGTCACCATCGGCTGCCCTCCAGTAGTGTTGACTTGTCCCGACAATAAGGTACTGCCTGCATGTTTGACGGCACAGCAAATCCAGGACAGCCTGGATGCATACAAATTGAAGTTCAGCTTCACTGGAGGTACCAATGCTTCAGGCTCATTCAATAGTGTGAACCTGCCCAGCATCTGCAACGGCGGTACGGTGACGCTAACTTACACGGTGAGTACCACCTGCGGGACTCCAGAAACTTGCAGCAAAACCTTCACAGTAACGAAAAATCCAGCGATTACATTGACGTGCAACGCAGACACGACGATCGCTGCTTGCAGCTCACAGGCCACGGTCGACGACTTGTACGCCAAGTGGCTGCGTGGCTTCAGCGTGAGTGGTGGTTGTGCTGGCACCAAGGGTGAGTTTACGGCTACGCCACCTGCTGCACCAAGTTTCTGCGGTGGTACGGTGACGGTGACTTACAGGGTAGTAGACCCTTTCAACTGCAATACGCAGACTTGTACCCAGACCTTCACGGTCACAGGAGCACCTAAGGTAGCATTGACTTGCCCTGCCGATAAGACCCTGCCTGCATGTTTGACGGCCCAGCAAATCCAGGACAGCCTGGATACCTACAAATTGAAGTTCAGCTTCAGTGGTGGTTGCAATGCTTCAGGTTCGTTCAACAGTGTGAACCTGCCCAGCATCTGCAACGGTGGCACGGTGACCTTGACTTATACGGTGAACAGTGGCTGCGAAGGCCCACAAATGTGCAGCAAGCTTTTCACAGTAACGAAAAACCCAGCGATTACGTTGACGTGCAACGCAGACACGACGATCGCTGCTTGCAGCTCACAGGCTACGGTCGACGACTTGTACGCCAAGTGGCTGCGGGGCTTCAGCGTGAGTGGTGGTTGTGCTGGCACCAAAGGTGAGTTTACAGCTACGCCACCTGCTGCACCAAGTTTCTGCGGTGGTACGGTGACGGTGACTTACAGGGTAGTAGACCCTTTCAACTGCAATACGCAGACTTGTACCCAGACCTTCACGGTCACAGGAGCACCTAAGGTAGCATTGACTTGCCCTGCCGATAAGACCCTGCCTGCATGTTTGACGGCCCAGCAAATCCAGGACAGCCTGGATACCTACAAATTGAAGTTCAGCTTCAGTGGTGGTTGCAATGCTTCAGGTTCGTTCAACAGTGTGAACTTGCCCAGCATCTGCAACGGTGGCACGGTGACCTTGACTTATACGGTGAACAGTGGCTGCGAAGGCCCACAAATGTGCAGCAAGCTTTTCACAGTAACGAAAAACCCAGCGATTACGTTGACGTGCA
>JAAFJY010000047.1 GCA_013299105.1 Chitinophagales bacterium | reverse complement strand
GCTTTGAAGAAGTTGTTCCCAGCACTTGGGAAATAGGCCTATTCATCACGTTACATTATTGTTTTTTAACGTCATTTTTTCATATATACAACCTCTTTTTTTGTCCAACGGATGGGGAGTACTTCAGTGCCACCAACACTTCACCACGCACACCAATTTTTTTTGCAAACCAACTGCTGGGATCTAAAATCCAAACCGCGTTTTCCCGGGTTTGAAAGAGCTCAAGTTGATGAGGCAGTGAACTCATTCCGCTTGATTTAATTGCACAAAAAGCTTACTTTGCGCAAAATCTGTGTTTCGAAAATGATTGCGAGTAAAGAACCCAAATTGAGAAGTACAAAAAAGCCAAAAAGGGCAATACCGACCAGTCTCATTGCCGAGATCATGGACGGAAAACCTATTTATTACAAAGGTTATGAAGCAGTTTTAAGCGGCGAAAAAACAATTGAAGACATCATGGGTGCCAGTGGTTTGCAAGTAGTTATTATAGAATATTTGTTAGAAATTCTTTTTACCAACAAGCGAAAATACCAGTACCGCATATTGACCAACGAGCCGGGTCTGCATCTGGATAAAAAAAACAACTTGGCTGCTGATATTGCTATTTATGATAAAGAGAAACTCCCTATCAAGGCTATCGGCAAACACTATCTAAAGGTGCCTCCAAAAATTCAGATCGAAGTTGACATCAATGTCACCTCAGATGACTCAAACCTGTACTACACCCAGAAAACCCAAAGGCTCTTAGCTTTCGGCGTTGAAAAAGTCATTTGGATTTTTTCTGAAAGCAAAACGGTAGTGGTTGCGACACCACAAGCCAATTGGCAAGTCATTGATTGGTACCAGGACATCGAAATCCTGGAAGGGCTTACTTTTTCAGTGGGAAAATACCTCAAAGAGGAGGGGTCGGAATTTGCATGACAATCAACACCCCACCAAAGCCCCCAATTCCGCCAACACATCACCACTCGCACCAATTTTCTGCAAGTCCACTGCTTGGATCGTATTCAGCAATTCGGGTACGATGGGCGTTTCAATTTTGATGTAATTGTCCGTAAAGCCAGCCATGAGTTGCTGGTCTTTGTGTACTTCAAACAAAACCGGACGTAATTCACCCAAATGTTTTTCGTAAAACTGGCGGCGTTTTTTCTCGCTCAAGATCGTGAGCATGTCGTTGCGCTCGCGGCGCTCACCTACGGGCACCACGCCTTCCATTTCAGCGGCAGGAGTATTGGCGCGCTCGGAGTAAGTGAAAACGTGTAGGTACGACACCTCCAGGTCTTGGATAAAACGATAGGTCTCCAGAAAATCTTCCTTGGTTTCGCCAGGAAAACCCACGATCACGTCCACGCCGATGCAGGCGTGGGGCATCAATTCTTTGATTTTTGCTACTCGCTGAACGTACAGGTCGCGGGTATAGCGTCGGCGCATCTGGCGCAGTTGCTTGTCGTTGCCCGATTGCAGGGGCATGTGAAAATGCGGTGCAAAACGCTGTGATTGGGCCACAAATGCGATGACCTCATCGGTGCAGAGGTTGGGCTCGATTGAGGAAATGCGGAAACGGCTGATTTCTTGTACTTGGTCCAATTCATGAATCAGGTCAATGAACAGGGCTTCCTTTTTAGGTGCAGTACCTTCGATCACTTCGGTGCCATTGCCAAAATCGCCGATGTTTACCCCGGTCAAAACGATTTCTTTCACGCCCATTTCGGCGATCTTGCGGGCATTTGCCACTACGTTTTCGACCTTGTCACTGCGGCTGGCTCCACGCGCCTGTGGGATGGTGCAAAAAGAACACTTGTAGTTGCAACCGTCCTGCACTTTCAAAAACGAGCGGGTGCGGTCGCCAAAGGAAAAAGCATCCGTAAAGGTGCGGGCTTCGCGCACTTCACCAGCATGGACCATGCCCTTGCCCGGAGCCTTGCTCAGGTCGTCGATGAAGTCGAGGATGCGGAATTTTTCGGCAGCTCCCAATACCAAATCCACACCTGGGATATTGGCAATTTCTTCAGGTTTCAACTGCGCATAACAACCAATGACCACCACAAAAGCATGGGAACTGGTCCGCAGGGCCTGGCGCACCACCTTGCGGCACTTGCGATCGGCAAAGTCAGTCACCGAGCAGGTGTTGATCACATACACATCAGCGCCTTGTTCAAATTCCGCTACCCCATAGCCCGCGTCTTCGAATAAACGAGCGATGGAAGAAGTCTCGGAATAATTCAACTTGCAACCCAACGTGTAAAATGCAACCGTGCGTGGTGTAGCCATGTTAGTGGTTAGTGGTTAGTTGTTAATGGTTAGTTGTTAATGGTTAGTTGTTAATGGTTAGTTGTTAATGACACTAGACAAGGGCGAAAGATTGAGACAATCTTATAAGGTCGTCTTGAACCGCTAGTCCCACGTCTCCTGACGGGGACTGCCCCAGTCTGCGTCTCCTGACGCATTCACGAGCCGAAATCATGTACTAACGCACCGATGAATAAGGGCAGTTATTCTGTTCTTAGCTCGCTAGTAGCCTTTCAACATTTTAACCTAACACCTGATGGCGAATTTGCCGATTTCAATTTAAGAGTATGTTTAAAAATTTTTGCTTGGGCCAAAACGGCCCCTTTCCGTCTATCCTTCGTTACCAAAATGCTCATTTTGCGCTGCATAACTCCGCTTTTGGTGCCTCGACTAGCCGAAAACGTGCTCGTTTTTGCCTTCAATCCTAAATTTAAACATCCTCTAAGCCGAAAAAGGCTACAAAGATAACAACTTTTCGCCTTGTTTTCAAGGTTTTGTCCCCTCTTTTCAACATTTCAACCCTTCAACATTTCAACTTTCCTGGCATATTCCTTGCCTCCAAGCCCTCAATTCAATACTTTTGCCTCGCAAATCCGTCCCTCCAAGCCTGCAACTTGAAAAAACGGATGGCACCACTGCAATGAAAAGATTGTACAATCGCGTTGACGGGCGCGAACTCAAGCGCCGCATGGAGGAAAGTGCCGAAGCCAGGGTTACACTTTCCTTTTACCAATACCACCAATTAAAAGATCCCCATGCTTTCCGGGATCAATTTTACCTCGATTTGAGCAAGCATGGCGTTTTGGGCCGCATTTATGTAGCCAATGAGGGCATCAATGGCCAAATTTCGGTACCAGCCGACAAATTGGAAGACTTCAAGAAGGAGTTGTACGCAGTTGATTGGCTGAATGGCATTCGCCTCAACATCGCAGTGGAAAAAGAAGGCAAGTCTTTTTTCAAACTCGCCATCAAAGTACGCGACAAAATCGTAGCCGATGGCCTGGATGACGCCAGCTTTGACGTGACCAAACGCGGCGCTCACTTGCGCGCCAAAGAAGTCAATGAACTCTTGGACCAACCCGATACCCTGGTAGTTGACATGCGCAACCACTACGAGAGCGAAGTGGGATATTTTCGCGGAGCCATTCGCCCCGATGTAGAAACTTTCCGCGATGCCCTGCCAGTCGTAAATGAACTGCTCGAAGGCCAGGAAGAGCGCAACATCGTGATGTACTGTACCGGAGGCATTCGTTGTGAAAAGGCCAGCGCTTATTACTTGCACCAGGGCTTCAAAAACGTGTTCATGGTTGATGGTGGCATCATCGAATATACCCAACAGTGCAAGGAGCAGGGTTTGGAAAACTACTTCATCGGCAAAAATTTTGTTTTCGACGAGCGCCTTGGCGAGCGCATTTCTGAAGATGTAGTGGCCCAATGCCACCAGTGCGGTACCCCTTGTGACGACCACAAGAATTGCGCCAACGATGCCTGCCACCTGCTGATCATCCAATGCCCCGATTGTGCAGCCAAGTACCACCACACTTGCTCCAGCACCTGCGCGGATTTCACACAACTGAGCCCCGAAGAACAAGCCGAGCAAAAGGGCAAAATTGAGTTCAATGGCTCAAAATTTGGTAAGGGGCGGGTACCCAAGATGGCGGAACCTTGAGCCGTTGATGGGCTGACTTATCCAAAAGTAGCTTTACAAAAATGCCATTTTTACCCTTTTGCACTTATTTGCCATGAAAAAACGCTAAGTTTGCAGCCGTTTTTGAAATTTGAATTCCTCACCAAAACAATAGTTATCATGGGAAAAGGTGATAAAAGAAGCTTGCGCGGCAAAATCAACCGCAGCTCTTATGGCAATGTTCGCCCCAAGAAAGGCAAAAAAGCTACGGCTCCTGCTAAACCAGCGTAAGCATACTCAGCACTATGAAAAACGGCCTTTACTAGACAGTAGTGGCCGTTTTTTTGTACCTATAGGTAAAAATTTTCGTGCTAGCAGGTGATAAGTCCCCCCCTCAAAAAAACAAGAAAAAGATAAAAAGAGGAAATAGAAACAAAAAAAGTAGTAAATTGCCCTTCATGTCAATCGAAAGACTACAACGCCTGCTCCAGCAGCAGGAAAACATCCGCCTTGAATTCAAAGAGGCACGACAGGCTTTGCCGGGGAACTTGTTTGAATCCATCTGTGCCATGCTCAATCAAGATGGTGGAGACATTGTATTGGGAGTTGAGGATCAAGGCACCATATTGGGTGTTGACCCTGCAAAAATCAACAGCATGGTGGGTGATTTGGTGAATTTGTCCAATAATCCCCAAAAATTAGATCCGCCTTTTATCCTGCACCCACAGACCTATGAACTCAATGGCTTGCACTTGATTCAAATCCAGGTGCCCGCCAGTTCGCAAGTACACAAAACAGCGGGAGTCGTGTATGACCGCAGTCATGATGGTGATTTCAAAGTGAGCCAGCCCTTCAGGATTGCTGAAATCGCCAATCGCAAGCGGAATCACTATACCGAGGGAATCATTTACCCCGCTTTGCGTTTTGAAGATTTCAAAGAAAGCCTTTTCAAAAAAGCGCGTAACCTCATTCGCAGTAACAACCCAAGTCACCCTTGGTTAGCCCTCGAAGATCGGCAACTGTTGGTAACTGCGGGACTCTGGCGGCGTGATCTACAAAGTGGACAAGAAGGTTATACCCTGGCAGCAGCAATGCTTTTTGGCACCGATGAGGTCATCCAAAGCATTGTACCGCATTATAAAATCGATGCTTTGGTACGAATCCAAAATGTGGATCGTTACGACGACCGGGCCTATATTCAAACCAATCTCATCGATGCATACGACCTACTTATGGATTTTGTAGCCAAACATTTGCCCGATCGGTTTTACCTGGAAGGCATTCAAAGGGTGAGCTTGCGCAGCAAAATCTTTCGCGAAATAGTGGCTAACTTGATCGTACACCGCGAATACACCAATGCCCAGCCGTGTACCTTTGTGATTTATCCCAATCGCGTACAAACCGAAAACGCCAATAATCCGCACGGTGAAGGTCCAATTGACCCCAACAATTTTGCGCCTTTCCCCAAAAATCCCACTCTGGTCAAGTTTTTTATTCAGTTGGGGCGGGCAGAAGAACTGGGCTCAGGGGTATTGAACGTTAACCGTTACATCCGGGCTTATTCCGGTAAAGACGCGCCTCAGTTTTTGGAGGGGAATGTGTTTAAAATCTTAGTGCCGCTGCCCAAGTTGAAAAATGACGGTGTAAATGACGGTGTAAATGACGGTGTAAATGACGGTGTATCACAACTTGAGTCAAAGGTAAATGGTGAGCACATGATGAATTTGCTTAAAATAATCAAAGCAGAAGAAGGCTTAAATGCACGACAAATTGCCGGAAAAGTGGGGAAATCACAACGAACCATAGAAAGATATTTGAAGGAAGCGAAACAATCAGCAATGATCGAATATAAAGGATATGCCAAAAAAGGAGGGTACTTTCTTACAACTGAAGCAAGAGATATGCTAAAATATGTTTAGCGGTTTACCTAATTCCAATCTATCAATGATTACAATTGCACGATAAATTGCAAGATAAACATAGCCAAAACAAATGAGCCAAGAGCTCAACAATCTCTCCACAAAGCAAAGTTTGGAGTTTATGACTGTGCTGCGCCATAAAAGCTTAGGCTAAGATGATTTCGAACAGTTGATCTAATTGTGTTTTTGAAAAAGGCTGGCAAATTCAGTTTTCACTATAAATGCAAGTCATCCATCCCGGATGAAAGTAGACAAAGCATGCCAACTATCATGATGGATATTGAGCATAAGAGGGGCTGGTTCTTTTGCTGCTAAGTCTTCAAATAGCTGAAACTTTTATTGGGCCGTGTCGTATATATGATGCCTTCATAAGCCATCACCACTTCAATTCAAAACAAAAGGCCATGGAAAAAACCGTCACATTTATTGATCATTCGGTAACAAATCTATCGGAAATAGTTAAAGGACTTGTAATCTCAGACGAGAAAAGCTATTTCTTTACCTACCATCATTTTATCCAATATTTTAGAGAACGAACAACACTTTCTCAGCAGGATGTTATTATTGGAATTTCTTTTGTGTACAGTTGGATGCCTACAATTTTGACCATCAATGTCCAGAAGTTAGCATCAGCTACGGAAATTGTAAATAAAGCCAAACGAGGGGAAGCCCTTAAGGATGAGGACTTTGAAATATTAAAAGAATGTTTCAACAACTCTATGGTAGGCACTTCAAAGCTCCTACATTTCATTGACCCAGAAAAATATGCCATTTGGGACAGTAATGTTTGTCGTTTCTTGACCGAGAAACAACCTACTAACTATGCCATGAAAATGGTAAAAAACTATATGGCTTACCTTGATTTCTGCGAACGACTGATTGGCGAAGCAGGTTTTGGTTCACTCAAAGAACAAGTTGGGATTAAAGGCATTAGCAATATGCGAGCCCTGGAACTGATTTTTTTCACTGCGGGTAAAGAATGACACCTCCAATGTCAACAATTAGTTACGAGTTAAAAATAAACTTACCACTTTTTCGCATACCAAGCGCAATGCTTGTCAAAGTCATGCTGGCAATCCATGAAAATCCGTGCAACCCGTGTAATCCGTGTGCTAAAAACACCTCGCGTAGCGAGGCAAGGCAGGGCAACGAAGTTGCTAAATTGGTATGATTTATTTGTGGCTCCTTACTTAGCCTGATTGGCACCGCTACCCCCGAATCTGCCCATTTCCCTTCACGATCCACTTGTAGCTGCACAACTCCGGCAAAGCCATCGGCCCACGGGCATGCAACTTCTGGGTGCTGATGCCAATTTCGG
Organism: Chitinophagales bacterium; assembly: GCA_013299105.1. Taxonomy (GTDB): domain Bacteria; phylum Bacteroidota; class Bacteroidia; order Chitinophagales; family Saprospiraceae; genus Haliscomenobacter. The sequence continues at coordinate 27,687 of JAAFJY010000047.1, read as the reverse complement.
CACCCATCCCAAACTGCCCACCATCGGTAAAGGCCGTCGAGGCATTCGCATACACGACCGCCGCATCGACGCTGCGCAAAAACTGCTCACAAGTAGCCTCGTCTTCGGCCACAATGGTTTCGCTGTGGCGCGAGGAGTAGTGGTCCAGGTGGTCTAGGGCCTCGTTGAAGTTGTTGATGGTTTTTACTGCCATCGTCATCGACAAAAACTCGGTACCAAAATGCTGCTCTTCGGCCAGGTTAAGCAAAGCAGCAGGATAGTGGCCTTTTAAAGCAACCATTGCGGCTTCATCAGCGTACAATTTCACTTCTTTTTCGGCCAAAGGCCGCAACAATGCGGGCAAATCGCTTAAGCGACCCCGGTGCACCACCAAGCAATCGAGGGCATTGCACACGCTCACCCGACGGGTTTTGGAATTGTCGATGATGCGTTGGCCTTTTTCCAGGTCGCCACTTTCGTCAAAATAAACGTGTACGATGCCCGCTCCGGTTTCGATCACGGGTACCGTCGCGTTTTGGCGCACAAAATCGATCAAACCCTGGCTACCGCGTGGGATCACCAGGTCGATGTATTGGTTGGCACTCAGGATGGGCAAAAGGGCCTCGCGTTCGCTGGGTGCGAGCAGGACCACATCCTCTAAACCGTGGTTTTGGAGTACCTTTTTGATCAGCTCCACGATGGCCAAGTTGGAAAAATGCGCATCTCGACTGCCTTTGAGCACGGCTGCATTGCCCGATTTGAGACATAGAGCAAACACATCAAATGTCACATTGGGCCTTGATTCATAGACAATGCCAATCACCCCCATTGGCACACTGGTTTTTTGCATGTCCAATCCATTGGGCATGGTTTTGGCCTCCAAAATGCGCCCCAGGGGCGAGGGCAAAGCGGCTACTTTGCGTATGTCATCGGCAATGTCACGCAAGCGCTGCGGGTTGAGCAACAAACGATCGTACTTGGGGTCCGTAGGATCCATGCGGTCAAGGTCTTGCTGATTGGCGGCCAAGAGCGCGGGGATCTGCGTCTCGGTTTCAGCGGCCAATTGCCGCAGGATGGTGTTGGTGGTATTCAAATCGAGCTGTACCAACTTGCGGGCTGCCTGTCGGGTGGCGGCGAGTCGGGTGTACAGCGATTCTTTCATCGTTTGGGTCAAAGTAGTGGTCATTTCAAAAATAGCTGCGAGAGCGTAAAAGCTCAAATATTTGGTAGTGATGCAACAATCGCCAGGCGAGATCGAGCGCCTGGCGATTGTGTCGTCCAAAAATACAGGAATTAGCTGAACCATGCCGGGATTCGCAGAACAAAAATCATGGTATATCCCGATGCCTAATCCCGCAAATCCTCCACATGATAACCCGGATAATTGGCCTTATTGAAAGCAAAAGTACCCTCAGGCATGGCTTTGTTGGGCGTGATTTTACTCATTTGCAAGACATAACGCGAGCCATCTTTGCCAAAAGCCTTCAAGTCGATGAAGTCCAGGGTCTTTTTATCGAGGCTCAGGCGCAACTTAGCATATTCCGACATTTTATCTACAGGCTTGAACTCAATCTCCTGGATGACCCTGGCCCCTTGGCTGTATTCATTGGTAATGGCGTAGAGGTAATCTTTGCTTTGGTAAATGTTGAACAAAGCTTGGGGCGATAGGATGCCATCGTCCTCACCGGGGCTAGGGGCATTGTTGATTTGCACATCTTTGTTTTTGGGCAAAATCACCCACAAAGTCTTGGCATCACAAATGATGGTTTGACCGTTGAAATCCACGCGGTATTTGTTGCCTTGTTGCTGCATTTTGCCTTTTTGCAGTTCTTTGGCTTGTTCTGCCAACTCCATCGAGAGGCTGAATTCCACTTCCAGGGTTTTGTAAGCCTGGTATTTGGCCTTCATTTTTTCCAAAACCGCCTTGGCCGCAGGGTTGGATTGTTCTTTGGCCGGGGTAGCAATTTTCCCCGCCGTATTTTTATTTTGGGCAAAAACGGCAATCGTAGTGCCCAGCAGGAATAACAACAGCAGATGTTTCATGTCTTTTCAGTATGGTTGACTTGTTGAAGAAGAGCCTTGAAAATAAAATGTTTCAATTTTTTCGGACTTTCATCACAGCTAATGTCAACATCAAGCTGGAAATCCGTGAAAATCCGTTGAATCCGTTTCATCTGTGTTCCCATCCCGCGTGAGCGGGGCAAAAAAGATTCGTGGTCCCGGCAAAGCAACGCAGTTGCAGTTTGGTACATTTTATTCGTGGCTTGTCACTAAACGCTTTTTAGACGCCAAAAATTGACTTTCACAACGTCCTGATAGCGTTAATGTTTTTTTAAAAAAGGCCCTAAAGCTGCCTATTTTTTCACAAAGCTGACAGTTTTAAGCCTTTTTCAGACATTTTTTTGAAAAAGCACCCACCGAATACCCGATTTTTTGCATCTTATACCCAGTTGGACACACCCCAAAACCGCGCCAACTGCCGCCCATGGTCCGATTCTACTTTTTCACTTTGCTACAATGCTGTTGGCATCTTGCTGCCCTGGCTCAATTTGACCCCAATGCGGGAACGGTTTCCCCTCAGCAATTTGAGGCGGAAAGCGCGTTTGAATTCCGCAACCAGCACATCTACGTGCACGCTGAAGTCAATGGCGTAAAGGGTATTTTTATCCTTGACAACGGCTTTACAGTCACAGGTCTGGACGAGGCTTTTGCCAAACGTTGTGGCATCAAAGTGATCCAAAATGCCACGCTTACCCTGAGCGATGCCAACGAAACCCAACAAGAAGGCCAATACGGTACCGCTGCCGAGATCAACTTGGCGGGTGTGCGGTTTCAAAACACCCAAGTGGCCCTGATCAATACCAACAGCCTGCCTACCTGCGAAAAAGTGGACGGCTTCATCGGCAGCTCGGTGATCAACAAAGCCAATTGGCAAATCCTCTTTGGGGAAGAAAAAATCAAAATCGCTTCGCGTCCTTTTGTATCAAATGGCTTGCGCTGCACCTACACCACGAGCAAAAGCAATCGCCATTTCATTGAGTTCAAGCTGGCTGGCGAACCTTTTTGGGTACACATCGACCTGGGCTCAAGTGGCGAACTGGATCTGAACAAAGAAGCATTTACGCCCTATTTTCAAGGCGTTCCGGCCCAACTCAACTTGGGGGTATCTGGCTTGGGCGTTTTTGGACCGGGCAAGGTGGATACTTTTTTCTCGATCACGCGCCCATTTGCCTTTTCCTACGGTCCGTATCGGTTTCCCAACAGCCCGCGCATCGAATTGCAAAATGGAGTGGAATATGCCCGCCTGGGTTTGGGGTACTTGGGGCAGTTTGACTTGATCATCAACCCCGGCGTACCGGAGTACATTTTCAGCCCCAACAAGTTGCTGAAGCCCCAACGCGAAGAAGCTGAATATGGCGTCACTTTTTTTCCGATCAATGGCCAATACCGGGTTTTGCGCATCAGCTCACACGCCAATGTGCGCAAGTATGCCCTCAAGCTGGACGACGTGATCGAAAAAATCGACGGCCGCAACCCTGCTGAACTGGGCGATTGGTGTACCCTGCGCGAATATGTGCGCAACAAAGCCAGCAAAAATGAACCTATTCAATTAAAGATACAAGGCAAATCAGATGTTTGTACCTTGTATCCCGGCATGACAGAGGAGATTTCGCCAATCAAATAAGTTAGTGGTTAATGGTTAGTTGTGGACAATAGCATGTTCGTAATGCGAGGTGCTTTTGGTATTTCTGTTTCATTTTTTTGATTTAGAAAAAAATGAAACAAGACACCAAAGAACTCTACCCTTGGACCATTGAACATACTTCGAGTGCACTGGTCATGACACTTTCGGATGCAGAAGTGGGTAAAATTCAGATTCCCAATAAGCTGGTGTGGGTAGATGCCATCACCAATGAACCAGTGGCCTCACCATGTTGTGCTTCCAGTTGCCTTTGAGGGTTTTCGCTGGAAGTAGCCGCCTCGATCATGGCATGAACAGTATTGCGCATCTCATCGGTTTCACTCAGTAGCCATGAACTTGTCCTGTGCCTTTTGCAAGATAGCCACTTGTTCAGTATTGCAATCCTGAGGCTATTTTAACGGTCAATCGTGATTTTTAAGGGCTCATAAACCACCGAGGTGACTTTGAGCCCTGAAATCTCCAGGAAGTGTCCGTATAATTCGTGCTCGCTCCCTGCCCCAATTTAGTAGCCTCACACTTTTGTCAAAGAACCGAAATTAAAAACCTAAGCCCCCACTTCTACCCCACCCACTACGGGCAGGTACAAGTTTCCATTCATCACCTCACGTGAAATGACGATTTTCTGCACTTCCGAAGTGCCTTCGTAAATTTGGGTGATTTTGGCGTCGCGCATGAGGCGCTCCACGTGGTATTCTTTTACAAAACCGTAACCGCCATGAATTTGTACTGCTTCCACCGTGTGGCGCATGGCTACATCTGAAGCGTACAACTTCGCCATGGCGCTGGCACCGTTGTAGTCTAAGCCTTGGTCTTTGAGCCAAGCAGCGCGATATACCATCATTTTGGCGGCTTCTATATCGGTAGCCATATCAGCTAGTTTGAAGGCGATAGCTTGGTGATTAATGATGGGTTTGCCAAAAGTTTCGCGTTGTTTGGCGTAATCGGCCGCCAGTTCATAGGCACCACCTGCGATGCCTAGGGCTTGGGAGGCGATACCGATACGGCCACCCGCAAGGGTTTTCATGGCAAATTTGAAGCCAAAACCATCGGGGCCAATGCGGTTTTCCTTGGGCACTTTCACATCACTGTACATGATGGTATGGGTATCGGATGAACGAATGCCCAGTTTGTCTTCTTTGGCACCGATGCTCACACCTGGCGAGCTGGTTTCCACGATCAGGCAGTTGATGCCCTTAGAGCCCAGTTCTGGGTTGGTTTGGGCCATCACCAGGTGCAATTTGGAAGAACCGCCATTGGTGATCCAGTTTTTCGTACCATTCAGCAAGTAATGGTCGCCCATGTCCACGGCAGTGGTCCGCTGGTGAGTGGCATCGCTACCCGCTTCGGGTTCGGAGAGGCAAAAAGCACCAATCCATTCGCCAGTGGCCAACTTGGGCAGGTACTTGGCTTTTTGTTCCGCAGTGCCATATTCTTCAAGTCCCCAGCATACCAGAGAGTTGTTGACGGACATGATCACCGAACAGGAATTGTCAACTTTCGAGATTTCTTCCATCGCCAGCACATACGCGAGGGTGTCCATGCCCCCGCCGCCATATTCTGGTGAGATCATCATGCCCAGAAAACCTAGTTCACCCATTTTTTTGACTTGCTCGTACGGGTATTCCATTTTGGAGTCGCGTTCGATCACGCCAGGTTTCAATTCCTTTTGGGCAAATTCACGGGCGGCTTCTTTGACGGCCAGGTGCTCTTCGGAGAGATTGAAAAACATGGATAATTTGGTATTTGGTTGTGGTTGAGGCAAAAATATGCCACGAAAGTAGCAAAAAATTGCATTTTAGCGAATTTTCGCTATTAAAATTGAATCATTGTTATTTTTTGAACAAAAGATAATTGGTGAGGTTCAATAAAAAAGCGTATTTTGGTCTTAACTATTGACTCTATTCCAAAAATGGACCCGGATTTACATTCCCATTTGACTTTAAGACCAGCAAAAGGCCACTTTTTTTACACACACTTAATACTTGACAACCTATGAGACAGTTAAGCTACGCCGAACTGATGGAATGGCGTGAAAAGAACAAATCTTTTCAACTCATTGATGTGCGGGAAGAAGACGAGCACCGCAACTGGAACATCGGCGGGCAATTGATCCCGCTGGGCGAAGTACTCCAACACGCTGATATTTTCAGCCCTTCCCAACCAGTAGTCATTTATTGCAAAAGAGGGATTCGCTCGCAAATTGCCATCCAAAGGCTGGAGAAAAAGCTGCCCAATGTCGAATTTTATAACCTGCAAAATGGCTTATTGGGCTTGAAGGATACCCAGAGTTGAGTGAACTTAAAGTTGAAAACAGTCAAAATTTGCCATCGAACCTACATGATTTGTGCTTAGGTCCGTAAAATCTGTATGTGGCTAGCTTCGGTTTAATTTACCGCTGGGTGAAGTTTTGAGTTGTACCACCTTGTTTCGAAAGGCATAAAAACCAGGAGCTGGCACACTTTTTTGGGGCTCTTGTGGAAAGAAAAGGCCAAGTGTGCTATTTTAGCGCTGACTCAGAACGCACAAATGAACTCAAGTCAAAGAAGATGTCCAAACAAACCTATCCTTCGCGTATATCCTGGTCCCTGGTGTTATTCCTGATTGGGCTTTTGGGCACTTGTATGGCCGTCATGATCCTTAGCGAAGCCTGGTTGGGCTTCACAATCCTGCTGCTTTGCGCCCTGTTCATCTTAGGCTTTTATGTGCGCACTGCTTATGTGATTGATCCCAACGGAAAATTGGAAGTTTTGTGCGGTTTGTACTACCGCCAGCACATCGACATCCAAAAGATCAAGAGCATCCGCAAAAGTGGCAGTCCTTTGTCGGCTCCGGCTTTGTCCTTGGATCGCCTGGAAATTCGCTACAACGAGCGCGATTTTGTGTTGATTTCGCCGAGTCGGCAAGACGAATTCATCCAGCAGTTATTGGCGATTAATCCGGGGATTAAGACGGGTCACTGAGGCTCCTTACTGCTCAAACAATGTCTCCACAAAGGTCTGTTTGTCAAAAGGTTGCAATTGATCAATGCCTTCGCCTACGCCGATGTACTTGATTGGGATTTTGAATTGATCGGAGATGCCGATGGCCACGCCCCCTTTGGCGGTACCGTCTAGTTTGGTCAGGGCCAGGGCGCTTACGTCGGTGGCTTCGGTGAAGTGTTTGGCTTGCTCGATGGCGTTTTGGCCAGTGGTGGCGTCCAATACCAGCAATACTTCGTGGGGAGCAGTTTCGAGGCGCTTGCTTACCGAGCGCTTGATTTTACTCAGTTCTTGCATTAGTCCGGTTTTGGTGTGCAAACGGCCAGCAGTGTCAATGATTGCGATGTCACAATTGTTGGCGATGGCGTAATTTACGGTTTCGTAAGCCACGGCGGCGGGGTCGGTATTCATGCCTTTGCTGTAAAAATCACAGCCTACGCGTTCTGACCAGATTTTGAGTTGATCCACGGCGGCAGCGCGAAAGGTATCGCCTGCACCGAGCACTACTTTTTTGCCCATTTTGGTAAACTGGTGGGCTAATTTGCCGATGGTAGTGGTTTTTCCTACCCCATTGACGCCTACGACCAAAAGGATGAAAGGCTTGACATCGCTCGGTGTTTCGTAGCCACTTAGGCTGACCGTATTGTTTTCGGAGAGCAATTGCACGATTTCGTCGCGCAGGATGAAATTGAGTTCTTCGGCCCCCAGGTATTTGTCGCGGGCTACACGACCCTCAATGCGTTCAATGATTTTGACGGTGGTGTCCAAACCTACATCCGAAGAAATGAGGAGTTCTTCCAGGTTGTCGAGTACTTCTTCGTCAACAGAGGCTTTGCCTGCAACTGCACGGGAGAGTTTGTTGAAGAAATTGTCCTTGGTTTTTTCTAAGCCTTTATCGAGGTCTTCTTTTTCTTTTTTACCGAAAAGTTTGCCAAAAAAACTCATGTGCGTGCAGGGTTGGGTTTGAAGATTTGGGACAAAACAAAAAAATGAAGCACTGGGTTGAATGAATGTAAGAAACAATCCCTTTTTCCCAAAACTCAAAAGAGGCTATCCCCAAAGCATTGGGAAAAGCCTCTCTTTTGCAGGTGCTCAATCATGAAAATGCTCAGAAAAGAGCAAGTCATTACTTGATGGAAGCCATGAACTCGTCCTTCTTGTCTTTGTGAACCATCTGCTTCTTGTAGGTGTACTTCCCCGTTTTAGGATCTTTTACACTTACCATGATTTGCACATAGTCACGACCAGAACCAGCATTAGCGGCACGTTGAGCAACCCTTGCGTTCTTAGACTGCTTAGCCATGGTGTTATGTTTTATTTAGAGGGGCAATTTAAGTGTTTTATTAACACTAGTCAAGACCCGACTAAGTTGATTACTTAATTTCGCGGTGTACCGTTACCTTCTTCAACACTGGATTGAACTTTTTCAGTTCCATGCGATCCGGTGTATTCTTGCGGTTTTTCTGGGTAACGTAACGTGAAGTACCTGGCATGCCAGACTTCTTATGCTCGGTGCACTCCAGGATGATCTGGATGCGGTTACCTTTGCTCTTCTTTGCCATGACGACGACGAATTAAACTATTAACAACCTTGGTTAAGCACTACACCAGTATCGTAACCTTTGCGCTCCAATTCCATCAGGTACTGGTAGATACCCAATTTATCGATATTGCGCAGTGCGGCCATCGAAACTTTGATCGTAACCCACTCCCCAGTTTCAGGAACAAAGAAGCGCTTCGTTTGCAAGTTCGGCATAAAGCGACGCTTGGTCTTGCGATTGGAGTGCGAAACATTGTTTCCTTTAATCGGACGCTTTCCCGTAAGTTGACAGACCTTAGACATCTGATTGATTTTTAAACACAAAGGGCAAAATTAGCACCTAAACCATTAAATACTTAGGTTTTAATCTTGCCCTTTGAATAGACAATTTTAATGGTGACTCTGAAAGGATTCGAACCTTTAACCTTCTGATCCGTAGTCAGATGCTCTATCCAATTGAGCTACAGAGCCGCTTTTTTGAGGTATATTTCTCAAATGCGGATGCAAAGATAAGACGAGTGAATTATCCCTGCAAGTCTTTTTTATTTTTTTTCGTGATTATTTTCAGTCAAGGCCTAAAAGCTTGATTACCTGGGATTTTCTGGTGTAGTTTGTATTACACTGTATTCAATTCAGTTTGTTCAACTCAACACCATTCCACCATGAAAACCCTATCTTTTTGGGCCAGACGTCGCCCCTTTGCAGCCAGAATGTTGATTGTCACCTTGCTCGTTTTATTGGGGCTTTTGGCCCTTGAAACTGCTTTGGAGTTGAAAAATCTGGGGCTTCAGTTGCCAGAATGGCCATTGTGGTTTCTCAGTTTGGTGGTGGTGTATGCATTAATAAGGTACCCTCAAGGGAAGGAAAGGCTTGAAAAAAGGGAGTTTTGCATCCAGCGCATGCGTTGCGACTTCAGTTTGCTGGTTTCGGGGTGGGCTATACTGTTCTTAATGAGCAATAGAGAACTGCCAGCCCATCAAGCCATACAGCCCCAAGCCCGGTTCATCGCCCTGCGAGCAGCGGAACAAAATTCGGGCTTCAAAAGGGCCTTGCATGACTTGAATCCTTTCGCACCAAAATCGAACAAAAGCCATTGGCGCGCTTTTGCCCGCCAACAATTGGAAGCTCGCCGGGCTGAATTGGCCAAACAAAAATCACTCACCCTGGGCAAAGTCTTGCTTTTGCTGCTTTTCTCCACGGCATCCATTATTATCTTGGCCTACTTGTCATGCAGCATTGCCTGTTCTGGTTCCGGTGTGCTGGCAGTATTGGTGGCATTAGGGGGCCTGGTTGGGATTGTGGCTTTGTTGTGTATGTTTTTGCGCCAAACCCTGCCTAACGATACCAAAGGGCAGCGATTGGGCAAAGCGCTTTTGTTTTTATTAGGAGGGATTGCTTTGACCTTTTTACTGTTTTAGCCGCTAAAGCGGTTCGCTGCAACCTTTGCAGAAAAGTGCAGTTTTTACTTGAAAAATTGCAAGCTTCCATGAAAATCCTTTTCTCACTTGCCTTAGTAGGGTTGACAGTATTGAGCAGTCGCGCTCAAGACCATCGCCTCCCTTTTGTTTTTTACGGCAAAAAAATCTTCATCCAATTGGCGGTCAAAGCGCCAAATCAGCTAGAAACCTTTGTTTTTGATACTGGGGCCAGCTCTACTGTCATCGACTCGGCTGCTGCACAACGTTTGGGGATTGTGGCCAATTACAGCCAGGCGGTCACCGGGGCTAGTGGGCAAAAGCTCTACCAAATGGCCTTGGATCAACAGTTGTTTGTGGGAGAACAAGAAAGGATCAAGGGGATCAATTGTGTATTGGTCAACTTGGAGCGCTTAAAACAACTCAATGGACATCCGTTCTCCGGAATCATTGGCAAAGATTTACTGGATAAATTTGCAATACACCTTGATTTTGAAAAAAATGAGCTTCTGCTCTTTCGCAAAGGCAGTGATTTCCATCATCAGGGTTATCAAAAACTGGATTTTGAGTTTGGCAACTTCATCGGCATACCCCAGTTTGAGGTGCAATTGACTTTACAAAATGGCGAAATGTTCAAGGGCAAAGTGTTCATGGACAGCGGCGCAGGGGCTACGCTGGTGGTCAATACCAAGTTCAAGGAGCAGAACAAACTAGAAGAGAAAGTAGGGCCTTTACTTGAGTCCCAGGGCACAGGTTTGGGCCACAATTTTAGTTTGAAAGAAAGCCGAGCCAAATCTTTGGGCTTCGGCTCTTATCAATTCGACAACTTTTGCTTCAGCCTCTCCAATGACCAAGCTGGGGTCAATGCGTTCAATGGCTACCTCGGCATTCTGGGGATCGAGTTTTTAAAGCGTTTTCATGTTTTTCTTGATTATCCCAATCAAACCCTTTACCTCAAGCCTAACCGTTTTTACCATGACGCCTTCGATACGCCCCGCAGCGGCCTGCGCTTGATCAAAAAAGAAGCGGGCATTTTTATCGAAAATATTGTTCAAGGCTCCCCTGCCATCCAATCTGGCTTACAGGTGGGCGACCAGATCTTGCAAATGGAGCAAACCACCGGGGTTGACCTTGAATCGTATCGCGCTCTTTTGCGCTCTAATGCTCCTCAAGTGAGCATTCAGGTGCAAAAAACAAATGGTAAACAAACAACGGTGGTCCTTCCTTTGCGCGACCTATTGTAGATTATCGTAGTTTCGCAGCCAAAATGCGTCATTACCGATATGAAAGTAGATATTCTTGCCATCGGAGTACACCCGGATGATGTTGAATTAAGTGCCAGCGGCACCTTGTTGCGACACTTGGCCCTTGGCAAAACGGTGGGCTTGCTTGACCTCACACGAGGCGAATTGGGCACTCGTGGCACTGCTGAAATCCGCGACCAAGAAGCCCAGGAAGCCGCCACTAAAATGGGTGCAAGCTTTCGTTGGAATCTAGGTATGGCTGATGGTTTTTTTCAACATACCCCCGACAATGTGCGAAAAATCGTACAAGCAATCAGGGCCTGCCAGCCTGAAATCGTATTGGCCAATGCCCTCGAAGACCGTCATCCCGATCATGGGCGAGCGGCAAAACTGGAGGCCGATGCTTGTTTTTATGCCGGTTTGGCAAAAATCGAGACTTTTGACGACAAGGGGCTTGTTCAGGAACGCTGGCGACCCAAAGCGGTGTACCATTATATCCAAGACCGCAACTTACGCCCCGATTTCACCGTCGACATCAGCGCATACATGGAGCAGAAAATGGACCTGATCCTGACTTTTCGCTCCCAATTTTTTCTACCTACCGCAGGTGAATACGCCAAGGAGTTGAGTACCCCCATTTCGGGAAAAGATTTCATGGACTACATGCGTTCCAAAAACCAGGCTTATGGCCGCGATGCGGGCTTTGCTTATGCCGAAGCCTTCAATGTATCCCGTACACTTGGGATAAATGACCTGTTTGACTTGATATGAATTGGCAAAACGAGCGTCTTTATTGGTTGCTTTTGGGGCTTTTTGTTCTGGGTTTTCTGCTTAACCTGGGGATGCATCCTTATTTTATGGAAGAGCCCCGGCGGGCGATTGTGGCAATGGAGTTGCTTGAAAATAACAATCTGTGGGTTCCTACTTTATTTGGTGAATATTACTACAACAAGCCTCCGCTGTTCAATTGGGTATTGATCTTGTTTGCCCAATTGCCTGGTGGATTTACAGAGTTCAACTTGCGTTTGCCTACCATCTTGTCTAATCTGGGCATTGGATACCTGGTTTTTTGGATGGTCAAAAAACACCTTAGCTCACGTGAAATCGCTTGGATGGCTACTTTTTTGTGGTTCAGCGCAGCTGGGATTTTGTTTTTCTTTTCTTTTTTGGGCGAAATCGACCTCTTTTTTTCGCTGATCGTGCTGACGGGTATTTTTGCCGTTTATCACTTTGGCGAAAAAAAGGCTTACTGGCCGCTTTTTTTGCTGACGTACCTGAGCTGTGCGCTGGGAGTTTTGACCAAGGGGCTGCCGCCTTTTGTGTTTACGGCTACTACTTTGCTGGTGTACTTTTTGGATCGCAGGCAGTTTAGATTGCTCTTCCACCCTGCGCATTTTGCAGGAATCGCCATTTTATTTGGCATTTTAGGTATTTACTATTACCAATACAGCCGTTACCATGAACTTGAAGCGGCGCTGATGCGGATGCTCACAGAATCGAGCAACCGTACCCCACAAGCTTTTTCACTCCTGACATTTTTACAAAATTTCCTGGAGTTTCCGCTGGAGTTTTTGGGCGACATTGCCCCGGTCAGTTTGTTGAGCTTGTTTTTGCTGCGAAAAGATGCGCGGTACTTCTTATTGCGGCAAGATCCCTTCATTCGTTTTTGTGTGTTGGCTTTTTTGTTCAATGTGTTGCCCTATTGGATTTCACCGGGTACGCGCATTCGCTACATTTATATGTTGTATCCTTTGGCGGTCATTGTTTTTGCATGGACATATTGGCAGCGGGATCGAGCAGCGATTTGGAGCAAAAAAGTGTTTGAGGCAATCATTTGGATCATTTTAGCCTTGTTGATTATTGCATCCGTGGTCTTGCCATTTGTGCAACAGTTGCATTTCATCCGGGCATTGCCTTGGATTGGTGCTGGGTCTGCGCTGGCATTTGGAGGCTTGGCTTGGGCTTATCATCGGAAAACCGAGCCTAAACTGATGTTTTTACTCACAGCCTTTGCGCTAGCTCGTCTGGTTTTTGATTTTACCATCATTCCTGAACGGGCTCATACGGGTGATACCTATAAAAATCGTGATTTGGCTTATAAAATCCATGATATCTGTGGGGAAGCACCACTTTTTACGGCTTTTGAGGAATACCCTATGTCATTTGCCACTGCGTACTATTTGAATCGCTTGCGTAGGCGAGTCTTGAAGAGGAATGATCATTTGCAAGCAGGCACGTATTATTGGTTGCCAGAAGATCGTCTTCCTCCGGGCACAGTGGTGATTATTAGCCATGTGCATGAGGGCGTCAAGAAAGTGTTGATTCGGTATTGAGGCATCGATTTTTTTAAAAATGAGTTAAAAGTGAATGCAGATACATACACGGTTTTGGACTTTAGGTAGATTTTAAATTCAATCAATAAACTGATTTACAAAATTTTACAATAAAGTACATGGTAGTTTTACAGGAAATCCTAAGGGGATAAAAGTGGTTATTTGTCCTTTCAGGGGTCAAATCTTGTGCTAATCTTTGGCTGGAATAAAAACACCATTGACTCATGTCCGGTAAATTTGACAAAATTTTAAAGGAGAACATCAAACCCATTGAGTCTCCTTTGCTCAAAAAGCTTTTGGGAATTGACCCTACCATGCTGATCCCGTATGATGCAAAAATGCAGATCACGTTTGAGCGAGAAATGGATCATATTCGCATCGTGAAACACAAGAACAAGAAGTTGGATTACGGTTTGCAGATTGAGTTTCACACCAGCAATGAAGACTTGCGAAAACGCAATCTGGTCCATTATTCGTTCTTTCACAACAATACGGGGCTTCGCCTGAAACAAGTGATTATCTACATCGGTCGGGACAAACCAACCTTAATCAAAAGGAATCGTTTGCGACACAAGGACCTGCAGCACAGGTTCAAAGTAATCATCTTGGAAGAGGTGTCAAAAGACATGTTCATCGACTCAGATATCCCGGAAGAAGTCATCATTGCGATCCTTTGCGATTATGGCAATGATTCACGAGAAGAGGTGGCTCAAAAGATTTTAACCCGTTTGAAACAACTGGAGAAAAGAGGAACTTTACTCAGAAAGTTTCAAAAACAATTGTTAACTTTATCACGTTTACGCAACATGGAACTCATCGTCATAAATCAAATGGAAACCATGAATATCCACTACGACATCGAAAAAGATGGTCTTTACTTAGAAGGTATCGAGAAAGGTATCCAGAAAGGACTAGAACAAGGCATTGAGAAAGGCCGTGAACAAGGTATCGAAAAAGGTGTCGAAAAAGGTATCGAACAGGGGTTAAAGAAAGGTCGTGAAGAAGGTCGTGAAGAAGGCATCGAACTAGAAAAACGCAATTTTGTACACAACCTCTGGTCGCTTCAAGAGTTTTCTTTTGAAAAAATGGCATTAATGGTAGGGCTTGATGCAGATCAAGTTCAGAAAATTCTGCTCGAATTGCTGCTAAAAGAAGAAAAAACAGAGGAGGAGGCTTTGGCAACTATTGAACAATATAAGCTTCGTTTTTCTGACAACTAATTTGTTGACGCTCCTCATCGCATCAACATCACCTCACCACTAAGGAGTTTTTGTTCTCCATCGTAATATTCCAGTTCAGCTCGCCAGAGAAAAATACCCTGGCTTAACCATTTTCCTTGGTTGGTGCCATCCCAATTGGTTTCCTTGGAATTGGGCAATACATTGCTCACTTTGAATACTTCATTGCCCCAACGATCGTTGAGCACCAAAAGACGGATCTTGGCAATTCCTTTGTCGCAATACAAGGTGAAAAGGTCATTGACACCATCTCCATTGGGTGAAAAAACGTTGGGTGCAAAAGTATTGAGGCGAGGAATCACAGTGATGAAACTTTGTACACTATCAATGCATCCTTTATCACTACTGACTACTACTTTATAACGGGTATTTTTCAATGGTTTGGCAAAAGGCTCGGCACAGGTGGTACAACTCAAACCCAGATTTGGAGTCCATCGATACTTTCTGATGGGATCATTGCCTTTCGGAAGCAATTGCAGGCTGTCAAATTGCTTGATTTGAAAATCGCCCAAGGTTTCTAATTTAAATGGTCGAGGATCTTCCAAAGTCAAGGTTCTGGTCAGTTTGCAGGCCGGGCTGGCCTGTACAGTTGCCCGATAAGTACCTGCTGACAAATCCTTGAAAGCATTACTGCTTTGAAAATCTTTGCCGTTGAGCGTGTAAGTCAAAGGGCGGTTGACCCCGCTCACTTGCGTAATGATGATTTGACCATTTTTTCCGCGGGCGCAGGAGGGATCCTCTTTTTCCATCGCGCCTTGCAACTCTTTTGCTTGGATCAATAAACTGTGGCTGGCTGGACAAGCATTTTTTGAAGTAACAGAAACGCTATACCGTCCGGGGCTATCTACGCTGATGCTCGAAGTTGTAGCCCCAGTTGACCAACGGTATTGCGCAAAATCTCCAGCAATGAGCACGGAATTGTTCTCCGGGCAAATGATGCTGTCACCCTGGATGCGGTAGCGGCTCCAGTTCTCCATGTTGACCTGAAAAGTGACCAAGCTGTCGCAGCCTTGGGGCGTTTTGAAGATAATTTTGTATTGACCCGAATCGCGGAGCACCTGGCCATTGATCGAAATACTCCCTCCAGGGCAGATGGTTCTTTGCTCTAACTTGGGCGAGCGTTTTTGCTCCACAAAGGTCGTTGGAGAAAAGTAGGTACATACCGGGTTGCTCAATTGCAAAGCACTGGCGGCAGCCATGATGCGATAAAGCTGGCCTTCTCGGGGTTTTTCAGCCCGATGGTTAATTTCTGTGGCCCCTTGGATGTTATTCCAGGTTAGTCCCTGGTCTTCACTTTTTTGCCATTGATATGATAGGCTTTTGGGGTTTTCAACATCAATAATGGGTTTTAGGTCAACAAAATCACTGGCGCAGATTTTATTAAGGCTGCTCAAGGTGATTTTTGGCCCACAAGGCTGAAAAGAGATATTGTCCAAGCCCAAATCATTGCCCTGCCCACCGGGGGCGTTGTTGCGCAGAGAGAGTACAATTTTAGTTGCGTTGGGTGGCGAGGTAAAGGAAAAACCATAGGTCCGCCACTGACCATCCTGGGGCACATCGCCGCTGGTATATACTTCTTTTCCATCCACCAAAAAAGAAATATTGGGCTTGATGGAGACCACTGGGTGATTGGGAAGCATCAAGTTGATCACATCCGCTGAAAACTGATAAGTGGTGTTTCCACAAACCACCACCGAGTCGCGAAAAAATAAACCGGGCTGCAAACTAGCATTCACCACCATGAAATAACCATTGGGGTCAGTGCTGCGGTCTTTGGTTTTGACCCAACCTCCGGCCGCAAAAGACCCCCAATTTGTGGTGTTATTGGTAATGATGTAGAGGCCGTCATTGGGTGGGGTGGAATTGCTGTAGCGGTAACCTGGTGCAATCCCTGGATCAGTGGCAAGGGTATTGGCTTCTCCTACCCCAAAGTCGCCTTTTTTGAAAACATTATCGCCCAAAGCACCTTTACACAAACCTTGCTGGGCTTTAGCATGTAGTGAAAAGCAGGTCAATATTACCAACAATATAGAAATTCGGTTGGTCATTTTCTGTTTGTTTATATAAGAACCGTAAAAACCTATCACGTTACTGCCAAGCTAAGTTCTCACCAAGAAGCAAATTAATCTAACGGAAATGAATTACTCTAAAAATTGGAATAAATTCTGCCGGAAAAAGCTAAAAATTAACATTCGGGTACTTTCAATTCCTTTGAAAATACCCGAATGTCGATCTGACCTTGGTTTGTACGAGACCCGGTAATTTTTTGTGGTCCAAAAACATCGGGGCTAAACTAAGTAGTCTGTTTTTTAAGTTCGCTAAGGGAGCCTAAAAAAATAAGGTGGACAGGTTTGGGTCTATACTCAACCACCATAGGTTTTGTGCATTTCAATCTAATGTGCTAATGTCATGGCTACGCCATTTTGAAGACATTTTGCTTGCCTTTGCTAACCACAATGCCAGCCCTACGGGCTTTTTTTACTCAAAAAACCGCGTAGCGGTGCCATTATGGTAGAAAAAGGCGGGGCATAGTCGTCTCAGAACCGCGTAGCGGTGGAATTGTTTGAATGCTTATGATTTGCACAAAATCAGTAGTGGACGAGTGTAGTGAAAAAAGAAAAGCAACTGGATGAAAGGATTTGTGTTCTTTTTTGCTAAACCTCAAAAACAAAGATGTCCATCTTATTTTAGCTCAAATACTAAGTGACAAACCACGAATAAATCTTTCCAAATCGCAACTGCATACTTTATAGATTATGCCCTCGCTGCGCGAGGCGGTTTTTAGTACACGGATAAAATTGGGTGTGGGTGTGCTTGTTTGGGTGTGGGTGTGAATAACCCCCCATTTCCAATTAGCTGCGTCGATAGATTCGGCTCGAAGCCCCTCACACTCGAACTCACACTCGAACTCACACTTATACCCGACACAGCCATTCTTGCGCATTTCCAGCATGACGTTGACCATGACGTTGACATGCATGTGTCTTAAAACTGGAAAGGTTTATTTTTGACCCGTCACTAAACCATCGAGCATGAGTTTTTGAATTGAAGCGTTTAGCGCGTTGATCCTTTTGCCTGTTCACCTCGGGCAATCGTTAGGGGAAATAATTACAAGAACTAAAAAAACGCAGTACTAAGGCTCATAATCTGAATTTGTTAGATGTCAGTTTGACGATGAAAGCGTTCTTTGAACCTGAGTAACCAGACTAGCCCCCGAAAGACCAACAAAAAAAATCATAAGCAGCGGTTTTTCAGCATTTCAGCTTTCCAACCTTTCACTAAACTGGAAATTCTCGTAAGCGAGGGTTGCTAAATCATCACATCCCCCGATGCTCCTCCGCATAATCATTCCCCCAATGCTCCACTTTATCGCTGTACTTCCAGCCTTCAGCCTTACAGAGTTCGTAAATCTCCTTCACTGTCTTGGCAAGTTGAGCGCTGGGGTATTTTTTCATCACATATTCCCAGGTCTTTTTCACATCGGGACTGATTTCCTTGGTGTCGTAGTCGCGATTACCCAGTCCCGCGTCGCCATTGATGATGGCCAAAGGCAGCCAACGGGCCGATTCTTGCGCAATAGGTTTAGGGAAATGCGGATTGGCCAGGTTGAATTTTTCCCAAAAAATGGCCCGATCAATCAGCGCTTCCTCACTAATGGCCAGGTGCGCATCTGAAAATGCGGGTTCTTCACTTTCAAGTAAACTTTGGTCCACAAATTGCTGCATAGGAGCCGTAACCTTTCCTTGAAAGAATCCCTTCAACGCTCGCCAATCCACGATTGGAAAAACCATTCCCTCCGCGCTTCCGAGCGTAAAACCGCTCGCGGCCAGCAACTTGGTGTACGGAAATTTATCCATTGAGAACTTGTTTTGAAAAATCGCCATATAGTCCTCCTCTTTCCAAGCAATCTTTTCGGTTTGCATATAGTAGTCCCCTTCGGTTTCCATCCGGAACAGCAATTGCTCCAACAAGACCAAAGCCCCATCGGCAGTAGCACCTTTGGAACCAGCAAAGTTGGCCTTAACGAAATCCCAAGCTTTTTTGCCGCTGTCTAGCTTTTTTACGTCCAGGCTACGAATATGGGCACTCAACTTACCAAGCTTGTCAAGGTCAGGTTGCTCGGCTTTGGCACCTGCAAATACCAAGGACAAAGCTCCACCAAAAGCCCAGCCCGTTTTTTGATCCTTGAGAGTAGTGATTTTGTGGTAAGGTTCAATCCACTGGACGCCACGCAATTCAACAGTTTCTTTATTGTCAGATACCTGGCCAGTACCCGTCGCAAATTCACCCTCACCCATCGAAGTACTGACCTCAGCAGTTTGGCTAGGTTCGTTGCGTATGCGCAATTTGTCCACTTTGCTGGTATAAATGAACACTTCAGGTTCAGATGAGACATTTTCACTCGCCTCGGTGTTTTCGGCGGGTGAAGAATCAGTGTTTTCGGCAGTTTTTCGCCCTGAATCGCAAGCAAAAAAGGCCATCATCAGCATCGCGCTGAAGAACGAAATCATTGGTTTTCTCATGGTGCAATGAGGTTTTTTGGAGAAAAATCGGAGGTACAAAGGTAAAATTAGCGTTTTTTGGCATCATTCCAAAAAACTGCGATTGGATGCGCAAACTCAAAAATGACACAAGCTTTTTGTACCAAAAAAAGCAATCAACAAGTGTACTCCAAAAATCAATATTGGCGTGGCTTTACTAAAAAGGTGTGTAACAAAAAAGCTTGAGCAGGTTCTCCACTCAAGCTTTTTTAAGCGTTCAAAAATCAGAAAAGTGTTCAAGGAAGTAACGCTCAAAAGTTAGATCGAAGTCATTCTTTTCAACATTTCAACCCTTCAACTTTTCAACTAATATCACTTCAGCGAAAAACGATAAACGGTCTTCGATTCAAATACTTCCCCTTTGGCCAAAGCCGTAGTTGGAAAATCCGGTCGATTAGGGCTGTCAGGAAAATGCTGGGTTTCCAAACAAAGGCTGGAGCGATAACCATAAGGTACCCCACCTTTGCCTATATTTTTCCCGTTTAGAAAATTGCCACCATAAAACTGCAAGCAAATCTGATCGGTCAAAACCTCCATTTTTACGCCGGAGCTGGGGCCATACACGCTGGCGACCAAGGGCAGTTCTCCATCTTTTTTCTCTGGGGCGATCAACACGAAGTTGTGGTCGTAGCCGCCGCCGTATTTGAGTTGGATATGGTCTTGGGTCAAGTCGCGCCCCACCGCTTTGGGGGTACGGAAATCAAAAGGAGTGCCATTCACCGAGGCAGGCTTGCCCGGTAAGGGGATCAAAGTGGAATCAACTGCTGTAAATGAGCTGGCCATGATCTGCAACTCGTGGTCGTTGATGCTGCTGTCGCGCTCGCCGTCCAGGTTCCAGAAGTTGTGGTTGGTCACGTTGGCGATGGTGGGCGAAAGGGCTTCGGTTCGGTACAGCATTTCTACGTCTTTTCCTCCCGACAAGCGATAAGTCACCGTTACTTTTACCGCTCCTGGATAGCCCTCTTCGCCTTCTTTGGCCAGGTAACTCAGCTCCACCGTACTTTCATCCACTTGTTTGGCATCCCATACTTGGGCGTGAAAGCCCTTGGGGCCACCGTGCAAGTGGTTGGGTGCATTGTTGGTAGCCAAAGTGTAGTTTTTACCCAACAAAGAAAATTCCCCCTTTGCAATGCGGTTGCCAAAGCGACCTACTACTGCACCAAAGTACACTTCACTGGATTTCAGATAAGCATCCAAACTGTTGTAACCTTGGATCACATCAATGGATTGGCCAGTTTTGTCGGGCACCAACAAGCTCACCATGCGGGCACCATAATTGGTCACCGCTGCTTGGATCGGGCCGTTTTTGAGGATGAACAATTGCACCTTTTTGCCGTCCAGGTCACGCTCAAAATCGGCTGGATTGGGCAAAGTATAGGACACCGTAGTTTCTTCTTTTGCTTCGCTGGCCGGAGCCGTTTTCTTTTTGCAGGCAACAGTTGAAAGCAGGACCAGGGCTGCCAAGCCCCACATGATTTTGTTTTTCATGGTTGAAAATGAGTACTAGGTTGAAAAGAATGCCAAAAGATACTGAAAACTTCGGAGAACGCGGTCTCAACTATCAAGCAAGGCATTTTTATCTGAACCGCATTTTTTGTCTAACCCAGAATTTGCAGAATTACAGAATTACTTGCGTGACGTTGACCAATTTAGAATTTTAAAGAATTTTCAAGATTGGCCCGCTTCGCGGTCTAGGGCTAGACAATGAAGCCACGAATTGGTATGGTTTATTTGTAGCTTATCACTAATCCATGTGATCAAAAAAATATTACCTTGTCCTCATGAATCTCGTTTCAAATAATGGCATCCCAACTTCTCAACTTCTCAAGCCCTCACCTATCTAACCTTCTCAACTAAGTCATGAGCAAAAACACCCAAGCCTTGCCCGAAAATTTTGAAAAAAACCAGCCGCGCATCCTCAACGGTTGGGCGTATTTCGATTGGGCCAACAGCGCCTATGCCCTGGTCATCACGGTGGCCATTTTTCCGGGTTATTTCCTGGCCGTTACCGACGATACGGTCAATATCCTGGGCCTCAAAGTCAGCGATGGGGCTTTGTATTCCTTCAGTCTATCCTTTGCTTACTTGTTGATCGTGCTGGTTTCGCCCCTGCTATCGGGCATTGCTGATTATGGAGGCCGCAAAAAAGTGTTTTTACGTTTTTTCACCACCTTGGGAGCCTTGGCTTGCATTGGATTGTTGTTTTTCACCAACATGAAAACCCTCTGGGTGGGCGTGGTGTGCTTCATGCTGGCTACCATTGGGTTTGCCGGAGGCTTGGTGTTTTACAACGCCTTTTTACCCGAAATTGCCACCGAAGACCGTTATGACCAAGTCAGTGCCAAGGGTTTTAGTTATGGATTCATTGGTAGCATCATTTTATTGGTGGCGAATTTGGTGGTGATCCAAAATTACGAGTGGTTTGGATTTTCCGAAGGGCTCAAGGCCGTGCCAGTGGCTTTTGTGATGGTGGGATTGTGGTGGATTGGCTTTGCGCAAATCCCCCTCAAGCGCTTACCCGAAGACGCTAGGCACCCTTACTCCAAACAAATGATGCACCAGGGTTACCAAGAAATCAAAAAAATCGCCGCAACGGTGCTCAAGCAACCCAATATGCTGCGCTACCTCCTGGCCTTCTTTTTTGCCAACGCGGGTGTACAATCGGTGCTTTACCTGGCCTCGGTTTTTGCCGAAAAAGAACTGCATTTTGATACCCAACACCTGATTCTACTCATCCTGGTTTTGCAGATCGTGGGCATCGGCGGGGCCTATTTTTTCGCCTGGGTTTCGGGCAAAAAGGGCAACCGTTTTTCCTTGATGGTGATGATGGCGATCTGGACGGTCATTTGCGTGGGCGGCTACCTGGTGCAAACTGGCCTCGATTTTTATTTCCTCGCCGCGGCGGTAGGCGTGGTGATGGGAGGGATGCAATCCCTTTCGCGCTCCACTTACGCCAAACTCCTGCCTGAAGACACGCCTGATACGGCTTCGTACTTCAGTTTTTACGATGTACTTGATAAGCTTTCCACGGTTATGGGCACCTTTGTTTTCGGGGTCATCACTCAACTTACGGGTGGGATGCGGAGTTCGGTTTTGGCGCTGGCGGTGTTTTTTATCGTGGGCTTGGTGATTATGAGGAAGGTTAGAGTGGAGCGGGTGCAGGGGTGATGTTTATCCAAAAGCTGCATCTACGATACTTGCAGGGGGCGTGATGACAACACTTTCATCAGCGCATTTATTTCATGAATTAGAATCCGCTTGACTGCTATCAAATGCTGACCAAAAAGGAATACTTGGTTTCCACATCTTTTGCCAAAGAACCAAAACTATATTCTTCGATTAGATGAAGTTATCCACTCCCAATACTACACCACCACGTAATAAACTCCAGCCCCTTTACCATGCTGCTCAATCAGTTTTTTAAGCACCAATTCTGCTAAGATTCTTTTTACAGTAGCTTTCGAAATGCCCAAAGCTTCTGTTATTTCTTTAGACTGGCATTTTGGATGCTCATTTATATACACAAAAACCGATTTGTCTTTTGGTGAAAGCTCATTTGCTTGTTCGGTAGATTGTAGTTTTTGCTGTAATTTGTATTGTACATTGATCAAGGATCCAAGGAAAAAGTCTATCCACTCTGTGATGTCTTCATTGGGTCTTTGAGCCTGACAACTACGTAAAACTCGGTAATAATCTTTCTTGTTGCGTTCGATTTCGTGTTCAAAACTGACGTACTGAATCCAAGTATAGCCAGATTTCAGTAAAAACAAAGTTGTCAAAAGCCTGCTGAGTCTTCCATTGCCATCTTGAAAAGGGTGGATGCTCAAAAATTCATAAACAAATGTAGCTCCTTTGACCAGTGGGTGAACGTTTTTTTCCTGATTGTACCAATTAACCAATGCACGCATGGCATCATCAGTCGCAAAACCAGGTTCAGTGGTCATGAAAATGATACGATTGGTTCCGTCTGGAAAATTGGCTTGTACAGCGTTGGAATGCTGTTTGAAATCGCCTTTATGCCATTCATCTTTTTCGCTGTGTTTAAGCAAAACATTGTGTAAGTTTTTTATCCCATTAATTGTGATGTCAATGTCTTCAAAAACTTCGGTGATCAGGTCCAAAACATTGAAGTAACCCACTACTTCCTGGGCATCTCGATCGACAATTTTTGCAATTCCGATGTTGCTCATTAGTTCCTCAACTTCAACATCGCTCATTTTTGAGCCCTCAATCCTGGTCGAAGCCCCTACACTCTGGATGGTCGCAATGGTTTTGAGATACTGAAGGTTTTCCCCTTCTTTTTTCTCAAAAGATGCCCACGAAGCATCAAAACGGTCAATTTGACTGATCGTGTTGAACAGTCGCCAATTCAGTAGTAAATCAAAGTTGTATACCTTTTCTTTCATGAGCTCAAAGGTAAACAATTATTTTTATTTGAGCCAATTTGAGCCAATTAACCCATTTTTTGAGCCAATTTGAGCCAATTTGAGCCAATTTGAGCCAATTTTGAGCCAATTTCAGGTTGCTAAAATTGTCACTGCCTAAAATACAGTAGTATAAAATCTTAAAAACTCAGCTGATTCAAGTTCGCGAACTTTCCTGACCGACTAGGGAAGTATCTGCGCTTTTAGTCCTTTTGCTCAAGCGCCATTTCTGCTACTTTCAAAAGCTCTTCCGAGGATAAAAAGCCTTCTGCACGATGGACCAAATCACCAGCTTCATCGATGAAAAGCAAGTTGGGTACGGCTTGCACGTTGTACTTATTGGCTAGCTCAAAGCCCTCTCCTTTTTCAGCATCCAGTCTAAAATTGATGAACTTGGCGTTAAAGTATTCACCCACTTTGGGGTCCGCGAAAGTGGATTCTTCCATCATTTTGCAAGGCCCGCACCAAACCGTGTACACATCCACAAAAATGAGTTTGCCTTCTTTTTTCGCCAAAGCCTGGGCCTCTGACCACGTTCCCTTGTTGAAATGCATCCCCTCGCGGGCTTTTTTTTGGCAAGCAGTTAGACCAAGGCAAAAGGTCAAAAAAATGAGCAAAAAAATGAGCAAGTAATTTTTCATGTGAGCTAATTTTTATGGTGGTTAGTTTCCACAAATATGCAAAAACAATTCATAAGCGGGCAATGAAAATGCCTTCCTGAATCACTCGTCCAGGAAAGCATTGAGTTAACTTAAACAAAGATTACAAAGTCCCCTGTTTAATCTTCTCCAAAGTCTGCTTCAAACCTTCGTCTTCCGGCGATACTTTGATGGCTTTTTCCTGGTATTGAATGGCTTTTTTCTTTTTGCCTGTCTTGTAGAGGAGGTTGGCATAAGTGTCCAAACTTGCCACATCATTTGGGCTGATTTCGATGGAGCGAGCCGACCATTTCAAGGCTTTTTTCCAGGCGGTTTTGTCTTTCATGGTTTCAACGTAAGCCCAGGCCAATTGATTGAGTTGAAGTGTAGTCATGAATGCGCCTTGGTTTTTCAGCTGGGACAAGATGCCCTTGAGTTCAACAGAACTGGTATCTTGTTTTTGCTCAATAGCGGCTTTGAGGTAATTTTGGTGAGCTTCTTGGCTCATTTTACGGATATCCGCATCGGTTCGGGCCATGGCAGGTGCAGCGATTTTAGTGGCAAATTGGTCAAAAGCTACCAGGTTGCCGCTTTGTTTGGCGAAATCCATTTCCATGCCCCAAATTGTTTCTTCGGCCTCTGGAATACCAGTGCTGCGCATGGCAGCAATGGCTTTATCAAAGTGGATTCGGTCCTTTGCTTTAGCCGCTTGACTAGCCTCCCGCTGGATCAACATGAACAGGGCTGGCGCAAGGGTATGTTGTACCGGAATGCTGTACTTGCTCACCTGGCGATATGCCTTGAGGGCTAGTTCCAAAGGGGCTCCGCTCAGTGAATTGAGGTTTTCGGCCAAGCGTTTTATCATGGGTTCGCTCAATTGTTCTTCAGGACTAAAAAGAGAAAGGTATTGCCCTAAAACCTGGGCGTTGTCTTTGTTTTGCACTTTTAATTTTTCCAAGTAGGCCAACAAGAAGTCAGGATTTTTCTTTTTGGCTTCAAATTGGGCTTCATACCAACTCATCGACTGATCGCTCATTTGCTTCAGGGCCAGATCGGCTTCTTGCAAAAAATTTTCAGCGGGCCGATACCCCACCACGCGGTACACCAATTCGCCAGTTCCATTGATAAACAAGAAATTGGGGTAGGCCTCCACCTGGTATTTTTTTGCCAAATCAATACCTTCCCCTTTTTCAGCGTCGATTTTGAAGTTTACAAATTGCGCATTGAATTTTTCGCTCACCTGAGGATCGGGAAATACGTCTTTGGCCATCGCCTTGCAAGGCCCACACCAGGTGGTGTACACGTCCACAAAAATGAGCTTGTTGCTGTTTTGTGCTTTGCTTAAAGCATCATTCCATGAGCCTTCGAGGAATTGAATGCCTTGTCCAAAACAGTTGATGCTGGTAAAAATGAGGCTATACACCAGCAGAAGTGAAATCAGGTTCTTCATGTTATTCGTTTTAGTCGGGTGAAAAATGGCCAAGGCCAGTTAAATTCAGATAAAAATACGAAAAATTTCGTACTTTGAGGTAAAAAACAACACCTTCCTGACAAAAATGCGTCAGAAAGGTGTTGTTCGCTTGACAAACTTAGAGCATGTTCAAATATTCAAACGCGCTCTTACAAGGTATTCTTCTTAATCTTCTCCAAAGTCTCCTTCAAACTTTCGTCGTCAGGTGCCGTTTTGACAGCCATTTCCTGGTATTGGAGGGCTTTTTTCTTTTTACCCAATTTGTAAAGGAGGTTGGCGTAGGTATCCATCAAAGCAGCTTCAGTGGGCATCAACTCCAATGAGCGAGCTGACCAAGCCAGGGCTTTTTTCCAACTGGCTTTGTCGCTCATGGATTGAGCATAGCCCCACGCGAGAGAATTGAGCTGCCCTGCTACTGCATTGGTCGAAGCACTCTTCAGCATATTCACCCGTGCTTTAAACATTTCACTGGTGGTATCTTGCCCTGATTGCCTAAAACTGCTCATGATACTTTTAAAAGTCTCCGCGTCCTGCTTTTTTAATTCGGCTGGTGTTTTTTTCATCAGGTCATTGGCCATGCGCTCAGAATATTTGGCGATAGATGCTTGGTCATTTCCTGCCTTGGCGAATTCCAGCTCCATTCCATTCACCATCGACTCGGCTGTTATTGGTCTTACAGCCCTTACGGTGCCGATGATCTTATCCATCAACATGCGGTCGTTTTCTTGTACGGCTGTACTGAATTTTTCATCAATGAGTTTGAGCGCCGACATCTCCAGGGCTTCTCTGGTACTTGCCTGGTATTTATCTGCCGATTTCAGACCATTCATGACCAAGTTAAACGGCAGACCCTCCATTGAGTGTAGGTATTTGGCAGCCAGAAGCACATTTGCTTCTTCCGTTTGTTGCTCTGGTTTGAGGTCGCTGAGGTAGTCATTGAGGACTTTGCTGGGGTCTTTTTCGTCACTTTCCAGTTTGTCCAAATAGGCCAACATGAATTGTGGGTCCTTGCGACGGGCCGGATAATTGCTTTCAAACCAGCTCAGGGGTTTGTCTCCCACTTTTTTTACGGCGACCTCGGCTTGCTCCAAAAACTCATCTGCTGCGTGGTAACCGATGACCCGGTGTACCAATTCTCCATCGCCATTGATGAACAGAAAATTAGGATAGGCCCGAACGTTGTACTTGCGGGCCAGGTCGATGCCTTCGCCTTTTTCGGCGTCGATCTTGTAGTTCACAAAGCTCGCATTGAACTTCGAGCCTACTTTTTCATTGGGAAAAACATCGCGGGCCATCATTTTGCAGGGGCCGCACCAAGTGGTGTACACATCCACAAAAATCAGTTTATTGCTGTTTTTGGCCTTGGCCAACACACTTTTCCAATCTCCATCTGCAAAATTGATGCCTTGGGCCAGGAGTACGTTTACGCAGCACAGCAGCAGCGCCATCAGGGAATACTTAGCGGTTTTCATGGCAAGTAAGGTTTTATGAGTAATGTCCTGATGTAAAGATAACACAAGCTCATGGTTTTGAATGCAAAAAGCTCAAAAATTGGTGCGGTGGTCTCAACAATCAAGTGAGGTGTTTTTTATATAACCCAGCATTTTTGTCTAAACCAGAATTTGCAGGATTAAAGAATTACAGCATTTCTTGCGTGACGTTGACCAAGCCAGAATTTTAAAGAATTTGAGAATTTGCCCGCTTCGCGGTCATGGACGCTTCTCGTTCATCATAAAAAATCAAAAAAACGGCTACTGAAACTTCGCCGAAATTTTCAGTAAAAGGGGAAACAAAGAATAAGGGGTGGCAAAAAATAAGCTACCCCAAAAGGGCTACTCAATACGATGTAAATCCAAGATTTTGTGGGGATTTTGCCCGGGGTCCAAACGGGCCTTGAGCAAATCCCGATTTTGCGAAAGGGCTGACGGATCAGAAGCCACCACTGTCTGAGCGACGAAGGAGCGAGTTTGGTGGATTCCCGTTGTTCCTTGGAACTGCACTTTCAAGCAAAATCGTAGGATTTGATCACAGCCCTTGACTTTTTTGTTTCTTTTTTGGTCAAGCTGACGTTTCGCGCAAAAATAATCGAAACTTGAAAATCCCCACTTGGCGTATGCGGCAAAGGTTTTTTAGACTTATTTGCACTTTTGTTTGATTCAAAGGAGGTTATTGCCTTTGAGTCC
>JAAFJY010000046.1 GCA_013299105.1 Chitinophagales bacterium | reverse complement strand
GGTGGAACGAATTTCGGAGGCTTTGGGTATCGACCCAACCGAAACTAAAAACAATCCCAAGATCAAGCAGCTCTTGTTTTCAATGAATTACTACCACCAAACAGCTTAATTCTTTGGGGAGGTATTGATTGTAGGGTATCATTTTTTCTGAATGCGGAGATCAGGTCTCTATATTTTTGAGGCATCGCATAGTTCTCTGGTGGATATTTCTCATACCTACAAGATAGCAGACAGAAAGTAACCATGAACAATGCTATTCTTCGCATAAAAGGTCTAAAATTTATGCCGCGCAATTTATTATACCTCCATACAAAGTTATCCAAGTTTTGGTATCAAAGACCACCCTATTTACCAAAGAACCAGGTGGCTTTAATCCCAAAACAACCTTATTGCCAGCGGAATCTCCATTTTTTTGGCACATTCCGCTGGCAATAAAGCCATTTTTCACTGTTTCAATTTCAACAACAAAGTAAAGGACCCTTCTTTCAGCCCATTTGCTCCAGTCACGCCAATCAAAACCTGGTAAGGATTGGCGATGGCCAGGATGTCCTTTACCCGGCGGGTATGGTCCTGTACGTAGCCCCGCATTTTATAATCCAGTTTGTGGTCGGCCTCGCAGCGGATGCAGCGACTCAGGTTGGGCACGGTAGTGCTTTTGTCGATGGTTCCTACTTCGTAAGCATACAGGCTGAAATTGGCGGTTTTGTCGTCGGGCACGACTTGGATGTCCATTTCAGAATAGGAAGGCAGGTCAAAAGCGTATAAAATGTGATTGCCAGTGAATTTTGCGGCTTGGGTTTGGGGAAAACAGGCCACCGAGCTGTTCCAGGCCCAACTCAGGTTGGGCATGGCGATGCCGTTTTTCAAGTCGCCTTTGATGCTGATGGTTTCGTTGGGCTTGAGTTCCAGCCAGGTGATGGACTCAAACTCCTGGGCACGCAGGGTTTGGAAAGCGGCCAGGAGTAGGAATAGTTGCAAGCGCAGTTTCATGGTTTTTGGATTTTGGTTTGGACAAAAATAGGTTCAAATTGTGCACGGCTTGTAACCCCTAGGGTTGATTTTACCCTTGTAGCGCATAGGCAGCGCAGCGCTTTTTCCAAAAACACTTGCGCAAACCGAAGATTTGCTATCTTACCTGCCTCAAGTGATTTCTCTAAACATTCAACCTAACCTTTCTCCTACCATATCATGGGAACATTAGATGCCAAAACACCAGAGACGCCACAGCCTTTGCGTCATAAATTGCCTGTTTTTATTGTCGTTTCACTGGCCATTGTCTTAAATTTCTTAGCTGCCAAAATGGGCCTAGTGTCAGCAGAGGTGGCTTCTATAGCGCGTTGGGTGGCTTTGGCTGGCTTGGGTTATCTCTGCTATCAACGCAAGAACCTGACTACCTGGATTTTGTTTGCCTTGTTGCTGGGGGCTCAGGTTGGCTATACTTTCCCGGAGGGGGCTGATTGGTACAATGTTTTGAGCAAAATTTTCATCAAGCTGATCAAAACCATCGTTGCGCCGCTGATTTTTGGCACTTTGCTGGTGGGCATCGCTGGGCATTCCGACATCAAGTCGGTGGGGCGCATGGGTTTCCGCTCGATTTTGTACTTCGAGGTGATCACTACCGTTGCGTTGGTCATTGGTCTGGTTGCGATCAACATTTCACAAGCGGGGGTCGGTATTCCACAAATGCCAAGCTCCGAAGAACTGCCCGAAGTGCGCAAACCCATGACCGGACCGGAGATTGTGTTGCATACCTTTCCTGACAACATCATCAAAGCCGTAGCAGACGGCGAAATCCTGCAAATCGTGGTGTTTACCGTGCTTTTTGCCATTTCCATGACGATGGTCTCAGAACAGCGCCGCCGTCCATTCATCACCTTTGCGGAGAGTTTGTCGGAAATCATGTTCAAGTTCACGGGCTTGATCATGTACTTTGCGCCCTTGGGCGTGGGTGGGGCCATTGCTTATACGGTGGCCAAATTGGGATTGGGGGTTTTCGGCAACCTGGGGATGTTGCTCCTTACCTTGTATGCTGCACTTTTGGTTTTTGTATTTGGGGTTTTGCTGCCAGTTGCCCTCTTGTTCCGCATTCCAATTCGCCGTTTTTGGAAATACGTCAGCGAACCATTGACCATTGCTTTTGCCACCACGAGTTCGGAAGCTGCCTTGCCCAAGGCGATGGAGAACATGGAAAAAATGGGGGTTTCTCGCCGCGTGGTCTCCTTTGTACTGCCTACGGGCCTGAGTTTCAACCTCGATGGTTCGACCCTTTACTTGTCACTTGCGGCCATTTTTGTGGCCCAAGCTGCCAAAATTGAAATCCCAATTGGCCAGCAAATCACCATGCTGATCACCCTGATGCTGACCACCAAAGGCATTGCTGGCGTTTCCCGCGCTTCTTTGGTGATCCTCACGGGCACTGCTGCAAGCATGGGCTTGCCCGATTGGCCCATCGCTGCCATTTTGGGCATTGATGCCTTGATGGACATGGGTCGAACCGCCGTGAACACCCTGGGCAATTGCCTCGCTACTGCAATCGTGGGGCAATGGGAAGGAGAAGCGAATTTCAGCGATGAGCCAGCGGGGGAGGGGTAGTTTTGAGTGATGGGTTATGAATGATGGGTTATGAGTGGGGGCTCGCTGGAAAGATTCTCGGGGAATTGGAGCATTCGTGTTCTCGATTGAGTCTCCTGAAGGTGGAAGAGTACAAGATTTGGCAGCATCAGGAGACGCGGGACGAGCGGCACAGGCAACGAAGTTGCCAATAAATTCTGCAATTTTTTTAAATTCAAATGGTCAACATCACACAAGAAATTCTGTAATCCTACAAATTCTGCAAATTCTGGTTTAGACAAAAACGTGGTGGTCAAAGTCATACTGGTCATCATGATGATCAAAAAAATCAAAAAAATCACAGTTCAGACAAAAAAGCGGTGGTCAACATCAGGCTGGATCATAGTTATCATAGAAATCACAGCCATCATAGTTCAAACAAAAAAACACAAGCCCACTAAAAAAGCCCCCACCAATCTCTCGATCGGTGGGGGCCTTTTTTATTGGTCTTATCTACAAAACGATGGCTTAATAACGGTTCAAAAATAAACCTTACCAATTTTTTAATCGCCAGTTGTCAACATCATGGTCTACGTCATGCTGGAAATCCGCAAGATAGGGTTTGAAGTGTGTAAGTGTGAGTTCGGGTGTGTGGGGGCTTCGAACATAATTTTAGTCCTCCATTTGAAAACGGGTTTTTTCACACTCACACCCAAACAAACACACCCAAACCCAATTTTATCCGTGTTCCAAAAACGGCCTCGCGCAGCGAGGCAACGAAGTTGCGATTTGGTAAGGTTTATTCGTGGCTTGTTACTTAATAACCCGCATTTTGTGGCAAAGCAGAACCCAAGTCGATTTCACGCGTGGGGATCGGCAGGAGGATTCGTGGATCGCCAGGCTTGGAAATACCAGCGCCTGCACCAGCGGTACGCAGTGGCAAACCATTGCGCAGCAAGTCCATGCGGCGGTGGCCTTCGAAGCACAATTCCAAACGACGCTCATTCAAGATCGCAGTCAAGAAGGCATTGGCATCAGCAAACTGTGAAGCTTCGAAAGCAGGCAAACCTGCGCGGGTGCGCAAGCGGTTCATCAGTGTGATAGCATCCGCATTCACCGTATTGGTGCTGCGCACCAGGGCTTCGGCCTTGTTCAGTACCATTTCAGTTACCCGCAGGTAAGGTGTGTTGTCGGCGTTGGTTGCCCCATCGCGGTACTTATTGGTGAAAGTTGAAGCGGCGTTATTGGCAGCGGTTCCAGTGAAGGACAAAGCGGTCAAACGACGGTCCCCAGCGGTGAAAGCAGCCAGTAAGTTAGCCGACATCGGCGCATCGCCACGGCCCCCACGAGCAGCAGGCAGGAAGTAACCACCTAAACCACCCGTACCAGTACGAGAGTTGTCGGTAGCTGTCATCTGTATGGTGAAAATATCCTCAGAAGTATTGTTGTCATAAAAGGCATAATCAGTAGCCAAAGCATACAAGCTGTTGCCCACCAAAATGGCATCGGAAGCAGTGATGACCTTGGCCCATTCGCCTTTGTATAGGGCGATGCGGCTCAAAAGGCCATTCACCGCGCCTTTGGTAGCACGGCCACGGGTATTCGCAGCAGCAGGGTACGAAGCTGGCAGGGCAGGCAATGCCTCGTTCAGGTCTTTTTCGATCTGGGCATACACTTCGGCTACCGTATTGCGGGCAGGCTTCACGATGTCGCCTACCAGCGCACCAGCGGTCAGGACCAGGGGCACCCCAGGGGTATTGCCGCTGTTTACCTGGATGGGCTGGCCAAAGAAATTGACCAATTGCAGGTACACCGCCGCGCGCAAGAATTTGGCTTCGGCAATGGCCTGGGCTCTTTCGGCATCGGTAAAACCAGGATCCACCACTTTAGGTACATTGTCGATCACCGCATTGGCTGCCATAATGCAGTAGTAATTGTCGGCAAAAATGGTCTGGATTGAACCATTACTGGCAATCGTCACGTAGTTGTTGATTTCCTGCAAAGTAGGAAAAGAACCTACAAAGTTGACGTTGTCGGCCATGTAATCGCCAATGGCGTACATCATACCACCAAATACTTCGAGGTCTTGCGACGCAGAGTAAGCACCCAATAGTGCGGCTTGTGCACCACCCTCGGTACCGAAGGTTACGCCGGGTGAGAGCGATTGTTCTGGCTCCAGTTGCAAGTCTTGATCGCAGGCAAACAAGCCCAGAATCAAGGCAAAAAGGAAGCTGTATTTTGCAAATTTTTTCATTTCTGATTGTTTTGACCTTGTTTAGAACGTAACGTTGATGCCACCGATGATCTGCTTCAACTGTGGAGGCGTGAAGAAAGACTGTCCCTGGCGCAGGTTGTCGTTGCCTGCATCGGCGATTTCGGGATCCTGGCCGCGGCCTTCCCAACCCTTATCACGCAGGGTCCAAAGGTTCTGGCCCATCACGTAGAAACGGGCACTTTGGAAGAACTTCACTCCAATCTGCTTGGCTTTCAAAGTATAACCAGCAGAAACATTACGCAAACGCAAGAAAGAACCATCCAACATCTGCAAGGTAGAACTTTGGGCAAAAATGTTACGGGTAGCGCTAGTTGCAGCTGGTGCAAAACCATCACGGTTGTTTTCCGTCCAGTAATCCAACAGTTTACGAGAATAGTTGAAACCACCAATTGGGTTTTCGGTAAAGGTCAAGTCACCCAGCAATACTTCGCTGCCATAGACAAAATTGAACTGTACATTGGCGTCGAAGTTGCCATAAGTAAAGTTGTTGGTAAAACCACCTGTGAAATCAGGAATGGCGTCGCCAGCTATTACTCGGTTGTTGGGGTTCACTACATTCACCACATTGCCATTCACATCCAACCATTCAGCATTGCCATTGTCGGGGTTAATGCCCTTGTAACGCACCAAATAGAAAGTGTTGATCGAGTGGCCTACAATGGCACGCTGGTTGGCCGTACCTACGAATTGGCGGCCTTGCAAGTCTCTGGCAGCATTGGGCAAGTCCAATACTTCATTGGTCAGGAAACCAACGTTGAAGTTGGTTCTCCACTCAAACTTCTTGCTTTTCACGTTCACGGTGTTGATGTTCAGGTCCACCCCGCGGTTTTCCATTTTACCAGCATTGCGAGTGATCGAGCTGAAACCGTTTACATCGGGCAGTGGCACTGCCAATAAGAGATCGGAAGTGGTCTTGACGTAGTAGTTGGCGTCGATACTAACGCGGCTATTAAGGATAGCCAAAGAGATGCCCAGGTCCAACTGGGCAGAGGTTTCCCACTTCAGGTCAGGGTTGGCAATCTGCGTGGGGCGCAAACCAGGTGCACCATTGTAGTCTGCCAAAACGCCACTACCAAACAAGCCCTGCGATGGGAAGTTACCGATGCGGTCGTTGCCATTGGTACCATAGCTGGCCGTCAATTTCAACTGGTTGATGAGCTTGTTGCCCTTCAAAAAGTTTTCATTTGAAACCACCCAGCCGCCACTCACGGCCCAGAAAGTACCGTAACGGTTTTCAGCACCAAAGCGAGAAGAACCATCGCGGCGAATCGAAGCTTCGGCAATGTACTTGTCGTTGAGGCGGAAGTTGGTACGCAAAAACTGGCTGAACAAAGCCCACTCAGTTCGTTCGTTCAAAGTAGCAGTAGGCGTAGAAGCTGAGGTCACGTTGCGCAGGTCATCTGAAGCAAAGTTACGACCTTCTACAAAAGTCAAGTCAAACAAAGAAGTCTCGTAGCTTATCCCGCCTACGGCATTGAGCGCCAATTTACCAAATTCGCGGTCAAAGTTCAAGGTATTGGTACTCAACCATTTGTTGTCGTTGATGATGCGGTTAGAAGCCAAGCCACCCGGAGTGTTGATGTTGGGTTGGCGTTGGGTTTCCTGGTTGCCCACGAGGTCAATACCCCAGTCAGACTGCACAAACAAGCCAGGCAAGATGTCCAGTTTGAAGAAGGTATTGGCATAAGTGCGGGTAGTAGTCAACAGGTTAGTCCCCAGTTCTTCCAAAGCCAAAACGTTGGTGATGAAGCCAGTGTTGACGAGGTTGCCTGCTGCGTCGCGAGGCTGTACCGTAGGCAATTGCAAGAACGCAGAAGTCATCGGAGCGAAGGTGTTGTTGTCGGCACCAATGCGGTTGTTGACTGTGCGAGAAATGCCGATGTTGGCACCAAAGCGGAATTTCTGAGAAAAAGTATGGTTGAAGTTGAAACGACCATTCAAGCGTTTCAGGTCATTGCCAATCACATAGCTGGTCTGATCCAAAAAGCTACCCGCCAGGTAATACTGGGTCTTGTCATTGCCACCAGACATGTTCACGTTGTAGTTGTCCAAACGCCCCGTTTGACGTACACCAGTTGGCCAGTCAAATCCACCTTCACCAGCAACGGTTACGTTGGAGTAGTCTTTTCGGAATCTGCGGTACTCATCCGCATTCATCATGTCTAATAGAAAAGTTGGTTGAGAAGAACCAGTCTGGTATTCCACATTGACGGTGTTGGTACCTGCCTTGCCTTTTTTGGTCGTGATCAGTACAACGCCGTTTGCACCCCGTGATCCGTAGATGGCCGTTGCCGCCGCATCTTTCAGAACCGACATGCTGGCGATGTCGTTGGGGTTGATGTCGTTCAAAGGGTTCAAGGCAGTACCACCCTGGGCAAAAGAGTAAGCACCATCATTGAGTGGCACCCCATCAATTACGAAAAGTGGGTTACCACCCGCGTTGATCGAGGATGGGCCACGCACGCGGATCGCTGCAGCAGAACCCAAAACCCCAGAGGTATTGGTCATTTGTACCCCTGCTACCTGGCCTTGCAACAATTGCTGAGGGCCTAAGAGGGGTACGTTCTTGATGGCTTGCTCAGTTACTGTACCGATACTCTGCACCCGGAAACGGTTGCTTTGGGTACCGTAACCTACTACCAAGGTTTCGTCCAAACCCACGGCATCGGTTTCCATGATGACGTCCAGTTTGGTTTCATTGCCAATGGCTACTTCTTTGGATTTGAAGCCAGTGTAAGTGATGACCAAGGTACTGGCTCCTTCAGGCAAATTGACGCTGAAATCGCCCGCCAATCCGGTGATGGTGCCTCTTGCAGTCCCTTTTACCAAAATCGAAGCCCCGATCAAAGGCTCGTTGTTTTCATCGGTTACCACGCCGGTTACCGTTCGCTGCGCTAAAAGGCTGGATATACCCATGCCAAATAGCATCAGCATTAGTAAGAGTTTTTTCATGCTGTGTTGTTTTGTTACCAAAAACTCAAAATAATCAACCAGAATATCCGGTTTTATCTATGATGATACAGGCACACAAAGCAATGGAAACATGAGGCCGAGCCTATCCGACTGGTGGGGAATAGCCTTGCAAGTAGACGTTTTGCATGCATTGATGGTTGTGAGAGAGAAACAGTCGGCTTGGATCATGTTATCTAATTAAAATTTAGTAACCTGTTCAAATAAGCGAGTGATGTAAAGTTCAGGGATCGGGGTAAATTCTTTTATTGCTTTAGACTTAGTAGAACCGACAGGTTTTTTAAATGTTCATGAAAGCATTGCTTTTACCAAGAAAAAAATAGTATTGGTCGATGCTTTGTAGGAATTGGTCGGATAAACGACAAATCACGGCGCTTTTTGCAGCTGTTGATCGAATCATTTCTTCTTACCCAAAACCCTGGCCTCATTCTCAGCCACCCTGGTCAAAATGATCTGCTCCAATACCTCAAGCGGCAGTGGTTTTTCAGGGGTGAAGTGTACACTGGAGGGCGTGTGTTTGTAGCCTTTCAATTCATTTTTGAACTGCTCAAGGGTGCTGCCATTGGCCGTAGTGAAGTTCAAATGCTGTTTGAATGCCGCAAATCCGCAGAGCATCCCGTGGTACTTGTACATCGGAATTTGGTAGCTGATTCCTTCTTCGGCTTGCGGCACGAGGTCGCGGATGATTTGCCGCAACTGCTCCAAGGCTTCCTGGTTGGCAGGGGTTTGGTCGGCGATGTATTCGTCCACGGTTTTGTAATTGGTTTTAGGCATGTTTTTGCTATTTTTATCAAAGAATTACTGCAAATTAGCGCTTTGTTTTTTAAAATTGGCAAAAACTTAGGACCGCAGATTGGATGAATTAGACATCTTCGTTGCCTCGCTGTGCGAGGCTAGTTGGGAACACGGATGAAATTGGGTTTGGGTTTGTTTGTTGGGGTGTGAGTGTGAGAAAACCCCGTTTTCAAGTGATCGGAGATGAAAGTTAAAGCTCGAAGCTCTCACACTCGAACTCACACTTACACACTCCACACCCTTTCTTGCGGATTGCCAACACGATTTTGACCGTGATTTTGACCATGACAATGAAATTTGTTGCGATCAAAATCCGTAAAAACTGGAAAGCCTTATTTTTTGAACCATTACTTATATTCATATTCCCAGCGAGCCCCTCTTTTCAACCCTTCAACCCTTCAACTTTCAACTAGCATGCGGCAAAACTACATCAACGGACAATGGATCAACGCACAGGGAGGCAAATCCTGGGACGTACTCAATCCAGCAACGGAGGAAGTAATAGCTACCCTGCCTTTTGGCGGAGCTATTGATGCCCACGCTGCGATTGATGCGGCAAGGCAAGCTTTTCCCGCCTGGAAAAACACCAACGCTTGGCAAAGGGCGGAGGTTTTGAAAAAAACTGCCGATTTGATGCGCAGCAGGGCCAAGGAATTGGCAGTGGACACCGTGGCCGAATCGGGCAAACCCATGCTCGAAGCAATTGGCGAATGGACAGTGGCCGCACAGTTTTTTGAATGGTACGCCGAGGAGGCCAAGCGCAGTTATGGAAGGGTCATCCCGGCCAGCCGCAACAACAAGCGCATGTCGGTGATCCACGCACCGATGGGAGTAGTGGGCATCATCACCGCCTGGAATTTTCCGGTGTGGAACCTTTGCAGGGTCTGGGCCGCAGCACTGGCCGCAGGCTGCACCATCGTAGCCAAACCTTCGGAATACACCCC
The DNA here is from genome assembly GCA_013299105.1 of Chitinophagales bacterium. Lineage (GTDB taxonomy): Bacteria > Bacteroidota > Bacteroidia > Chitinophagales > Saprospiraceae > Haliscomenobacter. The sequence continues at coordinate 26,329 of JAAFJY010000046.1, read as the reverse complement.
GCTGACCGCCATGAACCTGATGGCACTATTGGTTGAAGCCGGACTGCCAGCCGGAGCAGCCAACTTGGTTTTGGGCGACGCAGCCGCCATCGGAGATGCCCTGCTGGAACGCCCCGAAGTGCGCAAAATCCATTTTGTAGGCAGCACCCGCGTGGGTAAAATCCTCTTGGAAGGAGCGTCCAAAACGAATACCAAACTGTCTTTGGAATTGGGGGGCAATGCGCCCGTTTTGATTTTTCCGGATGTGGATTTGGAAGCAGTTTGTAAATCAGCCGCTTTGGCCAAATCGCGCAATTGTGGGCAGGTTTGTGTGTCGCCGCAGCGTTTTTTGGTCCATGAAAGCATTTACCAGGCTTTTTGTGAAAAAACAGCGGGCCATTTGCAAGCTTTCAAGATCGGCAATGGTCAGGACCCCGCTACCCAACTCGGTCCCCTGATCAATGCCCGCCAACGCGAAAATGTGGCCAAAGTAGTGGAGCAAAGCTTGAGCCAAGGAGCCAAGCTCTACTGCGGGGGCAAAAGGCCAAGTCATTTGCCCAAAGGGTATTTTTATGAGCCCACGCTACTGGCCAATGTTGAGCAGCAAACGGCAATTTTCAGGCAAGAAGTATTTGGTCCGGTGATGGGGGTGACGCCTTTTTCAAACCTCGATCAAGCCATCGAGCTGGCCAATGACACGGAATACGGCCTGGCCTCGTACTGCTGGACCAATGATTTACGCACCTCGATCAAGGTCTCCGAAGCACTCGAATTTGGCATTGTGGGCATCAATGAATGGGCAGCCCACGCCACCGAAGCCCCCTTTGGCGGCTGGAAACAAAGTGGCTTAGGCTATGAATGTGGCGAAGAAGGCCTTCACGAGTATTTGGAGAAAAAACTGGTGAGCATTGGCGATTTGTAAGTGACAAGCCACAAATTAATTATCCTCATTCGCAACTTCGTTGCTCTGCTGTGGCCACTTTTTTGCCCCGCTTCGCGGGTTTGGAACACGGATAAAACAGATGAAACGGATTTTCACTGATTGCATACATGATGTTGACTGAGATGTTACCACCCAATCTAACTCAGATGAGAACATTCTCCCTAGGCCTCCTTTGCACAGCCTTGTGTTGTGCCTGCCAGCCCAAAAACAAGCCGAAAGAACTTGCTTCTGAGACTGATCCAAGCCCTTTTCGCCAGCACGCCGAGTATGAGCCCAACGAAGCAGTGTGGTTGCTATGGCCGCAAATGGATCACCTGGCCAGTATGCCCAATGCGCAAGTGACCTTGAAGATCATCGAAGCCTTGCAAGCGCATACAAAGGTGAAATTGGTGGTGCCCAACGACTCCATTGAAACTTTGGCCAAAAGCAAAATCAATGCGAAATGGCTTGAAAATAAAAGGGTGCAGGTCTTCCAGTTTCCTTACCAGGAGTTTTGGGCGCGGGACATGGGCCCTGCTTTTGTAGTCAATGAACAAGGAAAATTGGCGATGGCCGATTTCAATTTCAACGCTTGGGAATACACCCAGGCAAGTGATCCCGTAGCCCAAAAAGACGAAAAACTGGACGAGCGCATCGCTGCCAAGCTCGGAATTCCGGTTTTGTCCACTAACCTGATCACCGAGGGTGGCAACCACGAGGTGTCAAGCAAAGGAGTGCTCATGTTGTCGGAAGTGGTGGCCAAAGGCCGCAATCCTGAGATGAGCCGGGCTCAAATGGAGGCCGAATACCGCCGGGTTTTAGGGGTCAAAAAATTCATTTGGCTCCAACAAGGGCTCTACGAAGACGACCACACCTTCAATGGCCCGATCAAAGGACCCAGAGGCGAAAAACTCTACACCGTATTGACCACCAATGGCCATACCGACGAAATGGCTCGCTTTGTCAATGACAGCACCATTTTGCTCGCCAGCGTGGATTCGAGTGACCTAAGCGATCCCATCAACCAGGAAAATGCCCGCCGCCTGAGCGAAAACCTGAAAATCCTGCGCAAGGCCCGCAATGTGGATGGCAAACCATTCAAAATCGTGCCCATGCCCTTGCCCAAAACCATCACCAGTAACATGAAACCCGGTGATGGCGTGTACGAAGTGATCCGAACTTTTGTGTACAAGGACGAATCAGCTTTTCCGCAAGGCCAACCCGTAAAAGTGGTCGCTGCGGCCAGTTACCTCAATTTTTTAGTAGCCAATGATGCCGTGCTGGTGCCTTATTATTTTCAACCTGGTGGCGACCTAGCCGTGAAAAAACTGGACGAAGCAGCCCAAAAAGTGCTCAAAAGCGTTTTTCCCAAGAAAAAAATCATCCCCATTAATGCCCTGGCCATCAATTTTGGCGGTGGGGGTATTCATTGTATCACGATCAATGAGCCGAAGCTTTGAGTATAAGCGGGATTTTTTTATCAGGAAGCAGGGTTTTCAGGATTCCAGGACCACTAGTGCAAGGGAAATGAAATAATAAAGCATTACCGCTAGTCCCACGTCTCCAGACGGGGACTGCCCTTGTCTGCGTCTCCTGACGCATTAGCGAGCCGAAATCATGCACTAACGCACCGATGAATATGGGCACTTTTTCCGTTCTTAGCCCGCTAGTGTGACGTTGACTAAACCAGGAATTTAAAGGATTCACAGGATTGACAGCTTCGCATATTTATTCAATGCCTTGCAAAGTAGGGCTTCAGCTCCTCAACATTGGCAGCTACAATGTCAACACCGCGCTCAGCCGGGCTGACATTGGTCAGTCTAAATCACGCCTACATCTTACCAATCATAAAAATCACAGCTAGAGAATAAGTTATAAAATTGGTAACTCCGATCTTAAATCGAGTGGGGTCAACATCACAGTCAAAGTAACGCTGGAAATCCGTGAAAATCTGTTTCATCTGTTTCATCCGTGTTCCCAACCAGCACCGCACAGCGGGGCAAAGTATTTGCCAATGCTTATAAGTTTTGGCTCAATGTGGGTTTCAAGTTGAAAAAGACTTGGGCGTTTGTCTTGACCTAAGCCAAGGTGAGTTTTGGGTTTGCGAAGTTCGATTTTTTGACTTACGACTTACGAGTGACAACTTACGACTTACGAAGTAGGGGCTCGCTGGCAAGACCTTAGGGTGCTTAGGCTCCCATTTTCACGGTTTGATATTTTTGAGTTAATCTCAACTTTGACATGTTTGTAAAACATTGAAAAACAATTATTTACAATCGTTGTTCGCGTCCGCTAAAGATGCAATAAAATTGACTGAGCTATTTTATTGGGAAAACTTGAATCGTAAAAAAGATGACTTGCTGCACCACAAATTTTCAATCAAGCGCTACTTCGTAAGTCGTCATTCGTAAGTCGTCACTCAAAAAAAGTCTTGGAGCTTGATGACCGCAACCAATTCGTTTTGAAGCACCACTTGAAACCCAATAAGAGCCTAAGTTTTTTTCAGTGGCCCTAGGACAAGTCCTTAAGCGTCTTACCCAGTATTTCCAGCCCTTTTTTCAGGTCTTTTTGCGCAATCACCAGGGGGCAAAGTACCCGAATCACATTGCCATATACCCCGGCGCTGATCAAAAACAAGCCTTGTTCGGCGCATTTGGCCACCAGTTTTTGGGTCAATTCGGCATCGGGCTGATTGGGGTCCTGGTTTTTGACCAATTCAATGGCCACCATTGCCCCCAAGCCACGCACTTCGCCGATAGAGGGGCAGGTTTTTTTGAGGTTCTTGAAAAAATTCATCACCATGCGGCCCACTTGCTGGCCTTTCTTGTTGATGTTGATTTTTTGCATGTACTCGATGGTCGCCAGCGCGCCAGCACAAGCCACCGGGTTGCCAGCATAGGTGCCGCCCAGGGTGCCGGGCAGGGCTTTGTCCATCACCTCGGCCTTGCCCATCACTGCCGCAATCGGAATACCCGAACCCATTGATTTTGCCCAGGTTGTAATGTCCGGAATCACGTCATAGTGCTCATAAGCAGCCCATTTTCCGGTACGGCCAAAGCCCGATTGTACTTCATCCAGGATCAGCAGGATACCGTATTGGTCACAAATTTCACGCAGACCTTGCAGGTAACGCGGCGGCACTACATAAAAGCCTCCTTCGCCTTGCACAGGTTCGATGATGATGCCTGCAACTTGATCTGGTGCGACCACACTACTGAGGTATTTCCTGAAATTTTGCAATTCTTGCTCCACAAAAGCATCGAAGCTGCGGCCAGCGCCATTGTGGTAATAGTCTGGAAAAGGCAGGCGATACACCTCTGGGGCAAATGGCCCACAACCCGTTTTGTAGCTCACCTTCGAAGTCAGGCTCATGCCCATGAGCGTGCGACCGTGAAAACCACCCGTAAAGCAGATGATCCCAGACCTTCCGGTGGCCTGGCGGGCAATTTTGACCGCATTTTCAACTGCTTCTGCTCCTGTGCTGACGAACATCACTTTCGTAGCTTCCCCATGCGGCAAGATTTCAACCAGTTTTTCGGCCAGCGCCACGTAAGGTTCGTGGGTCAAAAGGTTGAAAAAAGTATGCATCAACTTCTGCGACTGCCTGGCGATGGCCCGGCTGACTTCGGTGGGACAGTGCCCGGCATTCAGCACCCCGATGCCACCAGAAAAATCGAGGTAGGGCTTTCCTTCCTGGTCGTAAAAATGGGCTCCTTTGGCCCAGGCGGCATTGAGGGTTGAGGCCGTATTCATGGCCTTGGGCAGCACGCGGTTGCGGCGTTCTTGTAGTTCTTTCGAGCTCATAAACTAGGCTATATAAAAAGTCTTGGGCGTACAAAATTCCTTGATGCCGTCCTCGGCGAGTTCGCGGCCATAGCCCGATTTTTTGACTCCCCCAATCGGCAAGCGGGAATCGGACCGCACCACAGCATTCACAAAAACACTGCCTACTTGGAGTGCTTGGGCCAGGGCTTGAGCTTTGTTCAAGTCTTGGGTCCAAATGGCAGCACTGAGTCCATAGCGCGAATCATTGGCCAGTTGAATGGCTTCCTTTTCACTGGAAAATGTAGTGATGGCGGCCACCGGTCCAAAGGTCTCCTCCCGGAAAACGATGTTATCGGGCTTTACTTCATCCAGTAGGGTAGGAGTGTAGTTACAGGCTTGAACCTGCCCACCGCAAAGGAGTTTGGCCCCTTGTTCGAGAGCGGTTTTGACTTGTCGATTCAGGTTTTGGGCCAAGTCGGGACGGGCCAAAGGGCCCATTTTGATGGTGGGGTCTAGGGGATCACCTTGTGGCAATTGTTGGATCAAAGCCAGGATTTTTTCGGTAAAAGCTGGTTTTACAGCTTCGTGTACCAAGAAGCGCTTGGCGGCGATGCACACCTGCCCGGCATTCATCATGCGCGATTGCACCGCGGCGGCGGCAGCTTGGTCGAGATTGGCGTCAGGCAAAACAATGAGGGCATCGTTGCCGCCCAGTTCCAGCACACTTTTTTTGATGTGAGCCCCTGCCAGTGCCGCCACTGCGGCTCCGGCTTTTTCACTGCCAGTAAGCGTGACCATACCTACACGGTCGTCTTTGACCAAGTTGCTGAGGGCGGGTACATCGGCGATGATGGCTTGGAAAACGCCCTCAGGAAAACCCACCGCTCGAAAAGCTTTTTCGACCGCCAAGGCGCAGCCAAAAACATTGGGGGCGTGTTTGAGCAAGGTCGTATTGCCCGCCATGAGGGCAGGCACAGCGTAGCGAAATACTTGCCAGTAAGGGAAATTCCAAGGCATGATGGCCAAAACGACGCCGACCGGATCGTAGGCAACTTGGCTGATTTGGGCTTCAGTTTTGACCTCAGTGGCCTGCAAAAGCGCCTCGGCGTGTTGGGCATAATATTCGCATTGGGCGGCGCATTTGCCTACTTCGGCGCGGGCTTCGGCGATGATTTTGCCCATTTCAGCGGTCATGAGCTGGGCCAGTTCTTCTTGGTGTTCGCGCAGGTAAGCCGCTAATTTGTTGAATAAAGCCCCTCTATCCGCGAAGGAAAGGGCTACCCAATCGGACTGTGCATGGCTCGCCATGTCCAATCTGGCGTTGAGCTCGGCTACACTACTTTCAAAATATTCACCGACTACAAGCTGGGTGAAAGGATTGATGGATTGAAAAACGCTGGGCATGTTAATGTTGCTCTAAATTAAAAATCTCGGCACTGACTTCGGCGGGAGCTTCGAGGTTGGATTGCCCCCATTTGTATACCTTGAGGTACATGTTTATTTCGTACTTGGTGATGGGTTTGATCACATCCAAGTGGCTATTGACTAAATTCAGCAAGTGCATGTTGTCGCGACAAACCACGTTCATTTCCAAGTGAAATTCGCCAGTGCGCAAGGCCAAAAAACTCACTTCAGGTAGCTGGGCCAAGTCTTCCGCTACTTGTTTGACATTTTCCATTTTGTCGATCTGGAGCATGATGCTGGCATAAGCATGGTTGCCTACTTTGGTGGGGTCTACCCGGCCTACGATTTTCACCACACCATTCGCAGAAAGCGTATTGTAGCGTTTGCTGACCGTGCTGACGGCCAAACCCAATTCTTTGGCCAAGTCAGAAAAGGAAATACGCCCGTCGCGTTGGAGCGCTTCCAGTATCTGGAGATCGGTTTCGTCTAAATAAAGTTCATTTTGAGTTGCCACTGGAAAGAGATTTTTACGATAACCGCTCAAAAATGGAAATATTTTTTGAAAAAAAGCTTTTTTATCGAAATTTTTTCGATTTTCTTAAATTCGCTGAAAACTTCGGAGAACTCGGTCCGAACAATCAAGCGCGAATTTTTTTGTCTAAACTAGAATTTGCAGAAGACCAGAATTACAGAATTACATGTGTGATGTTGACCCATTTAGAATTTGAAAGAATTTTCAGCGTAAAAACGACATTGGGTGCCGTCAATCAAACGACACCCAATGCGATAAAAACGATTACAAAAACACTAACACATACTGCTGTTACCAAATTTCAACTTATACTATTTCATAATTCTTCAAAGTAATTTTTTCGCCCTGCAAGGCTTTCAAAATATCGTAGGGCGTCAATATGCCGATCAATTTGTTGTCGCGATCAACCACTGGCAAGGCATGAAAACGGTTGAGGCAAAAAATATCCAAGGCCACATCCAACCGATCTTCTGGGCTGATTTTGGCCAGGCCCTTGGTCATGATGTCGCGGGCTTGGGTGGATTTTAAGCGGGTTTCCTGCAAGAAACGGTCTTCAGATACGTAAAAGCTTCCGCCTTGAAAGCGCTCAAAATCAGATTTGCTGATCAAACCTATGATTCCTTCGTTGTCGTCTACGACCGGGAGGTGATGAAAATCATGCATGACAAACAAATCTCGGATCACATTGAGTGGAGCGGTTGGTTCAACGCTGATGACTTGTTTGGTCATGAAAAAAGATACTGGACTGTGAATATTCATGACAGGAAATTTTTGCAGTGAATTAATGGATTTGGTTAACGATACAAAGTTGCTAATCCTGAAACTCCAAGTCACTAAGCCAAGTCACACCAGCAATTGATTTTGCTCAATGGCATTGCAATTCAGCAGGTGATACGTGACTGTCGAACCAATTAAAATCGCCCTGAAACCCACGGTAAAGCAACAACAAGCCCGCACTCAGCAGCAAAATGACTTGTAAAAAGGACCAGTGCCCACGCAGTCTGCGGCGCAGGTCGTGTCCAGAAAATTGAAGTAAAACCAACAATGGCAGGGTGCCCAGGCCAAACAAAACCATGAAGAGGAAGCCCTGAACAGCCCCCGCAGTCGCCCAGGCCCCTGCCAAAGCCCCGTAGCTCAAACCACAAGGCAAAAAACCATTCATCAAACCCAATAAGAAAGGAGAAGGAGCCTTGGAAATTGGCAATAAACTTTTAAAACGTTGGTGCAATCGGGCCTGAAATTGATCCAGCCAGGCTAGTTTCAAATTCAACCCTCGCGTGGCCTGGAGCGCCATGCCAAACAAAATCACCCCCGCCATAATAGACATGATTTTTTGTAAGCCTAAAAAAGCAAAGCCCTGGCCCAAACTACCTAAAAACAGCCCCATCAGCCCATAAGCCAGGATGCGCGAACCTTGGTATTGGAGCCAATATGCCCATGCACCCTGCCCAGGAATCATGGCCAACATCAAGGGACCGCACATGCCAACGCAGTGCAAACTCCCCGCAAAACCGATCAAAAGGGCCATCCACATTTTTAATGGTTAGTGGTTAATGGTTAGTTGTTAGTGGTTAATGGGAGTTCGTTGGTGAAATTTGAGGTAATTTGCATGATAGGTGGTTTTTTCCAAATTAGGGAACAGAAAAGAAGTGGACACTTTGACTTTTGAATAAGCCCTTTGAGTGGCAATATTATTGCCAAAATCAAGGTCAAAATCATGCTGGAAATCAGTAAGATAGGGTGTGGAGTGTGTAAGTGTAAGTTCGGGTGGGGGACTTCGAGCATAAGTTTCGTCTCCAATTGAAAACGAGGTTTCTTCACACTCAAACCCAAACAAGCACACCCAAACCCAATTTCATCCGTGTTCCCAACTAGCCTCGCACAGCGAGGGCAAAACATGCATAATTTATTCAACATGTGTCCCTTACGGTTTGTCGGAGGGGACAAATGTTGTAAACTCCAAGAAGTAGGCTTTGCCTTGGCTTTGCCAGTCTAAATCCAGGTGCCAGCGCCCATAATGGAGTTTTTCGGCAGGCAAGACCAAGGTTTTTTCGCCCTTCAATGGCAAAATGAAGTCGCGTTTGGTGGTCTTCGACTGGTAAACTTTGACTTGCCCGGAAATATCACCTAAGCTTTCGGGAAAACTAAGCACCAAGGTGTTTTGTGCACTGTCAAAGCGAACTTGTGGTTTTTCCAGCAATTGAGCGGTATTTTGTTTTTTATCTAGGTGGGCCTGGTAGTCTAAATCAAGTTGATAGTAGTCCTTTTGCACCAACCCAGGATCGTGTTTGCGCGAAGCAAAAACTGCTCCAATCATGCTCAGGGCAAAGAAGGCATAGACAAAAGCAATGGAGGTTCCCCAATTCATTTTTTGAAGTTTAAAGGTTGAAAGGTTGAAGAGCGTTTATGGGTTGAGTGGCCCCAAGAAGTTAGTTTTGAGGTGGTCAATTTTTTTGTTTTTCGACCAAATTTCAAGTTGAATTCGGGTGGTGCGTTGCTTCAACTGTTTGCGCGGAATGTCGATGAAAAATACCCCTTGCAAGTGCTTCTCAGTTGTCAAATCCAGGTTTTGCGGCCCAATCAAGCGGATTTTTGCCCCACGCGGCGATTTTACGCGGATCTCTACCGGAAAATCCTCGGTGCTTTTGTTGATGAGGCGGTAGGTATACAGGTTGCTGATGTGCTGCGGATCGGGTTTTTGGTACACTTGCCCTGGTGAACGCAGGATGATGCTCTCCATCTGCCCGCGATTGACGAACAGGGCTACATCAACAACCAATAGCAACATCAGCACTGCACTATAAGCGTAAACCCTGGGCGTAAACAAGCGCCTATTTTGTTCCTTAACTCCTTTGGTGGAATCGTAACGGATCAGGCCACGAGGGCGTCCAATTTTGTCCATCACCTGGTCACATGCATCAATACACGCGGTACAATTGATGCATTCCAACTGGGTTCCGTTGCGAATGTCAATGCCAGTAGGACACACAGCTACACACAAATGGCAGTCGATGCAATCACCAAGGGTCTTGGCCACGGGATTGCTTTCGGCCACGGCTGCCTGGATGTCGGTAAGGGGATTGCCTAGTGTTTTTAAGCGCTTATTGGCTTTACAGGCTCCATTACCTTCGCAATCGTCGCATTCACAAGGGTCTTTTTTGGTTTTGGCGGCGCTATTGGCCTTTTGCATTTTCCCCCTGGGTTCCCCTCTGAGCCAATCGTAGATCACCACAATGCTGTCTTCGACCAACAGTACACCTTGCATCCGGCCATAGGGGCAGATGGTGGTGCATACTTGCTCGCGCAAACGGGCATAAACGGTGAAAAAAGCCAAGGAAAAAATCAGCATGGCAATGAAAGAGCCCAAGTTTTGGCTGATGGGCTCGGTGACCAGCAACAGCACCTGGTCCATGCCGATGAGATAAGCCAAAAAGTAGTTGGAAATCAAAACGGCGATGGCAAAGAAAAGGCCGAATTTGAAGCCCTTTTTTCGCATTTTTTCGGCGGTCCAGGAGCTCGCGTCTAGTTTTTGCTGCTGCTTGTAATCGCCTTCGATCCAGTATTCAATGCGGCGGAAAAGCATTTCCATGAAATTGGTCTGCGGACAAACCCAACCACAGAACAAGCGCCCAAAAACCACCGTAAACAAAATGATGAATACAAAAAAAGTGAGCGTCGCCAACACAAAGAGGTAAAAATCCTGGGGAGTGAAAACGAATCCGAAGATGATGAACCTCCGATGCAACACATCAAACAAGAACAAGGGTTCTCCATGCACTTTGAGCCAGGGCAGGATCAGGAAAATGGCGAAAAATGCCAAACTCGTCCACATCCGGGCATTGAAAAAGCGACCACTGGGTTTTTTCGGATACACCCAAATGCGTTTCCCATTTTTATCAATGGTGGAAACGCGGTCGCGGAAGCTTTCCGAATCCGCGACCAACACTTCCAGGTCTGGATCCATAATGGTAGGATGTGGATTGCTCATGGCTTGTTTACTTTACAGCTTTGATTCAATAAAGGGAAAAGGGAGGAGCGAGTGTTTGAAGAGAGCGGGCCGTCAAAGGCTTTTGAGAACGCCCAAAAGCCACTTAACGGCCCTGCTCTCCTCAAGCGATTATTAGACTTTATGAACATTAAATTAAATGGTTAAAACAGGACCTTTTTCGCCAGCTTTTCGTTTCTTTTTTAGCCCATAGCTGGGCTATGAGCTAAAAAAGAAGCCTCAATCAGTCAAAAAACTCCACTGTTTTAACTCAAAAATCTAAAGTACATAAAGTCTATTTCATCGACATTTTCAATTTGGCGTCGGTATTGGTGGTATCCCCTTTGGCCTGTGCATCCCGCCAGATTTCTCCCTGCGGGGCTTTGGGGTTGGGAGGATTGGTTCCCTTCAGCGTGCGGATGTAGCTGGCTACCTTCTGGATATCCTTTGGCGTCAATTGAGCGGACCAAGCGATCATGCCTTTTTCGGGTACCCCATTTTTGATGACTTTGAATATCTCCTTGATGCCGCCTCCATGCAACCAGTACTCGTCGGTGAGATTAGGGCCGACCAGCCCTTCTCCTTTTTGACCATGACAGGTCGCACAACTGGTGGTAAAAATTGTAGCACCAGCGCTGAGGTCTGAAGTTGCACTCAGCTGTTCCACAGTAGTTTCATCCACGGTTTTACCCAAACCTGCAATGGCACGTTGTGCGGCTTTGGCTTCGGCGATTTCCATGTCGTATTCATCGGTTGACGAAGGCCCATTGCCTCCCCAGTGATAGTAAACCATGTAACCAAAAGCCCAAATCACGGTGAGGATGAACATATTGACCCACCAGGGAGGGAGGCTGTTGTCCAGCTCGCGGATGCCATCGTATTCATGGTGCATGAGTACTTCTGATTCGCGTTCGATGGGCACCGCGTCTTCCCAAAAGCGCTTACGGAATTTATCCCAACTGAAGGATTTCCTCACTGTAGCGACAGCTTCTGGTGCCTCACTGGGCAGGGTGATGCCTTTGGCGGCGGCTTCTAGTTCGGTTAACTTGGTAACCAACAGTTTGTTAATTGATGCAATGGCCAACATGGCTCCAGCCAGGAGCCCCACGATCCCAAAAACCAAGGCCAGGGTCATGGTCGAGAAAAAACTATCCTCTTTGGGTGCGGTAGCTATGCTGCTGGCCACCGCATCCTGGGCACTTGCGGCAATGCTGAAGCTCAACAACAACAGCACAGCCATCAGGTATTTTGAATTTTTCATGTTCGGTTGATTGATCTTCAGTTGATTTAATCTTCCAATGGTTTGCGGGCCATGGCTTGCATCTCCTCTTTATTGGAAAAGAAAAAAGCACGAAAGAAAGCTAGGCAAAAAGTGCTGAAAAACAAGAGGATCGTAACGATGCCAAACCATTGGATGCCATCTACTGATTGGAGCAAGTATTTGTACATGATCAGTGATTTTAGCGCTTTTCAGCGGTGTTTTGCAATTTGATGTCCGTTCCCAACCTTTGCAGATAGGCGATGATGGCCACCATTTCTTTGTTGCTCAGCTCAGTGTCTTCTACGCCTTGGTCTTTGAGGTTGGCGGCAATCTGATTGGCTTGTTTGCGTACTGCGGGCAGAACCTCGTTTTCATAGCCCTCCGGATAAGGTGTGCCGAGTTGGCGCAAGACACGGATTTTGGCTGGCAAATCCTTAAGGTTCATCACATTAGTCGCCAAGTGTGGGTAAGGTGGCATCATCGAGCCGGGCGACATGCTGCGTGGGTCAATCATGTGGTTGTAATGCCAGCTGTCGGGGTATTTTTGGCCCTCGCGCCAGAGGTCTGGGCCGGTGCGCTTGGAGCCCCACAAGAATGGTCGATCATAAATGTATTCGCCGGATTTGGAGTATTCGCCGTAGCGCTCGGTTTCGCTGCGGAAAGGGCGCACCATTTGTGAGTGGCAACCCACACAGCCTTCGCGGATGTAGAGGTCACGACCCACCAGTTCCAATGGAGAATAAGGTTTGACCGTAGAAATTTTGGGTACTTGGCTTTCGATAAAAACCATGGGGATGATCTGGATGATCCCACCAATAGAGATCAACACCGTACTCCACAACAACATTTGCAGTGGGCGGCGTTCAATCCAACGGTGCCAGTAACCGTCGCTTGGTGCCAGGGCCATTTTCTTGGGTCTGGCTGGTGCTTCTGCGTCTTCGTTGGCCAAAAAGTTACCCTGACGGGCAGTTTTAACCAGGTTGTAAACCCCTGCTACTGCACCCGTAAAGAATAAGGTGCCACCGATGGCGCGAATGGCGTACATCGGGATAATTTGCTTAATGGTATCGAGGAAATTCCCCCAAGCCAAGGTACCTTCTGGCGTAAATTCTTTCCACATCAAAGCCTGGGTCCAACCTGCCCAGTAAAGTGGAATGGCATAAAATACAATACCCAAAGTGCCAATCCAGAAGTGGAAATTGGCCAGTTTTTCGGAGTACAACTTGGTTCTGAACATGCGAGGCCACAACCAATACAAGACCCCAAAAGTCAAGAAGCCGTTCCAACCCAAGGCTCCAACGTGTACGTGCGCAATGGTCCAGTCGGTAAAGTGACTGATCGCGTTTACACTTTTGATCGACAACATGGGTCCTTCAAAAGTAGCCATGCCATAAGCCGTAATGGCTACAACCATGAACTTGAGGACTGCATCTTGGCGCACCCGATCCCAGGCCCCGCGCAAAGTGAGCAGGCCATTGAGCATCCCACCCCAAGATGGGGCAATCAACATAATGGAAAAAACGGTGCCCAAAGACTGTACCCAATCGGGCATGGAAGTGTACAACAAGTGGTGCGGCCCCGCCCATATGTAGATGAAGATCAAAGCCCAGAAGTGGATGATCGACAGCTTGTAGGAGTAAACCGGGCGGTTAGCGGCCTTTGGCAAGTAGTAGTACATCAAGCCCAAGTAAGGCGTAGTGAGGAAGAAGGCCACCGCGTTGTGCGCATACCACCATTGCACCAAAGCATCTTGCACCCCAGAAAAAATAGGATAACTAGACGTCAAAGTAACGGGAAATTCCAAGCTGCGCACAATGTGCAAAACCGCTACCGTGACCCAAGTGGCGATGTAAAACCACACCGCTACATACAAGTGCGTTTCTCGTCTTTTGAAGATGGTACCAAACATGTTGACCCCAAAAATCACCCAAACCAAGGTGATCAAAAGGTCAACTGGCCAGATCAACTCGGCGTATTCGGAGCTGGTTGTCAGGCCCATTGGCAAGGTGTAAGCTGCACAAAGAATTACCACCTGCCAGCCCCAAAAGTGAATCCAACTGAGTCGGTCGCTGAACATGCGCGCCTTGAGCAAGCGTTGTAGGGAATAGTAAATCCCCATGAACATGCCGTTGCCCACAAATGCAAAAATTACCGCGTTGGTGTGCAGCGGACGAAGACGGCCATAAGTCAGCAAAGAGAAGCCTCCCTGGCTGAAGTTAAGGGCAGGAAAAAGCAATTGTAGCGCCAAAATCAAGCCAACCAGCATCCCCACCAGGCTCCAAGCGAAGGCAGCGACCCCAAAAGCGCGGGTGATGCGGTTGTCATACTGAAATTTTTCGATGTTTTCCATAACAAAGACGGTATCGTAGTGAAGTGCTTATTTTGTTTGTTCCTCGGCTGAGGTACTAGGTTTTTCGCTGGGTACATCCCCATCAAAAAGAATGCGCATGGCGGGGGTTACTTCATCATCAAATTGGCCATCGCGGACTGCGTTGAGATAGGCCATCAAGAAGCCCAAGGCCACAATCAAGCTGATGCAAATGAGTAAAAAGATGACTTCCATATTCCGTAGATTTGATGTTTTCTCAAAGGTCAACTTAATGCCATGCGTGGCTGATGACCCTGCTCATGGGGTGGGCTGATTTTGCTCAAGTCAAGGCAACTTCTACTGGCTTACTTGGAGTGATGTCCTCCTTCAAACCCAAGCGATAGGCTTGCCAATTGCCCAATAAGACCCCAAACAAAACCACTGAAACAGAACTGATCGGCATCAAAATGGCCGCAACCAAGGGAGAGAGTGATGCGCTGAGGGCGTAACTTAAGCCTATGAAATTGTAAGTGAGGGCTACCGCATAAGACCAACGCACAATGTTTACCCCAGCACTAGCCAGTTGTACCATTTTTGGAAACTGGTGGAAAGCATCAGCGTGCAAGATGCCGTCGCAGGCCGGGGTAAAATTGTTTGTATCTTCTGCCAACACAATGCCCAGGTCGCTTTGTTGCAATGCGCCCGCGTCGTTGAGCCCATCGCCCAGCATCATTACACGTTGGCCAGATTGCTGGAGTTTTTTGACAAAACGCAGTTTGTCATTGGGGCTCTGTTGGAAGAAAACACTATCAGCATCAGGGAAGAAAGCTGCTACTTGTTCGCTGGCGCGGGGGATGTCGCCAGAGATGAGCCAGGTGCTGTATTTGTTTTGGCGGAAAAACTGCAAGAGATTTTCCAACCCAAAACGAAACCTGGAATGCAGTTTGAAATGGCCGTGGTATTCATTGTCGATTAACAAAAACAGCCCATCTCCCTCCATGCCACAAAATGCAGTGGAGCCAATTTGATACTGTTGGCCATCAATGACCCCACAGATACCCTTACCCAGGATTTCTTCAAAATTTTGCACGGGCAAAAGATTGCTCCCAGCGTATTGTTGGGCCAATCGCCGACTCAAAGGATGGTTGGAATGGCGGGTAAGGCTGCGGATGGCGCTTTTCTCATGCTCCTGCAAGTTCGCCCCATAAAAATCAAGCGCCTGGGTTTGGGCCTGGGTGATGGTGCCCGTTTTGTCAAAAACCACCGCGTTGATGCCGCTGAAAGCCTCCACCGACTGGATGTTTTTGAGGTAAAGCCCATGATGCCCCAAGATGCGCAGGATATTGCCCAAGGTGAAGGGAATCGACAACACGATGTTGCAAGGGCAAGCCACGATCATCACCGCAGTAAAAGCATTGATCGCATTGGCCGTATCGCGGGGCAACCAATACAGCAAAGCCCCCAAGCCAGCCGCCAATATGAGCCAAGTAAACACCTTGCCAGCTTGGTCGGCCAGGCGGCTCATCGTGCCTTTTTGAGGCGATTTGAAGGCTTCCTGATTCCACAAACTACTGAGGTAAGAATTGGAAACCAGGCGCGAAAGGCCAATTTCCAGGGTTTCGCCGACCTGGCGGCCCCCGGCGTAAATTTTATCTCCGGCCTTAACGGGCACGGGTTCTGATTCGCCACTGACGAAGCTGTAGTCGATTTGAGCCTCGCCTTTGAGCAGGATGCCATCGGCGGGGATGATTTCTTGGTTGTGGATCAAAACGGTGTCGCCAATTTCCAAGCGACTGAGGGGTACTACTCTTTCTTCGCCATTTTTCTTGCAAGTCACCGCCACCGGGAAATAGGCGCGGTAATCGCGTTCAAAAGACAATTGGTTCCAGGAAATTTGCTGAAACCAACGCCCGATCAACATCAAAAAAACCAGCCCGGCAAAAGAGTCGAGGTAACCCGCTCCGGTTCCGCCCAAGATTTCCCAGGTGCTGCGCAAAAACAGCATCAACATGCCCAAGACCAGGGGCACATCTATGTTGAGGTGCCGCTCCAACATCCCACGCCAAGCCGAACGGAAAAAGTCGCTGGCGCTGTAAAACAGAACAGGTAGCGCCAGCGCCAGACTGATATAGCCAAAAAGTTGTGAAAATTGTGGTTGAATCTGCCGCTCCAGGCCCAGGTATTCCGGGAAACTGAAGAGCATGATGTTGCCCACTGCAAAACCAGCCACCCCCAACTGGTAAGCCATGCGCCTGGAAGTTTTGGGAGGCTCGACCCGGTACAAGTCGCTCATCCGAAACTCCGGCGCATAGCCGATTCCAGCCAGCAAAGTAGCCAGCTTGCGCAATGTGCAGACACTTAAGTCAAACTGAATGGATACGCTCTTCTCCACAAAATTGACGCGGGAGTTCTTGACCCCAGGCTCCAATTTGGGCAGCCTTTCCAGCAGCCACAAGCAGGAAGAACAATGGATATTGGGTAAGTGAAAATGCACCTGGGCCGTATTGCCCGCTTTGAAATCGAGCAGTTTTTCTTGTACTTCCTCGTCGTCCAACCAGGCATAGCTGGGGTTATCGAGTCCTTGCCCCCGCTGAAACTGAGCTTGGGGGTCCAGTTGGTAATATTGGCATAGGTCATGCGACTCCAACAATTCATATACCGTAAGGCAACCCCGACAGCAGAAATCGTGGCCATTGGCCTTCAAGGGCTGGGGAGCGGGCTCCTGACAGTGGTAACAAGTACCAACACTGGCAGGAGCCTGGATGCTGACGATGGATGGATCGCTGTGAACCGACATAACCTAATACTTTGGATTGACTTAAACTTAATTGGCAGCACGGAGGGCCTTGATAGCACAAAAGCCCGTGATGCCACGCAAGAAAAGAAGCAATCCGAAGCCAGCCAGCCACCACTGGCCGATGAAGCCACCGATGATGATTACAGCCATCATCAGGAAATAACTAACTACGCATTCGCCGATGGAGAGATTAGGTTCGATCTTCATGGTTTTTGTTTTTTTGTTTCCACAAAGATCACGGATGAGAAAAGGGGCTCAGATGATAAATGTCAGGTAGGGGGGTGATTTTTGGTGATTTGATGGTCTTGGTCAGCATTTGCTTATCCGAAAATAGCTTTACGAAAAAACGGCCTAAAAATCATGGCTCAAGTTGGGTTTCAAGTTGAAAAAGGCTTGGGTGTTCGCCTAGACCTGAACTTATGTTGGATTTTGGATTTGCGAAGTTCTTATTGTTGACTTACGACTTACGAGTGACGACTTACGACTTACGAAGTGGGGGGCTCGCTTGCAATAGCCATGAGTGCTTAGGCATCCGTTTGCACGGTTTGGTATAATTGAATTGATCCCAGCCTAGCTCATGTCGCAAAGATTTGAAATACAATAATTTACAACTAGTATTCGCCTGCTCCAGGGATGCAATAAATATACTCAGTTATGTTATAGGGAAAACTTGAATCGTGAAAATGATGATTTTACCCACCCACAAATTTTAAATCGAAGCCTTACTTCGTAAGTCGTAAGTCGTCACTCGTAAGTCGTAAGTCAAAAAAGCTTAGGAGCCAAATGACCCGAACAACCTCTTTTTTGAATCACCACTTGAAACCCAATAAGAGCCTTTCACTAAACCCAAACCTGTCCACCTTATATTGTATGTAGTATATCGTATGTCAAAAAATAAACCATAATCCACGTTGGGCTAAGTTTTCACTATCTTTGCAGTAACCAATATCCAGCACATGAAGCAAATAAATGCCTCCAAAAGGCTACTGTTCCACTTATCGCTGCTCCTTCTATTCACCTTTCTGGGCTGCAAAAAGAAAGAAGACGAAATCATCCCCACCCCCGATGTGCCCGTGGTGGTCAAAAAATTCTCCAAGCTGGACATTGTCACCAATGGTGGTGCGGCCATCAATTCAAAAGACACTTATGTAAATGCCAGCCTGACGCTGGATGGCATAACCGACTCCAGTAATTTCAGGGGTACTGCTCAAATCAAGGGCCGGGGCAATACCAGTTGGGGTTTTCCTAAAAAAGGCTACAAGTTCAAGCTGGATGAGAAAGCAGGCTTGTTGGGTATGGCCCCTGAAAAAGACTGGGTTTTGCTGGCCAATTACCTGGATGGAACCCACCTCTTGAATGCCGTGGCCATGAAGACGGGCCAGCTCTTGGAGTTGCCTTTTACCAACCACATCGAACCCCTCGAAGTCAACCTAAATGGGCAATACCTGGGCCTGTACATGCTCACGGAGCAAATTGAGGTCAAAAAAAATCGGGTCAACATCGGGGACGATGGTATTCTTTTGGAGCTGGATCAATATTTCGACGAGCCCTGGAAATTCAGGTCCGCAGCTTTTAACCTGCCCGTGATGGTCAAACACCCCGAATTGAAAAGTGCCACTGAACTGGCTCCCATCCGGGCGCAGTTTGAACAACTGGAGGCATTGGTCGCCAGTGCCGATTTTCCCAACAACAATTACCAGGATTTTATCGACGTGGAATCCCTGGCTAGCTTTTTGCTGGTCTGCCTGCTCACCGACAACCGCGAGCTCAATCACCCGAAAAGCACCTTTTTGTACAAAACCAAAATGGGCAAATGGACGATGGGGCCGATCTGGGATTTCGATTGGGCTTTTGCTTACGAGGGTACCCTTAGGCATTTCAGCAGTTTCAACAAGACCCTGTTTTCGGCACCCAGGGGAGTGGGGAGCAACTTTTTTTCCAAACTCATGGCCGCGCCAGCCGTAAAAGCTGCCATGCAACAAAAATGGACCACGTTCAAAGCCCAAAAATTACCAGAACTGCTGACTTACATTGATCAATATGCGGCCAAAATTGAATCCGCCAGGGCACGGGATTTTCAACGGTGGCAAAGGGGGGGACTCGATTTTAGAGAAGACGTGTTCAAGTTGAGGACCTGGCTCAAAAACCGAGCAGATTTTATTGATGGAGAGCTGAAATGAGCATGTTGCCAACAAATGCCTGAAAATCATTAAATTTGCCAATAAAATAGTAAGTTCTCAATACATTTTCCAGACAATCGAAAAGCCAGCTTTGGAGTTCTTTGATGGAGTTGTAAACGATCAAACGATCCCCCGCAGCTTTTATGACACTTTAAACGGTCGTCCTGAAATCAATTTCCCACTGATCTTGAGGCGAGCAAAAGTTCGGAAAACTTTGACGTTAGTAGCCACAGCTTCATCCGAAGTGCCCACAAGCCCTCGGTATCACTCGCTACAAACGTCTCTCTTCTCAGAAGAAAGGCGCTATCGGGAGATACTACGGATTGAGAACTTACATAAAATAGACTTTAAATGGAGAGGAACCACCCCTCAGAAAACACAAACTTAACATGGATAGTGTAATCAAACATAAAAGCTTGGTGCGGAAGATGTTGAGCGAGATTGCCGATCATTTTCGACAAGGCAAGCGTTGGGAAATACTGGAAGCTTTTGATGAAGAGCATGGACAATACCTGCTTTTTACTGATGGGTGGCAAGGTGAATCGCGCGAATATGGTTGCTTCATGCACATTGAAGTAAAACCCAATGGAAGAATTTGGCTGAGAAGGGATGGAACAGACCTGGATATTGGTCAACAGTTACTAGACGAAGGCATTGCTAAATCAGACTTGGTTTTGGCCTTTCATTCTCCCAAAATGAGGGAATTGTCGGATTTTGCGGTGGCTTGAACCCTTCAAAATGATTCCAAATTCACCTGATAATTCGTCCCCCGCCCAACTCCCCCGCTCAACAGTAAATTTTTCTCCAATAAATCCTGTAAATCACGGGTTGCAGTTGGTTTTGATACTTTGGTGATGGCCATGTACTTGCGTGCGCTCATTCCACCCTCAAAGCCATTTTCGCCATGCTCCAGCATCCTCGCGATCACTTTTTGCTGCCGTTCATTCATCAAGGAGCGGTTTTTGGCAAAAAAATGGGCTTTTTTCAGCGAAAAGGCTAAAGTTTGGCCGAAATCTCGCTGAGCGGCAAGGATTACGCTCCCGAAATACGCGATCCAATCATTGACCTCACTTTTACTTTGTGCTGCCTGCAATGCGGAGTAATATGCTTTTCGATCGGCCTCGATCACCGTGGAAAGGCTCATCAAAACCGGGCGACCGAAATGCTGTGAAAGGGCTTTTTCGGCAATCACCCGCCCGATGCGGCCATTGCCATCTTCAAAAGGATGGATGCTTTCAAAATAAAGATGCGCGATTGCCGAGCGAATGATGGGGTTGTTAATCGGACTGGAACCATCCGCTGCGCTGGCATTGAACCACGCTAAAAAAGCCTTCATTTCACCAGGTACTTGTGCTGAAGGCGGGGCTTCAAAATGCACTTGTTCACGCCCAATTGCTCCAGAAACCACTTGCATGGGTTCGGCATGGCTGCGCCATTGGCCAATATTGATCCGCAAATTGCCTCGCATGAGCATGCGATGCCAGTCAAACAACATCGTTTCAGTGAGCGAATCGGCAAAGGATTTCCTGGACATGACCATCAAATCCGCAATGCCTTGCGCGGCCTGGTCTTTGATGACAATACTTGGTGTAGGATAGCCCAGGTTTCGGCGAATGGAAGAAATAAGGTCGGGCTTACTGATCATTTCGCTCTCAATGGCCGAGGTTTTGAGCGCTTCCTGCACCAACAGCTCAATGATCGAATCTTCACGCTGAGTCGCAGCCAAACCTTGCCACAAGCCATGACTTTTACCGACCATCTCGCTGAGGTGTCCGAAATGGGCTTCAAAACGAGCAGCCTCGTATTCGAAGTTAGGCCAGTGGGCTTGTTGCCAATTGTAAAGCATGAGCCGATAAATTGGGTTAATCGGCTCAAATATAGGCATTTTATGAGCCGCAAAGCAAGTTTTTATCGGATGCTGCTTGGTGGGAATGCATTGGGAACAAAATAATAAGCCATCAATAATTTATGATTGAACGCATCCCTAATGCCCAGGTTCGCAAGAAGCACAAGATTTGTAGCATCGGTAATTCCGTTCCCCATTTCCCAACTCCTGGCTTCGCAAGAAGCCTAAGATTTATGATGCCTTAGGCTTCTTGCGAAGCCAGGACCTGCCCTTTGAACCCATTTTCTACAAAGCTTTTGGCTTCTTGCGAAGCGCACACGCTAATGGGATTTCAAGGGTAAAATGAATATTTTGTTACACGTTTGGGCAACTGGGATGGTTTTAGGCTTCAATCAAAATCAAGCATTCATTGCCCAAGTATATAGACATTTATTTGGTTCCTGCCCCACTAGCTTGGTCAATGTCTTGCAAGTGATTTTGTAAATTCTACTTTAGTCAGAAGACCCCAAAACACAAAAGCGCCCGAAGACAACCCTTCGGATGCTTTGAACTCCAAATTTTTATGTTAACTATCGATCTAAATATCTTTAATCAACTCTTCAGGGTTCTCTTTCTCATGTTTGATCACAAGGATTTTTACAATAGATAAAGACTCATCGACAGAGAAAAAAATATGGAAAGACCATTTCTTCAAACTGCGGACCTGCTTGGATGAAGACTCGTTTGGAACAAAAATCGACCTTCGATACGGAAACTTCTGTAGCGATGAAGCAGCACTTTTAAGACCATTTGGAACAGCTTTGGCTATTTCAGGTGAGCTATTTTCTATAAGGTAATCTGAAATGCTCTTTAAGCTTTCTAGCGCTCTTCTCGAAAAAACGACCTTGTATTTGGTACTCACCAGTTTGCCATTTCTTGTTCTAAATCTTCCAACGTAATGAAATCACCAGCCTCGATTTGCTCTTCCGCCAATTGTAATTCCAATAAAAACTCTTCTACAGTAAGCACTGGTCCAGGAGGTGGCAGTGCATTAAGTATATCCTGCTCACTAACTCCACGATCGGCTTTGTACGCCTTGGAAACAGCATAAAACAGGCGTAACAATTGCTCATCGGCCTCCTCTATTCGAACATGTAACTCTCTCTTCAAGGTCTCAATACTCATCTCTTTTATTTTAGCAACATAAAGTTACATCTTTTTTTTAAAGTAGCCAATATTCTAGCTTGGTCAATGTCTTGCAAGTGATTTTGTAAATTCTACTTTAGTCAGAAGACCCCAAAACACAAAAGCGCCCGAAGGAAACCCCACGGACGCTTTTGCACTTCAATCCTTATCGATTAGGCTTACATCATGCCAGGCATACCGCCGCCGCCGGGCATCGCAGGCATGCCTGCATCCTTGTCAGCTTTTTCGTTGACCACGCATTCGGTGGTCAAGACCATGCCAGAGATTGATGCGGCATTTTCCAAGGCGATACGAGTTACTTTCGTAGGGTCGATTACACCCGCTTTCTTCAAGTCTTCGTACTTGTCGGTGCGGGCGTTGTAACCCATTGCGTTTTTACTATTCGCTACGCGTTGCAACACCACGGAACCTTCTACGCCAGCGTTTTCGCTGATGGTACGCAGGGGGTATTCCAGGGCTTTCTTCACGATTTGAACGCCGATGGTTTCGTCTTCGTTGGCACCGCGGAAGTTGTCCAGGGCCTTGATCGCACGCACCAGGGCTACACCACCACCTGCTACGATGCCTTCTTCGATGGCCGCGCGGGTAGCGTGTAGGGCGTCGTCAACGCGGTCTTTCTTTTCTTTCATTTCCACCTCGGTAGGTGCGCCAACGTACAAAACGGCTACACCGCCTGACAATTTGGCCAAACGTTCCTGCAATTTCTCGCGGTCGTAATCCGAGGTGGTGGTGCCGATTTGCTGCTTGATCTGTCCGATACGGGCATTGATCAGGGATTCATCGCCACGGCCATTGATGACAGTGGTATTGTCTTTGTCCACCTCGATCTTTTCAGCTACCCCCAGGTGCTCTATACCAGCGTTTTCGAGCTTGTAGCCTTTTTCTTCAGAGATCACGGTACCACCAGTCAACACCGCGATGTCTTCCAACATGGCCTTGCGACGGTCGCCAAAACCAGGGGCTTTAACGGCAACGATTTTCAAGTTGGCGCGCAGGCGGTTGACCACCAATACGCCCAAGGCTTGGCTTTCGATGTCTTCAGCGATGATCAGCAAAGAGCGACCAGCACCAACTACTTTTTCCAAAACAGGCACGATGTCGGCCATGTTAGAAATCTTGCGGTCGGTGATCAGGATGTATGGGTTTTCGTATTCGGCAACCATTTCCTCTGCGTTGGTCACGAAGTAGGGAGAAAGGTAACCGCGGTCAAACTGCATCCCCAGCACTTCGTCCACATAGGTGTCGGTACCTTTGGCTTCTTCCACAGTGATTACGCCGTCCTTGGTTACACGCTTCATGGCGTCGGCGATCAGCGAGCCGATTTCTTCGTCGTTGTTGGCCGAAATGGCAGCAACTTGCTTGATTTTTTCGAAGTCGTCGCCGATTTGCTCAGACTGCTCTTTCAAGCTGGCCACTACTTTCTTCACGGCCTTGTCGATGCCGCGCTTCAGGTCCATAGGATTGGCACCTGCGGCTACGTTTTTTAAGCCAGCGTTGATCATGGCTTGTGCCAGCACGGTTGCCGTAGTGGTACCGTCACCAGCAATATCAGCGGTCTTGGAAGCTACTTCCTTGACCATTTGAGCGCCCATGTTCTCCACGGCGTCTTCCAATTCGATTTCTTTGGCTACTGTTACACCATCTTTGGTAACTTGTGGGGCACCAAAGCTTTTTTGGATCACCACGTTGCGGCCTTTAGGACCTAGGGTCACTTTTACTGCATTGGCCAGGGCGTCCACGCCCGCACGCAATTTTTCGCGGGCATCGCGGTTAAAGCTAATTTCCTTAGCTGCCATGTTATGCTAATTTAGTTGTGTTAGAATTTTGTAAAAGTTTATGTCGTTCGCATTTCGGCCCCAAAAGGTCACTTTTCCGTGATCCTTTGACTCGAAACCACTGACCTATACTTTTACATGAGTTTAAAAGAACCTGAATGAGGACAAAATGAGTAGTTAAAGCACCACCAGAATATCGTCTTCGCGCATGATCAGGTAATCATGGCCTTCGTGGTTGAGTTCCTGTCCGGCATACTTGCCATACAGTACAATATCACCCACTTTAACGTTCATCTTGTTGCCATCCTTGCCAGGACCTACGGCTACGATTTCGCCACGTTGTGGTTTTTCTTTGGCGGTATCAGGAATGATGATGCCACCTTTGGTTTTCTCTTCAGCGGGAGCTGGTTTCACAACCACTCGATCGTTGATAGGTTTCATGTTGTTATTTAAAATTGGTTTAAGCAAAATGGTCAGGGCGTGGACTCAAAATGATGCGCTCAAAAATTGCTTCCACGCGCAACGACGCGCAAAACTAACGCATAGTTTGTGCCAACAAAGCGCATTGTGTCAAATTGGCAGAAAAAGGCGGAAAAAGGTCCCGCTGAGGGTGTTTTTTGGTTAGGTCAAGGGTTTTTCAGGGCTTGTTGACAGGTTTTGGAGGGTGAAAAGAGGTTTTTGGCAGGTTTTGGGGTAAAAATGGGAAGTGGTGATCTTTTGCAAAAAATTGGGGCGTCTCAAAAAAAGCGATACTAACTCCTTTACTTGGTGTTTTGTCTTTTAGGGAGTTGGGGGTTTGAATTTGATTTAAAGAGGAAAAAATTGCAACATTAAATTTCTGAGGGTATATTTGCTATGAATTTTTGGAATTGAAGGAAAAGAAATTTTGAGAAAGGTGCTTGGCTCCTATTCATATGGTCGATTGGCTTAAGCTAATGAATTCGAACTACAAAGTTCTCAAAAATTTCTAATCGAATAATCGAATATTAAAACAATACAATGCTAAATATGAAAGTTAAATTCTTTTTTTCTCTACTGTTTTTCATCCTTAGTTTTAATCTCCTTTTTGGACAAGGCAAGGTGAATCCAAACTATCATTACGTTAAATCGTATACTAGAAAGGATGGAACTTTTGTACAAGGGCACTACCGAACAAATCCAAATTCAACAAACCGAGATAATTATTCTACACTTGGGAATACAAATCCTCATACGGGTAAACCTGGCTGGGTGCCACCAGATAATAAATCAAATGACAATTATAATGGTAGTTACCCTTATGTTAATGCCCCACAAGCAACTGTAAATTATGTACCACTAAATGATTTTACTCCAAGTTTATCCGTGGATAAGGCTAGGAGTAAAATTTCCTCTTCAAACTCTCCAACACATTCAACGAAACATAATGAATATTTATATAACTATGAATCAGGTCAAAGGATTATTAATCATTATGATGGAAAAGAAGTTTTTAACGTCAAGACAGTTAGCATCATTAAATATTTTAAAAATTCAACTTATTACTACTACGTTCCTGAAAAAAATGAGGTTGCCTTTTCAAAAGGCCAGGCTTTTGGCCAACTATTAAATGGTAAGTATAGTATGATTCTTGATGATGGAACAACAATTCTAGAGACGAATTTCAAAGAAGGCATCTTACATGGGGTGTATATAAAATATGACAGCACTGGGCATGAACTATCAAGAGCAATTTACAATGATGGTGAGATGGTTAATTATAAAGTTGTTAATGATTCTGGTGAATTAGTTGAATGGTTAGGCAAACCTTATTCTCCTAAAAGTGTGCGTACTTTTACAAAAAATAGAATAACTACATCAAAAGAAGAATACATAAGTAAGGAGAACTTCAAAGTAATAACTTTTAATGATGCTAATGGAAAGCCAGCCAGTGAATTCAATGTAGTAAATGGGCAGATTAGCGGCGTTTATAAGTCTTATCATGATGACGGAAAGACAATAAGTAGGATTGGTTACACAACTAATGGAGAATTTAATGGAGAAGTGAAAGATTATGACGAGAACCAGTCATTAATTGCACTTACAACCTATATGAATGGAAGCAAAAATGGTCATTTCGAAAGATATGCAAAAGATGGAAAAGTTATTGAGAGAGGAAGCTTTAAAAATGATTTATTAGATGGAAAAATCTATTTTGTGGAGCCTAATAACCATAATTATTACGAAATAATTGAATTTGAATTGGGAGAAAGGCAAGGTAATTATGAAAAGCGTAGGGGAAATGACAGGGCAAACGCATTAAAATCCTATTAAATTAAGAGGTTTAAAGCTATTTTGTCATCAAAAAGATGGAACCATCCAATCCCAATCGGCTAAATGATTTAATCAAGGGTTTAGAGCAGATAAAAGAT
>JAAFJY010000045.1 GCA_013299105.1 Chitinophagales bacterium | reverse complement strand
ATTAGATGCCAAAAACTTAGTCAAAAGCTTTGAAGAGGTGACTTATAAACAAGTCAAAACCTGGAACCAACAAAAAGAGGGAACTTAAAAATGGGGGGAAGTTTTTTCGCTATTTTTAACACCCCAAGCCATGAGTGCTTAGGCATCCGTTTGCACGGTTTGGTATATTTGAATTGATTTTAGCTTATTTTACGTCGCAAATATTTGAAATACAATGATTTAAAAATATTGTTTGCCTACTACAGGGATCCAATAAATTTACTCAGTTATGTTGTTGGGAAAACTTGAATCGTGAAAATGATGATTTGATGCACTCACAAATTTTAAATCGAAGCCTTACTTCGTAAGTCGTAAGTAGTCACTCGTAAGTCGTAAGTCAAAAAAGCTTTGGGGCTAAATGACCTGAACAATCTCATTTTGAATCACCACTTGAAACCCAATAAGAGCCAAACTTAAAAACTTTAACTTGAATCCTATTTGCCTTCCCCCCAAAACCTTACTACCTTTGCCCTTGTTGAAACCCAGGACTTGCGTTCTCCTAAACTACTCAACTCCTCAACCTCTAAATGATCAAACGACTGTTCCGCATTTGGCGCTGGAAAAAACTGGACCGCATGATTTTCACCAGTTTTATTCCTCCATTCATCGCTGCTTTTTCGGTGGCCTTGTTTGTGCTGCTCATGCAGATGTTGTGGATTTACATCGACAACCTGGCGGGACGGGGTTTGGGTTTTTTCACCATCCTGGAGCTGCTGTCTTACAAAGCGATTGGGTTTGTGCCGATGGCCCTGCCTTTGGGCGTACTTTTGTCCTCGGTGATGCTGATGGGCAATTTGGCCGAACACTACGAGTTGTCAAGCATGAAATCGGCGGGGATGTCCTTGTTGCGCATCATGCGCCCGCTGATCATTTTTTCGGTTTGTGTTTGCTTAACTTCCTGGTATTGCTCCGATTACATCATCCCGGCGGCCAATTTGCAATTTGGTTCGCGGATGTGGGACATCAACAACACCAAGCCCGCTTTGCGCCTGGATGTGGGGGTTTTCAACGACGACTTTCAAAACTTCACCATCCACATTGGCAAAAAAGGCAACGACGGCCGCAGCATCAAGGACGTGATCATTTACGACCAAAGCGAAAGTAATTCCGGCAAATTCGTGCTCATCACCGCCAAAGACGGCGAAATGTACACCGCCGAGGGCGGCAATACCTTCGTGATGCGCCTGCGCGACGGCTTTCAATACATCGAATCGCGCAACTACAATGGTACTTCACAAAGCAAGTATCCCTTCATCCGCACGGGCTTTGATGAATTCACCAAGATTTTTGACCTGAGTGAGTTCCAGATGGGGCACACCAACATGGAATTGTTCAAAAACAGCCGCCAAACGATGGATTCCAAGCAGCTCCGTGCTGCTGCGGACTCCATGCAATTGGACATCGAGAAAAGGATCATGTCGGTGGGAAATTTTGTGTCCACGCAAATTTCTATCCTGCCTTT
The DNA here is from genome assembly GCA_013299105.1 of Chitinophagales bacterium. Lineage (GTDB taxonomy): Bacteria > Bacteroidota > Bacteroidia > Chitinophagales > Saprospiraceae > Haliscomenobacter. The sequence continues at coordinate 34,767 of JAAFJY010000045.1, read as the reverse complement.
CGACAGTACTTTTTTGAAGGCTGAAATGGCCAAAGCCAAGGCCAATCAAACCCAGCCCGTGGAGTCGAATACCACCCAAGGCAACATTGTACCCCTGCAAAATGCCAGTCCAGCCAGTACAGGAGTGACTTTCGACTCGAGCCACAGCGTGACTTTCAATACTGACCACAGCGCGGTATCGGCCATTCCAGCGACCTATCAGTCGCAGATTCCCAAACGGGTGAAACCAATCAACCTGGTCAAGCGCTTTGCCGATACCTTTTCGGAAAGTGACCGCATCAACTTCAAAAACCGGGCAGAATCTTCTATCTCCAGCGTGTTGAACCAGACCTTGGGTGCAGCGGCTTCGCTCGACAACATCAAAGAAAACCAGGTCAAATTCATTTTTGATTGGCAGTCCAAGTACAGTACTGCGGTAGCCTGCTTCATTTTTATGTTCATTGGTGCCCCGATGGGGGCCATTGTGCGCAAGGGCGGCTTTGGTTATCCTTTTCTGGTATCGGTCATTTTCTTCGTATTTTTTGTCATCATGACCATTTTTTGCCACAAAATCGCCGAGTCTTTTGTAGTCAATGCCTATTTGGCGGCTTGGATTCCTTGCCTGGTTTTGTTTCCGATCAGTTTGTTGCTGACCATCAAAGCGATGAACGACCGCACCCTTCAATTCATGGAGCCTCTGCAACGCGGGTGGTCCAAACTCTATCAATGGTATGAGCAAAAACGCGCCCGTTACAAGTCTGTTAAGGCATAATTCCTGGTTTTTTGCGGCTTTTGGGCTGTTTTTACTCCTCGGCATCCCGCTTTTGTGGCAAGACCAGGGGGATATTTTGATTTGGGTCAATGATCGGCGCACGCCGATAGCCGATGTTTTTTTCAAATACTACACCAAGGTTTCGGAGGGCTACGCCCAGGTCTTGATTTTTTTCCTGCTTTTTTTTGGGTATGAGCGCCGCAGTGCTTGGGGCATTGCGCTGGGAGGGGTGTTGGCGACTTTGGTTGCAGCCATTGCCAAACGGATTTTTGACCATCCCAGGCCGCAGTTGTTTTTTGAGCAGCACGGTTTGTTGCAAGAAATCGAGCCGATCCCTGGGGTGCATTGGCTGCGCAATTTTGAGAGTTTCCCGTCGGGGCATACGCTGGCGGCCTTTGCTTTGTTTGCCTACCTGGCTTTGGCTTTGCCCTGGAAGCGGGGCTTTGCGCTTTGGTGTTTTGTGCTGGCTGCACTGGTGGGTTTTTCCAGGATGTATTTGGTGCAGCACTTTTTCAAAGATGTGTACTTGGGCGCGGTGTTGGGGGTGCTGGTGGCTGTTTCGACGCAATGGCTGATGGAGCGGATGAGGGGGAGCCGCTGATTCAAGGGGGCCACTGGTGTTGGGTGAAAAGCCTGTGCCAAATCGCAAGGCCACGAATCTTTTTTGCCTCGCTGCGCGAGGCTAGTTGGGAACACGGATGAAACGGATTAAACGGATTTTTCACGGATTGCAAACATGACGTTGACCGTGATCTTGGACGCATCGCCGGGTGTTTTGTAGATACAGGACATGTCCTGTCTAATGCTACGCTGGAAAAGGCCACAGCTGGTTTTTGCTTGCTCCGCAAGTTCTTATGGCCGCAGATTAAGTTAAGAAACAGCTTCGCTGCCTCGCTGCACGAGGCTAGTTGGGAACACGGATGAAACGGATTAAACGGATTTTCCACGGATTGCAAACATGACGTTGACCGTGATCTTGGACGCATCGCCGGGTATTTTGTAGAGACAGGACATGTCCTGTCTAAAGTCACACTGGAAAGAGGCCACAGCTGGTTTTTGCTTGTTTCGCAAGCTTTTTTTTAGCATACGGATGACGCAGATGACGCGGATTTGCAAACATGACGTTGACCGCGACATCAACGCTGGTGCTGGGCATCTATCAGCGCCTAACATCTGCGTGTTTGTAACGCGCTAAGGCGAAAATCCAACTCGAAGCCCCCACACCCGAACCCACACCATCACACGCACACCCTATCTTGCGGATTTTCCACGGATTGCAAACATGACGTTGACCGTGATCTTGGACGCATCGCCGGGTGTTTTGTAGAGACAGGACATGTCCTGTCTAATGCTACGCTGGAAAGAGGCCGCTGCTGGTTTTGCTTGCTTCGCAAGTTTTTATGGCCGCAGATTAAGTTAAGAAACAGCTTCGCTGCCTCGCTGCGCGAGGCTAGTTGGGAACACGGATGAAACGGATTAAACGGATTTTTCACGGATTGCAAACATGACGTTGACCGTGATCTTGGACGCATCGCCGGGTGTTTTGTAGAGACAGGACATGTCCTGTCTAAAGTCACACTGGAAAGAGGCCACAGCTGGTTTTTGCTTGTTTCGCAAGCTTTTTTTTAGCACGCGGATGACGCAGATGACGCGGATTTGCAAACATGACGTTGACCGCGACATCAACGCTGGTGCTGGGCATCTATCAGCGCCTAACATCTGCGTGTTTGTAACGCGCTAAGGCGAAAATCCAACTCGAAGCCCACACACCCGAACCCACACCATCACACCCACACCCTATATTGGGTTTGGGTGTGTTTGTTTGAGTGTGCGTGTGAGGAAACCCCGGTTTCAATTGACTGTGACGAAAGTTTCAACTCGAAGCCCACACACCCGAACCCACACCTCACACCCACACCCTATTTCCCCCTTTTCAGGAATGCTTCCACCACATTTTGTGCCAGGCGTACATTTTCGGCTTGGGTATCGACATCGACCACCAATTCATCGCCTTCCTGGCCCTCCGCGTCTTCATAGCGTGCGATCCAGAAGGTGAATTTGGAGTCGGGCTCTTGCATGATGCGAACGCGCTGCTCGCCTGCTTGTATCCAAATCAGGGGATTGCCGTCAGCAGATTGCTTGATCAGTTGAGAGCCTGGATATTGCGATTTGATAAAATCAACCCAATGCTTGTAGTTAGTTGTTTCCATGATCGGATAAAGTTAGTAATCGTTTAAAAATAAAGCCTTCCATTTTTTACAGCTGTTGATCGGAAAGGCTCTCAACATCACGGTCAACATCATGGTCAACGTCATGCTGGAAATCCGCGAAAATCCGCAAGAATGGGTGTGTAGTGTGTCGGTGTGAGTTAGGGTGTGGAGGCTTCGAGCTTAAACTTTCGTCTCCGTCAATTGAAACTGGGATTCCCTCACACGCACACCCAAACAAACACACCCAAACTCAATTTCATCCGCGTGCTAAAACCAACTCGCGCAGCGAGGCCATCAAGCAACGCAGTTGCCATCTGTACCCCCTTTCATCCGGCGGCTCCCCCCTCAAAGACAAAACCAATAAAAGAGGAAGCAAAAAAGCAAAAGCACAAAAGCCCAGCCCGCCCGCACTTCGATGTCCACCCGCACGTCGCGGGTTTTGCGATTGAGGAAAGTGCGTTGTTCGGGGGCTTGGATGCCATTTGCTTGGTCTATATATCGCTCTGCGTTCTCAAAAGGTTCCTTGCGGGCCTCAAATTCTGCATCGCTCAGCGAATCTTTGAGGCTTTGGAGCAATTTTTTGGCATCGGCCTTGCTCAGGGGCTCGTCTTGGTTCCAGGAAACGGATTTTTCCAGGCCATTGCCTTGGGCTTGGATTCTGCCCCGGTGGGTCTTGCGCATGGTCATTGATTGAGGGTAAATGAGTAACAAGCCACGAATAAACCTTACCAGATCGCAACTGCGTTGCCTCGCTGCGCGAGGCCATTTTTGGAACACGGATGACACGGATTACGCGGATTTACACGGATTTCCAGCATGACGTTGACCATGATGTTGACCACCAGTAATGGTAAAATTGGAAAGGCTTATTTTTGAACCGTTACTAAAATGTGTACTAAGCTTGATTTTTCAAAAACAAAGCCTCCGAAGGTTTTGCCATAGCTTGACCAGGGCGACCTTAAAGCACTTCCAGGCCCCCAACACGATTTCAGTGTTGCGCATGATCGGAGAATTTTGTTTATTGCAAAATCATCTAGTTGTTCACACAAAGATAACTAAAAACATTTAAAATAGTATTTTTTAGTTAATTTTTTCACTAAAAAAATATGTCACAAGACATAACTATATACAACCGGGTAAAAGGAACATTGAAGTCAATGGACCTGGATCAACAAAGCTTGGCATCAAAACTTGGGGTAACTCAGACGATGGTCAGCATGGCGCTGCGTGGAAAGAACGAAAAGACTTTTCAACGCCTGCTTACTTTGATGGAACAAGATTACGGCGTAAACCTACGTGAATCCAGCACCCCCAGCGACATTGAACAAATCAAAGCCGACCTACAGACCCTGAAGGCGCAGATGGACATTTTGATCAAAAGTGTGGAGGATCTCAAAGGACGGCTGTAGAGACAGGCCATGGCCTGTCTAAGGTCACGCTGGAAAAGGCCACTGCTTGTTTTTGCTTGCTTCGCAAGCTTTTTTTAGCACGCGGATGACGCGGATTTGCCAGCATGACGTTGACCGTAATGTTGGACGCATCGCCGGGTGTTTTGTAGAGACAGTCCACGTCCTGTCTAAAGTCACGCTGGAAAAGGGCCGCTGATTGTTTTTGCTTGCTTCGCAAGCTTTTTTTAGCACGCGGATGACGCGGATGACGCAGATTTTCGCGGATTTGCTAACATGACGTTGACCCTGATGTTGGACGCATCGCCGGGTGTTTTGTAGAGACAGGCCATGGCCTGTCTAAAGCTAAGCTGGAAAAGGGCTGCTGATTGTTTTTGCTTGCTTCGCAAGCTCTTCTTTGGCACGCGGATGACGCGGATGACGCAGATTTTCGCGGATTTGCTAACATGACGTTGACCGTGATGTTGTATGCATCACTGGATGTTTTGTAGAGACAGTCCATGGCCTGTCTAAAGTCATGCTGGAAAACGCTGCGGGTAATTTCCACTGAGGCGGAAGATGACACTGATCCGCACGGTTTTTCAGCATGAAACGCTGGTAAAAGTCTCCAGACTTGTACCACTATTTGCACGTCTCTGACGTGATAGAATATAAAAAACAAAATATTGCCTACCAAATAATTGCATTAAAAATCCGCAAATTCTCAGCCTGCATTTCAAGTGTATAAACCAATTTTGGCATCGCATGGACATACAGATGCCCAATGAGCCACTTTGAGCCACTTTTTTTCATTTTTGAGCCACTTTTTTGATTCTGGCATAGAGAGTCGCAGTCCCCATCAATTTTGGACTACTCTCCTACAGAAGGAGTTCGTCAACCCCTGGGGGGGGGTCGCAGTCCCCATCAATTTTGGACTACTCTCCTACATAGCACGCGATTTCTTACTGCGACAAACCGACTCGTCGCAGTCCCCATCAATTTTGGACTACTCTCCTACCCTGATTTGACTTCGGAATTGATGGACGGCAGAGGTCGCAGTCCCCATCAATTTTGGACTACTCTCCTACAAAAACCCTCAGACGATCCAATTATTTCACCAAACGTCGCAGTCCCCATCAATTTTGGACTACTCTCCTACATCGGGAAAAGACATTAACAACTTTCAGTTCAAGTCGCAGTCCCCATCAATTTTGGACTACTCTCCTACATTCAATTTTGATAATCATCAAAACTTTACAAATGTCGCAGTCCCCATCAATTTTGGACTACTCTCCTACCAGATGATGTTTCACGAGGTGGTTGTCGCTTACGTCGCAGTCCCCATCAATTTTGGACTACTCTCCTACTCTTATCTTGTCGAGTTTCAGCGCGCCCAAGAGGGTCGCAGTCCCCATCAATTTTGGACTACTCTCCTACATAAGATAATAGAATTAGATAAGTCTAATAATACGTCGCAGTCCCCATCAATTTTGGACTACTCTCCTACCAAGTATTCCACTGCCTACTACGCCTGCATCATGTCGCAGTCCCCATCAATTTTGGACTACTCTCCTACCTGGAAGTACAGCCTTATTCGTTTTCAGACGAATGTCGCAGTCCCCATCAATTTTGGACTACTCTCCTACGTACGGATCGTCTATGATGACGGTCTTCGGTATAGGTCGCAGTCCCCATCAATTTTGGACTACTCTCCTACAGTTCTTTGTGGTGGTGGACCTGTTACGTTGAGGGTCGCAGTCCCCATCAATTTTGGACTACTCTCCTACAGCCAGTGCGCGGCGGGCAGTCGGAGACGTCGGTGGTCGCAGTCCCCATCAATTTTGGACTACTCTCCTACGGTAAAAACCGAAGCAGCGATAGCATTCCTTTGTCGCAGTCCCCATCAATTTTGGACTACTCTCCTACCCACATGTAAAAGGTACTAAAGAAGGCAAAGAGTCGCAGTCCCCATCAATTTTGGACTACTCTCCTACAAAAAAATCCAAGAAGATAAAGTAAATGGTATTAGTCGCAGTCCCCATCAATTTTGGACTACTCTCCTACACAAAAACAAACAAACAATCATGGCTGCTAATACGTCGCAGTCCCCATCAATTTTGGACTACTCTCCTACTCAGCCCAACTGCCATGGATAAGGCAATTTATCTGTCGCAGTCCCCATCAATTTTGGACTACTCTCCTACAAATTCTTTGTACAACAACGGGGAGAACGACCTTCGTCGCAGTCCCCATCAATTTTGGACTACTCTCCTACCAGAGCCCGGTGCACCCACGCGGTTTGAGTGGAAGTCGCAGTCCCCATCAATTTTGGACTACTCTCCTACCGTTGGGGTTTTTATCCTGCCCACGTTGCTGCTGGTCGCAGTCCCCATCAATTTTGGACTACTCTCCTACCTTAGAGCGGATTACATAGTTTCCTTAATTCCGGTCGCAGTCCCCATCAATTTTGGACTACTCTCCTACAACGAGGCAAACCTCAGAGAGGCAAACCTAAGCGTCGCAGTCCCCATCAATTTTGGACTACTCTCCTACCAGGCTGGCAGCGGACAAAAACCGCCCGCATAATGTCGCAGTCCCCATCAATTTTGGACTACTCTCCTACATTCAAAGATGGAACCACCGATTGAAATCTACCGTCGCAGTCCCCATCAATTTTGGACTACTCTCCTACTTAAGTAATCTGAAACAAAGATAAATACTATTTGTCGCAGTCCCCATCAATTTTGGACTACTCTCCTACAGACGAACTTACAAGACGGTATCTTATACCCGAACGTCGCAGTCCCCATCAATTTTGGACTACTCTCCTACTTGTGTATTGCCACTTTGGGGGAACAACCACATCGTCGCAGTCCCCATCAATTTTGGACTACTCTCCTACGAGTAGGGGCCGTAACCGCCGAGGTGAGAATAAGTCGCAGTCCCCATCAATTTTGGACTACTCTCCTACTTGGAATTTTTCTTCAGTTCTGGGAACGGAAAGTGGTCGCAGTCCCCATCAATTTTGGACTACTCTCCTACATTACTACAAACATTGATGTAACGTTCGACAAGTCGCAGTCCCCATCAATTTTGGACTACTCTCCTACCGATCTTGTTGACTCAGTTGACTGAGTTTAGAAGGTCGCAGTCCCCATCAATTTTGGACTACTCTCCTACCGTTCGCCCTGGGTTAAGCATTGGTCGGAAATGGTCGCAGTCCCCATCAATTTTGGACTACTCTCCTACATGTAGTGCCGAATTTAGAGGCATACCCAGAATGTCGCAGTCCCCATCAATTTTGGACTACTCTCCTACTCGAGTCAAAAATGTTGGCTCTAATTGACCAAAAAGTCGCAGTCCCCATCAATTTTGGACTACTCTCCTACTTGTAAAAGCTGTTAATTGCACAGAAGTTCACCCGTCGCAGTCCCCATCAATTTTGGACTACTCTCCTACCCGCTTCCATCACCTTAGCGAAACGGTCTGTAAGGTCGCAGTCCCCATCAATTTTGGACTACTCTCCTACGCGCAAAACAGACGTTCTACGAAACGATCAGAAAGTCGCAGTCCCCATCAATTTTGGACTACTCTCCTACGGTCAAACAAGTAACTTGCAATGTTGCTTACTCGTCGCAGTCCCCATCAATTTTGGACTACTCTCCTACGCCCCAGAATTGTGTGATCAGAAAGACAACAACTGTCGCAGTCCCCATCAATTTTGGACTACTCTCCTACACTGGAGATCGACTTAGCAGAAGGAAAAATAAAGGTCGCAGTCCCCATCAATTTTGGACTACTCTCCTACACGGGTTTTGGAAATGCAACGCGGAAAGCATTCAGTCGCAGTCCCCATCAATTTTGGACTACTCTCCTACCTCACTCTTCAAAAAAAAAATATCATGAAGAGAAGTCGCAGTCCCCATCAATTTTGGACTACTCTCCTACGACAACATCACGAAGGCTGAAGAAGGCGGCAAGGTCGCAGTCCCCATCAATTTTGGACTACTCTCCTACACCAACGCTCCGCATGGAAATCGGAGTGCATCGCGTCGCAGTCCCCATCAATTTTGGACTACTCTCCTACCCAACTGCGAAAAACCGAAGGTTACAGCGAAAGAGTCGCAGTCCCCATCAATTTTGGACTACTCTCCTACTCAGCAAGCAATTGCAGCAATCGTTGCAGGAAACGTCGCAGTCCCCATCAATTTTGGACTACTCTCCTACATGCAATGGAAAAGGCACCAGCCTGCCCCAACTGTCGCAGTCCCCATCAATTTTGGACTACTCTCCTACTATTTATCTTAGAAAAAGTACTTTCACCCCACGGTCGCAGTCCCCATCAATTTTGGACTACTCTCCTACTCAAAATCAGTTTATCATGAGCAATAATTTTGATGTCGCAGTCCCCATCAATTTTGGACTACTCTCCTACGAAAAAGGTATTTGTAAAACTCTTCATGCTCCCGTCGCAGTCCCCATCAATTTTGGACTACTCTCCTACCTCATGGGGTTTGATTCTTGGACGCCGCCTCACCGTCGCAGTCCCCATCAATTTTGGACTACTCTCCTACTTGGCAGCCGGATTGACCAAGGCGGAAGCGTTGGTCGCAGTCCCCATCAATTTTGGACTACTCTCCTACAGAAGTCGGGACCCGCGCAGAACGGGTTCGGCTGTCGCAGTCCCCATCAATTTTGGACTACTCTCCTACTTAAAAGCTACCCCGCGAACGGGGGGCATGTAAGTCGCAGTCCCCATCAATTTTGGACTACTCTCCTACAAATGAAAATTTTTTCATTAGAGAACTTTGTTCTGTCGCAGTCCCCATCAATTTTGGACTACTCTCCTACCCTGTCACAACAGGTAGAATTAACTGAAGACCAAGTCGCAGTCCCCATCAATTTTGGACTACTCTCCTACCCGAGCAATGAAAAAGAATAACGCTAAAATTGATGGTCGCAGTCCCCATCAATTTTGGACTACTCTCCTACCTATCATCTTGAAGCAGATGGCGAGCAATTGCAACGTCGCAGTCCCCATCAATTTTGGACTACTCTCCTACAAATGCTCTATCAGCTGATGATCTTGAGTATGTTGTCGCAGTCCCCATCAATTTTGGACTACTCTCCTACAGGTGTATGGGGCACAAAACAATGACATCACAGCGTCGCAGTCCCCATCAATTTTGGACTACTCTCCTACATCCCACTTGGGTTCAGGGCGAACGGGCTTTTGGTCGCAGTCCCCATCAATTTTGGACTACTCTCCTACGATCCAAAATGGAAATTCACCCGCGATTTTTTAAGTCGCAGTCCCCATCAATTTTGGACTACTCTCCTACAAAAGAACACCTACACAGAAATAGAAGGATTGCCGTCGCAGTCCCCATCAATTTTGGACTACTCTCCTACCTTGCATACGAATGGATATGCAACCACAGAAAGTCGCAGTCCCCATCAATTTTGGACTACTCTCCTACTTTTACCTTCTTTGCCCTAGGCGAGGATCAAGAGTCGCAGTCCCCATCAATTTTGGACTACTCTCCTACTACACAGAAATAGAAGGATTGCCTCAGCAACAGCCGTCGCAGTCCCCATCAATTTTGGACTACTCTCCTACAATAAAGAGATAAATAACAAAGAAAATGGTATGTCGCAGTCCCCATCAATTTTGGACTACTCTCCTACAAAAAACAGGAGGTAAGCCTAAACAGCCTTCACGTCGCAGTCCCCATCAATTTTGGACTACTCTCCTACCTCTTTTTTTGCGGCTAACCACCGAAAAAGATAGGTCGCAGTCCCCATCAATTTTGGACTACTCTCCTACTTTTTGCTGTGATTCTTTTCTTGGTTTATTTCGGTCGCAGTCCCCATCAATTTTGGACTACTCTCCTACGGGCAGTTAGGCCAGAAGGTCTTTCCTGTCAATGGTCGCAGTCCCCATCAATTTTGGACTACTCTCCTACATTCCGCATCTTGTTAGCCGAAAATGATCAAAAAGTCGCAGTCCCCATCAATTTTGGACTACTCTCCTACACGAACATTATGATTGTCTCTAACGATGTGAAGCGTCGCAGTCCCCATCAATTTTGGACTACTCTCCTACTTCGCGACTACTCCGTAGTTCGCGGAAGACCAGGTCGCAGTCCCCATCAATTTTGGACTACTCTCCTACGTGGGACGACGAAGGCGACGACATCCTGAGTATGTCGCAGTCCCCATCAATTTTGGACTACTCTCCTACGGGAAAAAAAATATGTTTAACCCGTGGGACGAGTCGCAGTCCCCATCAATTTTGGACTACTCTCCTACCGTCACGGTGCGGGAGAAGTACCAGTCTAGTTAGTCGCAGTCCCCATCAATTTTGGACTACTCTCCTACTTTTCTTGGGAACGACAATCGTTCCTATACGTACGTCGCAGTCCCCATCAATTTTGGACTACTCTCCTACGGTAAGTTCTGGATAGGAGATGACAACAGGAGCTATGTCGCAGTCCCCATCAATTTTGGACTACTCTCCTACGGCCTGCGCCGATTTCACTGTTCCGATCCAAGAGGTCGCAGTCCCCATCAATTTTGGACTACTCTCCTACACACCGAAGAGGTTATTGGGCAGGACTTGAATTTGTCGCAGTCCCCATCAATTTTGGACTACTCTCCTACTAACGGAATCTCTGAAAAATTCGATCTTGAAACGTCGCAGTCCCCATCAATTTTGGACTACTCTCCTACTTATTGACAAAAATTACAATTACAAGCCTTGAACGTCGCAGTCCCCATCAATTTTGGACTACTCTCCTACTGACCAAAGCTTGCGAGATTCGCCGCGACCACAGTCGCAGTCCCCATCAATTTTGGACTACTCTCCTACGAAAAACTCTTCGACGAGTTCGGGGAGATTATTTGTCGCAGTCCCCATCAATTTTGGACTACTCTCCTACCCTTGAATTTTGTAAAAACCTGAACACCAATTGATTGTCGTTAAACAAAACCCTGAGAATTGTCATATTACATGTAACACAAAAATACATTACACATAAAGTCTTGAAAATTTTGCGTGCCTCCGGCTGCCCATCATTTGCAAATTGGAGTATATATATCATCTAATACGCTCATTTTCAAGGTTTTCTGAAATTCACCAAATTTTATTTGCCGCGAGAATTGTCATTTCCCCACCTTTTTTGTTTTAGGTCCAAATCGTAATGTGTATCGTGCAGGTTGATGCACAAATACATGTTACAAATGACTAAAAATACAAATCCGGGTATGCAAGAATATGTTTTTTCTCACATCAATAAAGTGGTCTTTTCGCCCTTCAGTTCGTCGATACCGGGGTCAATGCTCCCATAAATCCGCATGTTGTCCACTTGGTAGAGCGTGACCTCGATGATGATCAAACTGTCGTCAGGCTCACCTTTGTCTTTTAGGAGTTTGGCGAGCTGATTTTCCAACGATGTCAAAGAACTAGCAGAAATAGTGCCTAAATATACGGATTTATTGATCCGGTCCAAGCCCGATTCAATGATTTTTTTGCCTAATTTGGCCCGTAGGGGGTTTCCGGCAATGTCGTAGCAGATTAAGTGTGGCATAGTAGGGTGGTTTAATGTTGTGTAGAGACAGGGCATGCCCTGTCTAAGGTCATGGTGGTACAAAAAAAGTAACTATCCAGCCGGTTCCCATTTTGGCCAAAAAAGGTCGCTTTTCCGCCACTCTTCGCCTCTTTTGGCGAAGGTAGCTTGGGCTACCCCCGCCAAAAGTAGGCTCGATTGACAAAAAATCACCTGCTTTTTTGTCTCAAAACCACTCGGCTGGATAGTTACCAAAAAAATGAATACGAAAATACACGGACAAATGCTATTTACAGCAGTTCAACATCATGCTGGCGATATGTAAAAATCCGTAAAAATGGGTGTAGAGAATGTTAGGTGTGGGTCCGGGTGTGGGGCTTCGAGCTTAATTTTTCGCCTCAGTCAATTGAAACCGAGGTTTCCTCACACTTTCCCCCAAATAATCACACTCACACCCAATTTCATGTATGTTCCTCTACCAGCTAGCGAACCAAGCAAAATGGCGCTGATAGCCGCATTTCTAGTGTTACGTGCCGCATTTCTAGCGTTACATGAGACAGGGCATGCCCTGTCTCTACAGAATCCCGTGACTGCCTATGGCTATTCGGTAATCCACCAAATCTGTCGGCCTCTCCTCAACTAAACTCAAAAAACGCCCCGCTTCGCAATTGAAGCGGGGCCCAGAAAACGGGGGAATGCAGGGAGGAACTGAGGGGGAACCATGAGGATCGGGTGAACAGGAACTCAGGCACGGCTTTTCTTTTTACGATTGTTGGGCTGCTCGCTCAAGCGCAACAAGAAGGTGGCAGCCATCAGGCGCTCGGCATTTTGCAGGGCGGTGTACTGCTCAAAAGCGGGGTCGATGCGCCGACACAGGATCAGACCGAGGGTAGGTGCATCGTCTTCTTTTTTCATGAGCTCATCGTACAGGCGTACGTAGGTGTCCAACTGACCGATATCGGCAGGAGTGAGCTCGCCAGTTTTTAACTCGATCAATACAAAGCGGCGCAGGCGGTAATGGTAAAACACGAGGTCCACGGCGAATTGCTTGCCCGAAAAACTGCTGATGCGCTGCTGGCGGGCTACAAAGGCGAGCTCCTGGCCCAATTCTAGCAAGAAAGCGCCCAATTGATCCAAGATGGCCTCCTCCAACACCTGCTCATTTTCGATTTTTTCGGCGGCTACAAACTCCAAGACCACGGGCTTGGGCAACCAGGCAAAGGGGTGTTGGGGCGTCGAATCCAGGTCAATCGCATCGGGTCGGCGACGGTGCCAGGCCGTGGTAATTTGGCGGTTGAGTTGAGCGGCGGTCCAATGGCTGGCAATGGCGCAGCGCAGGTAAAAATCGCGGGCTTCCTCCTCCGGGGCGTCGAGCAAAGCGCGGTAATGGCCCCAGTGCAGCTCGGCCCGCAACTCGTGGCGTTCAGGGAAAGTGTTGTAAAAACGGGTCAACAAGCGGGCCTGGCCACGCATCGGGGTTTTTTCGAGGGCGGTATTGGCCTGGCGGTAAAATACCTCCAAGTCGGCAGCCAGGGCTTGACGCTGCTGCAAGTAACGCCCTACCAGCCAGTTGCGGTACAACACCGGCGAGAGGCCGTCAAGGGCCGGGCGGTTCATCAATTCCGCCAGTTTGGGAAACATGTTTGACATGGTGATTGTGTTAAAAGGGGGTACGAAAATATTGATCAGGGTCGTGTACATGGGACGGTGGCATGATTAAGAACGGCCTTCATGTACTCGGCCCCACGGTACCCCTGATCCGCTGGGCCAGCAAGGCCGCCAGGTGATACACGTGGTTGCGCACCGTGGATTCGCGGTTGAAACAGGAGCGTGTACTGCGCAAAAAATCGTTGAAATGTGGGATCAGCACGGCTTTTCCTTCGGCATTGAGGTACAGGCCGTGTTGGTTGCGGGTAAAAAAGCTTGGCTTGACCTTTTTTTCCAAACAGGCCTGCACCAGCAATTGGTCGATCCAGGGCCTGAAAACCTCGATCAGGTCGTAGGCCAGGGTGGGTTTGCGGTACTCGTCCACGTGCAGGATGCCCAGAAAGGGGTCCAAACCAGCGGAAAACAAGCCTGCTTCCACGATGCTGTACATCATGCCATAGTAGTAATTGAGGCAAGCATTGAACATGTCCTCGGCGGGTTGGCGGGTACGCTTGCTGAAGGCAAATTCGCGGGGCAAGGCTCCACCCAAAGCTTGCCAATACACCCTGGCGATGTTGCCCTCGGTGCCCATCACGTTGTTGCGGCATTGTTCGGGCAGTTGTTCGCGAAAATTCTCGAACTGGCGGCTGTGCTGCCGGATCAAAGATTGCACGGTATCCAAGGTAGCTTTGTGGCCTTTGAGCCGGGCAGCCATCCAGCGCAGGGTTTCGACCTGGCCTTCACTTTTGAGCAAAAACACGTCCATCATCCAAGAGCTGGCCTCGGGGCTTTCCGAAAACTTGACTTGCTGCCGCCGCAGGGTAGCAATGCTTTCGAAATAAGGGCTCCACAGCCGGGCGCGGGGCTTGCCGATGCGGTCGAAAAACAAGATCGGAATCTGGTTTTTGACGGCCAGCACCACCGCATCGGAATGCATCACCACCGTAGCCGTGATCGCAATACTGGTGATTTTGGCCGGGCTGATGTCCCGCGAACCCTTTTCGCTCACAATTTCAAAAAGGGTATTCTTTTTGCGCAGGGTCAGCCCTGGCGAATCTAGTACGAGTTGCATGGGAAAGGAGTTTAAATGTTGAAGTGTTGAAGTGTTGAAGAGAGGCTCGTGTGATGTTGACTATGATGTTGACCATCACTTTTTTGTTTGTAGTGGCGTTGGCAGAAACAAGTTTTTACGAGGATTTGGGGGTTGGCGTACTACCGAAGAAACCAAAGAGAAAAATACCCTTTCGCAGCTATGCTGCCTCACTCTAGGAGGCTATTTTAGCACGTGGATGATCCCGCCAAGGCGGGAGATTTTCGCGGATTTCCATCATGACTTTGGTTATTGATGCCATGAAAATCTGAAGAAATTGATACGTTTCATTTTGACGCGTCACCCTTACTTTAGACAGGGCATGCCCTGTCTCTAAACGACCCGTGGGCGGCCCACATCGTGCTGGCTCTCTTCAACATTTCAACCCTTCAACCCTTCAACTTTTTTCGACTTTTCAACTAAAAATTGTATGGAAAACTACGCCAATTGACCGCGCCAAATTCCTCTTGTGGGGGGTTGCAAGCGGTATAAAAGGCGTCTTTGAGCTGGTTGTAGCGGGCATCGTTGCGCTTGAGTACAAAGCCAGCAAAATTGAGTCGCCCCCGTACTTGCTGTTTCATTTGCTCGATCCAGCGGGTAGAGATTTGGCCTTGCTCGTTTTGCGACCACATGATGTTGTGCAGGCTTTGGATCTCCTGGCCCAACAAGTCGAGGTATTCGGGCGACAGGGTGGCTTCTTTTTCCTGTAGGAGTAAACCCGTGACTACCTTGGGATCATCAGGACCAAAAATTTTGGACTTGCGGGCGTTGATCCGAAAGCCGGAGTCTTCGATGATCTTGCTCAATCCCGCAACGGATTCCTCGTTCAGGGCTTGCGGACCCGAAAAAGTCATGTCATCCGCGTAACGGGTGTACACAAAGTTTTTGTCTTGGCAGGCCAGGTAGAGGTTCATGTCCATTTCGCGACAAGCGAAGTTGGACAACACGGGCGAAGTGGGAGCGCCCATGGGCAAACGGCCCTGGTAAGTACACAAATCGGCCAGAAAATCGGGGATGTCGCGCTTGAAGTGAAAGGGGGGACCCGCGAAAATCTGGGCCACTTTGTCGCGACTCACCTGGTGAAAAAAGTCTTCGAGGTCGAGGTTCAACATCCAGGGGTTGCCCAGGTGCTTGTTGGCGTTGGTGAGCACATTGCGGCGGTCTTCATCGTTCCTGACTCCCGTGACGAAGCCAAAAGCGGCCACCGATTTTTCCAAAACATAGGTGCTTTGGAGGTAGTGGTTGAGGAAACTGAGGGTCTTTTTGAGGTCCTCATTAGGGGCTTCGATCTGGCGTTCGCCGCCTCCCTTTTTGGGTACTGGAAAGCTCTTGTACCCAGGTTTGGCGGCCATGAGTTGCAGGCGGCGCTGCTCGGTGCGCAGCAGGTGCGCCAAGTCGCTCATGCTGTTGACGCTGCAAAACACCAATTTGTGTTCCTGGTGTTGGTAAATGGTTTTCTTGTCCATCCTGACAAATATTTAGGGGGTGAGAGAAAAATGGGGTTTGGGGTTTGGGATGTTGAGTCTGGATGGGTGGGAGTTGGGAAGCAGTAACTTTTAGCTGTACTTTTATGAAAATAAGTACTGTCAAGTCTAATGCATTGGTTTTCAAAATATAATTCTTTTTCTTTTTTTCTTGACAAAAAAAGAAACAAAAAAGTCAAGGGCTGTGATCAAATCCTGCGATTTTGCTTGAAAGTGAAGCACCAAGGAGCGTCGGGAATCCACCAAACTCGCTCCTTCGTCGCTCAGACAGTGGTGGCTTCTGATCCGTCGCGCTTTAAAGCGCCCTTTCGCAAAATCGGGATTTGCTCAAGGCCCATTTAGCCCCCGGAAGCGTCCTTGAAAAGCTCAGGTTTTCACCAGATTAGAGCCACACTTGGATGGGTGGGGGTTGATTTCAAGTAATGTTGTATCAAATAATGGGTTCAATTGAAGTGAATACGGATTTTTTTCCGCAAACGTGTAAGGCGAACTTCGACATAGTTTTTTGTTCGGCCGATTTCTTCGGCGATTTCATCACACTTGTAACCTTCCAAAATCATCAAAATAATTTTCAGGTCAAGGTCTTTTAAAAAACTTGCCAGGCGACTTCGGATTTCAAGTTCGCAGGCCTCAAAACTGTAGTGATCGATAGTCAACGGTTGTGATTCCGCTTCTTTCAATTCGCTAAAAGATTCTTTATGGTGCTTTTTACGAAACACATTGTTGCATTCATTACGCAGCATCTTGTACAAATAAGCGGAGGCTTGATTTGCATGTCCTTTGGGTATGATTTCCCATTTCTCGAAGGCTTTGCAGTAGAAATCCTGGAGTGCATCATCAATCAGGTGTTCATGTGCTGGCTTATACAGCAGACCATGTGCGTACAGCGTCCAATTGGGATGGAAATCGAGCAATTGCTTCATGAATAAGTCCCTGTTTTCCAAGGCAGCCAAGTTGAAAATGCATTGGTTCATGATGGAAGGATTAAATGTTACACAGTGCCTTGACACTAAGAAAAAGACGCGCTGGAGGGCTTAAAACTTTCAATAAGATAAAAGCAGATTTTCAAAACTTTACCTAAAAAAAAAGCCCAAACAAGGCTGGGCTTAAATTATTATTTGGCAATCATGCCATTATGTCCAAATTTTTTCTTAATGCAATCTTGGGGGTTCAAAATTTAATATTCAATTTACATTGGAGCCGCATTTTCATTTGTTCTTTCCCCTCTTTCAGCTTTTGGTTGAACGCTATTGGACTGGAAATATCAAATCGATGAGAAAAAACTTGAGCTCCACGCAACATGACTAGTAATCGTTCGATGTCATCCTTGTTTATGTTCGCAAAAGAGGACAATTCCTTGACCACTTTTTTTAATCCGGTAGGGTGGGCTGCATTTGCGTGCAGCAAGGCAACAAGCTCCATGACAGCCGTTTGGCTGAGACCTGGAATAGCCGCATTGACGAGGTCATGCAGCCTTCCCGTTGCGAGAGGTTGTTTGCGAAATGGGACAGACATGTTGTGCATAGGTCTGGTTTTGTGAGAAAAAATAGGATTCATGGATTGCTATACTCACTTCAAAACGGGAGATATTTGTTAAATTTTCAGCATAAAAAACAGGAGCCTTAGCAATCAGAACAATCCGATTAGCCAGGCGCTTTAAAACAAGACGAAATTCAGTATAAAATACTTTCAATACTGCTTAAAAAAATAAGCATTGTGTAAGAAATACGGAAAAAAACAAAGGGGGGCGTAAAAAAATAAGGTGGACGGATTGGGGCTTAGGGTATGTGGTTCTTTGACAAATCATGTGCCCTTTGATTCAACTGCCGGATAGATGCATGATGGATATGGGGGGAGCTACCTTACCCCCGACTGAAGATCGGGGGTTTCACGATGCAGGATGTATTGATGGTTCCATTTTGAAAATTTGGTGAGATGGTAAGCAAAAATTCAAATCACGACAAGATGAAAAAAATAGCTCAATTGTCTGAATTTCAATTAAATGCAAAAATCACATCCTGCATCGTGTAACCCTGGACTTCAGTCCGGGGACAAAATGCCCCCCTTAATCACATCATGCATCTATCCGGCAGTTGAATCATATGAAGACTAGTGGCCCATATGAGATAGGGCAAAAGCATTCCCGTATGGACCAGCGTTGAGCAATTTTGACCATCCACACTAATTGTCAAAGAACCGAGTATGTTTAAAATTTTTTTGTTTGCCGTAAAACGGCCCAGTTTCACCTACTCTTCGTTGGGAAAATGCTCATTATGCGCTGCATAACTCCACTTTTCCTGCCTTGTTTAGGCAAAATTTGACTCGTTTTCCACCTAAATCTCCAATATTTAATCAAACTCTTAGTGAAAAGTAAGTTCTCAATCCATTTTCAAGACCATCTAAAAAATCAAATTCGGAAGACCTTGAGGTAAGCATGAAGGATCAATTTGATCCCAACAGTTTTTCTGAGCCTTTAGAGTGTCGGCAGGTTGAACCAAAAATTTTCGTGCCCTGTAAGTATTCCCTTGAAATTCTCATTTATGTAAACAGAACCCCAACACCCAAAGCACCACCCCAACCCACATAAGTTTCACCCTTTTAAAAACACAAAACATGAGTTCCACCACCTTAATTGTCTTGTTCAAAGTTGTTTTCAGCCTGGCCCTCGGTATTTTATTGGCTCGTCGTGCGCGAGGTTTTTTGCGCAAAAGCATCACGGGGGCCATCCCGATGAAAGACCGCATGGCCGATAATTTTCTGCAACGCCTGGCCAAACTCAGTACTTATGCGGGCATTGGCGTGGCCTTGTTGGTGTGCAGCATCAGTTATTGGGGCCTATCCGAGGCTTTTGGTGCAGGCAAAACCGCCCTAAGCAATGCTCAAACCCTGGGAATGGAGCCCGATGTACTCGATTTTCCGCCCGACGAACGGCCATTGGATGTGGCACCTGAGCCAGACCCCACGCCTGCACCGCTGCCTACGCCCCAACCCGACCCAGTTCCTGATGCTCCTGCCCCGCTGGTATTCAAGCCCGCGCCCCAAGCAACTGACAGGACCGCCCGTGCCGAAATCGAACCCTACAATGGCAATTGGTACCTGCAAATTTACGCCTTCGACGAAGCCGAGAATGCCTACCGCTATTACGAGCGCTACCACAGCCGCTACGGTGCAGCCCTGCACCTCAAATCCGCCCCCGGCGATTTTTGCCCCTGGAAAATCGTGATCGGCCCCTTCCGCTCTAACCAGGCCGCTCGCAACTACGCCCAACGCTACGAGCTGCGGGGCTTTCCTCGGCATGAGGATGGTTTGCGGGACTTGCGTTGAATTTTTGAAGTTTGTTGTAGTCTTGTTGGGTTTTTGGCCTGGCTCCTTTGGGGCTGGGCTTTTTTTGTGGGGGTACCTTATAAGTATGTACTTCAATCCAAGAAAAAAGCCACCAAAACCACGCTTGAACATTTTTTCTAAAAAAAACATTTATGGCGTTAACATTTTGCCAAAATTGGCATAAATAAAATGGCTGAAGATTTTTCAATCTGAAAATTAAGTTATATTTTAGCCACAATTAATACCCAGACCCATGCCCTATGAGAATTTTTTGCTCGATCACTACCCCACTTGCACCGTAAATAAGCATTTGGTCATCTCAGCTCATACTTACCTGCCATGTCGGGCACATCCTTCACTTGCAATCCCCCCTCTGCATGACCAGGCTCTTTCTTGATACAGAATTCACACACCTGCGACAGGACGCACAATTGATCTCTTTAGGCTTAGTTGCCGAAAATGGAGATTGGTTTTATGCAGAATGCACTGATTTTGACCTTTCAGCCTGTTCTGATTGGGTCGTAGATAATGTATTGACACTTTTTACAGGCACAGCTTTACCAAAAGCTCTTGGGGTGACCGTACAAGCGCAAACAAGCTGTAGTGGTACAAAAACTGAAATACTGCTCCCCCTCCGGGCTTGGATCGAACGCTTCCAAGACGGTGAAAAAAGCATCCAAATCTGGGCCGATGTCAATGCATGGGACTGGATATTGTTTTGCGAACTTTTTGATGGGACTTTCTCTCTGCCCAAAGGCATTCATTATATTCCAGTTGACCTCAGCACTTGGCTTTTGGCCAAGGGTTATGATCCAGATACCGTACGCGAATCACTAGCTACAATTGACGTGCAAGATCCCCTGCTACACCTTTCCAAGCACCATGCCTTGTATGATGCACTTTTGGAAAGGGCAATTTTTCAGCGTCTGAATTAAACAGACAACAAAGCAATACCAAAGTTACAATCGTAAAGTAAGCCGACCTAAACACAAATCGCATCCATTCACAACTTCTACTACATGTCTTTCACTTGTAGTCGCTTTTTATTGATTCAAACTGTAAACCACAGCCATTGAGTGAAGTAAAAACTGCTAAACTGAAAACCAAAGAGCTACTGTACAGCTCCCACGTCTTTTTGTATCCATTTGAATGGACCTACAAAGGCAAACGCTTTGAACTGCTGGAAGACCAAACCAATCTGGAGCATGTTGTAAAACTCATGGAGTTTGGGAAAGGCGATTGGGAAAGTCGTGGCGATTGGACCCAAGCCCAGACTTTGGCTCATTTCAACGAGGTTGTTTATTTTTATGACTTTGTATGGCCAGTGTTGTACGATACGGAGCAAGTTGATTCGCTGCAAAAGCATTATTACTACAAAAAACTACCTACACCCTTTGAGTATGTGATCGAAATAGAAGGGGGAGAAACATACCGATTAGATGTCGATGACATTGTACTCAGTTTTTTCAACGCCGGAGTAGGCTTAATGGCTTTTCACTTGCTCAACCGCGAACCGAGTCAATCCTCCCCTCAGGATATTTTGAACATCAACTACTTTGGTCGCCGCTTGAGCCCGCCTTTTCTCAGCACCCAAACCGATCTGATCAACCAACAAGCGTTTTTTGATGACGCCAATTGGAAACGAGGGCTAAGCGATACCCAAAAATTCGGTGAATTGGCCAAGTCCATTCGCTTGGAATCCAATGGAACAATCATTCAAAACGAAGATTTTAGTTCGTGGTTGATCAATCAGAATCCTAGTCGCGAGCCTGAGCTGATCAAAAATCTCTTGCCTATTCCTTTGGTCGAAGATGTCAAACTTAGCCCAGTATTGGACGATCGCATGTTTGTGGTATGCTGGTATGGCAATACCGAAATGGCCCAAAATACAAAACAGCCCAATTTTGAGGACTCATACAAAACCGATGAATGGTGGTACCGTTACGTCTTCGTGGATCGGAATTCAGCCAATTGCCCCAACCTCAGCATGCGCAAAAAGCTATTGGAAGAGGCCACTTACCCGCGCTGGATCAGCCAAGACATGAGTACTTACTATGGTGTCAGTCGTTACTCTTTTGTCGCACTCACCGAACAAATGTCGGTCAATCCTTTTGCCAAAATCATTTGCTCGCACGTAAGGACCCTGTACTACAAAATTGCCATGCTTTGCCTGGTTCAACGTGCTTGTTTGCTGCGCTTTTCGCAAGAAATCACGGCCATCAGCAAAATGAAAAAAGACGACCCTAAAGTGGCGGCTAGGGTCGGCAGCCTGTTTCGGCAGTACCTGCGCTTTGTCAACAAGATTTATTTCCGCGAGATCACCGCCCAAGAGCAAGGAATAGAGCTGTACGAAATGTTGCAGAACCAAATGCGCTTGGAAAAACAGGTGAAAGACCTCGAAGCAGAAATCAGCGAACTACACAATTATGTATCCATGCTGGAAGAGGGGGCGCGAAACGATAAACTCGAACTCCTGACTTACATGGGGGCCTTGTTTGTAGTGCCCTCGTTTTTGGGTACTTATTTCGGCATCAATGGCTTTGACATGAAGTCTCATGCCCTGGAAGTCTCATTGATGTGCCTGGTGACCGCTTTACTGGCCTTCATGGTGGTAAAAAGTAGACAAAGCTTAAGGATCTATTGGTTGATCGCTTTGATTGGCCTGATGATCTACTTTTTATTCATTTACCCGCAATCAAAGCTGTTCCAATGATAAAAGCATTTCCAATTTTTTGGGGAATCGTCTCTATTGCTTTGCTTGTATGTACAATCTGGCTTGCAAGTGATCTTTTTTGGCTCAAAAAGCCAATGGAAACCGAACTAGTCCCGATGATCGAAGTCCTGGGACTTGCTTTACTGAAAATGACCTTTGTGGCATTGGTGTTCTTCTGGTCCATGAGGGCTTTTTCCGAAGGTTTTCGGCTACTTGCTCAGCACGAAATGGCTGAGTTGGCTCAGAAGACTAGAGCTGAATTGGCTCAACAAGTTACGACAGTTCCTCAAAGCGACCCTCTCAAGGAATTGGAGGCTCTGATTAAAAAAGTTAAAACCCAGAGTGAACAAATCACCAAACTAAAAGAACAACTCCGTGAAATTGAGCTGGATGCTGATGCGCAATCTGGTAGAGTTCATTAGAGTATTTCGATAACCGAGGCAAACAACTAATTTTCCAACTGATAAAATTCAAAACCATGCCAACTAACAACAATGAAAAACCAGGCACTAAAATGATTGCCTTTGAAGACAAGGATTTGGGAGTATTGTACTTCGAGGTTGCAGATGTGGCAATTGATACAAAGCAGGGGGGACTTGCTCCAATGACAAGTAAAGATATGATTGGTAATTTTGACTATGCACTAAAAAAAGTCAGAGATATTTCTCAAAAACTCATTTCATCCATCTTAGACATCCCTGAACGGCCTGACGAAGTTGAATGTAAAATCGGATTTACTTTCAATATGGAAGCTGGAATTTTCATTGCTAAAACATCTACAGAAGGTAACTTTGAGATCACCCTAAAATGGAATAAGAAGAACACCGCAAATGATAATCCAAAAAGCGATGCTAGTTAAACTTCTTCCTTCAAGGTTCTTCTTCTTATATAACTACATGAAATAATTTAACATGGCTTTCAACAGGCAGAATTGTATAGTAAAAGTGCAGTCAGAAGCTTCCACTGGGACTGGCTTCATTGTTGATGGTAAAGATGGAAATACTTATGTACTGACATGTTACCATGTTGTAGAGCATTCCATCAAGTACCAAAGTGATGTGATCATTTCTTTCTATGAATCGCATGAGAGATTTGATTTAAATAATCCAATCTATAAAAAAGTTACTTATAAAAACTTAGAGGCAGACATTGCACTGATACAATTGATCGAAGAAGATTTTATCAACAAAAATCATCAAAAACTTAAACTATTAAAGGTAGATCTTGAAAACACTAATTATTTCCAAAGCTATGGGTTTCCTACTGATTTTCATAATGGCAAATCAGGTGGAGACAAATGCCAAATTTTGAACAAAGTAGTACCCAAAGTAAAAAAACTTTTTCAGCTAGATAACACAAAAGAACTACGAAGAGGGTTTAGTGGCGGGCCTTTACTTCATCCAACTGAGCCTTATGTGATGGGTATGTTTTCAGATATTGAATCTGAAGATAAAGATGGTTCACAGCCCAATCATTATGCACTTCAAGCTGAGTATATAGTTGAATGTTTCCCAGAAATACTCAACTTAGAAACTCGACACCCTTATGAGATCATGTTGAGTAGTTATTACGATGAACCCTTACCATCTAACCCTTCAATTCGACTTAGTGATATTTATGTCGATCCTTATTTTTCTGTGCGGGTTACAGATAAGGACATGATTGAAAACATGTATGAAAACTGCTCCTCTAAATTCATAATTTCCCCAGATAGGAGAAGTGGCTTTCACAAATTTGAACAGAGTTTACATGAACGAGTGAACAATATATTATCAACAAATAGAACATATTTTGGCTTTGATAAACATGGGAAAGAGGATGAAATAAATATGATTATGTTACTTGGCTACCCTGGACAAGGTAAAACATCATTTGTATATAAACAATTAAAATTACTCTTTGAGCAGAATATTGAACGTCGTTTTTATATGATCAAGTTAAGAGAGATTGAAGATATACAGGTTCTTATTCAACAAACTTTGTCAACTATTGAGAATGAAATTATTGCTCAATCCAGAGAACTATTAAATAATGAAAAATTAGATAGGGGGATATGGATTCTTGATGGCTTAGACGAAATATCCATAAACAATGATCCTGGCTATAGATATATTGACACACTCATAAACAAACTTCATGGATTGTCACAAGATAACCCTCAATTAACTATTGTAATTACATCGAGATTTGGTTTTATTAATTTAGACTCCTTAAAAAGCAAAAGGGACATAATTATTTTGCAAATATCAGAGTTCGATAAAAACCAACAAATCAAATGGCTGAAAAAATATAAGAAGTTCAATAAAGAGTGTGAATTCTCAACAGATGATATTGAATCGTTCCATACGAATAACAAATTTCAGGAATTAAAAGAAATGCTAACTCAGCCTATTCTACTCAAAATGATTGTTGAAAACACAATCAGAGCTAACAAAATAGATAGCCTTACTTCTCTATACAATCAAGTCATTGAAAGCATCATCATAAGAAATTGGGCTCCAAAAGATGAAAAAAACCTTCCTGCACTAGCTTCCATTGATGCATATAAATTAAGAAAAGCACTCCAAGAAATAGCACATAACATTTTTTTTGGTTCCAAAGGCTACATCAATAGAACAGACCTAGAAGATTTAAAAAATGTTGTGGCATTAAGATCAGGTAGTCTTGGAGATATTGGTGGTGTAAGGAAATTGCTAATTGCCTTTTTCATGAAAGATTACGAAAAATCTAGCCAAGATAACTCCGGAAATAAAAAAGATATAGAGTATAATTTTGGGATTGAATTTTTACACGAATATATGTGTTTATATTTTTGCGCTGAACACATAATTAATGAAATCCTTTGCATACAAGAAAACAATAGAAGAAATTCCGATCATGATCTAGATGAATTCTATTTATTATTTGGAAAAAAAAGAGCCCCTGCACAAATGATTAAGTATATATTTGACATTATGAAAGAAAAGCAGTCAAAAAACATACATGAATTCGATACTTCAAAGTTAACACTTTTCTTTGAAGATTTTTTAAATAAAAATTTTATTGGGGAAAATCAAAAATTCAACAACACACCTCCAATAAATGTAATGGTAAATATATTCTACTCTTACTGGACCATAATAAGCAATGTAACTAAAAATCATAATTCATACATAGAATTAAATCGCACTTCCTTTTTTCAACTCTTAACCTTGCTAGTGCAGAGTAGTAGCAATATAGATGACAATAACAATTTAACAAATGATGCAGTGAATATCAGAATTGAGGGTTCTGATTTGAGTAATATTAATCTTTGTAACTCTTATTTAAAAATGTCTTCATTTATAGATTCCACTTTAATAAATGTAAATTTCACTAGGGCCCAACTTTCTTTTACAAACTTCGTAGGTGCCAAATTATTTGAAGCAAATCTAAGTGAGGCGAACCTAGATAGTGCTTTAATGAATGATTCAAAAATGCACGATACAATATTGTTTAGAACAAATCTTAGTAATGCAATAATGTTAAGGGTAGAGTTATATAATGCTACTTTAATCCAAGCCATACTGATTAATACAGACCTTTCAAATGCCAAATTAAATCAAGCTGATCTATCAAACTCAAATCTAACTGAAGCTATTTTAGTAAACTCAAATTTCACAGATGCTATATTAAGAAATGCAGACTTAAGGCGGTCAAATTTATCAGGTGCAGATTTATCAGGTGCAGATTTATCAGGTGCAGATTTATCAGGTGCAGATTTATCAGGTGCAGATTTTAAGGAAGCAAAAAATATAACCCTTGAGCAACTGAGTGCTACAAAATCTCTTTACAAAACAAAAGGCTTGAACAAGCAAATCCGAAAAGAATTACAAAAAAATTCACCACATTTGTTCAAAAAAGTGGCGAAACAGTAGCCTTCATCGTGAAAAATGTCCAATTTTCTAACCGATTGCAAACACCAATAAAATGTCATTTACCCATACCGTGCGATTGATACAGCACACCCCAATCATCCAATTCCAGCATACGCAAGCAGGTGCCAGCTTGCGGGCTACCGAATTGAAACCTAAACTGGACCGCTTCCTGATGCGGGAAATCAGCAAAAAGACTAGTCCAGAGGAAATCAAAAAATTCTTCCTGGAACAACACAAAAGCTGGCTAGTAGGGCTGGGACAAGGTGATGAAAAGCACCTAGCACTCAACTATAAAATGTCGATTCTTGCCCAGAACCCCAAGATCGAAACCATCCAAAAAGGCGACCGGGAAATACCCCTGTTTTTTGCCAACATGGGTGACGATTATGTAGAACGGGGCTTGGTCAGTCATAGCAACATCACCCTGCGTATTCAATGCTTGGACACTGAGTTGCTTAAAAAAATTATAGCCTATTTGGGAGCGTTTTTTGCCCAGCACAATTTTGGCATGCGGAGTGGCAAGGGCTTTGGCAGTTTTAGCATTGAGGGCGATTCCACTCTGCCAAAAAATGCCCGTTGGTTTGATATTGCGACTGAAAACTGGAAAACTGCCTTCCAAAAAATAGAACTTTTTTACAAAAGTGTTCGCGGGGGTATCAATGGCGCAAAAGGAGAAAAGGGCTTTGTCAGAGAGTTTTATATGAAGCCTTTGATTTTTAGCTATGCCAAGCAACAAGGTATCAAATGGGAAAAGAAAATCATCAAGGAAAAGCGCTTGGGCTCTTCTTTAAAAAGCCAGCAAGCCAATCATGCCCATAAAATAAGTTCGAAGGCTCAACCTGAATGGCCACTGTGGGATGATGGCAACCAGGAGTTCATTGTGCGTGACTTGCTCGGCCTTTCCAGCGAACAGACCTGGAAAGGCTACCCAGGTGGCAGAAACGGAGCCAGCATCACCAAAGAGGACAGCTATGGCAAAATCGACCGCTTTGCCTCGCCTCTGGTTTTCAAGCCCATGAAACTAAACAATGGCAAGTTTCGAATTTACTTCTGGGGAGAACCCATTCCTGAAGAGTACTTCAAGACGAGTTTTGACATTAAGGTCAATGACTCTTCCATCGGTAAATATGGCATGTGGAAAGGCTTTGACCTACAAGGGTTCATCCATAATCACCTGACGGTTGCCAATGCCAAGGCAGCAATGCAATACAGCGCAAACGACCGACGACAGCAAGAAATCGCCGACACGTTGCTAGCTATTTACACGGACATTCAAAAGAACCGAACATGAATACCCAAGATCAAAAAGAAAAATACCTGGCATTGACCATTGGCCCGGTGGTGAAAACCCTGCTCCAGGCCCGCAAAACCCGTGAGCTATGGGCCAGTAGTTATCTGCTCTCGCATTTGATGCAATTGATCATGCAGGAATTGGATCCAAATGGGACCAATATCTTGATTCCCAAGGTTCCCAGTTCAGTCCTGCAACAAGCACTGTTTGGAGCTGGCATTTTCCCCGATCGCTTGTTCATGCGTGCAGGGAGCCTTGACCAAAAAGCCGTAGATCAAGCTATAGAATCTGCGATCACGAAGCTAATCGGTGATTGTACGAAACCTAGTGCCAATATCAACACCAATGATGCCTTGAAATTTTGGAAAGCTTTCCTCCGCATTCGCTACGTGATTCTTCCCTTGGCCGCTATCAGCAATGGCAAATTGAGCTTGGACTTGAGCCCCTACCTGGAAAGCATGGAATTGGAAGATACTTGTATATTCCAAATATCAAGCGGATCTGAAGACTACTTGGAGGAAGTGTACAAGTACATCTTTGACATTCCTTTGAGTAATCGGCTCAAAATGGGGAAAGGCAATTATCAACATATTTTAAAATGGGCCTTTTTCCCTAGCACAATGGATGTTGCTACCTACGAATTGTTTGAGCAACACTCTGCGGAGTTATCAGCTTTACGAAAAGAAAAATACAATGAAATCGAAGAAAATAACGAGGTATTCTATCAGGAGATTGCAGCCCACGATGTGTTGAGGAGAAGTTTCAAACCACGACACAAGTACTTTTGTATCGTACAAGCCGATGGAGATGGGATTGGCGAATTGATCAAAAAACTCAACAACGTATCAGACTACCAGGCATTCTCAGAAAAATTGGCTGAATTCGGAGCTAAAGCGGCAGGCATCATTAATGATTATGGCGGTAAGCCTATTTATATTGGAGGAGATGACTTACTCTTTCTTACCCCCTTGCGCAGCAAAAA
Organism: Chitinophagales bacterium; assembly: GCA_013299105.1. Lineage (GTDB taxonomy): Bacteria > Bacteroidota > Bacteroidia > Chitinophagales > Saprospiraceae > Haliscomenobacter. The sequence goes on along the minus strand of JAAFJY010000045.1, from coordinate 6,426 downwards.
AGGCTCAGTTTGGGAGTTGATTCGGGCCTTGGATGCTGCATTCAAAGCCTTTCCTGCTTTAAATACGGCGACATTGTCTTTTGGAGTCAATGTGGTTTATTACAAATTCCCACTCTTCGAAGCCATTGGCGATGCCTATGGTATTCTAAAACGGGCCAAAGAGTACAAATCGAATAATACCAAGAAAAATGCCGTGAGCTTTCAGTTCACCAAGCATAGTGGGAATGCTTTTGCAGCGGTTTTCTCAAAAAGCTATCTCGATCAATTGATCAAAGCACAAACCGTATTCGAGGCTTCCAATCCAAGTGGCCGGGAGGGTTTGGTCAGTTCATTGATCTACAAGCTCAACACCCTGGAAAGACTGCTGCTGGAGCTGGCAAAAAGTGTACAGGAAGCCAATCCTGTAAACTTCAAGGTCAAATTCAAGGAGCGCTTAATGGCTACCCTTGATCATTATTTTGCGGAATGGAAAAAGCATCCAGATTTTGAAGATCAAAAAAGAGAAGTTGGCAATTTACTCTTGGCCGCAGCCGAAGAATTGGGGGTGAACTCTGGTAGCAAGGGTTCACGCAAACCAATTTTCACCACTCCGGGGCGTGATTTGTCTGCATTAGGCGAGCAACAATCCTGGCTCGACTTGGCTTACACCAACCTCCGATTGCTTGATTTCATGACCAATTCACCTAAAAACAACAAAGCAGATGATCAAAAAAGTCTCACTCAGGCCGCTGGGTAAGTTTTTCTTCGGCGGTGAGTCAAGTTTCAACGAGGGAGGGCAAAATGCGGGTTTTGAACGCCGAGCTACTTATCTGCTTCGTTCCAATCCCTTTCCCCAACAAACTGGGGTGCTGGGATTGGTCCGCAACCAATTGCTCCTACAAAATGGGCTTTTGAAAGACAATACTGCTCGGATTGACAGCGCAGACTACGCCAAAGCAGAAAATTTAATCGGAAAGCACGGGTTTCAAACCCAACATGTCGGTACGTATGGCGTGATCAAGCGCATCAGTCCAATTTACTTGGAATCGTCAAGTAGCGCAATGGTACCTGTCTCCCCTTTGGACGATTTACTGATTGATAATAAAGCGATGGTTTTTCAAAGTGCCGGAGACGAGAATGGACCTTTCTTGTTAAGAAATTACAGTGAAAAAGCTGGCCTTTTCCAACAAGTTCAAAAACCAGGATCGGGTAAAAACCAGCCACTCTACGATGTTTTTCGTTCGCAGGAACAAGTGGGCATTACCAAGGCCGCTCGCCCTTGGGCAGGCGAGGTTCAAGACCAAGACGACGAGCAAGGGTATTTTTACCAGAATTTTCTATGCTTTAACTCTAAACAAGACACTGCCAGGGGCTTCTGTTTTTATGTTGAATTGGACGGTACGCAAAAAATCCAGTTCCAAAACACCATTGTTGAGTTTGGGGGTGAGCGTTCTTCTTTTCAAATGAAAGTGGAGGACATTGCTGGTACTGATTTCCCACAACCACAAGTGGAATACCTGCATACACAAATTGCAGCCAATGTGAAAAGCAAACGCCTGGTTTGTCTCAGTCCTGCCTTTGTTGACATGACAGCACTGAGGACAAAATCCCAGCTGATTGTTTCACAGACCCTGACTTTCCGGTTTTTACAAACCAAGGTCAAGGATACACAGGACTATCAAAAGTTGGAGCGAAACACCTCTGGAAACAATGGAAGCCCCAGTTTTAAGCAGACCACAGAGAGTAAATTATTTCAGCTATTGGATCGTGGTAGTGTGATTTATTTCGATGCTTCCGACCCCGCTATTGAAAAGGACATCAAGGCCCTTTTCGACTATCTTTCATTTCAAAACATTGGATACAATCAATTCCTCATTCTATGAAAACCATCGACTTTTATAGCATCCGTGCCATCAGCAATTTACACGTAGGCAGTGGCGAAGGCGATTTTAGTGTTGTGGACAAAATGGTACAACGCGATCCCATCACCAACCTACCTACTATTCATGGCAGCGGCATCAAAGGGGCCATGCGAGAAGCAATGGAGTACCAAGTGGAACTGAAAAATAAAGCCGAAGGCAAGGAAACTGAAAATCCAGATCCTGGAATTCTATCCATCTTCGGTGCAGATCCCAAGCGCAAAGGGGGAAAAACACAACAAGGACAGAACAACTTCTTCGATGCCAAGCTACTGGCCTTACCTGTACGCAGCTCGCAACATTTTTATTACCTGGCTACTTGTCCAAGTATCTTGAATAATTTGGTTGAAGACCTTGAGATTTTTGATTACAATTGGGCAGGATTGAGCACCATTAAATCATTGGCACAAATCAATGTACAAAAAGGCATACCAGTCTATTTTGGGGTAAAACAAAATCAACTGCGGCTAGAAGATTGGGGTAAAACGGAACACAACAATACCGCGATCAGTTCCATTATCAATCAAGTGGGCAACAGATTGGCTTTGCTACATGATGATGACATGAGCGCCTTATCAACTGCATTGCCAGTTATTGCTAGAAACTACCTGGTAAGTGGCATTAGCGAAAACCTCTGGTACGAAGAAGTGGTGCCTCGCGAAAGCCGTTTTTATTTTTCCATTTCTCGCCATGAGGACAATGATGGGGTAAATACTTTTTTGGGCGAGAAAAACAACTTGCTGCAAATTGGTGCCAACGCCACTGTGGGATATGGTCTGTGTCAAATCCAAAAAATGTAAAGCCATGCTCAAAAAAATTGAATACCTCATCCCTGCGGCTTTACAGGCCATTGACACCCATTTGGTCGGTAATTACCAAGATAAAATACCCGAAGGTTACCAAGGAGCGGTAGCAGGCTTTGGTTCAAGCTTGTTGCAGATGGGTCTCTTGCCCACCCTGGCAGTTTATTGTGACAAAGACAATAAATCGAGCATTGATCGCCCGACTTTTTTAAAGGTCTTAAAATTCATCATCACCCACGCTGATAGCCGTTTTAGTGCCAAGCACATGATAGATGACAAGCAATTGCTGCTTCATTCAGCTATTCAAGAGGGTTTTCCCAAAGATGAGTTCAAGGAACAGTTGTTGCAAGCTTCTTTGGCCTTCAAATTGGCCATTCGGACCTATAAACTTGTCAAATAATGAGCACCTACAATACCAGCTTGCGCTACTACAAGACCTATTACGAAGGCATCAAATGGGACCGCGCAAGTGACGACAAGGAAAACGCAAGGGAGCTCAAATTGCAAAATGAGCTACTGCTTGCCTCGGTTTTAACGCCAGAGGACGCTGAAGAACTCAACGGTTTTCCAGAAGCTGAAGGTAGTTTTGAACTGCAAACCACCTATCCTGGCTTGCTCATTGGCAGTGGGATTACTCATGGATCTGGCGTTTTAGGTGAACTAAAATTGGGATTTATGCTGGATTACACCACTGGTTTGCCTTACCTACCTGGCTCATCAGTAAAAGGGGTGTTGCGCAGTGCGTTTCCACAAGGTCTTTTGCACGAAGCTAAAAAGGTGAAGGATAATAAAGATGGAAAAAAGGAATTGTTAATTGCCCAGGCAAAATTGCAGCAAGACTACATCCTGTACCATCTAAAAGAGGTTGCTGCCAATGACAAATGGGAACAAGCCTTAGAACATTTTGAGAACGAGGTTTTCGGTGCTTATGAGCTAAAGGAAGATCAAAAACCCATCCCAATGTCGGGCCGAGTGGTGTTTTTTGATGCTTTGATTTCTAGTACTTCACACGTCAGAATGCCTGGAATGCCTGCGCATACGTACCTGGGTGACGACTTCATCACCCCCCACAAAAACAACGATCCCAAGAAAAAGGGCTTGCCCGATGAATTTGTCAATCCGGTCCCAGTGGGATTTTTAAAAGTTTTACCGGGGGTGATTTTCAAGTTTCATTTCATCCTGCAAGACTACTATTTCAATGGTGAGTTGATGCTTTCCAAAGCCCAAATGGCTGAGTTATTCAAGAACCTGCTACTCGAATTGGGCATGGGTGCAAAAACCAATGTGGGCTATGGCCAGTTTCAAATTCCAGGACAAGCTCCGGAGGCCATTCAAAACGTAAGTGCTATTTCTCACAAACAAGTCAATAAAAGCAGTTTTGAAGTGGGTGAGGAAGTAGAAGCCTACGTGGCTAGGGTGAACTGGGCAGATAATAAGCTTGAGTTACGGGTTGATGGAAATAGGAGCACCATTGGCCCCGTGCAGGTAGCCAAAAACTTACTGAATGATCTTTCTCAGAAGCGAAGTATCCAAGTTTGGGTAAGAGCCGTCAACGAAGATGGCAGCATTAAATATGTAGGGATTACTCCGCCCAAATCTTGAGAAACACACCCTCTTTTAAGAAAAGTAAATACCTGGACGTTCAAAGCAACCTGTAATGGCCAGTATTTGCACAAAACAACTCAAATGTCAACCCACAAAATAGATACCCTACTGGTCAGTTTTAACCTGCCTTTGTACACCCGTCAGATTTCAAAATGGCGTGGTGCATTCGTAGAAATGGCGGGCTTAGGCAATGACCTACTCCACAACCACAAACCCGATGACGAGGATGACGGAGAAGGCCTGTACTACCGCTATCCCTTGGCTCAGTACCGGGTAGTGGATGGCAAAGCCGCCATATTTGCAGCAAATGAAGGCATTCAAGCCCTGCAAAAATCATTGTTGATGGGCTCCTGGAAAATAAATTGGCGGGGTCATGAGCAACAATTGATCATCCAAAACCAGCCGATTACCCAAAGCCATCTTTTGCAAGTACTGGAAAAACCTGAGCGCTACCTGGTACACAAATACCTGGCCCTCAACCAGGAAAACTACGAGCAGTACCAAAATCTGGTGAGCGCCCGCAAAAAGCTCGAAATGCTCGAAACCCTGCTGCGCAACCACCTGTTGAGCGCTTTCTGGGGCTTGGGCTGGAAAGGCACTGAGAAACTGGAGGTCGAAATCGTAGAGGTACGCAATACCGAAATGTTGCCCTACCACGGCCAATTCTTCATGGCTTTTGACTTGGAGTTCAATTGCAATTTTGCCATTCCCGAAGGCATTGGAATAGGCAAAGCAGCGGCTTTTGGCTTTGGTTGGTGTGTGGAGAAGCCAGAGCCCCAGTATCGGAGGAAGCGGATTGCCCAAAACAATGAAGCTTCCAGGAGCCTGGAATTGGATCCCAGACCGACTCAATCCAAGCCTAAGCGGTCAGCTCGCTAGTATTAGCATCGAGTATTGCATTGAAAAAGCAGGCCAGGCATCATCGCTTGGCCTGCTTTTTTTGTGTCGCGTATGTCCCCATCATTTTTGGACTACTCTCCTACTTTAATTCACATTCCGCACGGGGAGAACTTAATTGTCGCAGTCCCCATCATTTTTGGACTACTCTCCTACCAATCCGTTTGTTGGGGTTGAAGGAAACTTAGGGTCGCAGTCTCCATCATTTTTGGACTACTCTCCTACATACCGCATTCGCTAACCAAGGGACTGCAAGCGTCGCAGTCCCCATCATTTTTGGACTACTCTCCTACGGATGGGAAATGCCTGGGTCTTCATACATTGATCGTCGCAGTCCCCATCATTTTTGGACTACTCTCCTACCTGCCAAAGCCGAAGCGAAAGCTGAGGCCTACGGTCGCAGTCCCCATCATTTTTGGACTACTCTCCTACTGCACGCAGTCCGTCGGACGGACATTGCATCTTGTCGCAGTCCCCATCATTTTTGGACTACTCTCCTACAGAATTCAGAACTGTTTTCTGTCCTAAAACAATGTCGCAGTCCCCATCATTTTTGGACTACTCTCCTACCCTGATCATATGTGGGTAAGATATACGCTTGGGTCGCAGTCCCCATCATTTTTGGACTACTCTCCTACTGCAATAATCCAGGTTACTGTACCGACCTTGAACGTCGCAGTCCCCATCATTTTTGGACTACTCTCCTACGCAGGACCACGTGTCCAGAATGCCAGGTGTAAGCGTCGCAGTCCCCATCATTTTTGGACTACTCTCCTACGCAAAAAAAGAACCAGGTTGGAATTCCAAGATTGGTCGCAGTCCCCATCATTTTTGGACTACTCTCCTACCAGATAAAATCAGTGAATTTCTAATAAAGATTAGTCGCAGTCCCCATCATTTTTGGACTACTCTCCTACCATATTCCATTACGGTATGCCACTTGGTCAAGCGGTCGCAGTCCCCATCATTTTTGGACTACTCTCCTACACTGCCGCAGATACAAAAGCTGCCAAGCATCCCGTCGCAGTCCCCATCATTTTTGGACTACTCTCCTACCATAAGCAAGGATGTAAAAGTCTTAATCAACAAGTCGCAGTCCCCATCATTTTTGGACTACTCTCCTACATTGCCACAGCGGTGAAGTCTCCCGAGACCATTGAGTCGCAGTCCCCATCATTTTTGGACTACTCTCCTACGTATAGAAGTCAAGGCATCGGCGGGGG
>JAAFJY010000044.1 GCA_013299105.1 Chitinophagales bacterium | reverse complement strand
ACACCCTGGAAGCTGATGACTTCACCGCTACCAAGAAGATGATCATCGTGGAATAATCCCAATGGGGGTTTTCACCTGAAGCATCATAAAAATGGAAATGGCTCCCTCACAAGGGGAGCCATTTTCTGTTTGTAGCATGTACATACACTGTTCAAACAAGATTAAAAGCCAAGCATCAATCGAATAGTATTGACTTACCGCAGACGCGGTCGTGTTATTTCCCGGTCATTTGCTTATTTATTCCTACATTTTTCTGCTACTTATTGAAAAAGTTAGTACCTTCGGGCCAAGTAAGTATTGTTTCGTGAAAACAGTATTTACCGCTTCGCCAATTTTGCCTAACTTGGCACAGTCTTTTGGTTTAGTTTCGAATTGGAAATTTGTTTTTAATCCCATGATATGAAAAAAATGATACAGGTACTCATCTGTTGGGTATTGTTTATGGCCTGTTATGCTCCACTCCAGGCCCAACAAGGCACTACCACTTTTTCCTTTACTAAGGACACCGTCAATTTTGGGACCAAGACATACGTTGCCAATGTCAAAGTCAAGGGTTTCACCAATTTGATCAGCACTTCATTGGGCATCAAATGGGACAGCACGGTCTTGAAATTTGATTCAGTCAGCAATTTTGGCATTCGCTTGAAGCGAGAAGATAACTTTGGTGCAGCACAAGCATCCAAAGGCCAATTGCGTTTTTTGTGGCAAGAAGGCATTGTAGGTGTTAGCCTTAAGGAAAACACTACTCTTTTTTCTATCCACTTCAAAGTCATTGGCAAACCCAATTCAAAGACCAACATCGTATTCGATACCTTGCCTTTTCCCGTTTTGATACCAGAAGCCATTGATGCCAATAGCAACGAGGTGAAGTTGGTGTTTCAGAATGGATCAATTCTGGTTAAATCTACCGGAACTAGTTCTGTGTTTTCAAATCAGCCCGAAAATATTCGAATCAATAAAGCTTATCCTAACCCGTTCAGCGAAGAAACCACCATTGAGTTCAATCTGCGCAATGCTGAAAACGTCGGCATTGAGGTAGTTGATTTATTTGGCAAGGTAGTCCACCGCGAGCAGAAACGCTTCTCAACGGGTAAACAACAGCTCATCTTGCCGCAATCAGTCTTTCCTTCCAGCGGAACGTATTTTGTGCGACTTAGCCAAGGTACTTCCTTCTCCATGCAACAAGTAATCTACATGGCGAGATAGCCTCTTTCTTTCACTTTATCCCAAATCCGATATACAATGAAACCGATTTTTACACGCCTGACTCGCGGGCTATTGCTTTTGCCAATGTTGGCACTTGCATTTACTGCTCCGCTTTTTGCTACGGGCACTCCTGCCTCGGAAAAATTACCATTGGAAATCGAGCCTACTGATGCTGCATTGATGGGCTTGAGGATATTTATGGACAACGCAACGGTTGCCAAGCAAGGCGAAGTTTGCGTTTTGGTGAAAGCAAATGGCTGGCAAGCCTTGCAAGGGGTTGAATTCTCAATCCTGTACGATACGACTCGCTTGACGTACAAAACTGTGGACCAGGTAACGGGTGCAGTTCCTGGCTTTGTGGCAGGGATCATTTCTACGCCAGGCCAAGGGGCAGCTCCCAAAGGCGTTGTCAAAGTATCTTGGTATGACCAAAATATTTCGCCAACTGGGATTACCGCACCAGATGGCACAGTCTTGTTTCGCCTGTGTTTCACCGCTGCCAATATTGACGCCAATACGAATATTCGGGTTGTTTACACCGAAATTCTCAACAATAACACCCAACCTGTTAGTCCCGATCCCAACAATACCCCTACCGTGGTAACCATCGGTGCCGGGGGCGGAGCTGCGATTAACCTTGACCTGAGCGACGTCACAGTTGCGGGACCTGGGCAAGAAGCTTGTATCAAACTCAATGCAGTGTCGGGTTTCACCGCCGTGCGTAGCATCCAGTTGAGCATCAATTACAATGCTACCCAGCTGGATTTTTCAGCTGTAAAGAATTTCAACTTAGCTGGCTTGACTGCGGCTAACTTTACAGTACCAGGAGGAGCGAATCCCGCAGGGACGATTACGATGAACTGGACCAGTTCTACTCCAACCACAGGCAACACTGTAGCGAATAATGCCGCACTGGTTGATGTTTGCTTCCAAGGCAAAACGGGTGGAACCACCTCTACAGTTACGCAGAATGCTGGAGCGGTAATCAAGGACAAGGACAACAAAGATATGTCATTCACAGGTACCTCTGGGGTGATTACCATCCAGGGGGCTCCAACTCCGACCTTGACCTTGGACATCACCGATGCCACCATTGCCGCCCCTGGTCAGGAGGTTTGCGTAAAAGTTACTGCGGTTTCAGGGTTTACCAACGTAGGTTCGATCCAGACCCTGACCATGAGTTACAATTCCACCCAATTGGATTTTGTAGCGGTAAGAAATATCACCTTGGCTGGTTTGGCACAAGGTAACTTTACTTTGCCAGGTGGCTCTAACCCGGCAGGCACCATCCGCATCAACTCCTGGACCAGCCCCACGGCCTCCACTGGCACAACGGTTGCGAATAATACTGCTTTGTTTGACCTGTGCTTTACGGGCAAATCAGCAGGCATCGTTTCCGCGATCACGTTCCCGGGCACACCTACCTTGCGGACCAACACCAATGGCAATATGAACTTCAGCGGTACCCAGGGGCAAATTACAGTACAACAAAGTGGGGGAGGTGGCCCTACTGGTCCACTGACTTTCTCCTTGAGTACCGGTACAGCTACCGGAACCAACCAAGAAGTATGCTTGAACTTGAATGTCGTGTCAGGTTTTGCCAATCTGGTAGGCTTTGGCTATCGGATTAATTTTGACAATACTTTGTTGGACTATGTGTCCACTAAAAACTATAACCTTACGGGCTTAACTGCAAACTCCTTTGGGATACCCATTGTGAATGGCACCAATTCGGCACTTCCAGTGTCGTGGGATGATCCTACGCAGCAAGGCGTAAATGTGAACAACAACACGAACATCGCCCAGGTGTGTTTCCGCACCAAAACGGCAAATGGTACGGCCAATGTCACTTTTACCAACACGGAAGGCATCAACACAAGCAGCCAAACAGTGCCCTTAACGGGTAATGCAGGCTCCATCACCATTGGCAATGGCCAGGGCGGAGGTGGCACTACTACTGGTGTAATCTTTGACTTGACCGATGGTACTGCAACCGGCTCCAACCAAGAGGTTTGTGTGAATTTGGTCGCCGTATCGGGCTTTACAGGCTTAAATGGATTCCAGTACCGTGTCAATTACAACGCAGACCAACTTACCTTTATAGATGGCCGCAACTTCAATTTGGCCAGCTTGACTGCTTCATCGATTGGAGTGCCCGTCATCTCTGGTTCCAATGGTTTTTTCACCGTTTCTTGGAACGATGAAACGGGGCAAGGCAAAACGGTGGCCAATAATACTACCATTGCCCAACTTTGTTTTCGTACCAAAGTAGCCAATGCTTCATCCAATCTTACCTTTTCCAATACTGAAGCCATTGACACGGGCGACAAGAGTGTATCTGTTACTGGGCAGCCAGGTACCATCACGATTGGGACGGTAACAGGACCTGCTGACGTGAAATTGAACATCAGCAGTGAATCTACTCAGTTGAACCAAGACGTTTGTGTAAAAGTGAGTGTTGCCGACTTTAACGCCATTAAATCGGTGGTAGGTAATATTACCTTTGATGCGACTGCACTTACCTTCAAGGAGGTCCGTAACTTTGGCTTGAGCGGCCTAAGTGTCACCAACTTTACCGCTCCAGGTACTGGTAGTGTTTTGCCAGGCAATGTGGCCATGAACTGGTCAACAACTGACCCCAATGGCATCAGCGTTGCGAATGGCGCTACCATTTTTGAAGTATGCTTTACCGCAATCAAAGCCGGTTCTTCGCAGGTTATTTTTGGCGCTGCTGGTCTTACAGTTACGCGCTCGAACAACCAATTGGCCAACGTGGTGCGCGGCCCTGGTACAGTGACAGTTCAAGCTGTAAATACGGGGGGCTTGACCGTTAGTATTGCCGACAAAAATGGACAACAAAACCAGGAGACTTGCTTGGATGTATCGGTTACGAATTTCAACCGGGTGAACGGTTTTCAGTTTGAAATCAGATATGATCCTGCTTTCATGATCATCAAACCAACTGGCGGCATCGCTAACTTGAATACCACTTTAGCTGGACGTGGTTTGTCATCAGGATCGTTTAATTTCAACAACACGACTGGTGTACTCGTTATTTCTTGGATTGACGACCAGGTACGCGGCGTAAGCTTGACCGACAATGCGGTTTTGTTCCAGGTTTGTTTCAACGTTTTAGGCGGCAATGGTACCTCTCAGGTGCGGTTTAATCGTCAAAGAACCAATGAAGTGTATGATGTAGATGACAAAACCATTCCAGTAACCCTCAAGGATGGTTCGATCACAATTTCCAACCCCAATGCGCCCTCTATTGTTTCGCCAGCAGTAATCACCAATGTACCTTGTTTTGGTGAGACCCGTGGAGCCATTAATATTGATGTACGCGGGGGCAGTGGAAATTATACCTACCGTTGGAGCAACAATGCTACTACCCAAGACCTCAGCAACCTGGCCGCAGGTACTTATGGGGTCACCGTAACAGACACGGGTAATAACCTTACGGCGAGTGCCTCTTTCAATGTCACTCAACCAGCAAGTGCAGTAGCAATTAGCAATGTTGTCAAAACTGACATTACCTGTTTCAATGGCACCAATGGTGCAATCAACGTTACGGCAAGTGGTGGTTCAGGTACATTGGCTTACGCCTGGAACGGCGGCTTGGCAGCGGTTAGTAATCCGACCAATGTGCCTACCGGCACTTATACCGTTACCGTCACGGATGCCAATGGGTGTCGCGCTGTTTCCAATCCAACGACTGTAACCGCTCCCACTTCTGGGGTTTCGGCATCAGTAGCTTCACAAAATACCCGTTGTGATGGCTCTGCGAGCGGTGGTGCTACTTTGTCACCTGCGGGCGGCTCAGGGCCTTATACTTTCCGTTGGGTAGGTGGTCAAACTACCGCTCAAATCAACAACATTGGTCCTGGCAGCTATGCCTATACCGTAACCGATTCTAGGGGCTGTACAGCTACTGGCAACGCTACTGTAATCATTGAGCCCAGCGTTCGGATCACCACCACCGATCCGGTCAACATTGACGCGGGCAATGATGGTGCCATCAATATTGCCATTGCAGGTGGTGCAGCGCCATATACCTATCGCTGGACTGGGCCCAATAATTATACTGCTAACGTAGAAGACATCAGTGGACTTAGTGCTGCTGGTGAATATTGTGTAACCGTTACTGAAACAGGGGGATGTATCGCAACCCAATGTATCACCGTTACACAGCGCTTGCGTTTAGGTAACTTCGTAATCACTGACGCTTGTAAAGACCAGGCTACTGGATCAGCCCAAGTGGTGGTAACGGGTGGCGCGGGCCCTTACACTTATCGCTGGAGTGCCAACAATTTTACAGGGCAAACCCTGAGTACAGTTCGTGGAGGCAGTTATGCCGTAACAGTGACTGATAGCCGCAACAATACGGTATCGGGTAATGTAGTCATTCCAGAATTGAATGCTTTGACCCTGACCCCAAATGTGACTCCGTTGTCAGCACAAGGGGGCACAAATGGCGCAGTAATAGTAACCCCAAGCGGCGGCAAAGGCCCTTATACTTTCCGTTGGGGAAATAGTGCAACTACTTCTACCATCAATAACCTCGCGGCAGGAGACTACTGTGTGACAGTAACCGACCAGGCTGGCTGTACAACCAATGCCTGTTACAAAATTGAAGTAGTTACTGCACCATTGGCCGTTGGAGCTACTTCAACCGATGCCAAATGCCCAGGTGAAAACACCGGTGCTGCACGTTTCCAGGTGAGTGGTGGTGTGGCTCCATACCGCATCAGCATTAACAGTGGAACGGAGGAGCAAGTACCTACGGGTAATGTTTTGGAAAGAACCAATTTGCCAGGTGGGAACATCGCCTACAAAGTGACTGATTCACGTGGCTCGGTGATTGATGGTACGGTTACGGTCCGTCAGCCTGCTGCCTTGAGTATAAGTAGCTTGTCGGTTCGTCATGATACCGAGGAAAATGGCTGTTCAGGCAGTGTTGCACTGGCCATCTCTGGGGGCACTCCAGGCTATTCGATCGCCTGGAACTCGACCATTACAGGTTTCCAATTGGTGAGTTTGTGCGAAGGTGATTTCATCCCAACAGTGGTAGATGCCAACGGTTGTCGCAAAACTTTCGATGCCATCAAAGTCAACACTTTCGCCCTACGGGCCAATATTAGCAACGCCAAATGCCCTGATGACAGCAATGGCGGTGTTGACCTCAATATCGGCGGTGGTCAGGCTCCTTTCCGCATTGCCTGGTTGAGTGCACGTGGCGATACTGTGAGCAAAACCGAAGACCTGGGTAACGTGAAAGCTGGAGTTTACCGCTGTGTGGTACGCGAAGCCAGTGGAAATATTTTGGAAAAACAATTTACTGTAGGTGTAAGCTCGAAATTACAGGCCAATATTCTGGTAACCTCCAACTACAATGGTTTTGCGGTAAGCTGTGCTACTGCCAGCGACGGCACTGCCCGGATGACTGCCTCTGGCGCTGGAGAAGGTGCTCCAATTTACGAGTGGTTGCAGGGCGACAGATTGATCATTGCTGCCCAAGACCTGAACCGTGCACCAGCAGGCAAGTACATTGCCCGAATTACCGATGGGGCAGGTTGTGCGGTGAGCCAGGAATTGGAACTCAAAGCACCTCCTGTTATTGAAATTGATGCAACCATCGACAATGCTTCTTGCATCGGTGGCCGCACAGGTGAAATTTTTGTAGATGCTGAGGGTGGTGTAGGCGGCCGGTTTACCTATGCCTGGAGCAACCAACGCACTACTCAAAGAAATGGTGGCCTGCAAAAAGGCACCTACACTGTTACCGTTACGGACCGCAACAACTGTACAGCTGTAAGGTCATTTGAGATCAAAGACCCTCAACCCATACAGGTTAATTTGAGGGTGATCAATGCGACAGAAGGATGCAATGGCCAAGCTATGGCTGAAGTGAAAGGTGGAGCTCGCCCATACACTTACCGCTGGAATGCGCCAGTGACTAGTGCAGACTCTATTGTTAGAAACCTCTGCCCAGGTGAGTATTTCATCCAGGTAGTGGATGCCAATGGCTGCAAATCGACTCCTGAAATTGTCATGAACCGTATTTTGGACCGTCGCCTGCCTTGTGTGGAAACCCGTACAGTGATTTCACCGGATGGGGATGGATCGAACGAAACCTTCCTGATCAACTGTATCCAGGAATTTCCAGGCAACCGTATTTCGATCTATAACCGCGCAGGTCAATTGGTGTTCCAAACGCAGAACTACAACAACGATTGGAAAGGAACCACTCAAAGTGGGGAGCCCCTGCCTGAAGGTCCTTACTACTACATTTTGGAGTACAAAGACCGCGAAAACAAAGATGTACGCGTGGAAGGTTCAATTACCCTCTTGCGTGGAGAATAAAATCAATGGTCCGCTGATTCAGTTATCTCACTTGGATCAGCGGACTTTTCCCACATAATCCATGAACCGATTTTCGATGAAAAAAGTACTACTCACCGCATTCTTGGCCTTCTTAGGCACGATGGTTTTTGCTCAGCAAGAAGCCATCTACAATCAGTACAATGTGGCTCCGATTCTGGTGAATCCAGCTGCCGCAGGCTTCGATGAAGTACACACCATCCAACTGAACGCTCGCGGCCAGTGGTTGGGCTTTCCAGATGCCCCCAAAAACTTTGGGGTGCAGTATCATGGCCCACTGGGCAAGACTTTTGGGTTTGGTATGGCTGTAATGGGCGAAAGTGCTGCCCAAATCAGCAGTGTTCGTGCACGATTGAATGCAGGTTTCCGATTCAAATTGCAGGAAAACGTAAAGTTGTCGATTGGTTTTTCAACTGATATTACGCAGTTTTCGGTGAACAATGGTGTTTTGAACGGCGCTTACTACGAACAAGGTGATGACATCATCGAAAATGCGGTAAACGGGCAGCAATTATTCGACGCCTCTCTGGCAGGATACATCCGTTTTTACGAAAATACCTACATCGGTTTGAGCCTTACCAATCTCATCGCCGAACGCTTGCGCAACATTGGCGACCCCAACAACAGTGGTGGTGGCTTGTTTCAGCACTATGTGTTGATGGCAGGGCACAAATTTGAACTTTCCGAAAACAAGTTTTCTTTGGAGCCCTCGGTAATGGTGCGCTCGGTAATGGATTCTCCCTTCAATGTGGATGTAAACCTCAAGGCGGGTTTGTTGGATGACAAGCTGATCGCTGGCCTGTCATACCGCTCATTGAAGACCATTGGGGTATTGGCAGGTACTGAACTGACCGATAAAATCAAGTTTTTTTACACTTTTGACCTTTCTATGCAAGACTTGCAGCAATACTCAGCAGGCTCGCACGAGATCAGCTTGATCTTGGGTTTCAAAGGTGCTGAAAACCGCAAGAGCAAATTTGGGCGCCGTTAGGGGAGCGTAAAAAAATAAGGTGGACGGATTTAGGTTTAGTGAAAAAAGAAAAACAACTGGATTAAAGGAGTTGTGTTCTTTTTTTGCTAAACCTCAAAAGCAAACACGTCCAGTTTATTTTAGCTCAAATACTAAAAGTTTTTCCCCTGGGGATGGCTTATTTCTTTCATCCCCAGGGGAATACCTGGTTTTAGGTATTGCTTTTTTCGTCAAATCTCCCTACATTTGTATATTATTTTTTTGCTCGCTCACCCTTGATTCTTTTGGCTTAAATATTGGCAAAATCCCTTCCTTCTGCCAATGTTGAGAAGAATCTATGACAGCAAGGTTTCTACCAACCGATTGATGGAAATGTTAAAATTGCCTTCTTGTCCGTCCAGTTTTTGAATCCAGGCGTTAATAAGGCATAGGATATGTTCCTCAAAGAAACAGTGTGTTTTTTTTAAACGCACAAAAAGCATTAAATCGGTTTTTGGGATGGCCTCTCTCCGCATTTTTGGAGAGGGGCTTTTTTTATGCCCAGCGGGTTGGTAGGTCCTTTATTTTTTGACATGCGACATACAAGATGTTTGGGTTGGCTCTTCAACCCTTCAACATTTCAACCTTTCAACCTTTCAACTTCATTGTCATGAGTGCAAGCAACGATTTGGGCAAAACAGGAGAAAAACTGGCCCGCCAATTTTTTGTGGAAAAAGGATGCCAAGTATTGGCCCAAAACTGGCGTTACAGCCGCGCCGAGGTGGACATGATCGTCAAAGACGCTGAAACCATCGTGTTTGTGGAGGTCAAAACCCGCAGTTCTACCCGTTTTGGACCACCAGAATACTTCGTTTCTCGCCAGCAACAACAGATGCTGGCCGCTGCGGCTTCTTATTTTTGTGAAAAAATTAGCCATGAAGGAGAAATCCGTTTTGATGTGATCAGCATTGTCATGCGCCCAGATGGCGAGACCAATTTGGAGCATTTGCAGGATGGTTTTTGGCCGGGGAATTGGAGGTAGTGGTAGGATATGTTGGTTGTCATTGCAATTAAATGTGCAATGATATAAATATAATTGAGCTCTTATTTTGTTTTTTGTAAGTTTGATGTTAATTTAGTGCCTAACTTATCCAAAAGGCCTATGAAAGAGATCAATATTTTTATTTCATACAGCAAAGATGATTACGACTATATGCAAATCATTGATGGCCTTTGTAGGCAAATGGAGTATATTGACTACGATGACGAAAAATTCGGAATAAGAATTTATAGTGATCAATATATTGTTGCTGGTGAAGCATGGAAACAGAAGATATTGGATTATATTGATGATGCGGATTTAGTTTTATTCGTTCTTAGTAAAAAGTTTAATTCCTCAGATTTTATTCAAACTGTAGAAATACCTCGAGTAATGAACAGGAGGGCAGAGACTGCTATTGGTGTATTGGGCATATATTTAGAAGAGTGTAACTACCGAGAATATGAGCTGAGAAAAACACAATTGACGCCACAATATAAGGGACGATTAATACCACTTATCAGTTGGGAAAACAAAATTGAAGGCTTAGATGCCATTCAAAAATCAATTGAAATGTGCTCTTACCTCTCAATTGATAGAAACCCCGCACTAACAGGAAAGCCACCGAAAGGTGAATTGCCCAGAGATATTTTGATGAAGAACTACTCATATAAAGCTCCAGAGCCTGTTCAACAGTTGAAGGAGTGGGCAACCCAAAAAGCAGTAGAAGAAATTAAGTTCCCCACACCCGCTGGAAACTCCATTGCTAGGCAAGTAACCATAGATAACGAGAATAATCGAATTATTGTTGAAGATACTGTAGAAGTAGCAGACAACCCATTGCCTTGGATGATCATCATATTGGTGGGCATTATTATTGCAATAATCTTGTATATTTCACTCAAATAAATCCAAAGCCATGCAAATTGAAGACGAAAAGAAAATGGAGATAATGTACGATCATTATAAAGATACTTTCACTCAACAAATCAGATATACTGAGAATAGGAATAGATATTTTGTTTTGTTTTTGGTCTTATTTCTTTTACTTCTTTTCAGGTTTGATCAGGATAAATTCAATACATTTATTGTAGAAAAATATGGTATTGATTTGGTTGACAAGGCATATATCAGTTCTGTGCTATATTTTCTAATGCTTTGGGACCTTATTTTATATTTGCAGTCTAATTTGGCTATCGATAATCATTACAGGTACTTGCATATGCTTGAAGGTCAAATTTCAGATTATTTAACGCCCTTCCAAATAACAAGGGAAGGGAGTTTGTATAAAGCGAATCGGAAAAAGGTCCATAAATTTATTTCAATTATTTATAAATATATTTTCCCAGCATTTATTTTTGTTTTTCTTTCGGCTGAATTTGTGCACGAGCTGAAAGAGTTTTCGACAATTCTCTTTAAAGGCGTATTCAATTCAATCTGTTTACTGTTAATGATTATATTGTTGATTTTGTTTGTGTTTAAAAACTTGGTAAAGAGAAAAATTAAGTAAGCACTAATTTTTTTACAGCAATTCCCCGTTTAGCGATTTTACCCTCTTTTTAGGGAAGACCAAAAGAATTTTTTAGCGCAATATGGACGAGATGCACTTAAAAAAATCTGTATTTCATCTAGGTTACCAAAAAAATGGCTTTTTGATTGTCACGATTTTGTCAAACAGGGAATTGCTGATATTTTTGTAGTATTTTTTTGTGATGATGAAAGTCATTAGTTGTTAATTATTTTTCTAATTTCTTTTGCCACAAGTGCTAAAGCTTCTTCTGGGTTTGTCCAGAGGCTAATTGGTTTTAATAAGCCATTTTGATTTGGTATTATTTGAAAATCTTGAATATGAATTGAACTCAAGTTGTTTTCTTCTATTATGTTTACACCTGGTAATCCAAACATATCCATCGGTTCTATCATGATAGGAATAACTCTTTTATTTTTATTTTTATAAGTTTCGAATATGCGCTTTAGCTCAATTTCCCATATGTAATTTGATGATATAAAATCTACTGAAAGTAAGAGTATAAATACATCAGCATTTTCAATTGCATCATGAATACTCTTTTCCCATTCCTCTCCAGGAATTATTTCTAGATCAGTCCAGGTCTCTATTTTATTCGAACGTTTTAATATTCCTAAATGTGTTTGTAAGCGACTAAGCCAAATAATATTATGATGAGAATAAGAAATAAACACTTTCTTGGTTGTATAACTCTTTGGTGGAAGAAGTGCCTCTAAACTTCGAACTAGTATACGTTCTTTATATCCTTTATTGTCTTTTGTGTTAATATAAACATCCTCTTTTCCAAATGCGTCTAGTAAATCAAGATAGGGAACAAAGAATAAGCCATCCTTTGAGACTTCAAGCCATTTAGGAGGTGTAAAACCATTATTTGTGAATGATGGATTTTCTAGTTGCTCAAGTGAGTTTGCAAAAAACCTACCAGATGATCTTTGACTTTGATCATCTTTGGTAACAAGTAAGTACTGGCATTTGTTGAAAATTTCACGTTGTAGGTTAATATGCTCATTATTAATTTCCTTTTGCACGCCTATAAATAATATTCCCTCATGCTCGTATTTTTTAGGATATTGACCTTTGATTATTACAAATAAATTGTTTTTTATAAAGATTATGCCATTTTTCCAAAAATGCCGCGCTACAGATTGGTTATCACTTGCATAGTGAAGCAAAAGTCCATGTAATAATTTTTTATAATAGAATAGAGGCACTTTTAGCCAAAAATCATTCTGCCATGTTGATTGGTCAGAAATAATAAATATATCTTCTATTGGATGCGTTTCAGGTAAATATTGTGGGGCAATATACCACCCATCCTTACCATTAACTGGATGGGGAAAGATTAATTCTAACTTGCTAGCTACTTCAATAAATGTTGTCTTAAATGCTAAATTATCAGCATCAAATACTTGATTTGGATTAAACTCACCACCGAGTGAGAGAACTTCTTTGTTTAGGATGTAATAAAGCCTATCGACAAGTTGTGAGGGGTTGATAAAAACTTTATCTTTTAAGGCTTGTGAATCTTCAAAAAAAGCAACAATGCCTCCTCTTTCAAAGAGCTTAGGTAAATGTTTTATTGAATCATAAGTTGATGAGCTCAAGAGTTGTTGTGCTGCTTCTTCAAACTCAGATAGACTCAAAGAACCATCTTCACTAAGGTTTTTATGAAATGGATTTTTATTGTTTATTTCTTGTGTGTTTATATCATTCTGCAACTCAAGAATAGCATCTCTTATACTTAACCACTCATGAGGTAAGGAAGAATCATCTGATTGGGAAAGAAGGTTTTGCTCAAGCTCAATGCAGAGCTGATCTAATAGATTATTTTCTAGTTTTTTCTTATTCTTGCGGGCTTCTAAAAGGCTAATGTGAAAAGACTCTATTATATTGTATTCATCGTGCATGTTAATGTCTAATCGTTTCTTTCCAGATATATCTGTTTTGTTCTGAACAACCAAAAGAGGGGAATTATCATGTTCACCTCCATAATGACGGATAGTGTCAAGCCAATATTTTAACTCAAAATGTTCTAATTCAACCTTTTCATCGCCTTTTTTCAGCACAGTAGGCTTTTTACCATTAAAATTAGTCTCACCATCCCAAACAAGAAGATAAACAGTATTAGAACTCATGAATAAACGATAAGCACCATGATAATACTCTTGACCTCCAAAGTCCCAAATACTTATTGCAATATCTTTTAGATCAGGAAACCGTTTGATGTCTGGATTCCAGCGGTGAACCATTAGTCCATGTGTACTATTCCGATCCACAAGAAATTTATTTGTTTTTAGATAATGTAATAGACTAGTTTTTCCTGAGTCACTATTTCCGAGTAATATGAGTTTTACATCCTTACTTGGATTTGAATTAAGGGCTTTTCCACGCCTATTTCTTGGTAGTGATTTTTTTAATTTAAAATAAGCACGTAGTAATTCAGGGTCTCCAGATTCAAAAACATCTGTTGAACAATCGTTTATGGCACATCCTAAAAGTTTGAACTCGGTTAATGATTTAAATTCAATTAAAGGCTCTGATTTCTTAATTTGAGTGTTTGAACAATCTAGTTTGCTTAAATTAGGCAATGTTTTTAAAGGCGCTAGTTCTCGAATAGGAGTATTTGAACAATAAATCTCTTGTAAATTACTCAAATTGATAAGGGCTGAAAAATTATTTATTTTTGTAGAGGATAAATTTATAGCATTCAAATTTGTTAGATTTGAAAGTGGGGTAATGTCTTCGATGTTTGTTGAATTTAGTATAATTATTCTTAATTTTGACAAACTTATTAAAGGCGAAATGTCTGATACTTGAGTATATGGGCATGATAAGAATTGGAGTTGCGCTAATTCTTTTAGTGGAGTGAGGTCCTCTAAAAGTGAAGAGGAACAAGCGAATTCTTTTAATTCTGTTAACTGGCTAAGGGGAGATAGATCACTAATATTAGTGTCAAAACAGATGAGGCGTTCTAAGTTGATCAACCCCGTCAAAGGCGTCAAATTGTTTACTCTCGTCATGGAAAAATTTATTACCTGCAGTTTGTGTAAATTGGATATGGGACTGATATCTTCAATTTGAGTTTTTACAAGAATAAGAATTCTCAAGTTAGTTAAATTGGATAATTGAGAAAGATCATTTACTTGTGTTTCAATCAAGTTTAATTCCGTTAATTCAATCAAGTTTTTAATTGGATTCAGGTCTGTGATTGAAGATTGGTTTTGTAAAAATAATCTCTTCAATGACTTTAAACTTGAAAGGGCAGGAGATAGCGATAAAATATTGTTATTTTTTCCTGAGTTTACTGATTTTTTATAATCGAAATGTTGTGTATGTGGATTATACTCTAGCCATTCGTTGCTTAATACTAGCGTTTCTATCCAAGTCAGTTCTTCAATATAATCTGGTATTTCTGTAAGGCCGCATCGACCTAAATCCAGATAAGGTCTTTTTGAGCGAATATTTTCTTCAATTATGTAACGAGCTATTTCAGACATTGTTTCTTACTTAAGTAAGCAGATTAAGCCAAGATAGAGTTTATTTGAATAAGTTGCAAATGAAATTATACAAACGCATTTACTTGATTAAACACTCATTTCCTCTTCGGCAACACCAAATTTCCCACCTTATCAAATCTGTACCACAGAATCACGGGCTCTTTCCAGGAGCTTTTGCCACTTACATCCTCACCCAATTGGTTGTAAGCCTCCAATTGGCTATTGGCGATGCAGAAATAGCGATTGCCCGCAAAAACGCCAGTTGTAGGGTCCTCGAAAGCGTAATTTCCTTGTTCAAGGAGCTTGTCTTGGGTTATGGCGTCAAGGGCAGGGGAAAGAACGTACCGTTTGATGCGTTGCTTGAAATATTGCTGATCGAGGTTGTGAATGCCATATAAGCTGCCCTGGAAAAAGGCCAGTCCGTCGATTCCGTCGCTGTGAAAACGCCGATCGGGGTCCAAGGGGATGATTTCTGCTGAATTGATCGGGATACGCAAAATTCCCCGCATGGTGGACGCCACAAAAAGCTGTTCGCCTTGCACCACTATGCCATTTGGGTATTGCAGGTCATCGCTTTCAATGAATTTCTCTATTTTTTGGGATTGGGGTTGGATCCTGAAGATCCCATTGTGATCGCTGTCGCTGATGTAAACCGTGCCATTGGGGTGGATGTCGAGGTCATTGAACAAGCGTTTTTTGCCATCGCTGTATTTGAACACCCGAATCAGTTGGTCTTTTTTTAAATCGTATTGGTGAATCATGGAGGTGTCTCCCCGATTGTTGCAAGCCCAAAGCACCTGTCTTTCAGGGTCCACGTGCAAGCCTACTCCAGTGCCAAAACCGTCTTGCCCGGATTTGATAAAATCTCGTACCACCTTGTTTTTGTCAATGACTACAATTTTGTTTTTGCTTACACTGCTGAGGAAAAGGCGTTTGCGGACGGGGTCATAGGCAATGCCTTCGGGGATCAGGTCTTTTTCGGGTATTTTCACCCACACTTGACCAATTTCTTGGGCCGTGGCAAATTGGGGTAACATGAAAAAAGTAAACAAGCAAACAAGGTAAAAGAGAAAGATAGGTCTCATAGTTACTTTTAGTCCTTCAGTTCCAATTCTGGATGCACCCGCGTGGCGGCAGTATAGCTCTTGGGCAGCGTAAAGTAAAAAGCAGTGCCATGATTAGGTTGGCTTTTTACCCAGATTTTGCCCTGGTTTTTTTCTACAAAATCTTTGCACAGGATGAGCCCCAAGCCAGTTCCTTTTTCATTTCGGGTGCCGCGAGTTGAGTTGATGTTGTCAAAAATATGAGACAAGCGCTCGGCTGAAATGCCAATTCCAGTGTCTTGCACCACGACTTGCACGTCATCTTCAAGCGATTCACCTGAAACTGTGATTTGATCCCCCTTTTGACAAAACTTCAGGGCATTGTCCAGGAGGTTTTTGATGACCAGCCCAATCATGTTTTGGTCGGCATAAGCCTTGAAGCCTTCCGGTAGTTTGTTGAGCAGCTCGATCCCTTTTTCTTGGGCAACATTGTCAAATAGCCCGGTTTTTTCTTCCACCAATGCTTTGAGATCAAAGCGTTCTTGTTGTATCCCCACCCCTTCCAATTGGCTATGTGCCCAGCTCAGGAGGTTTTCGACCAGGGTATTCGTTGAGCTCACATTTTTGGTGAGTTGTGGGATCAAAGCCTTGAACTCGGTTTCGGTGAATCCACCTTCGTCCACCAAATTGAGGATGTCTTGCAACAAGCCAAGCGGCGAGCGCAAGTCATGTGAAATGATGGAAAAAATCTTGGTTTTGAGTTGATTCAAGTCCTCCAACTTGTCGTTTTTCTCCTTCAATTCGACTTGTTGGCGTACAATTTCTTTGTTTTTGTCCTGCAACATGTGCAGGGCCAGTTCTTTACTGCGGCGGCTGCGCAGGATAAAATACAGGGTCAAACCACTCAATAAAAAAGCCAGGGCCAAGCCATACATCCAGAGGCCTTGGCGGTACATGCGCTTGTCATTGAGCAGGTCTTTGCGATCTTGTTCGAGCTTGAGTGCTTTTTCGCGCTGCTCAAATTGGAATTTGGCTTCTAATTCAGCCAATTTTCGCTCGTTATCTTGGTTAAAAATGGTATCTTTTAGATTGGCATATTGCTCGTAGTAGCCTAGGGCTTTTTGAAAATCGCCTTTTTGTTTGTAAGCGTTGTGCAAAAAATGAGCGACATTGTGCACTTCTCTTTGGCGATCATGTTCCAGGGCTACCCGAAAACCTTTTTCACCCAAAGTGATGGCTTCTTCCAATTTTCCTGCGCTCGATGCCATTTCTGCCAAATGCAAGTAGCTCAAAGACAAAGTAGTAAAATTGGAACTTTCTTCGGATAATTTGATCGATTTTTCATACTGTTGACGAGCATCTTCCAAGCGCTTGATGCGTTGGTAAACATTGCCTAAGCCATAATAATCATAAGACAAGTAGCGAGCACCGTTCTCTATGCTTTCATCAATCTTGATTGCATCCTGGAAATAGTTCAAAGCTTCGCCATATCGACCTAATTCCAGGGAGTTGGAGCCAAGATTACCCAAAATCAAGCCTTCCTCTTTGATGAGTTTATTTTTTCTGGCTACCTTCAAACCTTCCAGCAGGTATTCATTGGACTTGAGGTAATCTTTATTGGTTTGGTAGGTGGAACCCAAATTGTTCAGGCAAGTACTGATGCCAACGGGGTCGTTGCGTTGTTTTTCGATGCGCAGGGCTTTCAAAAACCAGTCGATGGCCAGTACATGTTTGCCCATGTAACCATTGACCATGCCAAAGCGCCGAGAAGCCAAAGCGACACCCGCAAGGTCTTCAGCAACTTCGCTGGTTTTAACTGCACGCTCCAAATAATCTAAGGCTTTCTGGTTGTTTCCTTGGATAAAATAATTGTGGCCGATGATCTGCATACTGCGGCCTGTAGCCTTTAAAAAACCTTCTTTTTTGGCAATTTTTAATGCTTTTTGGGCCAATGGCAAGGCATTTTCGGGCGAAGAATTTCCGTAGGCGAGTGCACAATCGAGTAGTAAATTGGTATAGCTGGTATCTTTGATGCGTCGGGTAGCTTCATGTTTCTTAATGAGGGCAGTCAAGCTATCTACTATCTTTTGCTGGGCGTGGAGCTCCGACACAAGGCAAAACAATAATCCAAGAAGTATTAAGCGAGCATTCATTTTTTAAGAAGTATCTCAGTGGGGCTTACAAAAATAGGAATTGAAACAGGATACTCGAAAATAAAATCGCAGATTGAGAATTATTTTTTGTGTATTGGACCAAGTAGGCAAAGCATTTTTTTCATAACAAGCACAAAATCCGCTACTTATCGCTATTCGTAAAACGTGAATAAATGAATGAATGTCAATATGTTAGCGTAAAAAATTTCACAGAAATGACTCAGGAACCGTATCTTTGCCCGTCGTAGGTCCGATTGGACGATTTTTACCCAAACAGCGTGCCGCGCCATAAGTATTTGAGCTAAAACAAGGTGGTCATATTTGCTTATGAGGTTTAGCAAAAAAAGAACACAACTTCCTTATAGTCAGTTGCTTTTTTTTCACTAAACCCCAATCAGGCCACTTTATTTTTTTACGCTCCTGAACAACTTTGGCCAGCAAAATACACACAACTTTGGCTGAACACATTCATCCTATTTTCGATCAATTGGTACAACGTGCTGAGCGCGAAGCCCGTCTTCAGCAACGCAGCAAAGTCTTATGGCTGACGGGGCTCTCTGGTTCGGGCAAAAGTACCATTGCCAAAGCTTTGGAGCGCCAATTGTTTGCAGAAGGCTTTTTTCCACAAGTTTTGGATGGCGACAACATTCGCAGTGGCATCAATGGCAACCTGAGTTTTAGTGAAGCTGATCGGGTGGAAAACATTCGCCGCATTGCCGAGGTATCCAAACTTTACCTGCACAGCGGCATCATTTGCATCAACTCTTTCATCAGCCCCATGCAGGCCATGCGCGATCAGGCCCGCGACATCGTAGGAGCCGATGATTTCCTGGAAATTTACATCAATGCCCCCATCGAAGTGTGCGAAGCACGCGACGTGAAAGGTTTGTACCAAAAGGCCCGTGCGGGCTTGATCAAGGGTTTCACAGGGATTGACGATCCTTACGAGGCCCCTCAAAAGCCTGCATTGGAGATCCGAACCGATCAAATGAGTATTGAAGCCAGTGCTGCTCAAATCTTGAGCTTTATTCTTCCCATGATCAGCATGGAGGATGTTTGAAATTTAGGATTGCAGACAAAAATGAGCACGTTTTTGTCCAGGCAAGGCGCAAAAAGCGGAGTTATGCAGCGCATAATGAGCATTTTTGCAACGAAGCATGGGCGAAAAAGGGCCATTTGGGGCCAATCAAAAATTTCAAATATACTCTAACAATCCCAACTTGTTATGGACAAAAATTACCAACTCAACCACCTCCGCGAACTCGAAGCCGAGTCCATTTTCATCCTGCGCGAAGTGGCTGCGCAGTTTCAAAACCCCGTTTTGCTTTTTTCAGGTGGCAAAGACTCCATTTTGGTGACTTATCTGGCAATGAAGGCATTCTACCCAGCAAGGATTCCATTTCCACTTTTACACATCGACACCGGACATAATTTCATCGAAACCATCGAATACCGCGATGATCTCGTGGAGAAAATGGGTGCTCGCCTGATCGTTGGCTCAGTTCAAGAGGCCATTGACCAAGGCAAGGTAGTGGAAGAAAAAGGCTACAACGCCAGCCGCAACTACTTGCAAACTACGGTTTTGTTGGAGTCTTTGGAGAAAGGTAAATACGATGCCGCCATCGGTGGAGCCCGCCGTGACGAAGAGAAAGCCCGCGCCAAAGAGCGCTTTTTCTCACACCGCGACGAGTTTGGACAATGGGACCCCAAAAACCAGCGCCCCGAACTCTGGAACCTGTTCAACGGTAAAAAGCAAATGGGGGAACACTTCCGCGTTTTTCCGATCAGCAATTGGACGGAACTCGACGTTTGGCAGTACTTAGCGATGGAAAACGTAGAGCTGCCCAGCCTCTATTTTGCCCACGAACGCGAGGTCTTCGACCGCGATGGCGTACTCATGGCCGCTGATGAGGTGATCATGCGCCGCCCCAACGAAGTGCCGTTCAAAACTACTATCCGTTTCCGCACCATTGGGGACATCACGTGTACCGGGGCTGTAAAGTCAAATGCCGTTACGGTAGAAGAAGTGATCGAAGAAATTGCCGCTTCCCGCGTCACCGAGCGCGGCACCCGCGCCGACGACAAACGCACCGAAACAGCGATGGAAGACCGCAAAAAACAAGGGTATTTTTAATTTCCACCTATCCAGAAGGACAACTCAACATGGAACATACACATTCTGAACTATTGCGTTTCACCACCGCTGGCAATGTGGACGACGGCAAAAGCACGCTCATCGGTCGTTTATTGTACGACTCAAAGTCGATTTTTGAGGACCAGCTCGAAGCCGTCCAAAAAGCCAGCGAGCGCCGTGGCGAAGCCGAAGTAAACCTTGCCTTGCTGACCGACGGCCTCAAAGCTGAGCGCGAACAAGGCATCACCATTGACGTGGCTTACCGCTATTTTGCTACGCCCAAGCGCAAATTCATCATCGCCGATACCCCAGGCCACATCCAGTACACCCGCAACATGGTAACCGGGGCCTCAACAGCCAACGTGGCCTTGATCCTGGTGGACGCCCGCAATGGGGTAGTGGAGCAAACCCGCCGCCACGCATTCATCGCTTCCTTGTTGCAAATTCCACACCTCGTGATTTGCATCAACAAGATGGACTTGGTGGACTACAGCCAGGAAGTTTTTGAAAGAATCAAGGCCGATTTTGAAAACTTTGCCCACAAACTGGAAGTCAAAGACGTGAGTTTTATCCCGGTTTCTGCTTTGCAGGGCGACAACATCGTGGACCGCTCCGAGCACATGCCTTGGTATGGTGGAAGCACCTTGCTGTACACCCTCGAAAACATCCACATTGGCAGCGACCACAATTTTGTAGACGTTCGCTTCCCGGTGCAGTACGTTATTCGCCCATACACCGATGAGCACCACGATTATCGCGGATATGCGGGTAGGGTAGCAGGTGGAATCCTCAAGAAAGGAGACGAGGTGACGCTTTTGCCTTCGGGCTTTGAAACGAAGATTGCCAAAATCGAAACTTACCACGGTGAGATCGAAGAAGCATACCCGCCGATGTCAGTAACGGTATCCCTTGAGGAAGATTTTGACCTCAGTCGGGGAGACATGATTGTGCGTACCCACAACCAACCCGTAGCCAGCCAGGACCTAGAAGTGATGGTATGCTGGTTCAACGAGCGCCCACTGCAGCTCAACGGCAAATACACCGTTTTGCACACCAGCCAGGAGGCCCGCTGCATCGTAAAAGAGATTCGCTACAAGCTTGACATCAATAGCTTGCACCGCAATGAAGAAGACCTTACCATCAAAATGAACGACATCGCCCGCATTGTACTGCGCACCACCAAGCCGCTTTTCTTCGATCCGTACCGCCGCAACCGCAGCACGGGCAGCTTAATCCTGGTGGACGAAGGCACGAATGAAACCGTGGCTGCGGGGATGATCATTTGAGTTGAGAAGTTGAGAAGTTGAGGGGTTGAGAAGACACCCAAAGACTAGGGCCAAGTGTAGCAGCATTGATTACACTTGGCCCTTTCTGTTTTCCATTTTGTTTGGTGGCCTTTACGGGCTCAATGCTGGTGGTTAGGGTCAGCAAGTGGTTCTGGCTTGGTACCAATGCCACCATTGATTGAGCGGGAAAGGGCACGGTTGATCGAATCAGCCTTGGGTAGGTCGGGATTGTACATGTAATAACGACCGCAGGTGGGGCAAGTGCCAAAGCTTTCGGCGCCACTGCCCGGGCAGTGCAGTACGCATTGGAAAGTTGCACTGTATTCATTGCCTGAGCCCATCGACTCATTGAGCACGGGTTCTTCTTCTACCGACTGAGCGGTAGTTTTGTTGTTGTTGCAAGCCATTACCCAGCTCAACAGCAAGGCAAAAGTGCAATATTGGAACAGTTTTTTTGTATTCATGGCATTGTAAGTTCAATCGAGGGGCAAAGGTACGCAAAAGTTGAAAAGTTGAAAGGTTGAAATGTTGAAGAGAAAGGCACAAGTTAAGGTGCAAGCAGGTTTGATGGCAGTGTCTATGCCCAAGACCGTGAAGCGGGCCAATTCTCTGGAAACTTCGGAAAAGTTTCAGTGTAGGCAATTTTGTGATGAAAATGATTGCTAGCGTGAAGTTGACTGACCAACGTTAGGGACTTACAGCCCCATCAAACATGATGTTGACCTATATGCTTAGGGGTCTACAGCCCCCGCTAACATGATGTTGTTTGACTCGCAGTCGGCTTATTCTGAAAACTTCGGAGAAGTTTCCGCAGCTGAGAATTATGTGATTTTCATGGTGAATATGAGGCGTTTTTGACCGCGAAGCGGGCCAATTCTGGAAATTCTTTCAAATTCTGGTTTAGACAAAAATTGGTCAACGTTATGCAAGAAATTCTGTAATTCCGTAATTCTGAAAATTCTGGTTTAGACAAAAAACCTCGTTTGATTGTCGAGATCGCTTTTCTCCGAAGTCTTCAGCAATTCTTAGATTCTGAAAATTCTGGTTTAGACAAATATTCTAGTTTAGACCAACAAGTCGTGCTGGTAATGGCTCATCATCTCCTTCGCACCACACTAGGTTTACCAACAAAAAGTAAGTTGCACACTTTTTTCGATGCCCTTGAACAATATTCAGCCAAAAAACCTAATTTTATTGTGCGGGTTACGAATGCGGTGAAGAAGGCTCGGTAAGTACCGCTCTCTTCAACATTTCAACCCTAAACCTCTCAACTTCTCGAGAACACCCATCACATGGACAAAATCACCATCCTCTGGGCCGATGACGAAATCGACCTCTTGAAACCCCAAATCCTGTTTTTGCAAAAAAAAGACTACGAAGTCATCACCGTCACCAACGGCCACGATGCACTGGAGGAGTGTGAGCAAAACCGCGACATCGACGTGGTTTTCCTGGATGAGAGCATGCCAGGGATCACTGGCCTGGAGACTTTGACCCGCATAAAAGCCCTGAACCCGCTGCTGCCGGTGGTGATGATCACCAAAAACGAGGCCGAAAATGTGATGGAAGAAGCCCTGGGTTCGCAAATCGCCGATTACCTGATCAAGCCCGTCAATCCCAACCAGATTTTGCTGACCCTCAAAAAAATCATCGACAACAAACGCTTGGTCAGGGAAAAAACTTCCTCGGACTACCAACAGGAGTTTCGGCAGATTTTCATGGAAATCAACAGCGGTCTCAACTACGAGGAATGGGTGGATGTGTACCGCAAGATCATCAACTGGGAGCTGAAAATCGACCAATCGCACTCCGTGGAAATGGTCGATATTTTATCCATGCAAAAGAAAGAGGCCAACAATGGTTTCTGTAAATACGTGGTGAATGAATACCTCAACTGGGTGCAAAAAGACAATGGCCCGGCGATGTCGAATAACCTCATGCGCCGCAAGGTTTTCCCCCAACTCAGCAACAGCAAACCCACCTTTGTGGTACTGCTCGACAATTTGCGCTACGACCAATGGAAAATGATCGAGCCCATTTTGATGGAAAAATACCGGGTAGAAGACGAGGATTTCTTTTTCAGCATCTTGCCTACTGCTACCCAATACAGCCGCAATGCCATTTTTTCGGGCATGATGCCAGCCGAAATTGAAAAAGCCTACCCCGATTGGTGGCGCAATGACAACGATGAGGGCGGGAAAAACATGTTTGAAAGCGAGCTCTTGGGCGAGCAGATCCGCCGCTTGCTACGCAAAGAAGTGCGTTACGAATACCTGAAAATCACCAGCGTGGCCCAAGCCCGCCAAATGCAGGACAACATCCACAATTACCTGAAAAATGACCTCACGGTGATTGTGTACAACTTCATCGACATGCTTTCGCACGCCCGCACCGAGATGGAAGTGCTCAAAGAACTGGCGGGCGATGAAAAAGCCTACCGATCCTTGACCCGCTCTTGGTTTGAAAACTCGCCATTGTGGGCGGCTTTGCAAAAATTGTCGGAAAAAGACATCCAGTTGATCGTGACCACCGATCACGGCACGATCCGGGTAAATACCCCCTCAAAAGTGGTGGGCGACCGCGAAACCACGACCAACCTGCGCTACAAAATGGGCCGCAACCTGCAATACGAGCGCCGCGATGTGCTCGAAATCCGCGATCCGGTACAAGCCCGTTTGCCCAAGGTGAATGTGAGTTCGGTGTACGTATTTGCCAAGGACGACATCTTTTTCCTGTACCCCAACAATTACAACCACTACCACAATTATTACAAAAATACCTTTCAACACGGGGGGATTTCGCTGGAGGAAATGATTTGTCCAGTGATTAGGTTGAGTTCTAGGTGAT
Source organism: Chitinophagales bacterium (assembly GCA_013299105.1). Classification (GTDB taxonomy): domain Bacteria; phylum Bacteroidota; class Bacteroidia; order Chitinophagales; family Saprospiraceae; genus Haliscomenobacter. Next base: position 17,260 of record JAAFJY010000044.1, on the reverse strand, counting down.
TTTAGTTGAAAAGTTGAAGTGTTGAAAGGTTGAAGAGAGGGAGCTGCGCCGGGATTCGCTAGTCCCACGTCTCCTGATGGGGACTTGCCCTGATGTGCGTCTCCTGACGCATTAGCGAGCTGTAATGTTGCTTAGGGATGGTGAATGAATAAGTCATAAAAATTGGCTCCGCTAGTCCCACGTCTCCTAGCGGGTGACGTGGGACTAGCGGATTAAATGGTTATATTTTGAAGTTATTGATCATATATCCTCACGATGAAAGAATTTTTTGAAATCTCTAACCTAGTTCGTAATGAACTTTCCTTTGAATATGATATACCAAAGGAGTCAATAATCTCTGCGTTAGCGGGAGGTATTTACAATCTGACTCAAATCAAGATGGAAATTCAATCTTTGCTTTCTGATGACTCATTCAACTGGGTCAAATTTGCAGTTGAGAATAACATGATTTGGGACGCTAATAATTACACCAATCAGGATGTTTTGTACGAGCTCAAATATGTATTATGGGAGACGGTTTTTCCAGAATACACTACAACAACTGATGAATGGAATCGGATAAGACTATGTATTGAGGAAATTGCACACGACAAAAAAGAATGGTTGGAGGCCAGTTGGTTGTTTGATTCCTCCTGTTTCATGACACAAAGTTAATAGAGTTTTGTGTCTGGTTTTTTTCGACCATTTCAGATATTTAGGACGCGGAATTGCAGGCACCATTTTTAATCAAAACATTAAAGCTTTTGAAGTTGTCAAATAGATTTTTATCCAACGATCATTTATCACTTTTAGAAAAAGTGATGAAAGGACAGCTCCCAATTGAAGCTGTTAGAGATGAATTTGCCTCTGTTGTAAGAATGGAGGTTGTAATTGATGAGTATATTAGAGCTAAAGTTGCTGCTGATATAATTCACCTAAATCGAGTGCTTTATGCTTTGGGGTATTTTCTTAATCCCAGCGAAAAATTGTGCCTTTTTAAACTTGCTATTTTAGACGACTGGCACCAAGAGCATGGTGAATTAATCGGTGCCTTGCAAATTTTTGAACCCAAAATAACCCATAATCTTGAGGTGATAAAATGGAGTTTAGGTAATCTTCCTGCATATGTTACAAGGCATGAAGATTTTAAATATACATATGTTAAAAAATGTATGTACGCAATCGGAGCTCAATCACAGCCTGAGGCTCTAATTGTCCTCCAAGAATTCCAAAAATCTCAGGATGAAATTATCAGTAGCCTAGCTGGAGAGCAACTGGTTAGGTTGTCTAAGGGATAGATTCCTGCTTGAAGGAATGATGAAGAAAATTGGCTTACTTAAAAAATCAAGTCAAAAAACCAAAACCAATGACCAAAACCAAACCATACTATTTGCACTTTCTCCTCCTCCTAGCCCTGCCAGCCCATGCGCAGTTGCGCTACGAGCTCAAGGTGGCTCCGCTATGGGGCTTGAAGGGCTACAGCTACGAGCAGGTATTGAGCCGCAATACCGTAGAGGGCTCATTTGAGTGGCTGCTGGGTAAGAAATTTGGGGTAGAGGCTGGGGTGGCGCATTGTAGGAATCGATGTGTGGAGCCCTATTTTAGGACAAGTCACCTCCCAAAACTTACGCGTTACTTGCCATTCTCACTACTAGCCTTTCCATACCCTCTGAACACAGACCAACTCAAGGTTATTGATCGGCTAAGAGCTGATTTTGCGAGTAAAAAATCAATATTTTGGTTGAGATTATCTGAGTGGTGGAAATAAGTATGATTTGATATTCATTTTCACAAGCAGCTTAATCCTTTTAACAAAGAACATGGAACAATCAATAGTAAAGGGGGTGTTTATTTATCACAAAAATGATAAATTATACATCCAAACAACAGCTAGATTAGTTTCTGGGTTGAATGTTGGCTATGAACCAATTTTCGTATTGTCTATGGATTGTTCACTTCAAACTATTGGGCAAACATATAGGCAAGCGATTGAGGAGTTTGTATTGGAGGCCCCTAATCCCAATAAACTCAGTGATTTACTAAAGCCACTGATAAAACTAGCGAAGCAGAGGTCATGGATTGGATTTGTAAGTCACTCAAAACTTGTTAGCTCTTGGTTAAGCATCGATAAACTCGAATATGTATTTCTACCGACTAAAAATAAGCTTAACAAAGGGTATGGTCATTTAAATACAATCAAATTCTCCATCCCCTCCACCAGCACCGACGAAGAAATCGGCCAAGCCGTGCTCAAGGCATTGGAGCTGTGTGAATGAGTGGATAGAACAACAAGGTATTGGGTGAATTTTTGTCAAAAGAGGCAAAAAGCACGATTGAAAGTCACGTATGGGAGCGAACAACCTAACACACGAAACTGCGGATTTTACCGCTCAACTTTCAAAAGCCCCAGCTCAAAACCAGGCCCAAAAGCCTGCCAAAGCCGGGAAATTTTTCAAACAACATAAATCTAACAAAACCATGAAAAAAACAACCATGTGGATGATGGCCCTGCTGCTGTGCTGGGGCTGCGGGCCGGGAGAAGGCTTGGAGGGCCTGGATGAGTTGGCATTTGGGCGCTACGAGTACGCTGGTTTTGATACCACCAAGTTCAAATTTTACCGCCTCAAGGACGACAATACCTACCAGGAGGTGATCCCCAAGCCAAGCGAGGAAGGAATGGGGGCCTTGAACCAGGATGGCGTTTTTTGTGATTACAACGAAAATACCCTTTACGGTTGTGGCAAGTTCGCGGACCTTCCCAAGCCCTTTATTGAAATCAAAGCGAATGCAGTTGAGATGGGTTTTGTGGAGGCGACTTCCGAAACTTTTCTCTCTGGCGAAACGCCATACGTAATCAGAAACGATTCCATCATATTTGGCGACGGTAAAACATCGGATACGTTTCGATTCTTGATGCCTAATCCAATTCTCCGTCCTCGGATTAAAATCCAGTATCGCATGGCCAACGCATCCACCAAGGGGTCATTCATGGATTTACAAATTCATGGGGTGTATTATGCCAAGAATTTGGACGAGCACATCAAACAAACAAAAGCGATGTTTAGATCAAAACCAGGTGACACCCTGGCGCTTTGCATTTTCAATGAAATTTACGAGAAAAAATAAAAAGGCGGTCTCAATTTTTCAACGCAACAAATACAGATTCACAAAAAATAAAACACCAAGGATGAAAGCCAAACATTGCTTGCTTCTTGTGCTTTTTGGAATACTAATGCCCCTGTGCGGCTTATACGCTCAAATTCGGCATGAACTTCGCCTCGATTTTATGCAATGGGGACAAATCCCGCTTACCTATGAAATGGGATTGAGCCGAAAATGGGGAGTTGAAATATCGCCGTTTTTGAGGAATGAAAACAGGATATTTTATGGCTTGGCAAGAGCAAACAAGCTCGAAGAACTGATCATCAAGCGCAAGTCCCATGAAGTGATGTTGATGGCCAAATACTATTTCAAAAGGGCTAAAGATCCCTTCGGCTTATATGTGGGCCTAAGTGCGCAAATTGGCCTGAACTATGCATACGAAGAATACCACGGAGCGCTGCAAGATTTATACCTCAACCGCATCGAGTATTTTCAAAGAACGGACATGAAGGGAATTTCTCCAGGTCTTGGTTTTGGATTTAAGTCTTATTGGGGCGGGAAATTTGCAGTGGAAGCTGGAGGAAGTTGGAACGCCCTGATGATCGGATTCAAGGGGCATGGCCCTCATCACGATGCAAATGTAGGCCGTGCCCATATAAAAGTAGTTTACCTCATCAATCCATGAAGTTTTGTTTGCCCTCTAAAACTCCAAGCCCTACCCCTCCAAGCCATCCAGAAAAGGCACAAAGCGGAAATCGCCCAGCGGCTCTTCTTCAAACAAGTGCTCGGAGATGCGGCGAATGCGCAGCATGACTTGTGATTCTTCGCCGACCGGGATCACCATGATGCCGCCAACCACGAGTTGGTCGCGCAAGGCGGTAGGCACGCTTGGCGCTCCGGCAGTGACGATGATGCGGTCAAAAGGCGCGAATTCGGGCAAGCCTTTGTAGCCATCGCGGTGAAAAAAGCGGATTTGAGGGAAGCCCAATTTGGGCAAAAACTGGGCAGCCTGGTCATACAATTCCTTCTGGCGCTCAATGGTGAACACCCTTGCGCCCAACAAGGCCAGGATACCCGCCTGGTAACCCGATCCCGTGCCAACTTCCAGCACTTTCATGCGTTTTCCCACTTCCAAAATGTCGCTCATGTAGGCCACCGTGTAGGGCTGCGAGATGGTCTGTTCTGCGGCGATGGGGAAGGCTTTGTCTTGGTAAGCCCATTCTTCAAAAGCGCGGTCGAGAAAATAATGGCGGGGCAGGGCATAGATTGCCTCCAGCACCTTTTCGTTTTGGATGCCGCGTTTGCGCAGGGCCTCAATCAATTGGCGGCGCAAACCCTGGTGGCGGTAAGTATCAATTAGGTCCATGCTTTAAATCGCTTTCAACATCGGTACATGGGGAATCCCATCCTCCAGGTATTCGTCGCCACAGACTTCAAAGCCTAAAGAGCCATAAAATTTTTTGAGGTAAGACTGGGCACCAATTTTGATCGGGGCTTTGCCATACACTTCGTACAAGGTGTTGATGCTGAACTCCATCAGCTGACGGCCATGCCCACCACCACGCGCAACCTGCGAGGTGATGACCCGGCCAATCGAAGGGTATTCGTCGTATGCGAGCCCGGTGGGCAAAAGGCGGGTATAGGCCTGCAAGTGTCCATCTTCATCACAACCCATGCAATGAACCCCTGATTGGTCTTTGTCATCGGGGTCGAGGAAAATGCATTTTTGTTCCACTACAAAAACTTCCTGGCGCAAGCGCAGGATGTCATAAACTTGGTGAGGCGTCAGTTGTGCGAAGGGCAAAAAACTGTACTTGAGGGTCATTCGACTTGATTTGAAAAGCCAAAAGTACAGGTTTTTTTTGGGCCATTCAGGGCCACAGAAAAAATAACTTGTAATAATTGGCAAATACTTTGCCCCGCTTCGCGGTGCTGGTTAGGAACACGGATTTTACGGATGAAACGGAATTTCACTGATTTCCAGCATCATGTTGACCCCACTCAACTCAAAATCGGAGGTGCCAATTTTTATAACTTATTCTTTTGCCATACCTTAGAAAAAAAATTCTTGCTTGATTGTTGAGACCACCTTTCTCCGAAGTTTTCAGAACTTAGTAATGGTTAAAAAATAAACCTTTCCAATTTTGAGATTACTAGTGTTCAACGTCATGGTCAACGTCATGCTGGAAATCCGCAAGATAGGGTTTGAAGTGTGTAAGTGTGAGTTCGGGTGTGGGAGGGCTTCGAACATAAGTTTAGACCTCCATTTGAAAACGGGTTTTTTCACACTCACACCCAAACAAACACACCCAAACCCAATTTTATCCGTGTTCCAAAAATGGCCTCGCGCACCGTGTCACGCTCCGCGTGAGCGAGGCAACGCAGTTGCTATTTGGTAAGGTTTATTCGTGGCTTGTTACTTACTTTTGCCCCTTTACCTAAATTTTAGGAGAGATTAAACAACCAATGCTGAAAATCGGCCAGACTGGAAAACAAGCCATCGTTGTCGATCGGGACCAGCTCTTCGGCGCGGTGCGTGCCATTGGTAAGCCCAAATACCCCACCGCAGCCAGCATTGCGGCCTTCTTGTAAGTCCACAGGGGTATCGCCAATTTTTATCACTTGTTTAGGGTCTTTGAGGCCAAACTCCTTCATGGCCCTTTGGATCATGAAAGGGGCGGGACGGCCTTGGGGTACTTCGTCGCTGGCAATGGCAAAGTCGATGATTCCGTCCCTTCTCCAGCCCAATTGATTGATGATGTCATCCACGATTTTACGGCGAAAACCAGTGTTCAGGGCAATGCGGACATTGGCCTGGCGCAGGGCCGCAAACAAGTCGAGGCAGCCCTCCGTTGGGGTCACTTGGTGGGTAGCGTAGTACTTGTCGATGTGGTGATTGAAAAAGCCAAATGTCAGGTGAGCTTCTGCTTCGATGGCTTCGGGGTTGCTCAACTCTTGTGCCCAGATGCGCCGAAAAACTTCTAATTTAGACCAGCCCATCATGGCGTTCATCTCCTCATCGCTGCGCTGCAGGCCTGAGTCCCGCAAAGCTTGATGAAAGGCGTCCATGACTTCGTTTTCATCGACAATGGTGGTTCCTGACATGTCGAGTACTACCAATTTTAGGTTCTGAATGCGCATCTCTCCGTAGTTTTTTTGATCATAAAAAGGTAAAACAAGCCCTTTAAAGTTAATCCAGGGTAAGGGCCAGCTGAAGTTTAGTTTAAATCTGTTTCAAAGCCCCTTGCGCCCCGTGCAAGTAACCTAATTTTCGGTAAAACTGCCGATAATGCGTACTGCCGAAGGGATGATCAGCGAGCGAAAAAGCCAATGGGCTCCGCTCTTTTTGGCTGCAATGGCTGCGTTTTCGACCTATTTTTGCATGTACGCTTTTCGCAAACCCTTCAGTGCGGCTACCTTCGAGGGGATGCAATTCTTTGGGATCGATTACAAAATCGTTCTGATCATCGCCCAGGTTTTTGGGTATGCAAGTTCTAAATTTTGGGGCATTCATTTTATTTCGGGTTTGAAGGCCGGGCATCGGGCCAGGGCGATCCTGGCCTTGGTGGGTTTGGCTTGGTTGGCTTTGTTGCTGTTGGCCATTGTCCCTGCACCTTATAATGTATGGTGCCTTTTCCTGAATGGCTTGCCTTTGGGCCTGATTTGGGGTATCGTATTTTCCTACCTCGAAGGGCGACAGAGCACCGAAATCCTGGGGGCGGTATTGGCGGCCAGTTTCATCATTTCTTCGGGGGTGGTCAAAGCCATCGGCAAGTACCTGCTTGACCATTGGGGTTTGAGCGATTTTTGGATGCCCTTTTGGACTGGTAGTTTGTTTGTGTTGCCCTTGCTGCTTTCGGTTTACTTGTTGGATCAAACCCCGCCCCCCAGCGCCGAAGACCAGGCCCTGCGCCATCCCCGCGAGCCGATGACGAAGTTGGAAAGGCGAACCTTGTTTAAAAAATACCAATTTGGCTTGGTAGCTTTCATCATTTTTTACACCATGATCACCATTTTGCGGGATTTTCGCGACAACTTCATGGTGGAGATCTGGTCGAGCCTGGGTTATAAAAACGCTGCGGTGCTTGCTACTGCAGAATTGCCCATTGCTTTTGGGGTGTTGCTGATCATTGGTGGCCTGGTATGGGTGCGCAATAATCGAACCGCATTTCAGCTCAACCATGTTTTTTTGGTGTTCAGCAGCCTGTTTTTGTTGGCTTGCAATTGGCTGTGGCAACACGAGCTCCTATCGGCCAAAGCCTGGATGATTGGAATTGGGTTCGGGGTTTTTTTGAGTTATCTTTTGTTCCACAGCATCATTTTCGAACGTTTACTGGCCGTTTTTCGCGAACCCGGTAATGTCGGATTTCTCATGTACCTGTCCGACTCCTTTGGTTACCTGGGCAGTGTCGCTGTTTTGTTGTTTAAAAACTTTGCCGCAACGAACATTAGTTGGGTCCGTTTTTTCACCACCCTGGTTTATGGAACCGGGGCGCTGGGTTTGCTACTGGCGTTAGCGTCCTGGTGGTATTTTCATCAAAAACTTCATCCGTCACATGCAACAAAAAACCTATGATGTAGCCGTAGTCGGCGCAGGAATTGTAGGCTTGGCAACCGCCCTGCAAGCCGCTAAAAAAGGGCTGAAAGTAGCGGTTTTTGAGCGCCACCCTCGTGCCATTGGCGCTTCGATCCGCAATTTTGGCATGATCTGGCCCATCGGTCAGCCCCCAGGTAAGTTGCTCGACCGTGCGATGCGGGCCCGCCAAACCTGGCTCGAACTGTCTACTGAGGCGGGATATTGGACCAGTGAAACGGGTTCTTTGCACCTGGCCTACCACGATGATGAAATGGCTGTTTTGGAGGAGTTTTTAAGCCAAAACGTGGATGCTGGCTATGATTGTGCCTTGTTCAGCCCGCAACAAGTGCTGGAGCGCAGCAAATATGTAAAAGCCCAGGGGCTGAAAGGAGCCCTCTGGAGTGCAAGCGAGGTGAATGTGGATCCTCGACAAGCCATTGGGGCGATTGCTGAATACTTGAAAAAATGCTACGGGATCGATTTTTATTTCAATACAGTGGTCACCGCCGTAGATTTCCCTCATCTGATGGCTTATACCCAGCTATTCAAAATCGTAGAGCACATTTACATCTGTAGTGGTGTTGATTTCGAGACCTTGTATCCGAGTATGATGGCCAAATCTGGATTGACCAAGTGCAAACTCCAGATGATGGCAAGCCAGCCGCAAGATTTGCCCCTCGGACCCATGCTTTGTGCGGGTCTGACCCTGCGGCATTATACTGCTTTTGCCCAATGTCCAAGTTTAGCAGCACTGAGTGAGCGTTTCGACCGAGAAGCACCCTGGTACAAGGAATATGGGATCCATGTGTTGTTGTCGCAAAATATCAATGGCCAATTGATCATTGGAGACTCACATGAGTACGGATTGCATCAATTGCCTTTCGACAAAGCTCAAATCAATACCTGGATTTTGCAGTATTTGAAGGGTTTTGCACAAATTCCTGAACTAGAAATTGCCGAGACTTGGCACGGCATTTATCCCAAAAGCACCACTGGGGCCACCGAATTTGTGGAATCTCCAGCGCCCAATGTTACGGTGATCAATGGCTTGGGCGGAGCTGGCATGACCCTGAGTTTTGGCTTGGCCGAAGAAGTGCTGGCTCAATATTGAGTGGGAGAGAAGGCACTCATTTCTTACCCTCGCCCCAGATAGCCACCTCACCACCCAAAAACACGATGTAAAACCCACGTACATCGGGTCGGCTGAAGCGCTCGCTTTGCAGGTATTCATTCACTTGATTTTCCGCCTCCTCGCTCACTTGGGGAAGGCTATTTTCTTGCGATTTTTTGAGGTATTTCAATTCCAAGACGATCTCATAATTCATCATGCGCCCAGGAATCCTTTCCAAAAAAACATCGGGATAACCCTTGCGAGCTTCGTATTCGCTGTGGATGTGAAAGGCTTTGTAGGGAAAAAACAGGCCAATGATCAGGGTCTGCAAGTGTTTTTCACCATACACCAATTCATCGCGATTGGAGTGATTTTCGGCTAGGACATGCTCAACGACCTTCAAAAAAGGTGCTGGATTGGCCTCATTCACCAGGGCATCAATGGATTTGGTAATGGGCTGGTGGCTTTTGGCGAAGCGGGTTTTTTCCAAAAACAAGGCCGTGAAGTATTCGAAGTAAAGCTTTTTGATCACATAATTCGGGATGCGAAAGCGCATGTCGCTGCTCAAAGGCTCTTGGATGGTCAAAACACCGAGGTAAAAGAGCAGGCTTAAAAAATCTTCCTGGGTGAATGGCGCGTCGATGTTGTAAAGCCTGGTCAGGTTAAAGTCGATGTAGCCCGTTTTGACCAGTTCTTCCAAAATCTCCAAACGTTCGGTTTCCTCTGCCCCAATTTTGAAGTAGTTGCGCACTTTGCGGTAGTCGGAAATCACGTTGGTGTCGAGCATTTCATCCGGATAAAATTGTGCGATGCTGTATTCTTTCAAAAAGTAAAGCACCATATCCGGGTTGAATATTTTGTCAATTGAACGGTGATTAAACCGATAGCCATTGTACCACAACTGCAAATCCCGCATCAAATCAGGTATCTTTTGCTCAGGCACCTCGGTCAATCGCAACATGTTTTGCACTTCTGCTCCAGTAAACCCCATCATGTTGTGAAAGATGGGATTTGTGCTGATGTTGTCGCCGATGTTGAAGCCGCTGGTCAAAGAATCAAGGGTGATCGGTGAAACACCAGTGATGAAAATGCGGTCGATGATGCCATCGCGGGTGGCGGTTTTGAAGCTTTCGTAAAACTTGCGTACAAAGCCATTGCGGCTTACATTCTCTTTGAAGCGTTTAAAGTCAAAAGACAAGAGTTCATTGGCGAAGTGGTCGTATTCATCAATGAGAAGGTAAATTTTTGGTAACTTTTTTTTGGCATGAACTACACCAAAAAGGGTTTTCACCACTGCCTCCGGGCTGGTTTGACCCAGTACATGTTCCCGATCTTTTTCAGTAAAATAGTCGGAATAGGTAGCCAAAAAAGCCTGTGCGCCCAATAAAGTATTTTCCCAAAAGCCTTTATAGGTACTCTCTTGTGAAGCGGTATCAATGCGGCTGAACTCAAAACTAAGTACGAGATAAGCATTGGCCCGGATGCTTGGGTTTTTACCGACGTATAAATTGCCAAATAGTGTTTGAAAATCAGCTTTGTGCTCCAAACCATAATAGTGGTGCAACATGCTGATAAACAAGCTTTTGCCGAATCTTCTGGGGCGTAGAAAGACGGGAAAATCATTGGACCAAGCTTCCAGTTTTTCAATAAACATGGTCCGGTCTTGGTAAAAATGTTCACCAACAATTACTTTATAAAAATCACTTTCACCGTATGGTATATTGATCATATTGTGCTGTTGCAGCACCAAAGATAAGCGATTTTTACCTAATTCACCAGGTTCGGCACTAACCAAAAAAGCACAGCGGCAATTCGCCTTTTTGACGAATCACCGCTGTGAGCATTCAAAGTCAATGGTAACGTACTTTTAGTTCGTGAAATGATTACTTGATCAGCCACATTTCGCCAAACAAGTCATCCTTGCCACTGTACTGGCGGGTTAGGGCCTCGGTCAGGTTGGTTTTATTGGTGGTGCTTTCTGAGGCCGGGTATTGGAAACGCAGGGGAATCTGGCCTTGGTTGCCAATGCCAACACCAGTCAGGAAGGTAGGCACTTGGGTCCGCCGCCAGTTGAAATAGGCTTCCGCGCCGGAGTTTTGAGCCAGGGTGAGGTATTTTTGGGTCAAAATCTGGTTCAAACCCTGGGCGTTGTTGCCAGCGTATTTTACCTTGTTTTGGTTCATGTAAACGTCAAAGTCAACATTGACCTGGTAAGTGTTGAACTCACCCAATTTGGCACCTACTTTTTGGAAATCTACATTGTTGACCCCGTTTTTGAGTCCGTAGAAATCCATGGAGGTCATGGTACCCTTGCGGTAAAAATCTTCAGCGTTGCCAGTAGCCCAGCCCCGATTGATGGCTTCGGCAATGTTGAAACACATCTCGGAATAACCAACTTGCACAATCGGTTCGCCCGTAAAAGTGGCATAAAAACGCTTGCGGTTGATCAGCGAGTATTCCCCTTTTTGGGCTTTGGTCGACATGTCGTCCAGGTTTTCACCAGTGCTGGCTCCTTCAAAGGCTTCGAAAGTAGTTGGGCTCATGCCTGCTTTTACCTTGGCTTCTGCGGGCTCCGCCACGATGAAAAGACGGGGGTCGCGCAGGTCCTTCAGCAGGTCGATGTACAACTTGGAGGTGTTTTCGCGCAGGGCGTCAAAACCAAAGTTATTGGGGTTTTTGGGATAATAGTTGGTTGGAATGGAACCAATTGGGCGGAAAACGAAGTTGTCGGCGGCACTGGTCATGATCGGGAACTTGGCAGGATCAGCCAATACTTCGGCGAAACGTTGCTTGATGCGCAGGTCGGCGTCGGCTTCTTTTTTGCTCAAGCTGATCAAGACGCGCAGTTTGAAAGTGTTGACCAATTTTTGCCATTTGCTCAGGTCGCCGCCAAAATACCAGTCACCATCGGCCCTTTGACCACCCTTGGCGATCAAGCTGGTCAAGTCAGCATTGGCCTCGTCCAACCAGCTCAGGATTTTTACATAAACCTGCTTCTGGGTAGCATATTTAGGCGCTTGGATTTCCAGGCCTTTCAGCGCGTCGTCCAGGGGCAAATCACCTACGCGGGCAGTCATGTTGGTAAAGTGGTAAGCGCGGAAAAATTTACCCAGAGAGGAATATGGGTTCACATCTGGTGCGCCTGCTTTTTTCGCTTCCTCTTCCATGCGCTGCACGTTCTTCAGGCGGGTGTAATCCAGGTTGGCGGCACCTGACCAGTACTCATTGGTGCCATAATAGTTGTAGTTGATGCACCAGAATTGGTTCCAGCGCTGTTCGGGGTTCCAGGCGTTGCTGGTAATGTTGACCAATACCCCATTCAGGATCAGGCTAGCGGGGGCATTGGTTGGGCGGTTGGGATCCACATCCAAACCTTCGTAAGAGCAAGCGGCGAGGAACAAGGCCATCGTCAAAGCCAGGCTGCTCAGGATTTTATTGATTTTCATAAGCATGTTATTTGGAGCCTGCCTGTGCAAGAAACACAGGCAGGCAGGGTGCTAAAAAGTGCAATTCAGGTTTACCCCAAAACGCCTGGTCGTAGGTGTTTCGAAGTTGGTAGATTGCTGACGACCGATGTACTGATCGAGGTCCACGTCTTTCTTTTCAGCAAAGTACAGCAGGTTACGACCCACCAATGAAACCGACATTTGGTTGAAGAAGCTCTTGCCTTTCAGCGGTACGTTGTAGGTCAAAACCACCTCGCGCAACTTGGCAAAGGAGCGGCTCATCAGGTTGTTTTCGTCTTCCTGGTAGTAGCGGCTGATCCAGTCCTGCAAGAAAGTTTTGGTTTCGTTGGGTTTGAAAGTCAGCTCGTTGTAGTTGGTGATGTTGCCGTAGATATCGGTTTGGACCGTTCCGCTGGCAATTTGTACGCCTTCGCCCAACCAGGTCTTGTTGCCCTTGGTGTCTTCCAAACGGGCCACGCCCATTGCACCTTGTACAGTGGCAATGTGGCGACCACCACGGAAAGTCTGGCGCTGGATGTAGTTGGCAATTACACCACCCTGGCGACCGTCAAACTGGAACTGTACACTGAAGTTTTTGTAGCTGAAGCGGTTGATGAAACCCCAGATAAAATTCGGGTCAGCGTAGCCCAAAAGCTTGCGGGCCTGGCCATTCACCGTGCTCAAACGGATCGGGCGACCACCAGCGTCGTTGATGATCTGACCATCCTGGGTGAAGAGGTATCCGTTGGCATTCAATTCGTCCACCCGGTCACCCAATTGGGTGAAGGGGTTCAGCTCGGTCAGCTGATTGCCATTGGGATCGGTGTAGAAGTCGACGTAGCGTTCGCGCAGGGTCGAGAAGTTGATCATCGGATTCCAGCGCAAACCATCCTTGCTTTTGAAGGGATCAGCGCTCAAGGTGATTTCTACCCCTTGGCGGCGGGTGGTAATCCCGTTCACCAACTGCGCCGTGTAACCCGTCGCTTCTGAAATCGGACGGGCAAAAGTACGGGGACCTTCTTTGATATTGAAATAGGTCACTTCGGCGCTGATCGCGTTTTTGAACAAAGCAAAATCTACCCCCATTTCATACTCCGTACGAGAGTTGCGTTGCAAGTTGGTATTGCCCAACTGGTTGGTATAATACGCTGCTGGCGCGTTGTTGTAGCCCAATGGGGTGGAATAGACCTCGGCGTTGGAATAGCTTGGACCATTGTAAGCAGAGGTGAAGTTGTCGCCATAGCCCAGCACGGAAGCGCCAATCGAGCCGATGGTGCCTTGGGTCAAACCATCCTTTACGTTGGCATAAGCACCACGCAGTTTCAGCATAGACACCGGACCCAGATCAATGTACTCAGTGATGATGGAGTTGGCTCCAACCGATGGGTAGAAGAAAGTTTGGTTGCCTGGTGGAAGGGTAGAGATGCGGTCTACCCGGCCAGTGGTGGTCAGGGTGAGGTATTTGTTCAGGGTTACGTCAGCGGCATAAAACCCGGACTGCACCAACATGTTCGAGTTGAAGTTGAAAGCGCGAACTGGGTTGGCAGAGTTGGAGAAGGCATACACGCCTGGAGTGATCAGGTAGTCGGTGCTGGCAAAATTGGTTGCGTAACTGAAGGTACGGATGGTTGTACCAGCAGTTGCGTTGATCCGAATTTTGGAGATTTCTTTGCTGAAATCGAGCAATACATCGGTGTTGTTTTCAAACAGCGTACGGCGGTCTTCGCGGTAATCACCACGGCGCTCGTCGCGGCCATACGAACCTGCGGAATAGGGCATTTTCTCGGTACGCAGCAAGTCGTAAGTGTTGATCCCGGTGCGGGCAGTCAGTTTCAGGCTTGGGTTGAGCTTGTAAAACAAAGCCATGAAACCATAGGTGTTGTTGCTGTAATGGCCACGCAACCAGTGATTTACCATGAACCAGGGGTTGTTGTAGCGCTGGTATTCGGCATAAATCTGCTGTACCCCTTCGCGGCCAGGTTGCCATACTTGGCGCATGTCGTCGATGTTCCAGTCGGCACCTGCCCAGGTTACGATGTTGTAAATCAAGGAGTTTGGGCCGTAGTTGGCATCCGGGAAGTTGTCAGTGTATTGGCGGTTGTAGTTCACGTTGGCTTCAAAACGCAGGCGATTGGTAAAGTTATACCCCAGGTTAGCGTTGAAGTTGGTGATGTTCAGGTGGGTGTTGGGCACAATCCCGGTTTGGTGGGTATGGCCCAAGGAGAAGCGGATATCGGATTTATCAGTGGTGCTGGAAACGGCCAAACTGTTGTTGGACAACAAGCCAGGGCGCAAAAAGCGGGTCAGGTTATTGGTACCTCTGGCCACGAAAGGGGTTGGCACCAGTTTACCTGATTTGGGGTCAACCGGGCTGTCGTATTGGGGCAAAAGACGGCCATCCAGCGGTGGGCCCCAAACGTCGTAGTCGTTGTCGTTTTTGCCACCACCTTTACCATCTACGAATTCGTAAATACCGTGGTCGCCAGGGCCATACAAATCCTGCACCTTGGGAATGGCGTTGAAACCAGATTCCATCATGGTGGAAGAGTTGTATTCCACCGAAAAACCCCGCTTGTTGCGGCTGCCGCGCTTGGTGGTCAGCAGGATGGCCCCGTTGCGGCCGCGGAAGCCATAAATGGCCGACGCGGTAGCCCCTTTCAGTACAGTGAAGTTTTCGATGTCGTCCGAGTTCAGGTTCCAGGTGTCGGAGTTGATGGGTACCCCGTCCACTACATACAACACATCGGAGCTACCGCGCAGCAATACATTCGGGCGGCGCAGCAATTCGGGTGAAGCGCCGATGTTCAAACCAGCTACTTTGCCCACCAAACCATTGATGTTGTTTGGTTCGCGGGCTTTGAGCAGCTCAGTCGATTTCACGTTTTGCTGGGCCGAGGTGAGAAAACGGCGTTCTTTTACCGTTCCCAAACCAGTCACCAAAACCTCCGACAAGCCCACTACATCGGGTTCGAGGTTGAAATCCAGCTTGGTCACATTGCTGCCCAGCTGAAATTCTTGGGTCAGGTAGCCCGTGTAAGAAAGGACCAGGTACTGGTCATTGTCCTGTACACTGAATTCATAGTTGCCATCTACATCCGATACCGTACCGCGCACAGTATTTTTGACCGAAATGGTGGCTCCCACGAGTACTTCGCCCGTTTTGGCGTCGGTAATTTTTCCACTAAGGGTGCGTTGGGCAAAAATACTGCCCGCGTTGAGCAGCAAAATTACCAGGAACATTTTTGATAGGGTTGTGAACAAAACCCTACAGTTTTGACTTAATTCCATAGTTGCTTGAGTATTGAGTGACTACAAAGCCTGCTGAGGTGTGCGAGACTTCATCAGGCATTTTTATTTTTGAGTAAAAGCTTGACCTGCTCAATTTTTGGCCAAAAATTCCCTAGCTCCAATTCAAGTCAATGAACCAGGCTGTGGAGTTAATGCCATAAATTTTTTTCAGTGTTTGGAGAAAAGGGGGCGATGAACTGAGTAGGTAAGGTCGTCTTGCGACAGGACTTTTTGACTGTGCAAAAGTGCTCATTCCTGACAAGAGGACTGGGTAAGAATGGATTAAGTTTGTTTGAAGAAAATGTAAATGATCGCAGTTTTTATGTAAAATGTGTGTTAATGAATGCGATAGATTAGGTTCTAAAGGCTTGTTTCAGGGGAATACCAGACTGTTCTCTGAAGTTAACAATGACTAAGTTTGGCTTAACGCATAAAAGTAAAACAAGCCAAAGCGAACATTCATCGCTTCGGCTTGTTCCAAAGCCCTTTGGTATTTTCTACCTTTTTTGTTCGCACGATGCGATGAATCAACGCAAATAATCAATGCTTTTCTTCAGTGCGATTTCGGGTTGGGCCACCATGTCTTGCTCTACGAAGAAGTGCTCCACGCCTACACTTTGGGCTTTTTTGATGATGTTGGCTACATTTAGGACTCCATCGCCTACGCTGCACATGTAGGGGAACAGGGCCATCCACTGAGGTGCGTCGCCGCCATCGCCAGCGAAGCGCTTGGGTTCTTTCATGTCTTTGATGTGCAGGGCTTTGTAGCGTTTGTTGTACTTGTCGAGGTAGGCGAGTGGGTCGATTCCGCCAGCACTGGTCCAGTAAATGTCCATTTCCAGGAACACGAGATTGGGGTCGGTTTGGGCCATGAGCAGCTCAAAAGGCACTTGCCCGTTCATGGGGCTGAGGCCATAGCCGTGGTTGTGGTACGCAAAGCGCAGGCCGTGTTTTTGGGCATTTTCGCCAATTTTATTGAAATCATCGGCTACGCGCTTGTAGTCATCCAGGGTTTTGCGGCGCTCGTCGGGTATCGCGGGCAACACCACATACTTGTGCCCTAGGGTTTGGGCCGCTTCCCCCAGTTTGTCCATGTGATTGAGCAAAGTATCGAGGTCGGTATGCGCCGAAGGGGCCGTCAAGCCGTGGTCTTTAAGAATTTGTTTCACCTCCTGGATGGTACGGCCAAAATAGCCGCTGCCGCTGAAGCCCAGCATCGGGGCCAGGAATTTCCAGCGCTCCTGGTTGGATTGGGCGCTGAAAGGGTAGGGGCCATACAGTTCCAATTCCTTGTAGCCCATGTTGGCCAGCATTTTAACGCCACCTAAAAAATCTTGGTCCAGCATTTTGGGCAGCGAAAAGAGCTGGATGCCCACTTTTTTAAGTTTCATGCCGGACTGGAGCATTTGCAATATTTGATGGCTAGTGGGTAAGGCCGCAGTGGCCAAAAGGCTGTTTTTGAGGAAGGTGCGACGTAGCATGGCAGCGTGAATTTTAGCAGGAAAGTTAGCAAATTCCTAGCGAGTCGTGTGCTAACAAGGGCTAAAAATAGGTCAATGCTTGTTTTTTGGAGAGAAATTTTATTAATGGTTAGTTGTTAATGGTTAGTTGTTAGTTGTTAATGTTTAATGTTTATACTCGGCCACAATAAGTTTTGTGCAAAAGACATATAAAAAAGAGTAAACATAGTATTTTTGAGATTGCAAAACAGAAATACCCATGCTTACTCTAAATATCAGCGATGCTGACATTGTCAAG
>JAAFJY010000043.1 GCA_013299105.1 Chitinophagales bacterium | reverse complement strand
AATATTAAAAAATAGATGTCGCTTGAAAAACATGAAATTAAAAGATAGAATATTAGGTGTGTGCGCGGGGCTTTGGAATTATAATTTTATCTAACCAATTGATAGTCAAGGGCGGGTAAGTCTATTGTTAAAGCATCAAACGATGCAATTTATAAAAGGCGTTCAGCGCAAAACTTAAAACTTACAACAAACGAAGAACTCAAGAGACTTGAACTTGATAAAGGTCTTGCGAGTTTTGAGGATATCTCATTAAATATTCCTATTGAAGTTGTTTCTGACTCACTAGTAATCTATGAGTTTATGATTGAAGTTGTTCCAACTATAGAGCCATTTCCTTGGTTAAAAAAGCAACTATTGATCCGGAACGGGTTGCCAACGGTTGCCGCAACTTTATTATTTTCTGATTTGCCACAAGCTGCTTTACCCAAACAGAGTGGCATTAAGATATATCGATATAAAACTAAAGCAGAAGAAGGCACTCGTGAAACACTTGTTTTCAACCCTATTTCGATTGAAGGCTGTATTTACAAGCAAATATATGATGCTGTAGAAAGGACTAAAGAAATCATAGAAAATGAAAAAGTATTGAGAGAAACTGGCCTTGAGAATCTAACTTATCCCAATAAAGCATTACATGAAATTGTAACTAACGCTGTACTACATCGAGATTACAGTATTGCTTCAGACATACATATTAGGATTTTTGACAACAGGGTTGAGATTTTAAGTCCGGGTTCATTACCTGGTCATGTAACTGAAGCTAATATATTGAACGAGCAATTTGCAAGAAACGGAAATCTCGTTCGTCTTGTAAACAAGTTTCCGAATCCGCCGAATAAAGATGTTGGAGAAGGATTAAATACGGCATTTAACGAAACAACTGATTTGAGGTTGAAAAAACCAACCATTAAAGAGCTTGAGAATGCAGTTTTGGCAACTATTAGTCATGAGCCTTTAGCTTCTCCTGAGAAAATCGTTATGGAATACCTTGAGTCACATGATGAAATCCACAATAGTAAAGGTAGAGAGTTGACAGGTGTGAAAACCTCAGATAATATGAAAACTATTTTCTATAGAATGCAAGAAAAGGGATTAATTTTGATGAATCCCGATCCGACCAAAAAGGGTCGTAATAGCACTTGGATAAAGAAAAAGTAATCATCGCTAACACTGCATGGTCGCCAATGCCGCCGAAATCCAACGCTCAAAGCCAACGCACGGCAGCACAGCGTCCATGCTCACGTCCAACGAAATCATAAAAAAAGCCACAAAAAATGATCGAAAGAGAAGAATACCGCACACTTCCGCAAGACATAATCGACTTTATTGTTGATAATTTTCCAGTACCTTCATGTTATGCTGCAATAAGCCTTTGTTCCGTACTGTTTGCCCTTAGAAGGGATATAAGATATTCAGAAGATGTAATTAGATCCGCGCTATTTCTATCTAGTGGCGATTTAGATCTTTTAAAACAAGAATTTGACTATGGTGATTATCGAGATATACTATTGGCTGCAGAGCAAAAATCGGGAAATCACGGGCATTATTTCAGAATGCCCTTTCCTGAAGTTCATAAATTAGAAAAAATCCTTAACGAAGAGCAATTAAAATTGAGCCAAGAATCTGAAGAGTTGCCAGAAGAGTTTTATCGACAGGCTGGTCCCAAATAAAAACCATGAAGTGAAGTACTTCAACCCAAAGCGTTCGGGTTGATATCAAGACTTTCTTGATTTAGAATAACATTCGCCCACCCCAAACACCCCAACAAAAACGCCCATTCCGATGACTCAGAATGGGCGTTTTTCATTTCAATCAAGGACCAAAGCCCTTATTCAAGCATCAATTTCTTCGCCACATAGCCCTGCTTGAAACTCAACTGTACTACATACATACCACGAGGCAAATTCCCTCGACTGAGCATGTATTGGTTGCTGTTGACATTCATGGCGCTGGTTACCAGCTTGCCCTCCAGGTTGTAAACTGCGATGTCTTCGATTTTCTGATCCCGGTCGGCTTCAAAATAAATGAAGTCCGTGGCTGGGTTCGGGCTCATCACGAGCTTCACCGACTCGGCAGAGATTACGTCTTTTACCGAAGTGGTCAGGTTCAAAGCCAAGAAAGCGCGTGGGACATACACTGCCATGATGGTGTCAATGTAGGCCAAAGCTTTGGCCTTGCTCATGTTTGGGTTGGTCAGCAAACCATTGGTATGAAGCGTTCTGGCGTTGAATGCTTGGCCAGTTGCCCGATTGGTTGCATCTACAATGATTTTCAACGTAGTAGTATCCCACCATTCCCATGGGCCTGCTTCGAGGCGGTTATTGGGCATCCGGAAAGGATACATGTTGTCGGTAGAAAGCGTAGTTGGCTGGCCGCCGATGTTGAACGTAGGGGAAGGAAGCGGAGCCGCACTGTACGCTCGGTTGATGAGGTTAATCGCATTTTGCGCAGCATTAGCAGGCTGGAAAACGTTGTTCACACCCAATTGGTTTGCCCTGCCCGTAACTGAACGGGTACCAGACACGTTCACTACGAATTCACGGGTGGTGGGTACAATTACCGCGCCATCAGCAAATGGTGCAAAAGGATCTGACAACACGTGGAAGCCAATGGTGGTTGGTTCTCCAGCTTTGCCTTCCAGCCAAGTGGCGTCGCCGAGCGCACCGCCCATGTTTACGGCCAGATTGAACGAAGAACTGTAACCAGGATGGTTAACCAAATTAAGCGGTTTGGCGGTTGTGCCAAATGGGTTGCCATTCAAAACAGTATCCACAAAAGCCTGCAAGGTATTGGTGTTCAAAAACTTGGTGATTTGAATTTCTTCCTTGTAGCGATCCAGATAGGCAGCACCATAAGCGATATAACCACCTGTACCTTGACCCCACAATACAATTTTGCTCGCATCTACACCATAAGGGTTGTTGTTTTCGGCAATCGACCTGCGGAAGAAACGGATTGCAGAACGTGCATCCTGTACACCACGGTAGGCTGCGTTGAGCAGGGTTCCAGTACGCGTGTTTTGACCTTCAGGGCCCGTTGCAACTGGGTTCCAGCCCAAGCGATAACTTGCAATTGCCACCACATAACCCAAACGGGTCAAACGACGGGCAAATTCAACACAAGAAGAATCCGAACGTGCTCCTGTAATACCTCCATTAAACAATGGTGGCAAGAAGCTACCTGTGTGAAAATAAATCACCAATGGGCGATTTTTAAGGGCATCACCGGCTGGTGTGTAAACATCCAAAACCGAGCTATCTCTCAGTGGAGTGCCAGTAAGCACGCTAATGTTGCGGCTGTACACAATGTTACGTTGTACAGAAAAGCCTGTAAATACATTATCGCGGTAGCGAACAGCTTGTGCAGTTGCGCTGTAAGCAGTAGCGAAAAAGGCAATCAACAGCAAAAATGCGTTGAGTTGTTTCATGTGAAATGTTTTTGGTGACACAAATGAAATGACCATTGATACAAACAAATTAACTCTTATTTTCCGGCACCATGCGAGCCGGATTAAAAGTTTTTTCTTATAAGTATGTTTAAATTTTTTTGTTTGCCGCAAAACGGCCCAATATTTAAACAAACTCTAAAAAAAACGTCAAAGGAAGCATATTTTACCAAAAAACTTGAACTTTAACACACTTCCCTAGCCGATTTATTTCTTTTTCACCCAATCGTAAGTAAGTGCAGCATAAGCCAGCCTTCCGATTCTTGGACCTCCATAAGTTTGGAACGTTTGGTTGTTCAAGATGTTCGAGGCACCAATTTTAAAAGTGGTGTTTATTTTAGGCATGGTCCAGTTGACCTGCGCATCCAGCAAATCATAACTCGGAATAATGCCTGTAAACTGTGGTGAACCCTCAAAAATGAATTCATCAATCCACTTGTAGTTGACGTTGAAGCCAAAATCAGGGAAATTGATGCCCAGGAAATTGAACTCAATGTCCCGACCTGAAAAACCCAAATTGAATTTGTGCTCAGGGGTGTTGAATGCGGGAATAATTGGGTCATCACTCTGGGTGTTCAGTTTGTTCCAGGAATAGTTGCCATTGAACACATAGTTTTGGGAGAAATAATAACTCCAGCCCACTGAAAATCCTTGAGTAGTAACCTGATCGCGCGCATTTGCAGCAACCCGGTATGCTTGGACGGCTACTGGCAAACCAGTCAGGTTGTCGAATCTGGCATCTACTCCAATGTTAAACCCAATGAAATCGCGATATACACTGTAATAATAAGTTGCATCAACATATACCTTATCGGCAAAAGTATTGCGGTAGCCAACTTCAACAGTTCGAACTTTCTCTGGACGGATAGGGTCGACATTGAAAAATGACAGCTTACTGCGATCCAAAGTGTTGAGGTAATCTCCTAAGCTGGAAACGGTGATCAAATTATTGAATCCATCTAGGTTACCAATCAGAATCGCCCGACCTACATTATAATATAGGAATTGGTCAGCCAAAGTTGGATTGCGAATAGCCGATGAAAACGAAGCCCGGATGGTTTGATTTTTATCAGGAGTGAACATCACCGAAGCAGCTGGGGAGATCAGGAAGTCGAAATTTTTGTTTTTGTCCAAACGCAAGGAAGTACTGACTTTCCAGCGCTTGTCTAACTCCATAATGCCACCACCATAAACGCCATATTCATAAGTATCGATGTTCCGTCCTGCTGTATCGGATAGAATAGAGCCTCGAGAATTGGGCGTGTACAAACGATAATTGGCTCCCACCAACAAGTCCAGATCGGTGACACCATTGTCTTTCTTTACCAAGTCATTAAACTTTTTTTCACCATGCATGTGAAACAAAGCAGAACGGTCAAAAAAACGAGTGCCGCCTTCCGATGCAATCCTGGTAGTAATGTCGTCAAAAGCCTCCTGAAAGCGCTGGGTCCCCGGTTCGAAAAAGTCAACAGATTGGAACAATGCATTACCCTTCAAAGAAGCAGCTTGGGCCAAAGAATGGTAACGCGCCAAGGTGTCCTGTACCCTAGTGCTGCCCAAAAAATTACCCAAAGCAGCACGGAATTCAACGGGGCGACCAATGAAATCTACTGGATTGGGGTAACCTTCCATGCTACGAAGGCGTGGATTGGCACTCACCGACCAGAAATTGATGTAATCTGATGCCCATTTTACATTGTCTTTGGCCCTTTCTTGCAGTTTCAATGCTGTAAAGTATGGGTCGAAGGAATTGCCGGCATCTTCGTGGGTGGCATAGAAGCGGATAAAGTAATCGTCTTCGCGTTTCAATTCTACCTTGTGCTGGTAAAATTTGATGTCACGCAAGCTGAAACGGTTATCGCCCTGGTAAACGGTGGTACCCGTACTGAAGTTAGACCCCACAACCAATTCAGCGGAGCGAAAATCCTTGTCTGGGTTCAAGCGAAAATGCATGGCCCCGGCCAACTTGATGTTGTAAGAATCGTAATCCACCAAGTCAATTTCTCGATATCCTTTGCGGTGAATAATACCCATACCAGGCAGTGAAAGCGAATTGGTAAAGTTGTTGTTCACAAGGTATTCATCGCCATAAATATTTACCGCATCGAAACCTCCAGGGTTCTTGGCACTACTGGGGGTATCAAAAACTGGATCGTAGTTATCAGCAACCCAGTCGTAGGCCTGGAAATGGGAGAAGTTCATTTTGTAAGCCATCCAAGCCTTGCCGTCTTTGTTTTTGACTGCATCGGCCCAGCGAAAACCCGTCTCAATGAGGTCACGAGATCCTCCTTTTACCATTGCTTTGAGGCCACGGTGCATAAAAGGATTCTTGGTTTGCATACTGATCACCCCGTTGAAGGCATTGGGGCCATAGAATGCCGAAGCGGCTCCCACAATGATATTAACCGAGTTTACATCCAGTTCTGAGGCTCCCAAAAAGTTACCCAAGGAGAAGTTCAAACCAGGAGATTGGTTGTCCACGCCATCTATGATCTGCAAAGAACGCACCGGACTAGTACTATTGAACCCCCGGGTATTGATGATTTTAAAGCCCAAACTTGCCGAAGTCATGTCTACATCCTTCAGCGAACCAAGGCCGTCGTAAAAATTCGCAGATGGAGTCTCAGTGATGGCGATGGCATCCAAAGTTTCCATCGTCAGCGGTGATTGGATTTGCTTTTCGGTGATCCGTCGACCTTTTACGTCAACCACACCAATTGTGATGGCATCCTCGGCCATCGCGATTGCAATTTTTTGATTGGCAGCAGTTACAACCAACTCTTGTTGCGTATAACCGATGTAGGTAAAAACCAAGGTCAAAGGCAATGCCTGACGGGTTTCTAACTCAAACTTTCCGTCCAAGTCACTCACCTGCCCTTCAGTGGTGCCTTTGATTTGTACCGTCGCGTTGATGAGCGCTTCTTTTGTTTTGGCGTCTTTGATTTCGCCGCGTAGTGTAACCTGGCTGAAAAGCGAGGTGTTTGTCCCTACTACAAACAAAATCATGAAGCACAATAGGCCTTTGTAAACGTATTTCATGCTGAAACCCAAGATAGTGAGCGAATATTATTCTTCTTTAGCGGGCAAATTAGTGAAAATTCGCCAAACAGCTAGTTTTTATACGGCGATTTTACACTAAATGCAAACGTATTGACAGATTTTTATTCCGAAAATGGATATGTTGGGGATAAAAAATTTGTTTACTATGCTTTCAACGACGGTAAAAGTAAGCAAAAATGTGAAATCCTAGTGAAAATGTAAAGCAGCCAATCCAAATCCTGCCAATAAGGCTAGCCACTTGCGCCAGGAAAAATGATGGGAAGAATGCCCATCGTTCTCAAATAACAAGCTGGCACCAATTTGCAGCAGGTTTCCAGTGACCATGGCGAGTAGCACTTGCAACCAACTATTATTGTTCAAAAAATGTTGGGCTAAAAATGCAGAAATAGGAGCTGTGATTGCAAAAATAGTCAGTAATCCTATCGCAGACCAGTGTTTATAACCACTGATCAAGAAAAAAGAGCACAATGCAAAGGAAGCAGGGATGTTGTGCAAAATGATGCCGAACAGCAAATGGTGAAAATTATCATTGCTGCTGCCATGATGATGGTGGTGCTCAAGTCCATCCATGAACTCGCGATAAGCGCCAAGTGGTAAACCTTCAATAAAGGCATGCAAGCAAAGCCCAAGCAAAACGGGAATCGCCAGGTTTTTTTTACCATGCTCGGCGTGAACATGGCCATGTTCTACCCCACCCGACCATTCTTCGAGCAACAGCTGAAGTACAAAACCGCCCAAAACCCACAAGCCCGTTTGTGGCTGTGCATGGGAAAAAACCTCCGGAATCAGTTGCAAGAGTGCTACGCCAAGGATAAAGGCACCATTAAACAATAAAATCAGCTTGCTGAGACTGGGATTTAACTTACTGATACCAAAGGCGGGTAAGCCGCCCAGAAATGGGGTTAAAAACAACAAAAGATATTCCCAAAGGTGCATACTGCGAGTTGAGCAAGAAGTCGAAACCCACTGAATTGGATAAATCCTGGGTCAAGTTCCAAACTTCAAATGAAATTTTGAGACGCGAAGATAGCTTTTTGCAACAATGTTGCCAATAAGTAAGCCTAAAATTGCACCAAAAATAACATCAAAAGGAAAATGGACCCCCACATACACCTGTCCCCAGGCTATTGACGCCGCCCAAAGATGCAACGGCAACCGGATTTTACGGTAGAAAAACCCCAAAGTAATGCTCAAAAACGATGCCACGGCAAAGTGGTTACTGGCATGAGAAGAAGTAAAACTGAAACCACTGCCACAATGCACCAATAGTTCTACTTCAGCCTTTAATTCAGGATCATTACAAGGCCTCAAGCGGTGTACACTGGGTTTGATCACTTTGCTGCTAATCGTATCCGCCAATCCAACGCAAAGGCCCAAAGCCAAAATCAGGTACAAACCTTGGATTTTGAATTTGTACACCACAAATCCAGCAATAAGCAGGTACAAAGGGATCCAGGTACTTTTTTCGCGCCACACGGGCATGATCCAATCTAAAACAGACCAGCGCAGTTGCTCGTTGAAGAGCTCAAAAAGGTAATGGTCTAATTCGATAAAACTACTCATTTGCTGCTTTTTTGGAAACACAAAATCAGGCGTGGGCTGCTTTCCAACTCAAAGGGATGGAGTTGGTAGTCACCAAAAACGTGCTGTAAATCCAAGCCTGCTTTGGCTCCAAGGTTCACCAATTCAGCTAAACTGAACAAACGCACACTTTCTTGAAAAAAATAAGGTTGTCCATGCGCCATGAAGCGAATTGTTTTGACCACTCTTTGGTCGATGATTTGTTTTTGCAAGTGAAAAACGATGTCATCCACCGTTTTTTCGGCGTATGCTACGAGGTTTTTACGCACATGCTCTGCATTGAAGAAATCGAGTACAAAAACACCACCAGGATTTAAGCCCTGTCGGATACTTCGCAAGGTGTTGAAATCATCGCGCTCGGAATCAAAATAGCCAAAGCTGGTGAAAAAGCTGAAAATGTAGTCGAAATAATTGATGCGAAAAGGCAAGCGCATGTCATGCCGAAAAAAACTCAATTTTTCGTTTTCAAACTGCCTGGCATATTCGATGCTTTGGGAGGAAAGATCCAAACCGACCACTTCACTGAGGTTTTTTTCGGCCAAATAGCGGGAATAACGCCCTTTACCACAAGCTAGGTCCAATATCCGGTCTTCGACCTGAAGGTCCAGCTTGTTGAGCAAGCGGTCAATGAACTCGTGGGCCTCTTTTTCGTTGCGGTTGAAATAGAGTTTGTGGTAGTATGGTGAGTCAAACCAGTCTTTATACCATTCAGGGTTGGGCATTTGCTCCTGGCTCATGTTTTTAGTGAATTTGCGGATAAAGATAGAAGCTCTGCTCCTCAAAACCTAAATTTGTGCGGTCCGCAAAACAATGGAGATCAAAATCAAAACAAAATCCATGCCAAAAGTAAAAATTTGCTGTATCAGCAGCCAAAACGAAGCAGGGATGGCGATCCAAGCAGGAGCAGATGCCCTGGGCTTGGTGGCCGAGATGCCCAGCGGCCCCGGGGTCATCAGCGACGACCTGATCCGCGAAATTGCCCTCAGTACTCCACCTCCCATCGCTACTTTTCTACTCAGTAGCCTTACCCAAGTGGCAAGTTTGATTGCTCACCAGCGAAAAGTAGGAGCCAATACTCTGCAAATTGTGGATGCTTTGACCGAAGGAACTTATGCTGAATTAAGGGCAGGGCTTCCTGGGGTCAACCTCGTTCAGGTCATTCATGTGATCGATGAAAAAAGCATTGATGAAGCCCTGTCCATCGCCCCAATGGTGGATGCGCTATTGCTCGATTCCGGGAATCCTAATTTGGCGGTGAAAGAATTGGGCGGTACGGGCAGGGTCCACAACTGGGCCTTGAGCCGCCAAATTGTGGAGCAATGCGGCAAAGCGGTTTTCTTGGCAGGCGGTTTGAAGCCCGAAAACGTCAAGACGGCCATAGATGCAGTCCAGCCTTGGGGCCTTGACCTGTGTAGTGGCGTGCGAACAGAAGGGAAATTGGATCCCTGGAAACTGGAAGCTTTTTTCAAGGCGGCAAAAGACTAATCTACTGAAAGCTTCGGAGAACGCGGTCTGAACAATCAAGCGAGATTTTTTTGTCTAAACCAGAATTTGCAGGATTACAGAATTACAGAATTTCTTGCGTGACGTTGACCAATTTTGTCAAAACTAGAATTTAAAAGAATTAGAGAATTGGCCCGCTCCGCGGTCATAAAACGCTTCATGTTCACCATGAAAATCACAAAAATCAAAGCTACAGAAATTTCTCCGAAGTTTCCAGAATCTAAGCTCAGGCGATCAAGCTACTTGGCGTCACTTGGAAACGCTCTTTGAACAAGCGGGAAAAATGCTTGGGACTGACGAAACCCGTTCGAGAACTGATTTCCTGAATGTTTCCTTCCTGGTTTTTCAGCATCCCTTGAGCGCGATCTAAGCGATAGTTGCGTAAAAAATCGCCAATGCTTAAATCTGTCAAGGCCTTGACTTTGCGGTAGAGTTGGGCACGCGACATGTACATGGCATGGGCGATGTTTTCAGGGTTCAATTCGCTATTGTCAAGATTTTCTTCCAACACTTCAAGAAGTCGATCAAAAAAAACTTTGTCTTCCTGGTCATACACCGCTGCAATGCTGTCTTGCATGGGCAAAATACTACTTTTTTCCACAAATACTTGGCGCAATTGCTGTCTGATGTGGACCAAATTGCGCATATTAGCAATCAGTTCCTGGGTATGAAACGGTTTGGTGAGGTAAAGATCTGCTCCACGGTTGATCCCTTCTAATCTGCTTTCTAGGGCGGACTTGGCACTCAATAAAATGACCGGGATGTGGCTACAACGAGGGTCATTTTTCAATTGAGTAGTCATGTCAAGGCCGTCCATCACGGGCATCATGATGTCAGATACAATCACATCGGGTAAAAATTCAATTGCTTGTTTTAAGCCCTCTACCCCATCGCTTGCCTCAATGATCTGCCAATTTTCAGGCAAGGATTCCCGAATAAATTGTCGCAGTTCGGGATTGTCTTCAACCAATAAGGTGATAAATGATTTTGAAGGATTGTCCTCCATATTTTTACCAGATTCCCAAGCGGCTTGCAATCCATCCTCTTTGCCAACATCATTTTGAGGTGTAGAAGATTCCTGTGGCATGTATGATGCACTTGCTTCTTCTACAATGTTGAATGGCAGTAAGAAGGTGAAAGTCGCCCCTTGGTTTACTTCACTTTCCACTTTGATTTCTCCACCCATCAGTTCAACCAGGTCTTTCGTCAAGGCAAGTCCGATCCCCGTGCCGGACCCACCTCGTCCCTCTGCACCATGCTTGGGTGATTTTGACTGAAAATAGCGTTCAAAAACCCGGTCTAAATCTTCAGGAGCAATGCCCTGCCCTGTATCTTTGACTGAAACTTGCAAAAAAGCAGTGTTTTTTTCAATGTTTTGCCCCCTCAATACGTTGGCCTGAAGGGTTATATGCCCGCCATTCGGGGTATACTTAATGGCATTAGACAAAAGATTTTGTAAAATTTGTTCAAACTTACCAGGGTCATAGTGACTGTCCGGTAAATTCGACTCTTGGATCAAATGCAAGTGTATGCCATTTTTCGCTGCCAGTGGCTCAAATTCTTTGAGCACCTGATAAAGGCTGTGATTAACTTGGCCAATTTGAAGTTCCAACTGCATTTTCCCACTTTCCAATTTACTAACATCAAGCAATTGATTGATGTGCCGAAGTAGTCGCTTGGCATTATTCTCCACCAATTTCAAGCGATTGTGTATTCCAATGTGTTGTTTTTCATCCAAAATTTGCCGAACGGGCTCCAAAATGAGGGTCAATGGAGTGCGGAATTCATGGGTAACACTGCTAAAAAAAGAAGATTTAAGCGCATTCATCTCAGCCAAGCGCTGGGCTTCCCTTTTTTCAAAATCCAAATTGCTTTGTAATTGAAACCTTCGAACTTGGTTCTGATAAACATAAAAAATGGCAGAAACCAATCCTGATCCATACACCAAAAAAGCCCAAAAGCTTAACCACCAAGGAGGCAAAACTTTGATGTTTATCGTCGCAGGCTTTCCATTCCATACACCCCTACTACCTCCAGTCAATACTTCGAAGCGGTACTCCCCTGCCCTCAAATTGGCATAAACTGCGGCATTTTCAGTAGCAGCCTCGGTCCATTTGTCATCTGCGCCAATTAATCTGTATCGGTACATGTTGCGCTTGGGAGCCACGAAATCAGCGGCAGAGAACTCGAACGTCAAGTGATTTTGATAATGCTTCAGCCTCAGATGAGTGGTCTGATCCAGGCTATTTTTGAGTATGCCATCTCCCTGGTGCAAGCTCTTGTTTTGCAGCTTTAGCCCTGTAATGACAACAGGTGGGGATTTTTTGGGAGCCTGTAAATCTTTGGGATCAAAAACTGTTAGGCCGTTGACGCCTCCAAAAAACAGCCGCCCGTCAGGCCCTTTCTCGTAACTGAGGGTATTGAATTCATCACTTTGTAGCCCATCTGCTTCCGTGTAGTTTTGAGCATGTTTGTTTTTCAGGTTGAATTGGGTCAGCCCCCGATTGGTACTGAGCCAAAGGTTTCCAAAATCATCATTGAGTATTCCGTAAACAACGTTGTCCACCAGACCATCGGCGGTAGTAAAGCGCTGGTCAAAATGTCCTTTGTAAAGATCAAGCCTTTGCAAACCACCCCCTTTCGTGCCTACCCAAAGGTATCGCTTTGGCTCAAAAGGGTCATTTAAGGTGCTCAAAACTGTATTATTCGCTAAAGAATGCTGATCAGCAGGATTGTTTTTGTAAAGTTGTAATTGAAAATTGTCCTGGGATTGTACTGGAGTACCTCGAACCAAGCCATGCGAAGAACCGATCCAAAAATCACCTTGCTGATCAAATTTCAATGAATTAGCCCGTTCTTTTGATCCTGTCAAATGGTCATAAGGCCAGGTTTTTTTTTGCTTACTTTTCGGGTCAAATCTGATCAATATACTAAGGGGCGTTGTAAACCAAATGTAGCCCTGGTGGTAAATCAATTCCGAAAATTCACCTGCATCCATATCAATGTTATGCTCGGATTCAAAGACACCTGTAATGGCGTTTACCTTGTACAAAAAGACATGATTCGCATCCTTGTTGTCTTTACGTGCCAACATCCAATGCTCACCACTGGGTAAAGTAAGGTAGCTGAATGGTGAAAAAGGTTGGGCAGGTGTTCTTAATAGTTCTTTTTTCCCCGATCGTAAGTTTTGGGTCAAAATTCCGCTATAAACATTCCAGGCATATACCTTATTATCGAGGCTCACATGTAAAGTTCGGAGGCTTGCCCCCGGTAGAAAATGCTCAAACTGGTCTTGGTTAGGATTGTATTTGAGTACACCATAGCCACGCGTGCTCATCCACAACAAGCCACTGCGGTCAACAAGCATCGCACCGATGTCGTGGCCACCAGGCAAATTTTTAGACAAAATCCTGAAATCCTCTACCTTGGGAATTCTACCATTGGCATATGCCTCTACTGGCAGTTTTACAAGGACATAATTCTCCCAGATGTACAAATTACCCTTTTGATCTGAAGTAAGGGAAGTGAAATTATTGTGCGCATTGCCGGGAGGGAGCAGAATGTCAATTTTTTTATCCGTCCCCGGACGAACCCAACAAAGCTTGTGCGGTTGAGCAATCCAAATACTACCATCGAGAGTAGAATGAATCATGGAATATGACGGACAGTCATCGCACTCCTCACCGAGCACAAGCTTGAAATAACTGGTTGTTTTCTTGGTTTTGGGGTTGTAAGAGATGATTCTCTGAGGGCTTGACGAAAATACATTCCCCGTCCGATCTACCTCCAATTTACCTACCAGATCCGGCTTATTGCGGGTAGATAAATCAGTATGTTGGTCCCAGTGGAAATGTTTAATTTTCAGATGCCCAGATAACTCGGGATAGGATTTAGGCATTTCTTGTGGGACTTTTATTTCGTATGCACCATCGTCCGTGCCTACCCAAACTTTACCTTCAAGTGTTTGGGCCAAGCTCAGCACCTTGTGGCTACCAAGTCCCTTAGGGCCGATCCCCAAATGGTAGAATTTCTCCGTTTCGGGATCAAAAACACTCAGGCCTTGGGTCTCGGTACCAATCCAAATTCGACCTTTCAAGTCCTCCAGCAAACAAATAATGACATTATCGCGCAGGGCGAAAGGATTGAAAGGATCTGCTTGATATACTTTGAACCGATAACCATCAAAGCGGTTCAAACCATCGCGGGTAGCAAACCAAAGTAAGCCCCTTCGATCTTGCAGGATATCGTTGACCATTCCTTGTGACATGCCGTCGGCAGTGCCCAATCGCTCGAAACGAGTAGACTGGGCCAATATCACTGCACCGATACAATAAAGGCAGAAAAAAACAATCCATTTTAGCAGGCCTATTCGCAAAGTCACAAGCTTTTTCCTTTTACCACAACAAAGATAATGTAAACCCGTAAATTTCAGAGCAAGCCCAACTCCTGGGCCTTTTGAACCGCTTGAGTCCGTCTTTTCACATCCAACTTCAGGAACAAATTGGAAGAATGGGTTTTAATGGTGTTCAATGAAACAAAAAGCCTGCCTGCGATTTCCTGGTTAGAAAGTCCTTCGGCGATCAGGCACAAGACTTCATATTCTCTGGGGCTGATGTGGTGCTTTTTCATCACTTGCTCAACATTGTCTGGCTTGACTCTGCGTGGGTTCACGATGACCGTGGCACTGGGTTTGGTCCATTTTAAACCTGCCCATACCCCCAAAATCGAAAAAAACAAGGCAACCAAGCCCAAGTATGTTTCCAGCGAAAAATCATGGATCCAATAGCGGTATTCTACCCATTTCAAGACCACCAACAAACCGGCCAGGGCCAAGCTATAGAGGATGATCGACCTGTTCTTTTGCCAAAATCCCGGTACTTTTGTATAGATTGGTTTGTTGAGCATGTTTGAGCGTTATTCAGTCAAGGGAGCGTAAAAAAATAAGGTGGACAGGTTTGGGTTTAGTGAAAAAAGAAAAGCAACTGGATGAAAGGAAGTTGTGTTCTTTTTTTGCTAAACCTCAAAAACAAAGATGGCCATCTTATTTTAGCTCAAATACCAAGGTAACAATTCTTGAAATAAGCCAAAGATTCGTCACAGAAAAATAATTTTTCCATGCTAAATTACCCTCCACACAATCTTTTCCCTCATTCAGGTGTTAATATGCAGGTAATTTTGTCCCATGAAAGCGTTATTAGAGAAAATTGACCCCATTTTTGGCTCTTCTTTTACCATCCGGGAGTTCACCGACCTGGATCCGGTTTACAAGCCATTCTGGCATTTTCACCCGGAATACGAGATTGTTTATATTTCCAAGGGCAAGGGTAAACGCCACATCGGCAATCACATTTCCTACTACGAAGATGGTGATTTGATCTTCCTTGGGCCTAACCTTCCACACTTGGGTTTCACCGAAGGTCATTTCAAAGACCAAGTTGAGATTGTATTGCAAATGAAAGAGGACTTCCTCGGAAAAGGTTTTTTACAGGCACCAGAGATGCGCGACATCCAGCATTTGTTCGAACGTTCGAGAAAGGGATTGATTTTCAATGGCGCTACCCGCGAAAAAATTGGCCAGAGGCTCCGCGAAATGGTGCGAATGGAGCCTTTCGAACGCATGTTGGCCCTTTTGCAAGTCTTGCATTTCTTAGCTTCCACCGATGAATGCAACTCCCTTAATGCTGATGGCTTTGCATTGGAAGTTCAAGCCCAGCACTTGGACCGGATGCAGGAAGTTTACCATTATGTCGAAGCCCACTTTAAGCAGGAAGTTAGCCTGGAAGAGGCCGCAAAGCGTGCCAATATGACCGTGCCTGCCTTTTGCCGTTACTTCAAACGCATCACGGGCAAAACCTTTACCCATTTGGTGAATGAAGTGCGCATAGCCCACGCTTGTCGCTTGCTCAATGACGAACATATGAGCATCGCTGCTGTTTGTTTTGACAGTGGCTTTAATAACCTCTCTCATTTCAACAAGCAGTTCAAGCTCGTAGTGGGGGCTAGCCCACGGGCTTTCAGGCATAATTTAAAGCAAATTGTGGAGTAGGTAAGTAAGATTTCAAGGCAAGATCTGACTGATTTAGTGTGACTTGTTGAAAATTCGAAGTCTTAATTCGGCTCCATTGCTTCTTCACCCAAAAAACCATGAACAAATGCAAGCAAAATTGTCCCTCCTTTTGACCTTGTGTTTTTTGTTGGCCGCTTGCCAGCAAAATGCGGTTCGCCAGCAAATTGTGGGCGAATGGCGCTACGACATTGACAGCATGCGCCGCGAGTTGGTCTTGACCCAAAATGACCGCGCCCAAAGAAGCTACATGGAGTCGATGATTTATGGCCTGCAGATGGCCAAAGTCAGTTTCAAACCCGACGGCTCGGCTGTATTCAACCTGGATGGTACCGAAAAAACAGGCGACTGGGCCCTACGCCGCAATGGCCGCCAACTGGTGATGCGGCTCTCGGACCAGCCCCAAGTATCGCAAATAGAATACATTTCAGCCGATACCCTGGTACTTTATCCTGCGTCCAAGCGCGAGCCACAGTTCAAGCGCATTTTGGTGGCCATGAATGCTCCTGTTGGGAATTAGGTTCTTGATCTAACGTGAGTTCTGAGTTGTTTGGTTTATTTAAACATACGATAGACGACATACGAGATACGACATATGATTTATGGGGCTCGCTGGTAAGATTTGTCGTATTTTTGAGTTATCGTTTGCACGGTTTGGGATTATTGAAATTCAAAATTGAAGAATTCCCAAGTTTTTCCTGCAATATGTCCTTGAAGAATATTTGATTTTGCCCAGAACTCACGTTTAATCATGATGAAAAAAATTAAAGTTCTCTTATTTTGTGCACTCTGCTTTTGCGCTTGCGAACACAAACAAGCAACGAAGCTTGATGAAGCTGTTGAACAAGGGCAAATCAAGGAAAGTCCAGAAAAAAATCTTGTCAATACAGCGCCTCAAAAGCCCAGGAAAGTGACTTAGATGACGATCAAGACGATAGCTTCATCCCCGAAAACAAACACTTAGAAAATGTACTGATTGAAGGTCAATTTCATAGCGATGAGGTATGGCCAAATGCTTCGATGCAGCGTTGGCAGGGCTTGTTTTATGACGAAAAAGAAGGCTTTTATATAGCCCATACCAAATTGACGTTTTTGCGGGTCAAAGACGAAATATTGGATGAAGAAGATGGGCAAAAAACAGGCTGGGAGATTGAATCAGACCGAAAAAATCAGAGCTGGTTGCTGCTGTCAAAAATAAAGCTTAAAGAAGGACCAATAAGTTACATCAAGCCTGAAATCAAGCACCTCATTTATGCCAAGAACTTGACCAAAGAAGAGCTACAAGGGAAAAAACCAACTGAATTTAGCATTTTACCAGGTGAAGAGATATCTTTTTACTATAACCAAATCAAGTATCGATTATACGCGACGGGGGAAAAACAAGAGGTCAACAAGCATTGGTTCCCAACGAAAGATTATCGCCTTTTCATCGAAGTCATTGATGAGAATGCAAAGAAGACAACCCAAATGCTCTGCAACATTTCTCAGTTTGACGATCGCCAAGTCATGATACATTGGATTGGGGACCTAGATCAAGATGGAAAAATTGATTTGCTAGTAGACCTGTCGAACCATTACAACATGTTTGACCTAAATGTTTTTCTTTCCTCTAAAGCTGCACAAGGTGAATTGCTCTATTTCTTTGGACAGTGCTTGACGATTGGGTGCTGAGTCTCCCTCCCCAAAACGCAAAAAGCAGCAGCCCAAACCGAGCCGCTGCCTTTTTTATCATTTTCAAGCTAATCTTAAGCAGTCAAATTACCAGCAACTTTGGCAAAAATTTGCTCGAAATCAGCTTTGATGTCGTCAATGAGTTCAATCACTAATGATGCTATACTCCTTAAATTCAATGCTTTTTCCATCCTTAATTCACTCTTTTTTTCCACGAATCAATGCGTTTGCTATGAAAAACAGCTACGATGTAAATTGTCTTTCGTCTATTCTTGTAAATGACATAATAAGGGAATCTTTCAAATGGAATACGTCTATATTCACCTGTGACCTTACGGTAGGTTTCAGGATTCGCAGATATTCTTCGGAGCACACTAAAAAATTCATCACTGAAATCTTGACCTTTATGCGAGCTTATCTCCTCATACCATTGAACTGCTTCAAAAAACTCTTTCTGGGCCTCCTTATGGAAACGAAACAACGATGCCATACTTTTCTTTGAGTTTTTTGCTAATTTCTTCTACAGTAGCAAGTTCAGTGGTGCCATTTTCGATTTCTTCCCATCGCTGATCCAATTCCTCTTTTTGCTCCTCGCTGAGTTCAAAATCGTCTTCAAATTCGTATTTTGCTACTTCATCAAGCAAATACTTGGCCAACTCGATTTTTTCGAGTTTAGATAGTTTTGCTACTTCTTCGATGATCGTGCTGCTCATATTTATGGTTTATCTTACACCAAATATACAGGTAAAAAAGCTATTTTACAAATCAAAAATGACCACTGAGGAAAAATTAGTCTCTCTCCCAAAAACGCAAAAAGCAGCAGCCCAAACCGAGCCGCTGCCTTTTTTATCATTTTCAAACTAGTCTTACGCCGTCACTTTACCAGCGACTTTGGCAAAAGCTTGCTCGAAATCAGCTTTGATGTCGTCGATGTGCTCAATGCCCAGCGATACGCGCAGCAGGTTGGGCAATACGCCCGCGCTGGCCTGTTCAGCTTCATCCAATTGTGAGTGGGTGGTAGCCGATGGCTGGATGATCAGGGTCTTCGAGTCGCCTACGTTGGCCAGGTGGCTCACCATTTTCAGGCTGTCGACCATCTTGGTGGCGGCTTCTTTGCTGCCTTTGAGGGTAAAGCTCAATACCCCACCAAAGCCATTGCTAAGGTATTTTTTGGCGCGGTCGTGGCTTTCGTGGTTTTTCAAGCCAGGGTACCACACTTTTTCAACCATGGGGTGGGCTTCCAGCCATTCAGCCATCGCCTGGGCATTTTGGCAGGTGCGGTCCACGCGCAGCGAAAGGGTTTCCAAACCTTGCAAAAGCAGGAAGGAGTTGAAGGGGCTCTGTGCCGGGCCCCAGTCACGCAAACCCTCTACCCGGCAGCGGATGATGAAGGCAATGTTACCAAATGGTCCTTCAGAACCGAAGATGTCCCAGAACTTCATGCCATGATACCCCTCGGATGGCTCGGTAAACTGGGGATATTTGCCATTGCCCCAGTTGAAGTTACCGCCGTCCACAATCACACCCCCAATGCTG
The DNA here is from genome assembly GCA_013299105.1 of Chitinophagales bacterium. Classification (GTDB taxonomy): domain Bacteria; phylum Bacteroidota; class Bacteroidia; order Chitinophagales; family Saprospiraceae; genus Haliscomenobacter. The sequence goes on along the minus strand of JAAFJY010000043.1, from coordinate 24,123 downwards.
GTGCCGTGCCCGCCGATCCACTTGGTAGCAGATTCTACCACCACGTTGGCTCCCCACTCCAGCGGGCGGCAAAGGTAGCCGCAGGCGCCAAAAGTATTGTCCACGATCAGAGGCAGGTCATACTGCTTGGCCAGATCAGCCAAACCCTCGAAATCAGGAACGCTGTAACTTGGGTTGCCGATGGTTTCGCAATAGATGGCCTTGGTGTTTTTGTCGATCAGGCGCTCGTAGTCCGATACATTTTCGCCTTTGGCAAAACGTGCCTCTACCCCAATGCGCTTGAAAGACACCTTGAACTGGTTGTAAGAACCGCCATACAAGTTGGAGGAGGTAACAAAATTGTCGCCTACCCCCAGAATGTTGTTCAAAGCAATGAACTGTGCAGCGTGGCCTGATGCCACAGCCAAGGCCATTGCGCCACCTTCCAATGCCGCAACCCGCTTCTCGAACACATCCGAAGTGGGGTTCATGATACGGGTGTAGATGTTGCCGAATTCACGCAAGCCAAACAAGTTGGCTCCATGCTCGGAATCCTTAAAAGTGTACGAGGTTGTTTGGTAAATCGGCACCGCCCGTGAGCGCGTAGTTTCGTCTACCTCCTGACCAGCATGGAGTTGCAGAGTTTCAAATTTCATGATACTTGGGTTGTATTCAGTGGTTGGGAAAATCCCGTTGAGTTTCAGGGCCTCGGAATCACCTGATGGAGGATATCTCCTGCTTCGTAGACCATCAAAGTGAGTAAAATGCCCCAAACGTTAGCAAAAATAAACATCCAGAGGAATATTTTCTCCTTCTTTTCGCCAAAAGCATTGGCCAGGATGGTTCCGCCGATGGGTGTAAGCAATAATGGGGTCAGCAAAGACACCCCAACGATCCCATATTTGCGCCACAAGGCTACTTTGCGGCGGTTTTGAGGCGAAAATACCCGCTTGGGTTTGAAATATTTGTCTTTGAGGTAGCGGCCAAAGTAGGTGAAAATAAACACGCTGGCCATCATGCCAGCCGAGGTAAGTAAGGCCGTGAGCAACCAAGGAAGCCCGAAAGCTTTGCCTTGGATGGGGCCAAAAATGAATTTGAAGGTACTAGACAAGAATACGCTTGCGTACTCCCATATTGTGTCTGACATGTTCTGGAATTATGAAGACCTGTAGAGCATGTTTAAAATTTTTAGCTTGCCATAAAAAGCACCCAATATTTAAACGCACTCTTAAATCAACAGGTTTGCTAGTAAAATAGATCTTGAAAAGCAGACAAATATTACTGGTTCACTTGAAGTTTAGCGAAATTCAAATTTGCATCAACAATATGACGCAATTTGGGGCAATAAGTCAAGAAAATCGTGTATTATTTTCTCGTCCCGGACATAAGTTGACAAGAAAAGGACGGAGCGGGTTTTAAGCAGGACAAAAAACGCTTGAGGCTCTAACCGTACCCCAAGCGTTTTTTCAACTTTTACTTCCCTCCCTTTCCAGCGGCTTTTATCCTTTGCACAAAAGCCTGGGCACGGTTGGCTTCTACTACCTGGATTTCAGCCACTTCGCCGTCTTCACCTTTGATAAACAGTTCGGTTTTTTTCATTTTGGCGGCTTCGTCCATGAAGCGGTTGTCGTTGGAGTTGATTTCCATGATGCCCGCTTTGTAGCCGAAGTAGTAGTAGATGTCGTTGGGCAACTTGAGATAAATGTACACCCGGTCATCGTCGTTGCCCGGCATTTTGAACTCGATGTGGGTGGTCAGTTCTTTGCCGACCATGTTACCGCCATTCATCGAGATCAGCCCCACTTGCTCCTTGGTGCTCACAAAAGATTGGTAATCCATGTCCCAGCGCATTTTCAAACCGGTGAACAAGAAAGTGTAAGGATTGAATTTCTTGGGCAAATCCAAAACGCCGTTCTGGAATTCCACCATCGACTTTTCTACATCGCTGTCGTCGGGCAAAAGTGGAAAAAAGCGCCTGCGGTAGTACTCAAGATCAGTGAGATAGGCAATGTCCTTCGCCGTAGAGCTGGATGATTCCATCTCATTTTGCACAATTTTCATCAGCTTGTCGGGCATCCGCAGCAACACGCCAGCCATCACGTCAATGTCGACAGGTGGAGGTGGCGTTTTGCCCAATAAACTGTCGGGTATGTTTTCGAATTTACCAACAATGGTGCCCGCTGCATCGAGTTTGATGACTTTCAAAGCGGTGCAAAGGCCTAGTTTGCCCTCGCCTTCCACTTTGGCGTCTTTGTTGTGGAAAATCAACTTGTTGCCTTCATAAGATTTACCTACCAATTTCAAAGAGTCCCCAAACAGGAACTGGTCTTTGGCTTTGTCGTATTTCAGAATGCCTTTGGTGGGTAAAATGGCCCGGTCTTTGCGGAACATCAAGGGCATCATCACAGAGGGATAGACAAAATTGACTTCTTTGCTGAGGTAAAAACCCGTTTCCAATGGAATTGCCTCGATATTTTTGGGCGAATCATAGCGGATCGTCAGGTCTTTTTTATCCCCCGAACTTCGGATGGTGAACCAGTTTTGCTGGGGCAACTTGTCCGCATTGAGTTTGGCAAAGCCCTCGAAAGTCAGGTTTACTGACTCTGAGAAAAGTTTGATTTTGCCATAATAAGAGGTCTTGTGGTCGATCATAAAAGAATCGGTTTCTTCGATCAACCCTTCAGCGCGGGTTGCACTGCGTTTTTCACTGCGCTGGCCCTTGCCTATTCTGGTGCCCAGGATGTTTTCAAACTCGATTTCCTGTTTTTTATCGGCTACATTGTATTCATAAAAACCAGTGGCTCGGTACTCTTTTTTGCCTAAAATGCTCACAGTTGCGCGGTTGATTTTGTGGTTTTTATTGAGGGTATCACAAATGATCACCGCATTTTTCAAGGTGTCGATCACCGCTTTGGGGCGCACCAATACGACACCGCTGTCTGGTATGATCATGGCATCTGCCGCTTTGATATGGGGTACTTCTTTGACCGTCAGCAAGTAGGTTTTCAGGTCGTAGGAGGCCTTTTTGCCGTTGAATCGCAGTGAATCCTGATCGGGGTGCAAGGAAGTAAAAACCCCCATTTTGCTTTCATCAGCCTTGAAATTGACCACTGTATTGTTCATTTCCCAAATGAACTCATTCATTGAGGTTTCATACTGGTTAAACGGCATTTTAGTGGTCAGGAATTCGTCGATAGACTTGAATCGACCGATTTGTTGGTCAAAATCCACATCGCCCTTCAATCGATCCGACTGGATGGCAATGGCCCCTGCTTCTTCGGCTTTGATGTTGAGGCTGGTGGTATCGGCTTTGAGTGAATTGGCACCAAAATTGAATTGCTTCGACTTCATGCTTGCCGCAGGCCAATCGAGTACCCCATTGCCCTTGAGGCCACCAGGCGTAAGGGTCAGAACGCCCGCCAAGTTATGGTCGCCCGATTTGAAAAGCTTGAAGGCTTCTTTTTCGGAGCGGATGTACATGCTGTCGCGATAAGGACGCCAATCGAGTTTTACCAATTCGCCGTGAGCTTGAGGTACTTCTTCGCCTTTGCTGCGTTTTTCGGCCAGGTCAAATTCCTTGGCACTGGCCAGCATTTGCTTGGGCTTGAACATGATGTCTTCTGATGCAAGGACAGCCCCCAGGTATTGAATGTTACCTTTGCCTTGGAATCCCTCGTTGCTGAGGTTGATTTCTCCTAAAAATCGGCCTTTGACTTTGTACACCGGGTAACCTTTCTCAGGAGTTTTATGCTTGAATCCCAGCGAATAGTCGTCCATTACACTGATTTGTTCCTCGAAATCAGGGAAAACCTGGGCCGAAACCATCTTGCCTTTGAACACGATGTCAGATTTGATGTAGTCGTCCAAGCGGTTGAAATTGAAGGGCTTCAACTCAAAAAAGAAAGAATCGCGCTTGTACACAGTGTCTTTTACAAACTTGTTGAACTTGCGATCGTAGTACACATAACTGGGCGATTGGCTGTTGAGCGAAGGGAAAATTGCTACTTCATCCTTGCCACTTTTGTTGCCTTCCGCGTCGATGATCAGGGTTGCCTTGAACTTCTCGATGTCAGAAGTGAGGCCATAAGGATTCAGTTCTTGGCCTTTGTTCTCACTGGGGCGCTTGTCGGGTACGAACAAACGCCAATACTTGATGCTATCAGAAGCTACCGAAAACTTGCCATAATCAAAGAGCAGTTTGTTGCTGCGGAGTTCCGAAAAACCTGCTTTGAGGGTACCACTGGCTTTGATGTTGCGGTTTTGGCTGAGGGTCAAGCGGCTGCTGTCTGGGTCAATTCCGACCTGTTGGCGGCGGCTCAATTCCAGGAAGTTCACCCCTCGGATCAAAATATTGTTGTTTTTAAGGTCCAAAACGGCGTTGGCACTATCGATTTTTGACAAAATCCGCAATTGATCGTAATCGGTGCGCCCCACCGAAGCATTGACATAATGGTACACCTTGTCGAGGATAGTGATCATCTTGGTGTCCATGTTGTAGCGGATGAAACCTTGACCAGTGAGGTCGAACAAAAGCGAAGTGATGTTATCGGAATTGAAGGTGGAATTCAACTTACGGGCAAAATCTTCTGCTTCCACCTCATGGGTGCCGCCCAATTCGTCAGAGAGTAATTTGAGGCGGATGAGAGGGTTGTAGGTAGCGATGCTTTGCAGGCTTTCGAATTCGCGCTTTGAAAAAAACTGCAAAGACTCAAACTTCATCGGCTCTTTGCTCGAAAAAGAAGCTGCTCTTTCGCCAATCACCACCGAGTCTTTGGCCAAAAAAGCTTTCACGTTGGTGGCATCAAAGTTCATTTGGTGGTTTGAACTAAAAAAAGGATACTTGTCGCTGCCGCGATCACCACGGTAGAGTTGCAATATTTTATCCGATAAAGTATAGCGAAAATTGGCTGAAGGGTGAAAAATGGAGTCTTTCTTGTAGTAAAAAACCGACTCGACCCCTTCTCCAGCAATCTGCTGGTTGCGCCGGATAGAAAAACGTTTAGCAGTGCCTTTGAACACACGGTTTTTGTTGCGGTCCAAAATTTCAATTACCGCTTTTTTGTTTTCCGAACCTTCGCCATAGATCGTGGTTCCTTCCAGATTGAACCCTCCTCGAAAACGCACACCTTCGGCGAAATTCTTGATTTCCAGGTCTTTGTTATCAGACGTAAATTTAGGAAAGGCGCTCTTGCTATCGGACGAGATTTTATCACTGAACTTACCAGGAATGCGTTGATTGCCAAACATGGCTGGAAAGGTCAGGAAAGCTTGGTCGGTGGTGTAAATGCCCATGCGGGTATCGAGCTTGTAGTTGCCCAACTCGGTTAACACCGTGGAGTCCATGCCAATGCGTTTCCAACTTACTTGTCCTCCTTTGCCAACCCATTCAAATTTCAAGGGATAATAAGTGCCTGTGGTGTTGCTTATGCGCAAAGAATCGTCCTTGCGGCGTGCAATCAGGTTGCCCTCTTCCATGTGCACGTAAGGCTGCTTGTTTTTATAGCGCAAATGGATTTTAGTAGAAACCGTTTGCCAACTGGTAGCTCCAGCATCGCCCGTTGCTAGCATTTTGTTGGAAAAATACCCCTTTGAAAAATTCATAAAATCTGTAAACTGCTGAACCTGGTGTACACCGGGGGCAAGCAAAGAATCGACGACAACATGCCATTCCGCAAAGCTTTTTTCGTCAGGAGCAGTCATTTTGAAGGCCAAGAGCGTATTCAAATAGGCCTGGAAATGAGGATTGGGGTTCAAGCGGCGGCCAAGCATGGAGTTGCAGGTAGTGATGACCCTTTCTACTTCGATGGTAGTAAAGTTGGTGCGAAAAATGCCTTCAAACTCCTTGAAAGTTTTATCCAAAACATCACTTTTGGAAGCAGAAAGGAAGACATTCATCTGCGAGAGAAACTCAGGGGTTTCTTTTGCGAAATTGGCTGGTCTTGGGCTTTGTGCAAAGAGTTGGGAAGTGGTGAAAACCAACAACACTACCGTCAGGCGAACAAAAAATTGCATGGACTTGGTTGTTTTTCATCCGCCATGATCTTGCTGTCTGGATCAGGCACCAGGAACCTCTTTCAACAATTTTGCAGCAATCCAATCTCCTTTTTGCAAGACTTCTTGAGTGCTAAAGCCATTTTCATTGGCAGCTGTCAAAACGAGGTCGCGGTCAGCAAGAAGAATGCCGGAAATGAGCAATGTGCCGCGATTATTTAATTTCTGATGTAACGCAGGGAGTGCCGCTAAAATTACGCTGCGATGAATATTAGCCAAGATTATATCAAAACCTTGCGCTGTGATGACACTCAGATCGCCCAGGAAAGTCTGAACTTGGTTTTCAACGCCATTCAAGCGAGCGTTGTCGATGGTATTCTCATAAGAAGGCTCCTCAATATCAACAGCTTGGACTTCCACTGCCCCCATTTGAGCTGCTAAAATGGCCAAGATTCCTGATCCACAACCAAAATCAAACACTTTGCTCCCACTAAAATTAAGGGCCGACATCAGTTGCATCATCATGTAGGTAGTAGCGTGATGGCCAGTACCAAAAGCCATGCGAGGATTGATGAGCAGCTCATATTTGACACCCTTTTGCACGGGGTGAAAATCTGCCCTGATTGCACAAAAATCGTCGATGCGAATGGGTTGAAAATTGGATTCCCAAACTGCATTCCAGTTTTGATAAGGGATTTCCTCGACCCGATAAGTCACCTCAAATTGCGCTGCTAATTCCTGGACTCCCACTTGCAAATCTTCACTATGGTCTTTTTGAGGCACAAAAGCATGAAGTGCAGCTGGGCTTTCTTCAAAAGTATCGAAAGGCCAATCGGCCAATAAGGCCATCAGGATTTCTTGTAAATCGGGCTCCGCTTGGAAAATATATTTTAGGTAATTCATCAATTACTTGAAGGGTTGAAAAGTTGAAGAGTTGAAGAGACGGGCAGCCAATGATCAAGAATTTGATTTCAGTTCCTTTACAGCTTGGTATTTGAGAGTAGAAGGTGCGACGCCCAATTTTCCATCCACCAAAAGGTGTGGAGCCTCTTGCTGAAGGGCTATTTTGATCATGGCCAGGTGATGTACTGCATGGTCGTGCACAAAAGTCAGCTCCCGGCCCAAGGAAGATGGGTACTCCGGGCGGTATTGCTCCTCATTCGTCGAAAAATCGGCTCTAACCAAGATCGATTGCTGCTCCTCATATTGCCCCAAACGCACCAAGGCGTTTTCAAAAACCTGGATGGCAAATTTAGGATCCGACTCAATGCGTGGATCGCGGTCGCGTTGGGCATAATCCACTGCGGTTTCATTTAAGCCGCGCACCAGGGCATGGAAAAAATCGTGGATGTGCCGAAAATGCTGCCCTATTGTCGAACCGCTGAACAAGTCAAGGGGCCGTGCATACAATTCGGCCTCAATGCTGCTCAACAAACCCTTCATTTGGCGATTGAGCTGCGAAATACCTTCAATTCCTTGCATGAGTAAGTGAGTGTTTGTTTGGAAAACGCTGAAAAGATAAGAAATGCATGATTTTGAGAGACAAAAGTACTAGAGTTCGAGCGAATAAACTGTAATGATCAAGACCTTTTTAAAGCACCATAAAAAAGTGAGGGGTTGCGAAGCAAGATCGACATTTTGAATATAAATGCAAAGGGTTAAAAAGAGTGCCACCTCTTTTCAACCCTTCAATGTTTAAACATTTCAACTAAACCTCAATACTTAAACACTTTCGCGCCAACCATCACTTCTTGCTTCAGGGCATCGAAAGTGGCTTTTTGACCGCTGCGGTAGGCCGCATTGGCCATGATACAAGCGATGGAGTGAGAATAACCTGCTTCGATGGGTGCATTGGTCTCCTTGCGGGAGCGCACACAATCCATCCAGTTTTTAACGTGCAGGGCGGTCATTGGATCGCCGCCCGTGTTGGCCGAGGTTTCTACTTTTGGCCCTTCGATGGTTTTTTCTGGCAAAAGATTGGCGTTTAGCCCCATACCTTTGGCGTCTCTTTCGCGCAAACCACCGTTTGGTGAGATGCGGTTAGTATCCAAGTTCAACTCACCACCATTGGAGAAATAGATCTCTTTGGTGCCGCCTGCCTCGTTGTGAAAACGCGACTGGTACAAGACTTGAAAGCCCGTTTTAGGGTCGTTTTCTGGTCCATATTCCATCACCATTGCCAGGGTGTCGGGATTAACACGGCCATCTTTCCACCAGTATACGCCGCCGTTGGCAACTATGCTGCGTGGATGCTTTAAACCTGTAAACCAGTGCACGGTATCAATCTGGTGACACATCCACTGCCCTGGAATACCCGAAGAGAAGGGCCAGAACAAGCGGTATTCGAGGTATTTGCGGGCGTCGAATGGGATAGCGGGGCGATTCATCAGGTAGCGCTTCCAATCCACATCGCTTTCTTTCAGGTTTTTGACCAGTTCTGGACGGCGCCAGCGGCCAGGCTGGTTTACATTCCAGCTCATTTCTACCATGGTGATGGGGCCAAACTGGCCAGAGCGGATGAAGTCGTTGGCCGTATGGTAATTGGGTGCACTGCGGCGTTGAGAACCAATTTGCACCACCGACTTACTGGCTTTTACAGATTTAAGTGCCAAGCGGGCATCTTCCATTGTTTCAGCCAGGGGTTTTTCGCAGTACACATCACAACCTGCTTTCACCGCTTCTACTAGGTGCAGGGCATGTTGAAAATCGGCGGTAGAGATGAATACCGCGTCTACGCTTTTGGAGGCATAAAGCTCATCATTGTTGTTGTAAACTTTGATCGAGTTCCCTAGTTTCGACTCTAGGTGTGCTTTGCCTTCTTCGCGGCGGCGGTTCCAGATGTCGGACAGCGCAACGATTTCAAAGTTCATTTCCTTGCTGTAAATCTGGAAACTAGGCAGAAGCGACTGGCGGAAACGGTCCGAAAATCCGACCACACCAACGCGTACGCGCTCGTTGGCTCCGATGATGCGGGCATAGGACTGGGCGCTGATCAGGCTTGCACCAGTGACCAATGCGCCTTGTTGAATAAAGGTTCTTCTTTTCATTGGTGAAATTAGTTGAAGAGTTGAAATGTTGAAGAGTTGAAAAGAGGGCCTACTGCTCAACTTCTCACCCCTCAACTTCTCAACTAATTTAAAGTTTTTTGATTTTGATGTTGCGAAAAAACACCGTATTGCCATGATCTTGCAACAGGATTGGGGCTTCGTCAATCGTACCGAAACCTGGAAAGACCACGTACTTGCTCCGGGCCACCAAGGCGTCGAAGATATTGCTTTTGCGCTCGTATTCTACCACTTTATAGCCATTGAGCCAGTGCTGAATGGTATTGTTGGGCAGTGCTACAATGCGGGCCTGGTTCCAAGTACCGATTTTGCGTTGGAAGCGGGGTTCTAACTTGTACGAAGGAATCAGGTCGTACAAGCTGGCCAAGGTGCGGTTGCCCGCTGCGCCCATTTTGGCGTCAGGGTGTTTCACATCGTCGAGCAATTGGTACTCCAGACCAATGGCCGATCCTCCTTTGGCATCCAGGGCCTCGTTGACGAAGTATTTCACCCCTGAATTGGCTCCCTCGGTCAGCTTGAATTCAAAAGTGAGGTCAAAAGCCTTGAAATTTTGGGTGGTCACAATGTCACCATAGCTGCGCGATTCCGAACCATCAGAGCCTTGGATCAACAACTCGCCATCTTTGACCAACCAGCCGCCCGTGGGTTGGGTAGTTTTCATGGCAGAACGCCAACCACTGAGATCCTGGCCGTTGAAAAGTAATTCCCAACCTTGTTTTTTCTCGGTTTCGCTGAGGGCATTTTTGGCAATATTCACCACTGGACAATCGTCAAGAGGGCTGCCTTTCAAGCCTGCCCCACTTTGAATCCGGATATTGCGGAAAGCCGCGGTTTGGCCCGCTTGTTCAGGCTTGTTGATGGAGTGAACTTGCAAGCCGATGAAGCCTTTCTCCTGCAAAGTATCTACCAAATGGGTCACAGGAATGCCATTGACCCAAGTACGAACAGTTTTACCCAATGCTTCGATGCGAAATTTATTCCAAGTGCCGCTGCCTTTGTAGGCCTTTTTACCTGCTTCATGGTAATTGGGAAAAGAAATCCACATGCGGCGGCGCTCATCGTAAATCCCTCCCGTCCAGGCACGAGGACTGGGGTCAATTTCCATTTGCCAACCAAAAACATAGGTCTTTCCATCGGCTTCGGTACGGGTATTGCTGCGGATCTGTACGCCGCTGTTCATCGTACCCTCTCCTTTGAATTCAAATTCGAGGATAAAATCGTCGTACTCTTTATCTGTACAAAGAAAAGTGTTCGGCGACTTTTCGACGGTCGTACCTACAATCGCACCATTGATTACTTTGTATGGTGCCGTTCCGGCCTTTACTGACCACCCATTGAGGGTTTTGCCGTCAAAAAGAGGGGTCCATTTGGCGGTATTTTGGGCCTGCAAAAGATGGATACCCAGGCATAGGGAAATCCAGGTCAACTGTTTTCTCTTCATGAAAATAGATGTGGTTTGAAGTAAACAAAAGCTTAAAAATAGGACGAACAGAAAGTTTTTCTACCTGACAAGCCCACTCGTTGGCACAATATTAAATGTCGTTCAATAACCAAAATAGGGCATTTATCTATGCATGACACTAAAATTGCCAGCCTTACTTGAATGCTGTTCAAAAATGGCCTAACTTGCTGGCGTTTTCGTCCCACCCACCATTCTGGTTTGATAGTTGAAAAGTTCTGGGTTGAAGTGTTGAAAAGGCACTCAACGCCAATTCTCTTTTTTCCATTCAACTCTTCAACACTTCAACATCTCAACTTTTTTTCCTCCCGGCCTATTTTTTAGTCTTTGCAATGTGAAACCCGGCTTGCCACATTGGCACGTCCTTTTTGGTATCGTAACGAAAACTGTATGATGAAGCAAATTACCCACGAAAAAAAGTCCCTGGGAGGACTCATGCTCTTGACGCTGTTTTGCCTTTTGCCTTTTTTCTCCTTTGCCCAGCATTGGGGCCCTTGGCCGCCCAAACCTCAACCCAAGCCTCGTAAGACCATCAGCTATGACATTTGTTTTCCAAAGGATGTGATCACCAACTCTTGCGGTAAAACGCCTGATATTCCTTCGGTTTTTATGGACGAGAATGGCGATGATCGCCTGGCGGTCAATATTTCTGACAAAATTTATCGCACCAGCTCCAGCGATTGCTACAAAATTTTTCGCACCTACACGGTCATGAATTGGACCCTGTACAGCAAATGGTGCCAGCTTGACCCCATGAGCGATCCCTACATTGTGGACCGTGAGCAACCTTTGTACGAGCACAAATCAGGCGAGGGAGTATGCGTATTGGTACGCGAAAACAAGGCCTATTTCAGCAAGGACACCAAAATTTCCACCGATGATTATGAGGTAAATTTACGTCCGCTTTGCGATTCCAACGGCGGTTTTCACTTCAAAGCCTTCATGTACACCCAGGTCATCAAGGTGCAAGACAACATTGCCCCGGTGGTGAATGTACCCACTTTGAAGCACTTTTCGGCCAATCCCATCGACTGCAAAGGCAACATCGACATCACCTTTAGTGCTACCGATAATTGTTCGGACAAGCTAACGCTGGAAACCCAACAGATCATGATCGCGCCTAATCGGGGCTCGGCCATGCGCATGCCTGCCGAGTTTGACCGAACCTGGTCGGCTACGGAGAACAAAAATGGCACTTTTACGGTCAAGGTCAAAAACCTGCCAATTGGGAAACACGATTTGGTCGTGGTAGTCCGGGACTTGTGCGGGAATTTGTCAAAAGCTACCCGCATTCCTTTTGAAGTTCGCGATGACAAAGGGCCAGCCCCCATTTGCATCAATGGCTTGTCTACTTCCCTGATGTCGGACGGCAAAGGAGGCGGCCGCATGGTGGTTTGGGCCAAAGACTTCATCGCCAGCCCAATTTACGATTGCAATGGCCAGGGTCCACAAACCAATGCCTTGGGACAAAAGCTGATCACCCGCTACTCGATCAACCGCAAAGGTGGCGAACCGGAAATTGGTCTCGATTCCTTGGTGCTTACGTGTGCTGATGCTGGTAAAAAAGTGGATGTAGAAATCCACGCCTGGGACCAAGCTGGTAACCACGACTGGTGCATTACTTATGTTTTGGCGCAAAACAATGCGGGCCATTGCCTTACTCCGCCGGGCGTTTTGGGCAGCGTGACCACTCCCGATGGCACGGGCATGAAAAAAGTAATCATGATGGCCCAATCCAACAATTTGATTGAGGTATTGGAAACCGATAAAACGGGCTTTTTTGAGTTCAAATCCTTGAAAAAAGGCGATTCAGTGGTTGTACGTCCATTTTACCGCGACAAAAACCTGGATGGCATCCTCTTGTCCGACTTGAACCTGATCCTCGACATCAGCCGGGGGCGCGAGCTTCAATTGAATCCTTACCAGCTCATCGCAGCCGATGTAAATGAGGATGGTAAAATCAGTACTGACGATTACATGAAGTTGCGCAACATCATCCTTGGTCGCGACAGTTTTGCCCGAGGCACTGCATGGCGTTTTGTGGATGCCAATTTTGTCTTCCCCAAAACGGGCCCATTGCCAAAATACCCCGATTCGCTGGCCATCGCCAATTTGAATGGCAGCATAACGGCTAAGTTTATCGCCATCAAACTCGGCGATATTGACGGCAGCGCAGGTCCAAAAAGCAGCCAGCAGGCGGAAGCGGAATCATTTGCCCTCGCTCCTGGCTTGGTTTTGGAAAAGCCAAGTACGCAGTCCAATTTCAGTTTAGCACAAAACCAGCCCAATCCTTTCCAGGACGAAACCACGATCCAATTCCAGCTCCAGCAAGCCGGGCCCGTAGAGTTCTCGGTCTGGGATTTGCAAGGAAAAAAGATCTACCAAACTACTACTAATCTGGCCAGCGGGGCCCAGCAGATCCAGCTTGATGGCAGCATGTTGGGCCAGGCGAAAGGCGTGTTGTATTACACCCTACGCACCGCACAAGGAGCGGAGACCAAACGAATGCTTCGCTTCTAAGAGGATGTTTAAATTTAGGCTTACAGGCAAACATGAGCACATTTTCAGCCAGTCGAGGCGCAAAAAGCGGAGTTATGCAGCGCATAATGAGCATTTTTGTAACGAAGGATGGATGGAAAGGTGCCATTTTTGACCAAGCAAAAATTTTTAAACAGACTCTTTGGCCAAACACTACACCCAAATGGGTGCTTTCTACACGCGGACAAGCTTCGGCTTGTCCGCTTTTTTTTACCGGAATTTTTGTCTGAACCAGAATTTTCAGGATTGTAGAATTACGGCATTACTTGAATGATATTGACCCTGATGTTGACCTGGTGAGACTTTTTTTCTGGAAGCAGGATTGCCAGAGTTATAAGGACTGTTAGTTTATTAAGAACAAAATAGCAGTATAATTTGATGAATTAATTCTTGAGTTTGATCGAAGCATATACCCTCTTAAATGCCAATCCGTTTAACGAAATGTTGGCGCTAACGTTGATCCCTCATTAGCGTGCACGCTTCGCAAGAAGCCTAAAGCTTTGTAGAGCCTGGGGGCGACGGCGCGTTCGGGCTTCGGAGAAGCCTAAGGCATCAAAAATCTTAGGCTTCTTGCGAAGCTGGAATTAAGGATGCTTTAGGGCACAGACACAAAAATGCTAATGGCCTATTTTTTCTTTTTCGTTGCCTTTGCAGGATTATTAGGTCCCCAAGGTCGGTAGTTTAACGTGAGTTCTGGGTAAAATTCATTGATGTTCAGTTAATTGTGACAGGAAAGTTGCTAAGGGCCGTAAATTTTAAATTTCAAAACGCCTAAACCGTGCAAATAAATGCCAAGGCTACCTCATAACTTGCCAGCGAGCCCCAAAATCATATGTCGTATATCGTATATTGTTTATTGTATGTTAAAAGAATAAGCCTCACGAATCCAGAACTCACGTTAGTTTAATGTCAAGCAATGATCATGTCAATCATAAAAATCACAAAAATCACAGTTCAGACAGATGGAGCTATTTTGGTCCGACCCAGAAATTTGTGCACTTTTACACCTTAATTGTATGCACAACTACTACACATGAGCATTCTCGACTGGTTGGTTTTAGGTTTTACCCTGACAAGCATCATTGTTTATGGTTTGTACAAAAGCCGGACCAGCAAAGACATGGAGGGTTACTTCCTCAGCAATCGCAGTATGCCTTGGGGACTGGTTTTACTCAGCATCATGGGTACCCAGGCCAGTGCCATTACTTTTTTGAGTGCTCCTGGTCAGGCTTTTACCGATGGAATGCGCTTTGTGCAGTATTATTTTGGCTTGCCTTTGGCGATGATCGTCATCAGCATTGCTTTTGTGCCCATTTTTAGTCGTTTGCAGGTTTATACGGCCTACGAATACCTGGAGCAACGATTTGACCAGCGTACCCGCTTGTTTACTTCGGCCTTGTTTCTTTTATCGCGGGGTATCACTACGGGTATCAGCATTTATGCGCCTTCCTTGGTTTTATCCTCGCTTTTGGGTTGGAATATTTACCTCACCAATGTCATCACTGGCGGGCTTTTGATCATTTATACTGTCAGTGGTGGAGCCAGGGCGGTAGCTTACACCCAACAATTGCAACTCCTCATCATCTTTGGGGCTTTGTTTTTAGTGGCTTATTTCTTGGTCGATTCGCTCCCGGCAGGCATTGGATTTTCTGAGGCTTTGAGGGTAAGTGCGGCAGCTGGTAAAATGAACATCATCACTACAGGCATCAGCGAAGCGGGTTTTGACTGGAAAGACAAGTACAACCTTTTCAGCGGCCTGATCGGCGGTTTTTTCCTGGCCCTCTCCTACTTTGGCACCGATCAAAGTCAGGTGGGGCGCTATTTGACTGCCAAAAACTTGCGCGAAAGCCGCCTAGGTTTATTGATGAACGGGGTGGTAAAAATTCCCATGCAGTTCTTCATTTTACTCCTGGGTGTTTTGCTTTTTGCCCACTACCAGTTCAACCCAGGGCCAATTTTTTTCAATAAAGCAGTGCCCCAAAGTGTTTACCAAAGTCCTCAAGGCGATAGTTTGAAACAATTGGAGAAAAATTTTTCCATCCTTAGTACTCGTCAAGGTCAACTCAGCCAAAGCTACATTCAAGCCTGGAAACAAGGTACCCAAGATATAGCGGTCCTTCGTGCCAGTTTAGCGCTCAACAATTCCCAACTTAACACCAAGCGACAGGATTATAAAACCCTCCTCAAAAAAGCAGACTCGACTCTCGACACCAACGATACCAACTACATCTTCCTGCGCTATGTGATGGACCACCTACCGCATGGCCTGGTGGGTTTGCTCATTGCGATCATCATCTTGGCAGCTTGGGGATCCATTGCGGCAGCCCTGAACTCACTTTCTGCTTGTGTGATGGCTGATTTTTATCCACTTTTTCGCCAAAACAAGCATGAAAGCGAACAACAAGACAAACAAGCAATGTACAATATCTCAAAGTACGTTACCCTTGGCTGGGGCGTTTTTTCAGTCATCATTGCCCAGTTTACGGGCGAGATGGGCAGTTTGATCGAGTTGGTGAATGTCTTGGGTTCGGTATTTTATGGCGTAATTTTGGGAATATTTCTGGTGGCGTTTTTTAGTAAATTTATCCAGGCGCAAGCAATCTTTCTTGCAGCCGTGGTGGTTCAGATTGGCATTGTCGCACTGTATGTCCTTAGCATGAAAGGCCTGATTGACCTGGCCTTCCTTTGGCTTAATGTGATTGGGGCGCTGGGGGTTTGGGGCTTGTCCGCATTGGTGCAAGTGGCCACGAAAAAAGGGCCAAACTGATCCGCTGACCAGTCTGACCCCTTGAATCACTACTCTCCAAATTTGTTTTATTCGCTTTTGATGCAACTGTTGGATAGATTTCAGATGTGAATTTGGGGTTGTGCTTTGTCTCCGGACTGAAGCCCAGGGTTACACGATTTTAGATGTGTTTTCGTTGCCAAATCTGCATTTAAAGATGCCTCAAAGACCCCATCAGAAAACGAAAATTAAAATCACCCACAAATTCAACTGGCGAGCCCCCACTCATCACCCATCACTCATAATTCATAACCAAAGCAGCAAGTCACGTCAATTCGCGTCTTTATTCTGCTCCAATTTCTTGATCATGGCCTCGATGTTGCTCTTGTTGTTGGTATCGGGGGCCATCGGCAAGGCAATTTTCGCCTGTTCCAGGGCTTTGGGATAGTCGCCGATCGCAGAATAACCACGTACCAGCCCCATGATGGTGGTAAACTGCTTGGGGTTTTTGTCGTGGTTGAACTTGAATACCTCGAATGCTTCCTTCGCTTTTTTGGCAGCCAGCAAAGTCCGGCCATAGGCGTGTACCTCCTGCATGGTTCCCATTGGCATGGCTTCTTTGTAAATGGCTGCAGCTTCGCTCTCCTTGCCCATTTTCATCAAAAGTCCGGCCTTGGTACTGAGGGTTTGAAAGTTTTTGGCCCCGCCAAAACGTGGCCCCATCGCTTGGTCCGCCCATTTCAAGCCTTGTTCCAGGGCAATGTTGTTTTGCAGGCAGTAATTCGCGGCAGCATGGAAGCCTTCCCAACCAAAACCTTGTAGGTTGGTCAACTCACGGGCCATTGAGGCCAATTGAATTTTATGGACATCCACTTCTACTTTGAAAGGAATGGAGCGCTTTTCCCATTTCAAAGCAATGACAGCACTGTTGTCGCTTTGGTTTTCAAACTCGTATTTCAACCACTCTACACTTTCGCTTAGGTTTTGGTTTTTCACCGTCACCCGCAAAGCATCGTCTTTGGGATCGTAAGTGTAGCTGCCCCAGGCATTGTTTGCTTTGGAGAAAATGATGGTCGTTTCTGTTTCGCCATTGGCCATAAACAGGCCATATTTTCCAGCTGGCAAGTCTTTTCCTTCGATTTTAACCTCATTTGAAAACAAAATCGTGGTATTTTCATCGGCTCCCGCCCGCCAAGGCGCTGAAGTAGAAGTGCCAAAACCTTGGTCGATGAAACCATAATGCGCTACCGTGGTGCCCCAAACTTTGCCTTCGCGGCCTTTTACGCCAGGGCGGCCGTATTTGATTTCGATGTTGCATAAGCCGATTTGCTCACTCACAGCTGCTCTTTTGGAGCTTTGGGCTGGAAAAGTGAGGCCACTTTGGGCATTGAGCAAGTTGGCAGCGGCTAAAACAAGTACTAAACAAGTGAGAAAACGAAGCATAATAAACGAATTGGGTGATGAAAAATAGGGCCTCCAAACCAGAGGCCCTTGGTTTTCATAGCAGTATCGGGTGTATGTGAATGGGCAGCAAGTCGTCCAAGGTCACCGCGGATTTTCTGAAATAATGTGCCTTGAACCAGCTTTCTACCCATTTCTTTTGAAAATCGTTATAAAAACCGCCCAAGTTTATTGTTTTTCAAATTCATAAGTCGGGTGAATTCTATCAAACATCAGCTTGAGCGGCTATGAATAACGATAGTATGCGGATGATTCAGAGTGGAAAGTAAAGCACTGCTTTTTCTACCCACCTACTTATTCGATGCACCGATGATTGAAACGGATACTTTACACTTTAGCCGCAATGAGCGGCGTTTAGCCTGTCAAATGTGCAGTCTAGCGGTAATTTAAGGCTGGTTGTCAGAAAAAAAGCCGATTTTGCACAATATGGGTGATCTTCGAGGCATGATTAAAGGGAATATTAGCAGCCTGGTTTTTTGGTCCATTTACCTCATCGTGGTGGTGTTTTTGACAGCGATTGTTGGGGAAGGCGTTGTCTTTTCGACGGTGAATGAAGCCTTGCAATTGCCCCTAAAAATCATCGTAGCATATTTAACCTTGAAATGGATTCGGGATTGGGAGCCCAATTCTATAATCTGGACCACTGCCCTCAAAATAGTCTTGCTGCTCATTCCAGCTGCCATCATCAATTTATACCTGGCTAAATTCACCAGTTCACTTTTTTTTCCAAAATATGCCTTCACTTGGATGATCAAGTTGAATGGCGTAGTCCATTTTTTATTCGATGTCAGCGCAGTGGTTTTTTTGTGGGGTATTTTGAACATCGTGAGTGAAAAATTCCAGGCCAAGTTGCGGGAAAATGAGTTGATCAAAGAGAAATTACAATCGGAATTGTCCCTACTCAAAGCCCAAATCAACCCCCACCTCTACTTCAACACCCTGAACAACGTATATTCTCTGGCCCTCGAAAAATCGGACCGCACCGCCGACATGCTCTTAAAATTGTCTAACCTAATGCGTTATGTCTTGTACGAATGCGCAGACGCCGAGGTGCCACTTTGGAAAGAAACCAAAGTGATCAAAGACTACCTGGAGTTGGAGCGCATCCGCTATAATGAACGCTTACAATTGGCTTACAATGAGGAAATTGAAAACGGAAATGTGTTGATTTCTCCTTTGCTTTTCTTGCCAGTGGTGGAAAACTGTTTCAAACATGGAGCCAGTAACCAGCTATCTGCGGCACAAATTGACGTATCAATCCGGCAGAAAAATGACGAAATCTGGCTAGAAACCTACAACTCAAAGGACATTGGGCCACATTCCAGCGTGGAACCAGGGGGGATTGGCCTCAAAAACCTTAAAAGACAATTGGAACTGCTCTACCCCGAAAAGCATCGGCTGAACATTGAAGTGACAGAGCACAGTTATTTTTTTCAGCTTTGGATAAAATTGGGATGATATGTTGACTTGCTTAGTAGTTGACGACGAACCATTGGCCGCTAAAGTGATCGAAAAACACATTGGCGAGATTCCATTTTTGCAATTGGCGGGGGTTTGCCACGATGCCCTGGCGGCCCTGGATTTTTTGCGCAGCCAGCAGGTGGATGTATTGGTTTTGGACATCAACATGCCAAAACTCAAAGGATTGGATTTGTTGCGCATCCTCAACAAAAGGCCCAAAGTGATCCTGACCACGGCTTATCACCAGTACGCGGTGGAGGGTTTTGAGCTGGAAGTAAGCGATTATTTGCTCAAGCCCGTTGAGTTTGACCGTTTTCTCAAAGCAGTGAACCGACTATTGCCCGAACCAAGTCCTGTTTTGACCCAGGTAGTAGAGTCAAGCCAAGTCCCTACCCGACCCTTCCGCTTTTTCAAAGCCAATCGCATGAACATCAAGGTACATTTAGATGAAATTCGCTACATTGAGGGATCGGGGGATTACGTCAAGATTTTTTACCTCGACAAATTTATCATGGTGCAAATGCAGTTGACGGAAGTAGAACAATACATCGCCAGCGACGATTTCTTCCGCATCCACCGTTCATTTTTGATTTCATCCAAACAGATCGACGCCTACTCCGCCAATGAAGTGGTCATTGCGGGCAAATCTTTACCAATTGGCCGGTTTTACAAAATGCTAGTGCAGGAGCGCTTAGAGAGGATCAGCGGTTCATCTTGAGCACACCATCAAAACGGGCTCCCTCTTCGATGGCCAATGAACCTGCTGCAATATTGCCTTTTACCTGGGCGGTTTTGTCCAGTTGCAAGATACCCTGAACGTCAACATCCCCCGTTACCGTGCCCATGATCATGGCCTCGCGAGCGCGGATGCTGCCGTCGACTTTGCCGTCGCGGCCAACCACCAGCTTTTTTTCGCAGGTGAAATCACCATTGACGGTGCCATCAAGGCGTACATTTTCGCTGGATTGAAAATTTCCTTCTATTTTTGTGCCTTGGGCAATGACACAGCTGCCAGATCCATCATTGCTGTTGGAGTTGGAAGTGGAAAATGGAGAACTCGCTTCTTTGCGGGCAGTGAAAGTGGAAGTTGCCATGTCCTATCAGTTTTGTTCTTGGGATAAGTTTAGCTTACGTAATGAGAAGTCTAAACTTGATCAGGTTTCAAAATAGTGCCGAAAAATAGGGTTTTTCGCCCAAATTTCAACAAATGTCAACGACTATTTTAGCCATAGAGTCTTCTTGTGACGATACCGCAGCAGCCATCGTTCAAGACGGTAAAGTCCTGAGCAATGTGGTGGCTACCCAGGATATCCATCGTTTATACGGAGGAGTGGTGCCAGAGGTTGCATCCAGGGCGCATCAAATTAATATCGTGCCCGTAGTAGAGGCTGCAATTCAAAAAGCGGGCATCCAAAAAGCAGACATCCAGGCGGTGGGTTTCACGCGTGGCCCGGGCTTGATCGGCTCTTTGATTGTGGGGGTTTCTTTTGCCAAGGCTTTTGCACAAGCCCTTAACCTGCCCATCATTGAGGTCAACCACTTGGACGCCCACGTTTTGGCCCATTTTGCAGAAGATCCCAAGCCTAATTTTCCTTTTTTGTGCTTGACAGTATCGGGCGGGCATACCCAAATTTTGGTGGTCCGCGATTACCTCGAAATGGAAATCCTCGGCCAAACCATCGACGATGCGGCGGGTGAAGCTTTTGACAAAACGGGTAAAATGTTGGGCCTCGATTATCCCGCCGGACCGATCATCGACCGCTTGGCAAAAGAAGGCAAACCAGTTTTCAAATTTCCTGAGCCAAAAATCCCAGGACTGGACTTTTCCTTCAGCGGCCTGAAGACCTCCATCATGTATTTTTTGAAAAAACAAGTGGCGGAAAACCCAAACTTCATTGCCGAAAATTTGTCTGATATCTGTGCTTCGGTGCAGGATCGCATCGTTAGCATTTTGATCAATAAACTGCTCAAGGCTGCCGGGCAAACGGGAATCAAAGAAGTGGCCTTGGCCGGGGGCGTTTCAGCCAATTCGGGCTTGCGGAATGCCTTGCAAAAAACCGCTGAAGCGCAAGGCTGGAAAGCCTACATCCCCAAGTTTGAATACTGTACCGACAATGCGGCTATGATTGGCATCACAGCTTATTACAAGTACCTCCAACAAGACTTTGCTACACTGGACATCGCTCCGGTAGCGCGGTATTGATGACATTACCAAAGAAAATGCGAGAATTTCTAAGCAAAATATCCACTTGGGCCGAAGCTGGCCAGTCTTTTTGTACTGCCACGGTGGTCAACACCTGGGGCAGCTCGCCCCGTCCCATTGGCACCAACATGTTCATCGGGCCGAATGGCGAGATGCTGGGCTCGGTATCGGGCGGCTGCGTGGAAGGAGCGATTTTGCGCGAAACCGCCGAAGTACAAGCCACCAAAGCTCGCAAAGTGCTCAAATTTGGCGTATCGGACCAGGATGCTTGGTCGGTGGGCTTGACTTGTGGCGGTACCATCGAAATTTTACTGGAGCCTGGTTTGGCCCAAGTCGATCAGGGCTTGTGGGCAAATTTCCAAGCGGCTTTGGCCCAAAACCAGGGGTGTGTATTGCTTACCCCGCTCCAGGATTTAAGTGCCCCGCATCGTTTTTTTGTCCCTGCTGAGTTGAAGGAAAACGAGGGCGATGAACTGAGCCAAATTGCCCTCAAAGCCTACCAGGAGCGCAAAAGCCAGGTTTTGGAGTACGCTGGAACGACCTATTTTCTGGGTGTTTATCCTCCCAAACTGCAACTATTCGTGGTTGGGGCAGCACATGCAGCCGCAGAATTGGTCCACCTGGCCAAGTATTTCGATTTTGAAGTGACCGTGATGGACCCACGCGGCACTTTTGCCCAAAACACGCAATTCACGACTGCTCCTGACCAACTGTTCGAGGAATATCCCGCTGAGGTCTTGCCCGATTACCAATTGGACGAGTACAGTTTTGCGGTGGTCATGGCTCACGATCCAAAGATCGACGACCAGGCTTTGCACTTGCTACTGCGCTCGAAAGTCGCTTACATTGGTGCCCTGTCGAGCAAGGCCTCGAATGAAAAACGCAAGCAACGCTTACTAGAAGCGGGTTTTTCGGAGCAGGACATCCAGCGCATCCACGCGCCTGTGGGCCTGCCGATCAAGTCCAAAACGGCCAAGGAAATTGCACTGAGCATCATGGCACAGATCGTGGCGGTGAAGAACCAGCATTTGTGATTCGTAAAAGTTAGGCCGCTCATATTTCAAACCAAAATGCTTTAATTCACCCAAAAACCCCTATTTTCACCCAACAAACAAAGCGACACCTGTATGAAACTTAGCCAGATCCTCTTTAGCCTTTGTATTTGGGCGTTTGGTATCGTAACTTCTTTTGCCCAAAACAGCATCTACGACAACGACCCCTTCCAACGCATGCCTTTGGGCATGAAAAAGCCTGATTACTACAAGCGCAGCACCGCTGGCGGAACCGTGGACAAAGCCAGAATCTGCCCCGGCAACTGGTGGACAGGCATGAAAAACCCTCGCCTACAACTGATGATTTACGACCAAAACATCAAAAATTGCAGCTTTAGCTTGGTCTATCCGGGGGTGAAGGTGGTCAAAATCCACAAGGCCGAAAACCCCAACTACCTCTTCATTGACCTCTGGATCAGCCCCCAAACCCGGCCTGGAAAAATTAAAATCCAGCTTTGTGGCGGCCAGAAAACCTATGAATACGAGCTGCTGGCCCGCGACCGTCGCCCTATTGTACGCCAAGGCCTGAGTCCTGCGGACAACCTCTACCTCATCATGCCCGACCGCTTTGCCAACGGCGACCCCAGCAACGACAGCAAGCCTGGCATGCAACAAACAGGCATCAACCGCGACAAGATTTTTTTCCGGCATGGAGGCGACTTGCAAGGCATCATCGACCGCCTGGACTACATCAAAGACTTGGGAGCAACCGCCATTTGGGTCAATCCGGTCCTGGAATGCGACGAGCCATATGAATCGTACCACGGCTATGCAACCACTGATCACTACGAGGTCGATGCACGCTTTGGCAGCAATGCCTTGTACAAAGAATTTGTGGAAAAAGCCCATGCCAAGGGCCTCAAAGTGGTGATGGACATCGTACACAACCACACTGGCGACCAACATTGGATCATCAAAGACCTGCCATTTGACAATTGGATCAACCAGCATTGGAACGAATTCACGCCCTCCAATTACCGCGATGCAGTGTGGATCGACCCTTATGTATCGGAAGCCGACCGCAAGAAACTGACCGACGGCTGGTTTGACAACCACATGCCCGACTGGAACCAACGCAACCCTTTCGTGGCCAATTACCTGCTGTACAACAACATCTGGTGGATGGAATACAGCGGGCAAGACGCCTACCGGATCGATACCTATTTTTACCCAGAGCAAGATTTTATGGTGCAATGGGGCAAGCGGATGCAGGAAGAATACCCCGGTTTTACGTTTTTTGGCGAAACCTGGGTGCAGGGCCTCGCCTCGCAAGCCCAATACACCCAAGGCAGCATAGCGGCCAAAACACCCCGTTACTTGCCTGGTGTGACCGATTTCCAGGTTCATTTTGCCCTGCAAGAGGCAATGGTAGGCCGCCAAGGCTGGACCGATGGCGTGAACCGCCTCTACATCACCTTGGCCAATGACTTCATGTACGCCAATCCCTTGCGAAATGTGCTGTTCCTCGACAACCACGACACCAACCGCTTGCTCTCCATGCTTAATGGCAACCAAGCCCAATACCAATCGGCCTTGGCGGCTATGCTGTGCATACGGGGTTTGCCTTGCATTTATTATGGTACCGAGATTGGCATGACGGGCGCAGGCGGCGGTTTTGGCGAAGGTGGCCGCAAAGACTTCCCTGGCGGCTGGGCCGAAGACAAAGAAAATAAGTTCACAGCCCAAGGCCGCAACGCTGCTGAGGAGGCCCAGTTTCAGTACCTGCGCAAGCTGTTGAACTACCGCAAAAACACCCCCGCCCTACACAGCGGTAAAACCCGCCATTTCATTCCTGACAATGGGGTGTACGTGTTTTTCCGCTACAACGACAAGCAACGCATCCTGGTGATTTGGAACACCAACGACAAAGAGGTCGAGCATTCGATGGGGCGATATGCAGAGATGCTAAACGGCTATTCATCAGCCAAGGACGTGATCAGCGGCGAAACTTTGAGCAGCTTGGGAACGCTGAAAGTGAAGGCAAGTGGGATTCGGGTATTGGAGTTGGGTAACTAAGTAGCGCATTGCGAGCGAAATGATAAGTGACAAGTCACGTATAAACCTAGGGTGTGTAATTTGATTAGTTTTCTTCCCTACGTTTTTTACAGAGAAAAGAGTGCCCACACTTTCGTAGTTTTGAGATGTGAAACAAAAAATAACTTCGATGTGGACACCGCTCAAAGCTACGA
>JAAFJY010000042.1 GCA_013299105.1 Chitinophagales bacterium | reverse complement strand
CATTGCTCGAATGGGTGGATGGAAAGGGTCTTTGTCGGAGCGGCCCCCGGGGCCGATTACCATGAAAAGAGGATTGGAAAAGTTTGACAACATTGTCGAGGCCTTGAGGATGATCCGAGGGGTGGACGAATAAATGGCGATTATTGTTTATTCAACTTGTGCGGGAACGGTAGCCCTGTAAGGGCGTAACATTGGTAGCCAATGGTCAATACCACGCTGGCATCCTGCCCCTCAAAAAAATCACAAAAATCACAGCTCATTCCTCCAACAAAAAATCTGTTTTTCCACCGCGTTTTTCCACCAAGCGAATTTCTTTGATGATGATGTTTTGCGAAAAAGCCTTGCACATGTCGTAAATGGTCAGGGCGGCGATGCTGGCACCAGTCAGGGCCTCCATTTCAATGCCAGTTTTGGCGGTGACGCTGGCGGTGCAATGGATTTCCACCTCTCGGTTTTCATTGATGCGAATGTCGATTTGGCAATTTTCCATGCCGATGGGGTGGCAAAGCGGGATCAATTCGCCCGTTTTTTTTGCGGCCATTACCCCTGCAATGATGGCCGTTTGAAAAACTGGCCCCTTGGGGCTGTGCATGTCGCCTGCTTCCAATTGGGTCAGGATATCTTCGCCCAGCCATACGCAGGCGCGAGCGCGGGCCAGACGCTGCGTGGGCGTTTTTTCACCAACATTCACCATCGTGGGCTTGTTGGATTCGTCGAGGTGAGTAAATTTGTTGCTCACTGCATCCGGTAATAATACAACATCGCGGGGCGCTCCTCCCCCCCTTCATTCGAGATGTACATGCCCCCCTGGGCGTCAAAACAAAGGCCTTCGGGCTGCAAGTGCATTTTATTTTTGAGCTTTTCAAGGTAAATTACTTCGCCTTTGGGTGTCATCACCAGCAGCCAGTTGCCCACTGCGGAGAGCAGGTACCAATTTCCGGTTTTGGGATGAATGCCAATGGCTGAAGGGCTGAATTTAAACTCACCAGCGGGCTCGAAAAACTCACGCATTTTTTCCGTTTCGCCATCAGACTTGCGCTTTTTGAGGTATTCATGCACTTCTGGGAAACCAAAACTCACAACGGGAGCACTGCTGTCGAGTTGCATTTTTTGCAAATCAAAAGCGTAAATCGCTTTGCGGTTTTGTAAGCTTGGGTGCTTGCCAGGGTTGCCTTTGCAGGCCAACAGCAGGCGGTTATTGACTTTGTCGTGGGCCAGGCCTTCGACATCGTTTTCTTTGTTGAGAAAATTCTTGTAGCTCGTGGTTTTTTGCGAACGCTTGTCCACGCCTTGTACGCGCAGGATCGTGCCAGAACTTTTGAGGATGTACACGTCTTTGCCAATGCCACACACGTCTTCGTAATCGCCGAGATCAGAAAAGGCAATTTTGCGGCGGATGCTGCCATTGTCTTTGTCAATCACAAACAATATGCCCGATTCATCTTGGATCGAAAGTAGGTATTTTTCGCTATAGGTAGTGCTTACCCCCGACATTTCCTTCATCAAAGCAGGCATCGACATGCTGCGATCTGGTTTTTCCAAATCGTAAGGGAAATGCTGGGAGGGTTTTTCAGGAACAATCAGTGCCTGGGTCAAGGCGGCACCGAGCAACAGCAAAAAAAATTTCTGCATCAGGATGAGATTTGATTTACACCGCAGGCGCTGCTGGTTTGGGGCGCAGCACGTAGTACAATCCGATTAAAACGAAGGGAATGCTGAGTAATTGCCCTGTGCTGAGCACATTGTTGAATGCGGTTTCAAATCCACCCTGGCTGTCTTTGAAATACTCCATCACAAAGCGAATGCCCCAAATCAGGATCATGAACAAGCCAAAAACATACCCCGGCTTATCCCGCTTATCGGTACGCCAATAGACATAATATAGAATGAAAAAGCTCAGCAAATAGCTGATCGATTCATAAATCTGCACCGGGTGTCGCGGTGGGCCAGGGCTGGTGCTGCCCAAGCCATTGGATTCCTGGAAGATGAAAGCCCAAGCTACTTCAGCGGGTTTACCTAGGATTTCGGAGTTCATCAGGTTGCCCAAGCGGATGAAGCAACCCGCCAGCGCAGTAGGCACTACCACTTTGTCGAGCATCCATAAGATTGGCTTTTTGGAAACCCGCCAGGAAAAAATGAACAAGGCAATGATGATGCCAATGGCACCGCCGTGGCTAGCCAAGCCCCCATGCCAAACCTTCGGAATCTCGGAAGGATGCTGCATGTAGTAGCTGAAGTCGTAAAAAAATACGTGCCCCAGGCGTGCGCCGATCACCGCCCCCAAAACGATGTGTACAAAAGCCTTGTCGAGCCATTCTTCAGGGGCTTTTTCGGCCAAAAACATCTTACGGACCATGAAAAGCCCGATCAAAAAGCCCGATGCAAAAAGCAAACCATACCAACGCAAGGTAATGGGGCCCAGGTGCAGGATGTCTGGAGAAGCGTTCCAGTTGATGTAGTTCAGCAGCATATGAATGTTTCAGTGAGGACAGGCTCGGAGGCTTTGCCCAAAAAAGTCCGCTATTATTTACTGCAAATATTAGTATAAATAAGCGGAAAAGTATTTCAGAAGAGGGAGAAAAAATCTGCACGCCTTGGATAAGCAGATAATTGCCCCTCTTTCACCGATCATTTGGGCCAACTAGTCTATCGTTTTTTTTCCCATCATATCAGGTCTATACCTTTGTCATCAAGAAATCACCCGATATGTCTTGTATTGAAATCAACCAACTTTCGCACCATTATTCGAGGGCCGAACAAGTCCTTAAGGAAGTGAGCCTAAAAGTGCCCGAAGGCAGTATTTACGGCTTTTTAGGCCCCAATGGGGCAGGAAAAACCACCACTCTGCGCCTGATTTTGGGATTGTTGCGCCAACAAAGCGGCGAAATCAAGATTCTGGGCAAGCCTTTTGCCCCGCACCGCGAGGCCTTGTTGAGTAAAATCGGCTCGTTGATCGAGAATCCTTCGGTGTACGCTCAACTCACTGCGATGGAGAACCTGAAAGTGTGGCAAAAAGTTTACCAGTGTCCCAGCACCCGCATTGAAGAAGTCCTAGACTTGGTAGGATTGGGACATACTGGCAAAAAGAAAGCAGGCCAATTTTCCTTGGGCATGAAACAACGCCTGGGCCTGGCTGCTGCTCTTTTGCACCAACCTTCGATCCTAATCTTGGACGAGCCCACCAATGGTTTGGACCCCGGTGGCATCGTAGAAATGCGCGAATTGCTCAAAACTCTCAACCGCGAGCTAGGCATCAGCATCTTGGTATCGAGCCACCTGTTGAGCGAGGTCGAAAAACTGGCTACCCATGTGGGCATCATTCACTTGGGCCAAATGCTGTTTGAAGGCACTTTAGACGAATTGAAAAAACGGCAGCAACAAAGCAGCGGCATACAATTCGACACTGGCGATGGTGCAAAAGCTTTACAAATCATCCAAAGCCAGCACGCAGCCGCGAAATTGGAAAATGGACAAGTGTCAGTCCCTATTCACGATAGAGCCTTGATTGCCGAGCTGAATCGCCAATTGGTGCAGGCAGGAATCCCCGTTTACCAAATCCAAGCCGCCCAAAACGACCTAGAAACCATTTTTATGAACCTGATCAAGTAAACGGCGCTAGTCCCCTCTCTTCAACATTTCAACCCCTCAACTTTAAACTTAATAAACATGCAACTCATCCATAGTATCCAATCCGAATGGCTCAAGACGCGCCGCAGCCTGGCCGCCTGGCTGGTTATCATCGGCGGGTTTTTCATTCCCGGTCTCCAACTCATTGGCCGTTGTGTCCACCACCAGCAACTGGGAGCCAGAATGGATGACCCACGCTATTGGGAAACCTTTGCTGGCAACAACTGGCAAATCATGTCCCTCTTTCTGCTGCCCATGGGCGTGGTTTTGGCCGCCAGCCTGATTACCCAGCTTGAATACCGCAACAACACCTGGAAACAGGTACATACCACGCCGCAGGCATTCAGTACCATTTTTGTGAGCAAACTGAGTGTCATTTTGACCATGATGCTCCAATTTATGCTCCTTTTCAACCTTGGCATGTTCTTGGCGGGCATTTTGCCTTCATTGTTGTTCAGCGATGTGGATCTGCCCAAAGAAAAATTTCCATTGCGCTTTTTTTGGGATACCAGTTACAATTTTTTCATCTGTTCTTTACCCGTCATCGCTTTGCAATACCTCATCAGCCTACAATTTCGTAACTTTATGATCCCCTTGGGGCTGGGCTTGGGCTTGGTCATTGCAGCCTTGATCGGGGCGGAGTGGAAACACGGCTACTGGATTCCCTACGCCTACACTCCTTACAATTTTTTCATCATGCGCGGTATCAAAATGCAGGCCACTCAAGCGGTGAATATCCACCATTGGGCCCTGGGTTATACCTTGGTATTTATTGTTTTGGCCTATATTTTGTACATTTTTAAACGGGACAAGGGATGAGCAAGTCGGTATTGGCACTGATTCACATTGGCTATTGGCTGCTGTACCTACTGTTGATGCTATTGTTCTTCATCTTCATGAGAATTGGCGTCGAACCAGGAAAAGGAATATTTGAAGGCAACAAATACTATATTTTTTTCGGAGCTTTTACGGTTGTACCCGCCGTCTTTGGTTTTTACACCTTTTACACCGTTCTTTTTTCTCGTTTTTTGAGCCGAAAAAAAATTCTGCTCTTGTTTTTGATGGGTTTTCTCAGTGCTTATGCATGCGGCTTGATTGGGGTCCTTTTTATGGTTTTGCTTTCATTTGCCGATCTCGGCCTGCCAATGTTGAACAAAGAGTGGACACCAGCGCTCGAACTCAGCATCGTCACCTTTATCATTGCTTTGCTCAACGGTGGCATGGGCTTGATCATCCGAGGTTTTATCCGCTGGTACATTGAATTGAAGTGGAAAGAAGAGCTGAGTAAAAAGAACTTTGAAACCGAATTAGCCCTGGTAAAATCCCAACTAGATCCCCATTTTTTGTTCAATACCATCAATAACATCGACGTGTTGATTGGCAAAGATGCGGACAAAGCCTCGGCGTACCTCAACAAGCTCTCGGAGATGATGCGCTTCATGCTTTACGAAACCAAAACCGATAAAATCCCGCTCCAAAAAGAACTAGACTACTTGCAGCGCTACATCGACTTGCAAAAAATCCGCCATGCAGACCTCAATTTTGTCCATTTTGAACGGCGTGGCGAGGCTGAAGAACTGGAAATCGCGCCCATGGTGCTCATACCCTTGGTAGAAAACGCCTTTAAATTTGCGGATGGGGTCAAAGGCAAGGAAGCCATTGTATTGAGAATCAATATCGAAAACGAGCACTTGTACTTTAACTGTTCCAACCGCTATTTGTCAGTACGGCCACAAACCCGTTTTGGAGGCTTGGGCAATAGCCTAATGGCCAAGCGCCTGGACTTGTTGTACCCACATGCCGAGCTGCAATTCAGCGACGACGGCGCTCGCTATGCTGTAAACTTAATCTTAAACTTGGCACAACATGCGCTGTATCATCATTGAAGACGAGCCCTTGGCCCAGGAAAGGGCGCGGAATTATGTACAGAAACTACCTTTGCTGAAACTCCTAGCCTGTTTTGACAATGCACTGGATGGACTGGCTTTTCTGCAGCAAAATCCAGTTGACCTGATTTTTTTAGACATCCACTTGGGCGCTTTTTCGGGAATTCAACTGCTGGAAACTGCTTGCATCAAAAGCCAGGTGATCCTCACCACCGCTTACCACGAGTATGCCGTGAAGGGTTTTGAACTGAAAGTGAGTGATTATTTGCTCAAACCCTACACTTTTGAGCGCTTCGTACAAGCGGTCGGGCGTGCGCAGGAATTACAAGCCAAAACCGAAACCAACAGCGACAAATCTTACATTTTTGTCAAAACCGAAAACCGCCTGGAAAAAATCCTGATCGACGAGATCCTTTACATCGAAGGCATGGGCGATTATCGCCGCATACACACCCCAAGCAAGCGGATCATGACCTTGCAAACCTTCCTGGAGTTTGAAAAAGAGTTGTCCCCGCAGCGCATTTGTCGGGTACACAAGTCGTTTATGGTGGCCATTGAAAAAATCGAAGCCATTGAAAAAGACCGCATCAAAATCAACAATGTCCGCATTCCTATTTCGGATACTTACCGGGCGGGGTTTTATGCTTTGATTGGGGAGTAGCATCAGGTTTAGGGGCTACAAGAGAAATACTTATCCATTTTGTGCATTTCCTCCAAACATTAGGGGTCTTTTGGGCATTATATAGTCTATATTAGAAAGCATAAAATGCAACTCGATTTTTGGTCACTACTAGCATTGTACCTGAACGGTGAAGCGAGCCCGGAACAACAGCTCCTGCTATTCGACTTGTTGGAGCAAAATGCAGCGTACATGGAGCATTTCGTAGCTGCCAAGTTGATCTGGAACGCCCCCAAAGCAAAAAAACAGACTTTTTCAGGCAAAAAATTGAAGTTTTTAATCAGTAAAGATTCAGTTGGATAACGCTATTTTGACTAGTGGCCCAGGAACAAAATAAGCGCCCATTTAAAGAGCATTAATGGATGATTCGAGCTCGCCAATGCGTCAGGAGACGCACATCAGGGAGTCCCCGTCAGGAGACGTGGGACTAGAATAATAGGTTATTATTTAGTTCTCAACGCACTATAAACTTCGTAGAAGTTTTGAGGATTATTAGGATTTTCAGGATTGCTAGTGGTTCAAATTCGTACCAAGTTCCAAGAGGTATTTGTATTCGTACCACTATAAATCCTTGACGCCAGTCAAGAAATTACAGCTTTTCAAGCCGCTATTTTTGCAGTACATTTTTTCACCAAAAGTAAAAACTTAGCCAAGCGGTTTCGAGACAAAAAAGCAGGTAATTTTCGTTCCATCAAGCCTTTTTTTTGCAGTCAATGCCCAGCATTGGCGAAAAAAATGGCGAAGAGGGGGTGAGAATTGACCTTTTTTGGCCGAAATAGGAGCAGGTTAAGCTTTTACAACTAAAATATACTGCCATGCGTACAAATACAATCACTAAAGCCTTTTTGGTATTGATTGGCCTTGCTTTTCTCAATGTCGCCATCCAGGCCCTATTAAACCCACAAGCAGTGATGGGCAATGTGGGCATCAGCCTCGATAATCCGAGTGCGCTCAACTCCATCCGCGCTTATTACGGTGGAGTAAACCTGTTTTTTGGCTTGTTCCTGGCCTACAGTGCCTTCAGGGGCCAGGCTACAGGGCTGATCCTGAGCATCCTTTACAGTGGTGGTTTTGTGGTAGGTCGGCTCCTAAGCCTGTCACTGGACGGCCAACCCAATGGTTTTGTGACCCAGTGGTTGTTTGTGGAGAGTTTTGTGTTGATTGTGTCTTTGTTGCTTTACCGGGCGATCAATCGCCAGCAATTGGTTGCGATTTAACGGAAAATTGAGGAGTTGGGACTTCTCAACTCCTCAACTCGGATCATTTTTTCTCCAGCCAACTCAGCAAATCAGGGTATTGCCCGCTTAGAGGCCCGGCATTTTCACGGTTCAGTCGCTGGCCATGGTAATAAGGGATGATCTCGCTACCGCCAGCGCTCAATTGGGCGGCCATGCGCTCTTGAGCAGTTTTAGCTTCTGCGTAAGTACTGTATTTGCCCAAGGTGTAGAGGTAAATACCGTTTGAAAACGAGCGCTCCACGCCAGCCTCTGGGTCTTTCGACAAGAGCGGGTGTTGGAACAAGCCCGCAGCCTGCGCAATTTGCAGGCGGAAGTACAAACCTTTTTCATTCGATTCCTTGCCCAACCAGTTTTCAGCGTTCACTTTCAAAGGCAGCTCGCTCAAGCCGCTCACCTGAAAGTGTACCGCTTTGAAGTTGGTGAAATCAGCCGGTGGGGGTACCCCTCGTAGCTGGATCGAGCCCGCAGGCAAGCCCAAGCTGACCAGGTGTTTGGCCAAAAACTCTACACTCTTCAGGCCGCTGTACATGCGGGACGTGGTGGCCAGTTCTTGCCTGGAAGTACCCGTGATGCAGAGCGTGAGTTGAGGATATTGTTTTAGGATTTTCACCATTTCCATCAACTGCTCTTGCTCTTTGCCTTGGGCCCATTGGCCGTCTTGGTTGAAAAACAGGGGCTTGAGGTTCAATACTTGCCCACGAATGGCCAAATCTCCTCCCTCCGCAGTGGTGGAAGTAATCGGAGAGCTGTTGTAGACCGGCGCAGTCATTTCGTGCAAGTAATCGAAGAAATAAGCCGCGTAAATATCGCGTTCGCCATAGCCATCTTTGCGGGTAGAGGCAAAATAGGCGGTATAGCCATCGCGGGCCAAGCGGAAATGGGTGTCATCGGCAGCCGAATTGACAGGTACACCGAGATTGTCCGGAGCCAACCAACGATTGAGGGCAGGGTAATACTGGGTGCGGAACACATCAAAGCCACCCATGCTACCATTGGGCTGGTTGGAACTGTAATACAATGTTCGACCATCGCGGGCGATAAAAGGGGTGGTTTCGTCGAAAGGAGTGTTGATGTCAGCCCCCAGATTTTGGGGCGAAGTCCAGCGACCTGCCTTGAAAACGGTTTTGTACAAATCCAGGCCACCGAATCCTCCGGGCCTTTGACTAGCAAAAATCACCAGGGTATCGGCCACAAAATGCGCTGAACTCAAGCCCGCTAATGCATCAACGGGGCCCAGGAAAGGATCGGATGTAAGGGTACGTATCCCCGCTTTAATGGTGTCGACCAAAATTTCACCTTGGGTATAAGACGAACCTTTGAAATAAATCAGCGCTTTGCCAGAAGGATTGAAATCCAAGATCACCTCGTGCTTGGGGCTATTGAGCAGGTAATGCATGGGCTGTGGAGGCGACCAAGTCCCAGCACTCAGTTGGCTGGTGAAAATATCGCTGCTGTTGCGGCCCATTACTTCGTCGATTTGGCCAAAATTGTTGCGTGAGCCCCCCGCGTTGCCAGGCCGCACACTGGAAAAATATAAGCGATCGCCAAAATTAGGGCTGGTCAGGGGGCCAAATTCATCGTATGGGGTATTGATGCGAGGCCCCAGGTTTTCGACGATGGCCTTGGGCTGGCGGTATTGCAACTTGATGCCTTGGGCTGCTCGGCGAATGTCATCACGCACTGCAAGGCGGTTGTGGTGGTCAGCAGGGATGGCCTTGAGGTACAGCTTGTAGTACTCGTTGGCTTTATTGAACTCGTGACGGTCGTGGTAAACCTTGCCCAGGTACAACCAAGTTTCAGGAAATGGCGATTTTTCCGTTTCAAGGATGCTTTTCAACAGCGGTTCGGCTTCTTTGAGTTGGTTGAGGTGGTAAGTGCTGAGGGCCAAGAGCAGTTTGGTTTCCTTGTCGTCCTGTCGGTTTTTTTTGATTTGCAACAAAACACTTTGCGCTTCCTTGTACTTGTTGACCAAATAAAAATCCTTGGCCCGTTTTTTCAAATCGGCGCTCAAATCCTGTGCAAATACAGCACTGAAACAAGAAAACAACAACAATAAGGTCGTCCAAAAGTATTGGTTTCGCATAGCAACGGTTTTGGGATCAATCGGCCTAAGAAACTGTTTTAAAGCGGTTTCTAATCATTCAGCGGACATTGATACCTGAATTATGACGCACTGATCGGGGCAGAGATACAAAAAGTTGAGGAGTTGAGATGTTGAGGAGTTTAGAAGAACTACTGACATCTCAGTTTAAACAAAATTAAAAACACTATTTGTACCCTGCTTATTGTAAACGGCTGTAAGCCCCTGTTAACGGTATTTGTCTTGGAAATTTACATTTAACTGACGAAAGAACGAGCTACCAGACTTGTACCTTTTTGCGGATTATGCGTTAAAAATCCACAACCCTTCGGGGATAGTTTTGTACATTTGACAAATACTTTTGTAAAAAGACGACGTTGTGCTCGCAATATTCCGAACCAACCAATTGATTACCAATATTTTGCTGCTGTTTTATGCTGCTGTTTTGCTGTCGGCACCCATTTTGCAGGGGCGGATATGGCAGCCCACTTCTAGTGGCATTGGCTACGTTTGGTTGACACATTTTTTCCAAGGTAACAATACGATTGCCTGGGTTGCTGGGATAGTAGTAATAGGATTCGGAGCTTTTTTATTGAATTACCTAGACCTTTCGTTCAGGCTTTCGCGTGAGATCAGCATGATTCCTGGTTTGGCTTACGTGCTTTTGAGTTGCAGCATCCCACAAGCGGGTTTTATTTCGCCCATTCATTTGGCAAATATCTTTTTGATCCTTGCTCTGTACGAAGTAATGGACACCTTCAAGCGCAATACGGTGGCTGACCGCCTCTTCAATGCGGGTTTTTTCCTGGCCTTGGCTAGTTTTTTCTATCCCGTTTACCTGATTTTTATCCTTTTGCTGTTTCGGGGGCTCAATATGCTAAGGGGCTTTGTGCTTCGCGAGCGCCTGATGGTTGTGATCGGCCTACTAACGACTTATTTTTTATTGGGAGTTTTATCGTTCATGTTCGACCAATACGAGTTATTCCGGCGCTTACAGTTCAGCGAAGCGTTCGCTTGGTTCAAGTGGAGCAATGAAATCGTATATTTTGGCAGCCTCTTGATGTGGTTGGTCTGGCTGATTGTCTTGCTAGTAGCCTTGAGCAAGCAAAATAACTTTATGCTCAAGCGAGTGATTCAATCTCAGCGCCGCATCAATCTGTTGTACTGGGGTCCTTTGATCGCAATTTTGACCTTGCCTTTCCAGGTTCAACTCAGTACGGCTCATTTGCTGATCATGGCTGCTCCGCTAGGCCTGCTCTCTGGCATGAATTTACAAGAAATGAACCGCCGCTGGGCAGATCTTCTTCACCTCATGTGGATGGCATTGATCCTGGTTTTCCAATTCAGGGATTTTATTTTTCCAACATAGGGCAACAAAAACGGCCATTTTGTGCCTGTTAAGACAATTTGCAGAGAACGGTATGCGCTTTTTTGTGGTAAGCGCATGATTTCCTTATCTTTGCAGTGAATCGCATCAACTACACTCGACTCCATTGCGCAGTCACAACTTTATTATACATGAAATTCGGCGTCATCGTTTTTCCCGGCTCCAATTGCGACGATGACATGGTCCACGTGTTGGGCAATGTCATGAAACAGGAATGTGTCAAAATTTGGCACAAAGATACCCAACTCGAAGGTTTTGGGCCTGGCGATTGCATCGTTTTGCCTGGTGGTTTTTCTTACGGTGATTATTTGCGTTCGGGTGCCATTGCCCGTTTTTCGCCGATCATGAAAGCGGTGGCAGAGTTTGCCGAGCAAGGAGGTATAGTGTATGGCATTTGTAACGGTTTCCAAATCCTGTGCGAAGCAGGTTTGTTGCCTGGCGTTTTGCTGCGCAATACCAACCAGCAGTACATCTGTAAAAACGTACACCTCAAAACCATCACGACTAGCACTCCCTTGACCGCAAGTTTGGCTTCAGGGCAGGTGTTGAAAATTCCCATTGCCCACGGCGATGGCCGCTTTTATGCCGACGAAGCCACCATGCGCGAACTGGAAACCAATGACCAAATCCTATTCCGTTACAGCACGGAATCTGGCGAAATCACCGATGCGGCCAATCCAAATGGTGCCTTGTACAACATCGCTGGGGTGTGCAACAAGCAGCGCAATGTATTTGGCATGATGCCCCACCCAGAGCGTGCTTCTGAAGCGATTTTGGGCAATACTGATGGCCGTTTGCTATTTGAATCCCTGGTGACTTTGGGGCAAATGGCTGCTGCTACCGTAGCCGAATAAGCTGACCATAACCTAGGACTAGTATGAAAATATTGCCGCTCTTGCTTTTTTGTTTCCTTGGTTTTGCCACCGTTTGTCAAGCCCAAGACAAGGCTAACCCTGTTAAATGGACTTTCAGCGTGCAGAAAGGCACGGACAAAGAGTACGACTTGGTTTTTACTGCTAACATCCTGGAAGATTGGCACATTTATGGCATGATACCCCAGAGCGAAGGCCCAATTCCCACCAGTTTGAACCTCAATTTTGTTGACGGTTTCGAGTTTGTAGGCGGTCCCAAAATGGAAGGCGACAAAACCACCGCCCAAGATAAGGTGTTCAAGAAAGAATTGACCATTCACCAAAAGCAAGTGCGCTTCATTCAACGCATCCAAAACTATGGTGAGCTCAAAACCTTGAGTGGTTACGTGCGTTATATGGCCTGTGATGGCCGCAAGTGCATGCCACCTGCCAATGTTGAATTTGTATTTGAATTGAAGTGATCAAAAGTAAATCATCACCCATGCGCATCATCAACTTTTTCATCCTCCTCTTGTCCTCCTTTTCACTGTTTGGCCAAATCGAAAATCCGGTCACTTGGACCACCAGCGTCAAAAAACTCAGCGCCGATGAGTACGAACTGACCTGGACCGCCAAATTGGAGGACGGCTGGAACACTTATTCACAATATTTGGCCAGTGATGATGGCCCAGTGCGCACTTCTTTCCATTACGACAAAGCCAGCCATTACCAGTTGGTAGGCAAAAATATCGAAGACGGCCACCGCAAGGAAGGCTACGACAAGATGTTTGACATGAACGTCATCAAGTTTTCCGAATCAGTTACGTTCAAACAAAAAGTAAAAGTCAGCGACCCCAGCAAGCCGATCAAAGGCTACGTGGAGTTCATGTGCTGCAACGACGAAAAATGCCTGCCACCCACTGAATTCAACTTCAGTTTTAGCTTGCCCGCTGGCGACGAAAAAAAAAAGATAAGTGATCCCACACCTATTCAAGGCAAAAGTAAAGACGCCAAAAGCAGTGGGGCCGAGCCCAAAGCTGATGCCCCTGCACCCGGTGGCGTAGTGCCCGCCCCTTTGGAAATCCGCGATCCATCGCAGGTAATTGCGCCTACTGGCGAGACGAATTCGGGTTTGCTTGACCCAGTTAAATGGAAAGCCCAGGTCAAAAAACTGGAGGGCGATACCTATGTATTGGAACTGATTGCCACGCCCGATCAGGGTTGGCAAATGTACTCGCAATACACTGACCCCAATGGCCCCACACCTACCGAAGTGACTTTCAAAGAAGCCGCCCATTTCAAAAAAATCGGCAAGGTGGAAGAAAAAGCCAAGCTGAAGGAAAGTGTTGATCCCTTGTTTGATAACGCGATCGTCAAAAAAATTGAAGGGTCAGTGGTTTTTAGCCAAAAAATCAGCACCAACAAGCCCAGCGAAGCAATTACTGGCGATGTGTATTTCATAGCTTGCAATGACAGAACTTGCACCCCTCCCACGACTGTTGAATTCCGCTTTATCCCTGCCGACGGGCTGGCCCAAATCGGGACCGAACAGGGTGACAATGCCATCAACACGGCTAATCTGCCCGTTTTCGCCCTACCCAAGCCTGACTTGGCGGTGACCGTAGGCCAATGCGGCAACGACGGCGAAGTGATCACCGAAAAAACCAGCTATCTGCGCATTTTCTTCCTGGGTTTTCTGGGGGGCTTGTTGGCCTTGCTCACGCCTTGTGTATTCCCGATGATCCCACTCACGGTGAGTTTTTTCACCAAAAGGCATGAAAACAAGTCCAAAGGCGTGTTTCAGTCGCTGATGTACGGGGTTTTTATCCTGTCGGTGTACCTTCTCTTGAGTGTGCCTTTCCACTTGCTCGACAACCTCAATCCCGACATCCTCAATGATATTTCCACCAATGTGTGGCTCAATATTTTCTTCTTTGTGGTGTTCGTGGTATTTGCCTTTTCGTTTTTTGGCTACTATGAGCTCGCTTTGCCCGAAAAATGGACCAACTCTTCGGCGCGTGCCGAAAGTGCCAGTGGCTTGCTGGGGGTATTTTTCATGGCTTTGACCTTGGCCTTGGTGTCATTCTCTTGTACTGGTCCGATTTTAGGTTCCTTGCTGGCGGGTGCGCTGACTACCAACGGCGGAGCCATGCAGCTCACTGCGGGCATGGGTGGTTTTGGTTTTGCCCTGGCTTTGCCTTTTGCCTTGTTTGCGATGTTCCCTGGTTGGTTGAAGGCTTTGCCCAAGTCGGGCAGTTGGATGAACACCGTGAAAGTGGTTTTTGGCTTTTTGGAATTGGCCTTGGCCTTCAAATTCCTCTCCAATGCCGATCTGGTCAAGCACTGGGAAGCCCTGGCCATTGAGCCTTTCCTGCTGATTTGGATTTTGATTTTCCTGGGCTTGGGCTTGTACTTGTTTGGCCTGTTTTACTTCCCGCATTATGGGCCAGAGCGCCGTTCAGGTGGAAAAATGGCCGTTGGAGCCTTGTCTTTGGCCTTTGCGGTTTACCTCGGCACTGGCTTTTTGGTCAATGAAAACACGGGGCACTACCGCCAGTTGAAATTGTTGAGCGGCTTGACCCCGCCCGTGACCTACAGTTGGTTTCGCCCGGGCGATTGCCCGCACAACCTCAATTGCTTCAAAGACCTGCAAGAAGGCATGGCCTACGCCAAGCAAGTGGGCAAGCCGGTCATGATCGACTTTACGGGCCACGCTTGTGTGAACTGCCGCAGAATGGAAGAGCACGTTTGGCCAACTGGGCCCGTATTGCCCTACTTGCAAAACGACTACGTGCTCATCTCGCTGTACGTGGATGACAAGCGCGAACTGCCCGCCGAGCAGCAAGTAGAAGTACCCACTGGCCTGGGCGGTACCCGTACCCTGCGCACCATCGGCAACAAGTGGTCGCACCTGCAAACCGAGTACTTCCAGACCAATACCCAACCTTATTATGTATTGATCGACACTGAAGGCAATCTACTGACCAAACCTCGCGGCTACACACCCGTGGACCAGGAATACGCGGATTTTCTGCGCTGTGGCAAAGAGGCTTTTGAAGGGAAAAAGAAGGGGGTTTTGGGGCTGAGGTGAGTTCATTCCATCTCCAACAACACCTGTCCCTTGGTCACTGCGGCACCCTTGATTACTTTCAGGGCTTTGACCACGCCATCGCCAGCGGCTTTGAGCACGTTTTCCATTTTCATGGCCTCCAGGATGAGCAGAGAATCGCCCTTTTGGACGGCTTGGCCGGGGGCTACCAACAATTCTAACACCAAGCCCGGCATGGGTGCTTTCAAGTCTTTTACTTTGGCATTGTTTTGGGCCGAAAAACCCAGGCTCTCTACCATTTGATCGAATCGGTCAGCCAATTTCACCTCATAAGCATTGCCTTGGATGCGGAAAATAAAGGACTTATTGACATAATCCACTTGGTCCAAAGTAGCGTGGTAGGCCACTTGGTCCAATAAGATGTGGTAGGTGCCTGGCCCGGTTTGGCGGAAATCAAGGCTGCCGGAATGGGCATCAGTAAGGGTTACTTTACCGTTGACACTGACTTGGTAATTTACTTTTTCCATGCTGCTGATGGTTATATTTGATGGTTTGGTAAAGGTATAGAAAATTAAGCCCTTTCAAAAACAAAGAGTCCGTTTCCAAGCAGCGTACTGGAAACGGGCTCTTTGTTTTTCAGCAATTCAGCCGCCAAGTCTGGTTTTAATTACCCTTCAAAAAATAAGTCATGCCCACTTGCAGGGTACGGTTTTGAAAATCGTAACGCACATCTTGTGGTGTTCCATTGGCATCGGTAAACGTTACATCAAACAAGCCTTGAAAACCCCAGACTAGGCGGGTATTCAACTTGAGTTGGGGGCTGAAATGATATCCCAAACCCAAGGCCCCACCAAAGTCGAAAGGCCTCCAGAAGGATTTTGGCAATTCGCCTCTAACATTGTGAATGCTCACTCCAGCAGCAAGCAAGTAGGAAGGTTCGATGCCTCCTTCCACAAAAAGGTGCTCGCCGGGCATGTAGTCGATCAACAAGGGCATGCTCAGGTAGTGCATGCGGATATTGGCTCCTAGCAGATCGGGTGTCCAGCGGCTCCCGATCGAGCCTTTCAGACTGTACATGGGTTCCACGTTCAGGTGTAAGTTTTCGCCCATTGGCATCCGAAAACTCAGGCCCATGTGCAAGGCCGGGATGGGGCCTAGGTTTTGGTTGTCGATCCCCAGTTTTAGGAAATCTTCGTTGTAAAGGAAGGATTGGGCGCTGCCGTTAAAGCCGGCCTTGAGGCCCATTTGCATTTTTTGGGCCAATAAAACAGTAGAGCCTGCCACTAAAGCCAGACTGAGCAAGGTGATTTTCACATTTTTCATCAGGTGCGTTTTATACGTGTAATTTCAAAACGCAGACACTTGGAAGCGATATACGGTTGGAAAAATTTTTAACAATGGTTAAAATTAGGGGCGGGTATAATATTTTACTTGTAGTTATTATTTGCGATTAGTACCGAAAAATGGTACTTATCGCAAATAATAACTCACAAAAACAGTTTACTTGTTGAAATAATAAGTCAAGCCAGCTTGAGCCGTAGTGTTACGGGCCGAGAATGCATCGCTGATAACCGTTCCATTTGGGTCTTGAAAAGCGAAGTTTTGCACCACTGCAGTGCCGCTGATGTAGCGTATATTCAATTTGAAGCGTTGACTAAGCTCATAACCAGCCCCAAAAACGATTCCAAAATCTTTGGGTTCAAATTCAGGGTTGTTGAACCTTACTCTTTCAAGGTTACCAGGCTCGCCCATGGCGTGCAGGAACATGTAACCAAACTCGACTCCAGTTTCTACAAAAAAATGTTTCCCAAATTTGTAATCGATCAAAACAGGTAGCGCGGCATAATGAAGACGGATGTAAAAATCTGTGCTCGTGGTCCCCAAATTCAATTTGGCGTTCATGCCTTTCAAATTGTAAAGGGGTTCTGCGCTCAACCGTAATTTAGGGCTCAAGGCATAACGAAAACTAAGCCCCCCGTAATAGGCACTTAACCAATCGCGGTTTTTATTGCCAGCCTTAGCATCAATTCCAGCAACATTAGAACTAGCGACGGACGAACTCGCATTCCAGCCAGCTTTCAGGCCCCATTGCAGCTTTGGGGCTTGGGCTGTTCCCACAGACAATGTACAAATCAAAACCAGGTAAATAAGACTAAAATTTTTCATGATCAATATAGTTGTAGGATGAGAAAATGCAGTCTTGTTGGGTTGGAAAGGGTAATTTGTTTACTAATTTAGTAGTTTGGGCTCTACTCGATACCACTTGAATTATTATAAAACGTTATTCACGCAGAATTGTTGTTTTAAAAAAGGTCCGCTATATGGTTAGACTCGTTTCCCAGTCTCGTTTATGGTTAAGCCTCTAATATTTAAATATGCTCTTAGTATCTTTGTCTAGCTATTCTTTAGTAGCCTACCCCGAAAGGGCATTTGTTCATCATTAGGGAGTAGGGCTTAAACATCTTCGCAAAAGCTTATGTTATGAAAAACTGTCATTATCAAAAGTTCGTTTTCCTGTTCTTTTGCTTGTTCAGCAGCACACTTATACACAGCCAAGAAGTCTATTTTTTTAGCGACGGCAACAATCCTGGTTTTTACGACTCTGGCCTGGCATTCAAGTCGGGCAATAGCTTCATTGAACAAACTGGCGGTAGTGGAGACAAAATACCAACCGATGCAATTGCCTTCCAAGGGCGCAATAGCCTGCGTTTGCGTTGGATTTCCCGCAGTGGCGGAGATTGGTCAGCCTTGGTGATCGCACCGGGTTTTCCATTCCAAGACATCAGCAATACCGATACCCTTGCATTTTGGGCTTATGCCCCAAACGGACTT
Source organism: Chitinophagales bacterium (assembly GCA_013299105.1). Classification (GTDB taxonomy): domain Bacteria; phylum Bacteroidota; class Bacteroidia; order Chitinophagales; family Saprospiraceae; genus Haliscomenobacter. The sequence continues at coordinate 30,205 of JAAFJY010000042.1, read as the reverse complement.
AATCAGTCGGACTGGCCTTTGATTTTTATGGAAGGAGCGCCTGGGACAACCAAATCCCGCAAATACAAACTCAGCGACTACGCCCCCAGCCTGACCCCAAAATCCTGGACCCAAATCAAAGTCCCGCTCAAGGTATTTTTCAACGACCCCAACCAAACCGGAATCAACTTCAGGCAAATCAAAGCCATTATTTTTGGTCAAAATAACGCAGATGCACAAGAGCATACTTTATTGATTGACGAGGTACGCACTTTTCGGCCAGTGGTCAGTAATACTTTACGCACCCCGGAGCAAGTTCGGGCCAAAGGCTATGATAGCCACATTGAGTTGCGTTGGAAAAACACGGGCAACTCAGGCGGAACAAATTTCCGTATTTACCGCTCCTTGGACGAAGGGCGTACTTTCACCCAACTTGGTCTGGCTGGTAAATCAGATAGCATTTTCATCGATTTTGTAAGGCCTTTGGGTTTGAATGTAAAAGCCTCTTATCAGATCAGTGCCGCCAACAATAATCAAGAAAGTCCGCTCAGTGCACCCGTCAGCGCCAGTTCTGCGCCGATGACTGACGACCAGTTGCTCAACATGGTGCAGGAGTACACCTTCCGCTACTTCTGGGATTTTGCCCACCCTCAATCGGGGTTGATCCGCGAACGAAACACTGCTGGCGACATTGTTACCATTGGCGGAACCGGGTTTGGCGTGATGGCCTTGCTGGTTGGGATTGAAAGGGGGTTCATCACCAGGGAGCAGGGAGGCGAGCGCTTGCTCAAAATGCTCGATTTTCTGGAAAAAGCCGATCGTTTTAAAGGCGTTTTCCCCCACTGGATGAACGGCGCAAGCGGCAAAGTAGTTCCCTTCAGCCCTCAGGACGATGGCGGAGATTTGGTCGAAACTTCCTTTTTGTTTGAAGGCTTGCTCGGTGCCAGGTCCTATTTTGGTGCAAGCAATAGCAAAGAAACCCAAATACGCGCCAAAATCACAGCGCTTTGGGAGGCCATAGAATGGGACTGGCATCGCCAATCCACCCAGAATTTTCTTTATTGGCACTGGTCTCCCAATTTCCAGTTTGCCATGAATTTTCCGGTACGTGGATGGAACGAAGCCATGATGGTCTATTTGTTGGGTGTCGCCTCTCCAACCCATGGTGTTCCCGAAAGTTTGTATGAAAAAGGCTGGGCGGGCAACAGTTCTTTTGTCAATAACAATCAGTATTACGGTACATTATTACCTCTTGGGCCGACTTTGGGTGGTCCGCTATTTTTTGCCCATTACTCTTTCATGGGCTTTGACCCACGAAACCTCAAGGATAAGTACACCAATTACTTTTTACAAAACCGAAACCATACCCTCATAAATCGGGCTTATTGCATTGCCAATCCCAAAAAATTCAAAGGTTATGGTGAAAATTGCTGGGGCTTAACGGCCAGTGATGACCCTGTGGAAGGTTATTTGGCGCACGAACCCAACAATGGTCCACTCGACAATGGCACCATTGCCCCTACGGCCGCGCTGGGCTCAATGCCATACACCCCAACGGAGTCACTGGCTGCCATGAAGCATTTTTACCGCGAATATGGAGCCAAACTCTGGGGTTCGATGGGTTTTTACGACGCCTTCAATCCACAACTCAATTGGTATGCCGACACCTACTTGGCCATCGATCAAGGCCCAATCATCAACATGATTGAAAATCAGCGGAGTGGCTTGCTGTGGAAACACTTCATGGCCAATCCTGAAATTCAGACTGCGCTGAAAAAAATGGGATTTACCGCCGATGTGACCAAGGTGAACAACCGCCAAACAGTTGACCTTCAATTGAATATTTACCCCAATCCCCTCAAGGAGAGCTTCGGAATCGACTTTGTCCAGGAGCACAGCGAAGTCGTATCAATTAGCCTGACTGACGCAACAGGTAGGCTGGTGCAAACCTTGATGAATCCTACAAAACTACAGCCTGGCCAGCAAAAACAAGTTTTCAACTTGCCAGGATTAGCTCCAGGGACTTATTTCTTGCGCATTAGTTCGCCTACTTATTTTGGTATTTACCCAGTGGTGATTTCTAAGTAAAAAGTCCATGATGCCAGGACAGTTAGTGCGCTGATAGAGCATCTAAACCTCAGCAAGTGTACTTAAATGATGGAACTAATCCAACTTGACTCGTAAAAGCTTGGCCCTAGAATAAAAAAGCCCCGCATCCAACTTGAATGCGGGGCCTAAATCTTCGGATACTTACATATCTGAAGGGCAACTGTAAAGTTCAAATGTATTCTCAAAACATGAATAACACAAGCAGATTATCGGCAAACGGTAGGTTTTAATAAGAAAACGGTAAGCTTTTACAATTTGATGACAATTTTATTGTTGTGGCTTGAGCGCAAAGCAAAAATGTTGCATGTGGTTTCATTTTTCTCCCCGGCTCTTTTAATACCACCACAAAAAAGCCTGGCTAATCATCCGATTGCCAGGCTTTTTGTCAAATGTAAAAGCGCATTATTGGGTATTAACCTGCTCCTCCGCCTTTGTCTTCTTTCTCCTCGTAGCTGAAGCTCGCTGAAATGTACTCGCGGTTGAGGCGGGCAATGTTGTTGACCGAAATTTCCTTGGGGCATTCCGCCTCGCAAGCCGTTACGTTGGAGCAGTTGCCAAAGCCTTCAAGGTCCATTTGCTTCACCATGTTGAGGGCGCGGCGCTGGGCCTCTACTTTGCCTTGGGGCAGCAGGGCCAAGTGCGATACTTTGGCACTCACAAACAACATCGCCGAAGCGTTGGGGCAGGCTGCTACACAAGCACCACAACCAATACAAGCCGCTGCGTCGAAAGAAGCTGAAGAAGCCTCTTTGGAAACAGGCAAAGAGTTGGCATCGCGAGCTTGTCCGGTATTGACTGAAATGTAACCACCTGCTTGGATGATGCGGTCAAAGGCTGCACGCTCCACCACCAGGTCTTTTACCACCGGAAAAGCGGTGGCGCGGAAGGGCTCCACGGTAATGGTGTCGCCGTCGTTGAAGTGGCGCATGTGCAATTGGCAGGTAGTAGTGCCCGATTGTGGCCCGTGTGGGTGACCATTGATCACCATCGAGCAGGTGCCACAAATGCCTTCACGGCAATCATGCTCGAAAGCCACGGGGTCCTCGCGCTTGCTCACCAGGTTTTCGTTGAGCACGTCCAGCATTTCCAAAAAGGACATGTGTTCGCTTACGTTGTCGAGTTGGTACTCTACAAACTGGCCTTTGCTGTTGGGCTTAGGTTGGCGCCAGACTTTTAATTTTAAGCGCATGTTTTCCATCGGCGTATTTTTTGACCGGACCAAAATCCGGGAAACTGCAAGAAATGTTTTTTGAATGGCCAAAGTCCGGCTTACTTGTAACTGCGGCTCTTGAGTTCCACGTTTTCGAACACCAGTTCTTCCTTGTGGAGCACTGGGTCGGTATCCCAACCATTGTATTCCCAAGCGGCCACGTAGGCGTAGTTGGCGTCGTCGCGCAGGGCTTCACCTTCTTCTGTTTGGTATTCTTCGCGGAAGTGGCCACCGCAAGACTCTTTGCGGCTCAGGGCATCCACGACCATCAATTCACCCATTTCCAGGAAGTCAGCTACGCGCAGGGCCTTTTCCAGTTCGGGGTTGTATTCGCCTGTGGCTGATCCCGGTACGAATACGTCTTGGTAAAACTCATCGCGCAATTCACGGATCTGCTGGCGGGCCAGGGTCAAGCCCTCGGCATTGCGGGCCATGCCACATTTTTCCCACATGATTTTGCCCAGGCGGCGGTGGAAACTTTCTACCGATTGCTTTCCTTTGATGCTCATCAGTTGGTCAATACGGGTTTTGGTATCGGCCTCGGCTTTTATAAACTCTGGGCTGTTGGCATCAATTTTTGGCGTCCTGATCTCGTTGGCCAAGAAGTTGCCGATGGTGTAAGGCAGTACAAAATACCCATCGGCTAAACCCTGCATCAAAGCTGAAGCCCCAAGGCGATTGGCACCGTGGTCAGAGAAATTGCACTCCCCTGCTGCGAACAAACCACTGATGTTGGTTTCCAAGTTGTAATCTACCCACAGGCCCCCCATGGTGTAATGCACGGCCGGGTAAATCTTCATCGGCATTTTGTAGGGATCTTCGCCGGTGATTTTTTCGTACATGGCGAAAAGGTTGCCGTATTTTTCTTTTACGACTTTTTCTCCCAAGTCCCTCACCGTGGCTGCATCGGGATGGTGATTGCCCATCGTGCTGGCTTTAGACTTGCCATAGCGATCAATTGCCGCCGAGAAGTCCATGAACACGGCCAGGCCAGTAGGCGCTACACCCAGGCCCTCGTCGCAAGCCACTTTGGCAGCGCGGGAAGCCACGTCGCGGGGCACCAGGTTGCCAAAAGCAGGGTAGCGGCGCTCCAGGAAATAGTCGCGATCGTCTTCTGCAATGTCTCTCCCCGTTTTCTTGCCAGCGCGGATCGCAGCCGCGTCTTCTTGTTTTTTAGGCACCCATACCCGACCGTCATTGCGCAGCGATTCCGACATCAGCGTCAGTTTGGACTGGTAATCACCGCTTACTGGGATGCAGGTGGGGTGAATTTGGGTAAAACAAGGGTTGGCCATTAATGCACCCCGGCGCACTGAACGCCAGGCTGCGGTCACGTTGCACATCATGGCATTGGTCGAGAGGTAAAATACGTTGCCGTAACCACCCGTTGCCAAAACTACGGCGTGGGCCGCATGGCGCTCCAACTCTCCCGTGAGCAAGTTGCGGGCGATGATGCCACGGGCTTTGCCGTCGACCATCACCAGATCGAGCATTTCGTGGCGGTTGTATTGCTGTACGGTTCCCAGCGAAATCTGGCGGCTCAAAGATTGATAAGCACCGATCAACAGCTGCTGCCCAGTTTGACCACGGGCGTAGAAGGTACGGCTTACTTGCACACCGCCAAAAGAACGGTTGTCGAGCAAGCCACCGTATTCGCGGGCAAAAGGTACACCCTGCGCTACAGCTTGGTCAATGATATTGGTACTCACTTCAGCCAGGCGGTACACATTGGATTCGCGGGCGCGGTAGTCTCCACCTTTGATGGTATCGTAAAAAAGACGATACACGCTGTCGCCGTCGTTGCGGTAGTTTTTGGCGGCGTTGATGCCCCCTTGTGCCGCAATCGAGTGTGCTCGACGTGGACTATCGTGAAAAGTAAAGCATTTTACGTTGTAGCCCAGTTCGCCAAACGTCGCTGCTGCTGCTGCACCAGCCAAACCACTGCCCACCACGATGATGTCGATGCGGCGTTTGTTGTTGGGAGCAACCAGAGGAACCGTCGAGCGGTACTTGGTCCATTTATCAGTAAGTGGGCCAGGAGGCGTTTTACCGTTGAGAGCCATATGTTTTAGTTATGATGGTACTTGGGAAAATGATGAGATTAAAGTAAACCCATGGTACGGGCATACACCACGATTGGGATGATGGCAAAACCTAGCGGGATGAAAACAGCGATGATTTTACCCAATCCGCGAATCAAAGGCATGTACTTGCTGTGGTTCAGGCCCAAAGTTTGGAAACCGCTCTGGAAGCCATGCCACAAGTGAAAAGCAATGACCACCATGCAAATCACATAGAATGCCACAAAGAGCGGGTTTTTGAAAGTTTCCATGACGGGTGAATACAGATCTTTTACCGTCTCACCTTCGTAAGTAGCGACACCCGTCCAACTCATTTTCATCGGCAACCAAAACTGGGCCATGTGCAAAATAATGAACACGAACATGATGATTCCCAACCAAGCCATGCGACTGGCCGTTTTGGCACTGGTCCCTTCTGCTCCGCGATTGACTTTTACTGCATAACCTTGACTTCCTCTTGCATTGCGGTTTTGCAACCACAACAAAATGCCCTGAATGCTGTGTAATAGAATCGACAAATACAAAGTGTAGGAAACGGTTTTGATCACTGGATTATGAGTCATGAACTCTGCGTAAATGTTGAATGATTTGCCGCCATCCTGACTTAACAACTGGAAATTGCCCAAGAGGTGAATGACTAAAAAAGACACCAGGAACAGGCCCGTGATGCTCATCAGTACTTTTTTCCCAATGGAAGAAAGCAGGAAATTTGCCAGCCAACCCAAGCCGATGGTAGAAAAGGTTTTGGAAAGTGCACTCATGAAGTACAAGTTTTGTGTTTATTCATCAACTTTGGCAAAGCAAAGGATGTTCTGCTATTTTGCTAAAAAATGATTGTTTTGCAACGTTCAAGGTGTGACATTTGCCCCAGCACAATTTTATAGTCGGTTTTTGTCACATACGCCTTAACAAACGTAATCATTAAAGGCTAGATACCCAACGAGTGTTTGGTTTTAGTGGCGAAGATGCTTTTATTTAGAATGTGTCAAAATTGCACTGCCCTAACAAGTGTTTTTTTATGAGTGAAAACAATGCCATCAAACTTTCCGCTTTTTTGGAAATGTTTCCTGAAGTCAAGTTGCCGATTACCCTCACAGAAGAGAGTCAGCGCATTTTTAGCGCCAGCAATGAACCGTTTAACCAGGCGATGGTGGAGCAGTACCTCACCCCACTGGAAGATGGCGAAATCGACGAATTCACGGAGTTTGTACCTTGTTTCCGCATCCCAGAAACCTATGATTTTCATGCCATTGTGTATTGGAAAGCCGAATTACTACAGTATCAATACGTATTGGTGACTTTTGCAAAAGATGGCCAGTTCATCGACAAACGGATCATCGCTGGCACTTTTTACGACGGAAAAGCTTTGACTGCTTCCGTAGCGACCATCAACGAAGAATGGGAAATTCTGATCGTATCGGGCCAGTCAGCAGGTGGTGAAAACTACGACCCCCAAAGCAGCCGCCACCAAAGAATGGAAATTTTGCCGGAAGGGCAGATTGTAGGAGAGGATGAGTAGGGTGTTCACATGGCTTGTAGCCTACGCAATTGATGGAAGATACTGAGTTTTTGATGCAAGTTGCAAACAGGTCTAAAAAAAATGCTGGTACAGGATCGAAACATCCCATACCAGCATTTTTTATTGCGCCAAATGCAGCAAACATCTAGAACGTAAAGCGCAAACCAGCACGCGCCTGCCAACGCGACAATAAGCTGAAGTCGTCAGCGAAAGTGTTTTTCAAGCTCGTGTCGAACGTATAAGTGGGCACACCTTGCGCACTAACTGATACCCCTACTGGCTGGGTATTGATCGGCAAGCTGCGTACACCCCAGTTCGAGTTGATCATGTTGCCAAAGTTCAGGATGTCGAAGGTAAACTGAACGGCACGGCCATTGGCCAAGCGGTAATCCTGGGCAATGCGGATGTCCCACTGCGAATACCAGGGCGACAAAATGCCGTATTTTTCCACGTACTGACCACGGCGTGAGCTCAGGTATTTGTCCTGGTTGATGTAATTGCGGAATGCATCGCGCTGGGCGTTGTTGGCAAAATTCATCTGTGACAACTGCGCATCGGTAGGGATGAACAACAAGTCGTTCAAACCAGAACCATCGTTGTTGATGTCGCCAGAATAGGTGTAGCTGAAGCGGTAATCAGCCACGTTGTCGTTCTGGGTAGTACCACCTTGGGCATACTGGAAGAAAGTCGAAACGGTGGTCGCCCATTGTTTGGCTGCACCATATTCAAAGGTTTTGAAACCTGAGGCAATGAAGCGGTGACGGTTGCCAAACAGCGATGGAGCCAATAAGGCGTTGTTCACGTGGTTGATGGCCGGATTGCGGTCAAAGGCATCACTGGAAATTTCAGCTTCTACCGAAGAGGCATCCTTGGCATCCAAGAAGTTATAAGCAGCCATGATTTGGCCATTCTTGAAGTTGCGGCGCACCTGGAAGCTGGCGTTAAAAGAGTAGCCAACGTTGGTATTGGAAAACACATAAGCGTTGGTTGGGCCACCAAATACCAGGGTACGGTCGTTGTTGGTGTAAATTGGGCGGTTGTCAGGGCCTTGCAGGCGGCCAGTTGGTGGCTTGAGACCATAATTGCGCACCATCGCAGCTTGCAGGTCTTTGGTGTAGAGCAGGTCCATGGTGAACACCCAATTGCCCATTTTGCGGTCGTAACCCAAGTTCGAACGCCAAATCTGAGGGAATTTGAAGTTCGGATCGGTCATGTTGTAGAAGAAGAAGTTGGGGTTGGCCACCTGGTTGCCGATCCATACGAAAGGCAAGCGACCTGTGAACAAGCCTGATCCGCCGCGCAATTGCACGCGCTGATCACCATGAAAATCGTAGTTGAAGCCGATGCGAGGCGAGATCAGGGGCACTTGCTTGGGCAAAGTGGTATGGTCAAATTTGGTCGGCTCTCCCTGCTCATTGAACCAAACGGTTTCGGGCAGGTAGCAGCAGTTGCGGGCCAGGTTTTCCTGGATTTTTTCCTTGGTGTTGAAGTACAAAGGCATGTCCATGCGCACCCCGTAAGTCAGGGTGAATTTGTCGCTGACCTGCCATTCGTCTTGTAAATAGAAAGCAAACTGACCTACATTGGTTTCGGCCAAAGCCCAACCGTTACCAGGGGTACCGCCCTCGCCGCCATTGGCCTGGGCAGTTGAGCGGGCTGCACGTACTTCGTCGTCAAAACGGCCCGTGCGAACGCTGTCAAGGAATGCCGCTGTGCTGACAAACCCAGGGCCGAAAGTACCACCGTATGCGTTCAAGTTGAACGAATTGTCGAAATCAAAGCGCTCCAGGCTGGCACCAATGGTATAAGTGTGCTTGCCTTTGTAGATGTTGAAGTTGTTGGTGGCTTGGAATACGTTTTGATTCAAGCGGTTGAAGATCGAAAACGGTTCGTGACCAGCTACAATGTAACGAATCCCATCGCGATCGATGTTGATCACGGGGAAAGGAGCCGAAAGCGGATCGCGGCTGTCGCGGAAGGAAGTGTAACCTACCTGCAGTTTGTTGGCAGCGGAGTTGCCAAACAAGGAGCGCAATTCGATGATACCCGATTGGATTTTGTTGTTGATCTGGTAACCAGAGTTGAAGAACTGCAAAGTCGTCAGGTCAGGTCCACGGCGACCGATCGCCGAGGGGTGCGCGGGCTTTTGCTTCGAGGCATCGAGGAAGTTGTAGGTAGCAGTCACGGTATTGCTTTTGTCGAGCTGAAAGTCGAACTTCAGGATACCCTTGGTGCTGTTGGTGTTGTGTAGGTAATCTTCGTAAGGTCCGGTTTCGTACTGGTAGCGCGAACGCAAGGCTGCTGAAACAGCCTCCAAATCGGCTTGGGCTACGCGAGATACGTTGGCCCCACTGCGGCCAGCGGCAGCAGCAATCGCGGTTGCGCCCAGATCAGTACGGCGATCCAATTCAGCATTGGCGAAGAAAAATAGCTTGTTCTTGATGATTGGCCCACCCAAGGCGAAACCAACCTGGTTTTGTTGAAGGTCAGGGACGATCACTTTTTGGCCGCTTACTTTGCCACCAGTCAGGTTTTGGTTGCGGGTAAAGCCAAAAACGGTGCCTTTGAATTGGTTGGTACCGGACTTCGTCACAGCATTCACCGAAGCCCCCGTGAAACCCGCTTGGGTCACATCGTAAGGTGCAATGGCTACGGTGATTTGCTCGATGGCATCCACCGAAATCGGCTGGGCATCGGTTTGGCCGCCGGGCGTAGCGGCGTCCAAGCCAAAAGGGTTGTTGAAAATGGCTCCGTCAACGGTGAAGTTGTTGTACTGGTCGTTGCGGCCTGCAAAAGACGCCCCATCGGTAGCTGGCGCGGTGCGGTAAAAATCGGAAGCAGAACGGCTGATGGTGGGGAGTTTGCTGATGGCTTCGTTGCTCACGTTGGTTTCAGCCCCCGTGCGGCCACGACCAAAAATGCCAGCGCGTTCGCCAGTAATCACTGCTTCTCCCAGCTCAACGGCGGTCTCTTTCAGGGCAGCATTGAGGGTGAATTTTGAACCCAACTGGAGCTGAATACCTTCCTGGCTGAAGTCCTGAAACCCAACGTAAGAGACTTTGACGGTGTAAGGCCCGCCAATGCGCATATTGGGGATGTTGTAGCCGCCGTCTTCGCGGGTAGTCACGCCATATTGGGTGCCCGATGGGGTGTGGATGGCCAAAACGGTGGCTCCCAGCAGGCCTTCGCCCTTGTCAGAAGTCACTTTGCCTTGAATGGCTGAGGTAGTTTGTTGGGCTGCCAAGGGTGCATGACATACCCATAGCAATGCAAAGAGCAGTGCGAGTCGTAAACCTAATTTCATAGTAGTGAGGATTAAACAGAAGGAGAAATATCCTTTCGGGCTGCAAAATTATTTAACACAAAACTAATACTGGGTTAATCTGTCGGGAATTTTACTTTTGGGATGAAAACTTAACATTGGGGTAAGATTAAGCCTCTGTTGTGCGACTTGTTATTTTAGCCCGATACGCAAAAAAAGCTGTTTTACCTTTATCAAAATCGTATTTTACCAGTCTTTTGCAAGATTCGACAACCACCACCCACCATGAAAAAATGGCTCTTCCGCATCTTCCTGTTCCTCCTAGCTGTAGCCCTTGGCCTCTTCATCTGGCTTTGGCGCAATGGCCGCGACCGCTTTCCGGGCTACAAAGCTGATTTGAATATCAAGGCCAGCGCTCCAGCCCAGCTGAAAGTAGGATTTGCAGCCCTTTCCATTGCCCCCCAAATCGAAGATACCTGGGTGGACGTGAACGGCGATGCCCAATTTAAAGAAAAAGATGGCGATACCTGGACCGACGGCAATCGCAACGGACGCTTTGACGGCTATTACCTGGCGGGGTTCCAAAATGCCCGGCCAGCCCAGGGCGTACACGACCCGATTTGGGCTAGGGCGATGGTGATCGACGACGGCAAAAGCCGGGTCGCCATCGTGAGCCTGGACATCATCGGCTTCGGCAACGACGATGTGATCAGGGTGCGGAAAAAAATCAAACCTGCTGCGGGCATCACTTATGCCATGATCGGCAGTACCCACGTGCATGAAGCCCCCGACATGTTGGGCATTTGGGGGCCTGGCGACTACAAATCTGGCCTCAACCCTGCTTACTCGACAATGGTGATCGAAAAAGCAGCCCAGGCCATTGAGCAGGCAGTTGCCAGCTTGCGTCCCGCGCACCTGGTTTTTGCCCAAGACCTGGAAGGCGCTCGGCACCTGATTACTGATACGCGACTGCCTTTGGTTTATGATCATGGTTTGAAACTGGTCAAAGCCATCGACGCCGAGACCAAGCGCACTTTGGGTACCCTCGTAGCCTGGGGCAATCACCCCGAAACGACCTGGGACCGCAACCTACAAATCACTTCTGATTTCCCACACTACCTGCGCGAGGGCTTGGAGAAAGGCATCCGTGTGAACGACAGCTTGAAAGTGGAGGGCTTGGGTGGCACAGTCGTTTATGTCACTGGTGCCGTGGGTGGCCTGATGACTACCCCACCCGATCATGCAGTACGCGATACTTTTACTGGAAAAGTGTACACCGAACCCTCGTTTGAAAAAGCCAAAGCGGAAGGTGAACAATTGGCCCTGCTGGGCATCCTGGCCCTGCGCCGCTCCACCGATACCTTGAAAACGGGCAGTTTGGGCATCCGCGCCAAGACTTTCAACATCCCACTCGACAACAAATTGTACCGCTTGGGGGTGGCGCTCAATATATTCAATCGTGGCTACACGGGCGGCTTTGGAAAAATGCGCACCGAAGTAGCCTTATTGACCCTGGGTCCTGCAAGTTTCTTGTGCGTGCCTGGGGAAATTTACCCAGAACTCGTGTACGGCGGCATCGAAAACCCAGCCGAAGCCGATTTCAAAATGCCTGCGCACGAGTATCCTCCGCTGATGCAAGTGATGCCGGGCAAGTACCAGTTTATTTTTGGTTTGATGAACGATGAGATCGGTTACATCATTCCCAAAAGCGAATGGGATCTGGAAGCACCTTATTTATATGGTGCAAAAGAACAATTGTACGGTGAGATCAACTCCTGTGGGCCGGAGACAGCAACTTTGGTATATCGGGAGTTGGTGAGGTTATGCAAGGATTAGGTTGGATCCCAAAAACATGCTCAAGGTGCAAGTTTAGTTAAAAGAAGGTACATTGTTTGGGAAGACCGCCTCTAGCTCAATTACAGCCCCTCAATTGGCGTAAAATCATCCGCTAAGCGCACGAACCGTGGCACCTCCCATTGTTCCACCAATACTTCATTGATTTTTTTCCCCTCTGTCATAAAATTCACGCCGATCAAATAGACCGTTTTTGGTCCTTCCAAAAATGGGGTGGCATAATGTTTATTCTTGATTTGCACCAAGGCTTCTTCGGCTGTTCCATTTAGTTTGAATTCAAAAATATAAATGGCTTTATTCGCCACACATATTGTGTCCAACCGACCTTCCGCACTTTGCAGCTCTGAAAAGGTTGTTAAACCAGTGCTGTACATCAATACGTGCATGATCGTGTGAAAATAACCCTCGGTACGCTTTGTGATGTCGTACCCAGTTGAGGCGACAACTGGCGCGAACACTTGAAATGCAGCTTTCAATTCCTGCCGTTCAAGGTGCAAACGGAGTTTGTGGGCAAGCGTAAGGTCAGCGAAATCGACAGGTTTTTCCACATATTCAGCCAAGAGGTATTTGGCAAAAGCAGCACGGACTTCTTGATTCGGAAAACCCAGTGTATATATATCCTCCCACGAGAGTGTTTCTATTTTTTTGATGGTCAGATAACCCGTTTGAAAAAGCAAGGCTACACCATAAAAATCGCGCAAATTAGCGCTTGACAATACATCGTTATTGGCTTCAATATGCTCCAAAGCAGCCATGTCGAGGTATTGTTTCCGGGCCCCACGCACCAACATGGTAGGTGTACCTGTTTCAAACCAAAAGTTACGAAATTTAAATGCCTGGAAGAAATTAATGATGGAGAAGGGGTTGTACACTTTGTTTTCCTCTATTCCGTCCCAGGAATAACCGTTGTACTGTGCCTTGATTTCTGCCAATATCTCGACTTCAGTACACTTGTACTTTTTAGCAGCTTCGGCGATGTAATCTCCATAATAGTGCCTTAGTTCCGTTTCTGTATAGCCAAAAAGAGTTGCAAAACGTTCGTCGAGGGTCAAATCATTGAGCATGTTAAAACTTGAGAACACGCCAATTTTGCCAATTTTACTGACCCCGGTGATGAAACTCCGATGGATGTAATGTCCCAAACCTTTCATCGTAGTGTATAAACTGCGCAGCGTCTCAGTGTTTTCTTTCAGTTTTGCTTCGTCTTCCCCTAAAAAATCAGTAATTGGCATTTCATACTCATCGATCAATATTACGAGGGGCTTGTCTATGCTCAAGGCTTCAATATGCTGCGTAAACATGCCTTTTGCCGATTGTGCAAAAAGCTCAACTCCATTCTTTTTTGCCAAGCCCTTAAAATAATCTTGTAACCCCTGCTCCAAAGAACAGGCTTTGTATTCAATTGCGGTAAAATCAATCCGCAAAACTGGGCGTTTTTCGGCTTCCCAATCCACATGGTCATAAGCCCAGGTGCCATTAAATGCTTCTTTGTGGCTTTCGCAAATGGCTCCAACTGTATCTAAAAACAAAGATTTTCCAAATCGACGTGGACGAACAATGAAGTTGTGTTTTCCTAATTGCATCAATTCATAGATTTTCTCTGTCTTATCTACGTAAATCATATTTTCATTATAAAAATCAATTATGTTTTGTGATCCTATACTCAGCTTTTTCTTTGCCATTTTTAACGATTTTGAAAACAAAGATACAAAAAACCTCAGAAATATTGGGCGAAGCTCCCCCAATGGCCTTACTCAACAAGAGCGAAAAGTGGATAGAGGCAAGCTCTTCCCTACCAGAACAATGTCCTCAAGTCAGGTGTTCTTGCCAATAAAAATGCGCTGCATCGCATTTTTTGCCTTAAAAGACTGGCAAAACCCCTTGTTCAGCACCTAAAAAGGCTTCTTTGGCACCAGTCCGATAATATGCCCTATCTTGCGGCGTTTATGGCAAATCCGATTTTGTTTAAACCAATCTTCAACATAAACCAATTTTTTATCATGAAGAAGTTTTGCTCTTTGTTGGCCTTTGCAAGCCTCCTATTGTTTTTGGCCCAACCATTGTCAGCTCAAATTCAAACTCCTGCACCAAGTCCTACTGTCGAATTGAAGACCAAAGTAGGCCTGACCGACGTAACTGTATTGTACAGCCGCCCAAGCGCCAAGGGCCGTGTAATTTTCGGCTCTGATGCCAAAGCTACTGTACCATTCGGCAGCATGTGGAGAACCGGAGCCAACTCGGCTACCAAATTGTCCTTTGGCGACGACGTAACCATCGGTGGTACTGCCATCAAGAAAGGCGATTATGCACTGTTCTCCAGTCCTGGTGCCAGCGAATGGAAAGTGATGTTGTTCACTTATGACACCCCTAACGCTGGTGGTTATGGCGACAAGACCCCTGCGGCTACCTGGATGCTGAAGCCTGTAAAGCTGAACGACAAGGTAGAGACCTTCACCATCGAAATCGCCGATGTGGCTGCGGACAAAGCGAACATCGCTGTTTCTTGGGAAAATACCCGCATCAACCTGCCATTGGTAGTAGAAGTGGACAAGCGCGTACAAGCCAACATTGAGCGCGTGTTGGCTGGCCCAAGCCAGAACGATTACTCAGCTGCTGCGGGTTACTACCACGACAACAAAAAGGACCTGAACAAGGCCCTGGAGTGGATCAAAAAAGCCAACGCCAGCGACGCCAAGTACTGGAACGTGCGCCGCGAGGCACTGATCCTGGCTGACCTGGGCCGCAAGGCTGAGGCCATTGCCGCTGCTACCAAGTCACTGGAAATGGCCAAAGCTGCCAACAACCCTGACTATGTACGCATGAACGAACAGTCTTTGAAGGAGTGGAAATAATCCACCAGATCAATTTGATCTAAGAGTGTGTTTAAATATTGGAGGTTTAGGTAGAAAACGAATCAAATTTTGACTAGTTGGGGCAGGAAAAGCGGAGTTATGCAGCGCATAATGATCATTTTCCTGTCAAAGAGTAGTCGAAATTAGGCCGTTTTATGGCAAACAAAAAATTTTAAACACGCTCTAAACAAAATACAAGGGATCCGGGTACTGGAATTGGTAGCCGAGATCCCTTTTTATTTTGTCGTTTTTGACAATTTTGAACATGAGCGTTGGGTCATCTAAAAAAGTAGGGGCTTCAAAACCCTGCTGCAAGGCTTGTTGGGTGTAAAATTGGGCCTTGGGCGGGTGCTCATCGGCACATACATTGTATAGGTAGCCCCATTGGCCTTTTTGCAAAATCAATTCGATCACCCCCAGACAATCGTCGAGGTGTACTAAATTTATCGGGGCATTGCCTTCAGGTACGTCTTTTTTTCCGGCAAAAAAGCGCCCTGCTTTGCGGTCACCACCCACCAAACCAGACATGCGCAGGATGCTGCCCTCCCCTACATCCACATAAGCCTGGCAAACAATGGCCTCGGCTGCCACCAAAGACCTGGCCGAAGCCGTATCGGGCAACAGGGGAGAATCCTCGTCTACCGCCAGGTTTACATCACCATACACACTGGTGGAACCGATGAAAAGCAATTTTTTCACTCCACTTGCTTTGGCTTGCTCCACTATGGCCTGCACTTGTTGGGGGTACCAGGTTTCCACATCAGGCCTGCGCCGGGATGGTGGGATGTTGACAAACAGAATTTCGCTGTTGAAAAAAGCAGCAGCATCGCCTTGGATTTTACCTTCGTCAATGCAGATCAAATAGGCGTCTAGCCCTTGTTTTTTCAAGGTTTCCAGTTTTTCGGAGCTGGTGCAGGACGCTTTTATCAAGTAGCCTTGGGCTTGTAAACGCAAGGCCAGTGGCAGGCCGAGCCAGCCCGCGCCGAGGATAGAGATGGAATTTGGCATGGATTTAGGCTATAGTTGATTTACTCCGAATCATTCAACTCGTCAATTATCCTTTTGACCTCTGCCTCAGGATAGCCACTAAAGTCGATCAGTTGTGTCATGGTCAAACCACTTTTATACATTTTCAAGAGCATCTGCGCTTTTTGTTGGCGTTCATCTTGCAGTTTCTGCTGGGTCTCCTCTTTTTGTCTACGTTCTTCTTCTTTTTGTCTGCGTTCTTCCTCTTTTTGCCTATACATTTCTTCTAATTTAGCTTCATAAACAGTACTAGCTTGATCAAAACCTTGCTGTTGAGCTGTATCAAGTGAGTTCTTAAGGTCATTGTAGTACTTCACGCTGTCTTCATACTTATCCTTTTCTTCTTTGCTAAGGGCAGTATAAGCTGCCACTTTAAAAAGTTTTTGAAAGATTTTTTCCTGTAAGCGCTCAGGTATGCGATCCAGGCGATGCAAATTTTTGATCACATAGAGCCATTTGTCAAAATTGGTCTCCAATTGATGCTCTTCTTTGGTGAAATTAGGCATCTGGAGGGTCACAAAAGTCAATTTGTCGTAAAAAACCTGCTGGCGGTCAACGTCCATGATTTGATTCTTGCTCACTACGATTTTGTCAATGTTATCTTCGTCAATGATAAAATCAAGAATGGCAATGACATATACTGCTTTGAGGTGATAATCCCATTCTCCTTTCTGCCCCTGTTCTTGAATAGAAAAGGAACTGTAGAAAACCATCCTATCTTTGAAAAAGGACTGCTTGGCTTTTTGTAGTTCTACCGTAAATTTTTCCCCCTTTTCATTTTCACAGTATAAATCAAAAATCACCCTGCGGTCAAGATCGCTTACCCCTAGCCTGTCATTTTTTTTGAAGACCAAATCACTGATGTGTTGGTTTTGCGCAGCCAATAGTTCATTCAAAAAATCGATCAGCAAGTCTTTGTTCTGTTCCTCGCCAAAGATTTTTTTGAATCCGAAATCAGTAAAAGGATTGATGAACACAGGTTCGTTCATGAACTTTATTTTGGTCAAAGATAAGGCATTTGTGATTGATATAAAACCATTAATTGTTTGTTAAACCCAAATATTTATCTAAAAATCTTTATCTTCAAAGATATTCTCCATTTTGAACACGCTGAACGGCCCTTCAAGAAGCTCCTTCAATAAAATTTCCATTTTTTGACCGAACTCCATTTGACAATCTGAAAATTAGTCTGTAACTTACAAAACGAAAATTTACATGGCCGAATACTAACCCTATATCCGTTGTTTAGTAAACGCTCAACAAAGGCCAAACCATTAGCTTTAAGCCAAGGAAATTAAATGACCATGTACCCTAAGCAACCGTACCAACCCATCAGTTGTACCTTCCACGACATCCTGGAAGCCCTGGCCACAGAAAAGAAAATTGTGGCGGTAGAATTTTACGTAAGCAACAATGCCTGCCGTTGTAGCGAAGCTGTGATCCTCGACTTTGAAACCAAAGACAAGGAGGAGTTTGTCATTTTAGACAATGGAGCCCGCATTCGCCTCGACCAACTGCTCAGTGTCGATGGCAAGGAGGTTTATGATTATTGCTGATTACTGTTGCCGCTCGTAACAACCCACGTCAGGTTTTTGGGTATTGCGTGCTTTGTCGTCAATGTCGGTATTGATCAGGCGGGGAGTAAGGATCGGTTTGGCCTGTCCGTCAGCGATGGACAAACTATCCAGGGTATAAATGTCTTTGTTGGGGTCCTTGAATAATTTATCGGTATTTTTTCCATTTTGGCAAGGCGCACAGATGTCGGTCAAAAAGCTTGCATAGCGGTTGTTTTGCTGCTTGAGCAAGTCTTGTACCCTTACGATACAGTTTTCCATTTTCACATTGAAGGCCCCGGCCTGTCCGGCGGTACCGTCGTTGAATTCGATCTCATCCCGGTCCGACCCAAATAAAATACAATTGCGGAAAGTAGCATTGAGTCGATAGACACTGTTTACCCGACAATCATTCGGGTCTTTTCCATAACAGCGGAAGTTGTTCATACCCAAAGCCGAGGCATTCACGCCATAGCTGGCCACCGTGCAATACGTAAAATTGTAATCGCCCCCGTGAATCAGGTTGAGCGAGGTGGCTTGGTTGTTGTAAATCAGGCAATTGTCGGCAGTGATGCGGCTGTGTACGCCAATCAGGCCACTGCTGGAGGTATTGAAAATGCGGGTGTTGCGAATCGTCAGGTCCGCCGCCGAATCGACATAGACCCCAAAAATCGAGTTTTTGACCGTTGCGTAGTTGACTTGGTTGCCCCGGCTGCCGCGCCCGATGATGATGCCATTCCATTGCCCATCTTTGTCTTGAAAAGACTCCTCAAGGCGGTCGCCCTGGATGGTTACGGGCTTGTCTTTGGTGCCTTGGATGCGGATGCGGCCATTGCGCAACACATAGATGAGGCCGTCGTTGAATACCCCAAACAAGTCATTTTTGACAATCCCTCCGTGTACATAAATCCTAGTACCCGCTGGGATATTGACCGTACAGGAATCGATGAACACCTCGCCATAAATCACGTAAGGTTTGGGGTCGTTGAAGTTGATTTCGCCAAAATTGCAGGACAAAATCACGGGTACGCCCTTGTTGAAGCGCGAGGGGAAATAGTTGGCGTTTTGGCCCCAGGCTTCGAGGGTTACTTCTTGCACGTTGCCATTGGTTTCAAACACCAGTTTTTCGTCCAGCACAAAAGGACTTACGCTGAGGGGTTGGTTGGGGTCGATGGTGACGGTGGCGAATACGTAAATGCTGTCCTTGCCAAAAACTTCCACATCCTTAAATTCACGCCCAGGAATGCCATCGACATTGAGGGTGAATTTGGATTTTGCACCATTCAACAAAAAAATCTTGGAAATGCGAATGGGCCGACTATCGGTATTGCGCACCTTGAAATAACGTACCGCCGAGCCCCGCTGGGTGAAAACCGTATCAAAACGCAGGGTGTCGCTCGAAAAATCGAGTTTGACCGAGGCATCGGTGGTGAAGTCTTCATCCTTCACACAGGCTTCCATCGCCAGGGCAAACACAAACAGGGCAATCGTGTAAAAAAACAAACGCTTCATTCGGGTACATTTGTAACAAGCCGCAAATAAAAAGGCATCAAATCACAATGCGTTTCTTCCTTTGCCTCGCTGCGCGAGGTTGGTTTAGCACGCGGATGACACGGATGACGCGGATTTTCGCGGATTTGCCAGCATGACGTTGACACCCACTACACTTGGTATCCGTAAAAATGGCCTACTTAGATTTCGACTTATCACATTTAAGTTCAACAGCCCGCTAATTTCAGGCCAGTTTCATAAGAACGCCAAAGGTATCAAAAAAATATGGCCCGCGATGAAGTGTGGCATCATCACGGGCCAGAATTGTGTTTTTTGCAAGCTGGGGAGCAAAATGCAGAGACAGGGCGCACCCTGTCTCTGCCTCTACCTTGGATTATGCTCAGATTTTTTTTAGGTCAATAGGTCACTTGGCGATCCTTGGGGTACTTCAGCTCGTACTTGAAGCGCAAGGTTTTACTGTTAAAGGCGAGTACATCAATGCGCCAATACAACCTCCCGAAATCAGGTGTGTACTGTGCCCCACCCTTGTCGATCAATTCCACGTTGATGTCTTCTTGACGGGATACAGGAATTTGGTCCACAATTTCAATGTTGAGGGGAATACTTTTGTTGTTTTTGATGATGATGTCGTAAGCGATCAGCTCTTTTTTGAAGTTGTTCAAAAACTTGGGCGCATAACTGATGTCCGTAGGCTTGACGCGCTTTATGCTGATGTCCTCATCGCGGCCCAGGGACAAGGAAAGGGTATCGGCCACCGTACGAATGTCGATTTCGGATTGCCCTACGTAGGTGTCGTTGAGGAAAATCTGGGCGGTACCGGAGAGCAAGCCATAGCGGCCATAGTTTGGAATTTTTGCCAACAAAAAGACCCCAGGGTCCAGTTTAGGTACTGCATGGTACTGATGGATGGCGTTCACTTGGTCCTCTTTGTAGCGTAAAGTCAGGGCTGTGGCACCGGAGAGCAGGGTTTGAGCTTGCGGCAATTCAAATTCTTCACCGCTGCCTTCCTGTGTGAATGGCTGCCCATCAGGACCAGAAGCGATAGCTGGAGTGGCAGTGCGTTCACGGCGAATACCTTGAGAAGTAATGATGACCTGACCTTTGTCCTTTTCTTCTTCCGTTTTAGGCACAGCTTTGGGAACGTAAGTATAATAATCAAGGTATTGGGGGGTCGGCAGAGGTCGATTGTTATTGTTCAAGGGCTGGGCAGTAGAAAGTTTCAGTTTCACATTGTCCCAATCGAGGCCCGACTGCTGCTTGATGGCTGCTTTGTGTACCAGGCGCAGCGGCTTGTCCACGCCCTCCGAGCGCAGGTCGTAAGAAGGCACCCAAGAGGCGGTGGGCAAGAAATAAATGCAGGCAATGTTGATGGTTTGGGCGCTAGTGGATTCGATTTGCAAGACAATCTCGCCCGATGCCTGGAGTTCTTTTTGCGATATTTTGCCCAGGCGCTCATCCATTTGCTGGAGTTTGCGCTCGGTTTTGCGCTTTAAAATGTCCAGTTCCAATTGGCGGTTTTTGATCTCCGAGAGGCGGCTGCGGTAATACTGGGTCAGTTCTTTCAGTTCGTTGACGGTAAGGGCGCTGTTTTGGCCTGCGCCTACCCTGGCTTGGTTTTGGGCCAGGCTGGCTTCTTCTTTGGCCAATACTTCCTTTTCAGCCATTAGGCCCGCGACCTGGTCTTTCATCCCCTCGATCGAGTCCTGCAAAGCCTGGATGCCGCTGCTGCTGCCAGCCCGGACTTCGATGGTATTTTGTCGAAAAGCCGCTGAAAGCAGATTGGCTTTGCCGTCCATGCGCACTTGTATGCTGCTTGGGTTGAGTTGTACGGGTAATTTTTCAAAAATCACCTGGTTTTGGCCAGAGTTTAGTTTTACGCTGGCCGTACTGCTGAGTTTGGCCCCGCTGCGATATACGGTGGCTTCGCTGATTTTGGAGCTGATTTTGGTTTGGGCAAAAAGGGTGATGATGCCCAACATGTACAGGGCTAATAAGGTAATGCTTGATTTCATGATCTAGGAGTTTTTGTAAACAATCCGGATTGTAACTTGGATGCTGTAATTTATGAAAATGTATACGATGGAAAGCGTATTTACTCTAAATTGAATACGAAAAAATGTAGAGCCGAGGTTAGTCCCCAGCTCTACTGTTATAAAGATATGCTCAGTTATTCTTTATCCGCTCAATGCGTCACCTGCTTGTCCTTGGGGTACTTCAGCTCGTACTTGAAGCGCAAAGATTTACTGTTAAAAGCGGGCACTTCTAATCTCCAAGACAATTTGCCGTAAGCGGGTATGTATTCTGCTCCACCAGCATCGATCAACTCTATTGTGATTTCTGCTTGCATCGGAACAGGTACCTGGTCCAGTATTTCGATGTTGATGGGAATTTTTTTGTTGTTTTTGATGATGATTTCGTACACGGCCAATTCTTTCTTGAAGTTGTTTAAAAAACGAGGAGCTGTGCTCACATCGGTTGGCTTGGCGCGCTTGACCGTGATATCCTCATCGCGGCCCAATGAAACAGATAGCGTATCGGCCACCGTACGGGTATCGATTTCGGACTGGCCGATGTAGGTGTCATTGAGAAAAATCTGTGCCGTGCCCGAAACCAAACCATAGCGACCATAATTGGGTATTTTGGCCAGTAAAAACACACCTGGATCGAGTTTTGGCACCGCATGAAACTGGTAAATAGCAGTCATTTGATCTTCTTTGAAACGCAAAGTCAAGGGCTCTGCACCAGAAATCAGGGTTTGGGCTTGTGGCAATTCAAATTCTTCTCCGCTTCGTTCCTGCGCGAGCAGTTCTTCGGGCGAACTGATCAACCTTTCACCATTGGGACCCACGTTCATTGGGCGGACACGGATTTGAGACATGTTCACCAGTCGCTCGTGGTCTTCGACCTCTTGCTGGGTAGGCTTTGGGACATAGACGTAATAATTAGCATACTGCTGGGTTAGAATGGGTCGATTGTTGTTGTTCAGCGGCTGGGCCGTAGAAAGTTTCAGTTTCACATTGTCCCAATCGAGGCCCGATTGTTGCTTGATGGCTGCTTTGTGTACCAGGCGCAAGGGCTTGTCCACGCCCTCCGAGCGCAGGTCGTAAGAAGGTACCCAAGATGCGGTGGGCAAGAAGTAAATGCAAGCAATGTTGATGGTCTGGGCGCTGGTGGATTCGATTTGCAAGACGATCTCGCCCGACGCCTGGAGTTCTTTTTGCGATATTTTACCCAGGCGCTCATCCATTTGCAGGAGTTTGCGCTCGGTTTTGCGTTTTGAAATGTCCAGTTCCAATTGGCGGTTTTTGATCTCCGCGAGGCGGCTGCGGAAATACTGGGTCAGTTCTTTCAGCTCATTGATGGTGAGGGCGCTGTTTTGGCCTGCACCAACCCTGGCTTGGTTTTGGGCCAGGCTGGCTTCTTCTTTGGCTAGCACTTCCTTTTCGGCCATGAGGCCCGCGACCTGGTCTTTCATCCCCTCGATCGAGTCCTGCAAAGCCTGGATACCGCTGGAACTGCCAGCCCGGACTTCGATGGTATTTTGTCGAAAAGCCGCTGAAAGCAGATTGGCTTTGCCGTCCATGCGCACTTGTATGCTGCTTGGGTTGAGTTGTACGGGTAATTTTTCAAAAATCACCTGGTTTTGGCCAGAGTTTAGTTTTACGCTGGCCGTACTGCTGAGTTTGGCCCCGCTGCGATATACGGTGGCTTCGCTGATTTTGGAGCTGATTTTGGTTTGGGCAAAAAGGGTGATGATGCCCAACATGTACAGGGCTAATAAGGTAATGCTTGATTTCATGATCTAGGAGTTTTTGTAAACAATCCGGATTGTAACTTGGATGCTGTAATTTATGAAAATGTATACGATGGAAAGCGTATTTACTCTAAATTGAATACGAAAAAATGTAGAGCCGAGGTTAGTCCCCAGCTCTACTGTTATAAAGATATGCTCAGTTATTCTTTATCCGCTCAATGCGTCACCTGCTTGTCCTTGGGGTACTTCAGCTCGTACTTGAAGCGCAGGGTTTTGCTGCTAAACGCCGGCACGTCGATGCGCCAATACAATTTACCAAAATCAGGAGTGTACTGGGCTCCTGCTTTGTCGATCAATTCCACGCTGATGTCCTGCTGGCGCGAAACCGGGACCTGGTCCAGGATTTCGATGTTGACGGGGATGCGCTTGTTGTTTTTGATGATGATGTCGTAAGCGATTAGCTCTTTTTTGAAGTTGTTCAAAAACTTGGGCGCATAACTGATGTCCGTAGGCTTGACGCGCTTGATGCTGATGTCCTCATCGCGGCCCAGGGACAAGGAAAGGGTATCGGCTACGGTGCGGATGTCGATTTCGGATTGCCCCACGTAGGTGTCGTTGAGGAAAATCTGGGCGGTGCCGGAGAGCAGGCCATAGCGGCCATAGTTCGGGATTTTGGCCAACAAAAACACCCCAGGGTCCAGTTTTGGCACGGCATGGTACTGGTAAATGGCCTCCATTTGGTCTTCTTTGTAGCGCAAAGTCAGGGCTTCGGCACCGGAGATCAGGGTCTGAGCTTGGGGCAGTTCAAATTCTTCGCTGCTTTGTTCTTCGCTGAAAAGTTCTTCTTCGCTGGTCTCCTCGCTGGCGAGTCCATCCGCAATAGAGGCTGGAGCTTCTCTGAGTTGCAACATATTTGACTGCTTCAGGTCCCTTTCTTCATCCCGTTGGGTGGGCTTGGTTGCGTAGATGTAGTAGTTTATATACTGCGGATTCAGAACTGGGCGATTGTTGTTGCGGAGGGGCTGGGCGGTGGAAAGTTTCAGTTTTACATTGCTCCAATCTAGGCCCGATTGCTGCTGGATCGCCGCCTTGTGTACCAGGCGCAAGGGCTTGTCCACGCCCTCCGAGCGCAAGTCGTAAGAAGGTACCCAAGAGGCGGCGGGTAGGAAATAAATGCAAGCGATGTTGATGGTCTGGGCCGTAGCCGATTCAACTTGCAAAACGATCTCGCCCGAAACCTGGGTTTCTTTTTGGGTGATTTTGGCCAGGCGTTGCCCCATTTTTTGGTGCGTACGGTCGGCTTTGCGCTTTAAAATGTCCAGTTCCAGGTGGCGGTTTTTGATCTCTGCCAGGCGGCTGCGGTAGTACTGGGTCAGTTCTTTCAGCTCATTGATGGTGAGGGCGCTATTTTCGCCCGCGCCTACCCTGGCTTGGTTTTGGGCCAGGCTGGCTTCTTCTTTGGTCAACACTTCCTTTTCGGCCAGAAACTGGGCGACCTGGTCCTTCATCTCCTCCATCGAATCCTGCAAAGCCTGGATGCCGCTGCTGCTGCCCGACTGGATTTCGACGGCATTTTGGCGATAAGCTGCGGAGAGCAGGGTGGCTTTGCCGTCCATGCGTACTTGCATGCTGCTGGGGTTGAGGTAAACGGGTAATTTCTCAAAAATCACCTGGTTTTGGCCGGGGTTTAGTTTTACGCTGGCCGTGCTGCTCAGTTTGGCCCCGCTGCGATACACGGTGGCTTCGCTGATTTTGGAGCTGACTTTGGTTTGGGCAAAAAGGGTGTTCCCCAGCACAAGGCACAGGGTTAACAGGGAAAGGGATGATTTCATGGTTTGTTTGATTTTTGAAAACGAATGGGATCGTGGGTAGGATGCAGGGGATGGGGGAAATGCATATCGGGTGGGGGATTTTTTTTCGACGGGTGGTGGTCGTCGGTGGTTTACCATTTTCGGTGGGCGTTGCCCATTTCGACGGGCGTTGCCCATCGCTGACGTATCACGCCCTTTCAGGGCTTTTGGTGTTTTTGGAGGGAGGCGGTTTCAAGAATCTAACGCAACAAATAATGTGCAATACCAATATCCACCATTTCTACCCCCTCCCTGCAATTTCCCCGACCCAATCCAACCCCCCATCCAGCATTTTCCCCATTAACCGTATCTTGCAGGCATGAGTACTGCCAAAACCAAAATCGGCTTGTTTTTTGGGTCCTTCAATCCCGTGCATGTGGGGCACTTGATCATTGCCAACTACATGGCCACCCAAACGGATTTGCGAGAGGTGTGGCTGGTGGTGTCGCCCCAAAACCCGCTTAAAAACAAGGCCAGCTTGGCCCGCGACCAGGATCGCCTGCACCTCGTACACCTGGCCATCGAAGACAACCCCCGCCTGCGGACCAGCGACGTGGAGTTCAAACTGCCCAAACCTTCGTACACCATTGATACGCTCACCCACCTGCAGGAGCGTTTTCCCGACAAGGAATTTGTGCTGATCATGGGCGGCGACAACCTGCTGACCTTGCACAAATGGAAAAACTACGAACTCATTTTGCAGCAATACGCGTTGTATGTGTATGTGCGCTTGGGCTACGAGTTGGGCGAATTGGCGACGCATCCGAGCGTCAAGATTTTTTCGGACGTGCCCCAGATGCAGATTTCGGCCAGCTATGTGCGCGATTGCCTGGAAAAAGGATACCCCGTGCAATACTTGCTGACCGAGCCCGTTTTGCGTTATTTGGACAAAACCAACCTTTATCGAAAGGCGAAAAAGGAATAGGCCACAAATAAACCATACCAATTCGCAACTTCGTTGCTCCGCTGTGGCCACTGATCTTTTTGCCCCGCTTCGCGGGATGGGAACACAGATGAAACGGATTCAACGGATTTTCACGGATTGCCAACAAGATTTTGACCGTGATTTTGACCATGACGTTGACACTTGTTGTAATCAACATCCGTGAAAATTGGAATGCTTTATTTCTGAACCGTTATAAAGAAATAAAAACCATGTCGAAATCATCCCTGCTGCTGTTTATTTTGCTATCGGCCTTTGGTAGCCCCGATTTAATGGCACAAAGCCAGGCCGATACCAGCAAATTGGCCATCGGCCAGTGGCGCTCGCTTTTGCCGCTCAACACCGGGCGCTATGTGACCCAGAGCACCGATAAGCTGTTTTACGCCGCCGAGCAGTCGATCATTGTTTTGGACAAAACCGAGCTTTCGACCGAGGAGATCAGCCGTGAGGATGGACTGAGCAACACAGGCATCCGCCTCTTGCGCTACAGCCCTGGTGCAAAGACCCTGATCGTGGTTTACAACAACAGCGTGATCGACCTGGTGCCCGACCAAGGCCCCATCCTGACCCTCAACCAGATTGCCAATTTCAGCAATTTTGTGGGCGACAAGATTGTGTTCGATGTGGTGATCGAAAACAACGACAATGTGCTGATTTGCGGCAACTACGGCCTCTCGCGCCTCAACCTCCAGCGCAGGGAGTTTTCGTTCAGCACTTTTACCGGGCTGGATGTGTTTTCGGCGGCCATTTTCAACAACCAGATTTATGCAGCTACCGAGGGTGGGATATTTCGCGTGCCGACAAGTGAGCGCAATCCCCAAAATTTTGGCAACTGGCGTTTCCTGGGGCCGGAGTCTGGTTTTCCGCGCGATTACAGTTCCAGGTCGGTGTGTATGTTTGGGCAACAGTTGTACGCCGATGTCAACAACCAAGTGTTCAGGGTTGAAGCCAGTTCGATTACCCCCGTTTTACAGCGCCCAGGTTTCAACATCCAGCACATGAGCGCGGAGGGCAAAAACCTGTTGGTCTTGTTTCGCTGCGTGAGTGGGGGCTGCGACCGCGGGGCTTTGAGCACCATCAACGCCAATGGCCAACGTACCGATGCCTCGAACCGCTGCCTGGGCATCCCCAACAACGCCATCGAAGACCAAAAAGGCCGCATCTGGCTGGGTGATTTGTGGCGCGAAATCCGGGTTTTGAACAACTTGAGCCCTGATGGTTGCCAGACTTACACCTTCAATTCGCCTTTTTCCGAACGCGTTTTTGACATCGCCATCCGCGACAAAGAGTTGTACATCTCGCACGGCGGCGTGAGCCGGGTCTGGGGCTATTTGTTCCGCTCAGATGGTTTCAGCAAGTATGAAGACGGGCGTTGGAGCTCCTTCACCCGTTTCAACAGCCGCGCTTTGCAGGGTGAAAATGCAGGTAATACTGACGACGACCTCACCGACATCCTCACGGTTTTGCCCCACCCCAAAAATAAAAAAGTCTATGTAGCTTCCTACTACGAAGGCTTGGTGGAGATGGATGGCACTGCCTACAAGTTATTCAATGAAAAAAACTCCTCGCTCAACAATGCCATCGGCGATGGGGCCCGCACCAGGGTCAGCGGCCTGGCTTTCGACAAGGACGACCAGCTCTGGGTGAGTAACCATACCGCCGATCGACCGCTTTCGGTCTTGGCCAAAGACGGTACTTGGAAGAGTTTTCGGCCTAGTTGCGACATCACTTCCCTGCACCAAATTGCCATCGACCAAAGTGGCAACAAATGGATCGCCAGCAACTCCAACTCGGTGGGCCTGGTGGTGTTCAACGAAGGCAAACTCGACGACAACAGCGACGACCGCTGCCGCTCCATCACCACCGCCAACAGCGAACTGCAAACCAACCGCATCAACTGCGTCGCCGCCGACCTTGACGGTGATGTTTGGGTAGGCTCTGGCGAAGGCATCGTGATTTTTGAATGCGGCAATGATGCCTTGAACCCCGCCTGCCGGGGCAATCGCCGTATTTTAGAAGTCGTACCTGGTTTCCCCGCTTACCTGCTCGAAACCGAGGATGTGCTCTGCATTGCCGTAGACGGTGGCAACCGCAAATGGGTGGGTACGCGCAATGGCGTCTTTGTGATTTCGCCGAGTGGCCGGGAGCAGTTGAACCATTTTACCACCCAAAACTCGCCTTTGTTGAGCAACGCCATCCTTGACCTGGCCATCGACCCCAAAACGGGCGAGGTTTACATCGGAACCGAAAGTGGCATCATCGTTTACCAAGCCGAGGCCCTGCTGGGCGAGCGGGTTCACAACATTGACATCCAGGTGTACCCCAATCCCGTGGCTCCCAATTACGAAGGCCCCATCGCCATTCGGGGTCTGGCGCGTGATGCAGTGGTAAAAATCACCGATGTGAGTGGGCAATTGGTGTATGAAACCCGCGCCCTGGGTGGCCAAGCCATCTGGGACGGCCGCGATTACCAAGGGCAAAGGGTGCGCTCTGGGGTATATCTGGTTTTGTCGACCAGCAATCCGAGAGACGCGGGATTTGGCAAACCCGATCGCGGGACGACGAAGATTGTGGTGCTGGGAGAAGGAAAAAAATGAGTAGCGCGTGTTGGGGTAAGGGTGAAATGCCTATTTGACGTTGACTTTTTTGAAGTACGACTTACAAGTTACTACTTACGACTTACGACTTACGAAGTATGGACTCGCTGAGAAGGTTTTTGGTTTGGCGAGATTTCGTTTTTTTGGCTTGGGTTTTAAGGTTGAAATGACAAAATTTTCGCCCAAAACTCTGCCCTGTATGGGCGTAAATAACAGTTCAAAAATAAACGTTCCCAGTTGTTATGATTGCATAACTGGTCAAGTTGTCAACATCACGGTTAACGTCATGCTGGAAATCCGCAAGAATGAGTGTGGCTTGTGCAAGTGTGAGTTCGAGTGGGTGTGGCTTCGAGCTGAATCTATCGACTCAGCTAATTGGAACTGGGGTTTATGCACACTCACACCCAAACAGGCACACCCAAACCCAATTTTATCCGTGTGCTAAAAAAGCCTCGCACAGCGAGGACATAGTTAATAAAGTACGCAGTTGCGATTTGGGAAAGCTTATTCGTGGCTTGTCACTAACGTTGGCAAGTCAATGTCATCATTAGGCCCACATAGTGACCAAATTTTGCCAAATCGTCTAAAAATTGAAGAGAAAATCAAATTTTCTACGGCTTAGAAGCAACTTTTGCAAATCTGCCCTCGTCATTTAACTTATCGGTATTCGAGCTAAAATGAAGTAAACAGGTTTGCTTTTGAGGTCTAGCAAAAAAAGAACACAACTTCCTTCCAGTCAGTTGCTTTTCTTTTTTCACTAAACCCAAACCCGTTTACCTTATTTTTTTACGCTCACTCGCCGTAATTTTGGCATTCTGAAACCGCAAAAATCGGAAGGTAATGAAAAAGCAAATCTTGTTCGGAATCATGTTCCTCTTGGTAGGAAGCATGGTACAAGCCCAAAACTGGTGGGGTGGATATGGCATAAAAGCCAAGGGGCCGATTGTAAAAAAAGAACTCAAACTAGCCGATGTGACTGGTTTAGGGCTCAGTATTTCGGGCAATGTGTACCTGCGCCAAGGAAAAGAACAGTCGATCATGGTCGAAACCCATGAAGACCTGATCCCTCACCTGATGACAGTGGTGGAAGACGGCTATTGGAAAATCCGTTTTGATCAAAACGTGAGTCGTTACGAAAAATTCAACATCTATATCACCATTCCCACCCTCAAAAAAGCGCATATCAGCGGTTCTGGCGACATCGTAGGGGAGGGCACTTTTCAAAACCTGGGCAACCTTTCGGTGAGCATCAGTGGTTCTGGCGACCTCAAACTGAGTGCAGAATGCCAAGACGTTGAAGCCAAAATCAGCGGATCGGGCAATATTCACCTGAGCGGCAGCGGTAAAGCAGTCACTACGGGCATCAGCGGATCGGGCGATATTGATTGCATTGGATTGAAATCCACTTCGGCCAGCATCAGCATCAGCGGCTCTGGCGACACCAGCGTCAATGTAAGTGAAAACCTCGACGTGCGCATCAGCGGCTCTGGCGATGTGTATTACAAAGGTCGCCCGCGCTTGAATTCCAAAGTTTCCGGCTCCGGCGATGTGGTGAGTCGGGATTGACATTAGACTTTATTCACATTAAATTAATTATTCATAAATTCTATTGCCTTTTTACACAAAAAAATCCCGGTATAGGTTCGCTGTACCGGGATTTTTTGTGTTGATACTATGCGCTTGGATACGGTTTTAAATTAAAAACGGGTGCAGCTCCCGTTTGATGTATTTTGAACGAAAAGCAGCAATTCCCCAGATGGATTAAAATGCTAACTTTGAGATCAAATGGTTAGCCATGAGTTTAGCTAAAAGACAACGAAATTTGCTTCAGGACCTAAAGTTTGACCCCTTGATGACTTGGTTGCGGTGCAAATTTAATGGAATTTCGGACTATCGGGCAAGTAATCATAGCTATCCGCTCACAGATGTGCTGTTGTGTGGCTTTGCCATGTTCTCGTTGAAGGACTCCTCGTTGCTCGCCTTCAACAATAATCGCACGAACCGTGAAGTGAACACCTTAAAGAAGTGTACAAAATCAAGGGCGAGATTCCCTCGGACAGTGCTTTACGAACCATTTTGGACAAAGTGGACCCGGAGCATTTCC
>JAAFJY010000041.1 GCA_013299105.1 Chitinophagales bacterium | reverse complement strand
CGAATGCGCCGGTACAGGTACCATCTGAGACCAGGTTTCTGGTCAACTTGAACTGGCACTTCTCGTTCAGAGAAATAGTAACTTTGTAACAACCGCATTGTGCAGTCGCTTCAGCGTTACTTGCCAGTAAGAAGCCCAATACAAGCATAAACATGCCCGCTGTCTTGGTCATCCAACTAGTAAAGTTCACTTTTCCCATAAGATTACAATTTGTAAAGGAAAAAAAAGGTTAAAAAAACAAAAGAATTAGCCGTAGGTCGTGTCAGAATTGCTCAAACATCACAGGTCGTCATCACGCAATTCTGGGTGAAGGTACAATCAGGTTTCAAATTTCCAAAAAGAAAATACTAAAACTTTTCATGAAGTTCAAAAAACCTGATAAAAAATGGTCGTTAGCCCCGTCCCAAGAGAGACATGCCTCTAAATGTGCACAAACAGAAATAGTGGATAAAGGAATTTTTGTCTGAAACAGACAAGTGGTGCGAATACACCATTGGAGTGGAAATGTGGGTACAACTTAGATTCATGGGATAACGATTTGCATTGAACGTTGAGAACCAATTCTCACACAATATTCAATAACGCAGCAAAGATAAGTTCAAGTACTTTATCGTTCTATACCACAAAGGGGGTAATTTTGAACATAACGTATTGTGAACTACATATTCTGCTGTAAATCAAATTTTTAAACTTCATTAAACCAGACAGTAATCATAAGCAGCTTTTACAAGACCGGCTGTATTGCATACGCCTAGCTTTCGCATGATGTTTTTGCGGTGCACGCTTACTGTTTGGTCACTGATAAACAACTCTCCCGCAATTTGTTTGTTACTCATTGCTCTAGAAATGAGTTGCAGGATTTGTGATTCCCGGCGGGTCAGTTGTGGTTCACTTGCACCCGGCGCAGCAGCGTCTAATTCAGCAGCATGTGGCTCCTGGTTTGAGAAATACTGGTTACCTTCCAAAATTGTTTTGACTGCCTCTAAAAGGTCTGGAACCGGCTTTGACTTCGTTAGGAATCCATTAGCGCCAGCTTTACTGGTTTGTGGTCCAAGGGCAATTTGCTCAAAGCGACTGAAGACTAAAATTTTCAGCTTATTGTCAACCTTGCGCAATTGCCTAATAAAACCAAGACCTTCTGAGTCTGGAGATTTGACATCAGTTATCAAAAGGTCACACGGTACTTTGGGCCAGTTGTTGATCAGTTTTTCCGCTAAATTTGGAAAAGAATGAGCTTGAACAGAGATGTAGCTCAATCGGGACAATGCCTCTTTGATGCCTTCGACAACCACTGGATGGTTATCGGCAATGATGATGTTCACATTCATGGGATGTTATTTAAAACAGTATCACAGGAGTGAGGGTGACTCCATTTTTCATCAAGCAAAGAAGAATACGGGGACGAGATTAATTGTTCTGTGCGTTTTAGGATGGCACAAAGGTAAGCAATGTTCTGTTATTGCGCAAGAACTTGTGACAGATCATCCTGATCCAAATTCAAACAATGGATTTTCTCAATGGCTCCGCGATTGATCGGTCCATAAATATGAGGATATTTTTCACCGCTGGCGACTGGTTCGAAAACAACCGTCGTATTGAGCTTTTCTGGTTCAATTCCCAATAGAATCAAAGTTTTCACGCCCTGGTAGTAACGTTCGATCACACCAGGAACCTGCTGGAGTGTACTGAGATGGATAAAACCTTCTTGTTCAAAAGTTGCAGGATAATAATTCTCCTGGTCTTTCCATTCTGCCCAGTAATCGGGCAATACAATGTGATAAATCATCAGATTGACTTAGCGTGTTTGATAAAAAACCAAATATACCTACATTTACCAAAACCTAAGGACTTGAAACCAGTCTTCGAAGTATCCATTTTCATTGCATTGTTTTTCCTTAATCTCTGGATAGGCCAATTTGCCCAACAGCAGGATTTCATGCCTTTGCTATTGGCTTATGTCATTTTTTTCGGCTTGTACATTTGGATACTGGCCAAAACAAAAGAACCTGCTCAGGTTTTACAATTTGTGCTCTTGGGGGTTTTACTAAGGGCTTGTCATTTGCCCTTTTTCCCGAAATTGTCGGATGATGTGTACCGCTTTTTTTGGGATGGACAATTGTGGTGCAATGGCTTGAACCCTCTGGCCAGCCGCCCAATCGACTTTGCAGCGCGGGGAAGTTTTCCGGCAGGGCTGGACCAACCTCTTTATGAAAAGCTCAACTCCAAGGAATATCATACCATCTACCCGCCTGTGGCCCAGTTGATTTTTTGGCTATGTGCAAGAGTTGCAAAAAATCTAAGCATATTCGTGCTTTTGCTAAAAAGCCTCTTGCTGGCGGCTGAAATTGGCACCTTATTATTGTTGTACCGTTTGCTGCCTGCTTTTGGCCATTCTCCCCGCAAAATATTGATTTATGCACTCAATCCACTGATCATTCTTGAAATCACGGGCAATGCCCATTTGGAGGGGTTCTTGGTTTTCTTTGTTTTGCTGAGTTTGTGGTTTTGGCAAAAAAAACAGTTTTATGCCGCCGTATTGGCGCTTTGTGCGGCGATCGGGGCCAAGCTCTTGCCATTGATGTTTGTGCCTTTTTTGTTTCGTCGCTTTTCTTGGCCTCGTCCTTTGTTGGATTATTTATCGCTTGGTGGACTTGTACTGCTGGTCAGCTTTGTACCCCTGCTTTGGGGGGCGGGTTTGATGGGATTTGGGAGTAGCTTGGACTTGTATTTTCAGCGTTTTGAATTCAATGCCAGTTTGTACTACTTGCTGCGCTGGCTGGGGAAGGTGTTGAGTGGTTACAACCTGATTCTGTTCCTTGGCCCGGCCCTGGGGCTTTTGTGTTTGACCTATATAATAAGGTATGCCCAAAAAGAACCTCATCCTACCCTGCAAAACCTGCCCCTGGCCATGTTGCTGGCCATGAGCGCGTACCTTTTGACTTCGACCATCGTGCACCCCTGGTACTTGTGTTTGCCCTTGGCTTTGTCCTTGTTTACGCCAATTCGGTTTATGCAAATTTGGAGTTTAGTGGTGGTATTGTCCTATAGTCATTATCAAAATGGCGTTTTCATCGAAAAATACAGCTTGATAGCCCTTGAATACCTGGCAGTTGGAGTAGGTCTGATTTGGGAAATGCCAAAGATTAAGCGATTTTTACACTACGAAAACCAAGTCTTTGAAAACGTAGATTGACCATGAAATACCTTGTTTTGTGCTTGTTGACGGTTTTTGCCACGATTGCCAAAGCCCAAGTCTACACCTCCATTGCCAAAGAATGGAATGAAAAGTTACTTTTTGCCATCAGCACCGATTTTGCCCGGCCAACGATTGCTGCCCGCAACCTTTTTCACATTTCAGCGGCCATGTATGATGCTTGGGCAGTGTATGACCAAAAGGCCGATACTTATTTACTCGGAAAAACGGTCAAGGGTTACACCTGCCCTTTGATGCCCTTCGGTCCAGTTCCTCAAATTAGGGCTGCGCAAGAAGAAGCCTTGAGTTTTGCCGTTTATCGCATGATCCGCCAGCGCTTTGCCCTGTCACCTGGTGCGCCCAGGGTCTATTATTTTTTGGACGAGATCATGAAAAAACATGGCTACGACCCCAGCATCGTTTCTGAAGATTATCGCTTGGGTCCAGCACAAATGGGCAACTACATTGCCGCCCAATACCTGGCGTATGGATTACAGGATGGTTCGAATGAAGCCAACAAGCACCTCAACACTTATTACCAGCCCTCCAATCCCGCTTTGCCCATCGACTCCGCTGGCAACGCTTACATCCGCGACCTCAATCGCTGGCAGCCTTTGCAATTCAATGTTTTCATCGATCAAAGCGGAAACGTTTTTCAAAATGTAACCCCAGCCTTTCAAGCACCTGAATGGGGCAATGTCAGCCCTTTTGCCTTGCAAGAAAAAGATGCCCAAACCTTTCACCGAGACGGGCAAGCCTACAAAGTTTACTACAATCCCGGGCCGCCAGTGGGTTTGGATTTGCAAAAAGCAGTGGGTTTGTCCGAAGAATTCAAGTGGGGATACGCCCTAGTCAGCATTTGGTCAGCCTTACTTGATGAAAAAGACAAGGTGATGATCGACATCTCACCCAAAGGAATGGGCAACAACAGTTATTACCCTTTTGATGAAACGGGGTACCGACAGTTCTACAATCTATTCAATGGAGGTGACCGCAGCCCGGGGCATTTGATCAACCCCAAAACAGGCCAAGCCTACCAAGCCCAAATGGTGTTAAGGGGCGATTTTTACCGGGTTTTGGCCGAATATTGGGCCGACGGGCCTAATTCCGTAACGCCTCCGGGTCACTGGTTCAGTTTGTTCAATTACATCAACGAAAACCCAGCCTTGGTGAGAAAAATAGGCGGACAAGGCCCAGCGTTGGACCACTTGGAATGGGAAGTTAAAGGCTATTTCGCACTGGGCGGTGCCATGCACGATGCGGCCATCAGTGCCTGGGGCATCAAAGGTTATTATGATGGCTCCAGGCCCGTGACCACTATTCGCGGCATGGCGGCCTTGGGGCAAAGCTCGGACCCCAAATTGCCCCATTATCATCCAGGAGGCTTAACCTTGGTCCCCGGTTACATCGAGTTGATCGGACCTAGCGATAGTCTGGCTGGCCCCAACAACAAATATGTCAATGAACTAAAACTGAAAGCCTGGCGTGGACCAAAGTACGTAAAAAATCCACGTAGCGAAGTAGCCGGGGTAGGCTGGATTCGCGCCGCTGAATGGCATCCTTACCAGCGCCCCACTTTTGTATCTCCGCCTTTTGCGGGCTATGTTTCGGGGCATTCTACTTACAGCCGTGCGGCAGCGGAAGTATTGACCGCCTTCACTGGTGATCCGTTTTTTCCAGGGGGCTTGGCCAGGTTTGGTTTGGTGAAAAACGAGTACCTGGTGTTTGAAGATGGGCCCAGTGAGCACGTCACCCTGGAATGGGCCACTTATTACGATGCTGCGGACCAATGTAGTCTTTCGCGCATTTACGGCGGTATTCATGCCCCGATGGACGATGTTCCAGGCCGACTCATTGGCATGAAGGTAGGCAAGGCCGCTTTTGCTTTTGCCAGAAAATATTTTGAAAAAAGGTAGAAATTAGCCTAGCAGTTTCAAGTCAAGGTCTTCATTTCCCCATTCATCCCCCCATTTTTGCCATTCAGCATTTTGTCGTTTCCATGAGGTCCAATTAAGGGCAGATTTGCAGTACAAATCGAAAAAAATCATGCGAACCCAAACACTTACTTTCTTCCTATTGCTGATTAGTCTAGCGCTCCAGGCCCAACGATCTGTTATTCGGGGCAGCATCATTGACCAGCAATCAGAGACTCCACTGATCGGCGCAACGATAATTTTGCTTGGCGTTGAGCCAAGTATCGGCACAGTAAGCGATGCCGAGGGCCATTTTGAGCTAAAAGATGTGCCTGTAGGTCGCCACAGCATCCAGGTCAGCTACTTGGGCTATGATCCCCAAACCATTCCCAACTTGCTGGTGACCGCCGGGCGTGAATTGCAATTCGACATCAAGCTCAAGGAAGCCTTCCAAACCATTGATGAAGTGGTGGTAAAAGGCAATACCAATAAGGACAAAACCGTAAACGAGCTGGCTACGATCTCGGCCCGTACCTTCAATACCGAGGAAGTATTGCGCTACTCCGGTGGCCGCAACGACGTGGCCAAACTGGTGGCCAACTTCGCCGGAGTGGCTGCCAATAACGATGGCCGCAACGACATCATCGTGCGTGGCAACTCGCCTACGGGCATCCTGTGGCGCATGGAAGGCATTCCCATCCCAAATCCCAACCACTTCAGTACCTTAGGCACTACAGGCGGCCCGGTTTCGGCGCTCAATCCCAACCTGATTGGCACTTCTGATTTTTTGACCAGTGCTTTTCCTGCTGAATATGGCAATGCGCTGGCTGGGGTATTCGATGTAAATTTACGTACGGGCAACAAGGCTCGCTATGAATTCATGGGCCAAATCAATGCCTTTTCTGGCATGGAGGCGGTGATCGAGGGGCCACTGAACAAAAAAAATGGCTCCTTCGTGGTGGCTTATCGCCATTCTTTTGTGGAAGTAGCCACTGCGGCGGGCATCAACGTGGGCACCGCTGCCCTCCCCCGCTACCGCGACCTTACCTTCAATCTGGATTTTGGCAATACCAAAATTGGCAAAATCTCGCTCTTTGGCATTGGTGCCAGCAGTAACATCGACTTTTTGGCAAAGGACATTGACGAAAACGACTTTTTTGCCGATCCAACCCAAGACTCCTACAATACTTCCAAGTTTGGTGTACTGGGCCTCAAGCACAACGTATTGCTCAACAAGCACGCTTATGTGCGCAGTGTTTTTTCGACCTCCTACTCCGGCACCACTTTTGAAGCCGATAATTTGACCCTCGAAAATACCCCTCTGCGGGTGATCAATGTAGGCGACGACTTAACTACTTATCGCTGGTCATCTTTTTACAACGATAAAATCAACAGGCGACTGACTTTGCGCGCAGGTTTTCTTTTGCAGCAACAGCAAATCAAAACCCTGGTGGAAAGCCGCGAAAATACCCCTGACTTGGATGGCGACGGTCGCAAAGATTGGTGGAAACAACGTGACTTCACCGGCGGCTTTTTTCAAGCCGAGACTTTTTTACAAAGCCAATACCGCCTGACCGAAAAACTGACCCTGAACGCTGGTTTGCGCAGCCTATACTTCAACGAAACCGAAGACCATGCCTTGGAACCTCGCCTGGCGTTGAATTTGCAAACTGGCAAAAAAGGCACCTTGAACCTGGGTTATGGCTTGCACAACCAAACCCAAGCCTTGCCAGTGTTTTTGTTCCGCGACCAAACAAGTGGCTTGCCTGGCAATCAAAACCTGGGTTTTACCCGCAGCCAACACTTGGTATTGGGTTATGATTACAAGCCTGCTGATCATTGGCGGGTAAAAGTTGAAACCTATTTTCAGGCCCTTGACCGGGTACCCGTAGATGCGCTACCAACAAGTTTTTCGATGCTCAACACCGGGGCCGATTTCATTTTCCCTGAAAAAGGCAACTTGGTCAATAAAGGCACAGGGCGCAATTTGGGAGTAGAACTGACCGTCGAAAAATTCTTCAGCAAAGGGTACTACGGTTTGCTCACCATCAGTGTATTCGATTCCAAATACAAAGGCAGTGATGGTATCGAGCGCAGTACTTCCTTCGATGGCGGCTATGTTTTCAACTTTTTGGCGGGCAAGGAATTCAAGATAGGAGCCAGCGGGCGCCGCTTTTTTACTTTCGACACCAAGGTCACCAATGCTGGAGGTCGCCCTTATACTCCTGTCAACTTGCAGGCCAGTCGCGCTGCCGAAACCGAAATCTTGGACGAAAGCCGTGCATTCAGCCAACGCCTGGACAACTACCTGCGCTGGGACGTCAAAATGGGCATCCGCACCAATAGTTCCAAACGCAAAATGTCTCAGACCTTTTTCCTTGATTTCCAAAACGTCACGAACAACGATAACATTTTCGCCATGCGCTACAACAAAGTACGGGGTGAGGTAGGCAGAATCAACCAAATCGGCTTTTTCCCAGATGTGATGTACCGGATCGAATTTTAAGCATTATCTTGGGCCTTGTGCAAAATTGGCACAAGGCCCTTACCTATGAAATCATGAGAAAGCATACTTTCAGAGAGCTCTGTGGCTTTGACGACCGCCTGCTGATGCTGGTGGGCATTCCCACTGCTTCGGTGCTGATTTCTTTGTTGATTTTCAATGAAATCGCAATGGCTGGAGACTGGCGTTACTTTCTCATTTGTTTCCCCATTTCGATGCTTTACACATCCATATATTGGCTGTTTATGCGCTGGTTTTACAGCCATTTGCGGGTAAAGTATCCACATGAACAAGAAATTTGGCCCCGCCTTTTAGGAAACTTGCTGGCTTTCCTGTTCATGTTTACCGTCATCAATTGGGGAGTTGATACAGTGCTGGTCAATTTCATCGCGCAAGAAAAAGTACCTCACAATGACTTTTTAGAATTCATCAGCACTTTTTTGTTGTGTTCATTGGTCATTGCAATCTATGAGGCTTCTACTTTTGCACACCAATTGCAAAAAACCGTCACCGAAAAAGCTAACCTTGAACGGCATTATGTTGAGTCGCAATTGGAGGGTTTGCGCAACCAGGTCAATCCTCATTTTTTGTTCAATAGCCTCAATACCCTCACCTATTTGATTCCAGAAGATGCCGATAAGGCGGTGCGTTTCGTACAACAACTGAGCAAAGTGTACCGCTACGTGCTAGAAAGCCGCGATGCAAAAACCATTCTGCTAGGCGAAGAGCTGGAATTCCTGCGCTCTTACATTTTTTTGCAAAAAGAGCGTTTCGGCGATAACTTGCAAGTAGAAATCGGCGACTTGACAGATCGCAGCAACAAAGCCATCGTGCCCTTGTCTTTGCAATTGTTGTTTGAAAATGCAATCAAACATAATATCATTTCAACGGAAAAACCTTTGAAAATTGAAGTTTTTGCTGAACCCGAGACCTTGATCGTGCGCAATAACCTGCAAAAGAAAAACCAGATCATGGAAAGCACCGGAGTAGGCCTGCAAAACATCAAAGACCGCTACCAGCTCTTGAGCCAAAAACCCGTGCATGTGATCGTGAGCACCCAATTTTTCACCGTAGCGATCCCACTCCTGAATCCTGAACCAGAGACACTCCACGCATAAGCGATTCCCATGAAAGTATTGATCATTGAAGATGAAAAACCTGCGGCCAAACAACTCAGCAAATTGCTGGCACAGTTGCCCAATCCCCTTCAGCCCATGGACGTGTTGGATTCAGTAGAATCTTCGGTAAAATGGTTACGTACTTTTCCTGACCCTGATTTGATTTTCATGGACATTCAAATTGCGGATGGCCTTAGTTTCAGCATTTTTGAACAAATCGAGTTACGGTCTCCGGTTATTTTCACCACGGCGTTTGATCATTATGCAGTGCAGGCTTTCAAAGTCAACGCCATCGACTATTTGCTCAAACCCATTGATCCCGATGAGTTGGAACGTGCTATTCAAAAAGTTCAGACCTGGCAGCATCACACTCCAAGTTTAGACATGAACAAGCTGTTGCGCTACTTCTCTCCCCCAACTTACAAAGATCGCTTTTTGGTGAAAATTGGACAACAACTCAATTTTGTAGCGACTACGGATATTGCGTTCTTCCGATCAGCAGATGGACTGACTCAAGCCTACACCACTGCTGGAAAAAAACATTTCATCGAGCATACCCTGGAGGAGTTGGAAAAATTGCTTGACCCCAGGCAGTTCTTCCGCATCAGCCGGGGCATTTTGCTGGGTTTGAGCAGTCTCAAAGCGGTACACCCACATTTCAATGGCCGATTGAAGATAGATACCAACCCCAGCCTTGGGGAAGAAATATATGTAAGCCGTGAAAGGGTAAATGATTTTAAAGCCTGGTTGGGAGGATAAAAAAATACAGGTGACGAAATAACATCGGCACCTGCATCAATATCAGACTAAAATGGATTAGAACCAAATAGATTTTTAAAGGTGTTTTTTGAGGAGAGATAGCAATCAACAGTCTTTCTGTATCTCCTCATGCTCGAAACACACAGATCAAAGGTCCGGCTTTTCCAAGTGTTGAGGGTGTCTGAGAGTCTCTGATTAGGTATTTTAGCGTCTCATTTTTGACTACATTCAAGTACTCTTGATTGATACAGGCCAGTATTTGCTCAGTAAATGGTACAAGACATACAAGGCACAAGCTGCCAGACAAATCATTTTAATGCTGGCCATCAGAAAAGTCAAACCCACACTGACCACATTGGGAGAAAAGTAAATGGACCAGGCCAGGCCAAGGTTTTCGATGGCGTCACAAATACCTGCCAACAAAGCAGATTTTGCCAGCAAGGCTCCCAGCCCGGGCCACCTCGAGAAAGTAGCGACATAACTACAGCCTACATTTGCAAAAAGGGAATAACTGACCAGAAAAAACATATCCAAGGCCAGATGGAGTTTGAAAAAAGAGGTTTTGGCTGTAAAGTTTAGCCCTGTTTTAAAGAACTGTGCTTGCGCAACAGTAGAGGCGAATTCAAACTGCACAATTTCGTTGTTGCTTAGGCCGCCCTGGAACAAATCCATCATCCAAGCACATAACAGCGTAAGCAAAAAAAGCAAACTGAAATTGAGGCCAGTAGCGGCGGGTAGGCGAAGTTTCATATGGGCATTTTTACCCCAAGTTAGAGCATGTTTAAACATTAGAGGGGGTAGTCGGAAAACGAGGCAAATTTCGACTAATCAAGGCAGGAAAAGCGGAGTTATGCAGCGCATAATGAGCATTTTCCTAACGAAGAGTGGGCGGAATTGGACCGTTTTATGGCACACAAAGAATTTTAAACATGCTCTTGAGTCATTTCCGCCCGTAGTTCAAGTTAATGTCATCGAGTACGATGTCAAGGATGGGATCTTTCCCTCTGACATAGCCATCTTTGAGGTGATGGCCATAAAGACTGCCTAAAACGCTCCAATAAGTAGCCGTGAATCCGCCCCGCAGGTCCTTCACCAGGCCGTACATGGGCGTACCCGTTTCTCTTTCGATCATTTTGATCAGGATCATGCCTTGGGTGCGGCTCAGTTTTTTTAGGGGTTCTTCAAACCGCTCTTCCAAGTCGTCCTGGAGTTGTTTGACGTATTTGCGTTTCTTGCCTTTTTTAAGGTCATCCGTCAGTGCTTCTACTTCTCTGAAAATGCGAATGGCCTCTACCGCATAAGGGTAAACCGAATACGCGTAGCGGCGGTACTTGCGGTATTTTTTGTAATCCTCTTCTGAGTTAAAGGAACGAAGCGAAGAGATGGATACTTCGCCCAGCGCAGCCATGATGAGGGTGTCCCCCGAACCATCAATGAGGTAGTCGTAGGTCTGGCCTTTGATGGTGACCTGGCCTTTGTTGTTTTGTGCAAAAGCAAGGCAGGTAGCACCCAAAAACAGTAAAATGGGCAAAAAAAATCTTTTCATTGGATTTACTACCTAATTGTGATCAAAAATGGGGTATTATGAAAATGACAATTTAAACAGGAATATTGTTGATGGTTAGTTGAAAAGTTGAAAGGTTGAAGAGTAGGGCTTCGATCTTGAATTCAGGTTTCAATTCATAAAGATGCTCATTCAGATACCTTTTGATAGAAAGCAATCAGCAGCAGTACGGTCTCGTACTGCTGCTGATTGTTTATCATTTTATCGAAGGCTTGAGCTTCACTTCAAACTTTCAACACTTCAACTCCCTCAAAGCATTCCTTCTTTGGCTGCTTTCATCGGAATGCCAATGCACTTTTTCTCCATGTATTCCATCATGCGCTCTACCAGCACACGGGTAGCATTGTCCAGACCTGCCATTTCTTTGTGGAAAACCTCGTTCATGGCGCGGTCCTTTACAGCGCGGATTTCCTCGGGCACTTGTCGCAGCGCGATTTCGAGGCGGCGCTGTTGATGAATTTTTGGGAATTCATGCAAGAACTCAGCCATCATCTCCTTGGCAGATTGTACTTCCTGCTCGCGAAAACCCATGTTTTCCTGGGCCAAAGCGCGGAGTCCATCGATTTCGATGTAGTGTACATCATTTTCGGCAGCTACTGAACGAGCGATATTGTGAGGGATAGCCAAGTCGATTAGGATTTTTGATCCTTCCTCACCTTGCAGCAATTGAGCGTACAATGCTGGTGTAATCACCGCATCAGTCAGGCCAGTACATACCACCATCGCGTCGAAACCTTCACTGTAAGTAGCCAAATCGTCGAAAGAAAAGGCGCGGCCAAGGTCGAACATAGCAGCGATTTCCTCAGCTTTGCTTACAGTCCGATTGAAAACAGTGATGTTTTCGAAGTGATGTTTGTGCAAAAACTTGGCCACCAACATATTGGTTTGGCCCGCTCCGATAACTAGAATCCGAGCATCCTTGGGCAAATGAAACCGCATGAGTTTTTGAATGGCCAAAGAAGCCACTGACACTGATTTCTCGCCGATGCGGGTATTGGCATAAATACTTTTTGCCGTAACCACTGCTTGGTCCATTGCCAGGCGCAAATTATCACCCACCAAACCCCAAGCGCGGCATTGATCATATGCTTCGCGCAGTTGTCCCAAAATTTGACGTTCGCCAATGACCATTGAGTCCATTGATGATGCTACCTGGAAGAAGTGCTCAATGGCATCCATGCCTTCCAACACATTCACGAAATCCAATGGTCGTTCAAGAATTTCTGCACTGATCTCTGGATTGAGATGACGCAAAAATTGGGTAAGAAAAGTGGGATTAAGACTTTGCTCTGAATGGAAAAAATAGGTCACGCGGTTGCATGTAGCGAGATATAGCAACTCGTTGAGACCAAATGTACCCTTTAAATCCTCAAGACGCACACGCAATGAAGCGGAATCGGAAGTTTTTACCACAAACTCGCTAATACTGTGCAGGCTGACTTTCTTGTGGGTTACCGTAACGATTTTGAACCTGTCCAACATACCTGTATTCCAAATGAAACAGTGCAAAAATAGAACGCGACTTAGTTTTGTATGTCACGGAACTGTAACAACAACAAAACCGGATTTTATATAGACAAATTCTAAATAGCCGACTTTTTTCAAAACAGGCAGCGTATTCTGCTTTTGCTTGATATTGAGGCTAATACGAAACCACTTGACCGTTCCTTTCAAAAATCTGACCGAAAAATAAGTGGATACGC
Organism: Chitinophagales bacterium; assembly: GCA_013299105.1. Taxonomy (GTDB): domain Bacteria; phylum Bacteroidota; class Bacteroidia; order Chitinophagales; family Saprospiraceae; genus Haliscomenobacter. The sequence continues at coordinate 46,274 of JAAFJY010000041.1, read as the reverse complement.
ACAATTTGTCCATTAGGCTTTATTTTTGCAATTCCGAAAAACTAAGGTAAAAATCAGGGCAAAAGCGGAACGTTTTGACAAAATCCCAGCTTTATCTTTTTGACGGAAGCGCTCTTTTCAGTCACTTACCCTATCTTTGACCTATTGTAAAAACTTATCCTACTGACCTTTCGGCCAGGCTAAGTTTTACCTTTTTGTTACATCATCGGATGTTGAGGGCGAAATTTGACAATATCAGGAGAAAGCTGCATGACAAAAATTACTTTTGGGCATGACATTTCCCTGCTGCTCCTTCATTTTCGTTTTAGCCTCAAGATCCCCACCGCAATAGCATGTATAGAACTCACTCTTGTGGCGAGCTCCGCCTCGCAGATGCTGGTAAGACAGTGAAACTCAGTGGATGGGTGCAAGTCGCCCGTGATTTTGGTGCCATGACCTTTCTGGACCTACGCGACCGTTACGGCATCACTCAATTGGTGTTCAGCATGGAAGAAAATGCTGAGCTGTGTGAAAGAGCCCGCAAGTTGGGCCGTGAATTCGTGATCGGAATCGAAGGAACCGTGCGCGAACGCAGCAACAAAAACCCCAATCGCGCTACAGGTGACGTGGAGGTGGTGGTCAATACCCTACAAATTCTCAATGCTTCAAAAGTACCTCCTTTCACCATTGAAGACGAAACGGATGGCGGCGACGACCTGCGCATGCGCTATCGTTACCTCGATATCCGCCGTGCGCCCGTACAGCAAAACCTGATTTTCCGCTCTAAACTGGCCTTGGAAGTACGCAAATACCTGGGTGAGCAGAATTTTGTGGAGGTCGAAACGCCTTTCCTGATCAAAAGCACCCCGGAAGGAGCCCGCGATTTTGTGGTACCCAGCCGCATGAATCCAGGCCAGTTTTATGCCTTGCCCCAGTCGCCGCAGACCTTCAAGCAGATCCTGATGGTGGCTGGCATGGACCGCTATTTCCAGATCGTGAAGTGCTTCCGCGATGAAGACTTGCGCGCTGACCGCCAGCCGGAATTTACCCAAATCGACTGCGAAATGGCTTTCGTGGACCGCGAAGCCATCCTCAATACTTTTGAAGGCTTGACCAAACACTTGTTCAAGCACACCTTGGGCTTGGAGTTTGCTGATTTCCCCCGCATGTCTTATGACGATGCCATGCGCTTATATGGTTCGGACAAACCCGACCTGCGTTTTGGGATGCCGATCGTGGAGCTCAATGATTTGGCCAAGGACAAAGGCTTTGTGGTTTTCGACAGTGCTGAGCTAGTAGCTGGTATTTGCGTAAGTGGCAGGGCCGAAAGCACGACCCGCAAAGACATCGACGAGCTGACTGATTGGGTAAAACGCCCGCAAATTGGTGCCAAAGGGCTGGTGTATGTGCGCTACAACAGCGACGGCAGCCTGAAATCTTCCGTTGACAAGTTTTTTGACGAAAGCCAACTGAAAGCCTGGGCCGCTAAAATGGACGCCCAGCCCGGCGACTTGCTGCTGATTCTGGCTGGAGAAGACGACGAAAAAACCCGCAAACAAACGGGTGAACTGCGCCTGGAAATGGGCCGCCGCCTGGGCCTGATGACCCCAGGGGTGTTTAAACCACTGTGGGTACTCGACTTCCCATTGCTGGAATGGGACGACGACACGGCGCGTTTTTACGCCATGCACCACCCTTTCACCTCGCCAAAACCAGAAGACGTGGCCAAAATGGCCAGCAACGACCGCCAGGTGCTCAAAGACCTGCGCGCCGATGCCTATGACCTGGTGATCAATGGGGTGGAGATCGGCGGTGGTTCGATCCGTATTTTCGACCGCGACTTGCAGATGAAAAATTTCGAGTTGCTGGGCTTTACCCATGAAGAGGCTGAAGCGCAATTTGGCTTCTTGTTGGGTGCTTTCGAGTTTGGCGCACCACCACACGGCGGCATCGCCTTTGGGTTCGACCGCTTGTGCGCGGTGATGAATGGCCAAAACTCGATCCGCGACTTCATCGCCTTCCCCAAAAACAACCAAGGCCGCGACATGATGATCGACGCCCCCTCTCCCATTGCCGATGCGCAAATGAAGGAGTTGTTTTTGGAGAGTACGGCTGAATAAAGCTGCTGTTGATAAAGGAAAAGCCCTGCTTGGATTTTGGTCTGAGCGGGGCTTTTGATTTTTTGATGCAGCTGTTGAATGGATTTCGGATGGGAGTTGGAGGGTGCATTTAGTCCCCGGACTGAAGTCCAGGGTTACACGATTTTTGATGTGATTGGGGTGCTAAAAAGGAACTTTTACGGGCATCCGGGCTCCTAATCCCTCTATTTCATCTGCCCAATTCATAGAGGGTTTTGAACCTGGCCGCATAGGAACTTTTGCCGGGTTTGAGCTATAATTCGCTAGATTTTTGAGGTCCCAACAATGAACCCAAGGCCAAAACAGCAGCAAACACCCAAAATGCGCAATCCCGAAAAAACAAAATCTTTATAACTTGCCAATCTTACCATGCACCACCAATCACACCAAAACACATGAAAACCACATTCTTCCTGCTTTGCTTTTTTCCCTTGTTCCTCCAAGGCCAAACTTTCATTTTGGATGCCGATACGGGCAACGAAATGGACGACTTGTACGCCATTGTCAGGGCAGTGGCCGACCCGCAGGTGAAGTTATTGGCCCTTTCCTCCGCTCATTTCAACAATGCAGGAATGGCCACCGATAAAATGTGGAATTGCCACAACATCCGCAAAAAAAGCAGCGTGCAGATCAGCCAGGACTTGAATGAGGATTTGCTAAAACACTTGGGCCGGATAGACATCCCTCATCCCCTGGGCGGCTTGCGAATGATTGGCAAACCCTGGGGTGGTAGCGAACCCAGCCCTTCAGCGGCCTCCGCATTTATTCGCAATGCCGTGAAAAACCTGAATCCTGGTGAAAAACTCAATGTGGTCAGCATTGGAGCCAGCAGCAACGTCGCTTCGGCCATTGCCGAAGAGCCTGCAATCGCCAGCAAACTGCGCTGCTATTTGCTTGGTGCCAGCTATTTTCCCGACAAAAATGCCTGGAACAAAAGTGAATTCAATATCCGCAATGACCTCAATGCTTTTGATTTTTTGCTCAACAACCCGGAGGTAGAACTCTGGGTAATGCCTGTGAACGTGGCTATAAAGCTCAAATTTGAGCGCAAAGCCAGTCAAGCCAAGCTACCCCTCAGCAATCCCTGGTGCAAAATGCTCAACGAGCGCTGGGATTGTGTAAAAGCAGGTGATTCCTGGGTCATGTGGGACCTGGCCCTGATCGAGGCCATCATCCGCCCAGAATTGGCGACTGCCGCTTCCTTTTCAGGCCCACCTGAAAATACCGCCCGCAAAGTGATGGTCTACACCGACATCAAAGCTGCTGAGATGGAGGCCGATTTTTGGACTTGGGCGGAGAAATTGAAGGCTAAGTAACGGTTCAAAAATAAACCTTACCAATTTTTAATTGCCAGTTGTCAACATCATGGTCAACGTCATGCTGGAAATCAGTGAAAATCAGTTTCATCAGTTTCATCCGTGTTCCGAACCAGCACCGCGCAGCGGGGCAAAGAAGTTGCGATTTGGTAAGGTTTATTCGTGGCTTGTGACTAAGTAGCCGCTCAATGATTATCCCAAGCCCTCAGTTCAAACTGCTCAATCAGTAGCTTGACCTTGTTCATTTCCTCTTTTGACTGGTAAAAGCCCAAGTCTTTGAGCCCTTCTAACCAGGCATCAACGTCGTTGACATTGACTTGGCGCATGGGGGTATATTTGCCTGTGGTAAGGTAATAACTGTGATCCCGAAAACTCATCCAGGGTGTTTGGTATTGGCGCAGGCATTGGCCATTTGTACTGAATGTAGGTCCTTGCCAGTCTGTTGTGCAGGCCAAGCGGAAAATGTTGTTGGCCTTGGCGGCGGCGCTGCTTTGACCAGCTTGCCCAAACCACAAAGCGTTGGCCAAGATCACCGAGGCCGGGATGCCAAATTTGTGTTTTTCGTTTACTGCCACTTTGGCAAAACGCTTGACGAACTCCTCACAGCTGCGTGTGTCGACACTCAGAACCCTTTCTTGACCTGCTGTATTCAGGGGATCAATGCTGAAAATACTTTCTTCCTGTTGTTTTTTTGTTTCGCGGGAGGTATAGCCCTCCTTGGCCGCTTTGGGGCGCGGCTGTTTGGAAGTGGGTTCATGAAGTTGATTGGTAGGCTCATTGAAATGAACATTAAAATGAAAGCTTTTCTTGGTCACTACATAGGCTAGGGCCAAGAGAATGACGACTTTCAACCAGTTCTTTTGTAGGTATTGTTGCATGACTGTGAGTTGCTTAGGGAGCGTAAAAAAATAAGGTGGACAGGTTTGGGTTTAGTGAAAAAAGATAAACAACTGGATGAAAGGAAGTTGTGTTCTTTTTTTGCTAAACCTCAAAAACAAAAAGGTCCATCTTATTTTAGCTCAAATACTTACCATGAGAAGATGTAACAAAAATACAAAAAAGTATTTTAAACTACAAAATGTTTTTAATTTTTTTCTAAAAAACTTTTTTGCAGGTTATTTTTTCCCTTACATGAATTTCCACTTTGTTTTACCCTTTGAACAACGGAGAATAAGCAATTTTTTTCTCCCAAAATGCCTTTTAATGCCCTTATCTTTGAACTAATGACCTACCAGATTCTTTAGTACTTATCTCAAACAGCCCCACTCACTATCATTCCTCTACCCACTACAAACACAAAAATGAATCCACTGACCCAACGCATTCAAAACATTTTTCCGGAAGGAAATGCTATTCCGGAAGCCTTTCGCCTACAGGAGCCTTTGCACCAGCGCGAAATGCTGATCAACGGTGAAATGGTGCCCTGGAATGGCACCGTTCAAGAAGTACATTCACCTGTTTTTGTCAAAAACGACCAAGGCCTGGAGCGCTTGTTGATTGGTAGTTACCCACTGGCAGGCCAGGCCGAAGCAGATGCGGCGCTAGAAGCTGCCGTCCAAGCTTTTGACAATGGCCGGGGCGAATGGCCCACCATGCCGATTTCCGAGCGCATTGCCTGCATGGACAAATTCACGGGCCGCATGATCGAAATGAAAGACGAGATCGTGCGTCTGCTGATGTATGAAATTGGTAAATCCCTCGCCGATTCGACCAAGGAATTTGACCGTACCGTCGAGTACATTTACGATACCATCGACATGCTCAAGGACCTGGACCGCAATTCTTCGCGTTTCCGGATTGAGCAGGGTATCATTGGCCAGATTCGCCGCTCGCCACTGGGGGTGGTATTGTGCATGGGGCCCTTCAACTATCCGCTGAACGAGACCTATACCACCCTCATTCCCGCCTTGCTGATGGGGAACACCATGCTGTTCAAGCCGCCAAAGCACGGTACTTTGTTGCACTACCCCATGCTCAAGGCTTTTCAGGAATGTTTTCCCAAAGGTGTGTTGAACACTTTATATGGTAGGGGCAGCACCGTGGTACCCGCACTGATGGAGTCTGGAAAAATCAACGTACTGACCCTGATTGGCTCCAGCCGGGTGGCCAACGATTTGAAAAAACTACACCCCAAGGTCAACCGTCTACGCGCTGTGTTGGGCCTGGACGCCAAAAACCTGGGCATCGTACTCGAAGACGCTGACATTGACCTGGCGGTAAAAGAATGCATTCTAGGCACTTTGTCCTTCAACGGCCAGCGCTGTACTGCCGTGAAAATCCTGATGGTGCACGAGAACATTGCGCCCGTATTCATTGAAAAATTCTCAGCAGCGGTCAATGCCTTGCCATTTGGCATGCCCTGGGAAAAAGGCGTGACCATCACCCCATTACCCGAACCCAACAAGCCTGCTTACCTGGCCGATTTGGTTGCCGATGCCGAAAAACACGGCGCAAGTGTACAAAACGAAGGCGGGGGCAGCAGCTACGAATCGTTCTACTTCCCGGCTGTTTTGTATCCGGTGAATGACAAAATGAAGATTTACCGCGAAGAGCAGTTTGGACCAGTGATTCCTATCGCTTCTTTCAAAAACATCGAGGAGCCGATTCAATACATGATTGACTCGCCACACGGCCAGCAAGTGAGCATTTTTGGCCGCAATACCGACGAAATTGCCCACCTCGTGGACCAATTGGTGAATCTCGTGAGCCGCGTGAACATCAATGCGCAATGCCAACGCGGGCCCGATACTTTCCCATTTACTGGCCGCAAAGACTCGGCGGAAGGCACTCTTTCGGTGGAAGATGCGATCCGTTCATTCTCCATTCGAACCGTGGTTTCGACCAAAGAAACCGAGGAAAACAAGGACATTTTGAACGAGATCATTGAGAACCACAAGTCGCAGTTCTTGTCCACTAAGTTTATTTTTTGAAACTTGACAGGGGCCTGGGCAGCCTATAAACCACCCAGGCCCCTCTTTTCAAGCCTTCCGCATTTCAACTTTTCAACCAAGCTTATCCCCCTTTCGCCTTTTTGTATTCAGCCGAAAACCAATCCGCCAAAAGTTTGCGTTGGGCTTCGCTCAACTTAGCCTCCGAGTGCAGCCAGGTGTAATTACCGATTGGCATGTGGCCCTCCTCTACTTCTTCAGCGCATTCTTCCAGTTTGTGGGCCGCTTTGCCAGCCGGATAAGTAGTCCAGGTAGAAAAATTGAGGTGGTGACGGCCTTCCTGTACGTGGTTGACAATCAACAAAGAAGCAGGAGCCACTTTGGCGTACCAAGGGTAAACCGTCTTATGCGAGTGGCAATCGTAGCAAGCAGTTTTCAACAAAGTAGTCACCTCAGCAGGTGCTTGGGTAGCGGTGATGAAATCTTGAGCCGGGTCGCTGGTGGGATTGTCGCGTTTCAGCGGCACAAATTGTAAACCGACCAAGGCGACCGCCAAAAAAATCAGGGCGTATCGAAAGAATTTTCTCATTTTAGCTGTTTTTCATTTGAACGATATCCGTGAATATTGATCACAGGTTGGGTAAGCGTATAAAAATACTCAATGCACTTTTCAAATACAGGCTTTATGAAAAAAATCTTGGTACTTTTTCTGGTTTTGACCAATTTTCCCGTTTTTTTGACGGCACAAGCCTGGTTGCCGACTAAAAAGATCATCCGCCGCGATGCGCCGGTCGTGCAGGAACCCCTGGAACGCCTGAGCAAACGCCTGCTCATCCCCCAGCGCCGCGCCGATGATTTTGTGCCCGATACTGCCCACCTAAACCATACCCCCATTAAATGGGTGCGCATCAACCTCCATTTTGTCAATTCTACCAGCAAAAAGCACAATTACGACGGTGCAGAGGCCGTCCAATTTGCCCGCGACCTGGTGGGCGCAGCCAATGGCGATTTGCAGCGCAACAACCAACTTTGGCTGCCTTGGAAAAACCAGATTCCGGTCATTCCACCTAGGTATGCTTACGTTTTGTGTTCGCAAAAAAACATACCCAATGACCCTGGCGTGTATTTTCACTACGACGATGAGCTTTGTTTTTACGTACACAAAGGCGGCAACGCCAACCTCTACGACCGCCGGGTAATGGCCAAATATGGCGTAGGCACCGATTCGATCGTCAACATCTTCATCATGCCCCACCACCCCGACAGCATGCTCTCGCCCGATTACAAGCGCAGTGCAGGCGGGGTAGGCGTGATGCTCAGCGAGGGCATCAAAATGGCGGGTATGTTCGAGTCAAAAATGCCAGCCTGGGCTTACCGTGGCATTTTGAACCACGAAGTTGGGCACTTCTTTGGCCTTTTCCACGCCTTCGACTCCGATGGCTGCGACGATACCCCGGAGCACGGCAACCCCTGCTGGAACCGCACAACAGAGCCGCCTTGCAACACCCAAGCTTCAAACAACATGATGGATTACAATGCCTTGCAAAATGCCCTCACCCCTTGCCAAATCGGCAGGGTGCTGATGCTCATGAACGACACCAGCGCCTTTGAGCGCCGCTACCTGATCCAAGATTGGTGCAGCCTGAAAACCGAGGAGGAAGTAGTGGTCAGCGACACCTTGATCTGGCGTGGTGACCGTGATTTGAAGAGCAACCTACGGATCGCCAAAGGTGCCTTTCTGCAAGTGGAAGGCCGGGTTTCAATGCCCGAAAATGCCATGATCACCCTTGAACCAGGCAGTACTTTACTTTTGCGAAAAGGCCATTTGCACAATGCTTGCAATCGAAAATGGCAGGGGATAGCTGCGCCGCGTAAGTTTTTGGGTCGTCGGGGGCAGTTGATTTTGGAAGGTGATGCACGGGTGGAGGATGCGGCGAATTGGTGAGCGAAGAGCTGATGATGGTATGCTAGTAAATAAGTGACAAGCCACAAATGAACCTTTCCAATTCGCAACTTCGTTACTCCGATGCGGCCACGAATCTTTTTTGCCCCGCTTCGCGGGATAGGAACACGGATGACGCGGATTAAACGGATTTTCACGGATTGCCAACATGATTTTGACCATACACGTTGACATTTGTTGCAATCAACAGCTGAAAAATTGGAAAGCTTTATTTTTAACTGTTCCTAACACTTGATTTTTTGACTTCAAGGACAACAGTAATGAGACAATCAAAAAACATTCAACTACAAGTGCTATACAATTCTGGATTGTTTTGGCAGCATTAAGCTTCTCGGTAATGTCCTGCGACAGCAACTGGACCGCAAAACTCAACAGACTGGGTGGCACTTGGAAACTCAGCAGGATGGAGTACATCGACGGGCAGGGTGTTCAAAAAATCGTCACCAGCTCCAATACCAAAATCGTACTGGCGGATCATTTCCCAGAAGGCGAAACAGTGGATGGAGAAAGAAAAGGCAAACAATTGATCGGAAATGAGTCCTATGAATTTTCTTACAACTTTGGCTTATTTGAACCCAAAAGTTGCAATTTCTTTTTCGACGAGGTGGTCAAAATGCAACTCCCAATTGATGCCATTGGCAGGATTCAGGTTTATGATTTTGAGCAAGCCGATAAACGCCACATTCGTTTCTTTACAGACTTAGAATACGATTATGCCGCAAAAGAAAAGCTCCGCAAAGTGTCGTATTTTTTTGAAAAACTGGACTGAAAGTGCCCTTAGGGCCGCAGATTAAATAAATTAGACATCTTCATTGCCTCGCTGCACGAGGCTAGTTGGGAACACGGATGAAAATGGGTTCGGGTGTGCTTGTTTGGGTTCGGGTGTGTTGGCATTTCGTTTCCAATGTTGGAGACACACTTTCACACTCACACTTCCACACCCACACACAATCTTGCTGATTTCCAGCATGATTTTGACCATGATTTTGGCTATAACTTTGCCACGCAAAGGGCTTAACCAAAAGTCAAAGATGTCCACTTTGTTTCTTTTCTGTTCCTTAGCTTGCGTCAATCCCTAGCTCGAAGCCATTAACAACTAACCATTAACAACTAACCATTAACCATTACTACCCAAAGCGGATCTGGGCATTCCTCGGTCAAGGTGCGGATGTCCTTTTGTAAAACAGGGTGCACAAAATCCGGCGCAATTTCCAGCAGGGGTTGCAATACAAAATTGCGCGCCTGGAGGAAAGGATGGGGAATTTGCAAATCGGGGGTTTGCAAAACCAGGTCTTCGTAAAATAAAATGTCGAGGTCGATCAGGCGCTCGCCCCACTTGATGCGGCGCTCGCGGCCCATTTGGCGCTCGATCGACAGGATGCAGTTCAAGAGCTCGTGTGGCGGAAGGATCGTATCAAGGATCAAAGCCTGGTTGTAGAATACGGGCTGGTCATGAATGCCCCAAGCTTCGGTTTGGTAAATACTGGATAGGGCCAACAGACTTCCCGCTTGCTCACTGAGTAGTTGGGTCGCTAATTTTAAGTTGGCGGCTTTGTCTCCGAGATTGGAACCCGTAGCCAGGATTGCGTGCATGAATGATTACGCTTTATCGTCAAATAGTCCTTGGATCTCCGTTTCGGTTTGGCGCAGTTTTTCGCGGCAAAAACGGATCAATTCGGCTGCTCTTTGCAGCTTGCCAGCCAAATCGTCGATGGGGATTTGCCCATCTTGCAAGTCTTGCGTGATGGTTTGCAGTTGTTGCAGGGCTGTTTCGTAGGTCAATTCCATTTAGATCACTTTACTTTGAATACTGCCATCGACCAAGCGGGTTTCCAAAACCTCTCCGGCTCGGACTTGCTGAGCCGAAGAAAGCACTTTTCCGGCTCGCAAGGTAAGCGAAAAACCTCTTTTCAAGGTAGACTCAATGCTCAATAGGCTTTGCAATTGGTCCAATTGGTCCAGTTTGCTGTGTTCCTCTTTCAAGCGAAAACGGCTCAGCAGCGGCAATTCGGCGCTGATGCGCTGCAAGTTCTCGCTGGCCTTGTTCAGGCTTTGGCTAGGCGCGCTTTGCAGGTAGCGCAGTAGGCGTTCCAGGCGCAATTGCTCCCCAAAAACCTGTTCGCGGCTGAGTTGCTGCACAGTTTGGCCCAATTCCAGCACGCGGGATTCAAAGCGCAGGTTGCGCGATAGCAGGTACTCAGCCACTGCGGTGGGGGTTTTGAGTGCAAGATAAGCCACCAAGTCCACCAGGGTTTCGTCTATTTCGTGCCCGATGCCCGTTAGTATAGGAATCGGAAAACCAGCCAGGGCTTCGCAGAGTTTCAAGCTGTCAAAACCAGCCAAGTCCAATTTAGAGCCCCCGCCTCTAATAATCACGACGGCATCAAATTGAGCAGCTTGTTTTTGGATTTGAATCAAACGCAAAAGTACTTCTTCTTCCACGGCCATCCCCTGCATGGCCGCAGGAAAAAGCCTAATTTTGTAGGCATAACCGTAGGCATTGTTAGCCAGTTGGGCCCGAAAATCCTCCAAACCTGCCGCCGTTTCGGAGCTGATCACCGCCAGGCGTTGTACCACTTCAGGCAGGGTGGTTTCGCCGTTTTTGCCCAACCAGCCTTTTTGCCGCAGGGTTTCCAGCCATTCGCGCCTTTGTTGTTCCAGACGGCCCAGGGTGTAGCTGGGGTCCAGGTCTTCAATGTTGAGTTTCAGGCCGTAGCGTTCGTGAAAATCAATGCGTACTTTGAACAAGCCTTCTACCCCTGCTTGCAAGAGGGCGTCTAGATCTTTGCCAAATCGATTGCGCATGGTTTTGAGGCTACTTTGCCAAATGGCTGCACTGGATTGGGCGATGATGTCGTCCGTTGCCCCTCCTTTTTCTACCAACTCAATGAAACAATGGCCCCTGGCAAAGTTGACCTGGGCCAGCTCGGCCCTTACCCAAATTGATTCGGGGAAGTTCAGCGCCACTACCCGGCGCATGAACTCGTTGAGCTGGAAGAGAGAGATGGAGGTGGTTGGCATATTGAAATGTTGAAAAGTTGAAGGGTTGAAAAGAGGGGCTTCGATTAGGGCAGTCTCTTCAACCTTTCAACCCTAAACCCTTAAACTTAGGAATGTTTTTGATCCAAAATAGCATTTTCAAAAGTCCAATTGATGCGCTCAGTGAAGGCATTTTGCCGCTCAGCACAATCGCTTTTCAGACAAACGCGACATGATTCTGGCAGGCAGGGGTCCACGTGGATGAACACTTCGACCGAAGTACCCAAGTGTTCCGCAGCTAGGTTTTCAATTTTTTTCATTTCTGTATGGCATTCGCGGTTGCTGAAATACCAAGGCAAAGTCAGGTGGCAGTCGATGTGCAACTGCGAGCCGTACTTGATCACCCGGAGGTTGTGCAGGTCGATCCAATTGGGCGAGCGCTGCGCCTCCAGGCTATTGACCAATTCCTTGAGCAGATCCTGATCCGTTTCGTCCATGATACCCGCCAAGGCTGAGCGCAGTAAGCGAAAACCCGTGTAAATGATGATGCCCGCAAAAAGAATGGCGATGGCGCTATCGAGCCAAATCCAACCGCTGAATTTCACCAAAACCAATCCAATGATCAAACCCAGGGAACTCCAGGCATCGCTGAGGAGGTGTTCGCCGCTCGCTTGCATCAGACTAGAGCGCGTTTTTTTGCCCCTTGCCAGCAGGCTACGGCCCATCAAAAAATTGAATCCCCCAGTAAGCAAGGTCAACAATAAGCCCAGATCAAGGTCTTCGAGTTGTTGTGGATGCAGCAGGTTATAAACCGCCTTGACCACAATAGAAATCCCGGCCAAAAAAATCAAGCCCCCCTCGAAGCCTGCCGACACAAACTCGATTTTACCATGCCCGTAAGGGTGGTTGCGGTCGCGTGGTTGGGCTGCAATCCAAAGGCTGTACAAGGCAAATGCCCCGGCCAGTACATTGATGATACTTTCCAGGGCATCTGAGAGGATCGCGTTGGAATTCGTGAACCACCAAGCCGCAAACTTGATCCCCATCAGCACTAAGCCTAGGAGGAGGGCAGTTCTTTGTAGGCGGAAGTCTGGGCTGAAGGTGTTGGTCATGGATTTTACTTGATTTTGCACAAATATAGTGCATCTCAACTCAAAACTTCACTCCCAAAGTAAACACCACATTCGACAAATCCACTTCTTGGCGTACTTCCTGAATCGGCTTGGAGGCCACAATATACGGATAGTATTGTTCGGTAAAACTGCTGCGGCGATAAGCCAGATCGACATAAAAGGTTTCGCCGCGATAACCACCGCCCAAGCTGATGGTAGTGCGTCGAGAGTCGTCGTTGTTGAAAGCAGAGGGATTGATGGCATAGCCCGCCCGCAAACGCCAGGCATCCAGCACCAATTCGCCGCCCAGGCGCACATTGGTCGCAGCGCGCAATTGGTCGCGAATTTCACCGTTCACGTCTTCTTCCGCTTCGGGAAAATCGGCGTAATTGAAGCGGCTTCGGGAGTAAACAACCCTCTCAATTTCACCACTCAGGAACCCATTTTTGCCAGCAATGATCCCTGCGCCGGCGATGAAGCGCCAAGGGGTACTGAAATCGTACTGAAAAGTGCCCGTTCGATCGGCGGTTTTACCCAAAAACTCGCCTTGCTCGCGTTCGTCTTTGTAATAATCGTTTTGCAGGGTATTGCTGTAATCGTCGGTGAGCGTAAAAGCCGTGGGCGTATGTACCGCTGCGGATAAGCGCAGTGCCTGATTAGGCCGTAAAATCACCCCAATTTTGGCATTGATCCCGGAGCCCGAAGTGTTCAGACTTTCAATGTATTGCAGCCCTTTGAAGTAGGGAATCGCCCCGCCTTGCGCAGTGCTGTCGTCGCGCTCGTTGTAGGTTTTATTTTGTACAAAATTCAACATGGGAACACCCAGGCTGATCCCTACGGCTACTTTTTCGTTGTAGTTTCCCGCAAAACCAAAGCTCAATTCCGTAATTGAGCCCCGCTGGGTGCCTGCTTGAGCACGGAACAAGCGAGCGCGGTCGTTGAGCTCGTAGTCAATTTCGTAAATCCCATCCGTGGGGTCAAAATCGTAGATGGCGCTGGCCTCGTCTGCCAAACCCGTTTCAAAACCTGTATTGCCCTCTCCATTGTTGGCCAATTCCTGGAAACGCTGGGTCAAAGAGCCTTTGGAGCGGCCTTCGTAGTAAAATTCGCGGTTGAAATTGGCGATGTTGTTGGCGGCAATGGCAAAATTGATGTTTTTCCAGGCCCCTTGGCGCAAGGGATTGGAGGCAAACAGCAAGCCAAAGTTTTGTACATTGAAATTGCTGCGGGTATCGCTGGAGCCCGTGTTGCCTCGGCCACTAAGCAGGGTCGAGTTGATGTTGGCATTCAGCAAGCCAGGGCTCAAGGTATACTCCGACTTGCGGAACAAACCAATGCCCGCCGGATTGATCGACAAAGTGCCCAGGTCAGGGCCAATGGAACTCATAGAGCTGCCCGAACCCACAAAACGGGCCGTACCGCCATAGTCCAAAGCAGTATAACGCAGTGCATCGCCCACATTTTGGGCAGTAAGTTTTGCTCCACAGCACAGCAAAAGGAGCAAAAAGGCAAGTTTGATTTGGGGATTGTTTTTCATGTTGCGAGCGATTTCGGAAAAGTCAAAGAAAAAAGAGGTGAAAACCAGCACATCCCGATCTCCACCTCTTTTCCGTTTCAGCATCCAGGTTTATTCGCGGCCACCGCCACCTGTACGAGGCGATGAGGAGGAGCCACCAGTGCGGCCACCACCGGAGTTACCACCGCCAGAATTTCCACCTGAGTTGCGAGGTGCGTCGTAGCTAGGGGATTGGCGAGGCTGGTAAGTCGGCCTCTCCTGCTGACGAGGCTGGTCGTAGCTTGGTCTTGGAGATTCCTGCCGTGGACGATCGTAGCTTGGAGACTCGTTTCGGGGGCGATCATAACTTGGCCTTGGGCTGTCGTTGCGTGGCGTATTGTTGCGATCAGGCTGATAAGTACGTTCGCGGTCCATGTTGCGAGGTGCATCATAGTTTGGGCGATCGTAATTTGGCCTTGGCGATTCGTTGCGCGGGGTATTGTTGTAGTCGTTGTTGCGTGGCACGTTGTTGTTGTCGTTGTTGCGAGGAGTATTGTACTCACGACTTGGATAATCATTGCTGCGCGGACGGCTACTTGGATCACTGCTAGGAGGCACCGTTGAGCGGCTGCGGTCCATTTCGCGGCCACTTGAGGGGTCCACCGTAGGGCGTTCACGCTCAAGGCCAGGACGGTTCAGGTTTTCGCGGGCATTACCATAAGGATCAGTAGCACGAGCAGGGTCATTTGCGCCACGCTCATTGTAGCCAGGAACAGCGCCACGCGAAGCATCACCAGGGTTGGGCGTGGTACGATCCCGCTCGTAAGTAGGGCGCTCATTCAGGCGACCACCACCGTTGTCGATTCGAGGGTTAGGCACCGACTTGATCTCACTGTCTTGGGCACGGGGCGCACGGCTGGCATCAATACCAGGCTGAGGGCCTACGCCGCCACCGCCTGTACGTGGGCCGTAATAAACGGGCTGCTCGATGCGGCCAGGACGGTTATTGTTGTTGTTGATGTAAACGTTGTTGAAGTTGTTGTAGGTAAAGTTGTTGCCCCAACCAGGTGTCCAAGCCCAGTTGTTCCAGCCACCATTCCAACCAGCATTCCAGCGATTGAGACCCCAAGGATTAGCAAAACCAAAACCAAAGGAGGAGCCGCCATAGCACCAGTTGTTCCAATTGTTGCCCCAAGAATTGAAGCCGTTGCCCCAGCCCCAGTTGTTCCAACCATTGCCCCAGCCGAAGTTGTTGAAACCATTGCCCCAGCCGAAGTTGTTCCAACGGTTCCAGCGATTCCACCTGTTCCAGCGATTGAAACCTAAACCTACGTTGCGAAAGCCAAAATCATCATAAATCAGCACCGACAAGCCGGGCTGGAAGAACGGATCATAATAATAGGCATCGACATAGATCGGATCGAAGAAGCCAAAACCTGCATATGGTCGGTGAAAACGACGCAAACGCGAGGTGTAGTAGTAGTCGTAGTCATCTTCAAAGGCATACTCCTGATCGTCATAACCGTTGTTGTTGTTATATCGATCATAATCATATGAAGAAGATGGGTTGTCCTGTGGCACATTGCGTTGCGTACGCTCACGGGAACGGGAATCCCGGGCCGGATCGTAGTAGACATCGTCATACTGCGCGAAAGCAGCAACGTTGCCGAACAAGACCAGGGCGAGTAAAAAACGGAGTTGGAGCGACCATTTCATATCCTTAGTTTTTTCTTGCGATGAAGTAAAATGGGGTTAGCAAGTCCGATAAAGCGTTTTGATTACTTTATCTTCCTCTTTTCAACACCGAAATTAGTACATTTGTGCCGATTTTTATGTTAAAGGAATGATAAAGTGCGGCTTAACCCATGTTAAACTTTCACTTTGACGCCTTAACAAGTGTTAAGATACCAGAATTTAGTGGAATTGGGGGGATTTTAACTTGGTTTTAACCACGAAAAGCCTCAAAACCACGAAACGAACTGCAATGGCAAAAGAAATTACGACGAGAGCGGACAATTACTCCGACTGGTACCAGGATGTAGTCAAAAAAGCTAACTTGGCTGACCACTCAGCGGTAAAGGGCTGCATGGTGATCAAACCCTACGGATTTGCGATTTGGGAAAAAATTCGCGATCAGCTCGACACCATGTTCAAAGAAACCGGGCACGTGAACGCTTACTTCCCGCTTTTCATCCCCAAAAGTTTTTTGAGCAAAGAAGCCCAACACGTAGATGGTTTCGCCAAGGAATGCGCCGTTGTAACCCACCACCGCCTGATGAATGCCCCCGATGGTAGTGGCGTAGTGGTGGACCCCGATGCCAAACTCGAAGAGGAACTGATCGTGCGCCCCACTTCGGAAACGATCATTTGGAATACTTACAAGGATTGGATCAACTCCTACCGCGACTTGCCCCTGCTGATCAACCAGTGGGCCAACGTGGTGCGTTGGGAAATGCGTACCCGCCTCTTTTTGCGCACCACTGAATTCCTATGGCAAGAAGGCCATACTGCCCACGCCACCAAAGACGAGGCGGTGGAAGAAACCTTGAAAATCCTAGACATCTACGCCAAGTTCTCCGAGGAGTACATGGCCATGCCCGTCATCAAGGGCATCAAAACGGCCAATGAACGCTTCGCTGGAGCCGATGAGACCTATTGCATCGAGGCTTTGATGCAGGACGGAAAGGCTTTGCAGGCGGGTACCAGCCACTTTTTGGGCCAAAACTTCGCCAAGGCTTTTGACGTGAAGTTTTTGAACGAAAACAACCAGCAGGAATTTGTTTGGGCGACCTCCTGGGGCGTATCTACCCGCCTGATGGGGGGCTTGATCATGACCCACTCCGACGATGAGGGACTGGTTTTGCCGCCAAAACTCGCACCCGTGCAAGTGGTGATCGTGCCCATTCCCAAGCCAACTCCGGCCATTGACGAGGCCGCCCAAAAAATCATGGCGGCCCTGAAAGCCAAAGGCATCAGTGTGCAGTACGACCAGGACATGAAAAACCGCCCTGGATTCAAATTTGCCGAGCACGAATTGCGCGGTGTACCCGTGCGCCTGGGCATCGGCGAGCGCGACCTGGCCAACGGACAAGTGGAAGTGGCCCGCCGCGACACCAAGGAGAAAAGCGCACAAAACCTAGAGGGAATCGACCGCTACATCGAAGACTTGCTGACGGACATTCAGCAGAACCTCTTCAACCGCGCCGCCGCTTTCCGTACCGAGCAAACCCGCCAGGTGGATAACTTCGATGATTTCAAAAGCCTCATCGACACGGACATGCCTGGATTTCTTTCCGCGCATTGGGACGGCACCACCGAAACTGAGCTAAAAATCAAGGAATTGACCAAAGCCACCATCCGTTGTATTCCAATGGAGGGCGACAAAGAACCTGGCCAGTGTGTGCTCACGGGCAAGCCCTCGGCACAAAGGGTGCTTTTTGCGAAGGCTTATTGATGGTGAAATTTAGATTTTGATCTGGACAAGCCCAAGGAATCTTTTGGTTCTTTGGGCTTGTTTGCTTGTGTGAAAGCGGTACTGAAAATCATTCTTTGTGAGAGCTAAATCCAGCGTCATTTTTTTCAGTAGTAAAGAAATATTTTACAACTGAATTTGCATTCAATTATTTGATTGTCAAATGTTTAAATAACGAGCATGAGACATTTCCTTTGAGGTGTCAAAAAATCTATGGGCTAATTTTGACTAATCCACACTCTCCCTACCGCCAAAACCCCGGTCTCACCAAACTATGCCCCACAATATTCGTACAAAAAGCACACCCAGGCTCAAAATTGAAAGTTTCTACCCATTCCGGCCGGCCAAAATCGCGGATACAAGGATCGGGAACGTAATAGCCGAAGGGCTCCAATAGGCTTTTTTCCACAAAAAAATAGGACGTATCGGCTGCCGTAAGCTCAAAAAAGCCCAAGATACGCTCGCCTGGGTCGTCGAGTGGATACAAGTTGCCTTGCACGGCAGCGGGTGGAGGGTCAAAAATGGTGCCCCCTTGATTGGCTACGCTGCGGATGTCTTGCCAATACAGATAAGCTTCCGGGGTGGTATTGTACTGGATGATCTCAATAGCGTTTTTTTCAAACAGCTTTTTATCGGCTTCCAGGCTCAACAATTGTTGCTGTTGCAGTAAAAATCCACCAGTCCTTTCAGAACTAAAAAGTGGAATGGCCTGCATCGTCAGGCTATCGGTCATGTAACAAACGGGCGGTGGACCAAAACGAAAAAAATCATTGAACACCCATTGCAAATTGACCGAAGTACGTTGCCAAATGCGCCGGACACCCCAACGGATGTGTACGCCTTCGGGGTTTTCGGGCACGTTCAGGTCCACCATGATCCCAAGTGAAGGACGCTTTTGGGCCACATTGGCAGGCAAAAAGCGGAAATAACTTTTTTGAATGGGAATTGGGGCCGGCATGGTACTGGCCACCGATCGAAATTTGTCGCCTTCTTTCAACTCAATCTCCAAGTAATATTTGCGCCCAACTGTAGCCTGGAAACGAGCATCCATAAAAGCATAGTCGCCACCAGAAGTTTCCATGAAAGGCAGGCGTTTACCTTGCTCATCCACCAAAAAAACCTTTGCGCCCCTGACGATTTCACTCACCTGCGAGCCAAAATCGCTGGTCCGACGGATGCTGACAACACGATTGCCCGCACCCTGGGTGAAATTGCCATATACCACCAACTTGGAAGATTGGTCTTTGATCTTCAAGTCCAGTTCGCGTACACAGGTGCTTGCGAGGATAGCCAGGAAGAAAAACAACAATATTGACTGCTGTGATTGCTGTGGTTTTGGCAACATATTGACGGGATTTATGTGTAAACCAGGTAACTCTTCAGGGGTTGAAAGCTAAGCAACTGTTTTAAGAGTTGCTTACTCTTGGTATACTCAATTTGTTTTTGACCTTAGTACAGCGTTTTTTAAGTTCTTACAATTATCTCCCCTACTGATTCGTAGAGATAATAGGCTAAAAGGATTGACGCGCTTAACGCTTCAATTCAAAAACTCATTCTCCATGGTTTAGCGAACTTAAAAACAAACTACTTAGTAATGGAGCAAAAGTAACTATTCATTTCACTTAACCCAAAAGATTAGATAAGACACTTAAAATGAACTATTTACTTATCTAATCCTTTGGGAAAATGAAGAATTTTTTTTGTCGCCCCTTAGATTAACAAGGTATGACTGGAAAGCACAATGGGGAGATTTCATGTAAGGACATGCTATTTTTGACCGAAATGAAAACGACATAAACTTGCATAACATACAAAGGATAGATAAAGACGAAATAAAAAAGCAAAAAAACTGATTATAAATCCGTAATTTGCGAAAAAATCACAAATTCCCGATTTATGCTAGTCGAGTTCAGCGTAGGAAATTTTTGGTCCTTTAAAGAAATCCAGACCCTGCAAATGCGGACAGCGAAAATTTCTGCTAAAAATCCCAAGTTAGACAAGGACAATGTGATAGTGGTAGATGAGCAAATGAGCTTGTTGAAAAGCAAGGCTTTATTTGGGGCGAATGGGAGTGGAAAAACTGGTTTGAGGCTAGCGATGAATTCAATGCGAATGATCGTAGAAGACTGTGTGAAAGACATGAAAATACTGGAAACTAGTATTTTCCCCTTTCAACTGAGCAGTGAAACCCTAAAGAAACCTACTTTCTTTCAGATCGTTTTTGTTTATGACGATGTGTTGTTTAGATATGGGTTTGAAGCCACCAGCGAAAAAATTGTCTCAGAATGGCTGTTTGGAAAGGCTCTTAATGTGAAAAAAGGAGCACGGGAACGATTTTACTTTACCCGTGAAGGCAACAGCTTGGACGTGAACGAAACCTTGTTAAAGGAGGCCAAGGATAAACAATTGACAATGTCTGGCACCAATACGCCCCCTTTGTTTAGGGAAAATACCCTGTATTTGACCTTGTTAGCAACTTTTAATGTCAGTCTGATACTGGATCTGTGGAATTATATTCATCTTAAGTTTGTTCCAATTCCTCCTGAGTTTGATGAATTACGCATAGCTAAGCTAATGGAAAGTCCTAAATTTAGTACCAAAGTAACATCATTTCTAAATGCAATTGATCCAAGCATAAAAGAAATCAAATTAGAACATGGCATCATTTGGACTATTCGACATATTAAAGAAGAGAACGAAACTAAAACTGTCCCATTTGTGCTCTTCGCCCAGGAAGCAGAAGGGACCAAAAGACTTTTCACACTCAGTCCACAAATTCTGACTGCTCTTGACCTGGGCGGCACCTTAATCATTGACGAATTCGACTCCAAACTTCACCCCCAACTCACCCGAAAAATTGTAGAACTTTTCCACTCTCCATCCACTAACACAAGCAATGCCCAACTCGTTTTCATCACCCATGACTCCAACCTGCTGGATGCAAATCTGCTGCGCAGAGACCAAATATGTTTTGCGCAAAAAGGCAATGATGGAGCTACTGAGTTGTACTCCTTGGCAGAGTTCAAGGGGGTTCGCAATGATGCTTCATTTGAAAAAGACTACTTGCAAGGCAAATACCGCGCAGTGCCTACCAATTTGAATCAATTAGAGGCGATTTTTGAAAATCAGTAGGATGAATCGACTTAATGTTGACAATTCGTTTAACCTGTGCTCCTGTCTGGTGTGCTGCGTCACGTTCTAAATGAAGCGGAGCAAAAATCGTGGGTGCCACAAGACTTATGAAATTGTGGATTGGAAACCTTCGTTTTTGGCATATTATTGAGCAGAAAAGAAGCATTTCAACTTTAATTATGGCGAATTCGCCATAATTACCTAACCTCCAAAAGCATCCCAAACAACACAAAATGCACATAGGTCCGCACCAGCGGCTCTTGAAAAACCTGCTGCACCCCTTCCCGTGCCAAGCTGAGGAACGGGGCCAATTCCTGGGCTTTGTTGCGGCAACGGCCCACTTCGCCGCTGTAACTCGAAAATTGAATGATCACTAGCCCCTGATCGGTTTCCAACAGCAAGTCGATTTCCCGTTCAAACAAACGCTGGCCTTGCCAACTGCGCAATGCATATTTATAATGGTAAAAAGGCTGCTGAAACTGCTTTTCGAGCAAGGCATGCCAGGCTTTGCCCAGCGGCAGCAGTTGTTTGGCTTCCAAATACTCATGTACCTGGAAGCGCTGCAGGACCCCTTGCGTCGCTTTTTCCAATTCAGCAAAGTCTTGCTCCGGGCGGTAAGCGAGGAAAAAAGCTTTGGCGGCCTTGGCCACTTGGTTCATGTCCGCCAGCAGCGAATCGGGGTGCAAGGGGCTGGCGTAGGACAAGCTCTCGCCCACACTGCTGCGAGCGATGAGTTCGGTAAAGTTTTCCCTCCAGGTGTCGATGTACAGGGGTATTTGCCTTTGCCGTCCGGCGCGTTTTTCCTGAAAAAAAATCTCCTCGTTGGGCAAGTCGCGGGCGATGAAGTCGCGGGGGTAACTGATTTTCTCCTGTGCCACCGGGATCACCCGGCCATTCCACTCAAAAGGCGACTCATCCATGTCGATGTCCAGCGTAGGCAAATCATCTTTGCCTTGCTGCCAGGCGCGGTTGAGCCAACTGGTGCCGTCTTTGGTGCTGGGCAAAATGAGGTAGTCGCGGGCGCGGGTGAGGCCCACGTACAGCAGGCGGTTTTCTTCTTCAATGGCCTTGGCCTTCTTTTTGAGTTGCAGCTCGCTTTCGGCCAGGCGGCGGGCCAAGGGCGTGTTTTGGTACTGTTTTTCGTAGGGATTGACCCAATAACGCAGCCAGCGATTGCCCAGGATGTTGTGCAGGTCCACTTCATCGCTTTCGTTCATCAAGTCCAGGCCCCAGAGCTCGGCGCGGATGTCTTTGTCGAGGTTGTGGCAAATGACGATGGGCCACTCCAGTCCCTTGCTGCGGTGGTAGGTCAACACGTTTACTGCAGCAGCGCTTTGACCTGCGGCTTGTTGGTCTTTGCCGCTGGCTTCAAGCTCGTTGAGCCAGAGCAAAAATCCTCCTAAAGAGGCGGCGGCTTGCAAGCGGTTGCAGGCTTCTTCGTATTGCAAGGCCAAGGCGCGCAACACGTCCAGGTTATCTAGGCGCTGTTGGGTTTTGCCCCAAGCGGCGATTTTGCGGCGCAGGTCCAGTTCTTCCAGGAGCAAGGTCAGGATCTCGGCGCTCGACAATTCAGCGGTTTCGATGCGCAGCTCATCCAATCGCCGGATCAGGCCATCATCGGTGCCCCAGCGGTTGGTCACTTCACCTTTTTCGTACAACTCAAGGTAGTCTAGGCGCTCGTCGATGATGTTTTCGATGTTTTTGCCACTGCCCAAGAACAAAATCTCCGCCACCGAAAGAGAATCGTGGTAGTTAAGCAGGTATTTCAGGCAGGCCAAAGTCAGCTTGACCTCAGCAGTGTTCAGCAAACCCATGCGCGACATGGCCACTTTCAAACCCGCCCGATTGAGGGCTTCGGCCACCATCGCACATTCTTTGTTGCTGCGGCAAAGGATGGCCACATCGCCGGGCAAAGCCGGGTATTCGCCCTCTTTGCTGCGCGAATTGATCCAAATTCCTTCGTCCAGCCATTCCCGCAGGCGAAAAGCAATGCAGTTTTCAAGCCAGGGCCGACCAGGGGTACGGTTGATTTTTTTGCCGTCCTCATCGGGTTCGGGTTCAAAAAACCAGTAATTCAGGGCTTGGCCCATTTTCGTGCCTGGTAATTCTGGTCTTTTCGGGATCAGCGCCACTTGCTCAGGGGGCAAATCGGTAAATGCGCGGGTAAAAATGGCATTGCAAGCTTCCACCAAATCGGCCCTGGAGCGCCAGGAAAAAGTTTGCACATCCTCCGGCTTCACCCCACCCGTTTGGGCAATGATGGCCTGCATCAATTCCGGTGCCGCTCCCCGAAAACCATAAATCGACTGTTTGGGGTCGCCCACCCAAATGGAATGGGGCGTAAGTTTGGACAGCTCCAGGAAAATAGCCAATTGGATCGGGCTGGTGTCCTGGAATTCATCTACCAAGAGCAAATCGAGTTCAGTGGTCAGCACTTCTCGTACCTGATCGTTCCTGAGCAAGTCGAGGATCAGGGCCTCCATATCGGTGTAGTCAATCAGGCCCCGTTGTTTTTTGTAGGTGGCAAATTCGTGCAAAGCGGCAGTTGCCAGTTCGAAAATATGGTCGATAAAAGCCTGGATGTCGCGCTGAAACTGGGGCAGGCTTTCGTGCCGATTGGCCAGTTCCTGCAGGGCGGTGATGTCGTCCTTGCTTTTGGCCCCCACTTTGATTTTGCCCAATTTTGCCCAGTCTCGCCAGTTCAGTTCGCCGCGCAGGGCCAGTTCCCTTTCCAGGTTTTTGAGGTCTTTGACTGCGTCGGTTTTGGTGATTTTGGTCTCGTCAGCATTGGTTTCCAACACTTCGATGGTGCTACTGAGCAGGCTGCCCAATTCGGCGGGCAGGTGTTGGGCATTATTTGTTCCAGCGCCAAGAAATTCTTGGAAAAGGGCAAAAGAACGTTGGCGACTGCGGTCCAAGACTTCCGGTCCGAAGGCGTTGGCGCGGGCTACTTCGGTGAGGCCCATCACTTCTTTGCGCCAGTCAAAATACTCGTTGGTGGCCAAGCCCAGGCGTTCGCTGAGTCGGGTCATGGTTTCCACCCGTTCTTCACTCAATACGGCTGCCAGGGATTGATTGAATAGCAAGAGTTGGTCTTCGTCGGCGATGATGCTTACTTGAGGCGACACCCCAGCCTCGTAAGCAAAACGCTGCAAGAGCTTGACCCCCAGGCTGTGTACCGTGCCAATGAGGGCATTGCTCAGGTCTTCGGCTTGTTGGTAGAGCCCTTCCTGGAGGAGTTTTACCCGCACCCTTTCTTGCAACTCGGCAGCTGCTTTTTGGGTAAAAGTGGTGGCAATGATACCACTGGCGCGCACCTCACCTTGGAGCAAAGTGACCATTTCTTGGGTAAGTCGAAAGGTTTTTCCACTGCCCGCGCCTGCCGAGATGATTTTGATATTGAGCATTAGACTCGCAAGGTCCGAAAAGTTGGGGCCTTGGGCAAGGTTTTCGGAAGAGTATGTTTAAAAATTCTCCTTTAGTTGTCTTCCTCTTCTTGTGCTGCTGATAGAATAGCCAACACCTCTTCTTCCTCAACACCAGTTACCATTACTATTTGGGCCACTTCCATTTTTGCGTGGTGGTACATGTTAAGGATGATTTGGTGACGTTGTTGTCTTTCGATTTCCGCTCTAACACGTTCTTCTTCTGCTCTAATACGCTCCTCTTCGGCTCTAATACTTTCCTGCTCCGCTCTAGCACGTTCCTCTTCTGCTTTGGCTTGTTCTAATTTGAGCTCGCGTTCCATCTTCTTCTTTTCGGCCTCAGGATTGTACCCATAAGCGTGTTTGTAAAAGCGAGTTGCCATTTCCTTGGTTCCTTGTGATATTGTCATTTTTTCTTCTGTTGAAAAGATTAAAGACTCATGATACTTTAGAAAATCCAGCTCATAAGTTCTAGGTAAATTCACAAAATCCTTTACAAAGATAATGAGTTTCCAGAACTTGTCAACGTCGATTCCTGCTGCTTGAATCAAATCCGCCAGTTTGTTTTTGTACTGCAAACGCAAAGAGGGATTTCCTTTGCTCTCATACGCATATTTCGCTGCCAGCATAGCCAGGGCCACCGCGTTATGTTTCATTGCAATCAGAGTTGCTTCATCCATGTTAGCGGCAATCAGGCTGGTATAGTGGTACTTCATGCTGGTGCCAAAGGTATCTTTTTCGTAATACAGCTTACTTTCATCCGGTGGGTCACCCGTGAAAACGGCGTAGGCTGAAACGTCGTCCTGTCCGTACTTCATTTTGATGAAATAGCGGTATTCCAACATCCGCTCTGGAAAATTTTCCTCTGGCTTGTGCTGAATTTCGATGTGTACGAAGATGAAGAGTATTGCACCCGATTTGAGGTATACTTTGACCAGCTTATCGGTGAATCGACGTTTGTTTTTTTGTCGAAACCGCCCCTTGAGCGCATTGATCATTTCTTGTTCCAGGAACTCGAAACCCTGGCTCCAATCAATTGCTTCGAATAACTCAGGGTTGGCGAAGAACACAAATTCAGGGAAGTAATCAGAGATGAGTTCCTTGAACAAGGCGTCATTGTCGATGGCTTTCCGTCTAGGCATAAGCAACAATTTCCCCGCAAGGTAGGAGCGACGGGAAAGCCAATCCAGGCAATTTTACGCCTAAATGACCACCGCTGATTTTGGCGATTAAGTTCAACTAATATCGCTCAACTTGATGATTTGATCCCCTGCAAACTCAAAAACTGACTTCCCGGTCAATTCTAAAACCTGGCCTTTCTTCATGCCATTCGGAAAATCCATCGCCAATACTGCCTGGTAGGCGATCTCAACTTCGCTGCTTGTACCTGTATGTTTAACGCTGATGATTTTTTGCTCGCGTTCTGAAAAGTAGCTTTTGGCTTGTTCGGCTTGTTGTTTGAATTCCACCAAGCCGTTTAAGGTCATGGTGATCTCTCCATTTTGGATGTTTTCAAACACCAGGTTTTCAGCAAAATGCTGCACCATTTTAGCTACATCGCATTGATTGTAAGCATCCAGGTAAGCTTGGATCATTTGTTCGCGGTCCATGAAACAACAGTTTGTGAAGCTTGAGTATCCATCCTAATAACCAGCATAACGGGTAGCAAGTTCCATTTGTTAAAAAATGGTAAAAACTTAGGCTAGCGGTTTCGAGACAAAAAAGATGACGGTTTTTCGTCAGCCGAGCCTACTTTTTGTGGGGGTAGCAGGTGCTACCTTCACAAAAAGTGGAGAAGGATCACGGAAAAACGGCCTTTTTGGGCCGAAATGGGAGCAGGCTAAGCTTTTACAAAAAATGAACCTTTTTATAGGATAGTCTTACACAAAAAGCCGTACCTTTAGCCCCGGAAAAAATAAAGAAATTTCATGGGCTGGAATGCCTAATCATATGACTTAGGAGACCTAAGGGACCGCGTTGTTCTTTAGAGTATGTCTAAAATTTCTGATTGGTCCAAAATGGTCCCTTCCCGCCTATCCTTCGTTGCAAAAATGCTCATTATGCGCTGCATAACTCCGCTTTTTGCGCCTCGACTAGTCGAGAACGTGCTCATTTTTGCCTGCAATCCTAAATTTAAACATCCTCTTAGGTCTCTGCAATTTATGCACAACCGTTATGGGAATTGACGTTATCCTGGGCCTCCAATGGGGCGATGAAGGGAAAGGCAAAGTGGTGGATTACCTGGCTCCACAGTATCACATGGTGGCTCGATTTCAAGGTGGCCCCAACGCCGGGCATACCTTGATTTTTGATGGCAAAAAATACGTTTTGCACACCATCCCTTCGGGTATTTTTCGCGAAAACCTGATCAACCTGATCGGCAATGGCGTGGTGATCGACCCCATTACCCTGGAAAAGGAAATCCAGAAACTCAGCGAAGCAGGTGTTGAATTCCAGTCTCGCTTGTACGTAGCCCGCAAGGCACACCTGATCCTTCCGACTCACCGCTACCTGGATGCGGCTTCAGAAAATGCCAAGGGCAAGGCCAAAATTGGCTCCACGCTGCGCGGTATTGGCCCTACTTATATGGACAAAACTGGCCGCAATGGCTTGCGAGTAGGTGACATTTTTTCGCCAAACTTTCAGGAGAAGTACGATACCCTCAAGCAAAAACACCTCACTTTGCTGGCCCAATATCCTGCGGTGGACTTTGACCTTGAAACTGAAGAAGCCAAGTGGACGGCCAGTCTGGCCCTGCTGCGTTCCTTGAACATGGTGGATTGCGAGTACTTCATCAACCAGGCACTTAAGGACGGCAAGCGCATCCTGGCCGAAGGGGCCCAGGGTTCCATGTTGGACATTGACTTTGGCACCTATCCTTTTGTCACGTCTTCCAACACGATTACGGCGGGCGTTTGCACGGGTTTGGGCGTGGCACCCCAAACGATCAAGGAAGTGATTGGCATCACCAAGGCATATTGTACCCGCGTGGGTTCGGGGCCATTCCCCACCGAGCTGCACGATGAAACAGGTGAGGCCCTGCGCAAAGCTGGCCACGAATTCGGTGCCACCACGGGCCGCCCACGCCGCTGTGGTTGGATCGATCTGCCACAACTCAAATACACAATCCTGTTGAATGGTGTGACCCAATTGGCCGTCACCAAATTGGACGTTTTGAACGATTTCAACCCCTTGCGCGCAGCTACCCACTACAAAACAGGCAATGAACTGACGAAGGACCTGCCTTTCGACCTCTGTGACGTGGACGTGCAACCACAATACAGCGATTTCCCAGGCTGGGAGCAAGACCTGGGCAACTGCCAGGAATACGATGAATTACCCAGCACCGCCCGCGAGTACCTTAGCTTCCTGGAACAAGAACTCGAAGTACCTATTACGATGATTTCGGTGGGACCAGACCGGGTGAGTTTGATTTTGAAGGAGAAAGAGGCGATTTTGGGGTAAAATATACAGTAGGATCAAAGCTGGGGCCCTGTGCGCACAGCTTTGATCACCTATGTTAAGGTGCAAGCATTTCAACTCCGTACATTCATCATCATCACCGCCAAAAAAATAATCACATCCTGCACGAAATGAATGCCCCAGGCAATTGACAAGCCCCTTGTTTCGATGCTGGCTTTGCAAAGAATATAACCCAATACCCCTGACATAATCACGCCCACCGGCCCGCCCGGATTGCCATAATAGTGGGGCAAGCCAAAAAGAATGGCCGACAACACCAAAATCGTCAATTTGGAGCATTCCCCGTTCAGCCCGGTGATCAGGCAAAAACGAAAAATCAATTCCTCACTCAGGGCATTGGTAGCCGAGAACAAAAGCACCCAAGGCACAAAGGACCATTGAAAGGTATGCAGGCTATTGGTGTACTGTAGCCCCAAAAACATGAATATGCCCGTAGCTAGGCTGATGAACACTAGCAACTGAAGGCCATTGCTCCGCCAAGTTGCTCCGCCATTGATGCCCAGCCATTTTTCCTTTTCAGCGATCACCTGCAAGTCTCCAATGCCAAGGAAGGCTCTACCGACCGGATTAAGCCAAATTGTAACCAAGGCAGCAATTAAACTTACGATCAAAGCATAAACCTGGTATTTAGCCAGGCCATTGATGAAATTGTTCGGATGGATTTGTACATCAAGCAAACTTAGTAGGCGATTGGCGGTCAACAAGCACGTGGTTGCAATGCCAATGATGAGTAACGTGAAGAACATTTTCATGGTGATACCAAATTTTGTGGGGGCAAAAGTCTGGCTCCAAGTGCTGTTCTCAATTATCCTATGGTAACTAATGCTCCGCTAATTTTTTTCTAATGCGGCTTAAACTCTGTGGCGTGATGCCGAGGTAAGAAGCGATGTGTTTTTGAGGTGTGCGTTGGATGACTTGCGGCTGCCGGGTTTGCAATTCAGCATAACGTTCGGCAGCAGTTTTGGTCAAAATATCAATTTGCTGTGCTTGTTTGTGGATAAAAAGGGCCTCGGCAGCAAAGCGGCAAATTTTGTTTCCATAATCGGTATCCGCACTCATTTTGTCAAAATTGGACTTGGAAATCCTGAAAATTTTCGACTGCTCAAAACTAACAACTTCCAGCGGCGAAGGGCTTTGGGTCAAAAAAGACAGGTAATCGCCAAAAAACTCAGCTTCATAACACAGGTCGATACACACGAAATTGTTGTTGTTCCAAAGCAAGATGCCTCCGCTACCTTGAAGGATGAAGCTCAGGAATTTCTCAGTACTTCCATTTCGTTTCAAGACCTGGTCTTTTTTAACATCGACGACTTCACCCAAATCGGCGAATGATTTCCAGGCTTCGATAGGAGCCTGAAAGTAGGGATCAAAAGCGGTTTTGAGGATTTTTTCGATTTGCATTTCCCAAATTTATAGGTTTGGGTTCATTTTTTACCCCATCTCCGCAATTCGTCGCTGGTATGCTCGCAACCAAGCCAAGGATCGCAGCATCTCCCCCGTAGGCATGAAGGCAGCGCCAGCGCGTTGGTGGTTCATTTTAGCTATTTTTTGCACGATGGTCCACTGTTTAAGGATCACCCCAACGGCGGAAAAGTAGTTCATGAATCTTTGGTCGTAAATATGGGTAGGCTCAGAACAAACGCCATTGAGCTCGATGATTTTGAAGTGTTGGCCCTTTTTCAAATCTTCAAAGCTGCTGCACTTGAGGTCGAAACGGCCATAATTGAAGCCCTTGATTTGGTCCGCAAGCTGGTCAAAAGTACGGATGAGTTCCTCGTCGATGAGGTGGTTGGCATTGAGAAAAAGGGTGCCTTTGGAGTGGTTGCCGATCACTCCCAGATTGACCTTCTGGCCTTTTTGAGGTACTTGATCCAAAACCTCGGCATGGGTTGTTTCCAGCCGTTCGGTTTGCAAAAGCGCACGGGGTTTGGCGGCTACCAAGTCACGCACACTGCTTTGCCCGTCTCCCTCGACGTACAAAAATTCTTTTTGGGTCACTGAAGAAATATGCCCTTTTTGCTCGTTTTGGTAGCGATAGTATAGCACTCCGACTTCCTCTGGGTAGTTCAGAAATTCTTGGATGATAATGTCCAATGGGTAGTGCTCCAGGTAAGCCAAGAGTTCTTCAATCGTATCGTTTTTTTGTACCAAAAGCCCCCTAAAGCCAATGTCTGGTTTTGATACCAGTGGAAAATTCAAGCCATTTTCAGCCAGCAAAACAGCAAGTTCTTGTGCCTGCGGGCGCTGACTTTGTTTCAACAAGATTGATTTGGGGCGCAAATGCGCTGGCAGGAGTTGCAGGGTGGCGTATTTAGATTCCAAACCCAATCCTCCGGCTTTGATGCCTGGATTGGCCGCCGTAAAAAAACAGGAATGCCCTGTACGCAGGGCCAGCCAAGGCCCATATACAAACATCGGCCAGTAAAAAGCCAAAGTGGGCCAATACTCCCAGTTCAGCAATTTGATCCAGAAAGGTTTTTGTTTAGTGTGATTCCACCAATCCACGGCGCAGCGGCATTTGAGCTGTTTGCTCCACAGCGGTCAACAAATCGAGATAGTACATGTGCAGGTGCTCTTCGTTTTTTTGCACCTGGGTGATGCTTACGGTTTTGACGACTCCATTGCGGTCCATCACCACGTCGTTCCATGAGTCGCCCTCACCCGCGTTTTGGTGAAATTCAAGCAGCGAAGAGGCATTTGATGCTTGGTTTTGCAACCAGGTTTCGAACCAATTGGCCCTCTTTACCCGAATTTCAGCCGGGTAAAGCGTAGCCGAAGACCAAATGTAAGACCCGCGAGGATCGAGCTCATTTAGGCTTGGATTTTCCCCATCCCAACGAAATTCCCAAAGTTCTTGCCCATCGCCAGCTACCAACGTGAAGGGTTCGATGCCCTCAAAGGGGTAGGTTTGGAAAAAAGCCAAAGCACTGGAATAATTGAAAAAATCCAGCACCATTAAGCCCCTGCTCAAGCGATAGGGTACTTTGCGCTCGTGTGCCTCAAACGCCCCATTGAGCAAGCACAACACCTGCCCTCGTGCTGAAGCACAGATCCAGGTTCCTCCGGCACCGGGGTCACGCGGAAAAAGCAGGTCATTTTCCTGGGTAATGCTTTGCACCGCCCGGTTGGGACTCTCATCGCGGTTAGAGCTTAGTACAAATTGTCCCGCACGAGGGGAGATGTAGGTTACAGTACACATGCTTTTGACTTTGAAGGGGCCAGAACAGCAGCAGCACAAGCACAAGACAGCTTTGAATAAATAATATTTTTACCTGCAAATATCAGGTTGTCAGTGGATTGGAATTTTAGTTTCAATTCTAAGTCCTCTGTACATGCAATGATAAGTCGCTTTGTATGTACAACCAAAGGTTTAGCCCGAATTCTGCTGGCCTCCATAAATTTACTGGCTGCAAAAATGTACTCCTTTTTTTCAGCATACCGTCTTTTGCAAAACATTTGAACGTTTTTCAGGCATCCTGGCAGGGGCTGCATTTCTTGTTGAGACATTGTCGTACCTTGGCGTTTGCAAGCATGAGAGCATGTTTAAAATTTTTTGTTTGCCGTAAAAGGGCCCAATTTCGCCTACTCTTCGTTAGGAAAATGCTCATTATGCGCTGCATAACTCCGCTTTTCCTGCCTTGATTAGTCAAAATTTGACTCGTTTTCCGATTAAACCTCTAATATTTAAACACGCTCTGAAAAAAACCTACAAGTAATTATGAAATCATTTTTCTGCATCGACGCCCACACTTGTGGCAACCCTGTACGCTTAGTAGCTGGAGGGGGGCCGCAACTTGAAGGCAAGAACATGAGCGAAAAGCGCCAGCATTTTTTAGCTGAATACGACTGGATCCGCAAAGGTTTGATGTTTGAACCCCGTGGACACGACATGATGAGCGGCAGCATCCTTTATCCGCCCCACGACCCCGCCAATGATGTAGCGGTGTTGTTCATCGAAACCAGTGGTTGCTTACCAATGTGTGGGCATGGAACTATTGGTACCATCACCATTGCCTTGGAGCACGGCCTGGTCACGCCCAAAGTGCCCGGAAAAATCAGGATGGAAGCCCCGGCTGGCTTAGTCGAAATCACCTATCGACAAGAGGGCAAAAAGGTAAAAAGTGTAAAATTGACCAATGTAAAGTCCTACCTGCATTCTGAAAAACTGCCCGTAGAATGCCCTGAGTTGGGGCAGATCACGGTAGATGTAGCTTATGGTGGCAATTTTTACGCCATTGTGGATGTACAAGCCAATTTTCCCGGCTTGGAACATTTCAAAGCCGAAAAATTGGTAGCGATGGCCCGTGGTCTGCGCCAAAACATTAACGGCCTGTATGAATTTGTCCATCCCGAAGACCCCAGCATCCGAGGCTGTAGCCATGTGTTGTGGACGGGGCAAACCATCAGCCCGCAAGCCAGTGCCCGCAACGCCGTTTTTTATGGCGACAAGGCCATTGACCGCTCGCCTTGTGGCACGGGTACTTCAGCCCGAATGGCACAGTGGTTTGCCCAGGGAAAGCTCAAACCAGGCGACTCTTTTGTACACGAAAGCATCATCGGCTCGCAGTTCATCGGCCAGATTGAAGAAGTGACCGAACTAGCTGGAAAACCCGCTATTCGCCCCAGTGTGGAGGGGTGGGCCAGGGTGTATGGTTTGAACACCATCAGCATTGATCCTGAGGATGATCCTTATGCTCATGGGTTTCAGGTGATTTGAGTGGAAATGTTGAAGGGTTGAAAAGACAAGGATCGTACTGTGATTCGGATGTAAATGTACATTCGGGCCTCTTTCAATGTTTGATTTCGTGAGCTAGTCGCATTTTTGCTAGCACTAATCGTAATTCTGCTTGTCATGGCCGACAATTTTAGGTTTGTATTTGGCTTTTCATTGTATATTTGTTCATATCGAAAGCGTAAATGCTTAAAACCTAAGCTGCTGACGAAAACCAAAATAACAAGTACCCGCAGGAGGATGTTCAAATTTTGGATTGAAATCAAAATGAGTACATTTTCGCCTAGGCAAGGCGCAAAAAGCGGAGTTATGCAGTGCATAATGAGCATTTTTGTAACGAAGCATGGGCGAAAAGGGGCTATTTTGGGACGAGCAAAAATTTGTCAACAGACTCTAAGCCCCGGGGACCCTAAAACACTTCAATAAACCATGTCACGATTAACCACTTTTGGCAAACTTGCCGTACTGCTACTGATCGCAGGTGTACTCTTTATTGGTTACAAACTGATCAGCGGGACTGGACTCATCAGCCCCAAAGAAACCAAAGCATCGGAAGTATTAACCAATATCGACTTGCCAGACGCACCTAAAAATGCCTCTTCTACTGTACAACCGTTGGATTTGCCCTCTAGCCGCCCAGCCAATCTCAGCACCCCCGAAGTACGTTGGTTGCTTTGGGCCTGGAATGCACAAATGGGCCTCATGCTAGCCAATGGAGGTGCCGAAACTACCCAAGGCTCAATCATGGCCTCCAAAAAAGTCAACTTGAAACTCTCCCGCCAGGACGACGTCTCGCAGATGCAGGCGGGCTTGGTCAAGTTTGCCGAAAACTACAAAAACACGGGCAATACCGATCAAGGCTCGCACTTCGTCACCATCATGGGCGACGGTGCAGCAGCCTTCTTGGCTGGGGTGAACCCTCAACTCGAAAAATTAGGCCCTGACTACCGGGCCCAGATCGTTTATACCTGTGGGCGCTCTTTGGGTGAAGACAAATTCATGGGCCCTCCTGCCTGGAAAGAAAACCCCCAAGCCGCTCGTGGCGGAGTGGTTACTGCGGTTTTGCGCGACGGCGACTGGAACATCGTGATCAAATGGTGCGCTGACAACGGTATCCCAGTGAACGCCGACGAAAGCACCTACGACCCCGAAGCCATGAACTTCATCGCCGCCGATACCTATATTGATGCTTCTGAAAAATACATCAATGGTTATACTGAAGAGCGTGACGAAGTAAAAAAAGGCGTGCGCACGGGCAAAAAAACCACCGTTAGCGTAACCGGCGTAACCACCTGGACTCCCGGCGACGTGATGGTGGCCAAGAAGAAAGGTGGCCTGGTTTCCATCGTTTCGACCAAAGAATACCGCAGCCAAATGCCTTGCGTACTGATCGGTATCAAGAAATGGATGGAAGACAACCCCAAAATCATGGAAGGCCTAATCGAAGGCATCGCTGCTGGTGGAGACCAAGTAAAATCCTATTCGACTGCCCTGAAAAAAGCCTCCGAAATCAGCGCCGAAGTTTACAATGAAGAAACCCCCGAATATTGGGAAAAATACTACAAAGGGGTAACAGAAACTGACCGCCGGGGCTTGCCCGTTGAGTTGGGCGGCTCCAGGGTAAACAACCTGGCCGACAACGCCGAGATGTTTGGCCTCAACCCCGGCAGTGTCAACATCGTGGAGATTGTGTACACCACTTTTGGCAACATCGTCAAGAAACTTTACCCCGACTTGGTGCCTAGTTTCCCAGCAGGCAGCGAGGTCATCAATACCCGTTTCCTCAAAAGCGTGTTGAACAAATCGGGTGGCCAAATCGCCAGCGCTGACGAAACGGAATTCAACGCCGATGACAACATCCGCGAAACGGTAAGCGCCAAGTCTTGGGCCATTGAATTTGCATCAGGCAGCAGCGAATTCAGCCCCTCGGCTCGTCAGGTTTTGGAGCAATTGTTCAATGACCTGGTGATCGCAGGCAACTTGAAAGTAGAAATCCACGGTCATACCGACAATGTGGGCGACCCCAATACCAACTTGCAGCTGTCTGAGCGCCGTGCTTTTGCCATCAAGCAATGGCTAGAGCGCAAATCGGCCAGCAACTTCCCGGAAGGGCGCATCAACGTGTTCTCGCATGGTGCATCCAACCCTGTGGCTTCCAACGATACGCCAGCAGGTCGTGCCCGCAATCGCCGGGTGGAGATTATGATGGGTAAGTGATTTTAGTTGAAATGTTGAAGTGTTGAAATGTTGAAGAGTAAGCCATCAATACTTGCCTAAAGTTTTTCAACTCTTCTAATTTGGTGTGAAGGGTTACTCATTAGAGACTTCCAAAAATTCTAGTGAGCGGTCCTTCACACCCCAACCCACCCAAACCTATTATGTCATTCCTCTCTGAACTTACCAAGGTGTTCAAGCCTAATACCAGCGTTTCGCGGCCAACGGTTTTGATCATCATTGCGGTACAAGTGGTACTGGCGCTGATTGCCTGGTACAGCTCATCCGAAATTTTACCTAAGCCGCCGGAAATTTGGGCTTCATTCATCAAGTTGCTCAAAGAAGGAGATTTGCTCCGCGAGTTATTCGTGAGCATGGGGCTTTGCCTCCAGGCGATGGGTTTGGCCATTTTGATTTCCTTGGCTTTGTCATACCTCACGGTTTTGCCTTTCTTCCGACCTACGGCTTTCATTGTGTCCAAAGGGCGTTTTTTGACCCTCGTGGGCTTGAGTTTTGTATTTACGCTGCTCACGAGCGGCGGGCATAGCCTCAAAGTTTCGCTCATGACCTTTGGCATCTCGGTGTTTTTTGTGACATCGATGATGGCCATGCTCAAGGAAATTCCCAAAACCGATTTCAACCATGCCCGTACCCTGGGTTTGAGCGAGTGGCAGACTGTTTGGGAAGTGATTATCCTGGGCCGCCTGGACCAAGTGTTTGAGATCATTCGCCAAAACTTTGCCATCAGTTGGATGATGCTAACCATGGTGGAGGGTATTTCCAGGGCCGAAGGCGGGATTGGGGTAATGTTGCTTAACCAAAACAAGCACTTGAATTTGGATGCGGTTTTTGCCATTCAATTCCTAATTCTGATTGTGGGCATTGGTTTGGACTACCTGATCGGCTTTATCAAAAACATCGTCTGCCCATACGCTTCCCTGAGTTTGGAGCGCAAATAAAATCCAATACCATGAGTTACGAACTGCGCAATACCATCCTCAAGGTTGAAAATGTATCGCTCAAACTGGGCAACAACCAGATCCTGAAGGATGTCAACGTAGAAGTCAAAGATGTGGTGCGGCCTGGCCTTACCCAAGGCCAAATCGTTGGCTTCCTGGGCCCATCGGGCATCGGCAAAACCAAGTTTTTTGAAATTTTGGCAGGCATTGCCCCGGCAGATACTGGGCAAGTCTTATTGGGCGACCCGCTCACCCCTGTCAAAATCGGACGGGTGGGTGTAGTCCAACAAAGCTATCCCTTGTTCAAACACCGAACGGTACTGGGCAACCTCATGGTAGCAGCACGTTTGAAAGGCATTCCAAGTGGCGAACGCAAGGACAAGATAGTAGAACTGCTGAGTGGCTTTGGCCTTGAAAACCACCTCAACCATTACCCAGCCGAATTGTCGGGCGGACAAAAACAACGCGTGGCCATTGCTCAACAGTTGCTTTGCTCGGACCACTTTCTGTTACTTGATGAACCCTTCAGTGGTCTGGATATCTTGATGATTGAAAAAGTATGCGAAATGCTGCGCTCCATTTCCTTGATGCACGAACACAACACCATCATCGTGGTTTCGCACGACATTGAGGCAACCGCTTCGATTGCCGATACCCTCTGGGTGATGGGCCGTGACCGGGATGACAAAGGGGAACCCATCCCTGGTTCGCGCA
Organism: Chitinophagales bacterium; assembly: GCA_013299105.1. Taxonomy (GTDB): domain Bacteria; phylum Bacteroidota; class Bacteroidia; order Chitinophagales; family Saprospiraceae; genus Haliscomenobacter. Next base: position 10,273 of record JAAFJY010000041.1, on the reverse strand, counting down.
TCAAACACACTTTTAACTTGGTTGAGCGGGGCTTGGCCTGGGAAGAAAACAGCATGGCCAAAAAGGATTTTCACGAGCTGGTGAACGAGGTTAGGGGCTTGTTTAAATTGTTGTAAGGCTTGACTTGTTTATTTTTTTGTTAATCTTTTTACGGAAAAACACATCACATTTGTTGTTTTTCAATCTTTTGGTATTTTTACCCAAAGAATAATTCAGGTAAAAATTCAGTGTCATCATTTGTTGTATACAATATCTTGATCTCAGTCTTTTTACCCAGTAGCAACGAGATCCAATTTTATGGCAATTAACCTACAAAAAGGCCAAAAGATCGACATTGGCCTCTCAAAATTAAGCATAGGCTTAGGGTGGAACCCCAACGAAGGCACTGGCAGGGCATTTGACTTGGACGCATCCGCGTTTATGCTCGATGCCAAACGTTTGATTCCAGAAGATGCGTTCTTCATTTTTTATGGCAATGTAGATTCACCAGATCAGGCTTTGCACCACTCTGGCGATGATCCTTCAGGCGGCAATAGCGACGGCGGCGACGATGAAACGATCATGGTTGACCTCACCATTGTAGACTCTCGCGTCCAGGAAATTCTTTTTGTTGTAACCATTCATGAAGCCGACGAACGAAAGCAAAATTTCGGTCAGGTTCGGAGTTCTTACATCCGCATCGTGGACATGGCCAACAACAGTGAGGTAGCGAAATATGAACTAGACGAAGACTTTTCGATTGAAACTGGCGTTGAGTTTGGCAGACTTTACCGCCGCGATGGTCAATGGAGGTTCGAGGCTTCCGGGATTGGATACAAGGAAGATTTAGGCTTCTTTCTGTCCAAGTATTATAAAGGCGAGATCATTTCATAATCGCCACGGTATAGCCCCCATTTGTTGCAAACCTTTGCTCATTGTTCACGGTCATTTGCTCAGTTGTAGTAGTAGTTAGTTCAGAAAGGTAAGGGGAAAAATCAGTTGTACTTTGCATTCTCAAGCCAGCCATTTATTGAATGGTGGTCTATCACGATATAATCTCGGATGAAACCTTACCAACATTATTCTTTTGATTTATGGATGACCTTGATTCGTTCAAATCCGTCATTCAAACCAGAAAGAGCCAAGCTTTTCCATTCGCGCTACAATCCCCTGGGGAAATCAGTGGACGAAATCATTGGTATTTTTCAGCAAGTTGACCTTGCTTGCAATGCCATTAACGAACAAACGGGCAAAGACATTGACGCAGAAGAAATGTACCTCTGGGTGATCATGGCCATCAATGACTATCAACTTGATAGCATCGCCGAGATCGACCCAGTTGCTTTGTACCAGGAATGTGAGGACTTGATGTGGCAACATCCGCCACTTTTATATGGCTCCAACACCCTGGACATTTTGCAAAAAATAAAGAACCAGGGCAATTGCTCCATGAGCTTGCTGAGCAATACGGGTTTTGTAAAAGGCAAGACCTTGCGAAAAATCCTGGCAAATTTAGGCATCGCCCAATGCCTTGATTTTCAACTGTACTCTGATGAAGAAGGCTTGTCGAAACCGAATCCGGCGTTTTTTCAGCACATGTACCAACTGGCCCTTGAAAAAGCCCTTGAAAAAGGCCAGGAACGATTTAGCCCTCAGCAAGTGTTGCATGTAGGCGATAACCCCAGGGCTGATTTTACAGGTGCTCAAAAACAAGGGATGCGCGCTTTGTTGATCAACTCAAATCATTTAACCATCGAGCATGTAATGCCCGATTAATAGACTTAATGAACCAAACCACCAATAATAAAAATGATGAAAGAGCGCTATTCCCTACACAAAATCAGCAGCTACGAGCATTTCGGATTCAATCCCGATGACTACAGCCGCTTCAAATTCGGGAATGGAGCCGTGGCCAAGGGCTTCGGAGAGGACCTGGCTGATGGATTCATCACTCAATATTTGGCAGCAAACCCACCGACCGAGCAATTGGTCGTAGTACCAAGTCCTTATTCGTTTATTCCCACGGCCACTTTTGCCATGAAAGACGCTTTTGTGGCCCGCCTCAACCGCTGGCTGGTGGGCCAAGGATTGCCGGTGGTGCAGGAAGCCAAGATTTACCGCAGCATCACCTACAAAGACGATTATGGAGAACTGGACGCCGAACAGCGCATCAGCTTGATCGGCAACGACCACTTTCACATCGACAAAAGCTATTTGAAAAGCAAAATGGCGCTGTACCTCGACGACATTCGCATCACGGGCAGCCACGAGCGAATGATCAACAAAATGATTGAGGAGTACCAAATGGACAACCCATATTGCATGTTGTATTTTGCCGAACTGGTCAACCATGATGTGCACCCACGCATTGAGAATTTCCTCAACTACCATTATGTACAGTCGATCAGCCAGGTCGACGAAATCATCAAAAGTGGCAGTTTCGTATTCAATACGCGGGTCGTTAAGTTCTTGCTGAATTACGATCACGGCCCATTCGTGTATTTTTTAGCCAACCAAAGTGCTGATTTTGTCAACCAATTGTACGACCTGGCTTTGGGGAACAATTACCACAGCATCCCAGCATACGAACAAAACCTGGGGTACATCCGCAGCTTTTTACAACATACTTCAAATCCCGGTTTTGCGCAATTGGAAGCACCAAGTTGGTCTTTGGAGCAGGAATCATAACAATTTTAAACCAACGATATCATGCCTATTAACCTTCAAAAAGGGCAACGTCAGTCCATTGACGCCCCAAAATTTGTGATCGGCCTCGGTTGGGACACCAATGTCAATTCTACCGGAACCGATTTCGACCTCGATGCTTCGATTTTCATGTTGGGCGACAACAAGAAACTGGTAGCTGATGAGTTCTTTGTATTTTACAACAATGTCAAGTCGCCCGATGGCTGCGTGCAGCATACTGGCGATAACCTTACTGGCGATGGCGATGGCCACGACGAAGAAATCCTGGTGGACCTCAGCAAAGCGGATGGTCGGGTCAGTGAAATCTGTGTGGTAGTCACCATCCATGAGGCCGCTAGCCGCAAACAAAGCTTCGGCCAGGTTCGAAACTCTTTCATCCGGGTAGTTGACCAAAGTACCAATACCGAGATGTTCAAGTATGAGCTGGAAGAAGATTTCTCCATCGAAACCGCAGTAGAGTTTGGTCGCATCTACAAAAAAGATGGGGCCTGGAAATTCGAAGCCGTAGGCATGGGCATGAAGGGCGGATTGGAAGACTACTTGCAACGCTACGGTTGAAGCATCAGAAACAAGCCACAGATGAGCTATTCCAAGTCGCAACTTCGTTGCTGCTTAATAGTCCCGATTTCTCTGCCCCGCTGCGCGGGATAGAAACACGGATGAAACGGATGAAACAGATTTTCACGGATTGCCATCATGGTTTTGACCATCACGTTGACATTCCTTGCGATTCACCACTGTGACCTTGTAAAACCCTGTTTCTGTTTTTCATTAGAAAACATAAAGCAGTAAAATCTGCATAAAACCCAATAAAAATGGCAATTAACTTAACCAAAGGCCAACGCATTGATTTGCGAAAAGACAATGGCTCCACCCTGACCAATTTTTGTGTTGGTGTCAACTGGGGTGGCATCGAAACGAAAGGATTTTTTGGCCTCTCCAAAAATGTGCAAAAAGTGGACCTTGATTTGAGCTGTCTTTTGCTCAATGCCAACGGGGAGCCTTCTGACCATATCTACTCCCCCCTGTACCGGGTAGATGTATTGCAAAAATTTGGCCTTCCAGCCGGAAAACTGGTCACCAATGATGGTGCCATGCGCCACTCTGGCGATGACCTTGCGGGTGACTCCGGGGGCGACGACGGCCTGGACAATGAAATTGTTACCGTCGACCTTTCTCGTATCAGCCCTGATGCCATGCAAATTTTCTTCTTCATCAACAATGCTGGACAAGAGGACTTTTCCCAAATCCCTTATGCCAAAATCCGCATGTACGAGGGTACCCCTAAGCAGGTGAAGGAAGTTTTTGCCACCTACAACATCGCCGCTGAACCACAGTTTGCTGGACGCAAGAGCATGATCTTGGGCAAATTGTACAAAAAAGGCGATGAGTGGAAGTTCAATGCCATCGGCGATCCCACGGAGGATGTATTCCTGGGGCAAACCATTCATCGCATCATCCAGCATTACAAGTAAGCAGGGTGGGGTCGAGTCAAAAAAGCAGGCGAGGATAGCATAAAATTGCCTGCTTTTTTGACTTGATACTGAGCAGTTAATTCTTCAAAAACTCGCTAAAACAGCGAATTTTCCCTAAAACGAAGCCCTATACAGCTTCTAAACCTTAAGTAATCATGGCAGACGTTTCTATTAAAAATGCCGAAGGCTTATCCATTGACCAAATCCGTGACCTGGTGGACCAGGGTGGTCGATTCGTCATGTACAAATACGTGATTTCGATTTTGATCATGACTTTCCAACGCCAATCAGACATCATTTTCCTGCGGCCTGGCGAAAGTGGGGTGAAGCACCACATTGGCTATACGTTGTGTAGCTTGTTCCTGGGTTGGTGGGGTATTCCTTGGGGGATCATTTACACCATTGGGGCCTTGTACACCAACATGACAGGTGGCAAGGACGTGACCTTTGAGATCATGGACAGCATCGCGGCGCGCTATGGCAACCGGGTGGAAGGCAACGCCAATACACCTTACAACATCCCCGGCCAACAAAATACAGGAGCGGGCCAAAACAACTCCAGCAATCCCTACAACATTCCTGGCCAAATCCCGGGTACCAACCCCAACAGCGGCCAATCAGGAACCAGCACCAGCCCATACAACATCCCGAAATGAGAAGATTACCTGTTTATTTTCTGCTGGATACTTCCGGCTCCATGTACGGCGAGCCGATTGAAGCCCTCAACAATGCCCTGAGTGGCATGTTCAACACCTTGCGCAGCGATCCACAAGCCCTGGATTCGCTATGGGTCAGTATCATCACTTTCGACCGTGAGGTGAAAGAGATCGTCCCCCTGACCGAGTTGGTAAATTTTCAATTGCCCGCAATTGTTTGCCCGCAAAGCGGACCCACCCACACTGGTTTGGGCTTGGAAATGCTCCATCAGAAAGTGAAACAGGACGTTCGCAAAGGCACCGAATCGCAAAAAGGCGATTGGAAACCCTTGCTGTTTCTTTTTACGGATGGAAAACCCTCCGATATTCAATTGTACCGCGAGATGATCCCCAAAATCAAAAACCTTGGTTTTGGGGCAATCGTCGCCTGTGCCGCTGGGCACTTGGCGGATGACTCGATCCTCAAAGAACTGAGTACTACGGTGGTCCACCTCGATACTTGCGACAGCAGTACCCTGAAATCTTTCTTCCGCTGGGTATCCGACACCATCGAACAAGGCAACAAAAGCCAGGGCACTGGCGAAAGTGTAGAATTGCCTCCGCCGCCTGAAGAGGTGATTATGGTGATTTGATGGGGCAACTGCATTTCAAGAAACAACATCCTCTAAACCAAGTAAAATCCAAGACCCATGTCAAGACGTTTTCCCATTTTTTTCCTGATTGATGTATCGGAATCGATGGTTGGCGAACCCATTATGCAAGTAAAAGAAGGGTTAGCCAATATCATCAAGGAGTTGAAAACCGACCCACATGCCTTGGAAACGGTGTGGTTGTCGATCATTGTTTTCGCTGGGCAGGCCAAAACCCTGGTTCCTTTGCAAGAGCTGGTCACCTTTTATCCACCCGATTTGCCCATCGGCAGCGGCACCTCACTCAGTCATGGGCTGGGCCAGTTGATGTTTGAAATGCGGCGCAACGTAATCAAAACCAGCACCGAACGCAAAGGCGACTGGAAACCCCTGGTGTTCTTATTCACCGATGGGGTACCGACCAGCGATACGCACGGAGCCATCGCAGAATGGCAGCAAAATTGGAAAAACTCGGTCAACATGGTAGCCATTGCCATTGGAGACCAGACCGATTACGGGCTTTTGAGCCAACTAACCGAGAATGTACTGTTTTTCAACGACAACAAAGGCAGTTCCTACAAGGAGTTTTTCAAGTGGATCAGCGCCTCCATCAAATCCCAAAGTGTAGCTGTTGAGCAAAATCGCCCTGGGTTTCAAATGCCAGAAACCGAAACGGGTGGAGCCTTGAGCCGGGCAGATTTATCAAAATCCAGCCCTGGCAACCTGATTGATGACAATTATGCCGTATTTGCGGCCAAATGTCAAACCCACCGTCGGCCCTACCTCATCAAGTATGGCAAAACGATGGTGGCCAATGCCCAATCCTGGGGCCAAGTGGCGATGTACCGCCTGATCAATGCCTACCAAGTGGATCAAACTTATTTTGAGTTGTCGGACGAAAGCAGGGTCAGCAAACGGATCAGTACCGAAAAACTGATAGGCGCTCCCAGTTGCCCCTGTTGTGGCTCACAAGTCAGTTTCGCCTTGTGTGGCCATTGCAACAACATCCATTGTATCGACCTCAGCAACCCCATTTCAACCTGCCCTTGGTGTGGCGTTTCTGGCCAGTATGGAATGAGTTCAGGAGATTTCGACGTCAATCGCACCCAAGGATAATCCTCCATAATGAACGAGACCGGAACCTATGTGCTCAAGCTGCTGGAAGCCCATCGCATCCCGTTTGATGAAACGCAAAAAGAGGGTTTTGATGCTTTTGCCCAGCGACCGGACATCGCGGAGGCTTATCAGCAAATCCGTAAACTACAAGAGGAAATGATCGAAAAATGGAGAATCAGTGAGCGGATTGACCAGGTTTTGCAAAAACAGATTTATATTCCCAATGCCACCGCAGGGAAGCCTTATTCCGCTGCACTCAGCTTGCATCAACTGGATTTGGACTTCATCACTCATTTTGAAATTGAAGGTTTAGCCGATTTGGGCTTGCACTACGATGCAACCAGCGAGACCATCAGCGGCACCCCCCAACAAGCGGGTGATGCCCATATTACGATCAGGTTCAAGGTTGACCTAGAACCCAGTGAGACCCCGCTGAATGAAAAAAAAGTGGCCTTCGTGGTCAATCCAGACCCTAAAAACCTTTGGAAAAACCTGCCCAGTAAGCAAGAAGACCTTTATGCCAAAAAAGATGAAGACCAGGCCTTTGCCCATTTGGTTGATCGACTTTACTTCCTTGGCGTATCCAAACGGGGGCGGGCCCATGCCAATGTTGGCAGTTTTCGCGACGATGACTTTGCGTTTGCCCATTATCCGGCTACGGGTTGGAATGTGGTGGCGGTAGCCGACGGCGCGGGCTCGGCAAAATACAGCCGCAAGGGGGCCCAATTCGCTTGTCAAAGTGTGGTCCAATACTTTGAAGACGCCCTGGAATCCCTGGAGTTTGCGGGTTTTGAAAACGACGCCCAGGCTTTTATCCACGAGCCGGAAAGCAAGTCAGCAGCTACTTTTCAGCAATTTGCCCAAAATCAACTGTTGAAGGCTGCCCAGGAAATTCAAAGTCGCTTGTTTGCTTTTATCGCCGAACAAGAACAAGAGGTTAAGGATTTTCACACGACCTTGATTTTTGTGCTGTTCAAAAAAATGCATGGGCATTACCTTTTCCTTTCTTTCGGGGTGGGTGATTGCCCCATTGCGGTATTGAACGAGGACTTGAGCCGGGTTTTCATGCTGAACAAACTCGACGTGGGGGAATACGGCGGTGGCACTCGTTTTTTCACCATGCCCGAAATATTCGAACCGGAGCAAATCCCTGGTCGGATCAGCGTTTTGGCCTTGCGTAGTTTTTCGTACCTGGTTTTGCAAACCGATGGGATTTACGATCCAAAATTTGAAGTGGAGGCCAATTTGGAAAAAATTGTGCACTGGCAAAGCTTCATGGCTGATTTAAAAGGCTTAAATGATGAGCCTGGTGTTGATTTTTCGCACAATAATCAAGACATTGTTGCTCAACTGAGCGCTTGGATGGACTTTTGGAGTGTGGGCAATCACGACGACCGCACTTTGGCCATTGTTTTTCAAGTGACTTAGGGCCGCTGATAAATAAAGTAAACAGCGTCTCTGCCTCGCTTTGCGAGGCTAGTTGGGAACACGGATGAAACGGATAAAACGGATTTTCACTGATTTCCAACATGATTTTGACCATGATTTTGTCTATAACGTTGCTACCGCATGGGCATCAATCAAAAGTTTTACTTTATTTTTCGTGATTTCATAACCACCTACAAAGGCCACTCTTTCTTCGACCATAAACTCCCGTTGCAATGAGCACCATTGTAACCGTCAAATCGGTTTATTCAGATCAATCCTACCAATTTGTCAATGATGGCGACCCCAAGCGCGGGGGCGTCAAGGATGTCTATTTTAGCCCCAAACGAGACTATGTAGTGGCCATTTTTCGCGACAAACTGGATGAAAACCAGAAAGAGCGCCTGCGAAAAATCACCAGCGACTATTTCAATCAAATCAAAAACAAAGACGCTGGGGAGTATTACCTGGAGGAGATTTTTCGTTGGCCCAGCGATGTGATCGAATACCAAGGCCGCACGGGGGTCATTGTACCCGTTTACAACCCCAAATTTTTCTTTAAAAAAGGCTACCGCAGCAGCGAACTCATCAAAGGCCAGGAAAAAAACGGGAAATGGTTTGCCGCGCCGAAGTTCAGGCATTTCCAATACCCCCTCAACCTGGACCAGTCTGAATTGGGCGACTGGCTGAGTTACTTTCAAATCTGCGTCAACATTGCCCGTGGAGTGAAAAAAATGCACCAAATGGGTTTGGCGCATTCCGACCTCTCGTACAACAATGTTTTGGTCGATCCAGTCACCCGTGCGGCTAATATCATTGACCTCGATGGCTTGGTAGTACCCGGTGTTTACCCGCCCGAAGTAGTAGGTACTGCCGACTTCATCGCCCCCGAAGTCTTGGCCAGCAAATACCTGCCCAAGGACGATCCCAATCGCAAGCTGCCTCGTCGGGAAACCGATTTGCATGCCCTTGCGGTTTTGGTTTACATTTATCTCTTGCGCAGGCACCCCCTCAAAGGTGGCAAAGTACACGATCTGGACCCCGAAAAAGACGATTTGTTGTCGATGGGGGAAAAAGCCCTGTTCATTGAGCACCCCGATGACCACAGCAATCGGCCCCGCGCCCAAATCGCCTCCAAGTGGGATATGCCCTGGGCCGATGTGAGCAAATTACCCTATACCTTGCTGGGACCCTACCTCAAACAGCTTTTTGACCAGGCGTTCATCGAGGGTTTGCACAACCCAAGCTTGCGCCCGCCCGCCGATGCCTGGGAGCAAGCGCTTTTGAAAACCACCGACCTGATGCAACCCTGTGCTAATCCGGTTTGTGAGGAAAAATGGTATGTTTTTGACAACACCGTGTCTCCCAAGTGCCCTTTTTGTGGCACCAAGCACGAAGGAACTTTACCCGTATTGGATTTGTATTTCGAGTTCAAACCCAATGTGTGGCGTCCCGAAAACCATCGCTTAATGGTTTACCACAACCAATACTTGTTCCGTTGGCATGTCAACCGCAATGTCATCCGCAACGAACGTTTAACCGCTGCCGACAAGGTGCCAGTAGCCTACTTTACTTTCCACAACAAGCGCTGGGTAATGGTGAATCAAAAACTGGACACCCTGCGCGACGTCAATGAAGGCGTGGACATCCCCTTGGGTGCAATGGTGGAACTGACCGATGGCAAAAAACTCTTGCTCAGCCGCGAAGATGGGGGACGTTTGGTGTATGTTTCTTTGGCTAATAAGGCGAAGTAAAGTTAGCTTGCTCTCATTTTGGACAATTTCATTTTGTCGAAAATATTGACAATCACTTGACACCACACTTATATTGTTGTAATTTAGGGTCAAATTAGAAACACTATGATACCATCACCCTCTGGAAAAACGCGTGCGCAGCTTGCGCTCGAATATGGGATTAGTAGGCCGACGTTTAATATTTGGTTGAAAAGGGCACAACTCGATATTCCAAGCCGTAAACTTTTAACACCACAACAGGTACAACTGGTGTACTCAACTTTTGGCCCCCCTAATTTAAAGCAAATACCCCCAAGTAGGTAACCAAATTATCAATCTGATCTTTACAAATCTTTACAGACTTTTACAAGATTTTACGTTTTTTTCCAAATTGGTAATTGAACTCGTAGTATTTTTGTATAAGTTATTCAATAGACTTACCCGCCCTTGACTATCAATTGGTTAGATAAAATTATAATTCCAAAGCCCCGCGCACACACCTAATATTCTATCTTTTAATTTCATGTTTTTCAAGCGACATCTATTTTTTAATA
>JAAFJY010000040.1 GCA_013299105.1 Chitinophagales bacterium | reverse complement strand
GCTAACTTTGTAGTGGTGGTGGATGGTGTCATTCTTTTTTTTTTCTCACCTTAAAGGTAGCACTGTTCACCATCTTTTTCTCAAATATTAGTTTTTCTCAGAGGGGGACAAATGGAAACTGCTCCCAAACAAGTTTGTCATGTTATTTTGTTTTACGAGCAATTAAATTGGTAAAAACTTACCAAAATTTGACAGTTTTAGACAATAAAAATTCAATCAATTCGCGCTAAGTGTTCTAAGTATATAACTAATTGTCTTAGAAAAAGAGCTTTTGGGCTTATAAATGCCACTAATTTATGGCGTTCATAAAATTCATTTACACTTTTCTTAGGCAGTGAGTTATAACTTCAAATTGGGCACTATTGGTCAGACCTTACCCTTCGTTCTTTATTTAAGGGAACTGTTACTCCGCCTTCTCCTTTCCAACTTTCAAAATTTGGGAATTCATCTGTTGTGTTACCTAATCTTGCATCAATCAGTGCCTTGAATATAGATTTTGATACGGGAATTTTTTTCATAAGGTCTCCTACATTGGATTTGAGTTTAAAAAAATTAAGGTACTGGTAGTTTTGATCATCTCCGTCATATTGTATTCCTGTCATTCTTAGAGTGCTTTTGTAGTCCTCAATTGCAGTTTGGTCAAATGGTTTATATGTACCAAAGAGAACATAGTCTTTAAAGCCATACATATCTACATATTTAAGAAGTTTATTATTACTGCTAGATGGATATATTTTTTCTCCAGTCTTTTGATCTACACCCATAGGAGTTACCTTAGTCAACCTTAATAATCTAGAGTATTCAATTTCACGATTGAAGAGAAGATGGGCTAACTTATCACTCTCTTTTCCAGAAGATTCACCATAAATGATGTGAGCCAAATCAAGTAAATGATCAAGCTTCATAGTGGAAATTTTAGTAGTCTCAGTGTAAACAGGCAATGTTTTACTTTCAACCGTACCTTTCTGAACTAAATTATGAATTGCCTTAATGTCTCTTCCTTGCATCTCTTCACTTTTAATCACTTTCACAGTAGGATCCCCTTTTATCAATCCAATGTAACTTCCATCAGTAGAAAAGTAAGCCTCCAACCCATCCAAATCAATAGCCATTATCGGCGTATTACTAGCAAACTGATAAGGCGTAAGCTCAGGATAACTCCGCGTCAAAGGATCCACACTCAAAAAGCGCCCAATGCTCGGATTGTAGATCCTAAAGCCGTAGTCATAAACGTTGGCCGTGCCAAATTCATTGCTCTTATCCAACTCCTTACCATTGAAGCCGTAGCGGTAGCCTGCACTGCTGCTCACCGTACGATTCGGCGCACCAAAGGGGAAATAATCCGTCGCATCCGTGATCACGGGATCGAAAATCGTGCTGCTGAACTGGCGGCGGTCCGAGATGCTGGCGCGGACGTTGCCCAGGTGGTCGTTTACTTCGTAGCGCTTGGTGCCATAGCGCAGCAGGCGGGTGCTGGCAAAATGCGGAATAGCGGGCGGGGCCGTGCTCCAGCTCAGCTCCGGGCGCAAAAGGCCCAGGCGGCTAGAGCCGTACAGGTGGGGCGCTGGCCCAGGTGAAGGTTGTGCCGTTTTGGGTGTAGGTGGCCATTACATTGCCTAAAGTGGTTTTGTGTGAATTTCTGAATACCAAACCAGGGTTATGTATATCGAACTAAATAGTTGATTATCCCTATCGGAAGTAAAAAAGATAACCAAAACCATAGCACGATCCTATTCCTTTTCCGGACCAATTTTTTCACTTCATCACTATCATGTGGTTCGCTCCAATAAGGGATTGGTGCATAATAAGTGCTCTCAAATGGCGAGTCAGAAGTGTCCGCATTGGGATTCTTGGCTACAGCAATCATTTTGGCAATACCTCGCAAATATGCCAAAAATACAAATACCATGATAAAACATGCAAACAAGAAAATGGTTAGAAGTTCTTCCATTTTTTAATTTTTTTAAACTAAGAATTTAAAACCTGATAAACCAAGGAATATCACTCATTCTTTGTTGACGGATTCCTTGTTTTAAAATTCGTTCTCTTGCAGTCAATTTCGGCTGTTCATTAATGCCAATGTATATACCAGCTCTAACCCCAATCCCTAAACTAACCTTTGCTTCTGGAACACCTAGCTTAAACGTAGAATTACCAGCATCAAGATTCTCAATCTCTTCTTTTATGCCAATAGGTATATCAATTTCAAAGTCTCCTAATTCCTTGATTGGAATTGATCCAGGTGTCCAGTCTTTTTCGATAGTTCCACTCCCCCACTCACCTGAAGCTGGTTTATATTTCTTTCTCGCTTCTAATGAAAAATCTCCTACTGAAATTCCTCCGCCTAAATTCCATTCAGGGTCTGAACTAATACCTTCATCTATCTCTAAGCGTTGATACTTTTTCTTAGAATAGTCTCTTGAAGAAGAAATTTGGCCCCCAACAAGAACCCCTTCAGCACCAAATTCTACCCCATACTGTTTCACACTAAATGCAACTTCTCCATATAGAATCTGACCATTTGCCTCAAAAGTGATCCACGGCTTATTGTCATCCCTGAAGATTCTCCCATTTCTAGGAAATTCTTTCGGAAACTCTGAAAAATCTGCTGTTCCTGATGTTTTAGCGGTAAGGTTTCCTCTTCCATCCCAGTACTTATGAATGACATAAACCTGTTCGATATTTGGCTTTTTTGCATTAAAATACCATTTCAGCACTGGTTTAGTATGATTCGGGATGTGATTATACACAACCGTCCACGCCTCCAGCCCATCCAAATCAATGGCAGCGATCGGCGTATTACTAGCAAACTGATAAGGCGTAAGCTCAGGATAGCTCCGCGTCAAAGGATCCACACTCAAAAAGCGCCCGATGCTCGGATTGTAAATCCTAAAGCCATAGTCATAAACGTTGGCTGTGCCAAATTCATTGCTCTTGTCCAGCTCTTTGCCATTGAAACCGTAGCGGTACCCCGCACTGCTGCTCACCGTACGATTAGGCGCACCAAATGGGAAATAATCCGTCGCATCGCTGATCACGGGATCAAAAATCGTGCTGCTGAACTGGCGGCGGTCCGAGATACTGGCGCGGACGTTGCCTAAGAAGTTCAGTAAAATACTCACAATGGAGGAATTTGAAATTTAGTTTTAATTAAATTACTACACATTGCGAGCAAAAAAGCCCCCCAAAATATTGGATAGCCCATTTTTATTGAATCTATCCACTCACTGTCTTTTCCAAATCCAGGGAGTACAGTAATTGAAACCATACTTAATAATATCGTGAGCAAGAAACTAGAAATAATATGAATAAGTACAATTATTCTAAGATTTCTCCCAATTAATGGAACAAAGAAAGAATAAATTAATCCAGTAAAAAAAGTTAGCACTAAGAACGAAATCATTGCTATATTTTTCAATTGAGAATAGCTAATAAACATTCCAAAACTTAATGCAGGCCTAAAGATTGAAAGCCCAAATGATTTGATCAAATAATAAATAAAATAATTCACAATAGACAAAGAAAATAGTTTCATATAGAAATATCTCCCCCTATTGTTCTCATAAAAGTTATTCAAAAATAAATAACTTACAATAAATGCAATAAGAATCGGAGAAAATAATTCACCATTTAACCACCCGACCCCTTCCCATGATTTTAGAATCAAAATTTCGGACAACCATAGTGCCTGTGAAAATAATGACAAAAAGAAAGCGCACACCAACTTGTTCTTCATCTTCTCCATTTTTTAAAATTTAAATAAAAATTACACACATAAAAATTTGCATAATAAAATAATGAATGCAAAATTAGTATTCTTTTCGAAAATATGGTCCAGCATTTTGACCATCTTTAAATTTTTGATATTCGACACTTTCACGCCATTCATAAGCTCCTTCAAACGGTTTAGCACCTTTAAATACTTCTAATAAAAGCAAGTCATTATCTTTAACTATTACCCATCCTGGCAAAATAGTACTACCACCAGGATTCCAATTGTATTTGTCAGAGAGTTTATGCTTTATTGTCCCAACAATATTTAACTCTCCATTCTTCTTTGTCAAAGTAAATTCTGCTTCCGATACCAAATTAATAGTACCCCATGCATAATATAGGTCTTGCTCCGATGTACTTGCAGTAGGGATAAATGTTATACTGGTCTCCCAATAATCAGTGAACTTTGAAGATTCACCCTCCTTTAAACTTTCCCCAATAGAAACTAAATTTTGCCCTTTAGAGTTTATATTGGCAAAAAACCTACTGCGATTTTCATCTAATACCTTCTTAAATGAATTAGTATTTTCTATTTGCCCGAATGGGAAAGAAATTACCCCACCTCCACCATTTAACCAATATTCCAAATTATTAGCGGCTAGTGTCGATCCACGTTCTCTAGCTATCATAATACCTTCTTTGACATTCATATACTTTTGCTCAATCCTTTCTTTTGAAGGATAACCGACGTACATTCCTTTGTGACGTTCTTCATCATCATTTGCAACATATACCCACCATCTCTTTTTTGTCTTAAAAATCTGCCCCATTTTTTCGTTACCAATGATTTCTGGGTGTGTACCAATTTCGATTTTAGTTTTGGTTTTATTCTTTTGAGAAGTTGTCGAACCTCTAGCCTCCAACCCATCCAAATCCACCGCCCAAATCGGCGTATTACTAGCAAACTGATAAGGCGTAAGCTCAGCATAGCTCCGCGTCAAAGGATCCACACTCAAAAAGCGCCCAATGCTCGGATTGTAGATCCTAAAGCCATAGTCATAAACGTTGGCCGTGCCAAATTCATTGCTCTTGTCCAGTTCTTTGCCATTGAAGCCATAGCGGTAGCCCGCACTGCTGCTCACCGTACGATTCGGCGCACCAAAGGGGAAATAATCCGTCGCATCGCTGATCACTGGATCGAAAATCGTGCTGCTGAACTGGCGGCGGTCCGAGATGCTGGCGCGGACGTTGCCCAGGTGGTCGTTTACTTCGTAGCGCTTGGTGCCATAGCGCAGCAGGCGGGTACTGGCAAAATGCGGAATAGCGGGCGGGGCCGTGCTCCAACTCACCTCCGGGCGCAAAAGACCCAGGCGGCTGGAGCCGTACAGGTGCTGCTCGGCCCAGGTAAAGGTAGCGCCGTTTTGGGTGTAGGTGGCCATTACGTTGCCTTGGATGTCGCGTACATAATAGGTATTGTTGGTGCCTGCAAAGTTTTGGATGCTTTTGAACACCCGGTTTTGTTGGGCATCGTAGTCGTATTTGGTCACGGAATTTCCACCAAAAACATTGACTTGCCGCACTTTACCGTAGGGCGTCCAAAGAATATCGCCCGTACTGATCCCACTTTGGGCATCTTTGATCAGGTTGCCTGCGCCGTCGTAGGCGTAGTTGGCTGGCGATTGGCCGTCGAAATCGCTGCCAAAGGTACCTGCGGCTACGCCGTCCACCACGTATTCCAGGCGGTTGGAGTTGGGGTACAACACGTAGCCCAGGTTGTCCATCAGCGTGGCGCTGCCCGTGCCCCAGCGTTGGTAGTTCGAGAGGTTGCCGTTGCGGTCGTAGGTGATCGACTCTTCTTTGCTGTCGGTTTGCAGGGGGGCGGTGCCCGCTACCCCTGCGCTAGCGGTACTGGCCAAGTTCCAGAGGCTCAGGCTATTGGCATCGGGCTTGAAGCTCCGAAAACTGTTCAGGCGCATCAACCGGTCGTAGCGAAACGACTGGATGTGCGCCCCGTAAGTGATGTTGCGCGTTTGTTGGGCCATGTAGCGGATGGCTTGGGGTCCTAAATGAATTATTTCGTCGCCATCCATGATGTTATAATAAGAAAAAAAACCAAAACGTAAAAGAGAATTACCCATAAATTTCTTTTTTTGATCAAAAGTTTTGACTCTGTTGTGTCATTGTTTTGAACATTGTAAAGAAACGGGATTTGGTGTAAATTCATATTACCTCCGCCATCCATCATTTCACTTAGCCCTCTGATTTTATAAATTTTCTTAGATAAATTAGTCAAGACCAGAATAATCAAAGCCATAAAAAGAAATAAAAATTGCCCCACAAAGCCTAATACTTTTTGCCAATCCATACAATAACTTATGCAGTGAACAAATAAAAAAAAGATGTGAAGAAATTAATGCAACAAAAAATCATCACATATAAACACAAGAATATACTAATTTCCATCGGCACCTGAAGACGCTTTTTGAATAGCTTGATGCAAACGTTTCATTGCGACAGCAGTAAGTAACGCCCATTCTTTTGAAGAATATCCTGGAATATTTAATGATGCACTGGCTCCACCTTTTATTCCAATGCCCAATGCTACCTTATATTCTGGAATACCGAATTGAAGTGATGTTGCAGCTGATTCTAAATTACTTGCAATTTTAACCCCAGCAGAATTGCCCCAAGGGTTAATATCTACCTCAAGATTTGGTTCACCCCATTCTCCCCTAGCAGGGAAATACTGTTTTCGATATTCGGTGCCAATTTTTCCAAAACTGAACCCTGCTCCTACATTCCATTCTGGATCAGAACCGTCCAAATAAGTCGGTTTCTGCCATTTCCCGTTCTTTAAACTCCACCCAGCTATAACGCCCTCGGCCCCAAATTCAAACGACATATTGGTATTACTGGGTACCTTTAGAGCTACTTCACCATAAATAAATTGAAAATAGCCTTCTGTTGTAATCAATGGTGTTTTTTCATCACTACCAAAAACAGGAAATTCCTTAGGATAATCGGAGTATGTCGCAACATTAGACCTCATAAAAGTCATGCGTCCTTCTGCATTCCAATGCTTATGATAAACGTAAATCAGTTTTTTGTGTTCTCGATTCATGTCCAAGCGCCAAGTTACAGATGGGACTGCCTGGTTTGGCTTGTGATTATACGTAACGATCCAAGATTCCAACCCATCTAAATCAATAGCCATTATCGGCGTATTACTAGCAAACTGATAAGGCGTAAGCTCAGCATAACTCCGCGTCAAAGGATCCACACTCAAAAAGCGCCCAATGCTCGGATTGTAAATCCTAAAGCCATAGTCATAAACGTTGGCCGTGCCAAACTCATTGCTTTTGTCCAGTTCTTTGCCATTGAAGCCATAGCGGTACCCCGTACTGCTGCTCACCGTACGATTAGGCGCACCAAATGGGAAATAATCCGTCGCATCCGTGATCACTGGATCGAAAATCGTACTGCTGAACTGGCGGCGGTCCGAGATGCTGGCGCGGACGTTGCCCAGGTGGTCGTTTACTTCGTAGCGCTTGGCGCCATAGCGCAGCAGGCGCGTACTGGCAAAATGCGGAATAGCGGGTGGGGCGCTGCTCCAACTCACCTCCGGGCGCAAAAGGCCCAGGCGGCTCGAGCCGTACAGGTGCTGCTCGGCCCAGGTGAAGGTGCTCCCGTTTTGGGTGTAGGTGGCCATTACCCTTCCTAGGATGTCGCGTACATAATAGGTATTGTTGGTGCCAACAAAGTTTTGGATGCTTTTAAACACCCGGTTTTGTTGGGCATCGTAGTCGTATTTGGTCACGGAATTTCCTCCAAAAACATTGACTTGCCGCACTTTACCGTAGGGTGTCCAAAGAATATCGCCCGTACTGATGCCACTTTGGGCATCTTTGATCAGGTTGCCTGCGCCGTCGTAAGCGTAGTTGGCTGGCGATTGGCCATCGAAATCGCTACCAAAGGTAGCTGCGGCTACGCCGTCCACCACGTATTCCAGGCGGTTGGAGTTGGGGTACAACACGTAGCCCATGTTGTCCATCAGCGTGGCGCTGCCCGTGCCCCAGCGTTGGTAGTTCGAGAGGTTGCCGTTGCGGTCGTAGGTGATCGACTCTTCTTTGCTGTCGGTTTGCAGGGGGGCGGTGCCCGCTACCCCTGCGCTGGCGGTACTGGCCAGGTTCCAGAGGCTCAGGCCATTAGCATCGGGCTTGAAGCTCCGAAAACTGTTCAGGCGCAATATCATTCTTATTACATTTGCTTTTTAAAATATACAAGTTTGCATTTAAGATACTCTCTTCCCTTCTTATAATTAATTTGATTATCACTAATTATAAGAAAATTATTATCAATGTAATCGATAAAATATTCATGCACTTTAATTAGAGCATTTGGGGAATAATGAATAACTCTATTACCATCAAAAATCAATGGTCGCGTCTCAAACTCTTTACCATTCCTCTCGAATGATGTTACTGATATATAACCATAAAGAGGGTTGGCAAATTTAGTTTGGAAAAATCTCCTTAAATCCATATTCATAATTTTGACATTGTGATCAAGTTTTATGAGTTTCATTTTGTAGGGTATATCATTAGAAAAATCAACCCTACGTAATGTATCTCTTGCATTTAGACAAGTATATTGATAAGTCCATTCACCTGATGATAAAAATTTTGTGACTTCCTCCAAAGTTATATGAGAAAATTCTTCATGATCACATACATCAATAGATTTATTTGAGCAGCAACAGAGAAAGCATGTAGCTAAAACTAAATGGCAATGAATTTTCATAACCCACAAATGAAGGTTAAGTTTACCCACATAATATTTTTTATCAAGGCCAAAATAAACCATTTGTAAAATATAGATTAATTTACATTTTACAATTTCAACTACTACGCAAAAATTAGCACTTAGTGTTTTCAGAGTAAGCATACACATTGATTAAGTCCTTGAAAATCAATTATTCCTTCTTGGAATATCTTTTAAGTTGACCGCTTTAATTGTCTCCCGTCCTTCATAAAATTCTCGATAAAGCACTTCAGTAGCATCGCCTGAATTATCAAAAACGACAAGCCCTGAAATTCTTCCAGTGGCGCCATATGTGTATTTTCTAAATATCTGGGAATGCCCACCATTAACATATAGGTTATTGGGATCTGTAGAATGCCAAACTTGAAGTAGTGCGCCTTCCTGCAATTTGCCTCCCCAAACTCCCACATCATCTACAGCAGTACCTAGCCCGTGCCTTAGCAATGCTCCCCCGACACCATAGCCATAAAAATCTTCTGCCCCATTTGATACGGCACCTGTGGACATTAAAGTGAAGTCAGGATTCTTACTTGAGGGATTCAAATTGAAAACATTGTAACCTGATTCTGTTTTATAAGCTTTATTGACTCTAGTTGCAGTTGTGGCGTAACAGACTCCATAGCAGTCTGCGTAAAGATTAGCTGCCTCATACGTCTTTTTAACCAAGTCTATTGTTTCTTCATTTGTAGTACCGACGTAAGGCATTGTTGGAGCATCAGAAGGTTTTGGAGGTAACATATTCATATTCTCAAATAATTGTATCCCTACTCTTGATGCATGTGTCACTTGTTCATAACGTTGACCTGTCCTACTTAGTTTACCACGATATAAATAAAGATGATCTCCAACATCGTAATATTTATCACTAGCAATTGTAACTATCGGTCGGTTACGAATTAAACTGAGATTTTTTTCCACTACTTGGTTATATTCTCGATTCCACCATCTGGACAACCAATCATTTCCCTTCTTTTGAAAAGCTACATTATTTATTGAAATATATTCCAATCCGTCTAAATCAACACCATCAATAGGCCGATTCATTGCAAAAGCATATGGTGTCCAACTGGGGTATTTTGAGGTCAAAGGATCCACACTCAAAAAACGCCCAATGCTCGGATTGTAGATCCTAAAGCCATAGTCATAAACGTTGGCCGTGCCAAACTCATTGCTCTTATCCAACTCCTTACCATTGAAGCCGTAGCGGTAGCCTGCACTGCTGCTCACTGTACGATTCGGCGCACCAAAGGGGAAATAATCCGTCGCATCGCTGATCACGGGATCAAAAATCGTGCTGCTGAACTGGCGGCGGTCCGAGATACTGGCGCGGACGTTGCCCAGGTGGTCGTTTACTTCGTAGCGCTTGGTGCCATAGCGCAGCAGGCGGGTACTGGCAAAATGCGGAATAGCGGGCGGGGCCGTGCTCCAGCTCACCTCCGGGCGCAACATACCCAGGCGGCTCGAGCCGTACAGGTGCTGCTCGGCCCAGGTGAAGGTAGCGCCGTTTTGGGTGTAGGTAGCCATTACGTTGCCTTGGATGTCGCGTACATAATAGGTATTGTTGGTGCCTGCAAAGTTTTGGATGCTTTTGAACACCCGGTTTTGTTGGGCATCGTAGTCGTATCTGGTCACGGAATTTCCTCCGAAAACATTGACTTGCCGCACTTTACCGTAGGGCGTCCAAAGAATATCGCCCGTACTGATCCCACTTTGGGCATCTTTGATCAGTTTGCCTGCGCCGTCGTAGGCGTAGTTGGCTGGCGATTGGCCATCGAAATCGCTGCCAAAAGTACCTGCGGCTACGCCGTCCACCACGTATTCCAGGCGGTTGGAGTTGGGGTACAACACGTAGCCCATGTTGTCCATCAGCGTGGCGCTGCCCGTGCCCCAGCGTTGGTAGTTCGAGAGGTTGCCGTTGCGGTCGTAGGTGATCGACTCTTCTTTGCTGTCGGTTTGCAGGGGGGCGGTGCCCGCTACCCCTGCGCTGGCGGTACTGGCCAGGTTCCAGAGGCTCAGGCCATTAGCATCGGGCTTGAAGCTCCGAAAACTGTTCAGGCGCATCAACTGGTCGTAGCGAAACGACTGGATGTGCGCCCCGTAAGTGATGTTGCGCGTTTGTTGGGCCATGTAGCGGATGTTGGTACCAAACAAAATACGATAAACAAGTAAGAAAACAACCTAAACACTTCAATAATAAGAAGGATCAAATTTAGGCTCGGACACTTTCGTTTGTTTTTTTGCCCCATTATGAATAGGATAGGGCCAATTACTTTTTGATTTATCGATATAAAAAATAGATTCCAGTTCACTTTTCTGATAAAGCTGAATGAACTCTTTTTGCTTCACAAAAGTGTTTCCTTGCAAAGAATAAACGTGAATCTTGTTTTTATCGTTGATTTGCAAAAAATCAAGGTACTCATCGCCATTTAGATCACAGAAATAGTCAGATAAATCGCCTCGAACATTGCTCAATCCATAATCCAGCTTTAAAGGAGGGCAAAATGCTTTTACCGATTCATTTCGGATTTCCACAAGGAGGATTTTGTTGTTATAAGCCCTATTACCCCCTTCATCTTTATCCCTTCCGACTAGCACGTAATAGTTTGCGTCTTGAAACTTGAATCTCAAAACTTGAATGATCCGGTACCGAATAGGCTGTTCTTTAAACAATTTAGTAACGGAAAATTTGTGGTTCTTAAAAAACAAAGAATCAGCATAAACCCCAGCTGCAACTGCATTTTGAGAGCTACTTTTTAAAAAAACACCTTCATCACTGTTTACATTAAATATCTCCCAAAAAAGGTTTGAGTCCAGGCTATTCCCAAAATACTCCTTGGTCTGCATAATCGGATTTATCGACAAAGTGTCAAAAAGAATTGGATTCCGTTGGCTGAACAAATCAAACCCTGTAAATACAACTTCTTCTTGATTTGTACCCTTGCAAGCACAAATCAAGAAGAAAAAAAAGCAATATGCATACGATTCATTTTTCATCAATCTTCCTTTTTAGGTCTGTTTTCTGAATCAAATTTCATCTCATTCCTAGGACCATCTGACCGCCAACCCTCATATTTTTTCCATTTGTCATTGGTATATGGGTCCATTCTAGCATCAATAATGCTTTTCATGATCTTCTGTAAAACCAACCCAAGTGGAACTACCTTATAGCCATACTTTTGATCCAATCCTGTTTGTTGATACATATTCCTAATATCATTAACGTCTTTCAGACCAAAAAAATACTCATAACCAAAATTGGTAACTCCACCATCCTTTTGCGAAGCCCCTTCCTGTATTGTTTTTCTATATGCCTCAACTTCAGCTCTATTATTCGGCATATATACACCAAAAATTGTGTAATTATAAATTCCATACAAACTAGTTAATTTATACGCCAAAGACCTATCTTTAATAGAAGGATATGGCTTTTTGGTTATCGGGTCAGGTTTTCCAGATAACTGATTATGTTGATTTTCAATCCAAACATATTGATGAGCAAATTCATTTTCTCGATTCTGAATAATATGAGCATACATATCAGATCTCCCTCCTTTTTCCTCTCCATAAATTACATGAGCTTGGTCTAAGAGCTCTTGTGCAGTCATCGCTTCTGTTTTGTATGGATCATTTCTAAGCACTGCTAAGTTCGAATACTGCAATTGCCCCTTTTTTATTGATTGATGTATAGAGCTAACATTTCTTCCTTTGACCTCTTCTTGCCTGATTACTCTAACTGTTGGATCACCTTGAATTAGGCCAATATAGCTTCCATCCGTAGCAAAATAATGCTCCAACCCATCCAAATCCACTGCCCAAATCGGCGTATTACTAGCAAACTGATAAGGAGTAAGCTCAGGATAGCTCTGCGTCAACGGATCCACACTCAAAAACCGCCCAATGCTCGGATTGTAAATCCTAAAACCATAGTCATAAACGTTGGCTGTGCCAAATTCATTGCTCTTGTCCAGTTCTTTGCCATTGAAGCCGTAGCGGTAGCCTGCACTGCTGCTCACCGTACGATTAGGCGCACCAAAGGGGAAATAATCCGTAGCATCGCTGATCACCGGATCAAAAATCGTACTGCTGAACTGGCGGCGGTCCGAGATGCTGGCGCGGACGTTGCCCAGGTGGTAAGCGATTCCGTAGCCTTTTGATGCAATGCCATATTCTGATGAAATCCTGTACATAATAAAATTCATTTATTTCTTGACACCCGCCAAATAAAGAAGCTCCTTGACACTACTGACACTTTCAGCGATCATTTCTCTTGTACAATTGTTATCAATAGCCTGATCCTTACAAATTGCACATTCATTAACTATTTCGAAGTACGAAAGCTCATCTTGATAACTAATTAAAAATCTATAATCATTCGGAATTGAGTCCCTAGAACAGTATATACTTCTAGTTCCACTACAACCAGTATAAAAGCCGGACCCTTCTTTTACCTCAAATTTAGTAACTCCTTTTTTGCTATATACTCTTCCTAAAGTAGGTTTTTGACCATTAGAAGTTAATATTATACTGATATTATCTGCAAATGAAAAGCTATCAGAGCTACATATCTCAATAATGAAGGTGATATCTTCATCTTTAGCATAAGAAGGCAAATCTTCCAGTATCATATCATGAAGATATTTATTTGAATTTCTAAAGTGAGTATTAGCCGGAAATTGCCCCATTCCCTGAAGAAAAAAATAATCAACCATTGAATTATTACCCATTTTATAGGCTTTTGAGGAAGAGCAAGAATTATAAGAGAAAAAGAAAAAAATCAAATAAAATGGCGTTATAAAATTAATTGTAAAATGTATCAATGAAAGCCAATAGCCTATACCCCTCCAAATAAAAGAAGCATTAAAAAAAATCCTTTCACAAAGCCTACATACCTTTTCAATCATAAGCGGTCTCATTTTTTAACACAAAATACATAGTATTCGCCACCTGTGTGTATGAGTTATGCTAAATATCCACCAGATTTTGTGCAAATGGCAAATACCTGTTTTTTGAAACACAAAAGAAGCAAAAAAAAGGACCCAAAGCACCACACCTTCAGTGTCATCAATTGGAAAGAAATGTTTTGTGGTTTTGCACAAAACCTAAGTATCTGAGCTAAAATAAGGTAAACGATTACTTAATCCACCTCAAATCTTCCATAAAAGCCCCACTAAACGCTAACCACTAACAACTAATAAGGCCTTTCCCTCATCCTCTCCATGTACAACTCCGGCCTGGCCACACTCTCCCAACCATACTGCCGATACAACTCATGCGCATCAGCAGTGAGCAGCACCCAGCGGCGCAGGCCCTGCAAATCGGGGTGGCTGTGGATACTCTCCATCAAGAACTTGGACAAACCCACCCCTCGGTATTCTGGCAGCACAAACACGTCGCCTAGGTAAGCGATACAAGCCAAGTCGCTGATCACCCGGGCAAAACCGACCTGTTTTTCGCCCTCGTAAATGCCAAAAGCCAGTGAATTGGCCGCTGAACGCTCGACCAGCTCGCGTGGAATACCCCTGCACCAGTATGCGGTATTGCACAAAAAATCGTGGATCATGTCGAAATCCAGACGAGCGGGATCGGTGCTGATCACAAACCGATCCCGCTGTGTAGTGTAAAAATTCATCGAATCAAATTCAAATCACCAAAAAACAGCTCCCGTTCTCCATCGTAGTATTCTACTTCTACGGTCCAGGCAAAGGCGGCGGGCATCATCATGTTGCCATTGAGCCTGCCATTCCAACCATAAGCGGGGTTGTTGGGCGGGAAGTCGAGTTTTTCAAACACCTTTTCGCCCCAGCGGTCAAAAATGCGGAAGCTGCGCACAATGGTCACGTCGCGGTTGGCAAAAACCATCGCCTCGTCGTTCAGGCCATCACCGTTGGCGGGCGAGAAGGCGTTGGGCACGTACACCAGTGGCCGCCCTTCTACGATGACCAACAACTTGTCTTTGGCCTCGCAGCCGTTGGTGTCAATGATCATGGCTTGAAACTCGGTGGTCTGCCGCAAGCGGG
Organism: Chitinophagales bacterium; assembly: GCA_013299105.1. GTDB lineage: Bacteria > Bacteroidota > Bacteroidia > Chitinophagales > Saprospiraceae > Haliscomenobacter. The sequence continues at coordinate 58,763 of JAAFJY010000040.1, read as the reverse complement.
TGCGAAAATCGCGGCAAGTGTCGCAGCTCAGGGTATCGGGTTTGATCCAGCGGAACTGTTTCACTGCCCCCGGCAAGAGGTTGGTAATGGCTTGCAAACGCACCGCTTGCCCCCTTTTGATGGTCTGGTCGGGGCCTACAAACAGTTCGGGATTGATACCGGGATCAACGGAAACTTCTTCACGGTATTCGCAGCCCCTGGCGTCTTGTACGGTCACTTGGTACAAACCACTGGGTAAATTATTGAACACGCTGTCGAGCCCAAAATTGCCATTGCCCAGTCGGAATAAAAGCGGCCCTTCTCCGCCCTGCACCTGGCCCAAGCGGATGCTGCCATCGCGCCTTCCAGGGCAAGACACAGCCTTGGTTCGGGCCAAAAGGTCGCGTGGAAAATCGGTGTATTGTGTGATTTCAACGGTATCCACTTTGCGGCAACCATTGCCCGGATTGCTGGCTTCGAGCAGGTAAATACCCACCTGGTTGACGGTCGGCTGGATTACATTGGCGCTGAACGTGGGGATGGCAGGGGCAAACCAACGGAAAGTACTGCCAGCACTCACCCGGCCACGCAGTTGGGTGCTGGGTTCGGTGCAATCGAGTTCAAAATCAGGCCCGGCACTGACCTCCGGCCGCAAAGTGTCCAGGCGAATGGTCACTGAGTCGATGCCCCGACAACCATTTCTGAGGTCCAATACGCTCAAGCGGTACACCCCGGCAGTACCCAGGGATTGACGGTTGCGAATGCCCAGGATTTGGGACGCACGGCTCCAATTGTAAGTCCAGTTCGACCCCGCAGGCACCTCGTTGGTGAACAAAGTCACCGAATCCCGCAAACAATTGAGCGGCAACGCCCCGTAAATATCGGCTGGCGGTGGCACTGTATCAGGGGAAATGCGGATGCTGGCCTGGCCAGCGCAGCCAGTAGCAATGTTCACAACCGACCATATATAGGTACCTCCCCGGTTGATGTTCAAACGGCTGCGCTGGGCATTGGCGATGTTTTGACCTCTGCTGTCGAGCCATTGCAAGCGGAACTGCGCACTGGTATCAGCCCCCACCCCTTGCAAAACCGCAGTGGGATTGGAGCAAGTGATGATGCCTTGGGGCACAATATTCGGCTGGGGCCTGGCTTGTAAATCCTGCACCCGCGCCGAGTCGGGTGGACTGATACAACCGTACTTGGCATCGGTAACAATCAGGTTATAAGTGCCAGGTAAAGTAGCGTTGAAATTGCGTTGGCGGCTGTTGGCAGCAGTAGTACCTGGTCCGGTCCATTGGTAAAGGCTGTTGTTGGAAGTCCTCGGTCCGCCCAATTGCACCTGTGTGCGGATACAAGTCAAAGACGAATCCGGCCCGGCATCGGCCAAAGGCAAAGGAATTTCACTGATGCGGATCGAATCGGCTGCAAAACAGCCGTTTTCATTTTGAACCTTCAAAAAGTAAATGCCTGGTGCGCTGATTTGGCGGGTGCGGCTGGAACTACCGTCGCGCCAATTGTAAGAAATAAAGCCCCCAGTCACCTCCACCCTGGAACTGCCTCCAACACAAAAGAAGGTATCCCCTCGGATTTGAAACTTGGGCGCTTCGGCTGGTTTCAATAAAAAAGTATCCTTAGCTGGACAGCCATTGGTGCCGATCACATCGAGGGAATAAGTGCCAGCCTGCTTGATCCTGGCGATGGCCAAGGTGTCACCGTTTGACCAACGATAAGTGCTGTGAATGGGGGTCACACTCAGGTCTACTACTTCATCCGGGCAAATCAGGCGTGGGCCTTTGATCTCGATTTTGGGCTTGTCTCTTTTTTCCACTTTGATTTGGGCCAAGCCCCGGCAACCCAATTCGTCTTCCACCGTTACCCCGTAAAAACCGGGTGTGGTGATTAATGTTTTGTTGGTAGTAGAGCCTGTGGTCCAGCGGTAAATGGGGAAACCAGATAAAAGCTCTAGCTTTAGGGTATCAAAATCACAGAAAAACTGGTCTCCGCCGATGACTGGGTATGGGATTCGGCTTTGCACCACCACCACTTGTGCCCCACCTATGCAGCCGTTGGCCGCAACAGCCTGCACGCCATAATTCCCGGCTCGCCTCACTAAAATTTGGGTACTGGTGTCGCCAGTGGTCCAAAAATATTGCTTCAATCCTTGGGTCACTTGCAAAAAGGTAGAATCGGGATTGCAAATGATCAAGTCACCATCAATGACCAACTGGGGTGATTGCTTTTCGATCAAGGGCCTTTCGTTTGCCACTTCACAACCATTGCGATCGGTGATGGAAACGGCATAAGTACCGCCTTCACTTACCTCGATAGTTGAAGTTGTAGCACCAGTCGACCACAGGTATTTTTGGTAATCGGCCCCAATGGCCAACAGCATGACTTTGTTGCCCGAACAAAACTCCGAAGGTCCAGCAATGTCGGGTGTATCTACTTGCAACTCAATGATGGTATAAGTGGCGGTGCTGATGCAGCGGTTGGAGTCCACGACTTCTAAACGATAGTCACCTCCTTTGCTAGCCACCAAGGTTTGGTTGGTGCTGTTATCGGACCAAGTGTAGCGAATAAACCCTGGGCCTGGATCAAAGGTGTAGGTTTTGCCTTCACACAACGGAACTGCTTCGCCAGTGGCCCTAGGTCGACGAGGTACCACTTGCACCAAATTGAAGGTATCGCGTCCCCGACAACCATTGCTGAAGGTGGTTTGCAGCGTATAAACACCTGGTGCAGTAACGGTTATAGACTGGGTGGTCTGGCCATTCGACCACAGGTAGGCATTGAATGTCGTATTCACCAAGAGCGTATTGCGGGTACCCCGACACAACAGTGGATCGCCCTGGATTTCGGGTTTGGGGTTGGCCAACTGGAGTACAGTAATTGAAGTATCTGCCTGGCAACCGTTATTATCGGTAATGGTCAAACTGAATGTCCCGCCTGTGCTGATGTTGATTTCTGGAATGGTATCTCCCCTGGACCAACGGTAACGACTGTAGCCCTGCGTGGCGCTCAATGAGGTCCTTTCGCCTGCACAAATGTTAGCGGGGCCTTGGATGCTGGGGATGGGCTTGGGCGCTTGGGTGATGAAGATCGAATCGGTACCCCGGCAACCGTTTACGTCCACTACCCGCACCCGGATACCACCTTGTTGGCTGAGCTGAACGGTAGAGGTATTGGCTCCATTCGACCATTGGTAAGTGGCATAAGGTGTAACAGTCCGCAAGGTAGTGCGCTCGCCGGGGCAAATAACCTGGCGGCCATCAATGTCGGGAATGGGATTTTGAAAAACTACTAGTGGGATGGTGTCTTGGCCCTGGCAGCCTTCTGGCGAAGTAACTGTTACGGCAATAGTACCAGGTACTGCAACACTGGTACTGTTCGCATTGGAGCCCGTGGACCAGCGGTAAGTCGCAAAATTTCCGGTGGTGTACCTCGCCGTTTCTCCCGCACAAATGCGATTGGGGCCGGCGATGATGGGCTTGGGTAGGGGCACACTGTCGGTTCGGGTTTGGGTGTTGCCTTGGCAGCCAAATGCGTCGGTGATGGTCAAGCCAACTTGTCCTGGCATGTTGACCGGAATGCTGGAAGTAGTACTGCCCGTGGACCAACGATAAGTAAAGCCAGCATTGCCAGTCAAAATCGTGCTGCCCCCAGTACAGTAACGGGGAATGCCGCTGATCTGGGCCACGGGATTGGCCCTTTCGGTGATGTTGAGCGCAGCCGATCCAATACAACCTACCGAATCCGTGACTTCCAGCGAAATAGCCCCGGGTCGATTCAAGGTGACTTCGGTGCCAGTGGTATTGTTGGACCAACGGTAGCTGACAAATTTTTGTTCGTTGGAAATCCGAACCGATCCCCCAGTACAAAAATAGGTCAAACCCGTCAAGACTGGTACCGGATTCGGTCGCCCGATGATGTTGACCCTCGCGGTGCCAGGGCAGCCTTCGCGGTCGGTCACTTCCAGGGTCAAAACCCCTCCCGTGGTGGCCTGGGTACTGGCAGTGGTGCTTCCATTGCTCCAGCGATAAGTGACAAAAGTGTCGCGGGGAATGGAGATCGTGCTCACTTCATTTGGGCAGAGGATGGTATCGCCCAAAAACTGAAACTTAGGCAGTTGCTTTTCCTGAATGCGCACACTGACCGTACCTGGGCAAGCGCCGGGATTGCTCACGGTCACGGTGTAAGTACCAGCAGGTACATTAATGGTGCGGGTAGTAGCGCTGTTCGACCAGCGGTATTCCGCAAAACCAGCCTGGGCGTCAATATTGGTAGTTGCACCCCTACAAATCAGGGTATCCGCTGCGGCGGTAGGCCGAATCGAGGGCAAGACATTGATCACCACTGAATCGGTATGCTCACAACGGCCTTCTTTGACTTTGAGGTAGTAGACCAAACGGCCCAAAAAGCTGAGGGGAATGTCCACTTTGGCGTTGGTTTTGCCATTTTTGGTCAAAAAACCAGCCCCTTGGGTGGTTTTGGAAGTCCAAATGTAGCTTTCACCCTTGTTCGTGTTGATCGCCGAACCAGTGAGCGATACCAAAGTACCCGCACAAACCGTCGTATCATTGCTCACACTTACTACCACCTGGTCGCAGTTGGGGTTGGCAATACAGTTGAGCCAGGGGGCCGCTGCACCGCCCCAATCAAAAAGGAAATCTTGTAGCTTGGTAGAGTCAAAACGATTGCCCGCACATGCCCCTACAAAAAAGTCAACCAGCAAGAAAAAACCGTCTCCTGGTTTTACTTTCAAGGGCCGAATCCAGCCATCACCCGTCAAAAAATCTTCGGTGCTGTCTTGTGCAATCGGGCGCATCCCGGTTTCGATCCGGGTCACGTTGGATGGAAGACGGGCAAAAGTGCAACGCAAGGGTTTGCTCAAACTATCGCAGTTGAGGTTGGCACCGTAAATGGCAAAGTCGTAATCTTGTCGACAAGCTGGATCAATGAGTTCATCCTGGATTTTGAAATACAGAATATTACTGTCCAGCGGCATGTCCTCCCGAAGTTCAAAATAAAACCAGGCGCTGATGTTTTCACGTCGATCCAAACATCCTTGGTCATTTTTGAGGTTCAAAAAGTCGTCTATTCCTCGCCCTGAAGGCAAGAAAGCGAAGGTTGAATCACTGCAAATGACTATCGCCGTTCGGCAGTCTGTGTTTTTTTTCTGCCCAAAGGCGAGCAGGGGAAACAAAAAGCTTGTTACCCAAATCAGGTTTTTGAGATAATGGTTGCCCATAACAGATGTTTAACGTAGTCACGGCCAAAGCCAGTTGCCCAGCCCAAGCCGTCAGTGTTCGACCATCGAAGATTAGAAAAAAATAATCCGGAAACAGGGGACGAAATTCTTGGTGTGGTGGGAAGAAAGTTCCCTGGCCCACTTTTGTTGGATGTTCACAGGCAAGTAATTAAGGTTCTAACCTGAATGGGTGCGAAAAATTTTATACCAACAAATATAAGCTTCTCTCCCATTAATTTTAGTGCCAACGCTATTGAATTAACATATATTTTTTCACATTTTGAAAGAATGGTGACTTATGGTCTTTTTTTTCGTGACAAAAGGGGGCAAAGTTGCGGAGTTGAGAGGTTTCTGAAAACTTAGGAGAACGGGGTCTCAACAATCAGGCGGGGTGTTTTTGTCTGAGCCACATTTTTTGCCTGAACCAGAATTTTCAAAATTACAGAATTGCAGAATTACATGCATGACGTTGACCAAAACAAGAATTTTAAAGAATTAGAGGATTGGCCCGCTTCGCGGTCAAGAAACACCATGCTAGCGGGGCCGTAGGTCCCTAATGTTGGTCAGTCAACGTCACCCCAGCAATGCTGTTTATTACAAAAATCACAATTACAGAAACTTTTCCGAAGTTTCCAGAGGTTGAGGAGTTGAGAAGATGGGCGCTCGCATTAGGACAGGAGGAAAGCAATAACAAAGAAACGGATGGAGAACTCATGGATAAAGCACTAAGCTTTTGCATTGACAAAGCATTAACAGCAGGCGAGTTGATTTTACACTGCATTTTTCCCTTCCCTGTTTATCTTTACCCCTGAAAAAAGCTGTATTGTGGATACCTTGAGTCATTTTGATGTTATTCTCACCCATTGTCGCGAAGTTTTTTTGAAAAAAACCCGTGATTATGGTACTGCTTGGCGCATACTACGGCCCAGCAGCTTGACGGATCAACTGTACATCAAAGCCAAACGGATCCGTACGATTGAGGAAAACCGCGAGCAAAAGGTTCAAGATCCGATCAGTGGGGAGTACCAAGGCATCATCAATTACAGCATCATGGCCTTGATCCAGCTAAAAAATCAAAGTGATCACCAGCTGGATTTGGAAGAAGCACTGAATTTATTCGATGCCGAAGTGGCCCATATTAAAAATTTGCTTGGAAAAAAGAACCACGATTACGGTGAGGCCTGGCGCGACATGCGCGTCAGCTCGATTACCGATATGATCCTGATGAAATTGTTGAGGGTGAAACAAATTGAAGAAAATGAGGGCCGAACCCTCATTTCCGAAGGTTTAGACGCCAATTATCAGGATATTGTGAACTATGCTGTTTTTGCACTGATTAAACTGGAAGAAACCACCAACTCATGACCATCTTTACGCTAGTTTTGTACGTAGCCATTGTAGCTGTACTGCTAACCGCTCTTACGCAATTTGTACTCAAAAAAGTCATCAGCCTCCCGCTGAGTTTTTTGCAACACTTTTGTGGTGCTTTGTTCATTTTCTCTGGTTTTGTCAAAGCCGTTGACCCCCTTGGAACAGCCTACAAGATGGAGCAATATTTTGCCAAATTCGAGAGCATCTTTGCCGATACTTATGCTTCATTTTTGGCACCATTGTTCCCGTTTCTGACGAAATATGTCAATGGTTTTTCGGTTTTTATGATCGTGTTTGAAATCCTATTGGGAGTTATGCTGATGATCGGAGCCCAACGGCGTTTTACGGCTTGGGCCTTTTTGTTGTTGGTTTTGTTCTTCACGGTCCTTACTGGGTTTACTTACCTCACGGGTTATGTGCCACCTGATGCCAATTTTTTCAGTTTTGGCAAATGGGGTGCTTTCAACGAGGCCAATATGCAAGTTACGGACTGTGGCTGTTTCGGCGATTTTCTGAAACTCAAACCCAAGATTTCTTTTCTAAAAGACATCTGCTTGCTTATTCCTGCCTTTATTTTTGTGCTGCGCTTCCGTAAAATGCACCAGTTGTTTGGTCGGGGTACCCGTGCGATAATCAATGGCCTGGCTACGGCTGGGTTTTTGCTCTATTGTTTCCAAAACTTCATCTGGGACATCCCAAGCATCAATTTCCGACCCTTCAAGCCTGGCGTAGACGTGGTGGCACGCAAAAAACTGGAAGAGGATGCGCTGTCCAAGGTGACTGTCACAGCTTATAAGATCACTGACCGCAAAACCGGTAAGACCATCGAGTTGCCGTTTGAGCAATACATGAAGGAGTACGAAAAATACCCCGAAGAAAAGTTTGAGCTCAAGCAAATCAAGTCAGAGCCGACCATGGAAAAAACCAAAATCAGCGATTTCAGCCTGACTGGCCCTGATGGCAGTGATTTTACCAATTTTTGGATGGAAATTAAAGGCTATCACTTCATGGTAGTGGCCTATAAATTGTATGGTGAAGCAGGCCCAACAAGCACCGAAACCGTACAAGATTCTGTTTTCAAGATGCAAGCTGGTCCCAAGGGTGATTCCATCCGCGTCTTTGAGCGCTTGAATAGCCGTGAGATCAGCAAGTCTAGTTATATATACGATGAGGATTACTTGAACCGTTGGAAGACTGTGATCAACCCAGCCCTGGACGCCGCAAAGAAAGACAAAGTGATCACTTATGGCATCACTGCACCTTATGATCCGGCCAAGATTGATGATTTCAAAGCCAAGTCGGGCTTTGACCATTTGATGATCCGCGCTGACGATATTTTGTTGAAAACAATTGTTCGCTCTAATCCCGGTATCTTACTGTTCAAAGATGGCAAAATCATCGAGGATTGGCACTGGAAGAAATTCCCAGGCTATGCGGCAGTGAAGGCGAAGTATATGAAGTAGTAGGGGAGGAGTTGAGTAATTTAGCGGTGGAGGAGTTGAAGAGTAGGCCTACTTTTCAACTCCTGCACTGAAACTACATTTCTAACTTTGTGACCTCAAATTAGCCATTCTAGTGTTCGAAAAATGTCCTTTATGCTGTCCTGATTTTTTACCCTATCCTCACAATGGCCATTGGGCGATAAAATATGGTCCAAAGCCAGAGTTGCTGATCCAGAGCTCTGTTACCATTTGACCCGCAATATTTGACAATTTGCTTTTTAGTTCTGATCCAAGTTGAACGCATAGCCCAGCGAAAAAGTCAGGGCTTGGGCGTTTTTGCTCACATTGAAGCGCTGCTGCCAGTCCATCGACAAGCGGAAAGCGTGCTGGCCAAAAGGCACGAAATCAACACCCGTGCTCAACCGGGCGCGTTGAAACTCATTGTCGCCTTTTTTGAAACGATAAACTAAATCGGTATTGACAAAGGGACGCCAGGTTTCAGCACGCAGGCGAAATTGCAACTGCCAACTGGCAAAACTGCGGATGATGAATTCTGGGTCGTTTCTCCCATCCAAGCCACCATCGTGGTTCAAGCGCCAGCGGGAGTTGAAGTTGAATTTTTTGTCAAAAAATCGTTTGTTGAAGACCAAATCGGTGAAAAGACGATGGGTTTCACGCCCTGGTCGAATGTTCAAGGTATAGCCCGTTTGTACCCGCCAGCTTTTGTTCAGTTGATAAGTAAAAGCGGCTGAACTGGCAGCTCGCAAGCCCATTCGTTGGTCAAAACGCCCCCAAACCGGGTCGTTTGACTTCGCAAAGGGCTTGCTCTTCTCCCAGGGAGCCATGAAGTCATCGTCGTCGTCATCGTCATCCCCATCATCGTCTCCGTCATCTCCGTCATCATTGCTGGTATCATCATCGTCTTCCATGTCGTCAGAGATGCCATCGTTGTCGTCGTCGTCATCTTTATCGTCCTTGCTTCCATCGTTGTCATCGTCGTCATCGAGGCCATTGGGGCTTCCATCACCATCGTCATCGCGATCGTCTTTGCCTTCAAAACCATAACCTTTTGGCAGGAAATCATCGTCAATGAAGTCGATTTCACTGAAGTCAATGTCCCTGGTACGAGTAAGCTTTGAGTTTTTTTTGAATTCTGGGGTAGCCTGGAATTCCTGTTCGAAGTTGATGCGGAATTTTTTATTGACCTTATATTCTTTTTCGATGCTTGCTTGGTAGCGCAAACCTTGGTAAAGTTGCGCACTTAAAACAAGGGGGAATGAGATGAATACGAGGAACAAAAAAAGTGCAATGAATTTGGCAATAGTGGTCATGGTTTAAAGTTTTGGGTTACCAGCTGTGTTTACATGACCCAACTTGAAAAATGTTACCAGCTCAATTGGAGAAAAGAGTAGAAGGTATTTATTGATATGGTTTTCAAGCCTGCAACATTCTCCTTACCTTGTTCCAAATTTCTAACTTGAACTTCTTCGCCCATTTTTACCTTTCTGGTCAAGACTCCGCTGTGATGGCGGGCAATTTTCTGGCTGATTTCATGGACAAACGTGCCACTGAAGGTTTGCCACCCGATTTGCAACGTGGAGTCGCTTTGCACCGAGAAATAGACACCTTCACTGATGAGCATCCGGCGGTGCTTCACAGCGCAAGGTTGTTGTACAGTCAGCACCACAAGTATGCACCTGTTCTGGTGGACATTTTTTACGATTTTTTTCTTATTCGCCACTGGGACCGCTACGGCGATCAGCCTTTGCAAGATTTTTGCGATACCTGTTATGCTGCTTTGTTCGATCACATCAAAGTGATGAACCCGGTAATGCAAAAAAGGGTGCGCGGCATGGTTGAGCACAATTGGCTCCGCAGTTATGGCCAGTACGAGGGTTTGGACTACACCTTGCTGCGGATGCGGCAGCGCGTTTCTCAACCCGAACACTTGGATGGAGCTGTTGAAAACCTGAAGGCTCAAGAAGTAGCGTTGGAAAAGGATTTCCACGCCTTTTTTCCTGATATTATTGGGCACATTCGCCAAATGATTTTTTAGAGCATGTTTAAATTTTTTTTGTTTGTCATAAAACGGTCCAATTACGCCTACTCTTCGTTAGGAAAATGCCCATTATGCGCTGCATAACTCCTTTTCCTGCCTCGATTAGCCAAAACTTGCTACGTTTTCTGCCAAAACTTCCAATGTTTAAACATGTTCATAATATTTTCAGCTAAACATGTAGAAGCCAATGAACAAGTTTTTTTCTACCTTATATACATGTATCCTACTACAGTTGGGGCTGTTCGCCCAGGTTCCAGTGGTCAATATCAATAACGATCCGGATTATCCTTACCTGGAGCAATTGTACTTGCACCTGCACCGCAACCCTGAGTTGTCGTTTTACGAAGTACAAACCGCCAAACGCCTGGCCCAGGAGTTGAGGAGTGTAGGCTATGAAGTAACAGAGAAGTTTGGAGGAAACGGCATTGTGGCGGTTTTGAAAAATGGGTCTGGGCCAACAGTCATGGTTCGAGCCGACATGGATGCCCTGCCAATTGTAGAGGAAACGGGTAAAACCTATTCGAGTACCGTGACCACCAAAGACGAAACCGGTGCAACGGTTGGCGTGATGCACGCTTGCGGCCACGATGTACACATGACCGTATGGACCGGAGCAGCCCGCGCCCTGGCCAAGCAGAAAAGCCGCTGGAAGGGCACCATCGTCTTCATCGGTCAGCCCGCTGAAGAGCGCAGTGGTGGGGCCAAAGCAATGCTCAAAGAGGGCTTGTTTGAAAAATTCCCGAAACCCGATTATGCCTTGGCTTTGCATGTAAGCCCCAGCTTGCCCGTGGGCAAAATAGGGTATCGCAAAGAGTACACCCTAGCGAATGTCGATTTTATGGACATTACCGTTTATGGACAAGGGGGGCATGGTGCTTATCCACAGACCACCATCGACCCGATTGTGTTGTCGGCGAGGATCATTACAACTTTACAAACCATCGTCAGCCGTGAAACCTCACCCCTCGAGCCAGCGGTAGTGACCGTTGGCGCAGTGCACGGTGGTGCAAAAGGCAACGTCATCCCCAACGAAGTACAATTGCAACTGACCATGCGTTCTTATTCAGACAAGGTAAGGCAGGACATCATCGAAAAAATCAAGCGCATTTGTCGGGGCGAGGCCATTGCAGCAGGTTTGCCCGAAGACAAATACCCCAAAGTTTATTTGCGTCCAGAAGACACCCCTTCTACCTACAACAATCCGGCACTGACCGAAAGGGTAGTAAAAGTTTTTGAAAAAACCCTTGGCGTAGATAACGTAAAGGAAGTAGAACCCTCAATGGCAGGAGAGGACTTCGCCATGTTTGGCCGCACGGAGCACAAAATTCCAATTTTTCTATTTTGGTTAGGCACCATTGCTCCCGATAAAGCTGCCGCTGCTGCTGAGGGCAAAATCCAATTGCCGCCCCTGCATTCCTCACGGTTTGCACCTGAGCCTGCCTCTATCAACACAGGCGTAAAAGCCATGACTGCGGCTGTTTTAGACCTTTTAGACAAGTAGTTCAGAGTATGTTTGAAATTTTTTAATTGGCCTTAAATGGCCCCATTCCGCCCATTACTATTTAGAAAGGGTGTTCCAAAAATGCTCATTATGCACTGCATAACTTCGCTTTTTGCGCTTTGCTTGGACAAAAACGTGCTCATTTTGGTCTACAATCCTAAATTTAAACATCCTCTTTATGGAACAATCCTTTAATTGGGGCATTATCGGCCTGGGGCGTATTGCGCACAAGTTTGCCCAAGATTTAAAATATATTCCCGGCGCACGCCTACACGCAGTAGCGGCGCGGGACTTGGGGCGAGCGCAGGAATTTGGGAAACAATACCAAGTGACTCATGCTTATGGCACTTACGAAGAAATCGTGAATTGCCCGGACCTACATGCGGTTTATGTAGCCACTCCTCACTCTTCGCACGCCGAAAATACGATCATGTGTATGCAGGCGGGGATACCAGTTTTGTGTGAAAAAGCTTTTGCCGTCAATGCCCATGAATCAGACCGTATGATCGCTGCTGCTCGTAAGCACGGTACTTTTTTGATGGAAGCCTTTTGGACAAGATTTTTACCCAGCACATTGTCTGTACAAAATGAAATCGACAAAGGCACGATCGGCGATGTTGTTGGTTTGAAAGCCGATTTTGGCTTCAAACCAGTTTTTGATCCCAGTAGCCGCTTGTTCGACCCTCAATTGGCCGGTGGTGCCTTGCTCGACATTGGCGTTTATCCGCTTTTTCTGGCTATGTTGTTTTTGGGCAAACCAGAAGAAATCATAGCCAAAGCTTACTTGGGGCCTACTGGTGTGGATGAGGATACAGCCATTATCCTGAGACACGAGGGCAATGTACTTTCGCACTTGCACGCCAGCATTCGCATGGGAACCAAAACCGAGGCTTACCTCTATGGCAGCAAAGGCACGATATTGATGCACAGCCGTTTTCACGAGCCTTGCAAGGTGTCAATTTTACAAGAAGGAGAACGCCCACAAGTGACGCAGTTTGACAGCCCTGGCTTTGGTTATCATTATGAAGCCGCTGAGGTGATGAGATGTATTCGCCAGGGATTAAAGGAAAGTCCAGCTTTACCGCTTGCATTTTCACAAACCATGATGGAGAGTTTAGACGAGATTCGTCGACACATTGGCTTGGTTTATCCCAATGATTTCTTGAAATGACCGAAAAAGACGAAACCAAAAAACCGGAGAAAAGCGCTAAAAAGGCTGAAATTGAGCTCGTTGATGTAAAAATCACTACACATTTGAGTAGGGTAGATACATTTGTAAGCGTTGCAGTCAAACTAGGTAAAGCACTGAACGAATTGTCTCACGATGAGCTCTTCAATGGACTGGAAGACCTGCAAAAATAGGTAAAAACTTAGCCAAAGTAGTTTCGATTCAAAAAAATGACGGTTTCTCGTCAGCTGAGCTTTCATTTTGTGGGTAGCAGGCGCTATTTTCACAAAAAGAAGTGAAGGATCACGGAAAAGCGGTCTTTTTGGTCAAAATGTGAACAAGTTAAGCCTTTGCAAAATAGAACTACACTGGACACCAACATTAGAACACAACGTTTTGACTTTAGAACACATCTTGACTTTTTTTACATATCCTTTTGTAATACTTCACGCCTACCCAAAAACTCTTGAGGACAGCTAAATGGTTTCCTTTGCCTATTCAGGTTTACTTTTTTCACACAGAAGCCATCAATAGACTGTAATGCAAAAGTTAGCCATCCTCCCACTGGTAGTACTTCTTTCTATTCAGTTGTTTGCTCAGGGTTCGATGAACCTGTCAAATCACTCCAATAATTTCCTTTTTGAAAGTCTTTACCGCAGTCCGGTTGATTTTCAGCGGAAAGTGACCACTTTGGCCTTCGGCTCTTGCAATGACCAGGAAAGAGACCAAAACATGTGGAACACCATCGTTGAAAATCAACCGGACGTCTGGGTTTGGTTGGGTGACAATGTATATTGTGACACCGAGGACATGCAGTTCCTCGCATCCAAATATGCTAAAGTCAAAATTGAACCTGGTTACCAGCGATTGCGCGGAATGGCTTCGGTCATTGGCATCTGGGATGACCACGATTATGGCCAAAACGACGGAGGTAAAGGCTACGTTTTCAAAAAGCAAAGCCGCGATTTGATGTTGGAGTTTTTGGATGTACCACTCAACAATCTGGTTTGGGCCCACGAAGGTGCCTATCAATCGTATTCCATGGGCCCACTCGGGCAGAAAATAAAGTTATTGCTGCTGGATGCCCGTTATTTTCGCGATGAATTAGTAGCCAATCCTGATAAAAGCCCACGCTATTTTGCCAATAAAGATGGGGACATCTTGGGAGAAGCACAATGGGGTTGGTTAGAAAAAGAATTGTTGAACAGTGATGCCTAGGTACACATCATTGCCTGCGGCATCCAGTTTATTAATGTAGAGCAAGGCTTCGAAAAATGGGGTAATTTTCCCAAAGCTCGCCAGCGTCTTTTCGACCTTTTAGGGCGAATCAAACCAGCTCAAACGCTCTTAATTAGTGGTGACCGCCACATTGCAGAAGTTTCACAAATCCAAATACCTGGTCTGCCTTACCTACTTTACGATTGTACGTCAAGTGGCCTTACCCACGCTTATGATGGGGTGAATACCGAAGGAAACCAATACCGCAAGGGGAAATTGATCAATGAGCGCAATTTTGGCTTGCTCAAGTTCAATTGGGATGGTTCCAAACCCGCTGTCGCTTTTGAGGTGCGTGGTTTAGAAAACAAGTTGCTGATGCAATTGGACTTGTTTGCGCAGGTGCAAAACTGAACGAATAGACTACTTCTTTTCGTCAGAAGAAGCATCCTCAGTATGCACTGAATCGGCGATCAGGCGATCCATCGTTACTACTTCTTCTTTGGTGAAATAGCGCCAACGGCCTAGGGGCAAATCTTCTAGTCGGATGTGCATGACCCGTACACGTTTCAATTTTATCACCTCGTAGCCCAGGTACTCGCACATGCGCCGGATTTGGCGGTTCAAACCTTGGGTCAAGGTAATGCGAAATAGTTTTTGCCCTTTCACCTCTACCGTACATTTTCTGGTTATTGTACCCAAAATCGGTATGCCGTTGCTCATGCGTTTGGCAAAATCAGGGGCAAGAGGTTTGTTTACTACTACAATGTATTCTTTTTCATGCGCATTGTTAGCCCTGAGGATTTTGTTGACAATGTCCCCATCGTTGGTCAAAAAAATCAAGCCCTCCGAGTCCTTGTCTAGGCGACCTACCGGGAAAATACGTTCTGGATGGCGAATGAAATCTACTATGTTATCAGGATCTTTGAGGTCGGTAGTGGAAGTTACCCCTTTGGGCTTGTGAAAAGCAATGTAAAAAGCCTTTGGTTTTTGGCGCAGCGGCTTGCCGTCGAGCAAGACCTGATCGCCTTCAGTTACCCGATTGCCTTTGGCTGCTACTTGACCATTGAGCATGACCCGACCAGCCTCGATGAGCTTGTCAGCTTCGCGGCGCGAGCAAATGCCCGTTTCACTGATGTATTTATTGAGGCTGATATCCATGTACAAAAGTTGAAGTGTTGAAATGTTGGAGGATTGAAAAGTTAGCACACCAAAAATATGAGTTTTCAAACGCAGTTATCAAGTCCTCTCTTCAACATTTCAACCCTAAACCGTTCAACTTACAAAGAAAAGCCCTGCCTATTTACATAAGCAGGGCTCAAAATATAAAGCTATGAAAACTAAAACTTGGAATGGAGGAGATTATTCCTCTTTGCCACCTTTCAGTTCATCCTGATAGGTTTCCAGCTCTGCCCATTGGCCATTGTTGCACATTTCTGCTTGTTTGGCCCAGGTAGCTGGGTCGTGCATGCGGAAACGAGGACCAGCTTCTTCCAGGATAGCCTCCATGGTTTCGACGCTGGCCGTAGCCAATTCAGCCCAAGTTTTGATGCCGGCAGCATGGAACAGTTCTTCGATCTTTGGACCGATGCCTTCCACTACTTTCAAGTCGTCTTGTTTGATCTTCTTGCCAGAAGGCAGAGTGATACTAGCCGACTTGCTGGCTTTTGGAGCTGGTGCAGCTTCTTCAGCAACTGGAGCCTCCACAGGCGTTTCTGCGGCTACTTCCTTCACTGGAGTTTCTTTTGTAGGGGCAGCGACTGCGGCAGGCTTGGCCTTTGGCGCAGCTTTAGCGACCTTCTCGATTACTTCCAATGGCTGAACACTGACAAATCTACGATCATTTTTGGATTTAGAAAATACTACCGTGCCTTCAATTGATGCATGGAGGGTAAAATCTCTTCCCATATAGACATTTTCGCCCGCATGGAACCGTGTTCCACGCTGACGAACCAGGATATTTCCGGCTTTGGTGTATTGGCCACCGAACAGTTTTACGCCCAAGCGCTTACTTTTACTGTCCCGTCCGTTATCGGAACTACCGACGCCTTTCTTGTGTGCCATGACGATTTGTTTTTTGGTAGGAAGCCCGGAGGCGATTCCCTTGAATTAACAATGCGATTGATGCCAGATTAAGCGATGATGCTATCGATCTTAATTCTGGTAAAAGATTGGCGGTGACCGTTTTTCACGCGGTAGCCTTTACGTCTCTTCTTTTTGAACACGATCACCTTATCGCCCTTGTCGTGGCTGATGACGGTTGCACTCACTTTGGCAGAGCCTACGAATGGCTTGCCTACTTGCACGGCGCCGTTGTTGTCGATCAGATTGACCTGATCGAACGAAACGGAATCGCCTGCATTAGCGGCTAGCTGGTGGACGAAGAGCGTCTTGCCTTCCTCAACTTTGAACTGTTGACCAGCTATCGTTACGATTGCAAACATGACAATTCCTTTTACAGGTTATAAAATTAGGGCGCAAAGATAGATATATTGTTTTCATTTACCAAAGAAAATGAGGGAAATTGATCGTGTTTTTAAATCAAATCCCTCAAAACGAACTCCAAATTGAGCTTCTGGCCATTTCTCAGGACCATTACCCGCATTTTTTTGCCCACTTTCTTTTCAAATTTGCCCATCACATCGGGCAACTTTAAACCACGGCAACCCAAGCCATTGATTTTAAGGAGCTCATCGTTGGGCAGCACACCAGCTTCTGCTACAGGGCTTTTCGGGACTACATCAAGCACCATAAATCGACCAAGATTGGGCCCGGAAGCAGTAATGACCAAACCTGAACGGTCGAACCTAAATTCTTCTTTGTAATATGGATTGGGTTGAAGGTAGAGTTTTTCCCGAATGTAGTCTATATATATGGTGAAGCGATCGAGCAATTGATTGCCAATGATCCCGTTTCGATCGTTCATGTAAGTAGTATCATCCAGGATCGGAGCCTCCTGAAAATTGGTGATGATCTCCTGGAATTTGAAGTTTTGGATGTCCATCGACTTGACTCGTCCCAAATAGCCATAGATAATCCCACCAAGACCGCGACCCAATGTGCTGCGGATCACATTGCTGGGGGGCTTGAGATCAGGGTGGGTATCACTGTACAACAACAAAGGCAGGCTTGCTCCAGTATCCAGCAATAATTTGGTCATGACCGAGGTGTCGCTCGATAGGGTAGTATTGGTCATCAAGTAGGGCTTGCTGCGTTTCAATTCCAGGTCAAGTACATCGAACTTGCCTTTGGGGCCGCGAAAATGCTCAGGGTCAATAAGGGTGATGACTTGCTTGTAATAATTGATTTTGACCACAAAGCGGCGAAAAAAATCAGCCCCCAGGATCCCGTGAATTTCTACTCCCGAAAATTCGTCAAATTTAAAGTAGTCCTCCTCTAAAACCAGGATCGCCCTTTGGGTTGCCCTGACTTCCCCGATGCGCAGGTTGATGCCCCGGGCCAGGTAAGCGTACAAGGTTTGGCTGAGATCAGCCCCATAAATAGTAAAACGTTTTTGGTAATCGACCCGGAGAATATCCGTGATTTCACGCTTGGTAAGTATGGTGTTTTCAGCTCCAGTGTCAAAAATGAATTTGAGTGGCAATAAATCATTGAACATGACTTGCAGCACGATGAAATTGTTCTCGTACTCAAAAGGGATATCAACCTGGTACTCATGGTTGAGAAAGGTGATGTCGTTGATGTTTTGCGTGCTACCCCAGTTGATGCTCAGGCACAAAAACAGGGCGCATAGGGTGTGATTAGGTTTCATAGCAAGTAAGTGCGGGAATGGGGGCAACAGCATTACCTGTTTGACCCTTATTAATCAACAACGAGCTCAGGTTTTGGTTGTACAGGTTTTGTGCCGGCAATTGTACTGCAATAAGCTTGTAAAAACCCCATTTGATGCCAAAAGAGTCTGACAAATGGCATAAATTGATGTTTTCCAGTACTTACGCGAACAGTTTTGTGAAATAACAATACACAATATAATTTGGTTAAACGACATTTCACGAAAAACTTTTTGCTGTTACTTGGTTTTCTCGAACTTATTTTAGACTTTTACGCCCATTCAAACAGCGTGCGGGCCCTCACATGTGGCCTTTCCTAATCCCAAAGAGCAAACATATCCGGTTAATTTTTCGATCAGAGCAAAATATTTTCAGTAAGCTACTTTACGCAAAAGGATAATGGTGACTTTCCTAGTATCTTTCGGTTCAGTGAGAAAAGTCCAAAGTCCTACATGCGTTTTGAAATTTGAAATTTCTCACTTCCATGTGAAGGGATTAATACTTTTGAGCACAATTTTTTTAACAAAACTTGAATAATGTATGAAACTTAGAGTCGGCTATTGCTCGAGGTATGTACTCGTAGCAGTTGCAGCGCTACTCTGCAACTTTGCCTTCGCTCAGCGTACGCTTACAGGTAAAATTACCGACAAAGCCACCGGAGAAGGACTGATCGGTGCCAACATTTTGGTTGTGGGCACTGGATCAGGTACCATCACGGACTTTGACGGATCTTATACCCTGGAAGTACCAGCTGGATCGACGGAAATTGAATTCTCCTACACTGGTTACACCACTCAGCGCATCACTTTGGGTTCTGAAACTACCCTCGACATCCAATTGGCTGCTGGCCAATTGCTGGACGAGGTAGTGGTAACGGGTTACGGTTCACAAAAAGCACGTGAAGTAACGAGCTCGATCGTCACGATCAAGAACGAAAACTTCAACCGTGGTAACGTGAACAGCCCTGCGCAACTATTGCAAGGAAAGGTAGCTGGTTTGTCTATTACTCGCCCCGGTGGTGATGTAAACTCAAACTTCACCATTCGTTTGCGTGGTTTGTCAACTTTGGGAGCAAACACCTCTCCGCTGGTAGTAATTGATGGTATCATCGGTGGTAGTTTAAACACCGTTGACCCCAATGACATCGAAAGCATGACTGTACTGAAAGATGCATCTGCTGCTTCCATTTATGGAACGCGTGGTGCATCTGGTGCCATCCTGATTACCACTAAAAAAGGTGCAGCTGGTAAAACTACGGTGGACTACAACAGCTATGTATCTTCGGATACTCGCTTGCGTGATGTACCAATGATGACTGCTGGCGAATGGCGTACCTTGGGCGCTGGCCTTGGTACCAACAAATTGGGCTGGCGTGACAATGGCAGCGAAACCAACTGGTTGGATCAAGTTACTCGCAATGCGATCTCCCAGGTCCACAACGTTTCAGTAGGTGGTGGTACCAAAAATGGCGGCTACCGTGCTTCAGTAAACTACCGTGACTTGCAAAACATCCAAGTTAACACTGGCCTCAAATCACTGAACGCTCGTTTGAACTTGTTCCAGAATGCATTGAACGGCAAACTGCGCTTGGCTACCAACTTGGCATTGACCAATGGTCGTCGCCAATTCAGCCCAGGTGAAGTTTTAAAGTTTGGTTTGCTGTACAATCCAACTGCACCAGTTTTGTCAAGCAATCCTGCTGATGCACGTTGGGGCGGCTACTTTGAAGAGGACTTGTTCGACTACAACAACCCGGTTTCAATTGCCAATCAAAACGTAAGCGAGGGTGATTACAGCGAGGTTCAAATCAGCTTCCAGGCTGACTATGACCTATTCAAAGGCTTTACTTTGAGCGCTTTGTATGCACAGCAGCGTGATCAAAACAACACTGGCTTTTACAGCAACCGTACTTCACGTGCAGGTGGTGGTTTTGGAAACCAAGGCAACGGGAACGTTAACTACAGCAAGCAAAATACCCACCAGGCTACCTTTACGGGAACCTATGCCAAGGATTTGGGCAAATTGGACCTGAAAGTAACGGGTGGTTATGAATACCAGTACCAAGGCAACGAAGGTTTTGGCTTTAGCAATAACCGTTTCTTGACCGACGTAACCGGCTACAATAATATTGGCTCAGGTTTGGGCTTGCCACTTGGTTTGGCAGGTGGTGGTAGTGGTAAAAGCGACTTCGAAAACGTTGCTGTTTTCGGTCGCTTGAACCTGAACTTCGACGACACCTACTTCATGATGGCTAGTGTGCGCCGCGAAGGTAACTCTCGCTTTGGCGAAGGCAACAAATACGCAGTATTCCCTGGTATCTCTGCTGGTGCTGACCTGACCAAAGCTTTTGGTTTGTCTTTTGTGGACAACCTGAAATTCCGCTTGGCTTATGGTGTAGCAGGTAACTTGCCTCCTCAATCCAACTTGTCTCAGGAATTGGTTGGCCCCGGTGGTCGCTTCTTCTACAACGGGCAGTTTGTACCCAGCTATGGCCCACAGTCAAACCCGAACCCAAACCTCAAGTGGGAGCGTACTGCTGACTTCACCGTAGGTTTCGACTTCGCGGCTCTGAATTACAAGTTGAACGGTTCTTTGGAATACTTCAATCGCAACACGCAGGACTTGTTGTTCAACGCACCAGTACCCGTTCCACCCAACCTCGTACCCAATACTTTGGTTAACGTAGGTGAACTGGAATCTTCGGGTATCGAATTGGCCTTGAACTTCCCTGTTTTGAAGAAAGATAAATTCTCTTATGACGTCAATCTTGCTACTACCTATTACACTACCTTCAAGCTGATCTCTTTGTCTAACGAAGATTTTGACTTGGGTAAGGAACGCTTCTTGGCCAACGTTGGTTCACCTGGTTTGAACAACAATAACATGATTTACGTTGCGGACGGTCAGCCTTTGGGTCAGATTTATGGTCCAGTTTACCGTGGCGTAGCTGAAAATGGTACTTGGCAGTTTGAAGACCTGAATGGCGATGGCAAGTATTGCGATTGCCCAGACGACCAGAAAGTAATCGGTTCTGGCTTGCCTGACATCGAATTGGGTTTTGGCAACAACTTGCGCATTGGCAAGTTCGACGTGAACTTGTTCTTCCGTGGGGTATTTGGCCATGACTTGGTGAACTCTTACCGTATTTTCTACGAACCAGTGAATACCATGACCTGGAACCGTGTGAACAGCAAGTACTTCAACCCTAAGTTGACTGACGGCGCGAAATTCTCTAGCCACCAGGTAGAAAATGCTTCTTTCCTGAAGTTGGACAACGCTACCATTGGTTACAACTTTGACATGCCATCGGGTGCAGCTGTTCGCAGCGTGAACCTGTATGTTTCTGGTCAAAACTTGTTTGTATTGACTGGTTACACTGGATCTGATCCAGAGGTACGCTTCCAAGATAGCGAACAAGGTGGTTCAGGTGCAATTTTGTCTCCTGGTATCGACCGCCGTAACACGCCATTTATGCAGCGCAACCTGACTTTGGGTATTCGTGTTGGCCTCTAATCATGGATAAGTCTTTCTGGCGCTGCGTTGAGTTCGCTTTACACTTCGCCAGAAAGGCAAATTTCTTCACGGATTTTGAACTTTCAGTATCAATTGAAAACTTTGCGACATTTTCATAATGTACAAAGTGGTAAATTTGAATGTTCAAAAATCTGTTAAACTTAGATTACAAAACCAATTGCAATCATGAAAAAATATATGATTAAGGCCCTATTTGTGGGTCTTTTCGTGATCGCTTTCAACCAGTCCTGCTCCGACTTGGACGAGAACGTCTACAGCTCGGTAAAGACCGATGATTTCTTCAAAAACAACGACGAATTCATCGCGGCCCTGGGTGCAGCTTACACCAACCTTTATGGGTTTCTGAACCATGGTAATTACCTGTCGACCCAAGAGGTTTCTTCTGACGAAATCATGATCCCCCAGCGTGGTGGTGACTGGTTTGACGGCGGCCAGTGGCTTCGTGCCCACCGCCACGAATACAATCCAAACGACGACTGTGTGACCAACTCCTGGAACTTCTTGTTTGGAGGGGTGAACACTTGTAACCGTTTGATCTTTACCTTCGAAAAACTGATTGGTGAAGGTAAGGTTGATGCTTCTTTGGCCCGCCCTTTCATCGCTGAGTTGAAAGTACTGCGTGGCTTGTGGTACTTCTGGTTGCTGGACTCTTTCGGAAACGTTCCCATCGTGGACCGCTTTGACGTACCTGCTGACTTCAAGCCTGCAACCAAAACCCGTGCTGAGGTGTATGCTTTTGTAGAAAAAGAATTGAACGACAACGTTCCACTCTTGACAAAAGACAAAAACCTGGCTACTTACGCTCGCGTAAACTACTGGGCTGGTAAGGCCATCCAAGCTAAGTTGTACTTGAATGCTGGTGTGTACACGGGTACTCCTCAGTGGGACAAGGCCATTGCTGCTGCTGACGAGATCATCAACTCGAACAACTATGCTTTGGAAGGCAACTATTTTGCCAACTTCAACGCCAACAATGCGGCTTCTAAGGAAAACATTTTTGTGATTCCTTACGACCAAGTGTTTGCGGGTGGTTTCAACATGCCTCAAATGACCCTGCACTATGGTAGCCAAGCTACCTTCAACCTGACCGACCAGCCTTGGAACGGTTATTGCACCCTGCAGGAGTTCTATGAGTCGTATGAAAACACTGACCTTCGCAAAGGGGTTTCTGGTAACCAGCAGATTCGTGGCAACTTCCACGCAGGTCCACAGTTCGATGACGATGGCCGTACACCAATCAATGATGATTCTGCGGATGATCCAGGTGGCAAACCGCTGGTTTTCACGCCTGAAATCAATGCTCACTTCCCTAACTGCTTCCGCCAGGCTGGCGCACGCGTAGGTAAGTTTGAATTCCCATTGGGCGCTACACCAAACTTGAACACGGACTTCCCAATCTTCCGCTACTCTGACATCCTGCTTACGAAAGCAGAAGGTCTGTGGCGCAAGAGTGCTGGTGATGCTGCTGCCTTGGCACTGGTGAACCAAATCCGCGCTCGTGCAGGTGTTGCTCCTTTCACTGCATTGACTTCTGACAATTTCTTGGCAGAACGCGGTCGTGAAATGTTCTACGAAGGCTGGCGCCGCCAGGACCAAATCCGCTTCGGAGCTTGGGCCAAAACTTGGGCGTTCAAACCAGCTTCTGAGAAGTGTAAGGAGATTTGGCCAATCCCACGTGCCCAGATCAACGCCAACGCTAACCTGAAGCAGAACCCCTGCTATTAATCAGGCTGCGTCACAACTACTGATCAAAAAAACCTTGAGAAGTTGATTGTTTCGGTAGTTGAACGGTAATCAGAATAGGAAAGCAAGCGTCGGTAAAAGGCGCTTGCTTTCTGAATTTTTGGGGACTTGGGAGCCATAGATAATTCGTTATAAACTGGCTACGCCATACATCGCTACGCCATACATCGCTACGCGATGCAGTTGGGAACACGGATGACACGGATGAAACTGATTTTCACAGATTTCCAACATGGCGTTGACTATTTTGGCTCAATTCCCCAAGGTTTTTTTATCATATATTCGCTATTTTAAAAAACATCTGTGTTGAAAACTGCTGAAAAGCTGTTGTGGCTGTATTTGATTATCGCGTGTTTGCAAGGCTGTGGAAGCAAAGTCGCCAGCCCAGACGAACAACTCTTCAGCCTTTTGCCTGGAAAACAAACGGGCATCACCTTTCGCAACGACATCGAATACACCGAAGACTACAACCCCTACACTTTCCGCAATTTTTTCAACGGCGGTGGGGTAGGCATCGGCGACATCAACAACGATGGCTTGCCCGATGTGTTTTTTTGCGCCAATATGCGCAGCAATAAACTGTACCTCAACAAAGGAAACCTCCAGTTTGAAGACATCACCGAAAAAGCAGGCCTCGCTACGGAAGACGTTTGGTCCTCAGGTGTAGCCATGGCCGACGTGAATGGCGATGGTTGGCTGGACATTTACGTTTGCAAATCGGGTAAACCCGAAGGCAAACGCCGCAACAACGAACTTTTCATCAACAATAAAAATGGGACTTTTTCGGAAAAAGCCCGCGAATATGGCCTGGCTGACCTGGGCCTTTCTACCCACGCCGCTTTTTTTGACTATGACCGCGACGGCGATCTAGATTGCTATCTCCTCAACAACTCGACCCGCCCAGTGGGCAATTACGACCTGCGCAAAGACCAGCGTAAAATCCGCGACCCAGAGGGTGGCAATAAACTCTACCGCAACGACGGCCAAAAATTCACCGATGTCAGCGAAGCGGCGGGCATTTACGGCAGCTCGATTGGCTTTGGCTTGGGCGTAACGGTGGGGGACGTTAACCGCGATGGCTGGCCGGACCTGTACGTATCCAATGATTTTTTTGAAAAAGACTACCTCTACCTCAACCAACAAAACGGCACGTTCAAAGAAGTACTCGAAGCACAAATCCAGGAAATCAGCTTCAGCTCAATGGGCGCTGACATGGCCGACCTGAACAACGACGGCTACCCAGAAATCTTTGTCACCGACATGCTCCCTGAATCGGATGACCGCATGAAGACCAAAACGGCCTTTGAAGACTGGAACAAGTACCATTCCAACCTCAAAAACGGCTACTACCGCCAGTTCAACCGCAATGTACTGCAACTCAACAACGGGAATGGCACCTTCAGCGAAATTGGCCGCATGGCAGGGGTACATGCCACCGATTGGAGTTGGGGAGCGCTCATTTGCGACCTAGACAACAATGGGCAAAAGGATATTTTTGTGGCCAATGGCTTGCTGCGCGACCTCAACGACCAGGATTACATCAATTTTTACTCCGATCCGAGCCAAGTGCAAGCATTGATGAAAAAGCAAAAAGGCGTGATCACCAAAATGGTGGACGCCATGCCTTCGCAAGCGATTCCAAATTATGCTTTTGCCAACCTGGGGAATTTGGATTTTGCCAATAAAGCTGCTGAATGGGGCCTGGGCCAGCCCAGTTTTTCCAACGGCTCGGCCTATGGTGATCTCGACCAGGACGGCGACCTCGACTTGGTGGTCAATAACATCAACGCAGAAGCTTTTGTGTACCGCAACAACGCCGAAACTTTTGCCAAAAACCAGGCCAATTACCTTTCCTTGAACCTGGAAGGAGAGGAAAAAAACCCTTTCGCAATCGGCAGCCAAGTGATGCTCAAGGCCCAAGGGCAGGTGTTTTTTCAAGAATTGTTCCCGATGCGGGGTTTTGAGTCGAGTGTGGATTACCGCCTGACTTTTGGTTTGGGTAAAATTCAAAAAATTGACTCCTTGATTGTGAATTGGCCCAATGGCAAATGCAGCAAGCTGGCAAATGTAAAGATCAATCAAAAATTGACTTTAAAGCAATCAGCGGCAAGGGAAGCAGTGCAAACTTTGGCCGTTGGAACAAATAATGGCATTTTCGTGCCTCAAAAAAATACGGATCTGCAATTTTCGCACCGCGAGAACGAATATTCAGACTTTGACCGCGAGCGCCTGATTTTTCAAATGTATTCCGCAGAAGGACCTCGTTTGGTAACGGGGGATGTGAATGGCGATGGCCGCGAAGACGTATTCATCGGTGGGGCGGCTGGCCAGGCTGGGATGATTTTTGTCCAAAATGGTAATGGATTTAACCCCACAAAGCAAGCCGCCTTGGAAGCCGATCAGGCTTGTGAAGATACCGATGCCGTGTTTTTTGACGCGGACGGAGATCGTGACCTGGACCTGTATGTTTGCAGTGGGGGCTCTGAATTCGGCAGCAACTCCACGGAATTGATGGACCGCTTGTACCTCAATGATGGCCGGGGCCAGTTTTCGCGTTCCAACCAACCTTTGCCTACTTTTCAGTTTGAAAACAGTGCTTGCGTGGCGGCTGGAGATTTTGACGGCGATGGCGACCAAGACCTTTTTGTAGGCATCCGCGGCCAAGCCGCACAATATGGTATTCCTGCCAATGGCTATTTGCTGCAAAACGATGGGAAGGGGCATTTTACGGAGAAAAGTGCCCAATTTGCCCCCGCCATGAAGACCTTTGGCCGCTTCACCGACGCCGAATGGCTGGACGTGGACCGCGACCGCGACCTCGATCTGGTGACAGTAGGGGAGTGGTTGCCCCTCACCATTTGGCGCAATGAAAAAGGCCAACTCAAACCTGAGAACTTGCCCAAGTCTGAAGGCTTTTGGAATGTCGTCAAGGCTGCTGACCTGGATGGCGACGGCGACCAAGACCTTGTTTTGGGCAATTTGGGCCTCAATCACCGCATTTACGCCAGCCCGGAAAAACCCGCAGAGTTGATCGTCGGCGACTTTGACGCCAATGGCTCAATGGACCCATTTTTTTGCATCAACATGGATGGTCGCATGTGCCCCATTGCGCTTTTGCCCGATGTGCTGAAACAAGTGCCAGGTTTGCGCAAAACCTACATCAAACACAGTGATTATCAAGGCAAAAGCATTGAAGATGTGCTGGGCTCAGGGGTGCGAAAAACGAATCTTTATGGCCGCGTTTTTTCCACCCAATCTGCGCTTGGCATTAACAATGGAAAAGGTATCTTTGCCCTCCAAAATTTGCCCAAAGCGGCACAAATGGCCCCTGTTTATGGCATCCTGACCCAGGATTTTGACCGTGATGGGAAAACTGATTTGCTCTTGGGTGGAAACTTCCATTACGGCAAACCAGAAACAGGCTCCTACGCGGCCAGTTATGGTTTATTTTTGAAAGGCAGTGGCAAAGGCAATTTTCAGGTCGTCCCGGCCAAGGAATCGGGTTTTAGCGTAGACGGGCAAATCCGCGATTTGAAAACCTTGAACGTAGCAGGCAAAAAATGGATCTTGGCTGCCCGCAACAATGCCAGTTTGGAAGTGGTTGTAGCGCACTAAAAATAGATTAGCACATATGAAACGCATCTTGAAGCAATTGTTATGCTTGGTCCTATTGGGCATTTTGGCTGGAGGAAGTTTCAGTTGCCAGACCAAATTTGAACGCACCAAAGCCAGAGAAATGGCTAGGGGGGTGCGTTACGACAGCCTCTTTTTTGGTATCCACCTGAACATGGAGCGTCCTGACTTTTTCAAACGTTGTTGGCAATTGAACCAACGCAAGGTCCTGACCAATGGGGCGGGGGGCAATACTGTCGAAACCTACCTATCGGGCGTGACGCCGGATGTGAAAATGAATTTTTATCCCGAATTTGTCAACAACAGAATTGCCAAAATCCCAGTCAATTTCAGCTATCGCGGCTGGTCGCCTTGGAACAAAGAGCTCCATTCCTCGGTTCTCTTGCCGGTGGTGGTCAAAAAATTGGAAAAATGGTACGGCAAAGGTTTTGTCAAAATGGAACACCCGGAAAAAGGGGTTTTGTTCTACAAAATTGATGGCAATCGCCAAATCCTGGTGGTTGAAATGGATGAACAGTATGTAAAAGCGCTTTTCACCGACCTTACCGCACCAGAACCCCCAAAAGGCGATAAGCCTCAAGGATTCACTTTGTAAGTACCTCAAGTATCAGCAATGCGTCGATTTTTATGGTTGTTGGGCTTGGCTTGTGCTTGTAGCGCCTGTTTTGGTCCAAAAAATGCAGAGGATGTAAAAAAGGACACCCTGTTTTCGGAAATACCGGGCAGGGTCACGGGGATTGACTTTGAGAATACCCTCGATTTTAACCGTGAATTCAACATCTATACCTATCGCAATTTTTACAATGGAGGTGGCGTAGCGCTCGGTGACATCAACAACGACGGCTTAGTGGACATTTTCATGAGTGCCAATATGAAGCCCGATAAACTGTACCTCAATAAAGGCAACTGGAAATTTGAGGACATCAGCGAAAAAGCTGGAGTCACAGGCCAAAAAGGCTGGTCCACGGGCGTGAGCATGGCCGATGTGAATGGCGATGGTTGGTTGGATATTTACGTCTGCAATTCCGGCGACTTGAAAGGTGATAGCCGTGAAAACGAGCTCTACATCAACAACGGAGACCTTACTTTTACCGAAAAAGCCAAAACATACGGCATTGCCGACCAGGGACTTTCGACCCATGCCGCATTTTTTGACTACGACAAAGACGGAGACCTGGACCTTTACTTGCTCAACAATTCATTCCAGGCCATTGGCAGCTTCAATTTGGGCAAAAGCGTGCGCGATACCCGCGATCCCAAAGGTGGCGATAAACTATACCGCAATGATGGCAACAAGTTTGTAGATGTCAGCGAAGCTGCGGGCATCTATGGCTCGATCATTGGTTTTGGTCTAGGCGTGACAGTAGGCGATGTTAACCAAGACGGCTGGCAGGACATCTACGTTTCGAACGATTTTTTTGAAAAAGACTACCTCTACCTCAATAACCAGGATGGCACTTTCCGGGAGTCACTGGAGCAATCGCTGAAGTGCATCAGCGCCGCCTCGATGGGGGCCGATATGGCCGACATCAACAACGACGCCTTGCCCGATATTTTCGTGACCGACATGCTGCCGGGCGATGAGCGCCGCCTCAAAACCAAAACTACTTTTGACAATTGGGACCACTACAATTCAAACTTTAAAAACGGTTATTGGCACCAGTTTACCCGCAATATGCTGCAACTCAACAATGGCGACGGCACTTTCAGTGACATTGGTCGCCTGGCTGGGGTAGAGGCCACCGATTGGAGCTGGGGGGCCTTGTTCATGGACATGGACAACGATGGCCTGAAGGACATTTTTGTGGCCAACGGCATTTACAAGGACCTGACCGACCAAGACTACATCCAGTTCATCGCCGATGCGCGCACCATGCAGCAAATCATCAGCCGCAAAGGGGTGGATTTTGAAACCTTGATTGATTCTATCCCGGTGGAGGCGATCCCCAATTTTGCTTTTCACAACCAGGGCAATTTGCAATTCGAGGACAAAGCAGTGGATTGGGGCCTGGGCAAACCTACCCATTCCAACGGCTCGGCTTATGGCGACCTCGACAACGATGGCGACCTGGATTTGGTGGTCAACAACGTTAATATGCCTGCTTTGGTGTACCGCAACAATGCTGAAAGTATTCATCCAGATCGCCATTACCTCAAGTTTGAATTGAGTGGAGAAGGTAAAAATCCCTACGCGATCGGGGCAAAAATAACCCTCAAAACCCAAAATGGCCTGCAATACCTGGAACACATGCCCATGCGGGGTTTTGAATCGGCGATGGACCCTCGGCCCCATTTCGGTTTGGGCAAATTAAAAACTGTGGATTCCGTTTTGGTGGATTGGCCCAACGGCAAAAGAACGATTTTGACTGGGGTAAAAGCCGATCAGACCTTGAAATTGAAGCAAAAGGCCGCTAATTCGATCACCCCCGCGCCTACCCAAAGGCTTAGGAATCCTTTATTCCAGCCTTTACCGAGCGTGGGCATTCCCTACGCGCACCAGGAAAACCGCTTTGTAGATTTTGACCGCGACCGCTTGTTGTACCTCATGCTCTCAACCGAAGGCCCCAAAGTGGCCAAGGCCGACGTGAACGGCGACGGCCTCGAAGACCTGTACTTGGGTGGAGCTGCCGACCAGCCGGGACAATTGTTGTTGCAAACGGCAGGGGGTACTTTTCGTCCCAGCAATCAAGATTTGTTTTTCCAAGACAAAGCCAGTGAAGACCAGGATGCACTCTTTTTCGACGCTGACCGCGACGGCGACCAAGACTTGTACGTATGCAGCGGTGGCAGTGAATATCCGAACACCGCAACGGCCCTGATCGACCGCTTGTACCTCAATGATGGTAGGGGAAAATTCAACAAAGTTAACCAGGTGTTGCCAAGTTTCAATTTTGAATCCAGTTCCTGCGTAGATGCAGCGGATGTGGACCGTGACGGCGACTTGGATCTTTTTGTGGGCATTCGCTACCAGCCAGGGGCATATGGCCTGCCCGTGAATGGGTATGTGTTGAAAAACGATGGCAAGGGCAATTTCAGCGACGCTACGGCTCAAATTGGGCCGGAATTGAGCAAATTAGGCATGATCAAGGATGCCATTTGGAGCGATATTGACGGCGACAAAGACCCGGATTTGGTCGTGGTGGGAGATTGGATGCCGATCACTATTTTCCAAAACAACAATGGCCGTTTGCAAAACATCAACGCAAAAACGGGCCTCCAAAACAGCGAAGGCTGGTGGACTTGCATTGAAATGGCCGATCTTGACGAGGATGGTGACTCCGATTTTGTGCTCGGCAACCACGGCTGGAACAGCCGTTTTCGGGCTACTATGCAGCACCCCGTGACCATGTTTGTGTCTGACTTTGAGCAAAATGGCACCGTCGAGCAAATCCTCAGTTTGCGCAATGGCGACGGGACTTACCCACTGGTGTTGCGGCATGACCTGGTGAGCCAAATCCCGCAATTGAAGAAAAAATACCTCAAATACAAGTCTTACGCCAAGCAAAGGGTAGAAGATATTTTTCCGGCAGAGGCGCTGAAGGCAGCTACTTACCTCGAAGCCAAGAACATGACCACTTCGGTCCTGATCAACGAGGGCAAGGGCAAGTTCAGCCTGAAAGCTTTGCCCGTTGAAGCCCAGATTTCGCCTGTTTTTGGCATCCAAATCGCCGATTTTGACCGCGATGGCAATAAGGACATCCTGCTGGGCGGCAATTTACAAGCCGTGAAACCCGAAATCGGCAGTTTCGACGCCAGTTATGGTGCTTTTTTGAAAGGCGATGGCAAAAACAATTTCAAAACGGTTCCAAACCGCGAAACAGGCTTGCGCTTGGATGGAGAAGTACGTGATTTTGCACTATTGGAAAAAGGCGGGCAGCGCAGATTAGTAGTGGTGCGGAACAATGCTGCGGTACAGGTGATTGGACTGCGGTAAAAACAGGGGGCATGCCCTGTCTAAGGGGCGGTTTGTAGTTGAAATGTTGAAAGGTTGAAAAGTTTGGGCTTCGATTGGAGGTTTCAGGGTGTTAATTCCTGACTCCAGTGCATCTAAGGCCAAATGCTGCTCGCCAACATGAATGATCAACGACTTATTCGCACTGAGGTGCACTACCTAATCCGTATGCTCGTAGGCCAATATCAAGCGCTGATCGACTGTAGGGTAAGAATTGTCCATCAAAAGTGTTTTGAAACCTGCAAAATATTACCTTTGCGCCACTTAATTTGGAGCAAGGAGAGACAAAAACTACCCACCTTGTTCCCAACAACAGTACTATGGATAGAAATACCGGTATCGGATTGGGATTGATTTTGTTGTTGTTTGTCGCTTGGCAATACATGCTGGCCCCTTCCAAAGAACAAATTGCGATGCAGAAGCGTACGCAAGACTCCATCGCTCGCCTGGAGAAGCGCCGCGATAGCCTGGCGAGCTTGAAAAAGAATCCCACGAAAGTAGAAGTTAATCCCAGCAAGTTGCCCGACTCAACGAGCATGATCCGTTTGGGCAAAACAGCGGGAGCCTTTGCCCCGGCTGCTTATGGCAAAGAGGAAGAAGTGACTTTGGAAAATGAGCTGCTCAAAGTGACCTTCAGCACCCGTGGAGCCCGAATTGTGGATGTTTTGCTGAAAACACACTACAAAATGGTACACGGCAAGGACCGCAAAGACCGCAAATTCCCTTTGCACCTGCTCAACGACCCCCGCGACCAGTTTGAATATGGCCTGCCTGTGAAAGGGGTGGATGGCGATGTTGGTACAGCCAGTCTGTATTTTACCCCTGAGAAAAAGGGCAACTCCATCGTTTTTACCGCCAAAACCAGCAACGGTGGCGCTTTGACCCAAACTTTTACCCTGCCAGGAAACAGTTACAAACTCGATTACCAGCTAGGTTTTGACAAACTGGATGAAGTGTTGAACCTGCGCGACAAGTCGATGCCTTTGTACTGGACGGTTTTTTTGGATAAAATCGAAAAAGCTACCCAATATGAACGCACCTATTCTTCGCTCAACTTCAAGCCTGTCGCCGAGCGCTCTGCCCGGTGCTCGCCAACCCGCCAACTCTCAGAAAAAGATGCTGAAGGCCAGCCTATCCAATGGGTAGCCAATACCAACCAGTTCTTCAACAGTGCTTTGTTGGCAGAAAAAGGCTTTAGTTCGGCTAAAATGAAGTCGATTAACCTGGCTGACACTGAAACTTCCTTGAAAGAACTCAGCACCGTGATGCAAGTGCCCATGACGGGCAATGGTACTTTTGACATGCAGTTTTACATCGGGCCTAACCAGTTTGACATCTTGCGCAAAATGGGCTACGACATGTCGGACATCGTCCCTTTTGGCAACAACATCATGGGAACCATCAACCGTTGGGTGATCCGTCCGGTGTTCAACTTTCTGAGCAATATTTTCAGCAGCAAGGGTTTGGTGATCTTCCTATTGACTTTATTGGTGAAGTTGTGTCTGTTCCCCTTGACCTACCGCATGATCTACTCACAGTCGAAAATGTCGGCCCTCAAGCCCGAAATCGACAAGCTCAAGGAAAAACACAAAGACGAACAACAGCAGGTACAGGTGGAAACCATGAAAATGTACCGCGAATTTGGGGTAAACCCACTGGGGGCCTGTTTCCCGATGCTCTTGCAATTGCCAATTTGGTTTGCCTTGTACCGCTTTTTTCCGGCTTCAATTGAATTCCGTCAAAAGGGATTTTGGTGGACCCAAGACTTGTCTTCGTACGATGAGTTTTTTCAATTGCCTTTCAGCGTCCCCTTTGGTTTTGGCGACCACGTGAGCTTATTTGCCCTGCTTTGGGTGCTTTCTACGCTGGTTTACACTTGGTACAACTCCCGCAATATGGACTTCTCGGCCAACCCTGCCATGTT
Source organism: Chitinophagales bacterium (assembly GCA_013299105.1). Taxonomy (GTDB): domain Bacteria; phylum Bacteroidota; class Bacteroidia; order Chitinophagales; family Saprospiraceae; genus Haliscomenobacter. The sequence goes on along the minus strand of JAAFJY010000040.1, from coordinate 26,203 downwards.
GTACATGCAGTACATTATGCCGGTGCTGTTCATGGGCTTCTTCAATAGCTCGGCTTCGGGGCTTTCGGCCTACATGTTCTTCTCAAACCTGCTAAATATCGGTCAAACCTTGGCTACGAAGTACTTGTTGATCGACGAAAAGAAGATCAAAGCTGAAATGGATGCCTACAAGAAAAAGCCCAAAAAGAAAGGTGGCTTTGGCGAACGCATGGAGCAAATGATGAAAGACCAACAGCGTCTGGCAGAAGAGCGCGCCAAACAAGCGGGCAAGAAGAAGTGATTTCTTCCAGCAAATGATATTCAAAACGGGTTTCGGTGTAGTGCTGAAGCCCGTTTTGTTGTTGATCGAGGGAGATCGTTATGCTTGCCCACTTTAGGTATTGTGCAAAGCCACAAAAAAGAAATCCAATAAAAGACCACTCTGCCGTGTCTTGGGATAGCATGGTCTAGCCGAGGGCGGGCACTTTTGGCACTTTTGTTTCTTTTGATTCCTTTTGTGTTTCAAAAAAACGCTTTTGCACAATACCCTTTGTGGTTCAGTATAAGTGGTAACAAAACCTTTGTTTGATCTGCTTTATTCTTGAACCAGTTGGTGGACTACCTCAATCGGGTGGGTTTAAATGAAGGCGCTTTATTGGCTTTTGACCACAGGGAACAAAACCAGTGGAAAAGCTAGGCGATAGACTGGAAAGGGAAAAGAATTTTTGTGGTTTGGGTTTGATCAAGGGAGCGTAAAAAAGTAACGAAAAAGGGGCACGTCTCTGCACCCCTTTTGTTTTTTCGCGTCATCAATACGGCGGCTTGTACCCCGCCCTCGAAACCAGGCGATCCCTTGGAATCATGATCGTGCGGCCCGAAGCTTTGCCATTGAGGTAAGTGACCACTTTCAGCGTAATTGGCCCTTTGGGCACCACAAAAGGTGCTTCATAAGGCGTGCTGTAGTTGTCGGGCACCGAGTTGTCCATTGAGTAATAAATCTTGGTGCCAGGCACTTCTGAGCCAATCGTCACCATCAATTTCCCACCTACTGTGTCAGTGGTGATGACGGCTTCGTACATGGCTTTGGCATAATTGAGTTGCGCTTGATCGTAGCGGGCGAAGTGCTGCTCAACTTTGGGGATGAATTTTTCCCAGTTTTTCTTCTCTTTGGGCGACCAAAACACCTCGGCCAAAGCCCAGCCCCTTGGCCAAATCATGTACTGCGCCTGCCGCATGTGGCCGATGTGTTCGGTCCATACATTGCCCTGACCACCAAGGATGTACTTGGGCTCGATGCCATCGGGTACAGGCTCATAATTGTAGACCCCCCTCATGCGCACGAAACCATAAGTAGGCGGTTCGGTTTCACGGTCGCCCTGGTAGAGGTCCAGGTAGCAATTTGAACTGGGGGTCATCACCACCGTATGGCCCATTTTGGCGGCTTCGATGCCACCTTTGGTACCGCGCCAGCTCATCACCGATGCCGATTTGGGTAGTTCGCCCCCCTCCAAAATCTCATCCCAACCAATCATTTTTTTGCCTTTGGAGGAGATGATTTTTTCAACCCTGCGTACAAAGTAAGATTGCAAAGCTTCCACATTGGGAATGCTATTGGCCTTCATGAAAGCCTGACAGCCGGGGTCTTTTTCCCAATAGCCATGATAGCACTCATCACCTCCCATGTGGATGAAAGGGTGTGGAAACAAGCTGGCAATTTCGCCAAAAACCTTGTCCAAAAACTCATACACCTTTTCGCTACTGGGATTGAGCGAATTGTCCACGTTCATTTTAAACTTGCCATTGCCAAACCATTCTGAAAAACGATTTCCAGGGCTTACGGTAAGGCTTTCATCTTTGGTAACGCAGAGTTCGGGGTAGGAGGCATTGGCCGCCATGCTGTGGCCAGGCACGTCAATTTCGGGCAGGATGCTGACGTGACGATCAGCAGCATACTGCACGATCTCGCGTATTTCATCTTGGGTGTAAAAACCACAATCGGTAGCGGCTTCGCCGGGTTTGGGGGCTTCGTATTGATTCCAGGTACCCAAGCGTGGCACCCGGCAAGCGCCTTCCTTGGTGAGGTTGGGGTAGGATTTGATCTCTACCCGCCAGCCATTGTCATCGGTGAGGTGCCAGTGCAGGGTGTTGTATTTGTAGCGCACCATTTGGTCAATGAACAACTTGACGTCTTCTTTTTTGAAAAAATGGCGGCTGACATCCAGCATCATGCCCCGCCAGGCGAAGCGTGGGGCATCGCTGATTTTCACAGCGGTAGCTACCCAGGGCTTGCTTGGTTTGACCAGCGTTTTGCTTTCAATTTCGGCAGGGAAAAGCTGCATCAGGGTTTGTGCCCCATAAAAAACTCCCGCTGCGCTGCTGCCTACGATGCTGACCCTATTGGCAGTCACATCCAGGGTGTAGCCTTCGCTACCCAAAGTGTTTTGCAAGCTTGGATTGGTGCTCAAGGCAATGCTTTTAGGGTACTTGCTGGCGGCACCTTGTACTACGGGCAGTTTGAATCCCGTGGCTGGCCGTAGCATTTCGGCCAGTTGTTGGGCGGTTTTTTGCAAATCGGCATTGGCCGCCACGATGCTGGTGGTAGCAGCCAGGGTAAACCCACCGCTCAACACTTGTACATTTTGCGGTTCTGGAATGAGGTTGAGCTTGTTTTGGCCAAATCCAGCCTGCCAAAGCAATCCCATTGCGATCAAAAATATGAGTCTCATGTGTATTGGAATTGAAAAAGTTGGGTTGAAAGATACGCAAAGTTTGCATCGTGCATTCAATAGGGACCTTTCAAAAACACAAAACCGCCCCCAGTTGGCACTGAAGACGGCTTTGACGTCGGATTGCAATGGGATTAATTGCTCACTTTGCTGAATTCATAAAGGTACAAATCGCAGCAAGGGTCTTCCAGGATCAAGCGCCCTTTTTCCAATTTGAAGCGCTTGTGCTGGCTTTCGAAAATCTGGTTGATTTTGTCACCTGGTTTTTCAGCAAAGATCACTTCTTCTTTGCCATCTTTGGTTTGGAATTTGTAAGTGCTGGAAAACTTCAAAGTGTCGCCGTTGAATCGACGGTAAGTCAGGTCATTTTTGACATCAATGCTGTTCCAATTGGCTTTGTAGCCAGAACCAATGATGCCGCCGCTGATCTTTTCTAGTTTCCACTTGCCGACCAATTGGTTTTGGGCTTGGGGATCATCGTTGCCTTCACAAGCCCAAATGCTGACAATCAGGCAAAGGGCCATGCATAACTGCGCTATTTTGGTCATGGGACCGGAGTTTTAAGGGGTAAAGGATTGGTAAAAACCAGGCCAACTTACCCCAGTTGATAAATGTGGGTTTTTGCTGTAAAACACAGCTCTTTGATTTAGACAGCTATTTGTATGAATCCGTTGGGGGGAATGCATTTAAAACCCCGGATTTAACTTTTCGATATTACAAGATTGCTGCTGAAAACTCGTCAAGCATGGTCATCCGGCGATTTTTTCCTTGAGATTCCAGTTTTTTTCAGATTTTAGGAATTCAAACCTAAGGTAAGTATGAAAAAACGATGTCTTTTGGGCCTTTTGGTCTTTATCCATTTGAGTTTGCAAGCGCAAGCGCCACAGTTTTCGGAAGCCAAAATCCAGGCTTTGAAAAAAGAAATCGCCGACAAAATCCAGGCCAGGGCCAAGCAGGCCCAGGTGATGGTCGACAAGGTTTTCAGTTTTGCGGAGTTGGGTTTTCAGGAAGTAGAAACCTCCAAATACCTCACTGGCATCCTCAAAGACAATGGTTTTACCATCGAAAACGGCATCTCAGGGGTGCCTACCGCCTGGATGGCGCGATGGGGCAGTGGAAAACCCGTGATTGCATTGGGCAGTGACTTGGACTGCATTCCCAAAGCTTCGCAAAAACCGGGAGTGGCTTATCATGACCCCATTGTGGAGGGAGCACCAGGGCATGGCGAAGGGCACAACTCCGGTATTCCGCTCAATATCCTGGCAGCCTTGACCATGAAGGAGATCATGATCCGCGAGAAAATTCCAGGCACTTTGGTGTTGTGGCCAGGTGTAGCCGAAGAGTTGGTGGGGACCAAGGCTTTTTACACCCGCGATGGTTACTTCGATAATTTCGACCTCTGCATTTTCACCCACGTGGCCAATAACCTTTCGGTGTCTTATGGCCAGGCACCGGGTACTGGTCTGGTGTCGGTTGAATACGAATTTGAAGGCGAAGCCGCCCATGCTGCAATGGCCCCTTGGCGTGGCCGCAGCGCCTTGGACGCGGTGGAACTGATGAGCATAGGTTGGCAATATGGGCGCGAGCACTTGGATCCCCTGCAACGCTCGCATCACGTGATCAAAAATGGTGGCGACCAGCCCAATGTGGTGCCTTCCAAAGCTTCGATTTGGTTTTACTTTCGGCACGTGACCTATCCACAGATCATGAATTTGTACGAAAAAGCCAATAAAATTGCCCAGGGAGCTGCGATGATGACTGACACCAAGCTTAGTTCAAAGGTTTTAGGCTCGGCCTGGCCTCGGCATTTCAATAAAGTTTTGGCCGAAACCATGTACCAAAATATCCGCACTGTTGGCTTACCCACCTGGAGCGAAGCCGATCAAACTTTGGCCAAGGCCATTCAAAAAGAAGTAAAATCGCCAAGGGATAGCAGCGGGCTGGCGATGAAATTGGATTCACTGGAGCGCCCCGCTACCAGCTTTGTCAGTGGTGGTTCTGATGACATTGGCGACATCTCCTGGAAACTGCCCACCATCACTTTGGGTTTTCCATCCAATATTCCGGGCCTACCGGGGCACCACTGGGCCAATGCGGTCTCGATGGCTACGCCGATTGCCCACAAAGGGGTCGTGGCTGGTGCCAAAGCCGAGGCAATGACGCTTTTGGACCTCTTCCTGAAGCCCGAATTGATCACTAAAGCTTGGGAATACTTCCGTACGGAACAAGGCATGAAGCAGCAGTACAAGCCGATGGTGAACCCAACGGACAAGCCCGCGATCTACCTGAATACCGATATCATGGAAGAGTTTCGGCCTAAATTGCAGAAATTCTACTACGATGAGGCCAAATATGGCTCTTATTTGGAGCAATTGGGGGTAAAGTACCCTACGGTGAAAAAGTGAAAAGGACTGCCCCATCCAAATGCGCTTGGATGGGGCAGTTTTTACGCTGCCCGGTCATTGAGCAAATTTCCTATCCTGGTTGAAGGGGGAATATCGAGCGATTCCATGATGAACAGGTAAAACTGGTATTGGTGCCTGGCATAGTCGATTCGGTCCATCGCCAAATGGCTGCGAATGATTACCTCGTGGATGGCTTCAAAATGGGGTACGATGTCCAGGATTCTTTCGCCAAATTCAACTACAAATTCATGTTTCTCCTCTTCAAAAAAGCGGCTGCAAAGGCGTTCCAGCATGACCAACCATTTTTGTTGCAGCTGTTCGCGCTCACCATAGATCCAATCCAGGCCCTCAAGCGGCAAATTCTCCAGGAAAAATCCATTGTACAAGCAAGCACCACCCATGTAGTAAGACAATGCTTTGTCGTGTTGTTTGCAAATTTCGGCCTCGTTGCCATTGCGGTAGTTTTTTACCAATAAGTTGGCATCTACCCCAATTTTCAAAGCAGGATTTAAGTAATAGAGGCAGCCATCGGTCATGATGACTTCGTGTCTGGGCATTGCTTTGCGAAAGGCATCACGAAGCTGTGAAATGATGACATTGAGGCTGTTGAGCGCCGTTTCATTTTCACCCCAAAACTTGTTGGCTAGGGTATGTCGATCAATTTTTCGATCGCGATTCAGCAAAAGGTAGGCCAAAACCGCTTTTTGTCGATTCCTAGATATGCTCAGTTCGGTTCGGTTGATTTCAACCTTGAACTCACCCAGCAATTGGGCTTTGATGTCAAAAGCATTTCGTTGGAAATCCTGGTGTTCTCCGGGCTCCATGCCTTGAGGCAATAAGCCAATTTTCATGGCTTTTTCTAAAAGGCTCAGGATCAGATTTTTAAAATTTCCAGAGCCATTTTGGTCTTTGAAAATCATGGTTTAAGGTTTGTTTTACGGTACTAAAGAACTTTGATTTTCAGCGCACTACCGAGGAGTGGGTCCATCTGGGGCATTTTTTGTATAGCAACAAAAAGAATGTCAGAGGCTTAGACAGAAACGGTGTCTAGCCTAGTTACTTTTTATTACCTTGCTGAATAAAGTTTCCACCCACTCCAGCCATTAGGCCAGCGGGTGTTTTCTAGTGCGTTCTCAAGGTGAACTAAGGTCAAAAGCAAACCAATTGAAAATTAGGGGATTGCGCTCTTGGGCTGAGGATGAATGGATTTTCACGGTAGTGGGTTTTAGTTTTAAAATTAACGAGGCACGAAGGCCTCAATACCATAATGTACTGCTAACCCTGGGCTGGATTTTACTGCAACAAGTTAACAGTTATTCATTGTTCATGCCTTCCCCAGAACAGGGGGGCGATGATGATGTGGCAAATATACATTGCTTTGCACATTGAAAAAATTGACATTTGTTGCTTTCGTATGGATGTTTCACTGTAAATCATAAACAATGGCAAACCGAATGGACATTATTCCCAACGAATTTCTGGACAAGCACCAATGCAAGGGCGAGCAAAAAGGCGAGTGGATCGTTTTTACCTGCCCTGAATGCGATTTTGAAAGGCGCATCCACCTAGAAACCGACGAAATGGTAACTACTGGCGGCGATCCCGATGTGTTGCACCGAGGTGCATATGCTCCTGTTGGGATTGAGCTACAAACAAATTTGAACTGATCAAAGTGGAGGGAGAATACTGGATGTAGAAAAGAGGATTGGACATTTTGCTCAACCCTCTTTCCACAGGTCTCATCGGTAAAAACTCACCGCTTTGGAGCCATAGCTGCTGTTGATTGCAGTTGTTTCGCCCATCAAATCGACTTTTGAATGGAGCAAAAAATCACCGTCTGGAATGGACTCTGTTGGTAAGTGTACCTCAATTTTTCCATCCTTGCCTACTAGACTGCTGATCTGAAAAAGGTTGATCGATTCGTTGGTATCAAAATTCCGAGCGCTCAAACTCAGGGTAAAAGGTTCATTTTCCCTGGGTTGAGGCTTCAGCACAATCTGAACAGCCAGGGTATCAAGCAAGGCCACGAGGTTTTTAGCAGTGCTTTGGCCTTTGTCTTGGATTTCCAAATCATGCCTTTGGATTTCTACTGTTGAGGGAACTACGGCAGGTTTCTTTTTGCTGCCAAAAGTGCTTTTCTCTTGCGCAGGTGCTTGATTGTCTCCGGGTAAAAACCCCTTGGTGAATGCTTCGATGGCCGCAAAATCCAAGCCGCTGAAACTTACGGTTTGCTGCTCCAAAGGATAAGAAATCAATCCTAGCATGGCTTCATCATCCCCTCGCTCTTGCCATTCGAGGGTGAAGTGGTAGCGTTTGCTAGCAGGAGAGGCTAATTTTCTTGATTCCTCTGATTTGGCTTTGGCAAGACTTGGCCCTGCTGCTGGGATGCCGCCATGTTCGGCCATCAAGGCATGAAAATGAGCCAATCCCTTTTCCATTTCTGACCCAGAGGGAAAGTTTTTACTGCGCCCAATTTCCTGTTTATTGGCGGCCAAGATCACAAAATAGTGATGCTGTTTGGCTTGGCGCTTTTCTGCCCGTTCTACATTTTTGCGCAGCGAAACGATACAAAGGTCTCGACTTTTGGCAGTTTGGTACCCCTGGCTGAAAAGCATAGCCACCCCATGTTCATCGTTGAAATGAAAATAATGCAGCTTGTCTTCTTCATTTTTGAACGCCTCAAATCCAACTGATCCATTGCTGGAAGCTTGATCGAGTTTGTATTGGTCTTTTAGATTGGACATGACTGAGGTTTTTATTGAAAAGATGTCAAAAACATCTTCAGGTGAACAAAAAAGGGGAGCTTTAACTCCAATCTGCTGAGTCAAAACTCCCCCTTCGAGCGATATAAAAGCCCAGTGATTAGTCCTCGAACATGTAGATGATGCCCAGGTCTTCAAACGCAAAGATTGGACCAGCAGTACCATCTTGGAAGTACCAGCGCAGTTGGCCAACCACGCGGTAGTAGCCTTGTGCCAGGCTGCCTTTGGCAAAGCTTACATCGATGGTGTTGCTGCCCGCGCCTGGGTCAACGAAGGAGCTGTTGCCAGCGGTGCCAGTAGCTCCACCCAGGCCTTCAACCAAAACTTTTACTTTCCAGGTGCCACCTTTCAAAAATTTGGTAAAAATGCCAGAGGTGTTGATGTTGAAACGCACCAACCAATCTTGGTCGCGCTGGATGATCATGTTGGTCGGACCATCGGTGTTGGGTGCAACTACGAGTGGAACTTCATCGTAGTCTGCGGTAGATTTCTTTTCGCGAATTTTCATGGAACCAGATACCGCCAAAGTGGTAGGATTGATGGTCACTTCAAAATTTGCCATGGTGCTTAGGTTTTGTGCAGAGCCGCTACCGGATAACTGGGGTATAAGCCTGCGATGATGAATTTACATTTTTTGATTCGTGCTGAACACAGGACAAATATGCAGGTCCCTTACTTACTTTCAATTTACCTGGAAATTATATGATGCTTAATTCTGAATAAAATCATCTCATCATAAAAAATCAGAAAATAAATAAACTATACAAATTTGATAATCAATTAATTAAACAACCATTAACCATTAACCATTAACCATTAACCATTAACCATTAACCATTAACCATTAACCATTAACCATTAAGGTGCCAATCTTTCGCGCACCCACTCCCCATTCCCCCCCAGGCGATAGCGGATTCGATCGTGCAAACGGCTACTGCGCCCTTGCCAAAACTCGACCAGATCGGGAATCAGCGCATAACCACCCCAGTTGGGCGGCAAGGGCAAAATATCTTCGTGTTGGTAAGTTGTTTCGAGCTTTTGCACCGCTTCTTCCAATACCTGTCGGTCGGGAATGACCTGGCTTTGGGGCGAAGCCCAGGCCCCAATTTGGCTGCCTTTGGGGCGACTTTGGAAATAACGGGTAGATTCTTCTGCACTCACTTTTTCAATCTTGCCTTCAATCCTGACTTGTCTTTCGACTTCTTTCCACAAAAAAGTCAATGCTGCGAAGGGATGTACAGCCAGGTCTTGGGCTTTTTGGCTGCCATAATTGGTGTAAAAAACGAATGCACCATCCTGCAAACCTTTCAACAACACAATGCGGGCACTGGGGCGACCCAGGCTGCTGACCGTAGAGAGGGTCATGGCATTGGGTTCCAGGATTTTGGCGGCAACGGTCTCTTCCATCCACAAGGCAAATTGCTGGAAGGGATCGGGAAAAGTATTTTCCATTTCCAGGGTCCTGCTGCGGTAGTCTTCTCTGAAGTTTTCGATGTTGAGTAGCATGGTCACAATGGTTTGGGTAACGAGGACAAAGGTTCTGCATTTTTTGCAAACTCAAATGCATAACTCCAAAATCATCAAAAGGGTTGACAAATAACAACTGGCAATTTTAATCAAATGCCTCGCAAAAATTCCTCCCAATCCTCCATCGTATCCAAATCTATCGCCGCCGCAGGATTAGGGAGGGCCAATACTTTCGACTGGTACTCCATTAGTAGTTTTCTTGCGCCTTGGTCTCCATTGAGTTGCAACAGTATTGGAAAAAAAATACTAGAAAAAACCGCAGGGATACCCAGTACACCTTCATAACTGGCAGCTCCAATGAGCGCGCCAGCGTCTAATGTCACTGAGAATAATTTGTTCAAAAAAACAGCATCCAAATGCACCTGGTCTGCCGCTACCATCATCACATAATCCACGTTGGAACAGTACGTCAGGCCGATTTTGATCGAACTGGCTATCCCCCCTGCCCAGTTCGCATTTTCGATGAGTTCTAAGTCAGGATAGTTTGCCAAAGTGGGGCGAATCAACTCAATATTGGCTCCCAATACCACTTTAACTGGCCCTAAACCTGACTCTATACAGGTTTCGACGCAATGTTGTAGCATGGTTTTTTCCTGCCAACTCAAGTTTTGTTTAGCCTGACCCATGCGCTGGGCAGCTCCAGCGGCCAAAATGAGGATGTTGCAAGTACGTAAAGGCATACTTTTGGTTAAAATGGGCTTAAATCCATGAGAATTCGGCACGATATTGAGGGAATGCGTAATTTTCGCCGAGATTTAGCCGTTTCTTGCTTAGTTTTATGCTAAACAGAAAGTGACTCTAAACAGAACAAAGATGCGGATTCTAGGGACTTTTGTGATTTTTTTATTGATGCTCAACTCAGTTTTTGCCCAAAAAGAAGTGCTGAGGTACGAAGATTATATTTATTCCCCGAATATTCGTACCGTCAAGTTTACCCAGAAAGACAAATACCTTACTTTCCCGGTGGTGGTATTGGGCGGCAATACTTTTGTGGAGCTGGAATTTGACGACCTCGGTGCGGATTCCCGCAACCTCTACTACCGCGTCATCCAGTGTGATGTGAACTGGCAGCCTACCCAGTTGAGCGATTTGGACTACATTGATGGTTATGCTTACGATCAGCTGCGGGAGTTCCATTTTTCGTTCAAAACTACCCGCCCCTTTGTGCATTATCGCCTGGTTTTGCCCAACGAGAACACTAAATTTACCAAATCTGGTAACTACCTGCTCAAAATCTATGAAGACAGTGGTAAAGAACGCTTGGTACTCACCCGCCGCTTTGTGGTGATCGAGTCGCAAGTAGCGGTCAATGCGAGGTTGGTGCCGCCTTTTTCTCCGGGCAAGTTTCGCACCCACCATGAGATTGATTTTGAAGCCAGTTTTTCAAAATTTCCGGTCAACAACTTGCGACAAGAGCTCAAGGCAGTGGTCATCCAGAACAACCGTTGGGACAATGCGCTCATTGGTTTGCAGCCTAATTTTGCCAAATTCGACAACCAACTGTGGGATTACCAAGACAAAGTGGTGTTTCCCGCAGGCAAAGAATACCGTTGGCTGGACTTGCGCAGCCTCCTGATTTATGGCTCTCAGACCGAGGCCATTGAACAAATCAACAACCGTTATGTGGTCACTTTGCAAAAAGACCGCATGATTGACCCCAGCCAATACCTGCAAATTTTTGACATCAACGGAGAATATGTCATCGCCAACAACGACCGCTTGACTAGTCGCCAAACCGAAGACATTAACCCGCGACAAGTACAAGGAGGCTCGGATCGAAATGTAAGTTACTGGCGCGACCAGTTTTTGAATGACCAAGACCATTTCAACAATTCGCTGGCCAGTGATTACGCTGATGTCCGTTTTTCCTTGGCCATGAACGAGCCCTTGCCTGCCAACCAGGAAATTTATGTGGTTGGCCGCTTTACCGATTACCAATTGTCTGCCGATTACAAAATGGCCTGGGACGACGAGCGCAACTGCTACGTGCTCACTACCCCCATGAAGCAGGGATTTTACAACTACAATTACGCCATCCGCGACCTGAACAGCAAAGTCAAGGTAGCCGACTTGGGCGCAGTGGATGGGAACTGGTGGGAGGCCGAAAACGTGTACTCAATCCTGATCTACTACCGCCCATTTGGCCAAATGTACGACCGCATCATCGCCATGAACCAAGTGCAATCGGGAATCCGTTAGTCTCAACTCCCCAACCTCTCAACTCCTAAATGACCAAGCGCATCCGCATCATCGACATCGCCGCAAAAGCCGGGGTCTCGCCTGGCACTGTTGACCGCGTGATCCACAAGCGTGGGCGGGTAGCTGAGAAAGTGTGCTTGAAGGTGCAGCAAGTGATGGAAGAAATGGGTTATGTACCCGATCCCATTGCGAGTGTTTTGGCCAGTAAAACGGCCAGGAAATTGGGCGCTTTGATGCCCCGCGAAAGCATTGATCCGTATTGGGAGTTGCCAATGCAGGGTTTGAAACAGGGCCAAACTGAGTTTCAGTATTTTGGCATCGAGCTGGACCCTTGTTTTTTTGACCTCAACGACCCGGCTGATTTCTTGAAGCAGGGCCTTTCATTGCTGGAGTCCCGGCCCCAAGGTTTGATTTTTCCACCCATATTTTTAAAGGAATCACAAGCCATTCTGGAAAGAAGCCGTGAATTGGGTATCCCCACCGTGCTGATCAACACCGACCTGGAGGAAGAAAAAGTACTCAGTTACATCGGTCAAAACTCCTACCAAAGTGGCCGACTGGCTGCCCGGCTCCTGCAACTCAACATGCCCGCCAAAAGCAAGTTGTTGTTGCTTAATCTCGACAAACAGCCCACCAATGCCAAGCACTTGCTCGACAAAGAACGGGGCCTGCGCGAGCACCTGGCCGAAATCCAGCCTGGAATCGAAGTGTTTCGTTTTGATTTTGAAACTTTTGAAGACCCAATGGCTTTGTCGGATTTTCTGCACGAGGTGTTTCAGCAGCAGCAGTTCAGTGGCATTTATGTCAGCAATTCCAGGGCTTACAAGGTTTTGGACCTGTTTTATCTGCAATTGCCCCAGTACCCACGCCCCAATTTGTTGGGTTATGATCTGCTCCCCGCCAATTTGGCTTACCTCAACCAGGGTGGCATTTCATTTCTCATTCACCAAAATGCCCGCCAACAAGGCTACCTGGCCATTCAAACCCTGGTGGATCACCTGGTACACAAGCGCCCCGTGGAGCGGGTGCAGCATTTGAGCTTGGATGTGGTGGTGGCTGAGAATGCGGGGTATTATTTGTGAGAAGTTGGAAGGGATTAAGTTAACGCACACATTTTGTTGAAAAATCACCAAATTTGCTCATTAATCATCACCTCAATCCCAAATCAACATGAAGACTTTATCCACCCTGTTTTGCTGCTTCATCTTTTCATGTGGTCACTTTGCCCATAGCCAAACCGGATACATGTCCTTGAACGGCACTATTTTTTTGTATCCCAAAACCATCACCGCTACCGACCCTTCGGCTTTCAAATCCATATCGGGTTCGCGCACCGAGACAAAAGTGCTGATGTACGACCGGGATGCCAACAATGGTGCCGGGGCTTTTGTCAATGTGGATGCACTGGTGTTCGATGTGTCGTATGATGACCAGATCACAATGCAAGTACGGGTCAGAAAAAGTGATTATGCCGAGGCCGACGCTGCCCGCCTGGCCCGCCAATATGCCGTGATGATGGGGCAATTGCCCGCTGTTTTGCGCACTGGTGTAAAGTTTTTGAACATCCTGAAAAGCGACAACTCCTGGGGTGGTAATTTTACTTTGAAAGCAATGGATGTGACCATTGGCAAGACCAGCGAGGGGTACGAAAAACAAGGCATTTTGGAAGAAACCCTGATCCACGAAGGCTGCCACTGTGCCTTGGATGGCAATTATTATGGTGTCAAAGATTGGGATGACGCTCAAAAAAACGATCCCTTGTTCATTTCAAAATACGCGCTGGACAATCCAAAGCGCGAAGATGTAGCAGAAAGTTTTGGCCCATACCTTGCCGCAGTCTTGCGTCCGAGCCGCATCACCACGCAAGATGCGCAAAAAATAAAGGATGCCATCCCCAATCGTATCAAAGTTTTTACGGACCGCAAGCTCAATATGTACCCATTGTAGCCGAACGGCCCGTTTCGACGACAGAGGTCAAAGACGTGAGTGAATTACTATTCCCCAATCCTACCAAGGGCTTGGTGCAATTCCGCAACCTGAAGTTTGACAACTTGCAAGTGTACGATCATGCTGGCCGCCTCGTGCAGCAGTACAGCCAATTTACACCAGAAATTGACCTGAGGGACTTGCCTGGGGGGGCATATTTTTTGAAGATCACTGCGGATGAGCAAGTCTATTCCGCCAAGCTTGTGAAGGAATGAGCTTGAGCTGTTTGGGGAGGATAAACCCCTTTTCTGGTCAAAATGAGAACCTGGTGGCCCTTTACGCTTCATGAGTACGTGTATGGATGTTGTTGATTCGGTAATTTGTTGACATCCAGTGCTGTAGGCTGAATCATTTATTTTTTCTCCTAAAAATATTATTTAAAGTTTGGAAAATCCACTCACCGCTTTACATTTGCAGTCCGGTGAGCGCACTTGGGCTGCTCCTTCGAATCCTCCAGGGGAGAAATCCAGCAAAGGTAAGAGGTTGAGCGCTCGTTGTGTTGCTCACCTTATTTATTTGTAGCAACAACTTCGTTCGGCATCTTCTCCGCCACAGTATCATCTTCTCTCCAATCATTTTCCTGCTTTTCTGTTTCCTTTGGATAAGGGCAATGCCTACATCCACTGCCACAGCAGTACCCGCGCTTGAGGTGATAAGCTCCGGTAAACACGTACTTTTCGGCTTCGAGGTAGTAATCTTCACCCAAAATCAAGGGCTGTGGTTGGACTTTCATCGGTTGTTGAGCTTGAAATGCGCAGCAAAAGTGCTCAAAAGTTTGCCATCCGGCAAAAACCTGGTTTCTTTCTCTCAAAATAAATCTTGAAGGTGCTATTTTTCCGCCGTTTTGGTGCCTAAGCACTCTGTTTTCAACTTCTATTACGTTATTCACAATGAAAAACATCGCGCAAGTAGGGATTTTAGCCCTGGTTCTTTTCTTTTCGGGCTTTAGTGCCCAGGCCCAGGCTGATCGCTGGCAGCAAAAGGTAAATTACGAAATGGAGATCGATTTCGACACCGAAAAGCACCAATTCAAAGGCGAACAAACCCTGACTTACTACAACAACTCACCGGATACCCTGACCAAGATTTTTTACCACTTGTACTTCAACGCCTTCCAGCCAGGTAGTGCGATGGACTTGCGCTCGCGTTGGTTGCCCGACCCAGATCCACGGGTAGGGGCACGCATTTCCCGCCTTACCCCAAGCGAAATCGGCTACTTGAACGTGGAAAAGCTGCGCCAGGACGGCAAAAAAGTGGATTTCCAGACCGAGGGCACCATCTTGGAAGTACAACTTGAAAAACCACTTTTACCCAAAGAAAAAACGGTCCTGAAAATGGACTTTGAAGGCCAGGTGCCTATCCAAATCCGCCGTTCGGGCCGCAACAGCCGTGAAGGGGTGGACTACTCAATGTCCCAATGGTACCCCAAGCTCTGTGAATACGACTACCAGGGCTGGCACGCCAATCCCTACATTGCCCGCGAGTTTTACGGCGTTTGGGGCGATTTTGATGTGAAAATTAAAATCAATAAAAACTACGTGATCGGCGGTACGGGCTACTTGCAAAATGCCGATGAAATAGGGCATGGCTACTTACCCAATGGCCAAACAGCCAAGGAAGCCCGCCGCGACAAGCTGACCTGGCATTTCAAAGCCCCCAATGTACATGACTTCATGTGGGGAGCCGATGGGGGTTACAAGCACACCAGCCTGACCCGCCCTGACGGCCTGACTTTGCACTTTTTTTACCTGGAAAACGAAAAAACGGGCGAATGGGCCAAGTTGCCAGCCATCATGGATGAAGCCTTCAACTTCATCAACAAGCAATTTGGCCAGTATCCCTACAAGCAATACTCCTTCGTGCAGGGCGGCGATGGCGGCATGGAATACCCCATGAGCACCCTGATCACTGGCGAGCGCAACCTGCGCAGCCTGGTGGGCGTGGCCGTACACGAACTGATGCACAGTTGGTACCAGATGATCCTGGGCTCAAACGAAAGCTTGTATTCTTGGATGGACGAAGGCTTCACAGATTACGCTACCAATGTAGTCTTCAATCACCTTTGTGAAAAAGGTTTGGTGGGCAATATCAAACCCCAGGCCAATCCTTTTGCCCAAACCTACGGCGGCTATTTCAACCTGGCCTCATCGGGCAAGGAAGAGCCCATGAGTACCCACGCCGACCACTACAACACCAACCAGGCTTATGGCCTCGCGGCATACAGCAAAGGCGCTGTTTTTCTGAACCAATTGGCATCGGTCATCGGCAAAGCCACTTTCGACAAAGGCATGTTGCGCTATTTCAATACCTGGAAATACAAGCACCCCAATCCCAATGACTTCATCCGCATCATGGAAAAAGAAAGCGGATTGGAACTGGATTGGTACAAAGAATATTGGGTAAACACCACCCGCACCATCGACTATGCGGTGAATGGCATCGAAACTGCCGACAAAGGCATAAAAATTTCGCTGGAAAGGGTAGGGGGCATGCCCATGCCGATCGACGTGTTGATCACTTACAAAAGTGGCAAAAAGGAAATCGTGAATATCCCACTCGACATCATGCGCGGCTCCAAACCTCGTGAAGACCAAAGCATGCCTTACAAAGTGGCTGCGGATTGGACCTGGGTGAGCACCACTTATGAGCTGTTTTTGGTAGGAAACGCAGTGGATATTGAATCGGTAGAGATCGACCCCAGCAAGCGCGTGGCCGATGTAAACCGCGACAACAACGTGCGCAAACTTTGATGATTTTAGTTGAAAGGTTGAAATGTTGAAAGGTTGAAGAGTTAGGCCCAAGGCTTCGAATCAATCTCAAGATAAAGCAAAGGAATTGCTTCCTCAAAGCTATCAAGTGTATTAGGCGTTACTTCGGAAATGTTCTGAATCGTAGACTTACTTTTCAACACTTCAACTCTAAACTTTTCAACTCTCCAATGATGAAAAAGAGCATTGCTGAAATTCCCAGCTTCACCGCAGGCGACGAAACGATCATCAAGGAGGTCTTGCATCCGAAGAACGATGGCATTGCGCTGGGCTACAGCCTGGCTCATGCCGAATTATCTCCAGGACAAGCTTCCCTGCCACACCGCTTGATGCAAAGATCCGAGACTTACATTTTGCTCGAAGGGCAGGGTAAGGCTTTTATTGATGGGCAATCCTACCACTTGTCGGCAGGCGAGGTTTTGTACATCCCGCCCGCCTCCGAGCAGTCCATCCGCAATACGGGTTCCGGGCCGCTGCGGTTTTTGTGCATCGTGGATCCACCGTGGTCAAAAGAAACGGAGGAGGTGTTCTGAGTTTTCTTTTTGACATACGATAGCTGATGTACAAGATACGACATATGATTTTTGCCAACGTGATGTTGACAAAACGGGACTCAATTTTTGATTTCTTGCCTGAGTTTCACCTTGTAAATCATAAACCTCAAAAATCCTAAATCGGGCAAACCAATTCATATGTCACCTCAGAACTTTCCAGTGAGCGCCCAAATCATATATCGTATGTCATCTATCGTATCTCGTATGTAAATCAACCCAATGAAAATCCTCCAACTAGTCAAAAAGGTTCCTTTTCCGCTCAAAGACGCCGAGGCCATCGCGGTGCAAAACATCAGCCGGGCCTTGGTGGACATGGGCTGCGAGATCGACCTCTTGTTCATGAACCCCAGTCGCCAGCCCTTTCACGGGGAGCTGCCTGCGGCGGGCTTTGGGCATTACCGACGGGTACAAAAAATTGAAGTAGACAACCGCATCAAGCCATTGGATGCTTTTTTGAACCTTTTTACCAGCAAATCTTACAATGTGCAGCGCTTTGGGTCCAAAACTTACGAAAAAGCGCTGCTGGAATGGTTAAAAACCGAAACTTACGAGGTGGTTTTGCTCGAAACCCTCTTCACCACGCCTTATGTGGATCTCATTCGCCAGCATTCCAAAGCCCTGATTGTGCAGCGCAGCCTCAATGTCGAGCACGAAATCTGGCAACGCATGGCTGCCAACGCTGCTTTTGGACCCAAAAAATGGTACCTGAGCCTGCTGGCCCAACGCCTGAAAAAATACGAGCTGGCACACCTGAATGATTACGACCTCATGGCCGCCATTTCCAGCCGCGACTTGGCCCAATTCCTGGATTTTGGCCTTGAAAAGCCTTGGATGATTCTGCCCGTAGCTTTGGCCCCGGCGGATTATCGGCCCGATTGGGAAAGTTTGAAAACTCAGCCTTTCCATTTGGGTTTCATCGGCTCACTCGATTGGCGGCCCAATTTGGAGGGCTTGGACTGGTTTATTGAGCAGATTTGGCCGGGCTTGCGGGAACGGTTTCCCGACCTGGAGTTTCGGGCTGCCGGGCGCTACATGCCCGAACGCATCAAACACTTGCAAGTACCCGGCTTCACCGCACTGGGGGAGGTAGAGGATGCCCATGCTTTCGTCAATGCCCAGGCTGTGATGGTATCGCCCTTGTTGTCGGGCAGTGGTTTGCGGGTGAAAATCCTGGAGTCAATGGCCTTGGGTCGGGTTGTTTTGACCACCCGGATGGCGCTTGAAGGCATTGAGGCCAAAGATTACGAAGAAGTTTTGATCGCTGATGAGTTGGAAGAATGGATTGAAAAAATCACCTGGCTGCGCCAAAATTCGGAAATGGCCCTAAAAATTGGTCAAAATGCCCGCCGCTGGGTGGAGAACAATGTGGACCGCAAGGTTTTGATGGGACAATTGCTGGAGAAGATCAAAGAAATGAAAGCTGTTTCAACTTAAAGCAAAACAATTTTGTTGGGTAGATAGATTTTTTTAGACCTTTGCGGCGATTTTATCAGCCCTTTGAAGCCAAATACAATATGACCGATACCAGCACTGCTGCTCAACCTGTAGAAACAGGCCTGTTGAATACCATTGAAGAAGCCATTACCGGCATCAAAAACGGCGAAGTAGTCATTGTAGTGGACGATGAAAACCGCGAAAACGAAGGCGATTTCATTTGTGCTGCCGAATGCATCACGCCAGAGATCATCAACTTCATGGCTACCCACGGTCGGGGACTGATCTGCACCCCCCTTGATGAGCGCCGCGCCGATGAGCTGGACCTGCCCTTGATGGTATCGTCAAATACTGCTTTGCACGAAACGGCCTTCACCGTTTCCATCGACTTGATTGGGCAGGGTTGCACCACGGGCATTTCGGCTTATGACCGGGCCGTAGGCATCAAAGCCCTGGTTGATCCGGCTACCAAGCCCAGTGATTATGCGCGTCCGGGCCATATTTTCCCCTTGCGGGCCAAGCAAGGAGGTGTTTTGCGCCGCACTGGCCACACCGAAGCCACCGTCGATCTGGCTCGCTTGGCAGGTTTTGCTCCAGTGGGGGTTTTAGTCGAAATCTTGAACGAAGACGGGACCATGGCCCGCTTGCCACAATTGCTGGAAACAGCCAAAAAATTTGGCCTCAAAATCATCTCCATCGACGATTTGGTGGAATACCGCATGCGCACCGAGCGCTTGATTCGCCGCAAGTTGGAGTTTGATTACCCAACGGCCCGAGGCCCGGTACAAGTAATCGCTTACGAAGAAATCTCCACTGGCGACGTTCACCTGGCCTTCAAAAAAGGCGAATGGCAAGATGGCGACCCCGTTTTGGTGAGGGTACATTCTAGCTCAACGGCTGGCGATATCCTGGGCAACCTGATCGAAACCACGGGCGTTTTCAACCGCGAGGCATTCGACAAAATCCAAGCCGAAGGCCAGGGTCTGATGCTGTTCATGCGCCAATCAGAGAAGGGCGAATTCAGCCTGTTGCACCGCCTGGAAGCCCTGAAAACCCAATTGGAAACTGGCGGTGACCAAAAACTGCCCAACGAGATGAGTCAACGCGACTTCGGCGTAGGTGCCCAAATCTTGCGCGACCTGCAAGTAAGTAAAATCCGCTTGCTGACCAACAATCCCCGTCGCCGCGTAGGCCTGATCGGCTATGGCTTGGAGATCGTGGAGAATATAGGAACTTTTTAATGGTTAGTTGTTAATTGTTAATGGTTAGTTGTTAATGGTTAGTGGGGGCTTGCTGGGGGGATTTTGGGTTCCGCTCTTTTGGGTTGTTCTACTTATACTATTGAGGACGACTTCCGGTGATGCAGAGAATACTGTGGCAAAGTCGCGGTCAAAATCATGTTGGCAATCCGTGAAAATCTGTGTAATCCGTGTAATCCGTGTGCTAAAAAAGCCTCGCGGATCGGGGCAAGGGAAGCAACGCAGTTGCGATCAGAGGCAAAAAAAATTCCATGGCTAAACCGCGAAACGGGCAATGCAGTATCTTGCCTAAAAAAACGCCATGCCCAGCCTACGCCTAAAATCCGCCGACGTGTATCGTGGCTTCGTCATGTTCCTGATGATGGCCGAAGTATTGCGCTTTCATGCAGTGTCAGCAGCCTTGCCGCAAAGTGGTTTTTGGAAATTCATGGCCTTCAACCAGGACCACGTGGCTTGGACGGGTTGTTCGCTGCACGACCTCATCCAGCCTTCTTTTTCTTTTTTGGTGGGCCTGGTGTTGCCTTTTTCCTTGTTCAATCGGCAACATTCGGGAGAAAAATTTGGCAAAATGCTGCGCCATGCGGCTTGGCGGGCATTCGTCTTGGTGGTTTTGGGCATTTTCCTGCGTTCGCAGTGGTCTCCGCAGACTTATTTCACCTTTGAGGATACCTTGAGTCAAATTGGCCTGGGTTATACTTTTTTATTTGCCCTGGGGTTTCAGTCGCAAAGGGTGCAAATTGGGGCTATTTTGGTCTTAATACTGGGCTATTGGCTGGCTTTTGCACTGTACCCTTTGCCTCCTTCTAATTTCGACTACCAAGCCGTTTTTTCGGAACCCGAATTGCTGCGCAGCGGGTTTCAAGGCCATTGGAACAAAAACAGCAACCTGGCCTGGGCATTTGATACTTGGTTTTTGAACCTTTTCCCACGCGAAAGTCCTTTTGTGGCCAATGCTGGGGGCTATGTTACGTTGAGCTTTATCCCCACCCTGGCCACCATGATTTTGGGCTTATTGGGCGGGAATACCTTGATCGCTGAGGGCAAATCCACTGACAAACTGAAAAAGCTGGTCTATTTTGGGCTTTTGGGCCTGGTTTTGGGCCTTGTATTCCACTACGCGGGCATTTGCCCCAACGTCAAAAGGATCTGGACGCCAACCTGGGTTTTGTTCAGCGGCGGCTGGTGCTTCCTGCTGATGGCCGGATTTTATTACCTGATTGATTTGAAAGGAAAAGAGCAATGGTTTTTTTGGCTCAAAGTCATCGGGATGAATTCGATTGCTGCTTACGTGATGGCGCATGGCTTCGATGCCTATGTCAGCAAAGCTTTGCACATTCACTTGGGGCCGGATTACGATACCTTGTTTGGGGTGCCTTATCGCACGCTGGTACACGGCGGCTTGATTTTATTGGCCGAGTGGTGGGTGCTTTGGTGGATGTACCGGAGGGGGGTGTTTATTCGGATTTAGGGTTGGGGTTAAATGTCTTTCAATCTTACAGTGGATATGTTAATTCATTGGTTGTCAATGCTTATAGGTTATTTCATCAGGGAGGAATTGCATTTCTCTTCGATTGTTGTATATTTCTTTTTAGGTATGCGAGGTTCGTATATTATCACGTTAGCAAAAATGCCAAGCCACTTCGTTTGACATTGTATTTGTAAAAGCAGGGAATGATGGGAAGCCTTTGAATAGTCGGGTTTTTATGGTATCTTTGTACGCGACGGTGAATGACGGGTTCCAAATGCCCTGCCTTCACAAATACTCGGCCCGTTAGCACTAATGCTAAAAAGACAGACGACACAGCAAGACAATGACTGTAAATGGACTCGACATACAGACCATATCGACAAAGCGGACAGACTTTCAAACTAACCATGTTTTGCTTTTCAGAAGGGCCTGACAAAAAAGATGAAACCAAACTTATAGAAAAACAAAAGAGAATTTAATAGTTGTATTCATGGCATCTTACAGAGAAAAAGAAAGACGAGATATTTTTGAATCCTTTGCCAATAAGATATTTACAGGCATTAGGGAAATAAATCCTGAGTATGCAGAAAAAAGAGCAATATGGGAGCTCTTTCAAAATGCTTTAGATACAATTCAGGAAAAGGGAGAAATTGAAATTAACCGAACTGATAAAGGTTTTATTTTTAAACATAACGGTAGACCGTTTACAGATTCAGAGTTTGGTGGCTTAATAAAACAATTTAGCGTAGGGAAAACGTATGGCAACAACGATGAAAAACTAGGACAATATGGTACTGGTTTTATAAGTACCCATGTTTATGGGAAGCATATCAAAATAACGACATTTATTGAACTTGATTCTGGTGAATATGTCAGGGCAAACGCATTAAAATCCTATTAAATTAAGAGGTTTAAAGCTATTTTGTGATCAAAAAGATGGAACCATCCAATCCCAATCGGCTAAATGAAATGAGTGCGTGACACATTAGGGGGAACCTAATATGATTGTGAGAAGGAGAAATTTTGGATCAAATAAAAAAAGGGAGTATGAGAATTTTGTAAATTTAGGTGACAAAAACAAATTCAAAAACTCTCAACTCCCGCCACTAGTTTAGGCACCAGTGGCATCACAAGATATGGAAGAATCTCAAATCAGCAGCCATGTACGACAAGAAATCAAAGGATTGCTTGACTTGTGTGAAGGTTATGTGCATGAAGATGTTCCTATGCACAAGATGGAAAAGGGCATACTTAGGTCACTGCTTAAATTGGGTAAAGGTCTGTTGATGTACATCATTCAACAAAGATTGGAGCGCTATCGAGCTACCAAGCTTTTGGGTATCAATGGCGAATTGTTAGAGCGCAAAGGCGAAACACCAAGAAAATACTTGAGTTTTTTTGGTTGGCTAGAGTTTAGTCGTCCGAGCTACTGGCACAAAAAAATAGGTAAAACGTACTATCTGGATCAGATTTTGCAGCTTCCGTCTGATTCGTCTTGGTCCTATAACTTACAGGAATTGGTTGGAGAAAGTGCGAGTGAGAATGATTTTATAGAAAGTGTTCGAGTAGTTAACAAAATACTCGACTTGGGTCTGAGCGGTAAATCTTCAGCTCGGAATATGACAGATATGGGAACGATGGCCGCACATTATTATGACAAGCCTGAATCAGGCAGTGGAGCAGCAGGCCAGTGTGCACCAGTGCCCCCCAATAGTTGTTTCGCGCTATCCCTAGATGGAAAAGGCGTCCCCAAAATCAAAAACAAAGATCAAGCAGATACGATATCCAAAAAAGCCGACCTTCCACCAACAAAAAAGCGAAAATCATCAGATACACCACCTGAGCCTGCACCTGATCAAGGTGTGGTTACAATGGAGCTCAGACATCGACTAGGCAAAGGGGAGAAGCCTAATGTCATGCAAATGGCAACAGTGGTAGTGTGTTCTCATTTTCTACCCAAAGTCCGTAATGTCGATCAGATCATTACTGGTCTAATGTACAAAATTACAGGCTCTTCCAAGGAGCAAAAAGTGGAGAAGGAGGTGGATAATCCCAGTACTCCTACCAAAGGTGGCAAAAGGCATGAAAATGATAACCGTTGGCATCAAGACATTCATCTTCGTGCATTCTTGGGCGATCAACAAAAAGCAGTGGATTATGGCCTACAGCAGATGGCCCAATACGTCCAAAAACACGGAGGGAGCTTTGTCATTCCTATCGATGCAGGAATTGGGCTGGAAGAAAAAATAACGGCAGGGCTTGAAAAATATGGTCTCAGCGACCATTTTGCAGGGATTGTCCTAGACATCGTACATACAAGTGAGTACACCTGGGATGCGGCAACTGCTATCTTTGGTGAGAAAAGCCCTAACAAGCAACCTTGGGTAGAAGGCGTTCTTAGAGATCTCTTGGAGAGCAAAACCGACAAGGTGATAAAGGATTTAAAGAACATCGTAGAAAAAGGAAACCTTTCGCAAAACAAGAAAGAGCAAGTTCAAAAAACCTTGACTTACTTTACCAACCATCAACATAAAATGGATTACAAAACCTATTTGAGTAAAGGCTATCCAGTTAGTTCCGCTCTGGTCGAAGCTGCTTGTGGCCATTTGGTCAAAGATCGGATGGAGCAAAGTGGAATGAGATGGTCATCCACAGGCGCACAGCAGGTGATGGATACAAGAGCTGTCAAATTGAACGGTGACATGGAGGACTTTATGGAATTCAAAATCGCACAAGAGCAAGTACAGCGCTTAAAAGCTGTGGCTTGATATGAATTTTCCCCGAATATGTCACGCACTCAATTCAAATCAGTAAAGGATTTACCACCTGATAGGTTCATTGAGGAGTTTATTCGTGACTTGACTGAGGCTAAATCTCTAGATAGAATTCGTTGGATTTTTGACGGTAAGAAGCTTCCAGGAGGTATTACCAATGACCAGAAGCTTTCAATGCTTCGAACACTTTCTAGAATGGAGCAACAGTTAGGCCCTGATGTGGTTAGAAAATTTGGCGATAATTTCCAGTCTTTAATGGAAAATATTGCTAATTCGTTTGACGAAATATTTCTGGTAAAATGACTTTAAGGAAGCTTTTCGAAGTTGAGAACACTTTCGGTTTGACGATTGAAAGCATGCTTAATTCGTTGGAAAAAAAGATGATAACATTCCATGATCGCAAGAGTGTTATTTATAGTTATGACCTTGTCGATTGTAGCCTGCTAGGTAGTTATTCTGGCATTGCTGGATTTGTTTCGCAAACTCATGTAAATCGAGACGGTAGAGTTTTTATTTGTGAAAAAAATAATCTATTCGAGCTTGACTTTCATGATTTTTTGCCTAAACTGATGCTCCAATCAACTATGGAGAGAGTATTTATTCTTAATGATGATTATTGTGTAGCTTACACAGCATCACTTTTTCCTCTAAAAAGGACTAACACACTTATTAGTATAAAAAAATTAGATGTTTTGTATTTCTGGGAAAGTTTAGCATCAATTGTAGTAAGCAACCCAGATTGGATAATTTTGTGTGAAAAAAAAAGGATTGAAAAGATAGATTTAAGCACGAAAAATATGGTATGGATTTTTGAACTTGAAGGAGAAATGATGACTCCAAGACAATTTATTCAAACAAATAATGATGTATTGATAACATTTGAGCGCTTTCAAGATGAGCTTACAACTAAAAGTGAATATTCTATTGTAGGAATTGACTTACATACGGGACAATTGTTATTCCGATCTACTGGTTACACATGCTCTGAGCTTCAGTATTCTAAAGCCAAAGACATATTGTATGGGCTTGATAAACAAGAATTTATTTGTATTAACCCTAATACAGGGGGTGTTGAAAACAAGAGAATAGTCCCTTTATTATTTCAAAAAAATTTATTTGGACAAAAAATACTATTAGAAAATAAGATATATTTTTCAACTAGCGTTCAAGAAGTAGGTTGCTTTAATGTACAAACAGAAGATTTAGATTTTTTGATCCAGCTTGATATGAATGAAAAACCTCAAGAGGAAAAAGCTATACTTGTCACCCCTATAGTTTCTGATGACCGAATGTATATTATAGATAGTAGGAATGTACTGACTGTCTATGAAATGAAGAACTAATTTTTTTACATGACAAATGCCATTATGAAAATTGTACAAGTCATTTTTTTTGTTTTTTTGTTTCAGGTTTGCGCATCTGCCCAAGGCTACCGCCTAACCAGAGACATCGCCCCTGGCAGTGCCAATGGCTGGTTATCGGGCAGCAGGCTGCTCGACAGCATGGGCAGCCGGGCTTTTTTTGTGATCCGCGCCAGCGACAACAGCCGCAGTTTGTGGGTATCCGATGGCTCTACCCAGGGTACGCTATCCCTGCTCAAGCTCGATGCGGGTGAAGACCTGAGCCGGACACTCACTTGGGCAGGCCGCAAGGTATTCACCTCGCTCAGTGGCACCCAGGGTCGGGTATTGATCAGCGATGGCAGCGAGAAGGGCACCCAGGCGCTCACAAGTTACTACGCCCGCTTGCGGCACCCGGTGCTGATCGATAGTTTTTTATATTTCAGCGCACTGGAAACGCCCCAAAGTACCCGGCAATCGCTGTTTCGCCTGGCCTTACTCAGCCGCAAGGTCACCCGCATCCTGGAGTTTGGTCCCGAAGGACTGCACGACATGTGTGCCTCCGGCAAACAACTGGTGATGTGTGCCAATCCCAGTGGCAATGCCACGAGTTTTGCCCTGCTCTATTCCGACGGCACCGTAGCAGGCACCAAGGTAGTACTTGATCTGGGCAATGACCGTCTCGATATTCCACCCCCTTACCTCACTCCGGTCGCTAATCGGGTCTTTTTTGCAGCCACTCGCGGCTTTGTTTCCAATTGGTATGTCAGCGATGGCACCACTGCTGGCACCAGGTCCTTTTTCCGCTTTTTAGATATTGACAATGAATACCGTGACCTTGGCAGGGCAAACGCATTAAAATCCTATTAAATTAAGAGGTTTAAAGCTATTTTGTGATCAAAAAGATGGAACCATCCAATCCCAATCGGCTAAATGATTTAATCAAGGGTTTAGAGCAGATAAAAGATCCTCGGATAGATCGTCATAAAAAGTACCCTATGAACGAGATAATATTTCTGTGT
>JAAFJY010000004.1:146422-324240 GCA_013299105.1 Chitinophagales bacterium | reverse complement strand
AATTTTTTTAGACGATTGGCCAAAGATTATGAGAAAGACCCTGAATCTTCCGCTTCTTTTGTCAAACTTGCTTACATCAGTATCATTTTGGCAAGATTTGGCTGAAAAAAATTTAAACAGCTTCTAAACTTCTAGCATCCTTGACGATCGTATGCATTAGCTGAAAATCATTGTTTTTCAAGCCTTTATAACTTGAATTTAGCCAAGATCAACTCAAATATATCAAGCTGTGCAAACGGATGCCTCAGCACCCAAAGCAATTGCCAGCGAGCTCCCACTTTGTAAGTCGTAAGTCGTCACTCGTAAGTCGTAAGTCGTAAGTCGTAAGTCAAAAATTCGAACTTCGCAAATCCAAAGTTGACCCTAAGTTTAGGTCTAAGTAAATACCCATGCCTTTTTCAACTTGAAACCCAACTTGAGCCTACTTCAATTTCCCCAACAACCATTCAAAGCCCTGCTGGGTCTGCTCCGGGAAAGTCCAGTGCGCGATTTCGTGATAGAGCATCAATTCTTTGCTGCTTGGAATGGAGTTGTAAGCCGCATACATTGAGGTAGGCGGGCACACCAGGTCATTGTAGCCCCAGGAGTACCAACCCGGTATCGTCAATTTTTTTGCAAAATTCACCACGTCATAATATGGTGTCACTTGCAACCAAGGGCCACAATCGGCTTCTTTAAGGCCCCGGTACATGCCCGGCCAGCCGCCCGCCTGGCCTTTGAGGTAAGCGTTGAGGTCGCAAAGTGCGGGGTAGTAACTCACCAGGTATTTGATGCGTTTGTCCAAGGCTGCGGTGATGATCGACAAGGCCCCGCCTTGGCTACCGCCGCTCACGCCCAGGTTTGTACCGTCAAATTCGGGCAAGGTGTGGAGGAAGTCAACCGCCCTGACACAACCCAGGTAAACCCGCTTGTAGTAATAACGATCGCGGTTGTCGATCTGGTAAACGTTGTAGCTGACCAAAGCCCCGCGACCCAATTGCTCGTACACCTCCGGCCCCATATTGACCGGGATGCCGTGGATGCCAACTTTGAGCACGATCACCCCACGGGCGGCGCGGTCGTCGCGGCCATAAGCACGTACCCCGGCACCAGGCACTTCCAGGATCGCAGGATATTTACCTGGTTTTTTGGGAACCGACAACATGCCGTAAAAACGGCTAGGCCCCATCCAGGAGGCTTGGCCGATGTTTTGAAAATGAAGGTGGTAAACATTGATGTGTGGTGTACACAACTCTGGTACCAGGGTCAGGTTGGCATCCAGCGGAATTTTGGCCACCTCGGCCTTGGCTTGCTCCCAGAAAGCATCAAAATCGGCGGGCATTGCCACTACGGGCTTGATTTTTTCGGGCTCGACCCCGGCTTGGCCCCAGTTGTTGTATTTTTTGCCTTGGTATTCAACCGTTACGTTGCATTTTACAAAACCTGCTTGCTTGAGAGCCATGCCTTCGATCACTTTGGCCTTGCCATCCAGCATGATTTCACCCTTTTTTTCTGCGGGCATTTGGTCGGGCGAGAGCTCGTAAGTGCATTTTACATTTTGCAAAAACTGGCCGTTGTGCAGGACTTTCACCTCGAAATCGCATCGTTCATTGACTTTAAAAACCCAATTGTCGCGCAAGGGTGTGACGAAAATTTCAATGAGTTGGCGAGCGGGTTGGGCAACGAGATCGCCAAGTGCAAGCAGACAAAAGAAGAGGAGAAAGGCTGGTTTGAGTTGCATGTTTGTTGATCGTTTAGAGTTGAAAAAGGTCGATTTCAAAGCCGATTCTTAGGCGCACAGCAAAACTTAAAGATTTTACCGCTTTCACAAACACAAGGTTGCATCAGGCCCAAATGTGAGGCAACGTCTTTGGGTAGTTTCATGCCGATTGCGAGCTTGAATTGGGCATATTGGCGGCGAAAACGCTGTTTGATTGAGGGCATTTCTAATGCTTGATGGAAGACATCAACGATATACGGATCTGGATGGCTTTGTTTATGGCGAGGCTCTAAGGCGGGTCCCAAACTCTCCCTAATTTCTTCATCACTCAAGTTTTTTGACCATTTTCGGTAAAAGGAATAGTTTTCCCATCCATAAGTGATAACAGCCAAAGGCAAGTGCCGTTTTTTCGGATCACGCTCATACACTTGAACGATGACCCTTCTACAATCACAGTTTTTATCCGAGCAGTACAATGGGATAAAAACGATTTCATCAAAAAAAGTCCCATTTAGCTCTACTTCATAGGCTATGATCATCTCGAAAGCGGGAAATTTCTCGTAAAAATTATAATAAGACTGAAAAACCATGCTAGCTTGATTAAAAAATTTCAAATATCTTGGTTTTGCTTCCTAGGGCAGAAATTTGTCGATTAGCCTACCCCAAAAATTTCTTTTGCGATTACAACAATTCCCAAAAATCTTCCCACTCTCGCAACTACAAGGTAAATCCAAACCCAAATCAGCTTCAATATCACTTGGAAGGGGCATCCCTATACGGTTTTTATAGCGAGCATACTGTTGAGGAAAAAGCTGCTTGAAATTTTCATCTTGTAGCTGTTTTTTGAACAATGCAACAAAATCGGGATGAGGATTACTCTGCTGGTGCCCCCAATCAATAGCTGGCCCTTTGAAATTCTTTAGCGTTCGGTTGTCCATTAATGGGCCCCATTTTTTATAAAAAGACAAAGGTTCCCATCCATATGAGATGACTGCTAAGGGGATGGTGAACTTACCGCAAAGGTCATCAACAAAGATAGTAGCCCTACGGCAGTCACAATCTTCTTGGTCACAGTACATGTTAATGAAGGCAAGCTCCTCATAAAACTGATTAGCGATGGTAACTTTTTGGAAAACTTGAGTTTCTTTGACCGCCATTTTATGAAACTCCGCTGCAAATGGCATTGCAAACATAGATTGATAAGCATTTGGTTGTTGCAAATTAGAATCAAAATTCTGATCTACAAAGAAGAAATTCAATTTTCGATTTCAAAGCCGATTTTTAGGTGCGCAGCACAGCTTGAAGGTTTTGCCGCTTTGGCAGTTACAAGGCTGTATCAGGCCCAGGTTGACAACGATGTCTTTGGGCAGTTTCATGCCGATTTTTAGTTTGTATCGAGCATACTGCTGCGCAAAAGAGCGGGCATATGCTGGATCATTATCCAATATATAACGGAACAATTCCACTGCATCAGGATGTGGATTTGTTTGTACGAAATTTTCCTCTATACAGGGCCCCTTGATCTTTAAAATTTGTTCATCCTCCCAATCCGGTTTCAGTTTTCGGTAAAAGGACAGCGGTTCCCAAGCATAGGAAATGGCCGCTATACAGCCCTTTTGATCTTTGATGTCAAGTAATTGCACCACAGCCCTGCGGCAATCACAATTTTTATTCATGCAATATGCGCTGAAAAAACCTACATCTTCGTAGCGCACGTCGCCAATTTTGACTTTTTTCATAAATAGGGCTTCCTTCATGCCCATTGCAGGGTATTGTCCAAGAAACTTTTGGTATTTCATGGTTGGTTTTTTTACGTAAAAAATTCACAGCCGATTTTTAGGCGCACAGCAAAACTTAAAAATTTTATCGCTTTTGCAGCCACAAGGCTGCATCAGTCCCAAATATGGTGCGACGTCTTTGGCTAGTTTCATGCCGATTTTGAGTTTGAATTGGGCATATTGTCTTGGGTAGCGTTTGGCATACACCCCATCCTCTAACATATGTTTGAACAACTCCACAAATTCAGGGTGAGGATTGCTTTGGGGGTTGGAAAAATCTAAGTCTGGTCCTTTGAATTCTTTGATCATTTCAGCAGACATGCCTCGGCCCCAAGCTTTGTAAAATGAAAGTTGTTCCCAACCATTAGAAATAATGGCCAAAGGATCAGTAGATTTTAACGGATCTATTACTTGTACCATAGCTCTTCGACAATCACAATCCTTTTTATTACAATACAAGGGAATAAAAGAAAGGTCTTGGTAGTAGGTTCCACCGATGGTTGCATAGTTTATGGTACGAATTTCATTGATCGCAATTTCTCGATACCGTTCAATGAAAGGTTGGAAGTCCATTTTACGACATTTGATAAATAAAATATTGGATTTTTTGGCTATTTTCGGCGCAAAAGAGTCCATCAAATGACAACTCAATTCACCACTCTCCTCTTCCTCACCCTAGGCTTTTTTGCTTGCAACCGCAAAGAGAAAGCAACCATTTTACCCAAAAACGACTTCATCCTCGTGCCTGGTCAGCGTCTCGGCCCACTCAAAGCAGCCCACAGCACCGAAAACGACCTGGTTCAGACTTTTGGCGCGGATCAAGTCAAAGCGCAGGATTTTGCCGTAGGTGAAGGTGAAGTCATTGAGGGTTTCGTGTTGTTTCCCGATAGCCAAAACGCAGTGCAACTGGGTTACGACACCACCTACGCCAAAGGAAAACCCGCCTCCATCCGCATCCTTCACCCAAAATCGCAATGGAAAACGCCCGAAGGCATCCACATCGGCACTACTTTGGAAGAACTGGTCAAGATCAATGGCAAAGCCATCACATTTTATGGCTTTGGCTGGGATTATGGCGGTACTTTGAGCAATTACAATGGTGGGAAATTGAAAGAATCCTTGTTCATCGTTTTGGCACCAAAACCAGGGTATGAGTTGGGCGAAAACTTCCTGGGTGACCAAGAAGTTTCATCCGAAAGCCCCGATTTGGATCCAAAACGCATTCAAGTCGTCAACTTAGGCACTCGTTTTTGAACCCAAATCTTCTCTTCAACATTTCAACCATAAACTTTTCAACTCCAATTCACATGGGCCGCCCTGCAATATACCCCTCCAAGGAAGAAACCAGGTTGTTGTACTGCTTCAAAATGGCCCGAAAAATATCGCTCGAAGAGACCATGCCTTTGACCGTTTCTCCATCTACCACGGGCAAGTGGCGAAAGTGATTTTCGGTCATCAGGGTCAGGCATTCTTCAATTTTAGTTTGTGGCGTAACTGTGACCACGGGCGAAGTCATCAGGTCGCGCACAAATGATTCTTTGGAAGGGCGCCCTTTGAGAATGCCCCGTCGGGCATAATCGCGTTCTGAAAAAATGCCAACCAATTTGTCGTTTTCCATCACCAGAGTTGCGCCTATATTGTACTTTTCCAACACTTTTAGGGCATCGAAAACCAGGGTATCTGGCGTTACGTGCCAAATTTCGTTGATCAATTTGGCGTCCAAAATTTGTTGTACTTTCATGGTGTTGAGGTGTGTGTGGTTAGGGAGTTAAAATAAAATATACCCATGTCGCAAGTTCAAGGTTTCGCCAAAACCTGCCGTAGTTGAAAGGTTGAAGGGTTGAAATGTTGAAAAGAGTCCACATAAAGATGCCAAAGCACTGTGGATTTGGGTAGTGGAATTTTGTTTTTCCCCCTAACTGATTAGTTGAATAAAATACTATCACCAAAATAACGCAATTTTAGGGAAAATCAAAGGCCAGTAGTTGAAAAAAACTTGCAAAAACTGGTTTCTACGTATTTGAGCTAAAATAAGATGGACATCTTTGTTTTTGAGATTTAGCAAAAAAAGAACACAACTTCCTTTCATCCAGTTGCTTTTCTTTTTTCACTAAACCCAAACCTGTCCACCTTATTTTTTTACGCTCCCTAATGCAAAATCCGTTGTTCCAAATCTTCCAATGAAACGCCCTTGGTCTCTGGCATCATGCGGATGACATACCCCAATTGCAGGACCATCATCGCCGTAAAAAACCAAAAAACGTTGACTGGGCCAAAGGTACTCAGGCAAATCGGGAACAAATTGGTGATCAAAGCAGCAAACACCCAATGTGTAGCGCTGCCTAGCGACTGGCCAGCTGCCCGGACCTGGTTGGGGAAAATTTCGGAAATAAAAACCCAAATCACTGCGCCTTGAGAGAATGCAAAAAAAGCAATGTAAATAAAAATGTAAGTAGGTGTCATACTGTGATCATCGGACTTGAAAGCCAGAGCTACCAAGGCCAAAGTGATGATCAAACCCACACTGCCAATCAGCATCAGGGTACGTCGCCCCACCTTGTCAATGAGGAAAATACTGCACATGGTGGCTGCTAAATTGGCCAAACCAATGCCTACCGAGCTCAGCAAAGCTGCGCTTTTACCCAAACCCGTTAGTTCAAAAATACGGGGGGCATAATAAATAATGGCGTTGATGCCCGCGACTTGGTTAAAAAAAGCAAATAGAAAAGCCAAGATGATGGGCCGATTGAAATTGCCGGAAAAAAGTGAAGTTTTGCCTAGCACATTGGTTTTGGATTCGCTCGCCCGAATGGATTGCAAGGCAGCCTCAACACCTGTTGGATCAGACATTTGCAATACCTTTCTGGCCCCGGCTTCATCCCCTCTTTGTACCATTAACCAACGGGGGCTTTCAGGCAGCATTGGGATCAAGATGGCAAACAACAAGGAAGGTGCACCCACTACTGCCAGCATCCAACGCCAACTGTTGTCACCCAAGCCTTGCAGCAAGTAGTTGGAAAGGTAGGCCAAGAGAATACCCAAAACGATGTTGAACTGAAACAAGATCACCATCCGGCCCCGGTATTGAGCAGGAGCAATTTCAGAAATGTACAAGGGTGCAGCCACCGAGGAAGCGCCAATCGCCAAGCCGCCCAAAAAGCGAAAAAACATAAAGGTATAGACGTCTTGCGCACAGGCAGAACCCAAGGCTGATACGAAAAACGAAACGCCGATCCACAGTAAGGTTTTTTTACGCCCCCAACGGTCGGCAGGAATGCCACCAAACATGGCTCCAATCACGGTCCCGTACAATGCCGCTGCAATGGCGAAACCATGCAAGACATCGCTGAGGTTCCAAAGTTTTTGAATAGCCAGCTCTGCGCCAGAAATCACAGCGGTGTCCAATCCAAAAAGAAGCCCACCCAATGCACCTGTGATGGACCAAAGAAAAAGTTTGCGATTCATGATGTGTTTTCTGCGTTTCAAGACTGATAAGTGCTACAAAGTACATTTTTTGGCATACTTCCAAGCACTGATAGGCTCTTTTCCTGTTTTTTTTAAAAATATTGTCAAAGACTTGTACCGATTTGCGCCTTTATTTGCGTCCTGATAATGTGAACAAACACGAAAAAACTGCCATCCATGAAAAACCTACTACAAACCTGGCGCTGGTTTGGCCCCAATGACCCCGTTTCGCTAGCCGATGTGCGCCAGGCTGGGGCGACTGGCATCGTAAGCGCTTTGCATCACCTGCCCAATGGGACGGTATGGAGCGTGGAAGAGATTTCGCAGCGCAAACAAATCATCGAACAAGCTGGCTTGGAGTGGAGCGTAGTAGAAAGTGTGCCCGTGCACGAAGACATCAAAAAGCGCAGCGGCAAGTACCAACAATATTATGAAAACTACGCCCAAAGCCTGATCAACCTAGGCCAAAGTGGTATCAAAACAGTATGCTACAACTTCATGCCCGTATTGGATTGGACCCGTACCGACCTGGCCTTTACCTTACCCGACGGTTCTAAAGCCTTGCGTTTTGACAAAATTGCTTTTGCTGCTTTTGAACTGTGCCTGCTCAAAAGGCCAGGAGCCGAAGCCAATTATACCGATGAAGAGGTGGTAAAAGCCGGAATTTTGTTTCAACAGATGAGCCAAGCCGACAAGGACTTGCTGCAACGCAACATCATTGCTGGCCTACCCGGAGCAGAGGAGGGCTATACTTTACAAGAGTTTCAGCGGGTGTTAGACGCTTACTGGGGCATTGATGCGGGGGCTTTGCAGGCCAATCTATTCGAGTTCCTGCGCCACATCGTGCCTGCTGCCGAAGAAGCTGGGATAAAATTGACCATCCACCCCGATGATCCCCCTTACCCGATTTTGGGTTTGCCCAGGGTAGTGAGCACCGAAGCCGATGCCACAGCTCTGCTAGATGCAGTTGACAGTGAAGCCAATGGCCTCTGTTTTTGCACGGGATCTTATGGGGTGAGGG
This sequence comes from Chitinophagales bacterium, assembly GCA_013299105.1. GTDB lineage: Bacteria > Bacteroidota > Bacteroidia > Chitinophagales > Saprospiraceae > Haliscomenobacter. The sequence continues at coordinate 316,277 of JAAFJY010000004.1, read as the reverse complement.
CCGACAATGACTTGGCTGGCATGGTCCGTCGCTTAGGCCAACGCATCCATTTTGTACACCTGCGCAGTACGCGGAGTGACGAAGCTGGCAATTTTTACGAAGCCGATCACCTTGATGGCGACGTGGACATGTACGCTGTGATGAAAGAGCTGGTGGCGCTACAACAAACGCGGGATACTCCCCTACCCTTCCGCCCCGACCATGGCCACCAAATGCTGGACGACTTGGGTAAAAAGACCAATCCTGGTTACTCTGCCATTGGTCGTTTGCGAGGCCTGGCCGAGCTGCGGGGGCTAGAATTGGGGATTTTGCGGAGTTTTTATAGGTAAATTCAGTTAACATCTGTCAACAACCCCCCCAGAATTAGGGAATTTGGATGGCTTTTGTGCATAGTTAGCAAATGTCAATTGCCACAACCAAATTTGCGATATACTTTTGAACCATCAAGCACGAAGAGCTGAGTTTCCTTCTTTCTCCAAGTGCTGGTACACCTAAACCTTACTAACCCTATTTTCTACCTACAACACCTATGAGTAACTATACCCAAAACCCCAGTCACAACTTAACATGGCTAGTAAACGCCCCCCAGTTCCCCTACCCTTTTTTTCTTTTCTTCCCTTGCATTATCCCATCGCAATCCAAATTTGCCTGTTCTGATTTGACCTTGAGCGCCGCTCAGGCTACAGGCTTTTTTTCCACTGCTAATGACATTTCAGCAATTCGGTAGAGATTTTCATCCGCTGAAAACTCTACTAATCCGATAAATTCAGGGCCACGGAGGAGTGGGCATTGCACTGCTGTGTGTTGTTTGCTCCTCCAACTTTCACTCGAATTAAGTCGGTTGACCCTTGGCATTTTTCCCATAACATTTCCACTACACTAAACCCTGCTACGATGCACACCTCAGTTAACTTTCGCCAACTTGGCGCTGTAATGCTATTGTTTGCGCTCATCTTTTCGAGTCAAACCCTTTTGGCCCAAAACGTGGCCATTAATGAAGATGGGAGCGCTGCCCACCCAAGCGCAATCCTGGACGTGAAATCCCTCAACAAGGGGGTTTTGTTTCCTCGCCTGAGCAAGGCACAACGCACCAGCATCTTGGCCCCCGCTACGGGCCTGCTGGTTTACCAAACCGATGCCGACAAAGGTTATTATTATTTCGATGGCAGTGATTGGGTGATCGTTGGAAAAGGGGAATCCCACTGGAAATACATCGGGCGCAATCTGGTACCAACGTTCAATAACCTGGACCAACCTGGTACCCCTTCTTTCATTGGAATTGGCACCGATGAGCCCATGGCCAGGATGCATATAGTGTCAAAAAGTACTCCATTCCTTTTGGCGCTGGAAAATACTACCCAAAAGGCAATATCGATTAATATGACCCTGGAGCGCAGCGGTGATTTCAACAGCGACGCCATGTTGATCCAAACCAACAAGTATGGCGGCAACCCTGTGATGAGTTTTGAACGTCAAATCCGAAATTTCGGCATGGTTGGCCGCCAGCAATTGATGGAACTCAACAGTGGCTCGGATACCGTTCTGACTGCCTTTGGCGACCTTCGCTCCACGGGCAATCTAGTGGCAGAAAGTGCTACCCTCAATTACAAAGGAACTACCCCGATCGTTGAGTTACTGCACGTTTGGACCGAACAGCGGGCCATGCATGGCATCCACGTCGACCTAAACAACGTTGACTTTGGCGGCATTGGCCTGGCATCACATGTACGTGGCGCGGGAGTAGGCGTAGAAGGCTGGAGTGAAAAAGGCACCGGAGCCAAGTTCAGCTCCAGCGAAGGCATGGCCCTGGTAACCACCCAAGGCAAAGTGGCCTTTGGTGCAGAAAAAGGGGATGGCCAAGTCACCATCGAAGGTGCCGCTACGGGTGGTGGAGCAGAACTCCTGCTACAAAGCAACAACAATACTGACATTCATTTCCGCAAAAAATTGGGTACAACTGGCAGTTTTCGCCAGCTTGTAATGAGCTCAGATGGCGCTGGCTTGAGCCTGCAAAGGCAAGAAACAACCTTCAACCCCGTTGCTGGTACGGCCATTTCCAGCATCTCGGCCTTGGCTGATTTTGGCGGCACCCACGCCCTGAGCCTGCATGGCGATGCCAAGGTTTACAAGGAAGTGAATACCCAGGCCAACGGTAATTCCAACATGTTGCCAATCGCTTACGGTTCGGTGATGTCCAATGCAGGGCTGACGGCCAACTCCAGCAACGTGACCTGTACATGGGATGCGACCTACCAGCGCTACGAAATTACCATCGCTGGCGAAAGTTATTTCTGGACCAGCTACATCACCAATGTCACACCGATGGCCAGTGCCCCTTTGGTGGCCAAAACCGCCAGCGTAGGTGGAAAATTGCTGGTAGAATTATATACCCTGGCCGGAGTAAAAACCCAAGGTCACTTCCAGTTTGCCACTTTCAAACCATAAAAACAGCCTGTCATGTATTCTAAAAAGCTGCAACTCAGCATCGCATGGAGCCTTTTGGCCATGTTGTTGGTGCTCAAAAGCCAAGCGCAGGCCGTTTTTCAAAACAACAGTGCCAAAATCGTGGTCACCGGAAAGCCTCACTTAGTACTCAATGGGGTCGATTTCGACAACCAAGGTGACATCAATGGCACTTTCAACTTGAAAATGACGGGCCGCCGCGACCTAGAACTCAACTCCTTGGAGCGCATGAAATTTGCCTCGCTCACTATCGCCAATCGAGGATACACGGTCAGCATTGACAATAACCTGGATGTGATGGACAGCATTCGCCTGAAGAAAGCCCATTTGAACCTGCGCAACCGCTTCATCAATTTTTCGACCAACAACAACGGTGATGTGGATGGCGAAAGTGCCGAAAGCCAGATCAATAGTGAAGAAAAAGGCCACCTGATGGGTTTGTTTGACTTCATGGGGCCTCTGGGATTTGATGCTGGAAAGTTGGGCGTATTTTCCCGCACCGTCCCTACCCGTGAACAAGTGCAAGTATTGCGGGGTCATTTCCCGCTGCGCAACGATCTCTTTCGCGGTATCAAGCGCTGGTTTCGAATCGGAAAACCTGGCCCAGCATTAGCTCGCATGCCTTCGATCAGCCTCCACCTTTGGTATGAGCAGTACGAGCTCAATGGCCTAGATGAAACCGAGCTAGAGGCTTGGGCTTTGGATCAACTTACCGGTCGTTGGGCACCATGTAAAATTGTACACCGCGATACGCTCAACAATCGGGTGTTCATCGAAGAAGTACCTTTGCCAGGATACATCACTTTGGGCAAATCTGCTCCTACCAGTGCCATTGGAGACATGGTTGCGAAACGAGCCCTCAGCCCCAAACCTACAGCTACCTTGAGTGCTTATCCCAATCCCACTCCTGATTTGTTAAACATCCAGATCCAGGCCATAACTGGAGACGAAATGGCCATCGTGGAATGCCTGGACCTGAATGGTCGCTTGGTTTTTAGCGAAAACATCGTGCTGCAAGTAGGCGAAAACCGCTTGGAAAAATCACTGGCTGGCCTCAGCAATGGCGTTTACCTGATCCGCGTGGCGGGTATGCCGGAATCTAGCATCAGGATCGTAAAACAGTAAGGAAGCAAAAATCCGCAGATCCCCAAAAAACACCAAAACCCATTTTGTTGTATCCCAAATTCCGTTGAGGAGACCTCGCTGTGGTGAGGTCTCCTTTTTTGTTTGGGAATGATTATTTTAAAAGGAGATAGCAGGATGGATACAATTGAATCACCTACATCAAATTGCAGTAAATTCTCAATCCGTTATCGGGAGGAAGTTTACAAGACCTATAAGGGTTTTCTCATAAAAAAAGAACTGACATGCCGCAGCTCACGCAGCTCGGAAAAAAATCTGGGCACCTTTAGCTATTGACATGTCGCTGCTACGCAGCTTTCATTTTGAAAAACAGTCGTTTACAAATTCATCCTCAAGGCTTAAACGGCTTTAGCCGTGATATATCAATAGCCTTTATCCAGTATCCCAAGTAGATGTGTGAGCTGCGTACCGTGTCACGCTCTGCGTGAGCTGCGGCATACCAATTTCAGCACGCTTGGCAATGTGCTCATTTTTAATTTTTTAGTGCCAATTTATATTTTTATAAGAAAGCCCTACAAGACCTATTCTATCCTGAAAACTTCGGAGAAATTTTCAGAATAGGCTCGCTGCCAAAAAAAACATCATACTGGCGGGGCTTTAGGCCCCTAACGTCGGTCAGTCAATGTCATGCTTGCAATCATATTTATGACAAAAGTCGCAGCTTCAGAAACTTCTCCTAAGTTTCCAGTCTATACTAAACCGCAAAAGCGCTTATGAAAAAGCAAAAGCGCTTTTTTTTGAAACACAAAAGGAATCAAAAGCAACAAAAGAGTCAAAAGTGCTCTGCCTTTAGAATAACACTTTCAACTTCAACAGTATTCGATCTGAAACAATCCTCAAATCCTACATCGTGGGCCCCGATCTTCAGTCGGACTGAGGACTGGGATAAACTTTGCTTCCAGCATTTATCTATCAGTAGCATCAAATCATCCAGCAGACTTTTGATTGAACAAGAAAGATTGTTTTTGTTGTAATGTCGGCCAAATGTCGGCTAGCGGTGGGTGCTTTTGTTCTCTTTTGGACCTTTTGTCTTCTTTTGTGTTTCAAAAAATGGCCTTTTGATTGTTGCACCAACTCCTTTGGAATCTCATTAAAACTGGAAACGGCCCCCAACTCTCCCCTTACGTAAGTCCACAACACCCACATTTTCAACAATTTAATTAACAAATATCAATTGACAAGGCGCTACCAAGCGGCCTACTTTTGCCTCATCAAATCGGACCTCGTATTTTTTTCAACCCAGTAGTAAGATTTTCACCCTTTCCCTGATTACACTATATCGGACATTCTCACCAGACATCGGCACACTTTTGTAACATAACCTGAACGTCAAATTTGTACTTCCTAACATGGCATTGTCATTGCTGGCAATGTACATCGGTTGATATATTGACATTACCCTAAAACTTTCTGACATGTTCTCAGTGTGTTTTTCTATTCCTAAGCGATCAATCAGTCTATTGATTTTACTGATTGGCTTGTCTTTCCCTTTTTGGGCCCAAAGCATTGCCATCAACGAAGATGGCAGCGCAGCCCATTTGTCCTCCATTCTCGACGTAAAATCCACAAGCAAAGGGATACTATTGCCCCGCATGACCAAGGCCCAACGCGATGCCATCGCAAGCCCCGCAAATGGTTTGATGGTTTATCAGACTAGCAGCCCTGCGGGTTACTATTACTTCAATGGCGCAAACTGGGACTTGATAGGAAACAATGCCAGCCCTTGGAAAATGAGTGGCATCCACATCATTCCTACTGACAATGTCGACGCTCCAGGTTCAGTTTCAAGTGTGGGCATTGGGGTCACGACACCGCGTTCGCGTTTGCACGTGGCAGCGAATAGCACCATTGATTTGTTGCGCTTGGAGAATACCAACTCCAAGATTGCGCGCTTGACTTACCACCTCGAGCAACCCGACAATTTGCACAGCGATGCAATGGTGATTGAGGGCAGTAAGCTCGGTTCGCACCCAAAATTGAAGTTTTTCCGCCGCTTCCAAAACCTCGACATCATTGGGCAAATCCAACTGGTGGACATCAATTCCAAGGGCGATACGGTACTTACTGCATATGGTGACATCTTGGCCGAGGGCGTAGTGAGAAGCAAAACGGTTTCGATCCTGAACGAAGACCCCGTGTCAACCGCTCCAGAATTGCTGATGCAAAGCACGGGCAATTTGGACATCCAGATGCGCCGTCGTACCTCCAACACGGGCAGCTACAATCAAATGATTTTGCGTTCAAGTGGCACCAGCCTGGAGTTGTTGAAGCAATCTTACACGGTTCCGCCCGTCGGTCCTCCTAGTTCCAGCATCAGCCAAGTAGTAGAGTTTGGCGACGGCTATGCCATGAATGCCATTGGCGACATCAAAGTCAACAAAGAGGTACATGCCCAAGGCAATGGTACGGCCAACATGATCCCCATTGCATACGGCTTTATTCGCGACAATGGAACGGTATCTACGGGCTCGGGCAATATAGCTTCCACTTGGAGTGCTGCTAACCAGCGCTACGAAATCACGATTACCGGGGAGGATTACGTTTTGTGGGACTACATCAGCATGGTGACTCCATCCACTGGTGGCATCAGTGCACGGGTCAGCAGCGTCAGCGGCAAGCTCTTGGTAGAGATTTACAATGCCAGCGGCATCAAAGTGCAGGGCAATTTCCAATTCCTCACCTTCAAACCCTGATCACTGATGCAAAAATTGAGCTTAATACTCCTGGTCTTGGCCTTTGGTCTGGGCCAAGAGGCCAACGCCCAGGCGGTTTTCCGCAACAAAGGAACCAAAATGCAGGCCAGTGGCAAGGTATTTCTGGTGGTAAGCAATGGTGATTTTGACAACCAAGGCGAGATCAATGGCCACTTGAACTTGCGCTTTGCGGGGCAAAAAGACCAAAATTTGCAAAGTAGCAATCCACTGCAACTGGGCACCCTGGAGCTTTCCAACAAAAGTTACCAGGTGTTTATTAAGAACGACATTTCAGTTCGTGATAGCATCGTGTTGCAATTGGCCAATTTGAATTTGCAAAACCAAGTAGTTCAATTTGGCACCAAAAACCGGGCCATTGTGCGGGGGGAAAGTGGAAGTGCAAAAATCATCGGCCTGGAAAAAGGCAGCTTGGGTGCAGTCTTCAGCTGGAAAGAAGGTCTGGCTTTCAGCGCAGGTGACCTGGGCTTGGAAATACCCAAAGCCCCCCTTACCGATGAAATTTTGGTCAATCGGGGAGCATCTGCGCTGGCCAATGATGCCATGAAAGCCATCCGACGTTGGCTGTGGGTTCGCAAAACCGAAGCCTCTGATAAACTACCTAATGCAGCCAAGATGCGCATGTATTATCAGGATTACGAACTGAATGGCCTGGAGGAAAGCAACCTAGGCTTTTGGGCGCTGAACCCAGTCAACAACACTTGGGTCAATTGCAAAGTGAGCGCACGCAACAGCATCGAAAACTGGGTGGAAGCCGAAAACGTACCCTTGCCTGCTTATCTGAGTTTAGGGGTTGGCATGATGACCACCTCATCGCGGGAAGTACAGGCTATCGCCGCTCAAATCAAATTAAGAGCCTTCCCCAACCCCAGTCTCGATTGGATCAATATCCAGTTTGAAGTACCAGATGCCGATCAGCAGTTGATCCTGGAATGCCTGGATGCGGGTGGGCGCTTGGTATTCAGTGAAAAAGTAAAGGCAGGAATCGGTACCTACACGCTCGAAAAATCCCTTGGACATTTGAGTGCGGGGATTTACACTTTGCGTTTAGCTGGTTTCCCAGGCGTAAGCACGAGGCTCATCAAACAATAACTTGTCGTGAGTTTTTCAACAACGAATATACTCATTTTTTACTGAATCTCGTACATCACGCCATTGAAAAGAAGAGTCTTTCTAGGTTTTGAAAGGCTCTTCTTTAATTTTATAAATCGCTGACAATTAAATTTTTAGACCATTAACGTAAAAAAACAGCAAAAATATATGCTTACTTTTCAAGAAGCCCGCTTGTATATTTCAAATAATAAGTCCATCTTTGCATCATAATAGCATTGCTATCATTTCCGAGCTTTGATCCGTAAACTATCCTACATGCCTGCCCAGGTCATGTCTAATTTTTTTGTGCTCAATTTTCCGAAGACGACTATTTAGGACTGTTGACACAAGTCTCACATACTCTCTAATTTTTACTCTAAACTAACAAGCTCTTTTCTCATGAAACAACAAATTGTACTCCCAAGACTCCTGGCATTTATGATGCTCGCAGCATTGTTTGTATTCAACTCTTGCGAGCCTGATGACCAACAAACGAGTGAGCCAGATTTGGCCACCGAGCTAGACCCTAAAATTGCCCAAGAATGGATGCAAGCCTCTTACAACACCGTTAAGCGCTCTGGCTTATTTGCACTCGATGCTTCACGCGTGTATGCCTACACAGCGGTAACCATGTACGAGTCGCTGGTACACGGTATGCCAGGTTACCAGTCATTGGCTGGACAACTACAAGGCATGACTAATTTGCCTAAACCAGATCCCAACAAGCGTTACGACTGGGGCATGGTGTTGTGTGCAGCTACGCCACAGGTAATTGCCGAATTGACGCCTGGTATTTCTTCTGGTGCTAGCTTTACCTTGTTCTCTTTGGCCAGCCGCCAGGAAGAAGAACTCCGCCGCCGCAATGGTTTTGATGAAGAAATGAACGAGAATTCAAAAGAATTCGCTGATCAATTGGCATCTGCCATCATCCAATGGTCGCGTGGTGACCGTCGTACCGAATTGGCACAGCGCACTTACACGGTACCTTCTCGCGTGGGTAATCCACAGTTTTATGATGTGCCTTTTCACGGCCAGTTCATGTTGCCTTTCTGGTGGACCGGACGCCCATTTGTAATCCAGAGCCACTTGGTATGCCAGCCTGAAGGTCCATTGGCTTACAGCACCGATCCCAACAGCGACTACTACAAGGAGGTAAAGGAAGTGTACGATGCTTCTTTTGACAAGGATAAAGTTGACATTGGTCATTACTGGGCCAATAACCCTGGTGCATCAGGTTCACCTGCTGGCTCTTGGGTGGGCATCGCCAACCAGTTGGTGGACCAGCTGAAGCCTGACATGGCAACTACTCTGAAAATGTACGTGTTGTTGACCTTGTCCACGCGTGATGTGTTCATCTCTTGCTGGTACACCAAGTACAATAACAACTTGCAGCGTCCAGTCACTTACATCCGCGAAGTAATCGGTGCCCGGGATTGGGTTTCGCCAGTGCCTACGCCTCCATATCCAGACTACACCTCTGGTACTTCTTGCAATGGAGGGTCTTCTTCTACGATCCTGACTGCGCTGTTCGGCCCACGCCAATTCACAGATAACCAGCATGCTGACAAAGGCTTCGCTCCACGTACCTACCAAAACTTCCGCGAAGCTGGGGTACAAGCTGCCAACTCTCGTATTTTCGGTGGCGTACACATGCGCCGCGCTTGCGAGAAGGGCTTGGAGCAAGGTGCTTGCGTAGCTGACTACGTGATGCGCAACCTGAAGTTCGAATCTCGTTGATTCCACATAGGGGAATTCTCGACAAGAAATATATGTAGAGAGTACCCATTCGGAGGGCCGTGGCAATGCTACGGCCCTTTTTATTTACGCCCAAAATCCGCGGGAATCTCACCCCAATCCTCGGTTTCCCATTTCAGGAGGGGATTGGTCCAGGTGTTTTCGTGCAGCCATTTTTCGGCCCGGCGCACCAGTTCGAACAATTCAGCGGTGTGCTTGTCCTCGACCAAATCGGTATTGCATTTTTTCTTGCGCACCCAAGCCAGGGCGGTTTTGGAGTCGGAATAGATGGGCAAGTCGTGCCAGCCTTCGCGTTTGCAGAGGGCCAGACCGTGTACGATGGCCAAAAATTCACCGACATTATTGGTGCCTTGGGGAAAGGCTTTGTGAAAAATCTGTTCGCGGGTATCCACCCTCACTCCCTGGTATTCGGTGGGGCCCGGGTTGCCACTGGTGGCAGCATCCACGCTCAGGCTTTCGCGAATGAAGCGGCTTTTGACTCGGGGCTTGGCACTTGTCTTACCTGAGGTGCTGGTTTTGCTGCCGCTTGCGGGAGCGGAGCCACTTTTCCAAGCCTGGTTGGCTTCTTCTGCCGACTCGAAGGACTTGTAACGAGCTCCTTCAACGCCATTGACCTGGGCTTTGCAATCGTCCCAAGAAGTGTAAATGCCAGGCTTGAGACCCTGCCAAACCACATAATATTTTTGCTTTTTTGCCATTTCTTGCTTATCTGAACGCAAAAATGGGCAAATTATGACTGGAATGCAAGGTAAATTCGTTTGAAGCAAAGCGATCGCCATCAAGGTCTACTTGCGGTCCAAGCTGTTGGGTTTATCCAACTGGAGGTTTCAGGAGCATGAGAGAAGTTCTTTGTGGATTTTACCGTACTTTTGTAGGGTTTTTACATTAAAAAAAAGATGACAACAGATCCACCATACAGCATTACCGAAGAAAAAATAGCGGTGTATGCCAAAGCACTTGGGCACCCGGCCCGGGTGTTCATCCTGAAATTTTTGGATGAAGAATGCGGCTGCTTTGCTGGTAATATTTCTGAAAAACTACCCATCGCCAATTCAACCGTCTCTCAACACCTCAAAGTATTGAAAGAAGCTGGCCTGATCCAGGGAACCATCACCCTGCCCAGCATCAAATATTGCATCAACCAACACAACTGGGAAGAAGCCAAAGCACTGTTCCTGGATTTTTTCACCCAAAAAGGTGAGCGTAGGTTATTTGATTGTTAATTCCTTTCTTTTAATTCGTATTTTTACGAAATACGCTAAATTTGCAAAATCAAAATCAAATTCCTCTTTGACGCATTCTTTGTATGCAGCCAAAACTTAAATTTTTAGACCGCTACCTCACACTTTGGATATTTTTGGCCATGCTCATTGGGGTGGGTTTGGGGTACCTTTTCCCTGGGTTCAAATCGATTTTTGACCGCCTATCCCTGGGCACTACCAATGTTCCCTTGGCCCTTGGTTTGATCTTGATGATGTACCCACCGCTGGCCAAAGTAGATTACTCACTGCTGCCTCAAGCGTTCAAAGACCGCAAGGTAATGACCTTGTCTTTGTTGCTCAACTGGGTAGTGGGTCCAATTTTGATGTTTGTATTGGCCATTGTTTTCCTGCGCAATCAGCCCGATTACATGGTGGGCCTCATTTTGATTGGTTTAGCCCGTTGCATCGCAATGGTGATCGTGTGGAATGATTTGGCGCGAGGAAACCGTGAGTACGGGGCTCTGCTCATTGCTTTGAACAGTATTTTTCAGGTCATTACTTATAGTTTTTATGCCTGGCTGTTCATCAATGTGTTGCCACAAAAATTGGGCATCGGCAATTTCGATGTCCAGGTGCCGATGGGCGAAGTAGCCCAAAGTGTATTCATTTACCTCGGCGTCCCTTTTTTGGCAGGCTTTTTCAGCCGCAAGTTTTTGATTCAATCCAAAGGCAAAGACTGGTACAATCGGAAATTCATCCCGCTCATTTCGCCCATCACGCTGTATGCTTTGTTGTTTACCATCGTGGTGATGTTTAGTTTAAAAGGGGACAAAATCCTGCAATTGCCGTTGGATGTACTTAAGGTTGCCCTGCCCTTGACCATTTACTTCCTCTTGATGTTTTTTGTCAGTTTTTTCATCAACCGATCAATGGGGGTTGCCTACGATAAAAACGCCGCCATCTCGTTTACCGCTACCGGCAACAACTTTGAATTGGCGATAGCCGTGTCCATTGCAGTATTTGGGATTCATTCTGCCCAGGCATTTGTAGGGGTAATTGGTCCTTTGATTGAAGTACCCGTCCTAATTTTGTTGGTCAAAGCAAGTTTATTTTTAAAATCAAAATACTACCGCTAAATGAACGCAGCCATTTTATCCATTTCCCAGGGCTTTTCTGCTGACCTGGTCAGTGAAGAACGGAAAGTCATTTTGCAGCCCCTGATTGAATACATCCAGGATAAAAAAGACCGGGGCGAGGCCATTCGCCTGAATTTCATCTGCACCCACAACTCCCGCCGCAGCCATTTGTCGCAAATTTGGGCGCAGGCGATGGCTTATCATTTTGGTGTCAAAAACGTGTTTTGTTATTCAGGGGGGACAGAAGCCACGGCGATGTTTCCCAAAGTCGTAGAAACCTTACAAGGCCAAGGCTTCGCCATTTCAGTGTTGAGCAGTGACAAAAATCCAGTTTATGCGGTAAAATTTGACCAAGATGAAAACCCTGTGGTCTGTTTTTCTAAAGCTTACGACCACGATTTCAACCCTAAATCTTCCTTTGCAGCGATCATGACTTGCAATAGCGCCGACGAGGCCTGTCCGATTGTGTTCGGCGCTGAAGCACGTTTTCCAGTTAAATACAATGACCCGAAAGCATTTGATGGCACAGAACTGCAAACTGCCAAGTACCGTGAAAGGAGCCTGGAGATTGGGCAGGAGATGTGGTATGTGTTTGCTAGGGTTGGGTAATGATCTCAAAGACAGCGATGCGACGGGGTCTCTGCGCACCCGAACTCACACCCAAACCCACACTCAATTTTCACTTTCCCTTCCCCTGCACCAAAACCAAAACCGTGTAAATCATGATTTTAAAATCCAGGGCCAGGGACATGTTTTCGATGTAAAGCAGGTCAAATTTTAGGCGTTGGATCATTTGGTCTACGTTGGAGGCGTAGCCGTATTTTACCTGCCCCCATGAGGTGATACCTGGACGTACCTTGAGCAAGTGCTTAAAATGTGGGGCACGGGGCACGATTTGGTCGATGTAAAACTGGCGTTCGGGACGCGGCCCTACCAAAGCCATATCGCCCCTGAGCACGTTCCAAAACTGTGGCAACTCATCCAGGCGATACTTGCGCATCAGCGCACCCCAGGCCGTAACCCTTTGGTCGCCATCGTTGGACAATTGCGGGCCACCGTGCTCAGCATCCAGGTACATGGAGCGGAATTTGATGATGTGAAAGGGTTTTCCATTCAACCCTACCCTTTCTTGGTGGTAGAAAATAGGGCCTTTGGACGACATTTTCACCCGCATTGCAATGTAGGCGTATACTGGCAACAGCAAAAGCAACATTACACTCGAAGCCAGTAAGTCGATCACCCGTTTGATGGCCACCTGCCAACGCGGCATCAAGTCCTGGCGGATGCGGATCAACACCGCACCATATACTTGACTCATTTTCACCAAACCCAACATGATGTCGTAATTGCTGGGGATGATGCTGACTTGTACTTTTCTTTTGAACTCAAACAAGACGCTCAAAATATCGCGTACCTGGGCGTGCTCGTGGTTTTCCATGGCAATGATCACTTCTTCGATATTGCGCTCTTGGATGATGCGCGAAAGCTGGCCTACGGTGCCCAATTGAGTCAAATTTTTGCTCAAAGCGCGGCGGGTGGCCCCATTCAAGTCGATGAAACCATGCAAATTATAACCCAAGCTTGGGCGGGTATCGAGTTCCTTGTACAGTTCTGCTGCACTTTGATTACCTCCGATGATGAGGGTATTGAAACTGATTTTACCCTCCCCCAGTCGGCGGTGGGCACGCGTCAGCAAAACCATGCGGCTGAGGGCCGTCAGGCCAAATTGCAACAAAAACAAAGTGACAAAGGACGAGTAATAACCTTGGTAATTGCTTACCTGGTCGTCGAGCAAAAGGGCAAAAAACAAGATCGTTACCCCTAAAAGGCTCAGGAAAAAAGTACGTGCCAAGGCCGAAATACGCGAAATACGGTAAATATCCTGGTATTGGTCAAACAGAAAATACAATAATACCCAGGCGCTGGGAATCACCGAGGCCCCCAGCCAGAGTTTGGGGTCCTGGAACAATGCAAAGGAAGGAATGGCCCCTGCGGTGATTTTGCGGTAAGCAAAAAAAGTAACCCAAGCCAACAAAGCCACGCCAAAATCTGCCGCCCAATACCAACGGGTGTGGCGCTGGCGGGTACGCGTCATGGCATAAAAATCTTGCTCAGAAGTAAATGAGCTTGATATTGTCGATTCGGATGTCTGCTTCGGTTCGAGAATTTGTACCATTTTCGTTTTTGGGTAAGGTTGCATTCAGTATGATCTGGTATTCGTCCAATTTGCTGCTTGCGATGGCTTCAGAAAGGTTAAAATAAATTTTGTTCCACTTGTCAGACGGGTTAAAACCAGCAACATAACTGATTTGTCCGGCGGTGGCCCCACTTTTATAACCGATCACACCGAAACTTACGGGGCCTTGTGATTGGTAATTCAGTTCTAGGTAAACCGCATTGCCTTTTTCAAAAAAACCGGTGAAACGGCGCGTGGTGGCCAATTCCACGCTTGGATTTTTTTCATTGAGGCGAATCAATCCCGTTCCCCTTCCTTCAAAAACCTGATTGCTGCTCAACGTCATGCGGGATGCGTCAGCACCCGTCACCAGTGTTTGAAACGAGTGGGATCCGCTTTCAAAATCATCGATCAGTGCAAATTTGATGCCAGGCTTATAGGAAATTTGTGGGCGCAAAGTGTCCAGGCGATCGGGTTTGAGGTCTAAACTTTGCTCCACGACCTGGTAAAAAGGGTAGATTTCCGGGGTGGCGCTGCGACCATTGTCGCGGATACCGGCTTCCAGGCGGGCATTGACTTTACCTTGTTTCAAAACGGGCACCACCGCAGGCAGATTGTAAGCACCCAAAAAATCTCCGTCAACAGTAACCCATACTTCGGTGATCTTGTGCGAGGCGCTCCCTTGGCTTCCAGTAGCGCTGAATTGGAAGGGTTTGACGTACAAAAAAGCAGGAATGGGTTCATCAGGATTGATCAGTTCGCAGGAAAACAAGCTGCCTGTCAAAAAAAAGACCAAAAAAAAATGAAGAGAAGTAAACTTGAAATGCATAGATGGTTTTACAGGACCGGGTATGGTTTTGGTATGGGTAGCCTACTCGCATCGCACAATAGACAAGAAATGACCGCTAGCTTTGCTCCGTCCGGTCATTTTTTTCAGTGGCAAAGCTAAGCAGCATTCATTAAGTCAAACGAAAATTTAGGTTAATTTAGGATAGTACTTTTGACAATAGACTGATAAAGGTAGCTTTTGCACCTGCAATTGTAAAGTACACGACAAGAACAAACCAAGTTTTCTGGGGTTAAACAAAATAGTCCCCACCCGGACATTGGCAATCCTTGTTCGGGCTTTAATTTGTAAGCAAAACCGTACCTATGCAAAAGAAAATGTTGTTTGCCACGCTCCTCTTGGGGACTTTGATCATGGCTTTTAGTGCCTGCGAAAATGACAACGCAGGTGGTTCCGACCCAGATCCTCAACCCAGTAATGAGTATGTGGCGAAAGACTCCGATTTTGACAATTTCCGCACTTGGACCGTGGTTAGCAAACTGGACAAAGCCTTGAACGATGACGGCCGGGCCCACTCCAATGGCGCTCGCACCATCTGGATCAAACAAGCAGACGCCAAACGTGGGAGCAATGGCCAATACCCAGTGGGTACGATCTTGGTGAAAGAAGTTCAAGGCTACGGCGTGGTTGGCATGGTCAAACGCGGTGGCAGCTTCAACTCTGACCACCAGGGCTGGGAATGGTTTCAATTGGATTCAGGTGGTAAAATCAACAGCCGCAATGCTTCTAACCTTTGCAATGGCTGCCACGCCAAGGTCAAAAACCTGGATTACGTGTTTACTAAGAATTGAGGTTGAAGTCAGTACAAAAAGACTCCAAATCAAAAAAATGCCCATCAAGTAAAGTCTTAATGGGCATTTTTCTTTTTCTCTATCTCAAGCTGTTTCTTTTGACCAAAAAAACCTCACCTTTGACAACTCCTCAAATGAACAACAAACAGCTATGCAAAGCCTGATCCATTTTTTCAATCCTTTTCAAATACTTAATCAAGAGGCACAAAATCAAATCCTAGCCATATCTACTTTGCAGGAATTCAAAAAGAACACCATCCTTCAACCCATTGGCCATACATGTCAAACCATTTATTTCATTCAGAAAGGCTTAGCAAGAATTTTTTACTACAAAGACGGACATGACATCACCGAGTACTTTGCTCATGAAAATCAAATCATTGCCAGGGTAGAAAGCCTGTTTTCGCAACGCCCCAGCCAAAAAGGTATTCAGATTCTAGAGGATTCCGAGATCATTGCCATTTCAGCCGCTCGGCTATTTGCACTTTATGACGACTACCCTCGCATTGAGCGTTTATTCCGTAAAATTTTTGAACAGGGTTATGTAGATACTGTCAACCGCCTGGAAAGCCTTCAGTTTCACAGTGCAGAGGAGCGCTACCACCGATTGGTCCAGGACATGCCCGATCTTTTGCAAAGAGTACCCCTTAAGCATATCGCGGCTTACCTGGGGATAACCCAGGTCAGTTTGAGCCGAATTAGAGCCGCTGTGAAGTGAATTTAACAAATGTAAAAGGATGCTATCTACCAAACCCTGAGCTTTGTGTCATCTTTCAACAAAGCACAGCCAATGGAATCTATCAAAACCCTTGATGCCAATGCCTTAAATTCATGGCTTTCCTCAACACTTCCACTATCGATCCTCGACATTCGGCCCATGAGTGAGCGGGCAGAGTGGCACATACCCAATAGCCTTCACCTTGATGCCTATGACCAATTCAAAACCGGAGATTTTAGTAGTTTAGATCAACTCTTTTTGAATCCACAGGTCCCAGTCCTTACTTATTGTGGGGGAGGAAAACTTAGCCTGTTTGTCGCACAGGAACTGGCAAAGAGGGGATTTGAAGCTTATTCGCTGGAGGGAGGCATCAAAGCCTGGAACTATGTCTGGAATACAGCTGAAATCAAGTGTGGTGAATTGACCACTCTCATCCAGATTCGCAGGATTGCCAAAGGCTGTTTGTCTTACATGATTGGTTCTGGAAACGAGGCGATGGTCATTGATGCCAACCTCGATCCTGATGTCTATGAACAAATTGCTCAGTCAAGGGGGTGGAAAATCCGCTATGTTAGTGATTCACATATTCATGCTGACTATATATCCCGCAGTAGGGAATTGGCAATCGTCTCAGGTGCTGATTTATTGCTGTTCGAGCGTGCGCCAGTTGGCTTCAATTTCTCTCCAGTCAGCGATGGGGATACAATAAATTTCGGCTACAGCCAAGTCAGGATACTACATACACCTGGCCATACGGATGAAAGTATTTCCTTTTGGCTCAACCAACAAGCACTGTTGACAGGCGACACCTTGTTCACCGATGGGATAGGGCGGCCAGATTTAAAGGCCGACGAACAAACTATTCAACTTAAAATCAATGACTTATTCAATTCATTGCAAAAAATATTACTACTAGACCCAGAAACTTTGATTCTTCCGGCTCATCAAGCCAAGTCGCTCACGCTCAACCAAGGATTGATCGCAGCTAGTTTGGCCGAGTTACAGGATAAAATACCTGTCCTTGCGCTACCCCGTGATGCTTTTGCCAAAAATATTTTGGAAAAACATCCTCCAACTCCACCCAATTATTTGCTTATCTCAAGCATCAATTGCAATGGGAATCATTTTGAACATCAGCTTTCTGACCTAGAAGCAGGTGGAAATTACTGCGCCATCCAATCCTGAGTGAATGAACAATACAAAAGTACGATTAGGCTTGCGCGAAAACGCGGGTCAATTTATCTTACTAATACTCATCAATGGTTTTGTGGGGGGCATGATCGGCCTAGAGCGTAGTATTTTGCCCGAGTTAGCGAAAAAGGAATTTGGCTTGGTGTCGGCCAGCGCCATGTTGTCCTTTATCATTGCATTCGGAGTGACCAAGTCCCTGTGCAACTATTTTGCAGGTGTATTGGCCAATCGCATCGGACGTAAGCGACTTTTAGTATTAGGATGGTTTTTTGCTTTACCAGTGCCTTTTCTACTGATCTTTGCGCCTGACTGGAACTGGGTAATAGTAGCCAATGTACTGTTGGGATTTAACCAGGGCTTCAGTTGGAGCGCAGCGGTAATGATGAAAATTGACTTGGTTGGCGAAAAAAATCGGGGATTGGCCATAGGCCTCAATGAATTTACTGGTTATCTCGCAGTGGGTTTGGTGGCTTTTTTGAGTGCTTGGATCGCTTCCCATTATGGGGTACGGCCTTTTCCTTTCTACCTGGGCATTGGGTTTGCCATTATTGGCTTGTTTTTAAGTATATTCTTATTAAAAGACACCCAGCAGCATGTAAGTCAAGAACAGCAAAATAGCAATCAGCCTCCTTTGAAATCTATATTTTGGGACACCACATTTCGTCATCCTTCCCTAGGAGCAATTAGCCAAGCTGGCTTCGTCAACAACCTCAATGATGGCATGGTATGGGGGATATGGCCTCTACTTTTGGCTAGCAAGGGCTTCAATCTCAGCCAAATTGGACTTTTGTGTGCCATTTATCCGATCAGTTGGAGTTTTAGCCAACTGATCACGGGTAGTCTGTCAGATGTTTATTCCAAGAAAAGCCTACTTTTTTGGGGTATGCTTTTACAAGGTTTGGCTATTATCAGCTCTATTTGGGCTCAAAATTTTTACACCTTTGCTGGTATTGGATTGGCTTTGGGCTGGGGTACCGCAATGGTTTACCCAACTTTTCTTAATGCAATCGCTAACTTCACTCCCCCTCAACAGAGGGCTGAAAGCTTGGGGGTCTTTCGCATGTGGCGTGACTTAGGTTATGCACTTGGTGCCCTACTGACTGGTCTTTCCACAGATTGGTGGGGCTTATTTAGCAGTGTTGCATTGGTTGGGGGGCTCACCATTCTTTCAGCGGTTTATATTCTATGTCGTTATATCCAAAAACAACCATAATCATGGAAAAATACCTCAACATCATCCTGGATTCCTACCTGAGTTACGCGGGTTACCTGCTGCACGAAATTACAAGCCCTTCTTGGGGCAACTATTTTTATTGGCTGATTGGTATTTCCCTGTTTTTTTACTTCCTGGAGTGGAAAATGCCTTGGCGCAAAGGTCAAAAGCAGATGAAAAAGGATTTTTGGCTTGATGTGTTTTACATGTTTTTCAATTACTTCTTGTTCTCTTTGATAGGTTTTTATGCGATCACCAATGTGTTCGTGACTTTTTTCAATGATTTTTTGCTGCAAAATTTTGGAGTAAAAAATTGGATAGCCATCCGCATTGAGTCCTTGCCAACTTTTGTACAACTGCTCATTTTATTTGTTTTGCGCGATTTCATCCACTGGAATATCCACCGCCTTTTGCACCGGGTGCCCTGGTTGTGGGAATTCCACAAAGTACACCACTCGGCCAAAGAACTGGGTTTTGCGACCCACCTGCGCTACCATTGGATGGAGAACGTGGTTTACCGAACCTTGGAGTACCTGCCCTTGGGCATGATCGGCTTTGGCATCCAGGATTTCTTTTTTGTGTACATCATCGGCACTTTCATTGGGCATTTCAACCATGCCAACATCAAAGTGCCACTCGGCCCACTGCGCTACCTGTTCAACAACCCACAAATGCATGCCTGGCATCACGTCAAATCGTTGCCAGAAGGGCACCCTTATGGCATAAACTTTGGCATCTCACTTAGTCTTTGGGACTATTTGTTCAAAACCGCCTACGAGCCCACCGACGGCGCGAACATCGAGTTGGGCTACGACCACGACGAGGAAATGCCAAAAGAATTCAAGGCGCAATTTTTATTTCCTTGGACGAAAAAATTGGAGAAATAAAGATTTGACGTAGTGAAAAACGCCAAAGGGCCGTCCCCCCTTTCGAAGAACGGCCCTTGCTTGATGTCCGATGATTTTGACTTATTGCTTCATCACTTCGTCAACACCACCATCTTCTTAGTAGCGGTAAAATCTTCAGTTTCGAGCGTATAGTACAAGACCCCACTTGCCTTCAACTCCTGCTTGCCCAACTTCACCTGGTTCATACCCTTGGCATAGTCACCCTGGGTGCGGTAGATCAAAGCACCTTTCACATCGCGGACCGTGATCGTGGCTTGCGCTGCTTTCGGCAGGTAAAAACCAATCAAAGTCTCCTCTGTGAATGGGTTGGGTTGGTTTTGATCCAGGCGAGCTTGGTCGCTGACGATGGTCTTGCTGAAGCTCAATTTCAGGTCCATGATTTCATCAGATACCCCATAAGCTTCTTGTGCCGTCAAGCGGCTGGAGATGTTCAGCACCTCACTCAAAGGCTGGTCCTTGGTAGCACGCAGTTTGAGCGTGAACAAGCCCTCGCTGGTGCTCAGTGCCTGGCTTGCATTCCAGCTGCCTGTAATCAGGTTTTGGCTTGGCAAACACTCCGAAGTTTTCACTCTTCATGACAGCAATTCCCGCTTTGGATCATATTTTGCTGACAAATAAAGCCTTTTGAAGATAGGGCAAAAATTTGGACAGCAAAAAAACACAGTTTTTTAGCACTAAAAGCGAGTGTTGAGGTCTCAAAGAGGATGTGCCCAGTTGAAAATAGAGCGGCGCGCTGGTAAAAATCTCCAGGCTTGTACCATTATTTACACGTCTCTGACGTTTGACAAATTTGTAAGTTCTCAATCCTTAAATATCCGTTTACGCGTTACAAACGCGTGGAAGACGGTTCCGGTCAGAGACCGTGAACCAGCGTACATTGAGCATTTTGCTGGTGTCAGGTCTTCTGACCGACACCGGGCTGCTGCACGTTTCCAACGTGCTTTCGTGAACTCACTTTGGTAAGCAATACGAGAAAATGGCAATTATAAAAATGTATTGAGAACTTACACGAATTTTTATTAAAAATTTGACTATCAAAATGTTGCGTAGAAGTCGCCAAGTCTCCTTCATGCGTCAGAGACGCAAATATAGCCGTACAAGTCCGGAGACTTGTACGAGCGACATTCTTTTTATTTTGCGACAAAAATCAAAATTTCCAGCTTTAACAAACACAAAATCAGAGGATTATGGCTAAAGCGGGAATTACTGATCTCCCACTTGGGTATTGAGGAAAACTAATTATTTCACTTCACACTCAGCTTACTCTCCACATCTTTTCCATCTTTGCTGAAAACGACCTTGTAATCGCCCCTGGGCAAGTACAATTTGCCATCTTTCGCAGTTTTCACCGTGATGGGTTTCTCATCTTCTTTGCGGGTTTTGTTGAGTTTTTGCTCCATCGCAGCAGCTTGATCGCTGTTTATGGTCAAATCATAAGTCAAGTAGTTCAAGCCTTTCTTCGCATCTGCGGTAAAAGTTTTGAGAACCATCTCATCCGACTTGATGGTAATATTGACCTTGCCCGAATTGCCCGCAAAAACGGGCAATTTGCATTCCACCTTACTTGGCTCCATGTAGGAGGCAAAATTGGTCCCCCAGCGTGGCGACCAGCGCACCACATCGGGTTCAAATGACTTGAGCACCGCACTCAAAACCTCGCCTTTCAACTGTTGGGCCTCCTTCATGCGGGCCACGTAAAGCGAACGCCCATGAGTGGCCACCACCAATTCTTTGTCGCGTGGGTGTACCATCAGGTCATGTACTGGCGTGGCTGGCAGGCCTGCATTCATCAATTGGAAGCTCTTGCCTCGGTCAAAAGTGACGTACAAGCCATGATCAGTACCCACGTACAACAGGTTTTCATTGGCAGGGTCTTCTTTGATGACGTTGACGGGTTCCAAGGGTAAGTCAGTGCCGATGGGACTCCAGGTTTCGCCGTAATTTTCAGAAACATACACGTAAGCCTTGAAATCATCGTAACGATAGCCATTGAGTGCAGCATAGACTCGACCTTCAGCGTATTTGGAAGCTTGTACCCTTACCACCCAGAGGTTTTGGGGCAAATTGTCTGAGATTTTTTTCCAAGTAAACCCACCGTCGCGGGTCACATGAATAAGCCCATCATCTGACCCCGCGTACAAGAGGCCAAATTTCAAAGGCGACTCGTGGATACAAGCAATCGTACCAAAGGGCACATCGCCTTTTTTGCCGCCTTGGGTCAGGTCGCCAGAGATTTCTTCAAAGTTATCGCCTTTGTTGAAGGAGCGGTGAAACTTGTTGGAGGCGAAATAAACGATGTCTTGGTTGTGACTAGAAAGCATGATCGGGGCCTGCCAATTCCAGCGCAAGGGTCGCTCGCCAAACTTGTGCTTGGGCGTGATGAACTTGCGGTCCTGGGTTCGGGTATTGATGCGAAAAGTATTGCCAAATTGGAATCCCGTGTAAACCGTTGCATTGTCGCGGGTATCAACCGCCGTTTGCATGCCATCGCCACCCATGATCGACTTGTAAGGGTATTGCCCCCTGGAGTACCAGCCATAACCCGCCTGGTAAGTGCTGGGCCCCATCCACACACCATTGTCCTGCAAACCGCCATACACATTATATGGTGTGGCATTGTCGAGCATCACGTGGTAAAATTGGCCCACTGCAGGGGTATTGCAGTGTACCCAGGTTTTGCCATCGTCATAAGAAATATTCACCCCACCATCATTGCCCAAAATCAGGTGCCCTGGCCTACGGCCATTGACCCACAGGGCGTGGTGGTCGCTGTGTACATTGTCTTCATCAACTGATTTAAAGGTTTTCCCCCCATCATCTGAGCGCAAAATGGGTACTCCATACACAAAAACCTTGTTGGCATCGCCAGGTGATACCCGCACTTGGCCGAAGTAGTAACCATAAGTATTGTACACAAAATCGAGGTAATCGCTGTGGGTACGTTTCCAGCTTTTGCCTTCATCGTCCGAGCGGTACACTTCCAGGCCAATGACCTCGGCATTGAGCAGCAGGGAGTTGGCATCCTCGGTGTATTCTACAAGCACTTGGGGCTTGATCTTGTCGGTTTTGACCATGTCCAAAACCTTGTCCACCGTCAAGTCTTCGGGAAAGCCATTGCCTTGCAGGTAGTCTTTGATCTGGTATTTTTTGAGGGCCAAAAACTGCTCCTTGCTCATGTTGCGCAGTTGGTTTTTGGTCAATGCTTCGGGATCATCCGGGGTTTTGGCTGGGCGGGCACCATTGTTGTCCAGGGCGGCATAAAGCACGGTTTTCCCACCAGTTTTGCAGATGGCCAGGCCAATGCGACCTACCCCCTCCCCTTCCGGGAAGCCTGCGTTGCTTACTTTGCTCCATTTTACCCCGCCGTCGGTACTTTTGTAAATGCCCGATGCGGCCCCAGCTTCCACAAAATTCCAGGCGCTGCGCTCGCGGTGCCACATGCTGGCGTACAGCACATTGGGGTTAGCGGGATCGATCATTAGGTCGGCAGCACCAGCCTTGTCGGATACGGCAAGGGTTTGCTTCCAGGTTTTGCCGCCGTCGGTGGTTTTGTAAACGCCACGTTCGGGGTTGTTGCTGTACAAGTGGCCTAAAACCGCTACCCAGGCTACATTGGGATCGGTAGGGTGCAAAACGATGCGGCTGATGTGGTGACTTTCGTCCAAGCCCAGGTGCTGCCAGGTTTTGCCGCCGTCGCTGCTTTTGTACATGCCCACCCCGGCGTAGGAAGAGCGGCTGGAGTTGTTTTCGCCAGTACCTAGCCAGATAGTATTGGTTTTCCAGTTGACGGCCACATCACCAATGGTCATCACCATTTCGTTGTCGAACAAAGGCTTGAAAGAAGTGCCGTTGTTTTCGGTTTTCCACAAACCACCAGAAGCAAAAGCAACATAGAAATGGCTTGGATCGTCTTCGCGGACGTCCAGGTCCACCACCCTGCCGCTTTGCACACTTGGGCCGATGTTGCGAAACGCTAAACCACCGAGCAGGGAAGCTGCCTCCAGTTTTTTTCTTTGTTGAAAACTACCTACCCGTGCCGCAGCGGGTGTCGGTGTTTGGGCAAAAACCTGGCCACTGAGGCCAAGGATCAAGGTCAAAAAAACTAATCTCATGACTAATCTTAATAGGTTGAAGGGTGAAGGTACATAAAGTTCGGCAAGCGAAAAACGCTTGCTCAAAATCGAAGATGAATGGTGTAAAAGCATCGCCATGTAACCGATTTAAGGCTCAACTTAACCCTTTCCAAAATATTCCTCAATCGCCTCCTTCCGAAAAGCAAAAATTTGATCCACCATTTTGTCCACCAAAATCAGGTCGGCCAGGCTGCCAATCGGTCCATAGGGCACTTTGTAGTGCAAGACATCGTGCATGAGGGTGCCACCATCTTGTGACTTGAAGTGGTGTTGGTGGTGCCAAAAAGCATAAGGACCTTCTTGCTGCACATCCACAAAGTATTTCAGGTGCTCAATATGGGTGATTTCGGTGGTCCATTTCATTTTAATCCCTAAGATTGGGCTGATGTAATAAGGGATCAACATCCCTGCATACATTTCAACGCCATCCAGATTACTCAACATGGTAATGCCTACGTTTTTGGGCGTAAGTTTTTTCAAATTCTCCGGGCGTGAGAAAAAATCCCAGATCTCATCTACCGGCTTGGGAATGAACTGTTGCCACTCTTTTTGTTTGATTTGCATAGAAAAGGGTGATTTGTTGTGAGCCTAAACTCAAAAAGGCCATTAGAAGTTCAAGATTTTGTCAAGCTTCAATTTTTCAACATTTTAGTTTTACAACATATTTACAACTAAAACCGTCTTTTTCAACAAATAGAAAATTAAAAGCAAAAGGACATACGAAATAAAATAAAGCGGCGTTACAAAATATATTTTGATTATTCCCTTCAAAGTACTTGATTTACAGGCAGAATCCACAGGTTTGCGAACTTTTTCATGACGAACATGCGCTCCTCAGCCATGAACTTTCGTTTTTTTCCACAGCTAGTAGCGCACACTGAAATCATTAGCAATGAGAAACTACACAATCACCTTGCTGGCGGCCTGGCTTTTGCCAATCTGCCTGGCCGCACAGGTGCGTTGGGAAATGGGTCTTTTTGGAGGAGCCAGTGGATACCTCGGAGACCTGAATCCAAAGCAATATCCAATTCTAGCGGAAATCCAGCCTGCTATGGGTTTATCGTTAAGTCGCTACCTGACGCCTTCTTTTTCTCTCAAATTTTCCGGCATTGCTGGTCAAATCAGCGGCGATGATCAAAATTTTCCGGTGAGCGGTGGCCACCGTGACCGCAATTTTGCTTTCCTCACCCGCTATTATGGAGGCGACTTACGTTTGGTTTGGGATCCTTTCGGGAAAAGCCATTATCCAGAAGTAAAATACCGCTACAAAGCCCGCACCACTCCCTATTTCTTCGCTGGATATGGCTTGATGCAATTCGACCCAAAACCTGATTATCGGCTTTTTGACCGAGCCTTGGAAGAAATACCTCAAAAAGTATACGATGACCAGCGGGCCACCCAAGCCTCACAACTGCCCAATATTCCTTTTGGCGGTGGCTTGCGTTTTGATTTCAACCGTAAAACTTCACTTGCTTTTGAGGGTACTTTGCGCTACTTGAACAGTGACATGCTGGATGGCGTTAGTCTCAGCGGAAAACCCAACAACAATGACTGGGTGATCAATGCCGGTGCAAATCTGTTGATTCGCTTAGGGCAATCCGATAGCGACGGGGATGGTTTCGTGGATAAAATAGACAAATGCCCTCGCTTGAAAGGCGTGCAATCAGCTTGGGGCTGCCCAGATGAAGACGAAGACGGGGTAGAAGACGCCGAAGATGCCTGCCTAGGGATGAAGGGTACCATTGCTACAGCTGGCTGCCCAGATGCCGATGGTGATGGATTCATGGATTCGGCTGACAAATGCCCCAAAGATTATGGTTTTCCAGAGACTGAAGGCTGCCCCGACCGAGACAACGACTGTTTTCCCGATGCCACCGACCCTTGCCCAGACCTTGCAGGGCCTATTGCTTATGGAGGCTGTCCCGATTCTGACCTCGATAGTATTCCTGACCATTTAGATGCTTGTCCAGATAAATTGGGCCTCGCCGAGTACAAAGGTTGCCCCGAACCCGATACCGATGGCGATGGCATCATTGATAAAAAAGACCGCTGCCCGGAAATTGCGGATACCACTAATGTTTATGGCTGCCCCGATACCGATCGCGACAGCTTGATCGACTTGGACGATCGCTGCCCGGATTTGGCAGGCACCCTTGCCAACAAAGGTTGCCCCGATACCGATGGAGATTCGCTGGTGGACCTCGACGACCGCTGCCCTACTCTACCAGGCAAACCAGAACAAGCCGGCTGCCCCGACCAAGATGGAGATGGGGTAGTGGACATCGACGACCCGTGCCCGGAAGTAGGCGGGGTAGAAAAAATGCGCGGTTGCCCTGAGATCAAAAAAGAGGATGTAGCCATCCTACTCAAAGCCCAAAAGCAGGTGCGTTTCAAGACAGGCAGCGCCATCCTTTTGCCCGAATCCAAAAAAATCCTCGACCAGGTAGTAGCGTTAATGGGCCGTTATCCTGAGTATTTCCTCAGCATTGCTGGTCATACCGATAGCCAGGGAAAAGACGATTTCAACCTCACTTTGTCCAAAAAGCGGGCCAAAGCCTGCGTGGATTACCTTTTGGCCAAAAAAGTGGCAACCGAGCGCATGGTACACGATGGCTTCGGCGAAACCAAACCGATTGCAGACAATGCTACCGCCGCAGGTCGATTACAAAACCGCCGGGTAGAGTTCGTATTGGATGTGAAGGCTTTGAAGTAGGATTTGATTGGAATGACCCGAGCCAGAATGTTGAACGTTGGAGGGTTAACTATTTTGTTGGCAAGTTCTTAGAGCGTGTTTAAATATTGGAGGTTTAGGCAGAAAACGAGTCAAATTTTGACTAATCGAGGCAGGAAAAGCGGAGTTATGCAGCGCATAATGAGCATTTTCCTAACGAAGAGTAGTCGAAATTGGGCCGTTTTATGACAAACAAAAAATTTTAAACATGCTCTTATCCGTGTTTGTGCAAATACCTTTCCCGCGTTGAGCTTACAAAGAAGAGTTCTTACAAGCACGTTGCAAACGTGCAGAAGCCTGGTGTCGGTCAGGAGACCTGACACCAGCACAACGCTCAATGGACACTGGTTCACGGTCTCTGACCGGAACCATCTTGCACACGTTTGTAACGCATAAACGGATTTTCAGTGAATTGAGAACTTATCTCAGCACAACAAAAAAAAGCCCCCGCAAAACCGAAAAATTCAGTCCTGCGGGGGCTTTTTCTGATAAACTGAAAAATCGAAACACCAAAGAATTAAAACTGGCCACCAAGCCTTCTTTTCAACCCTTCAACATTTCCACTTTTCCACTTCTTACAGCGGATTCTGTACAATCTGCTTATTCGTATTCAGCTCATCCTGTGGGAAAAGCCACTCCCAGCGGGCGTCGCCCACCGGAATATCGCGGATGGCCACGATGGCAGTCAGGTGGTTGGTGATGCCATTGCGGTTGAGCGGTAGGTTTAGGCGCTTCAGGTCGGTGAAGCGGAAGCCTTCGGCCCACAATTCGATGCGGCGGTTGAACAGGATGCGGTCAATCAGGGCCTGGCCTGTTTCGGTAGGCGTAACGGCACGGCGGTCACGGGCGCGCAACAGGGTAAACAAAGCGGCTTGTGCACCAGCGTTGTCACCAGCACGGGCTTTGGCTTCGGCTTCGATCAATACCATTTCCGCAGCGCGCATCAGCGGCACGTCACCTACGCTGGAACTGGAGCTCTGCGACAGGAACTTGCGGTTTTGGTAAGCTACGCGAGCACCGCCAGGAGGAATGGGCACGTTGGCACCCGTTCTGTCCCACATCTTTTTGCGTACATCAGTAGCTGGAATCGCTTCCCACAACTGGGCATTGATGGCCCTTGGTTGGGTACGCAACACCGTAGAGTTGAAATTGGCCGAGATGTAGGCAAAGTACGAGAAGAAGAAGGTGTTGTGGTCGTCGATCTGACGGTTGCCCCACATCCACTCTGCGTTGCCGATGGCGTTGAAACCCGCAGCATAAGCCGTGGTGTCCATCAGTGCAAAACCCGTGCGGGCAGCAGCAGCAGCAGTGGCAGCAGCAGCCCAGTTTTGTTGGGTCAATGCCACCCGAGCCTTGAAGCCCTGGGCCACATTAACGTTGATATTGGACTTGGCAGCCGATCCAGCGCGGGTGTAACCAGCCAAAAGGCCAATGGCATCGTCCAGGTCTTTGTTGATCTGGGTGTAAATGTCCTCAACGGTTGCACGAGGCTTTCCTTCCAAGGTGTTTTCCAGCAAAAGAGGTACCCCCAATTGGGCATTTGGGCGTGCACTTGCGTCATAACGCTTGCCCCAAAGCTGTACCAGTTGAAAATAAGACCAAGCGCGGTAAGCCAAAGCCTGGCCTTTGATGATCTTGCGATCAGCCTCCGGGCCAGGTACATTGTCGATGTTGTTGATCAACACGTTGGCGTTGGAGATCAAGCGGTAGTAATAACGGTACATGTAGCGCAGGGTACCGTCATTGACATTGCGGTGCGAATCCCAGCGCATAAAGCCCACGTAAGCGGTGCTGCCGCCTGCCAGTGGGAAAACGATGTCTTCGCCCATGTAATCGCGGAAGAGATTGTTGGTACCTTCACCTGCCTGGCCCTGGGCATCGTACTGGGTGTACATGGCCCTGTGGATGCCGTTGAGGGCTGCCCAGGCGTTTTGGGTGTTGGCCAAGGCCGCAGTCGCAGGAACTGAAGTCGTTGGAAAAGTATCCAAAAATTCTGGCTTACAAGCAGCCAGGAAAAATAGAGCCAATAAGGCTACAATGTTATATTTCATTGTTTTCATGACGCTGTGAATTAAAACGTTACGTTAATACCACCAGAGATCACGCGAGCGGGTGGGTAAGCGTTGGAAGTTACCCCGGAGAAGTTCTGCTGGTTGTTCATACCCACGCGCTTGGAGAAGAAGGCCACGTTTTCAGCACCAGCAAAAACCTGCGCATTGACGATTTTCAACTTGCTCATCAATGACCTTGGCAGGTTGTATGAAGCCGTTACACTGCGGATATTCAAATATGAAGCATCCACTAACCAACGCGAAGAAGTTGCGTTGAAGTCGGTACTGCGGCCAGCATCCAAGCGTGGGATGTTGCTGATGTCGCCTTCGTTTTGCCAGCGGCCAGTAATGTCCTTGTGCCAAGCGCCACCGTAGCCACCTACGCTCATCAAACTCTGGTACAAACCGTCGTAAGTCAAACCACCTACCTGGAAAGTCAGCAAAGTGGTCAGGGTTACACCTTTGAACGTAATGCTAGGCTGAATGCTGCCATAAAACTTCGGAATAACCGAACCATTGTACTCAAATTTGCCATTGGCAACCAAAGTAGTCACGGTGTCGATGCCACCACTGGCATTGGTAATGAACCGTAAGCCGCTGGTAGCACGCTTGTTGTCCGCTTTGTACAGCGCAGCGCCATCCGATGGGTCTACACCGTAATAACTGCGCAGCCAGTAATCGAAGATTGAGAAACCAACAGAGTATTTCTTGGTGCCCGTAATGAATTCAGGAACGGTTTCTGGCATTTTAGTGATCACGTTCTGGACGGTAGAAATGTTGAAGTTGGTGCTGAAACTGAAGTCGCGGGTACGAATGAACTCCACGTCCAGATTGGCTTCGATACCATCATTGGTCATGGTAGCAGTGTTCTGGTTTACCGACAATGCACCACTAGACAAGGGCTGCGGCACGGCGAACAACAGGTCGCGAGAAACGCGGCTATAGTATTCCACCGAACCGCTGATGCGGCCTTTGAAGAGGGTAAAGTCGACCCCTACGTCGAATTGCTCGTTGTTTTCCCAAGTCAAATCGCGATTCAGGAAAGCCGTTTGGCTTTGTACAATGCCAGGCTCATTGGCGTTGTTGTTAAAATTGTACAGGCCTTGGTATGCATAGAAACCGATCCCATCGGCTACGCCCACTACGCCGTAAGAGCTTCTAAGCTTCAACTGGTCCAACCATTTTACATCGCTAAGGAAAGGCTCCTTGTCGATGTTCCAGCCAGTACCTACTGACCAGAACGTTCCCCAGCGGGATTCCGGTGCAAAACGAGAATTACCATCGCGACGGAAGCTACCACTCAACAGGTACTTGCCCTTGTAGTTGTAGTTGGCGCGAGAAAGGTAACTTTCGATGGTGTAAAGGTCCAGCGAAGAAGTCGAGGAGTTGATGGTCGTAAAGTTGCCCAATTCCGTGTTGCCAGATAGCGATTGGCCTTGCTTGAAGCCACCCACCGCTGTTTGGCGCTGGTTGTAGCTTTCGTGGCCTACCAAAAGATCTATTCCGTGTTGGCCGAAGTTCTTGTTGTAAGAAAGCAATTGACTCAAAATCAGAGCGATGTTGCTACCTGCGTCGCGGCTAGAGCGGCCTGCAGGAGCACCGTCGCCCACTACTGGGTTGTCAAAGCTGTTGTCGTTTTGGTACTGGAAGTCCACCGAAACGTTGTTCGTAAACTTGAAGTTTTTCAAGAAAAACAGGTCTGTGCTGTTGCGCAAACTGGCCACAGTACGGGTAAACAACTGCGAGTTGAGGGTAGTTTCAGCTAAAGCATGGCGGCCTGCAAAACCACCACTGGGGCGGTTAGGAATGCCCAACCCAGAGCTACCCAGGTTACCCAAATCCCAAAAGCGTTGGCCATTGGCATCGAGTAAGTATTCGCCCGTAGTCATGTTGTGGGCAAAAACTGGGTAAATTGGGCCAATGTTGCGCGAGAAAAAGAAGGGGTTCACAAAGTTGGTGCTACCACCGTCGCGAGCGGTATTCGAAACAGAGTGATTACCAGCAATGTTCAAACCGTTTTTCAGCCACTTGTAGGGTTGGATGTTCACGTTCAAACGGGCCGAGTAACGCTGGAAGTCGGTGTTTAGCGTGTAACCATCTTCCTCCAGATAACCTACCGATAAGAAGTAATCAAACTTGTCGCCGCCTCCGTTGAAGTTCACATTGTAATCCTTGCGGTCGCCTGCGCGCAGGAGGTCTTTGGTCCAGTCTAGGTCATCCGCATAGATCAACTGCGCGTTGGAATTCAACTGTCCACTAGGGCTGACCAAATCACGAGCAGGTACGTTGAAAGGGTTGTAAGCCAGCAAAGTACCGATGCTGGTACGGGAAGTCAAACCCGAAGCCACCCGGCTAGCCGAGTCGCGGGAAATCGCTGGGCCAGAAATCGGATAAACCAGCGAGTTGCGGTACTGTTCCCACATCAACGGGTAGTACTGGAAAGCATCCACACGCTCGTATTCGGGCAAACCACGAGAGGCTACGCCCTGGGTTACTTTTACCGATACGTTGTGCTTGCTGGATCCCATTTTGCCCTTTTTGGTGGTGATGATCACCACCCCGTTGGCGGCACGAGAGCCATACAAAGCGGTTGCGGATGCATCTTTGAGGATCGAAATCGACTCCACGTCATCCGGGTTGATGTTAGAAGTGCCACCAATGTAAGGTACACCGTCCACCACAAACAGCGGCTCAGAAGTAGCGTTGATCGAACCAAAACCACGGATGCGGATCGACAAACCAGAACCTGGCTGGCCATTCGCAGTTTGGGTGATTACTCCTGGTATTGCGCCTTCAATCGCAGCAGTGATGTTGTTGATCGGGCGCTTGCCAATTTGTTCGGCTTTGATGGTACCAACAGAGCCCGTCAGGGCTTCTTTTTTGACGGTACCGTAAGCTACTGTTACAAATTCATCAAGCAAGGCTGCGGCAGCTTCGAGTTTGATGTCCAAACTGGTTTGGCTACCAATGGGTACATCCAAAGAGTTGAAGCCTGTGTAGCTGACTTGCAAAACGGCTTTGTTGTCGGGAACGCTGATAGAGAAACTACCGTCAGTATCGGTAGAAGTCCCTGTGGCAGTCCCTTTGACCAAGATCGTTGCTCCGATCAGCGCTTCACCGTCGGCAGAGGACTTTACTGTTCCCCTTACGGTGATTTGCGCCCGCAAGCCATAGCTCAAAAGCAACAAAAACACTGCGTAGAGTAGTCGAAAGTTTTTCATACTATTCAATTGTGAGTGGAAAATAAGTTATGCTCAAGTCCCTGTTTTAAATTTTCTGATTGGCCCCAATAACCAGTAGTCTTCAATTTAAAAATCCTTGAGCATTGATTTAACAAATAGATGGTTAGGGTACACAACTAAGCATTCTTGGTTGCATAAGGGAGCCTAAAAAATAAGGTGGACTGACTTGGGGATAGCAAAGAAAGATAAGCAACTGACTATAAAGGAAGTTGTATTCTTTTTTTGCTAATCCTAAAAGCAAATACGTCCATTTTATTTTAGCTCAAATACTAAGGTGGATTTCCGATAACAAGCGCAGGGAGGAGAGTCAGAAACAATCCTGAGGTTTTGGAGGCCGAAAGGTAAATATTGAAATGGAACCAACGCAGGAATGACGACGATTGGCCACTTTTTGCCCATTAAATGCGGGAAAATAGGTTTGAATGTAACTCTAAATGAGGAGTAAAATAGGAATTTGATTCAAAACAGGGAGCATTCGTGCGACTCAACGAGTGCTCCTTAGTTCTCTCTGTTTGGTTTTACTGGAAAGACTACAGAAGCTTACTGGCGATCACCGTTTCGAGGAGGTGCCGATTGTCCTGACAAAATCGGCGAAACTTCCTCCTCAGCAAGCGAATGATGGCTTTGGTGTGAAAAGGAATCACTTCGTAAAGCAAACGACGTATGTCTTCGATGCGGTAAATGAGGTATACAAAAGACGCTACAAAACAGATTGCTCCCAGCGCTGTCATCCAGGGGCTCCAGGTATCGCGGCCCAAATTGGCGATGCCCACTCCAAACCAGGTGCCATACAATAGTACATAGTGTACACTGTAAATGACCAAGGTTTCGGAGCCCACTTTCATGATTAAGGCCGGGATTTTATTAAAAACACGGGTCAGCCAAATGAAAATGGCAAAAACCACTAGTACATGCCCCAAACGCCAGAAGGGTGTATTGTTCCACATCAATTGCTTGAGCTGCTCGATATGGGTGAGATTATACAAGTTCGACAAGGCCAAGGAAGTACAAAAATGCAACCATAATCCCGCCACGAGCAATACAATCGGTGCCCAAACACTGTGGTAAAAGTCAGGCCTGTGATGCATGTGCCAACCCAAGACTGCGCCAAAAAGAGAAAAACCTATCCAAGGGAAAATGATAAAAGTAGATCCATTGTCGTAAGTCAGGTAATTTTGAAGGAAGCCTGGAAGAAAACTCCAATCTGCCTCTTTGACATCAGGAGCAATGGTGAATACACTCAAAGCTAGGACCAAGTACATCAAAGGAAGGCTCCAGCCAGTGGTTTTGTGCAAAATAAACACCAATATGACCATCAAAATGGCCAACCCGATGATGTGAAACACATCTACCACAAACATGGAAGGAAAAAAATTGAGGATCAATACCGAGGCAATGTTCCATTTCAAAGCGTAGCCCAAAAACAACAGCAGTCCTACCCGCCGCAGGCCCTTCTGCACCCGCACATTTTGCTGCCAGGGCCGACTGTCTTTGAGCATCAAAAACACAAAAATGGCACCGCTGACGAAGAAAAAGATCGGCGCAGTCATGCCGCGAAAGAAAAACCAGGTGGCGTAAATCGGATTGTCTGGGTTTTTGTATTGGGTGCCCAGCATGGTGTCCACAAAGTGACCTTGCAGCATCATCATGATGGCATAGGCTCTAAGAACATCGAGAAAAATGATGCGCTTTTTAGGGGTAC
Source organism: Chitinophagales bacterium (assembly GCA_013299105.1). Classification (GTDB taxonomy): domain Bacteria; phylum Bacteroidota; class Bacteroidia; order Chitinophagales; family Saprospiraceae; genus Haliscomenobacter. The sequence goes on along the minus strand of JAAFJY010000004.1, from coordinate 283,072 downwards.
TTGGACTTGGGACAGCAGGTGCGATCGTGCTCAAGCTTTATTTTTTAAGTGAAAGGTAAATCTTCGGGTAATTTTGACGTTGAACTGGGGCTAAGTCACTACTTTTACCCCAAATTCGGCGCAAAAATAAGGGGTTTTTGGATACAAAAAAGCAATTTAACAATTGTAATTTTTTTATCAAAAAACTACTGCATTACCCCAAAAGCTAGCCCCAAGACCCTACGTCTTTTCAACTCCTCAACTCCTCAACTAAAAAAAATGATTGGCATCATCATGGGCTCAGATTCGGACCTCCCCGTCATGCGGCAAGCCGCAGAAGTACTTCAATCTTTTGACATCCCCTTCGAGATCAGCGTAGTTTCGGCCCACCGTACCCCTGAGCGCATGATCGAGTACGCCAAATCAGCTCACCAGCGCGGCCTCAAAGTCATCATCGCAGGTGCGGGGGGGGCTGCTCACTTGCCGGGCATGGTTGCTTCCGTCACGCCATTGCCCGTGATTGGGGTGCCCGTCAAGTCTTCCAATTCCATCGACGGCTGGGATTCGATTCTCTCAATCCTGCAAATGCCAAATGGGGTGCCCGTCGCCACGGTGGCCCTCAACGCCGCGAAAAATGCGGGTTTACTTGCAGCCCAGATCTTGGGTAGCCACGATGCCGTGATTTTGGAAAAAATGCTGGCTTACAAGCAAAAAATGGCGGAAGAGGTGCTGGAAAAGGCCAAGAAATTGGAAGAAAAGGGGTTTGAGGAGTACGGGAAGTAGTGCTGACTTACGATATACTCGTGAGCTGGGAACGAAATAAATGTTTATATACTTGGTGAATAAAACTTAATTTTGATTTAAGCATAAAGCCATCCCAATTGTCCAAATGTGTAACGAAAATCCATTTTACCCTTGGAATCCCATAAGCGAGTGTGCTTCGCAAGAAGCCAAAAGCTTTGTAGAACATGGGTCTCAAGGGCAGGTCCTGGCTTCGCGAGAAGCCTAAGACATCAAAAATCTTAGGCTTCTTGCGAACCAAGAAGTTTGAAAATTGGGACGAGATGACCGATGCTAACAAATCTTGTGCTTCTAGCAAAGCTGGCCATTTGGGATGCGTTGAATCATAAATTATAAATGGGTGCTTATTTCTTTCCCAATGCAATAGTTTTTGTCAACGTATTTCAGGCAAATACAGCTTTAACCAGCTCAAAATCATAGGTTTATGACTAAACCGGGAATTCCCGATCACGAAGACCACTTTTTCCGCAAAAAATACCAAAAAGCCAAACCGAACAACAAAGTAACGACGATTTTTACCAGGTGTAGATAAATCATCGGCTCAGACAATTGTAGGTTTTGGATAATGCCTTCTTCAATGGTGTTGTAAGCCCCATGTGCCAAGGCTGCGGGCCAAAAACTTTTGCTTCTAAAAGTCAGCCATGCGTAAAACAAAGACAGCCCAATCATTAGGATAGGAGATAGGATCAGGCTCCCAAGAATGGGATTTTCGGGAAAATTATACCCTGCTATTTGGATCGGGAAATGCCAATAAGACCAGATTAAGCCCAGTACAATAATCCCCTTGGTCGTTCCAAAGCGTTCGATCAGGATGCCCTGCAACAAGCCGCGCCAGGCAAATTCCTCGCCAATCGCTAAAAGCCCGGTAAGCATTGCATAAACCAGGCCAGTGATGAAGAGGTTAGCGACAAAGAACAACCAGTTTTGCGTGCCCAAGCCCAGTAGGAAAGGTCCGCCTTTGATTGCAACTCCCTGAATACTAAATTCGAACCATCCAGAGCTCCCCCAGCCCATCAAGTGCATGATTCCTAAAACGGATAATGCACTGACAATCGCCACCACAATTGCCCACCAGCAAGCTGCAAAAATGCCTTTGCTGGGTTTCCATTGCAAATAGGCTTTGAATTCATGCGCTCTTTTCAAAAAGAACAGGCTTACAACCAAGGGAGAACACATCACAAGGGCAAGGCAAAAGCTGGCAGTAGGATGGTCAAAATCTCTACTTATGGATAGGCAAATGATTTGTAGGCCCCAAGAAACTGCAAAAAGAGCCATTATGTAAGTCCAAAGTGTTTTGTTCGTAATCATTTTTGGTGATTTGTAAATCAGCCCGAAAAATGAGTCGAAATGCTGGCACCAGCGCTTTTGCTTGCAAGCTGGAACACTTTTGAACAATCAAGAAATCGATATCAAGAAATCGTTTTCAGGTAATCTGATGGAGACAGCCCCGTTACCTTTTTGACATAACGATTGAAAGAAGACTTGGAATTGAAGCCACACTCAAAGGCAAGTGCCAAAAGGGTGTAATGCTGCAAGTAAGCCTTATTGGCCAGGCGTTTGAATTCCTCGACCCTGAGCGTATTGATGTATTCCTGAAAGGTCATTCCTTCCCGTTCATTTAGGACCTGGGATAGGTAATTGGGATGAATGGCCATGCGTTCGGCCAAATCACTGAGAGACAAACCGCTGTTTTTGAAGAGCTTTTCGATGTGGAGCAAGTGGTGAAGGTCATTTTGGATTTGTACCGCCTGGACCTCGCTGAGCCCCGATTTTTGGTATTTCTTTCGGGTTGGATCAGGTTCAAGCAGCACCAGTGGCGAAACATAAGGGCTTTGGAAAGCCAGTTGCACATTCTTTTCGGTAAAAATTCCCAATTTTTTAATGCCAAAATAGCCAACAAACAAGACAAATAAGGAGGCAGTCGAAAAAATCCACTGATTGTTCCCCACTGCAATGAGCACCCAAATCCCGCTCATACAAATGATAAGGTAACGCAGCCAATGGAGCTCAAGATCAGCTGTTTTTTGTGAGCTTGTTGTGCTGAAAGCTTGCCTCAATAGCTGAGCGGACCGCAAGACATAGACGAAAACCGATAAAAGAATGAAATACTTGTGTAAACACTCGAAGTAAAAATCTTCAGGAAAGCCCCTCAGGTCAACCAATAGTTTTTCCTCAACAGATGAAAACAGCAAGGGTAAAATGTACAGGTACAAGCACAAGGCAGGTATAAAATGGCCATACCAGTATTGGCCTTTTAAGGCACTTGCCTTGGTCAATGATGAGGCATACAGGTACAAAAAAGGCCCATGTAAAAAGGGCAATGGAATCGCCCAACCCAAAAAGTGTGGGTACAGTACTTTGAGCCCAGTAGTGTGATGATGGTACAAGCTCAAATGAAGAGCAATGACCAGCAACCAAGCAGCCAGCACCCAGTCAGCAAGGCTTTTTTCTTTTTTACTAGCGAGGATCAGGGCTAAAAACAGCGCCATGCTCAGGCCGATGATTGCGAACATAAGACGTATGTATAAGTGGGTCAAGGCAACTGAAACACATACAAATAGGGCTGTTGTACCCCCTGATACACTCCTTCAATTTTGACTTCGCCCTTGGTTTGTTTCAGAACTTTGATCAGTGTGTGCTCAGAATAAACCCTTTGTTTGTTTACTTTTTGAATGATAAAATCGGGTTTCAGGTGGGTGCGGTCTACTTTGCTGCCTGCTTCCACGTTGATGACCCTCACGCCATTGTCGAGTTTCAAACGGTTCAACTCCAAGTCGCTGATTTCACTTACCTCAAAACCCAGGTCTTGTAAAAGAGCACGGTCGCTGGCACTAACCGCCAGGGTGCCATTGCGGTTGTTTTTCAGGGTGACCTTGGTATTTTGGCGTTTGTGGTTTCGGAAATATTCGATTTTGAGCACATTGCCCGGCGAATAACGGCCAATTTGCTCTTGCAATTCTGGCATGGTCACAGTTTTGACTCCATTGACGCGCAAAATCACATCTCCACGCTTCAAGCCAGCTTCCGAAGCCCCACTTCCAGGCGTGACCCCGGTGATGTGTACACCTTCCACATTGGGCAAACCCAACTTGCTGGCCAGGTCTTGGTCAACGCTTTGGATGCGCACCCCCAGGAGACCACGCTGCACGATCCCGAAGTTTTCGAGGTCGTAGATGATTTTGCTCACCAAATTGGAGGGCACAGCAAAAGAATAACCTTCGTATTGGCCCGATTCGGTGAGGATGGCAGTATTGATTCCCACCAGTTCACCACGGGTGTTCACCAGGGCTCCCCCACTGTTGCCTGGGTTGACAGCGGCGTCGGTTTGGATGAAAGATTCGATTTTGTCGGCGGCCTCAAGTACGTCAATACTTCGACCTTTGGCGCTTACGATTCCTGCTGTGACCGTAGATTCGAGATCGAAGGGGTTGCCCACGGCCAAGACCCACTCCCCTACCTTAACCGAATCCGAATTGCCGAAATTCAGGTAAGGCAAGTCGCTGGCATTTACTTTGATCAATGCAATATCAGTAGAAGGGTCACTGCCGATTAGAATAGCCTCTAATTCCCGGTGGTTGCTCAACGAAACGGTGATTTTGTTGCCTTCAGAAACCACGTGGTGGTTGGTGACGATTAGACCATCAGCTGAAATGATTACACCAGAGCCACTGGCTCCAGCTGGCGCTGGTTCACCAAAAAAATCGCGAATTTTACCCAAGGTATTTTCTTCCTCAAAACACTGAATGTTCACTACCGCTGGTGTGCTCAGTTCGGCAGCAAAGGTAAATTCAGTAGGCGCGGCAGTGCTGGATTGCTGGGCGCTCTCTAGCAGGTGTTTGCGCATGACCTGGCGAGGATAAGCATAGTTGCTTTGACCCGCATCGGAAAAAACTGGAGGGCCCAGCATGAAACGATACAAAGCTACGGCCAAAATCGCGCTCAAAAAGGAACTTAAAAAAATAGGCCAATGTTTTTTCATGGACATTGAGTTGAGGGATAGAAAACGTTCTAGTAGTTTCGCAAAATACAAAATTGTGACAAAACTTAGCAAGAAGTGTTCGTGAAGCCTTTCAATTTTTTCACTAATCCAGGCATTTTTTTCCATAAACAAGCATAAAGTAGCATTTTTACAGTCAAAAAATTAAACAATGGCAGTGCTACCCTTTTCAAAATACCAAGGTGCAGGCAATGACTTCATTCTAATTGACCAACGCGAAAAGCAATGGTTGCATCCGCACAATGAAGCCTTGATCGCCCAATTGTGCGACCGTCGCTTTGGCATCGGGGGCGATGGCCTGATTTTGTTGCAAACCAAGCCAGGTTTTGACTTCGAAATGGTCTACTTCAACGCCGATGGGCGCGAGGGAAGCATGTGTGGCAACGGTGGGCGCTGCATTGTAGCTTTTGCTCACCACTTGGGCATCGTGCAAGAAAACACCTATTTCAACGCCGTTGATGGGCCCCATGAGGCAAAAGTAAGTCGCCCGGATTGGGTGGAACTCAAGATGATTGACGTGGCGAATGTGGAAAAAGGAGAGGGTTTTTATTTCCTCAACACAGGCTCACCCCACTACATCGCCTTTGTGGAGGCGGTTGAAAAAGTGGACGTAGTTGCAGCAGGTCGCGCCATTCGCTACAACGAGCGCTTCAAAGCCTTAGGAACCAACGTGAATTTCACTGAAATCACCCAAGAAGGTCTGCAAGTAGCCACCTACGAACGCGGCGTGGAAGATGAAACCCTGGCCTGCGGCACGGGCGTAACGGCAGCAGCCATTGCTTTTCATTTGCAAAAAAGTGGCGCATCAGGGGCCTTTGAGGTGCCCATCAAAGTAAAAGGTGGTGATCTGGCCGTGCGTTTCCGGGCTACAGAGCAAGGCTTCGAGGACATCTGGCTATGTGGGCCAGCGGAGAAGGTGTATGGGGGAGAGATTGGGATTTGAGGTGCCTCTTGATGTTGATTGCAAGGAACTCTGGAAAGTTTTTGGGCATTTTATGATGGAATGGCTTAATTTTGTAGAAAAATCTATCCATGGTTTTAGAAAGAACAGATAAAGAGGTGATCATTAGGCTTCCTGCTAACATCAACTGGGAAGATTTAGAATTGATGATTCGTTTCATTAAGTATCGGGAAAATGTGTCGAAAAGCCAAGCTACGCAAGAACAAATAGATCAATTGGCTCGTGAGGTCAATAAACAGTGGTGGGAAGAGAATAAGCACCGTTTCTTGAAACAGCCATGAGAATTGTTGTTGATACCAATGTTGTTTTCAGTGCCTTATTGAATCCCTCTGCTACTGTTGGTCAAATCATTATCTATGGCCAAAGACAACAACAATTTGAATTTTTCGCACCAAATTTGCTTAGAGAAGAAATAAAGAGACATCGAGCCAAGATTATTGAATTTTCGAAATCAATTGACGAACAGACCTTCGAAGACATTAAAGATGAAATATTCAGCTGCATAAACTTCATTTCTGAAGAACAGATACCTTATGATTTGTGGCATAATACAATACCTCTCGTGCGCGATACAGATATGGATGATTTGGCTTTTGTTGTTTTGGCTGAATATTTGGACACTAAATTGTGGGCTGGTGATAAAAAGCTTCAAGTTGGCTTAGAAAAGCTCGGTTATAATCGGATCATTAGCACAGAAGAGCTTTGGGGTATGAATTTTTTTGACCGGTAGGAGCCTCTTTTTCATTTTAATTGAACAAGTCTATAATGTACTAAGTTGTACCTGAAAACCATCATAGGGGTATGCAAAAATTCGTTTTTTTTACCTGGTTCTGTTTTCTTGTTAATCTTTCTGTTCTTTTTGCCCAAAACATTTCCAAAGCCGATGCCTTGGAGGACCTGCGCTTTTTTAATCAAGCCATCAAAGCAGGACATCCCACCAATTACAACCCCAAACTGCCTCAAACCAATTTGGATGGCCTGATCACTAGGGTCGAATCGCTTGAACAAGACACCTTGAAAACTTATGAATACCGCTTGCTTTTGGGTGAGGCCATCAGCCAAACCAAGTGTGTACATACCTTTCTACTTGACTTTCCCTTGAAACAAAAAACCAAACAAATCAGCTACATACCATTGGGGTTCCATTGGGTGGGAACCAATTTATGGGTCAAAAAAGACAGCACCAACTTGATCTTGGGGCACCAAGTATTGTCCATCAATGGGGTAAAAAGCGAGAGTTTACACCGGGTTTTCTCAAAAGTTTATGGCAGCGATGGTGGTACGAGCGCTTTGTCACTAGCAGTTTTCAATAAACACGCCCCTACATCAATTTCACAGTTCTTTGCTTTTCCACGTGAATACCGGATCGAAACTGAAAAAGGAGTTTATACTTTTCAGGGAATGAAAAAGCCCATTGCGCCTGAAAAAGACACCGAGCCCGCTGCTATTCTGAAAAACAACAAGAATTACTACTCAATAAGTGGGCAAGTCCCAATCCTAAAAATTGAATCCTTTGACCGCAGCGATAAAGCATTTTTTAAAGACGTAATTTCCCAGCTCAAAAAAGGAGAGCACGAAAAACTGGTCATTGACCTCCGGGGCAATGCCGGTGGCAACCGCAAGGCGGCAGTGGTGTTGGCCAAACAGCTGGTAAATGAGCCTTTTTCTTATTCAATTTTACAACCCAAGCTCAAACCCAGCCAGCATTTATCAACTCAAGGCCGTTTTTTTCTGTTTCTGGCGAGAATCAAATACAACTTGGGCAACTTCTACCGAGGCAAGGGCACTGAACTGGGATACAGTTTCAACTATCGTTATCGGCCCAAAAAAGAACCTTTCAAAGGGGAAATATTCGTGCTGACCGACGGTTGGACGGCTTCTTCTGCTACCATGCTCAGTTCCTGGCTAAAACAGTTTGCCAATACCAAAATCGTAGGAACCCAAGCTGCGGGAGGGTACAATGGCAACAATGGAGGAGGTTTTCCTCGCATGGTTTTGCCCAAGTCAAAGGCCAAAATCCAGTTTCCGGCCTATCGCCTGATTTTTGATGCAAAGTCCACACAAGACGCTGGCTGGATACCTGATTTGGAAATAAACCCTACAACAGCGGATTTGCTGAAAAAAGAAGATGTGCTTTTGAATGCTTTGTTGGAGATACTGGAAAAGGGGGGGGATTAGCCGTTCGTGATAAAGTATGCCTAACTTAAGTTTAAAGTTTGTCTTGTTTTATTTGCCTCTCATTTCCTAAAATTCCCTTTATTTGCGCCAGCAAAAAATGTAACCATGAACAACAAACGTTTGGCCCTCACAGGCTTGTCCCTGTTTTTTGCCTGCTTGTTGCAAGCGCAATCAATGGCCATTACCCTCAAAGCCGAAAAAGCCAGTGCCAAAACTGGTGAAACCGTGTGCCTGACCATCAGCGCAGCCCAATTCTCCAAGATGCTCTCTACCCAGTACACTTTGCGTTGGGATCCAAAAGTATTGGAATTCAAAGAATTGAAAAATTTCAAACTCCCCTTTTTGAATAAAGAGAATTTTGGTCTGCAAAATGTGAAGGGCGGCGTCATGCCCATCGTGTGGATCGAAAACAACCTCAAAGGCGCTACCCTGGCCGACAATGCCATGATGTACGAAGTATGTTTTGTGGTAAAAGGCAAAGCGGGCAGCAAAAGCGACCTGAGTTTTTCACAAAATCCCACCCCTTTTGAAGCCATTAATTTGAACGAAAAAGCGGCCAAAATCACAGTAGTGAATGGCGGAGTTACGGTGAAGTAAGTGATGACCGTTCTATGCGCATAGCCATCAATACTCGACTACTACTGCCAGGCCGATTAGAAGGGATGGGTTGGTACACTTATGAGCTGTGCAAACGCCTGAGCGAGGTGCATCCCGAAGACGAGTTTTTCTTTTTCTTTGATCGACCTCATGATCCGACTTTGAAGTTCGGACCCAATGTCAAAATGATCGTTTTGGGCCCTAAAGCACGTTTTGCACCGACTTATTGGTGGTGGTTTGAGGTGGTTTTGCCCAAGGCGTTCAAAAAATATGGCATTGAGGTGTTTTTCTCACCCGATAATTTTTGCAGCCTGCGTAGCCCAGTACCTACGGCGCTGACCATCCACGACCTTTCACCGCTGCATTTCCCGGAGCAATTTGCGTTTATCCACCGTTGGCACTACCTATATTATATGCCCAAATTCATGAAACGGGCCGAACGGGTGATCAGCGTGTCGAACTATGGCAAGGCAGATATACAAAAAACGCTGGGCATTGCTGGCGATAAAATCGTGGTGATCTCCAATGGAGCGCGGGCCAACTTCGTTCCCATTTCAAACGAGGTCCAAGTGCAAATCCGGACCCAATTCAGCGCTGGCGAACCTTATTTTGTCTTCATTGGCAGCCTCAATGGCCGCAAAAACCTGGCCCGCTTGGTGCAGGCTTACGGCCTTTTTCGCCAAAACTGCAAAAGTTCGGTCAAATTGGTTTTGGCTGGGCGCCGCGGCTGGCAGTTGCAGGGGTTTGATGAGGCTTTGCAAAACAGCCCTTTTCGTGAAGACATCCATTTGCTTGATTATGTAGAAGAAGTCGATCTGCCCCGCTTGCTGGGGTCTGCTTTGGGCTTGGTATATGTGAGTACTTTTGAGGGCTTTGGCTTGCCTGTTTTGGAAGCCATGTGCTGCGATACGCCTGTGATTTGCTCCAATGCTTCGGCCTTGCCAGAAGTAGTTGGTGATGCGGCTTTGCTGGTTGATCCTTATGATCTTAACAATATAACGGAGGCGATGTCGCGCTTGTGGCACGAGCCTGGTCTGCGGCAAACCCTGATCGAACAAGCCAGATTACAAAGACAGTCCTACTCTTGGGACTACGCTGCGGAGGATTTGTATGCGGTGTTAAAAGAGATTGCTAAACGGTAAGAATTGATTTAGGCGATTTATAAATGAAAACTCCCTCACAGCTCTCCCTTTAGCAAGGAAAAACCAAGTGCATCCAGGTACTGTTCGCCTTTTTTGTGGTACTTGCGCAGCCGCCCTTCACATTGAAAACCCACTTTTTCCAAAACCCGGGCGCTGGCGGGGTTTTGCGTAAAAACTTGGGCTGAAATGCGTTCCAAAGGAGTGCTTTTGAATAAGTATTGGCAATAGTTTTTTACAATTGCCGTCATCCAGCCCTGGCCTCGGTAAGGTTCGGCCAACCAATAACCAATTTCGTCGCGGTGTCCTTCTGCACCTGTTTCACAAAAACGGCCCAAACCGCCAATCAGCAAGCCGCTTTTTTCCCGTATGGCCCAATTGACGGGTACACCGTGGACATTCACCAGGTCTTCAACCAAATTCAAGAAATACTCACCATCCGCTTCGGTGTAGGGTGATGGTATTTTCAAAGTGTTGGCAAAAATGACTGGATCGTTGAGCCATTGCACCAGGGCTTTCACATCCGATGGGGTGTATTGGTTGTCGAGGTAGCAATGGTCGTTGATTGGGATTTGCATGGCGGTGAGCATTGGTGTTAAAGCAAAATATGGTGTCACTTGAGCAGTTGACTTGTTTAGTATTTGACCTTCGTGCTTGAAATGAGGGGCCTTTCACGAAATACAAGGACAAGAAACGCTTCTCTTCATTTATTGCCCACTTTTCAACCCTTCAACTTTTCAACCCTTCAACTAAACTTTCACTTTCAAGTAAAATTTTAACATTCTCAACTGTAACTTTTGTTCCCTGCCACATTATAAAGGTGTAGTTTGTTGAAAAACCAAGGCGGGGAAATGAACAAAAGAAAGGTGTGAGCGGGGCGTTTTTCGCCAAAAGCGGTACAAGTATCACATTTTTAGTTGTTCAACCCATTGCCGTTCAAATTTTTTCACCAACAAATTCTCACTGCGTAACGCAACTGAAAAAGCATCCAAATGTTTTCAAATTTGCAAATAAGTCGTACCCTTGCAAAAAACGAACGGATGGATCGGTCGGTCAAGACTGTTTCAGAAGCCGCTATTCAGCGAGAATGGGAAGAAATTCGAGCGGCGCAGCAAAATCCGGCCCGTTTCCAGCCTTTGTACACCAGGTACTATGATTCGGTTTTCCGACTCATTTACCACCGTACGGGCGACATGGAACTGGCAGGGGACCTCTGTGCCCAGGTTTTTCTCAAAGCACTGCAAAAATTGCCCTCCTACTCCTTTCAAGGCGTCCCGTTTTCGGCCTGGCTGATCCGCATCGGTATCAACGAAGTCAATCAGCATTTCCGGAAAAACCAGAACAAACGCGTGGTCAGCATCAATGACCTGCAGCTGAACGACCTGGCAGACGAATTACGAGACGATCACGAAGACCTGGAATTGTTGCGTCAGAAGATGTTGCAATCCCTAGATACCCTGAAAGAGGACGATTTGCAGTTGATTGAATTGCGCTTTTTCGAGCAGCGCTCGTTCAAGGAAGTAGCCGAAATTGTAGGCATCACTGAGAACAACGCTAAGGTGAAAGTGCACCGGATTCTGGAACGACTAAAGAGAAAACTAACTTGATTCTGATTCATCCGACGTGTAAATGCGATGAATTGCCCCCCAATCGTATTTACGCGCCCAATTTGTGTTGCTATGGGGAATAATTACAACATACAACGCAACTTGCCAGAGCCAAGCCGCGAGGAAGTAGAGCAATTTCAAGACTTCGAATCCCTCTTGGCTGCCTTTGAGCAAAGCAAAACAATGGCTGGCGTCGCTCCTCCGAGTGTGGACGAAGCTCCTGCCCGAGGCCCTCTGCGCCTCGCCTGGATTGCCATTCCAACAGCCATCGCTGCGGCCGTCGCCTTGTTGCTGTGGAACCAAAGTGCGAGCAGTCTGCCCAGTCCCACTGAGGCCGCACAAGTAGCAGATGCGTATTTCAAAACCGTTCCGGCTTTGAGCCCGCCGATCAAGGAGTTGAACCCGGCTCGTTTGTCAGCCAAAGTAGTCGCCGAAGCAGGTGGCGAAATCGCCCTGGCCAATGGCGTCCGCTTGGTGGTGCCCAAAATGGCATTCCAAAACGATCGTGGCAAGCTCATCGAATCAGGTGAGGTGGATATTTTCTACCGTGAAATGCACGATATTGCCGAGTTTTTCATGGCTGGGGTACCACTTACCTACGATTCAGCGGGTGTTAAGCACCAGTTGCGCTCAGTGGGCATGGTCGAAATCATTGGCCTACAAAACGGTCGCCCGGTTAAAATCGCTGAAGGCAAAAGCATTCAAGTAGAACTGGCTGCCTCCATGTCGGAAGAACAGGCCAATGCTACTTATAAAGTATACCACCTCGATACCCTGAACCGCCAGTGGGAATACCGTGGCCTGAGCAAGGGGGTTTTTGAAGTGGAAAATTCGACAACCCCATCGGCTAAACCCCAGTCTCCCAATCTGGCTGAACAAAACTGGCTAGCCCGAAACCCAGCCCCAGTGGCTCCCTTGCGCCCGGCCAAGCCCAATGGCAAGTCGATAACCTTTGAATTGGACCCTCGCAGTGATATTCCGGTAGAGTCTGGCTCAGAAGAAGCGGTGGCCAGCCTGCAAAAAGGTGCCATTTGGCAGGTGAATACACCTGGTTTTGACGAGCGTGCCCTGGGTGTAGAGTGGAAGTCGATGCGCCTGCGCAAGATCAACGAATTGGAGTACGCCATGACCCTGATTCACGACTTGAATGAGGTAAAACTAACGGTACAACCCGTTTTAGTGGGCAAAGATTTCGAGCGCGCCAATGGCCTGTACGAAGCCGCCCTCAAAAAATACGAGCAAGACCTGGCCAACTGGCAAAACCAAAAGGACGCCTTTTTGGCCACTCAAAATACCGAAACGATTACTGAAACGGAAACACCTAAGCGCAGCAGCCGCAAACGCAAAGCAGTGTTCAGTTTCCAAGTGAATGAGTTTGGCTTTTGGGATTGCGACCTGCCCGCACCTTTGTCGGTTAACAGCATCCGAATCAGCCAGGTAGAGGACCAAACTGGTGCCACTTTCCCCAACCAGCGCGCTTACCTAGCCGACCGCCAAAGTGGAATGGTGCAGGAAATACACACGGGCAAGGGCAATACCCTGCATTTTGACCCCCAAGCCGAAAACCTGCTGTGGTTGGTGACCCCCGATGGTCAATTGGCCATTTTGGACCAGGCCCAATTGCAGACTTTGGCCAAAAAGGGCAAAAAGACCGTAACCCTGCGCCTCAAACGCCAAAAAGTAGCCCCCCGCACGGCAGCAGAGCTGAGGGGAGCCTTAGGGATCAAGTAACCCGAACCGTAGATATAGTAACCTTAACTGTACGAGTGGTCGCAATACGCGGCTGCTCGTTTTTTTTGTGGTGCCAGATTGGTGGATTGTGGAGAAGTTTTTTGTAGCTGTGAATTTTGCGATTTTCACAGTGGACATGAAGCGTTCATGACCGAGCGCCGTGTCACGCCTTGGCGTGAAAGCGGGCAAATTCTGAAATTCTTTCAAATTCTGGTTTAGAAGAAATGGTCAACGTCACGCAAGTAATTCTGCAATGCTGTAATCCTGAAAATTCTGGTTTAGACAAAAATTCTGGTTCAGATAAAAGTGCCTCGCTTGATTGTTGAGGCCGCGTTCTCCGAAGTTTTCAGTTTCTTATGATCAGCCTAAACTGCAAAAGGTTTGGTGCTAAATCAAAAGCGTATTTTTTGAAACACAAAAGTGCCAAAAGAAACAAAAGGACCAAAAGCGCCTCTCCTGCGGCAAGGTGAGGTGAGTTGCTGAAAGAGAGGTGCTTTTGGTTGTGACATTGCACAAAATCCAAGGTGTTTACAGGTAACGAGAAGACGGATTGAGCGCTTAGAACACCACATAAGGGGTCGTCTCAGAACTCAAAGTCAAAAGGTTCTAATGCCACTGCTACGCAGTTTTTAGAGGCTTATTCAGCATTTCGGCTACCATAATGCCACCGCTACGCGGTTTTTGAGTAAAAAAAGCCCGTAGGGCTGACATTGTGGTAGCGTTGAGAGGCGGAGAATGGTCAAAATGGCGTAGCCATGACATTAGAAAATTACCCTTTGATCATATTTTGACCTTTTGATACAGCCCCTCTACAAACCTGCGCGACGGCCTCTCAACCTCAAGGTTTCCAAATCTTAAGTGCAGCAGTCCATCCAGCCACCTCAGCCCGCAACAACACCAGGCCATGAATATTTTCAGGCAAAATAAAATCCAATTTCTGCTCGCCAGCACTCAATTTGCCACTGAAAACTTGGGTGAGTTTTTGCCCCATTAAATTGAATGCTTCAATGTTCACTACCTGCGCTTCCTCCATTTTCACGCTGAGCTGTGCACCCGCCTGGTAAATGGTCGGCGTTTCCAGCACCACTCCTTTTAATGCATTGGGGGCCGTCACGGCGGTGCTGACCGAACGGGCGCGGTCCCAATAATCACTTTTTACGGTGCGCAGGCCTTCGCCGCTGCTGGCCGGGCTCTTGAGGTCGATATAGGTATCTTTTAGTCCTTCATACAGCGGCCAGGTGGCTTGACCATTGCCATTGGGGTTGCCTGTACGCGCAAAATTGGTCCAATAATCCAGCATCATTTTGGCCACAGCGCGGTCCTTGTCGTTGAAAGAAGCTCCTTTTCCATAACGAGATTCCTCCACGGTTTGGAAAACATAGGGCAATTCCAAACCATGCCCTGCCCCATACACACTGGCCAATCCAGCCATGCTGTGGCTGTAAAAGTATCGCCAAACGGGCTCGGCTTGAAAAGCATCCAAAACCTTGGCCAGGCGGCGCGCTGGGGCGGTGAATTGGGCATCGGTCAGTGCTTGTACATACGACTGTCGGGCTTGGGTATTGGTGCTGCCAGGTGGGTAAAGGGTGAGCCCTTCACTTTCGTAAGCTTCGGGCACGTAGGCATCGAACAAGGCCCTGACTTGGGCGGGCGTAACGACCAAGGGTACTGAAACCGACATTTCATCGGCGTTTGAGCCCAACAAAATGGGCATTTTGTGGTGTTGCCCGGTGAAATATTTGAGAATGGGGTCTTTGTCGAGCACCAAACCGTCCACCACTGGCCCCCAGCCCAGGGTCACTTTTCCACCAGCGAGGGGGCTCTCCAATTCGGCGATCATTTTTTCAATTGGCACTTTTTTCAGGCATTGCAGTTGCTGCTCCAGGCTGCCCGTTGCACAACCCATGCGAGTGGCGAAACTTTTGCCAAAATTCTCCCCTACCATATAAGGTGAGGCCACGGGCGAGCCACTTTGAATGCCCGCCTTGTGAAAAAGGCCCTTGCTCAAGGGTGAAGTAAGCAACAAAGACGTATTCACTGCTCCGGCTGATTCGCCAAAAACCATCACATTCTCAGGGTCACCACCAAAGCGGGAGATGTTGTTTTTGACCCATTGCAAGGCCAAGATTTGGTCCATCAGACCGTAATTTCCCGAAGTTTTGCTGGGGCTGCTGGCCGCCAAAGCCGGGTGCGCCAAGTAGCCCAGGGCTCCCAGGCGGTAATTGATGGTCACCACCACTACATCCTTGCGGGAGGCCAGGAATTTACCTGAATAAAGCGGCGTACCGCTCGTTTCTTCTGAGGCCGATCCTTGCTGGTTGCCGCCGCCATGAATCCAGAACATCACCGGGCGTTTGCCACTCAGGGCGGGTGTCCAGACATTGAGGTAAAGGCAGTCTTCCACGCCTTCTTCCACCGCGCTATCCTGGGTGCTGCTGAATGATTTCTGCGGGCATTTGGGCGAAAAATCGGTGGTTTTGAGCACTTGGGTCCAGGCAGCGGGCGCTTGCGGGGCCTGCCAGCGCAAGTCGCCTACGGGCGGCTTGGCGTAAGGGATGCCTTTGAAGGCGAGGATGCCTTCTTCGGTACTGCCTTGGATGGGGCCGTTGGTGGTGGTTACGGTGGATTGGGCGCTAAGGGCGAAGCTGCAGCACAAGGATAGGAGTAGGAGAATTGGGCGCATGGTTTTTGGTTTTGGGGGTTGGACTGGGTTTGGAAGGGATGGTTTAAGGGAGTCTCTAAATAAAAACATACCCAAGGCGCAAGTTCATGCTTTCATTAAAACCCTAGGGTAGTTGAAATGTTGAAGGGTTGAAATGTTGAAAAGATAGAGCTCGAAGATGCTACGGCTCATTGAATTTGGGTATCTTATTTTTTGTAAAGCCCCTAAAGTGCTGTGGCGTGAGGTTAGTTTTTGGATGGATTTTTGGGTTGGTGGGTTCAAATTTTCATCCGCATTAAATATGCTTAAATAATATTTATATAAAAATGACTACCATCAAAACCCTTGCACCAAAGGTAACAAGTCAAAACGCAGCCCCCCAGGCACCTAGTCATTTTTTCCTTCCAATAGTCCTTTGATGGATAGGTCTTCGTCGATGTCCTCCCAATGAATGCCCGTACCATTCGCCATCAGGCGCCAATTTTGGCGTTGTTCAAGATTCGCCTCAGCCAATCGCCAGAACCATTCGTATGGGATGCCCAGTTCTCGGCCGTCGGCCAGCAATACATAAAAACGATGTTCCTCGATCCGAACGTCGATGGCTTTGACTTGAGTTGGTTCAGCTGAAGAATTCATGCCATTTGGTTTTGAAGAAGGATTGGTTTTCAAATACGATTTCCTCGACTTGCTTTTCTTCTTTCTTTGTGAAATTGTGCATATAATCTTTTTCTACAGGATCTAACCAGTACTTTCCATTGCCATCACCTTTTTCTACATGAATGTGGGGAGGCTCCGCACTTTCATTGCTGTAAAAGAAGAATCTGAATCCTAAAATTCGAAGTATTGTTGGCATTCTATTGAGTATATTATTACCAGTAAAAATGGCGATTTTGAGGTGATTGATCGTTAAGGCTTTTTATAATCAATACTAATTCAGAACCATAACGCAATATACGACCATTAACCAAAGTATGCAATAAGTATTTGAGCTAAAATAAACTGGACGTATTTGCTTTTGAGGTTTAGCAAAAAAAGAACACAAATCCTTCCAGTCAGTTGCTTTTCTTTTTTTACTAAACCCCAATCCGTCCACCTTATTTTTTACGCTCCCTAAAACACGACAAATTTCCCCAGCGAGCCCCTAAATCATATGTCGTAAGTCGTATGTCGTCTATCGTATGTCAAAAAAACATGCCGAACAAACCAGAACTCACGTTACTGTCAAATCAGCGACCCAATGCTCACTGTTGCACACAATCCCCCATTTTTTTCCTACCTTTATCCCCCTGCAAATTTTTTCCTTTTTCTCAGGCAAGGCTTTGCAAAAATGAAGGATCAATCATGAACACGCCACGAAAAGTAGCTTTTCTCGACCAGGCACACCCTTTTCTCTTTCAGCGCTTGACGGAGCTGGGCTATGCCTGCGAACACCACGAAAAGACCCCCCAGGAGGAGTTTGCAGGCATCATCGACCAGTTTTTTGGCATTTCCATCCGCAGTCGTTTTCGTTTGGAAAAAGACTTACTGGCCAAGGCTCCTCATTTGGCTTTCATCGCCCGACATGGGGTGGGTGTAGAACACATTGATGTGGAATTCGCTGAAAACCAGGGCACAGTGGTCTTGACTTCGCCAGAAGGCAGCAAGGATACGGTAGCCGAGCACGCCATCGGCATGTTGTTGATGCTGATGAGCAAACTGGGTCTCGCCGACCGCCAAATTCGTGAAGGAAAATGGATCCGTGCGGCCAACCGCGCCATCGAACTCAAGGGCAAAACTGTGGGCATCATCGGCTACGGCAACATGGGCTCGGCCCTGGCCCA
This sequence comes from Chitinophagales bacterium, assembly GCA_013299105.1. Lineage (GTDB taxonomy): Bacteria > Bacteroidota > Bacteroidia > Chitinophagales > Saprospiraceae > Haliscomenobacter. The sequence goes on along the minus strand of JAAFJY010000004.1, from coordinate 265,600 downwards.
GCGCTTGCAAGGTTTTGGGGTGAAAACCCTGGCTTATGACAAGTTCAAAACGGGTTTTGGCAATCCCCTGGCCGAGGAAGTGCCGCTGGAGCGCATTTGGGCCGAGGCCGACATCATCAGCCTGCACATCCCTTACCTGCCGGAAAACCATTATTTCCTCAACGATGCCTTTTTGCAAAACTGCCAAAAGCCCGTGTATGTGCTCAATACCGCCCGTGGCACAGTGCTCAATACCGCAGATTTGGTAAAAAACCTGCAATCCGGTAAGGTCCTGGGCGCGGCCCTGGACGTGTTCGAATACGAGGAGCATTCCTTTGAAAACCTGGACCCACTCACCCTGCCGGAACCTTTTCAATACCTGCGACAGGCCGATAATGTGGTGCTGACCCCCCACCTGGGCGGCAGTTCTCTGGAAGCCGTCGAAGGCCATTCGCGGGTCTTGGCGCAGAAAATTGAGGATTTATTTGGTCGGGGGATATTGTCTGAACTGTGATTTATGTGATTTTTATGAGAAACATGATGCTAGCGTTATGCTGACTGACCAACGTTTGGGGCCTACAGCCCCGCAAAAAACGACATTTACATTTGGACTACCGATGTTGGAGGCCTACAGCCCCGCCAGCATGACGTTTTAGGCCGCGAAGCGGGCAATATTCTTGAATTCTTTGAAAGTCAAAAAAGTCAAAGTCATGCAAGTAATGCTGTAATTCTGCAAATTCTGGTTCAGACAAAAAATCCCGGTTTAGACAAAAAATCTTGATTCAAACACACACAAGTGAACTTATTCAACAACCAGTCTGAAATTCAAGGAAAATTCGAGGTCGTGTACGATCTAGTCCCCTTCGTGGAGGGCTTGATCCTGCCTACGGCTTACATCGTTTCGCTCGACCAGGAAGGCCTGCTCGCGCACGTAAAAATGCGGGCCATGGAAAAAACCATCGGCAGTTTCAACATTGCCCACAACGAAACCCAAGCCCGTCTTTTTTCCCTGGTAGAAGAACTGGAGCCCAAATACCTGGAGAAAAAATTCAACCCGCCCAAAAAGAAACCCAAAGCCCTGGACCAACTCTGGGCCGACAAAGAATTGCAACCCAAGATCAACACTTTTGTGCAGCAAAAACTCGATCAGGTCTTGAGCCTAATCACTGAAAACAAGCTGCATGTGACCTGGAGTTTGGCCCGCCAGGTATTGGTCAAGGATTTTTTGATGGAAACCCACAACCAGCCACTCGATCCACACCTGCACTTCAAGCGCAACTCACAGGAGGTAAAATACCGCCTTTTACTCAGCGAAGGCGAGGAAAAACCCTGGCAAATCAGCAGCCGCGACGTGGTGCCCATCACCAACACGCCCGGCTGGGTTTTTGTGGATTACCACTTGTACCGCCTGGCTGAGATCAACGGCAACATGGTCAAACCCTTTCAAAAAAGGGACGAAGTAACCATCCCTGCGGCCTCGGTAAAGCAGTATTTTGAAGCCTTCATCCTCAAAGTAGCCTCGAAAGTGGACATTGATGCCGAGGGCTTTGAAATGCGGATCGAAGACCAACTCCAGTCCTGCGAACTCAGTTTGCTTTTGCACCCCTACACCAACAACATCATGCTCAACGCCGTGATGAAGTACCCTGGTGCGGAGTTCAAGTGGAAGGATTTCAAGGAAAAAAAGACCAAGCTCGACTTTGGCGACGACATCCGCATCCTACAAGTGCGCCGCGATTTCAAAAGTGAACAAAAGTGGATCGCCCGCCTGGATGCCCTCGGCTTGCAACCCGACGACCTGGGTTATTTCAGCCCAAGTGAACCAACCGAAGACCCCTTTTTCCTCAACGAATGGTTCAACAGTAAGCAGGGCGACTTGCAAGCCGCCGGTTTTTTGGTCAAATCCTTCGATCTGCAAGACATGCCAATCTACCCGCATCCTGCCAGCTTGCGTTTGTACTCGGAGCGGGTCAACGACTGGTTCGATATCTATGGTGTGGTGCTGATTGGCGAATTTGAAATCCCATTTGTCCGTTTTGCCCGCAACATCCGCGAGGGCAATCGCTTTTTCCGCTTGCCCAACGATCAGTTTTTCATCATCCCCCTCGAGTGGATGGAAAAATACCGCCTCTTGATGCAATTTGGTAAAACCGAAAGAGACTCCATCATTTTAAAGAAAAACCAATACACCCTGCTTGACGGGCTAGGAATAGAGCAAAAAGGCGGCAGCGAAGAGCATGTGGATGTAGCCAATTACCTGCCCGATAAATTGCTCAAAGCTGACTTGCGCCCCTACCAATTGGAAGGCTTACGTTGGCTGATCAAACTGTACCACAACCGCCTGGGAGCCTGCCTCGCTGATGACATGGGCTTGGGCAAAACCCTTCAAACCATCGCCCTTTTGCTGTACGCCAAGGCCCAAAAAGCTCAAAATGCCAGCGAAGTTGCCGAAAAAGAAGCGCCCCAAACCTCCATCCCCCAACTCGACCTGTTTTCTGCCGCCGCCGATGAGGATTTTCTCAAACCCTTGAGCGCCCTGGTCATTTTGCCCGCCTCTTTGGTGTTCAACTGGGAAGCGGAATTGCAAAAATTTGCCCCTTCGCTCACGGCTTACAAGCATGTGGGGCCCAAGCGCTACGAGGACATTCGCTTGCTGCGCCGTTTTGACGTGATTTTGACCACTTACCAAACTGCCCTGCGCGATGAGGATCTTTTGTTGCAACTCGAAGCTGAATACATCATCCTCGACGAAAGCCAGCAGATCAAAAACCGCGAGAGCAAGGTTTTCAAGGTAATCAATACCCTCAAAGGCAAACACAAAATCTCGCTTTCGGGCACTCCCATCGAAAACTCTCTGAGTGATTTGTGGTCCCAAATGCAGTTCATCAACAGCGGTTTACTGGGTAATTTCGCTTTTTTCAAACGCGAATTCGTCACCCCTATCGAAAAATACCAAGACGAAGATCGCAAGTCGCGCCTGCGCACCCTGGTGGCCCCTTATCTTTTGCGCCGCACCAAGGAAGAAGTAGCCAAGGACTTGCCGCCGCTCATTACCCAGATTTTTTATTCCGAAATGACGCCCGAACAGGCCAAGTTGTACGAGCGCGAGAAGTCGGCAGCCCGCAATTACCTGCTCGAAAACTTCGCGGCTAACAGCCCGCAGTACCGCATTTTGGTCTTGCAATCATTGACCAAATTGCGGCAAATTGCCAACCACCCACGCCTCGTTTCAGATGAATTTCCAGACGAAAGCGGCAAGTTCAATGACATCCTAGAGCAATGGGAAACAATTCGGCGAAGCAACCACAAAGCCTTGTTTTTCAGCTCTTTTGTCCAATACCTACACTTGTTTAGCGGTAATTTTGAACAAACGCAATTGCCGCATTCCATCTTGACGGGTGACATGACGCAGCAAAAAAGGAAAACCGAAATCGAGAAATTTGAGCAAGATCCAACGGTCCAATCCTTCCTGATTTCGATCAAGGCCGGGGGCACAGGGCTCAACCTGACTGCCGCCGATTACGTCTTCATCCTCGACCCCTGGTGGAATCCGACCACCGAAAACCAAGCCATCGCCCGTGCGCACCGAATTGGACAGGACAAGAGCGTGATTGCGGTAAAATTCATCACGCGTGGCAGCATTGAAGAAAAAATCCTGAAATTGCAGGGGCACAAGTCCAAATTGGCCGAAGACATCATCGAAAACGTAGGAAAAGAGCAATACAGCCGCGAAGACATCGAGTTTTTATTGACTTAAGAGCATGTTTAAAATTTTTTGCTTGCCATAAAACGGCCTAATTTCGCCTACTCTTCGGTAGGAAAATGCTCATTATGCGCTGCATAACTCCGCTTTTTCTGCCTCGATTTGTCAAAATTTGCCCCGTTTTCTGACTAAGCCCCCAATATTTAAACAAGCTCTAAGGCCCTCCAATCACCCAACAGACAAGCAAAACACATGCCAGCACTAGACATTACGGAACATCCGCATCGGCGCTACAACATCCTGACGGGAGAATGGATCTTGGTTTCGCCGCACCGGACCAAAAGGCCCTGGCAGGGCAAAGTCGAAAGCTTGCCCAATCCACAAAGACCCAGTTATGACCCCACTTGCTACCTTTGCCCAGGCAATCGCCGGGCGGGTGAGCATTTGAACCCGAATTACCAGGGCGCTTATAGTTTTGTCAATGACTTTGCGGCAATTTTGACAGAAGGCAGCATCGAAACCTGGCAAAATGGGCTTTTGCAAGCCAAAGGTGAGATCGGCGTCTGTAAAGTGGTGTGTTTCAGCCACGACCACTCGCTCACCATGCCCCAACTCAGCGAAGAAAACTTGGTGCAGGTGATTGAACTCTGGCAGGAAGAATACCAAAAACTGGGTGCCTTGGACTACATCAAGCACGTACAGATTTTTGAGAACAAGGGCGAAATCATGGGCTGCAGCAATCCTCACCCACATGGGCAGATCTGGGCCCAATCGAGTATCCCAATGGAGGTGCAAAAGAAAACTACCCAACAAGAAAAACATTGGTGGAAAAGCGACAACAGCCTTTTGACAGATTATTTGAACCAAGAACTGGAAGACGGCTCCAGGATTGTGCTGAAAAACGATGCATTTGTGGCCCTGGTGCCTTTCTGGGCGGTTTGGCCTTATGAAACCATGATCATCTCCCGCCGCCAAATGCGCGACATCAGCAAGATGGATGAGAAAGAAAAGCGCTTGTTTGCACTTACCTTGAAGGGTTTGACGGCCGCTTATGACCGCCTTTTTGATACTTCTTTCCCCTATTCAGCAGGCATTCACCAGGCCCCAACCGATGGACAAGAGCACCAGGCCTGGCATTGGCACATGTGTTTTTACCCTCCCCTTTTGCGCTCGGCCACGGTCAAAAAGTTCATGGTAGGCTACGAAATGCTAGGCGAACCCCAGCGGGACTTGAGTCCGGAATATTGCGCTGGGGTGCTGCGGGGATTGGTTTGAGCTTGTTGATAGTAGTGATTAAGCTACCGCATAACCAGTATATGGCCTACGGTATGGAGCATGAAAAGCCAATACAATATCTGATTTAGGAACGTGGTGTTCGTCCTCCAATACGCCAATGATGTCATAATCGGTAGCATCCTCTTGTGCCCATATCTTGTCGTTGATGATGTCAAGGTGGAATACGCAGTAGTGGACCCTTTCCAGGCCTTCCCAACCCACGCGGTACAACTGATAATGGTGATTTTTGGTGTCAAAAATCAATTGGTAATCAGTATTCGGACCATTGATCATTCTACGGGTGGTGGCATAGTACGTAATCGCCTCTTGAATCAGTTCGGAATAGTGCGTTAGTTTATCCATTGGATGATGTTTCGCTTAGGAAATCAAATAAACGAAATTGGATTGAACCGATCAAGTTTTTTACCTTTTTCAAAATTAGGACGGCTCAAATTTGAAGACATTTTTTGATCCCATGCACTAAAATTCTATATTTGTACTCCTCCCAGCCCCAAGTTTTACCTACCAAGCAGACCACGCCCTAGCTTTGCAGCGTTTGATTGGTGTTGTCTTTTCAACATTTCCACCCTTCAACATTTCAATTTTCCCACTAATCCTCAATCTTTAACCAAACCCTAACGTTTTTGCCGCGTGTTTTTTTCGCGTACCTTGCATCTAAAGAGTGAAAGGCAGTGAAAAGTAGCTGTTCAAACTAAAGTATTCCGATTTTTACTGATTTTAATGGAAACAGTGCCAAAGTTTTGGTCAAAATCATGTTGGCAATCCGTGAAAATCAGTTGAATCCGTTTTATCTGTGTTCCCAACCCGCGCAGCGGAGTAAAAAAGATTTGTGGTCACAGCAGAGCAACGAAGTTGCGAATTGGGATAATTTATTTGTGGCTTACCACTTTCCGCCTTTTTCAACCCAAAAGACCTTGTTTATTATGAAAATTGTCAAAAGAATCGTCCTTGTTTTGCTGGCTTGTATCGTCTTGTTGGTCGGTGCAGCCTTTGCGATCCCTTATTTTTTCAAGGATGAAATCATGGCCAAAGTAAAAACGGCCATCAACCAAAACCTGGACGCGAAGGTCGATTTCAGGGACCTCAATCTTTCCTTGTTTCGCAGTTTTCCCAATCTCAACCTGCAATTGGAAGGCTTGACCGTGGACGGCGTACAGCAATTTGAGGGCATCCGCCTGGCCGATGTGGGCAACTTGGGCATGACCCTCGACCTGCGCTCGGTATGGCAAGGCATGAACCCCATCGTGGTCAAAGGCGTGCAAGTGGCCGATGCCAAAGCACATATTTTGGTGAGCAAAGATGGCAAAGCCAACTACCTCATCACCAAACCCAGCACCGATACCAGCAGCAGCGATTTTCAACTCAAATTGGAGAACTACCAAATCCGCAACTCCACCTTTATCTACGACGACGCCTCGGTGGGCGTGTATGCCAAGGCCGCAGGCATCGAACACGAGGGGGCTGGTGACCTCAGCGCAACGGTGTATGACCTGGATACCGAAACCAGTATCGACTCCTTGACGGTCAGCTATGGAGGGCTTTCTTACCTGAAAAATGCCAAGGCCAAACTCGCTGCCATTTTCAACATCGACCAGGCCAATAGCAAATACACCCTCAAGGACAATGACTTGTTGGTCAATGCCTTGCGCTTGGTGCTTGATGGCTGGGTGCAAATGCCCAACGAGAACGACATTGCAATGGACCTGGCTTTCAAAGCCCCTGAGAACAGTTTCCGCAACTTGTTTTCCATCATTCCCGGCGCTTATTTGCAAGGCTATGAAAAAGTAAAAATCGACGGCACTTTTGCCCTGAATGGCACCGTCAAAGGCACTTACAATGGCGAAAGCAGCGCTTATCCCGCGTTCAACATCAACTTGGGCGTGGACAATGGCCGCGTGAAATACCCCGACCTGCCCCTGGGCATCAGCAATATTTTTGCCGAAGGGAACATCAACAGCCCCGGCAGTAATTTTGACCAAATGGTGATCAATTTCAGCCGTTTTGCCCTCAAAATTGGCAGCAACCCGATTGACGCCCGTTTTGTGCTGAAAACGCCCATGTCGGACCCCAATCTGGACGCCAAAGTCAAAGGGGTGCTCAACTTGAAGGAACTTTCACAAGCCTATCCGATGGAAGGCATTGAGAACTTGAGTGGCAAAATCACAGCCGACATCGTGGCCAAAGCCCGCCAATCGCAGATCGAAAAACAGCAGTACGAGCAAGTCGATATGCACGGCAATGCCCGGATCGAGGGCATGGTATACCAAAGTGCAGGTCTGCCCGCCGTCAAAATCCAGGATGCCCAAATGAGCTTCAGCCCGCAGTATGTAGACATCAGCCACTTCAAAGGGCTTTTGGGCAAAAGCGACCTGGAGGCTTCAGGCCGGGTTGACAATATTCTGGCTTATTTTTCGCCCAAAAAGACCATGACGGGCCGCTTGCAAGCGCGCTCACACCTGTTCGACGCCAATGAATGGGTCAGTGGCGAAAGTGCCGAACCCAGCGCGGCGGCGGTGTCGAGTGCAGCGCCCGCTCAAACGGAAATTTTTGACCGCTTCGACTTCCAAATCGACGCCCAGGCGGATCGCATCCTGTACGACAAGTATGAATTGAAAAACACCATCGCCCAAGGTCAGCTCAGCCCCAATCGCCTGACCTTGAACCAAGCCAGCACCCAAATCAAAGACAGCGACATCGCCGCTACGGGTACGGTGACCAATGTTTTTGACTATGTGTTCAAAGGCGCAAACCTGGGCGGCGACCTGAAAATCAACTCCAACAAGCTGGACCTCAACCAATTCATGAGCGATTTCACGGGCACACCTGCCGATCAGCCCCAAGGCACGGCAAGTACCGAAGAATATGGCGTGATTCTAGTGCCCGACAACATCAACATGCACCTGACGGCCAACGTAGGTGATTTGACCTACACCAACATGAACATCAAATCGCTGAAAGGCGATCTGGTGGTAGCCGACAAAGCGGTGGAACTGCGCGATGTGCAAGGCAATACCCTGGGCGGCACGGTGGGTTTTGCAGGTTTGTACGACACCAAGGACCCTAAAAACCCCTTGTACAATGTGAAGTTGGATTTGGCCAAAATGGACTTTCAGCAGTCGTTCAAGACCTTCAATACCTTTCAATTGTTGGCTCCGGTGGGCAATTTCATCAGCGGGGTGTTCAATACGAGCCTGGTTTTACAGGGCAATTTGAAAGACAACATGATGCCCGACCTGACTACGGTCGATGCCAAGGGATTCTTAGAGACGGTAAATGGCCTGGTCAAAGGGTTTGCGCCTTTGGAAAAAGTAGGCGAAGCGCTCAACATCAGCGAATTGAAAAAAGACCTGATCGTCAACTCCAAAAATTGGCTGGAAATCCGGCAAGGTGGCGTGGACATCAAGCCCTACGACCTGAACATCAAGGACATCCAAATGACCATCGCTGGGCGACATACCATCAAGCAGGAGATCAACTACTCGATCAAAACCCGCTTGCCCCGCAAATACCTCGACCAAAACGTGGCCGGAAAAGCCCTGAGTGCAGGTTGGCGACAAATCCAGTCACAAGCTGGCAAGGCCGGGGTGCAATTGGCCGATGTGGAGTTTGTGAACGTGTTGGTCAACCTCACAGGCAGCATCAAAGACCCCAAAGTACAGTTTCAACTGTTGGGAGCCGATGGCAAAACCATGATCACCGACGCCGCCAAAGACGCAGTGAACAAAGAGCTGGACGAGCAAAAGCAAAAGCTGGAAGCCGAAAAGCAAAAACTCGAAGCCGAAGCCAAGAAAAAACTGGAAGACGCCACCGCCAAAGCCAAAGACAAGGCTGGCAAGGTAGCCGACAGCCTGCGCGTGGCCGCCGAAAAAGAACTGGCCAAGAAAAAAGCCGAGTTGGAGCAAAAAGCCAAGGAAACCATCCAAAAAGAAGTGGGCGGCAAATTGGGCGATACCCTGAGCACCAAAGCCAAGGAACAAGTGGGCAAAGTACTCGACAAAACAAAGGCCAAAGACGAGGTGGACAAGGTGAAAAAGGAAATGGAGAAGTTCAATCCGTTCAAAAAGAAGCCTGTGCCCGTGAAGGATAGTACGGGGGTGAAGGGGAATTGAGTTGAGAGGTTGAGGAGTTGAGAATGGCTTCGAGTTTGGCTTGGTGTTTTGTGGCAATGTTTTGCATTGAAAGATGATGTTTTAGCAAATGTTGGTTTAGACAAAAATTTAATTCGCCGAAAACAGCAAGTACATGATCTTCTGATCGATGTTTTGCGGGCGGTAAATGCGGAAAACGCCATTGCAATCGTGCTCCCAGTCCAATTCCTGGCACAATTCCCAGAGCAGGTCTGAAACTTCACTTTGTAGGGCAAAATACCCCTGGTCGCGCAGCAGCATTTTGACTTCCAGGCTGGAGCTGTGGCCATTGTGCTCAAACAAAAACTCGGCGGCGGCTTGTACTGCTTTTTTATTGAGGTCTTTCATGTAGTTGAAAGGTTGAGGGTTGAAAGGTTGAAGAGAATGGGATCCGTGTTTCATCCACGAATCGGTCCACACCAAAGAATCTCACTCGATCTCCACCAAATACTGGATCGCGCACTGCCTTTCATTGTACACGATGTACTCGTTGTTGACTAAATCGGCACCCCGGCTGGCGAAAACCGAATCGAAATGGCCTTTTTGCTGCAAAACCTGTTCGTCCAGGTCATGGCAGGAAGCGTCGTGTTTTTGGATTTTCAAAGCCTTACCCGTATGCACTTTGAAAATGGCCAAAAAAGCCTGCGATGCCGCACCACCTGACCAATAAGCCCCACGAATGGAGGTATAATTCAGCGATTTCTGGAAACGATCGGCAAAATAGAGGCCATACCCAAACATTTTGCCATTGATCACCGCGCTGGAGGGCCTTAGCGACAACCCGTTTTCTAGGATCGACAACCAGTTTTCGTTGCGGCTGCCATGCCAGAAGAGCTCGGTGTGTTGTTTGCTGCGGTTTTGCAGGTGTTCGGTAAAAGCTTTTTCGCTGCGCAGGCTACGCACCTCAAAGGCCCGTACAAAGCGATGTCGTTGGTCTTCCATCATTTGCTGGATGAGGGCAATGCTTGATTTTTCCTCTACTGGTTTGATGACCAGGCCCATGATTTCCAATAAATTCTGTGGCGTAGCGCCTGCTTCTTTTTGTTTTTCAGCGATTTCTACTTGGGAGCGCATCACATCGAGGGTGCTTTGCTCGTGGGCGAGCAGGGCTTGGATTTTGGCGAGATCCTCGGCGTCCTCGGCTTTTTGCACCAAAAAATCTTTCACGTTTTTCATGCGGCGCGGGATGATCGCAAAGAGCTCCAGCAACTGGGCATTGAAGGTGTGGATGTTCAGCTTGATTTTTGCCTTTGGCATCAACTGGTCGAGTAAGCTTTGGGCCTCCTGCACCTGTTTTACGCTGACCTGATCGGAGTGCACATAATAATGGTAGCGGATTGAGCGCTGGGCGTGCTGGCGCAGTTGTTTCAGCAACTGGCGTACCAAGGGGTCGGAAATACCATCCAAGCCGCTTTCTGCAGCATCGCCCTCCACAAACAAGGCGCTTTGATCCTTGTAGCCTTTGCGCACTTTCTCGCGGTACTTGGCGTCCCATTGGCTGATTGGGTAGCTCAGCACCGATGGATTACTGCCAACTCGTCCATATTTTACCTCAAAAGTCCCATCTGCTTTTTCGCTCATCTGATAATACTTATTGTTGTTGTCGGCGCTGACCATGATCAGGTTGCAGGAGCGGTACTGAATTTTGGGGATTTCGGTTACTTGAGTCGGCTCTATTTGCTGAATTTCCTCATCGGCTGCAAAGTATTGGGTGGGGATGAACTGGTGCGAGTCGAGTCCAGCCAAAGGCGGTTGCAATTGTTGCAGTTGGCGTGAATACGAGGCGATGGGATTGTGCTTGGCGGCTAAATAGGTGTGGAGCTTTGCCTTAAAACGTTGTGGCACAAGGCGCAGCAAACCGCGTACGGTCGGCTTGACAATAGACTGAATCATGTAAGGATAAAATGAAAGGAGACGAAAATGCGAATGAAGCTAATCGGAGAGTGGCCTGAAAGCGGAGTGCTTGAAGGCCGAAAAATTTAGCAGGTGCATGTTCGCAAGTAGTACATATAGTTGGAGTGATATGATCTTGTTTCAACGCTGTAAAGATAACACAATAAATTGGGAATTGCAAGTTTTTCCTGCCTTTTTGTAAAAAAAACGATCATTTGACATTTTTTGTAGAAAATTCAGATTCCATTTACGCACAAGATCCATTGAGTAACCCCTATTTACCGCCTAAAATAGAGCCAACTGTTCATCCACTCCATCCATCAAAATAAAAACCAGTTAAAGCTTTCAATATCCTCCAAAATAGTTTTTTTCGATAAAAATAAAACAAAAAATAAGACATGATCATTGCCAACCCGATCTATGACGTAGTTTTCAGTAGTTGCTTTAAGACATTGAGATTGCGCTGGAGTTGTTGTCAACGATCCTGGGAGAGTTTCTTTTTTTGTCAAAAAAAAAAGAAAAAGGGCTTTATTTTGAAACCTGATTCGGCGGTCTCAAGAATCCAACGCAACAAATCCATGAGATGCAATTTGCAGATGTAAAAAACGACATCGCTTTCATGAAGATTTTCAGGAATGAGAACCGGAAGGAAACGCTCATTTCTTTTCTGAATACGGTGCTTGACTTTCATGGGAACCAACGAATCAAGGAAGTCGCGATCTTCAACCCCTACCAGTTGCCAAAGCTCAAAGGTGGTAAAGTCAGCATCATTGATGTCAAGGCTACGGACCAAGTTGGGCGCACCTACATTATAGAAATGCAAGTCAGCGACCACGACGGCTTTGAGAAGCGAGTCCTTTTTTACTCCTCGAAAAGCTAAAGCGATCAAATCAAACGGGCCAATTTTTACTGCAAGCTATGCCCGGTGATTTTTATCGGAATCCTTGATTTTGTACACACCGAAAACAAAAACTACATCAACCGTAGCCAGGGGAAGAAGATGAACGAGTGAGGTTGGACAAGGCAAAGGAAGAAGGAAGGGAAGAAAACCAAATTCAGACGGTTTTAAAACTGCATGGTAAAGCGAAGTCTATTGCGGAAATTGTCGATTTGTTAGATATTTCAGGAGATGAAGTAATGCAAATCGTCGAAAACCGATTGCAAAAATAAAACGCTCACTTTTACGGCAAACCTACTATTTCCTACAAAAAGCTTATTTTACCCCAACTTTTACCACCGCAAATCCAAAAATGAAAAACCTACTACTCGCATGCCTTTGCTGCTTGGTCGCAGGCACCCTATCTGCTCAACAAGGCAGTACCTTGTTGAAGTCCTTTAAAAACCATCAAATACTGCTGCAAACCTCGCCTTTTAAAAATACCAATTGGCGATTGACTGGGCCCGACATCCGCTCAGGTCGTTGTACCGATGTAGCAGGTATCGCGGGCAACCCCTCGGTGTTTTACGCGGGTTTTGCAACCGGAGGCTTGTGGAAAACCGAAGACAGTGGCAAAACCTGGCAATCGCTGTTCGACAAAGAAGCTACCCAAGCCATCGGCAGCATCGGTTTGGCACCCTCCAATCCCAACATTTTGTACGTCGGCACGGGCGAAGCCAATATATTACGGGCCTCGCTGCCTGGAGTAGGGATGTACAAAAGTACGGATGGCGGTAAAAGTTTCCAGCATGTAGGCCTGAGCAATACGGGCACCATTGCCCGCATTGTGGTGCATCCGAGTAACCCCAATGTGGTGTACGCAGCCGCAAGTGGCAACGAATGGACCTACAATGCCGAGCGAGGAGTTTATAAAACCATCGACGGCGGTAAGACCTGGGCGAAGGTGCTATTCGTGAACGAAAAAACGGGCTGTATTGACCTCGTCATGGACCCCAGCAATACGAATATCCTGTACGCCTCAATGTGGAACCGGATTCGCAAACGCTGGAGCGACCCCACGCCCGAAGATGGCGACCACCTTTACAAAAGCACCGACGCGGGCAAAACCTGGAAAATCATCAACAAAGGTTTGCCCGAAACCAAAATGACGGGACGCATTGGTTTGGCGGTGAGCCCTTCTAACCCCAATACCGTCTATGCCTTCGTGGACGACCACAATAAAAAACGCGACCCCAACCCCGGCGAAACCGATAGCTACGAACGCATTGTGCAGAAAGTGGTGATTGGCGCAGCCATTTACCGCAGCCAAAACAAAGGCGAATCCTGGGAAAAAATGGGCGAAGTCCACGACTTTGTCAAGCCATTCAGCGGCACTTATGGCTGGGTGTTTAGCCAAATTCGCGTGCACCCCAAGGACGAGAACCAGATTTACGCCTTGGGTGTAGAAAAAGTTTGGTCCAAAGACGCGGGCAAAACCTGGGCCCGATGGGAACCAAGCGACACCACCAGCGAATTTCAACACGGCGATAACCATGCCTTGTGGTTCGACCCTCAAAATCCTGACTTCGTGATTTTGGGCAACGATGGGGGAGTGCTTTTGTCCAAAAATGGCGGTGCGCGCTGGGACAATTTCTTTGATGTGATCCCGACAACGCAGTTTTATACGGTGGCTTACGACATGAGCAAGCCCTTCAATATTTTTGGAGCAGTGCAGGACGAAGGCACCATGAGTGGCAATGAAACCAATGTTTTTGGACAACACAACAAGCAATCGCCGCGCCCTTGGATGATGGCACCGGGCGGTGAAGGCACGCAGATCCAAATTGACCCAACCAATCCAAATATCGTTTTTTCGAGTAGCTATTATGGTCGCTTGATGAAAACGGACATGGCTGCCCAACAAAGGCGCCGGGCCGGGCGCATCAACGACTTTTTAGTTGGCGCGGTGGATAGCCTGCGAGCGGAATGGTTGGCGGGAACTACTCTATCTAAGTTCGACAGCAAAGTCATTTACCACGGCCTGCAACATTTGTACAAATCCGAGGACAGTGGTGCGACCTGGAAACGCATCAGCAACGACTTGAGTTACAACCGCAGCGACCGCAAAGGAGTTTACCCTTACCTCATCTACCACCAAGCAATCACGACCATTACCGAGGGAGGCAAAAATCCGAATTTGCTCTACGTTGGCACCGACGATGGGCGCGTTTGGCGGACTGACAATGCCGGAAAAGATTGGTTAGAAATCACGAAAGGTCTGCCTTTAAACAAGCATGTGATCAAAATCACCACTTCGGTTTTTGACGACAACAAGGTGTGGCTGGTCTTGAATGACCGCCGTGCAGACAATCCCATGCCCTATGTTTTTGAATCGAATGACAAAGGTGCCACTTGGAAAAGCATCAGTGCCAATTTGCCCGCCTCACCAGCCAATGTCCTGATCGAGGATTTTGAAACGGGCCATTTGTACTGTGGTACAGACCTGGGAGTTTACCTGAAAAGAAAAAACACCAGCACTTGGCTTTGCATCAGCGGCAATTTGCCCGCGTCGGTATCGGTCAACGATATGTTTTTACACCCCCGCGATCGGAAACTGGTGATTGGTACTTATGGCCGAGGAGTTTATGTGTTGGATGATGTTTCTTTGCTGAAATAGGGAAGGCTTCAAAAACAATCCGAAATGGAAGGACTACCATCATTTCTAGCGCCATTCAAAGCCGATATTGAAAAATACGGACTGGAATCAGTCAAGATTGTAGCAAGCCCTAGATCGGAAGGAAAAGAAGCCTTGGGCATTATGGAAAGCAAATTTCTTGGACATGCCTATTGGCCATTGGGAAAGGAGTACCCAATGGCCAAAGACGGCAACCCTATGATCCTCCTTGCCCAAATAAATTTTCAGGAACTGCCGCCCTTGGAAAATTACCCAACCGGGGGTATCCTCCAGCTTTTCGTTTCACCATTTACTTGGTATGACATGGATGATTACCAGGTTGTTTTTCATGAAAATACCAGTCTCAATCACCTCAGTGATTTTTCATTTTTGAGTGAGAAACTTTACGAAGAGAGCCCGATTTATTGCGAACATCAATTAAGCTTCAAAAAAGAGATAGAATATGGTGGTGTAAATGATTTTAGGTGGGGATTGAAGTTCAATGGTTTGGACTATTTTGATTACCAAGAGACCCTGTCAAAGGCCCAACAGGAGCAAATGGACCAATTTTTTTACGGAAGTGGGCATAAAATCGGAGGGTATGCTTTTTTTACCCAAACTGACCCACGAGATTACGGTCGCACCAAGAAGAAGGACGTTTTATTGCTACAAATTGATACGGATGAAGAGATCATGTTCGGGGATAGTGGTGTGGCCAATGTTTTTATTAACATTGATGAACTTATAAATAGGAACTTTGAAAAAGCCTACTTCAATTGGGATTGTTGTTGAAAACAGGCCCATATAATCATGTGCAGAAAGTGATCGAGGCAGCTTATTAATCCAATGTGTATTCTGAGAAAAAGAGGCTGTTTTTCGGGGGGATTCCTATGCACAAGCGAAGACTTATCAAGTCTAAATTTCAAAAATCTAAAACCGTGCAAACGAGAACCTAAAATACGACAAATTGCCCCAGCGAGCCCCCTAAATCATATGTCGTAAGTCGTATGTCGTCTATCGTATATGAAAAAATACAAACAATTTAGAACCCAAGTTAATCCGTGTTCTTTCCCAGTTAGAGCCTATTAAATCACGCAATACGTTGCATTTTCAGTACGTTTCTCAACCGTGTTTGGCACAGTTCTCACTTCACTCATTAAAACATCAATTTCGCATGCAAATCACTACCAAATCCCTCTTGTTCATTGCAATCGCCATTACTAGTTTCGCTTGCAGTACCCTCAAACCAGACTCTTTCAAATCAAAAAACGTGTACAAAACCCAGGATTTGATCATTACTCAAATTTCCAAAAACGCGTTTCAGCACGTCACTTATAAGCAAACCAACGATTTTGGAAATGTACCTTGCAATGGCCTGGTGCTGAGAAACGGCAATGAAGTGATTGTTTTCGATACGCCCATCAACGATAAAAGCGCTGCTGCATTGATCACGTGGGTCCGTGAAATCTTGGAATGTGACATCAAGGCCGTAGTACCTACCCATTTTCACGATGATTGTTTGGGGGGCTTGCAAGCATTTCACGACCAGCATATTCCTTCTTATGCCTACGTCAAAACGATTGAGCTGGCGAAAGAGAATAAAATGGTAGCCCCTCAGAACGGCTTCCAGGACTCCCTTCGTTTGCAAGTGGGAAATGAAAAAGTGGCCATAAAATTCTTCGGCGAAGGGCATACCAAGGACAATGTAATTGCCTATTGCCCGAACGAAAATATCATCTTTGGCGGCTGCTTGATCAAGACCCTCAATGCAAGCAAAGGTTTCTTGGGTGATGCAAATACCAAGGAATGGTCCAATACCGTAGTGAAAATCAGCAAGCAATACCCCGATGTAAAACTCGTGGTGCCGGGTCACGGTAAATATGGCGACAAATCGCTGCTGGATTACACCATTGAATTGTTTAAGACGCGGTATTTTGGAGAAGAAAAACTCATCAAAGGGAATTAAGTGCGGCCCTAAGTAACTAATCCTATCAAGCGATGAGGGCTAAAAGAGTTCCTGAAACTCATCACCCTGATATCAAGCAGGCCTCAATCATTTCAACAAAAGCTTCAATTGGTGGGCTGATCATATCAGGGTCTTTGGCTTGGTCATCCCAACGGCGTAGTCGTATTGCATCCTTATAAAATGGCGATAACTCAAACGCGTTGATTTCCGCTAGGTCCATCGGCCCGCCTTGCAAAGCCAGGCTTTGGATCGAAGGCTCACTCAAAATATCCATGTAAGCGGGATCTTTGGCGCAGAGGTAACGCTTGGCAGCCACATGCAAGCGAACTGGCTCGGACACCGCATCAATAAAATGTTGCTCAAGAAACCTTGCCGCGAGGTTTTCGTGAAGATCGTCAATGTTGTGACCAGGTGCATCATCTGGCAAATCGTGCAGGATATGCCCAAGGTCGTGCAACAGCGCGGCAATCACCAGACTTGGATAGGCACCAGCATTTTGCGCTAACGTGGCTGTTTGCAACGCGTGCTCAAGCTGGGTGACGGCCTCACCACCGTACATGGAATTGCCGCGTTTGTTGAAAAGTTGAAGGACTTGCTGGGTGATTGGGTTCATAATGAGCATTGGTGTGGATTGCAAATAAATACCCGATTGCTGAAAATAGGAAGATGAAGGGGGTTAAATAATTGTGATTTTTGGGTAAGTAAATTGTTGAGAGAATTGGTCAAAAAATGACGATTTTTTACCAGTAAACAACTCCAACTTATCTGGAGCTTTGTCTTGTCATCACCATTTTTTTCGCCAAAAATCTTATTTGTGATGGAAAGACGTAATTTTATCCAGGCAGCGAGCCTGTTTGCCCCATTTGCTGGATTATCTGGTTTGACAACAGCAGCGCCAAATTTTTTGCAAAATGCTGACCCAACTCAAACCATAAAACCCCTTTACTTGCCCCCATTGCCGCCGTTGGCGCACAATGGCAGCATGAATATTCGCACCTGGATCCGTTCTTCGATGACGGGTGGTGTGTATTCGAGTGTGGAATGTGTGGTAGCGCCAAAAGTGATGGGCCCGCCACCGCATTTGCACAAAGAACTGGACGAGTTGATGTTGGTACTCGAAGGCACTGCAAGTGTGATCGTAGATGGGAAAGAGGTACAAGTGGAAGCCGGGGGCTGGCATTTGCGCCCCAGGATGTTGACCCATACTTTTTGGAACGCTACCGATAAACCCCTGCGTTTTGTGGACATGTACTTCAACCAGCCTTTTGAGGAGTTCTTGGAGCAAATATTTTTTGAATTGACGCCCGAAAAAGGCTACGATTTCGGCTCCAAAAAACGCGAATTGGCGCACAACAAGCTGAATGAAAAATTTGGCTTGGTTTATGCTCCTACTTCTGGGGCTGAACGCCAGGCCATCGTTGACAAATACGGGCTGAAATAGGAATGTGAGACCACCAAAGCACATGTTGCTGAAAGATTTTTATCCAAGTCGAGGGGCGGCGGAGTATGTGCGTTGTTATCGAATTGTGCATTTCAATTTTGAAAAAAATCAAGCGATACCAGCCAAACCATATACTCCCCGCCCCGAAAATTGCCTGGCTTTTTATCCTTACGATACTGAAAGGATCCAAAATGTAGCCAATGGAAAACAAGTCCAGGGTTTGCCTGTGGTCTTGATGGGGCAAGCTTTGGGCCTAACCCAACGCTATATCGGGCACGAATTTTTGGTCATTCAAATCATTTTTCAAGCGGGGGCGCTGTACCGCCTCACTGGTATTCCTTTGGTTGAACTGAACAATGCCTACCTATCGGCGGATGAAGTTTTCAGTAAAAACATCCACTTTATCAACGAACAGCTTTACCATGCCCCGGACTACAAGCGCATGATCCAGATCGTTGACGGTTTTGTGCTTGATTTGGTTGAGAAGAGCAAGAAAGACCTGCACCCTATTGACGCTGTATGTCAAATCATGCTCAAAACCAATGCCGCCGTATCTTTGGATAAATTGGCGAAGGCTGCTTGCCTGAGTGTCAAACAATTTGAGCGCAATTTCAAAGACCGCACTGGAGTCAACCCAAAAGTGTTTGGCCGCCTGGTTCGTTTCGATCACGCCTTTCGTACCCGGAATGCCCAGCCCGATTGGGATTGGCAGCGCATCGCTTTTGATTGTAATTATTACGATTACCAACACCTGGTGCGCGATTACAGGGACTTCACAGGGCTTTTGCCGAGGGCCTTTCATGCCTTGGGCTCGCCAGAAGAGAGCTTGGGGATCGCAGAGCAGTTTTACCAGGTGGAGCAAATGAGTTTTAAGCCATGAGTTATGAATCATGCGCGGAGGCTTGTCTTTGTTCATCTGTTTGGGCTCATCACCCGACAATTCCATCACCGCCAAATTCCACATCGCCTATTTACGGGTCGCCAACTCCGATGCTGGATACACCGCCCGACTAATCACTTGAGTTTGGGCCAGTTTCAACTCCGAACCACAAAAGCCATTGTTTTGCAATAATAGATAGTAACGGTTCAAAAATAAACCTTACCAATTTTTTAATTGCCCGTTGTCAACATCACGGTCAACGCCATGCTGGAAATCCGCGAAAATCCGCGTCATCTGCGTCATCCGCGTGCTAAAAATGGCCTCGCGCAGCGAGGCAATGAAGTTGCGATTTGGTAAGGTTTATTCGTGGCTTGTCACATATATACCCAATCTGCCGGGCATTGTAACAAGTTTATGCCGGGCCAATTTCAAGAGCAGAGTGATGTCCTAGTCTATGGGGAACGAAATATCAGCAATTCCCGCTTTCGATCATATGTTACTGACACATAAGGCCTTGTGAAGAAAGGACGAAAATTTGGATAGCAAAAAACATAGTTTTTTAGCACTAAAAGCGAGTGTTGATGACTCAAATAGGTTGCGTCACAGACACAGAGATAAACGTACAAGACTGGAGACACGTACGAGCACTGTCCCTTTGATTTTGGAGGCAAAATCAAAGTGTTCAGCATTAACAAGCACAAAATCAAAGGATTGTGGCCAAACCGGGAATTGCTGACGAAATATTAATTATTTGAACTTTATTCTGAAACCCAATTCATTAGACTTGGGTGTACTTTTCGTTCAAAAGAACATCAAACGAGCTGCATTCCAAAAGATCCGTTCACCTTATTTTTTTACGCTCCCTATGATTCTACATTTCTATAAATTCTGAAAACTTCGGAGAACACGGTCTCAACATTCAGGCGAGATTTTTTTATCTAAACCAGAATTTTCAGAATCGCAGAATTACAGGATTACTTGCGTGACGTTGAATAATTTTTTCTAAACCAGAATTTGAAAGAATTTTTAGAATTGGCCCGCTTCGCAGGCAAAACACCATGCTGTGACGGGGACTGTAGGCCCCTAACGTCGGTAGCCAAGATGTCAACATCATGCTCAGCGGGGCTGTAAGTCTGTCCATCTTATTTTAGCTCAAATACTTAGTCAACGTCACGCTAACAATCATTTTCATGACAAAAATCACAACTACAGGAACTTCTACGAAGTTTCCAGTAAATTCTGGTTCAGACAAAAAAGTCGTGCTAGAAAACTTCCTTATAAAAACTTCTCCATTGTAAAATTCACGAACACCACTCCTTTGAACTCCTTGCGGTTTTCTTTGACCAAAATAAAATCTCTTTTTTCAAAAAACGGCTTGGCGGTAATGCTCACATCCGCAAAAACGCGAGGGATGTTCCGCTCCTTGGCGGCGTGCTCCAAGTGGGCCAATAACTCGGTGGCGATGCCTTCATTTTGGTGCTGGTCGTGTACAAAAATGTGATCGAGGTAGCCCTCTTCGGCCAATGACACGAAACCGAGCAGCTCTCCATCGTTTTCAGCGACCCAGAAGTGCAGGGTTTCCAACTTGTTTTGCCAATATTCAAGGTCCAAGGCAGCTGAGGCCCAGGCATCTACTTGCTCTTGCGAGTAATCCTTGGAGTTGACCTTGTTGACACTGGCATGAAAAAGCCGGGTGATGCCTTGAAGATCAGTGGGGACGGCTTGGCGAATGGTCATGGCTGGAAGCTGCGGGTAAGGGTCAGACAAATCCCAAAATCTTGGCCACCTCGCTCTTGTAGCTTCTTCCGATGGGCAGTTCTTGGCTGTTGATTTCCACGTGATTGGGTGAAAAGGCCTGGATTTTGTTCAAAGCAATCAGAAAAGAGCGATGGATGCGCAAAAAACGCCCTTCCGGGAGTTTCTGCTCCAGGTAAGAGATTTTTTGCTTGGTCACGATGCGCCGTCCACCCACATGAATGATCACGTAATCCTTGAGGCTCTCGATGTATTGGATATCTTCAAGGGGCACTTTGATCATTTTTTTATCGGCCCTTACGATGATGCTATCGGCACCAGCGCCACTGCCATCTTCGCTGTAAAAAGAGCTGGCATTGTTGCTTTGTAGCGTAGGAGCCAGTACAATTGGCCCCGCGCTCGCTGGAGCTGGCGCGTTGGCATTTAGTTGAAACTGGGCGTGTACTTTGCTCAGTCCTTTGAGAAAACGACTAAAAGGAATGGGTTTGAGCAGGTAATCCACCACGTCGAGTTCGTAAGCCTCCATCGCGTAATCGCGGAAAGCCGTGGTAAAAATCACTTTGGGACGCTGCGGTAAGCTTTTCAGGAATTCAATGCCGTCGAGTTTGGGCATTTGAATGTCCAAAAACATCAGGTCAACATTGTGTTGCTGCAAAAAATCGAAGGCTTGGAGCGCGTTTTCACAACGGCCAATCAGTTCCAGCCCCTCTACGCGGTTCACATAGGATTCCAGGATATCGAGCGCCAGCGGCTCGTCGTCCACAATCAGACATTTGATTTTCATTCCTTAGTCGGTTTTCATATAGACCTCTAAAGTTAGGTCTATCAGTTCCTTCATCCTAAACTCTGCTGTCGAAGGTAAGGAAAATTTTAAATTCTGGCAAAAACCTATCTTTGCGGCACTATTTTTTTTCTAAACACCAATATTTTATGCGCACTTTGGCTATCGTTTTGTTCAATGAAGTAGAAGTTTTGGACTTTGCAGGTCCTTTTGAGGTGTTCAGTGTAGCGGGTCTGCGAGGTCCGGGAGCCGCTCCTTTCAAGGTGTTTACGGTGGCCGAACAGGCCCAAATCAGTGCCCGCAATGGCCTGCGCATTTTGCCCGATTGCACTTTTGATACCTGCCCAACTGCCGATATGATTTTGGTTCCTGGCGGCGGTGGCTACCACCCCGATGGCAGCCCCTTTGGTTCGCGCCGCGAGATGTACAACCCGGTGATGCTGGAATGGGTGCAAAAAATGGCTGCTTCGGCGGAGTACGTTTTGTCGGTTTGTACGGGTTCCATGATTTTGGCCAACGCAGGCTTGTTGAAAGGGCTCAAAACCACGACCCATTTCAAAGCCATCGACAGCCTGCGACAAATCGCTTCTGATACCGAAGTACTTGATGGCGTGAGGTATGTGGACAATGGCCGGGTGATCTGCTCGGCGGGCGTTTCGGCAGGCATCGACATGTCGTATTATGTATTGAGCAAACTACACGGGCCCGAAATGGCTTTGGAAACGGCTCGATATACGCAGTATGATCATTGGACTGGGAGTTGAAAAGTTGAAGCGTTGAAAAGAAGGGGCTCTCTTCCGAATCCTTTTGTCTGAACTGTGATTTTTGTGATTTTTATGATAGTCATGATGTGAGCGTGACGTTGACAACCCAACGTTGTAGCCCGATGTGGTATGACCGTGAAGCGGGCTAATTCTGAATATTCTTTCAAATTCTGGATTAGTCAACTTCGCATAAGAAATTCTGGAATCCTGTAACCCTGAAAATTCTGGGTTAGGAATGGCAAAAGAATAAGTTATAAAAATTGGTACCTCCGATTTTGAGTCGAGTGGGGTCAACATCATGTTGGAAATCCGTGAAAATCCGTTTCATCCGTAAAATCCGTGTTCCCAACCTGCACCGCGAAGCGGGGCAAAGTATTTGCCAATGCTTATAAATTATTTTTTCAGTGGCACTTAGATAAAAAATCATGGTCAACACCACGCTAGCTCTCCTCAACACCTCACCTCTCAACTCCTCAACTAAAAAGCCATGTTCAAAAAATTCACCCCACAAGGTTACACCATCCAAAATACCCAGCCCGAGCACGCTGCTGCGCTCGACGAGCTGCAAGGCATCATTTTTCCAACCCTGGCCGTAAATGAACGCATCGCCACACGGCATTACCTGCACCACATTGAATTGTTTCCCGAAGGCCAGTTTGTAGTTTTGGACGGCTCAAAAGCGATTGGCATGAGCAGCACCATCCGCTACCACCTGGCCTTGGAAGACCATACTTTTTTGGAAATCTCAGACAACCTCTGGCTCAATACCCACGAGCCCGAAGGCGATTGGATGTACGGCATGGACGTGGGTGTACACCCCAATTACCGTGGCCAGGGCTTGGCCCGACAGATCTACCGTGCCCGGCAGGAAACTTGTCGGGTCCTGGGCTTGAAAGGCCAAATTACCGTAGGGATGCCCAATGGATACGCCCATTACGCCGCCCAAATGAGCCTGGATACCTACTACGAAAAATGGCTGGCTGGAGAGATTTTTGACCCCACGGTGAGTGTGCAGCGCAAAATGGGTTTCGAGCCTATTCGGCTGATTCATGGCTATTTGGACGATCCGCAGTGTGGGGGAGGGGGTGTGCTTTTGGTGTTGGAAGTGGGGGTTGAGGTGTGAGTTATGGGGTTAGTTATAAGCCACAAATACACCTTGCCAATTCGCAACATTGTTGCTCTGCTGGGACCACGAATCTTTTCCGTCCCGCTGTGCGGGTTGGGAACACAGATAAAACGGATTAAACGGATTTTTACGGATTGCCAGCATGACGTTGACAAATACTGCACTTAACATTTCGTGAAAAAAAACGATATTAGATTTGGCTTGCGAAGGGTGGATTCAAAATTCTCAAACCGTGCAAACGATAATTCAAAACACGACAAATCTCTCCAGCGAGCTCCTAAATCAGATATCGTATGTCGTCTATCGTATGTTGTATGTCAAAAAAAGAGCCTAAAAACCAAAATTCACGGTACAATCCCAGAATTCACCAAAAAATCCCTAACCCTCAATATCCCATCAACCGAAGTTCCCCCTGGTCAAAGGATTCGGTATGCATACTCAAATCACCATAGGCCAATCGCTCAAAGGTCAATCGTAAAAAATTGCTCATCACCAAATCCTTCCCATCTAGCCTCAGCTCAAATTGCGGTGTTTTGGTGAGGATCAGCAGCATTTGCTCATCCACTTCGATCAAAAGCCTGTACTTCCGGTCTTCCAGCCAAGTGATTTCATGCAGGTTGTCGTAAGGTCTGCCAAACCAGGCATTGGGTAAAATGATCCCGAAGGAGGGGTTGGCTTTTTGCCAGGTGTGAATGGTGCTTGGGATGGTCATGGTTTGGGTGGTGAAGTGGTGGTTTAAAAGTACATTTACACCTGGTATTGGAAAGCATTTATAGCCAAAGGCAAGAGCTGAACACTATTCAATCGCAATTCCGGCAATGTCCAGATTTTGTTCTACAATTTTGATTGCTTCAAGGGCATTTTCTACCCGAAATAGGATGAACTCAGGGGCATAATTGGTCTCTTTTGCAACGCGTTCGATGTTCTCAAAAATTTTATTGAGCTCTTTTTTGAGTTTGAATACGTCCTCGTCAAAAGCGTAAATATTCTGGTCTTTTAATGTACCAATCAATTCACAACCCAATGATTTCATGATCGGATGTCCCCATAAAGTTTCTCTGCATCGATCAAAACCAAAGAGCTCGTTGTGTGGACTGGGGATTTTTGCCTGGAGCGCAGTCATATCAGTGCCTTCTTGTTTTCTGTAGATGTAAATCAATAAGCTCATTTCGGTGAGTTGTATTTTTTTGAGTCGATGAACTGGATCACAGCTTGTTAACCTCAAGCGCATCAAAAGGTCTGAAAAAAACACCTGGTCATAATCGCTATTTTTTGGCACTAAATTCTACTCCCCAATCAGCCCCTTCTCCCTCCGAATCACTTCCTCCTGCTTTTTGACATACCCCTTCAACGACTTGGAGCTCGGCAAATGCTCGACTTGGTATTTCTCAATCAAGGGCAAGGTTTTTACGATTTTTAAGACAGTGTGCAAGTCGGCAATCCTCAGGTTTTTTGCTGCGATGAGGCCCACTAGTTCATGGTGTTTGGTGCTTAACGCATTGTATTTTGCCAAACTTTTAGCGAGAAGCGCTTTCATTTCGTCCCTTACCAGGGAATCTGAGATGCCTGCGAGATGCCTGTCCGCCGAAAAGAAATACGCCTGGTTTTTGTTGTCGTAGTTTTGGAAAGCAGCACTGGAGTCGATTTGATTTTCATTGAGTGCTGCAATTTGGTCTTCAAGGGCTTGCAAGTCATTGTCCTTGCTGACCAGCTCGCTGTATAAATCTTCCAGCAGGTCGTCATAGCTTCGCCTGGAAGAAATTTTGTATTCAGATTCGGTTGCCAGCGCTTTTGGCGTTTCTTTTGGAGTTTGTTCCCTTTGCCGCTCGCCGCAAGCAAGCAGGGACAAGGCCAAAATGAGGGAAAGAATTAGTTTGATCGGCATAAGATGGGTACTGATGTGAAAAACATCACTCAATGCTTACAATATTCAACAATTATTCGATCACTGTCAAGCCCTGGCCAAGCTTTCAATTACGCGCACTCCTGTATCAAATCTCCTCTCAAATGGCATCACCAATCTCTTGAGAACTTTGTAAGTTTGTCCATGACTCCAATTGCTCACGCACCTACCTTTATCGATCCAATGAAAGCCATCCTCTTCATTTTCGCGCTCCTTATCGCGGCTTCAAACTGCTTGAATGCCCAGCAATTGTACCTTTATCCAGCACCCGAAGCAGCGGAAATGGCCCCTGAGTTTGCGCTGGAAATCAACGGACAGCCCGTTTTTGTGTACAATACCAGGTGTGCGGCCTTCGCCACTTTTTCATTTGAAGGTAGGATAGAATTAAAGGTGACTTTTGCCTCCCCCATTTACAATTTCGACATCAGGCCCAAAAGCCGCAACATCCAGGGGATGCAATACCGCAACCAAATCCGATTTACATTGGAAAAACCCGAAAACCTGAGCATTGAGATCAATCAGAACCTGAAAAGGCCCCTCTTCATTTTTGCCAATCCAATCGAAACAGAGATTCCCGACCGCAAGGACAAGCATGTGATTTTCTTTGAGAAAGGGAAAATACATACCCCCGGTGAGGTCTTGGTGAAAAGCAACCAAACCGTGTACATCGAAGGAGGGGCCCTGGTACACGGCAATTTTAAAACCAATGGAGGCCGAAACATCCGATTCATGGGGCGGGGCATCATCGACAATCGACTGTCAGCGAAGGGCGAAGTAAGGCCAATCGAAATCAACCAATGCGAAAATGTGCTGGTTGAGGGCCTTGTTTTAACCGAAAACCGCAGCTGGAGTGCGCCTTGTTTTGCCTCCAAAAAGGTGACTTACAACAACCTCAAAATAGTTTCCTCCAACGATTGGGACGATGGCATCGACATCGTGGGCTCACAACAAGTACTGGTCAACAACTGCTTCATCCAAAGCAAGGACGATTGCATTGCGATCAAAGCAGGGGTGGATTATTTTACGAATTTCAGTTCCGATATCCGGGTTGACAGCATACTGGTGCAAAATTCAGTTTTCTGGAACGGCGTATGGGGAAATGCCCTGGAGATTGGTTTTGAAACTCGCACCGATACCATCCAAAATGTCACTTTTCGCAATTGCGACATCATTCACGTAGAAGGCCCCGAAGGCACTTTTACCATCCACAACGGCGACCGCGCCCTAATCCGCAACGTCTTGTACGAAGACATTCGGGTAGAAGACGCCCAAGGCTGGCTCATTGATTTCAAAATCCTGTTTTCGCAGTACTCCAAAGACAAAATACGCGGAAAAATTGAGAACGTAAGCTTCCGAAACATCAGCGTTGAGGGCGATCATCGGCCCTCCTCGCAAATTTTGGGTTTCAGCGACGATTTTGGCATTAAAAATGTGGTTTTGGAAAATTTTAGGCTGCATGGGGTGAAGGTAACGTCCACTTATAACGGCCATTTGACCACCATTCATACCACGGGACTGAGTTTTAAGTAAAGTGAGTTCTGGTTAAAAAACGTTGTTTTTTAGCAACTTAAAGCATCTTGTGAAGGCGAAATTGTGAATTTTTCAATTTGAAAACTTCAAAGTGTGCAAACGAATACTCAAGCTACCACAAAATTTGCGATAGAGCCCCAAAATCATATGTAGTATATCTTCTATTGTCTATCGTATTTTGAAAAAATAAGCCTCAAGAATCCAGAACTCACTTTAAGTAAGTGGAAAGATTGATCTTATCCATCCCCTCCCCCAGGCACATCCTCCAGCCGATAATAAACCTTCAAGCCTCGCTCCAATGCAATCCTGACATCATTGTCGGCCCCTTTGGAAGCCCCTTCGAGCCGCAAAACCGCGTCGCATTTTTCCAAAAGTCGATGCGCTACGGGGTATTGAATTTCATCCCAAATGGCATCGCCGATTTGTTTCGAGCCAGCCAAGTGCATCAAGGGCAGGGCTACCCACTCGCCAATGATCGGAATATGCCCCATGCGAAACAAGGGCAGGGCTGCAGATTCGAGTCGGTCCAGGTTTTTTTTGATCAGTTCGGGATCATCGTTGGTGCCGCCCCGATAAGGGCCAGCAATCAGAATCATCATGACAATGGTTTTTTTCGGTTGAAAGTGATGCAAAGGAAGAAAGTCAAAAGGGCAAAAAGATTAAGGTAGCTTAAGAAAGTAACCTTACCTCCCCAACTTACCCCGCCGAATCGCACTCAAAAACTCAGGCGTGATCCCCAAGTACGAAGCAATGTGTTTCTGCGGCACCTTCTCCACAAACTGCGGGTACTTCGCGATGAAATTGTCATACCGCTCCTCCGCCGAAAGGCTCAAGCGCTCGATGACCCGCAACTGCTCGCGGGTATAAGCATTTTGCATCAAAATCCTAAAAACGCGCTCGAATGAGGGCTGGGTTGCAAATAAGTGCTCAAAATTGGCTCTGCTGAGCTGAAAAACGCTGCTGCCTTCCAATGCCTCGATGTACAGCATGGCAGGTTTTTGGTTCAAAAAGCAAAACATGTCAGTGATCCACCAATCGGCTACCGCAAACATGACCGTGGACTCCTTGCCCTCCTTGTCGAAACAATAAGCGCGCAAAGTACCGGAATGCACATAATTCAAATGCTGACAGGGCTGGCCCGCTTTCAGGATCGCCTCCTTTTTAGCAATTTCTCTAAAACTGAGCAAAGACAAGAAATCGACCTTTTCCTGCTCCTCAAGGGCCGTGTAGCGGCTGATGTTCCGAATAATTTGATCAGTAACTTGCATAAATAAGCCCTGAAAGGGCGAGATACGTCAGCATAGGGGAAGCCCTATGGAAATAGGGCGCAACCCTATGTGGAAATAGGGTGCAGCCCAATGATTATGACAAAATCCCAAAACCCAAAAACAACAAGGCCGCAATCCCAAGTGCCAATAGGTTGTAAGGCAAGGCCGAAAACGACAATTCCATGTTGTTGCACTGGGTGCTGGTGGCTGTGAGCACCGTGACATCCGAGTAAAAACTGGCTTGGGAGCCGAAACCTCCTGCCGAAATCACAGCGGCCAAACTCAGCCACACATTAGCCCCCAATGCCTGGGCCAAAGGCACAACAATCGGAATGGCCACCGCGTACATGCCCCAAGACGAGGCAGTGGTGTAAGAAATAAAGCTCAAAGCCAGAAAAATCACCATCGGCAACAAGCCCTTGGACAAAATGCCCTTTACACTTTCGATCACATAAGGCGTGAGGCCCATCTCATCCCCTACTTTTTTCAACACATACGACATGGTCAGGATGGCGAGGGCAAAAACCATGCTTTTGAATCCCTCAAAAATGCCGTCGCTCAATTTCACAAAACCCATCACCCCACTGAGCCAGTAATAAACAAAAGTGAAGACCAAACCCGCCAAAACGCCCAACAATGCATCTTTTTCCAACAACAAAGTAGCCGCAATGAGCACGATCAAAGGCAGGAAAAAATGGATAGGTTTGGCATTTTTAAAGCTGCTGGGCACTTCGTCGGGGTTTTCGTAGCTGGAATTGGGTGGGGCCAAAACCCCAGTTTCGGCGGCGCGGATTTCGGCGCGTTTGAGTTTGCCGAACAGGGGAAATTTCTCCATCGCCACCAGCAAGGCGATCCCCACAATCACCCAGGCATAGAACATGTAGGGCAGCGTATTCAAGTAAGCCTCAAAACCTTGTCCAACTCCTACCACTTTGTTGTCTTCCATCAGTTTACCCGCGTAAATCGACCAGGTACTCATCGGGATCAGCAAACAAACTGGTGCGGCGGTAGCATTGACAATAAAGGCCAACATCTCTCTGGAAACCCGGTAATTGTCGGTGATTTTGCGCATGGTCACGCCACTGGCGAGGGCGCTCATGTAGTCGTCGATGAAAATGAAAATGCCCAGCAACCAACTTACCCCCAGTGCACTGCGCCGATTTTTGACAAAACGCAAAACGTATTCGCCAAAAGCAAAAACCCCGCCCGATTGGATGATCAAATGGATCAAAGAACCATACAAGCCACATACCAAAATCACCCACACCATGTCGGCATGTTGCAAAGTCTCTTTGAGTGCAGTGACGAAATTACCCGGAAAAGCTCCCGGTTTGATGAGCAAAAAACCCACCAAACAACCAATGAGCAAAGGCTCAAACGCCCGCCGAATCAAAATGCCCAAAGAGATGACTACCAAGGGGGGGATCAATGCCAGTGCGCCGAATTCCATGAAGTGTAGTTGAGTGTGCCCAAATATAAGTTTTTCAGGGGTTCGATATTTACACGTATAAAATTTTCTGAAGAAAATAGCTATTTTGCTGGAATAATCGCCTACACAAATAAGGCTTTCTTGATTAATTGCGAAAAACAACATCATGAAATTCTACTGGTCTATACCCATTGGCTTGCGGCCACATTACCAAGCCGAGCTAAATGCTTATCAACAATACCTGGCAGCCGAGGACTTACAAAAAGCCTGGCATCACTTGGAAAGAGCCCATATCATCGGACAACCCTGGGCTCTTGAGCATTCTCAAGTGCATTGGTTGATGTTGCGCTTCGGCTTCAAAATTAAAAGCTGGAAGGAGATTCGGGGCCAAATATTGCGACTTCTTGTTGGCGGTGTCAAATCCTTTGTAGGGAAAATCCCCGTTGGCAATACGGGGGGTGCCAATGTTCCACCACTACAGGTGCTGGATCTGCCAGCTGATCTGGAGCCGCTGATGCAACGATACCGCTGAAGTCTCAGCGGCTCCATTTCAAAATCGCATCCGCTGAACCCTTACTGCATTCAAGATCGCTAGCAGTGCAACACCAACGTCAGCAAATACTGCTTCCCACATGGTTGCTAGGCCACCAGCGCCCAGAATCAAAACGATGCCTTTGACTAGAAAGGCCAAAATTACGTTTTGCCAAACTACACTTTTGGTAGCCTTACCAATGCGAATAGCAAGTGGTATCTTCGAGGGCTGATCGTCCTGAATCACAATATCGGCAGTTTCAATAGTAGCATCGCTGCCTAGGCCACCCATGGCGATCCCTGCGTCGCTTAGGGCTACGACTGGGGCATCGTTTACCCCATCACCTACAAAAGCAACACTTTCGCCAGTGGCTTTCAATTCTTTTACTTTGTCCACCTTGTCTTCAGGCAGTAAATCCCCAAAAGCGCGATCGATGTTTAGGCTTCTGGCCACATGCTGAACCACGGCATCTTTGTCACCACTTAGCATCGTCAATTTTACTCCCAATTTTTGTAATTGAGTCAACGCTTTGGCAGCATCTGGTTTGATGCGATCCGAAATGGTTAGGTGACCTAGATATTTTTGGTTTTTGGCGATAGCAACTAGGGTGTACACCACTTTGGATGGTTCAAAGTCATAAGCTACGCCAAACTTATCAAGTAACTTGAAATTGCCCACCAAGTACTCCTCATTACCTATTTTAGCTCTCAAACCATGCCCCGCAATTTCTTCAACTGTATCAAACTGAATGCTGGTGTCAACTAGGCCTACATAACTGTGGATTGCACTCGCTACGGGATGGGTACTCTTACTTTCTAAAACATTGACCCATCGTAGGGTGCTTTCTCGATCCACACCTGAATTTAGTTGTAGTTCCTGAACTTTGAAGACCCCTTCTGTCATTGTTCCAGTTTTATCTACCACCACGTTTTTGATCGCGGCCATTACGTCAAGAAAATTGCTGCCTTTGAACAAAATCCCTTTGCGTGAGGCTGCTCCAATACCACCAAAATAGCCTAACGGAATCGAAATGACCAGGGCACAGGGACATGAAATAACCAGGAAAACCAATGCACGGTAAAGCCATGTTTGAAACTGAAAGTCTTTAACGATAAAATAGGGTAGAACACAAATAAACACCGCCAAAAGCACCACTACTGGAGTATAATACTTCGCAAATTTGCGGATGAACAATTCTGTTGGTGCTTTTTGAGCAGTAGCATTTTGCACCATTTCTAAGATGCGCGACAATTTGCTGTCAGTATAAGCCTTGGTTACTTTTACCTGAGCTACCGAGTTGAGGTTGATCATACCTGCTAATACCGCATCACCTCGTACCTTGGTATCGGGTTTGCTTTCGCCCGTTAGCGCAGCAGTGTTAAAGGAGGCTGATTCGGATAATAACTCACCGTCCAAGGCCAATTTTTCACCTGGGCGCAATTGTACCACTGCGTCGATACCTACCTCGGCCGCCTTGACTACCCTTATTTGCCCATTTTCTAAAATATTGACCTCATCAGGACGTTGGTCCAATAATGCTTTTATATTGCCTTTTGCCCGTCTGACCGCTAAGGTTTGAAAGGTCTCTCCGATGGCATAAAAGAGCATTACCGCCACTGCTTCAGGGTACTCCCCGATAGCAAAAGCACCGATGGTAGCCAGGGCCATTAGAAGGAATTCGGTGAAAAATTCTCCTTTAAGCATGGTCTGCCAGGCCTCTTTGAGTACCGGAAAACCTACTGGAATATAAGCTAAAATGTACCAAAATAGGCGGATAGACCCCTCAAAAAAAACAGGCTTTTGCACCCAGTTATTGTCAAAAGCCAAGGCCATAAGTAATAAGACCAAAGACAATGTAGCAGGTAAAAACAAATACCATACCCTGTCTTTTCCACCAGTTGCCGGGGCATGGTCATGGTTGTGATCTTGTCCATCTTCAGGGTGAAGAGCTTCGGCTTTTTGGTTGATTTTTTCTTCCAACGTGCAGCACAATTGCTTGCCATTCTTGTCATAGACATGTTGGTGTTCCATGATATTTAGATTGAGCAGCGCTGCTCTTGTTGGGCAGCGCTGCGTGTTAAATTAGTGGTTATGCCCGCCGCCGCCTTCTGATTTCGTCAAATGTGCTTGCAAGTAATACGCACCTTTTTGCACGATTTGCTGACCAGGCTCCACTTTTTGCAGCAACTGCACCTGGGTGTAGCCAAGCTGGCTCACCCCCGTTTTGACCTCGATGCGCTGAAAATGGTACTCCTCGCCTTCTTTGCCTTCTTGCAAAAAAATGAACTCGCGGCCATCGGCTTTTACAATCGCGTCTTGGGGTAGGGCATCGACTTGATTACTGCCCACGTCGATCAGGGCGTTGACATACATGCCTGGAATGAGCAATTGGCGCTCATTGACAATATCGGCGTGTACGGCTACCGACTTGGTGTCGTTGGCAAAGGCTTTACCCACGCTGAATATTTTTCCCCGGATTTCCTGGTTGCCCTGGTTGGTGAGTACAAAACGCACCGTTTGGCCAGGTTTTACTTTGAACAGGTCTTTTTCATACACCAGCAAGTCCACGTGCATTTGGGCGTTATCGACCAAGGCAAATAGCTCGTTGCCTTCCACTACCGCCGAGCCGATGTGGACATTCACCTCGGTCACGTGCCCGCTGATGGGCGCGGTGATGTTGACCAGGGGCGAGTTGGCATTGCCTCCCACCTGGATGTTCTGGCTCAAAATCGCGATTTGTGCTTGCAAGGCTTTCACTTTGCCTTCTTCGATTTGTAAGTCGGCGTTTACTTTTTGAAAAACCTTGCGGGCGTTCACGTTTTCGTCGTTCAATTCTTTTTGGCGGGCAAATTCTTGCCTCAGGTATTCCAGATTGGCTTGGGCAATTTGCAGTTGCTCCACTAGCTTTTCGCGTTCGAGGCGCAGGTTGTTGTAGGCCAGGCTTTGCATGGTAGCCAATACTTGCCCAGCTTTCACATACTGCCCCTCGATCACTTTGATGCTTTTGATCGTACCCGCGAGTGGCATACTCACCTGGGCTTGGTTTTGGGGCGGCAACTTGGTGTAGCCATTGGCGTTGATCACCTCACTCAGGTTCTTTTTTTCAAAACCACCCAATACGACCCCCGTTGCCGCGTACTGGGCCTCGTTGAGGTGCACTTCTTTGATCATGGGGTTTTCGGAATGACCTTCTTCCTCAGCACTATGATCATGCTCCTCACCTTCTGTGTGATCCTGATCCGTGCCCTCGGCCAGTTCAGTATGCGCAGGTTCATCCGCAACGGCATGGTCGTGCGGGCGAAAATTGAAGTACAAAGAAATGACCAAGGCTACGGCCAAAGCCAGGATACCATATATATATTGCGACTTGTTCATGTCAAGTAGGTGTTATTGATTGATCAAAAATTGGATGGAAATCAAGGCAGAATGCGCCTGGCGCAGGGCTTCCAAATAAGCCTTTTGGAGCTCCAAGCGGGTTTGCAAGGCTTGCAAGTACTCCACATAGCCGATTTCTCCGCTGCTGTATGCCTTGCTGGCGTTGCTGGCAATCAGGCGACCATTGGGCAGGGCGGTATTGCGGTAATAGGTGATGTTGTTTTGCCAAAACTGGTAAGCAGTTGAGTAGCTTTGCACTTGCTGCTGCAATTGACTTTGGACCTGGACCCGTCCTCTTTGTTGTGCCAAAACCTGCAAACCAGCAGCTTCATATCGAGCTCGATAAGCTTTTCCGCCAAAAATGGGCAAACTAATACCCACGTACAAACCTTGAAAGCGTGGCAACCCATTGTAATTCACTTCACGGCCATCGCGTTGCTGTGGCCCCCCCAATGACTGGATGAAGTAACCCACGCTGAAATCGGGCAAAGCCTCGGCTTTAAGCACTTTTTGCTCGGCACTGGTCTGGGCGATTTGCAAATCCGCAAATTTCAGTTGCGGGTTGTTTTGCCACAAGGCCGTATCCACCAGCGGGGCAAAAACCTGGCTGCTGAAATCGCCCTCGGCAGCTTGGATCTCGCGGCCTGTACTTTGGCTCAGTTGCTGCAAGTGGAGTTTTTCATTGCCCAATAACATCTCGCATTGGCGGATGCTTTGCTGTACTTGTTGTTGGCGGGTCTCGGCGCTGGTTTTTTCGAGCAGGCTGCTTTCGCCCGTTTTATACTTCAAGGCTGCTCCCCTTACGAACACGCCCAAGAGGCTGTCTTCCTGCGTGAGTACTTTTTTCAAATCCAACAAATAGCCTATTTCGTACCAAGACTGGCGAATCTGGTAAGTCAGTTCCTGCCTGCTGATGCTCAGTTGGGCTTGTGCGCCCATCACGTTTTGCGCAGCCAATGCTCGCTTGGCTTTGATCAGCGCAGGGTTGGGCAGGTCTTGTGACAAGGTGTAGTTTTGGTCTAAACGATAAGTATTGTACTGACCAAGCATCGCCTGTACACTGGTTTTTGGCAAAAGCCCCGCCGCTCCTCGCAGGGCTTCTTGCGACTGCAAACGGTAAGCATTGGCCTGGAGTTGGGGGTTGTTTTGATAAGCCAATTCCAGGGCTTCGCCCAGGGTTTTGATCGGTGCGTTTTGGGCATGCAAATGGCTACCCAAGGGCAAAAAAAGCATCAGGATCGCTGAAATCACCGCTTTGTCGCTGGTTTTGCCCCATTTTTCTTCCAAAAGGTGGTACAAAATGGGCAAAACGATCAAGGTTAACAAAGTCGCCGAAATCAGCCCGCCGATCACCACCGTAGCCAAGGGTTTTTGTACCTCAGCACCTGCTCCCGTACTGATGGCCATCGGCAAAAAGCCCAGTGAAGCCACCGCTGCGGTCATCACCACCGGGCGCAAGCGCACTTTGGCGCCTTCCCGAATACGTTCGAGTACATCTTGCATGCCTTCGGCCTTAAGTTGGTTGAAAAAACCGATCAATACGATGCCATTGAGCACTGCCACCCCAAACAAAGCAATGAAACCCACCCCCGCCGAGATGCTGAAAGGCATGCCCCGCAACCACAAGGCAAACACCCCACCAATGGCCGAAAGCGGAATGGCCGTAAAAATGAGCAAAGACTGCCGAATACTGCCAAAAGTGAAAAACAGCAGCGAAAAAATCAAGCCCAGGGCTACTGGAACCGCCACCATCAAGCGTTGGTTGGCCTGGGTGAGGTTTTCGAACTGCCCCCCGTAAGTGAGGTAGTAGCCTGCGGGCAGCTTCAGGTCTTTTTCAATTTTGGCCTGGATTTCATTGACAATGCTTTTGACATCGCGATTGCGCACGTTGAATCCGATCACCACCCGCCGCTTGCCTTCTTCGCGGTTGATCTGGATGGGGCCATATTCGTAGCTCACGTCGGCGACTTGCTTGAGCGGAATTTGGCTGCCCGAAGGCAAGGAAATGAAGAGGTTTTGCAGGTCGTTCAGGTCTTGGCGTTCGTCTCCATCCAGGCGCACCACCAGGTCGTAACGCTTTTCACCTTCGTAAACGATGCCCGCAATTTCACCCGCAAAACCCGTGCGCACGGCTTGGTTGAGCTCGCCCACGTTGAGGCCGTAGAGGGCCAATTTGTCTTTGTTGTATTTTACGGTGATTTGGGGCAGGCCCGTCACCGATTCGGCGCGGGCATCTTCTACGCCACTTACGCCTTGGATCATCGGCAGGGCTTGCTCGGCCAGGCTTGAGAGCAGGTCGAGGTTTTCGCCAAAGATTTTCACGGCTACATCGCTGCGCACCCCCGTCATGAGCTCATTGAAACGCATTTGGATGGGTTGTGAGAACTCGGTTGTCACGCCTGGAATGTTGTTCAAAACGGTATCCATGCGCTCCATCAGGCCTTCGGTGGTGCGGGCCGAGGTCCATTCCGACTTGTCTTTGAGGATCACCATCATGTCAGCGGTTTCCATCGGCATGGGGTCGGTGGGAATTTCGGCGCTGCCGATTTTGGACACCACCTCAATCACTTCCGGGAATTTTCGCATCAAGGCTTGTTCGGCCTTGGTGGTGGTTTCAATTTCCTGGGCCAAAGATCCGCCGGGTGGGATGATCACGTGGGTAGCGATGTCGCCTTCTTCGAGGGTGGGGATGAATTCGCCGCCTAAACGACTGAAAACCAGCATCGCTAGCACAAAAAACAGCAAAGAAAGCCCAATTACCAGGCCCCGCATTTTAAGAGCCCCTTCAAGCATAGGCTGGTAAAGGCGGTAACAAAAGTCGATGATTTGGTCAGAGACGTTCTTTTTGTGCCCGGTTTCTTTTTTCAAAAACAAGGCGCTCATCATCGGCACATAAGTCAAAGACAAAATAAAGGCCCCCAGAATGGCAAAAGCCACCGTTTGGGCCATGGGTTTGAACATTTTGCCCTCGGTGCCCACCAAAGCCAGGATGGGCAGGTACACAATCAGGATGATGATTTCGCCAAAAGCCGCGCTGCTGCGTATTTTTGCCGAGGCTTGGTAAACTTGTTCGTCCATTTCAGCACGGCTCATCTGCCCTTGGTCGAGCCCACGCAAGCGATGCACAATGGCTTCGACAATGATCACCGCTCCATCGACAATCAAGCCAAAGTCGATGGCCCCCAAGCTCATCAAATTGCCGCTCACGCCAAATAGGTTCATCATGCTCACCGCAAACAAGAGTGCCAGGGGAATGACCGAGGCGACGACCAAACCCGCTCGCAGGTTGCCAATGAGTAAAACCAGCACAAAAATCACGATCAAGGCCCCTTCGAGTAGGTTTTTTTGCACGGTACCGATGGCTTTGTTGACCAGTTTTGAACGGTCGAGGTAGGGCTCGGCAGCTACTCCTTGGGGCAAAGATTTGCGCACTTGTAGCATTCTTTCTTTGACTTTTTCCACTACCTCGGCGCTGTTTTCGCCTTTGAGCATCATCACCATGCCGTTTACCGCTTCACCTTTGCCGTCTTTGGTGGTAGCTCCATAGCGGATGGCGCTGCCAAACTGCACTTTGGCCACATCGCGGATCAGGATGGGGATGCCGTTTTGGTTTTTGACTACAATTTTCTGTACATCGTCCAAGGAACTGATCATGCCCAAACCCCGGATGAAGTAGGCATTGGGTTTGCGGTCAATGTAAGCCCCGCCAGTGTTTTCGTTGTTTTTTTGCAGGGCCTCAAAAATCTCGGCCATTGTCACGTTCATGCTGCGCAGGCGATCGGGTTGTACCGCAATTTCGTACTGTTTGAGCAAGCCCCCCAGGGTATTCACCTCGGCCACCCCGGGAATGCCCAGCAATTGGGGCTTGATGATCCAGTCTTGGATGCTGCGCAAGTCCATCGCGTTGTACTGGTCTTCGTAGCCTTTTTTGGCAAAAACCACATACTGGTAAATCTCCCCCAAACCCGTGCTGATCGGGGCCATTTCGGGGCTGCCCAGACTGGGTGGAATGCTTTTTTCGGCCTCCTTGAGGCGTTCTGCGATTTGGGCGCGGGCCCAGTAGATGTCCACGTTTTCAGCAAAAACCACCGTGATCACACTCAAACCAAAGCGGCTGAGGGAACGCAATTCGACGATTTGAGGGATCGTTTTGATGCTTTGCTCAATGGGGTAAGTGATGAACTGCTCCACTTCCTGGGTAGCCAGGGTGGGCGTAGTAGTGATGACTTGCACCTGGTTGTTGGTGATGTCAGGCAGGGCGTCGATAGGTAGGCGAGAAAAAGAATAGGCTCCTACCAAAATCAAAGCCAGCGTGAACAAGCCAATGATGAACTTATTACGGATGGAAAAAAGGATGATTTGGTCTAACATGTCAAGTTGAAAGTTGAAATGTTGAAGGCTTGAAATGTTGAAAGGACAACACGCCTCAACGGTTTTTGTCAAACCTTGAATAGTTCGATGAAAATACAAGACTCAGCGCAGGTGATGGTGATCACTGGCTGTTCATAAAGTCTATTGATCCAAAATGGGAAAGGAAAATTTGAATCAGACCTTCGGCGGACGCCAAATGCCATAAGCCCCACCTTCCGGAAAATGTTGGGCGAAGTAAAAATCTTGCGTTTCAACTATCGGAACCGAAGCAGGGCGCTGCGGTAAAAAAGGACTTTGAGCACATGGCAAGAGCATCAGGCTGAACGAAATCCCACAGTTTGGGCAGTGGCAATGCCCCCAGTCGTTGGTGTCAATCGGCCCTTGGTTGTTGCGTTGAGGAGACAATGTGTATGCCGTTTTTTGGCCTGATTTATGGTTATTGTTGTGCCGGTAGTGGTGATAAAGCTGTTCATGCTGAGCATTGTCATGAAGTAAATTGCAGGCAAGGGCTTGATTGGGAGTCAAACCCCAAAAGCCTATCAATAAAAACAATATGCCTACCGCTCGTTTCACTGTCGTCGAATAATTTCAAAAACAAAAATAACTAAAACTGCTTAGAAATCCAAATTTTACCACTTCATCCGAAACCCCACATACCACTCCCGTCCTCGCGTAGGCCCCCAGGCAAAAGCGGTATCGAAGTTGGGGCCAAAGGGGTCTTGCCAACCGAGGATGGGGCGGAGTTGGAGTCCATCTCAGTGGTTTTGTGCCTTTCTGACAGTATCTTTTCACCTTACATTGCTGTCGGTAAGGGAGCGTAAAAAAATAAGGTGGACGGATTTGGGTTTAGTGAAAAAAGAAAAACAACTGGATGAAAGGAAGTTGTGTTCTTTTTTTGCTAAACCTCAAAAGCAAATACGTCCAGTTTATTTTAACTCAAATACTAAGAAGCACATGGGTGTAAAAGTAATAAAAAAAGACAACTCTGGATTTGACAAGATGTGACAATTCAGCATTTGCTATCGGACTTTAAATCCAAAACCAATTTTTATTTTTTCCCACCTAATCTCAATCGTACCATGCTTTTTATCTATTGGTGTTATTGAGTAGGTGAGACTTTCTTGTGTCTCTGGCAATGTTTCTGGGCTAACCTGAATTCGAATCAAATCATCCTTGGAATCGTATTCATCTGCCAGGTGCTGATCCCAATTTTTGTTGATGATTAATAGCCACTTGTCCTTACTAGGAATGGTAAAAAAACCATATTTCCCTTTTGGGATTTTTTGACCTAAGATTTCTACATCGGTCGAAAAATCGATTGAAGTGGCTTGGTGTGCTCCAGTTGCCCAGACCTGATCATAAGCGATAAGCCCTCCCCATATCACTCTCCCTCGAACACTCGGTGAGCCATAGCTGATGTGGATATGTGCTCCACCAACGTCCGCCATAGCTTCACGGTTTGGGCTGAGCTTGGAACCACTATTCGGAGTACTTGCTTGGTGATTTGCGTGATCACTGGTATTTTCCACAGGTTTAATAGCTTTGCTGCACGCCAAGGCTAGCAATAAAAGAAAAAAAGAGAGTTGAACTTTCATGATGTGATGTTTTGAGTGTGTAAAACTCACTTTATCGAGCGAGTTAAGAGTCTTTTTGGCTACCTAATCAAAGAGGACGATAGAGATTATTCCTTTGATTAAGGCTTCTGAGCAATGTAATAAGAGTACGTTCCAATTTTTGTGTTGATAAAATCAACTTCACTGACACCAACGAAGCCAGCATTCTTGATGTAAGTTGGCATCAAACCGTTTACATTATCGGTAGTAGTAGCAAAACCGTCCAACAATTGGACCAACAAGAACTTAATTCT
The DNA here is from genome assembly GCA_013299105.1 of Chitinophagales bacterium. Lineage (GTDB taxonomy): Bacteria > Bacteroidota > Bacteroidia > Chitinophagales > Saprospiraceae > Haliscomenobacter. Next base: position 226,063 of record JAAFJY010000004.1, on the reverse strand, counting down.
CATCCATTTAGACTTCGCCTTACCCCAATCACCAATTATGAGATGGCCATTGGGTTTTAATACTCTTAAAATTTCATTTAAGCAATGTAGTTTTGTATTTCTATCAAGCTGATGAAAAACCAAGGAGCTAAAAACCTTATCAAAACTATTTTCAGGAAATGGTAATGTCTTACCATCATAAAGATAAAGGGGAATATCGATTCCCACACGGGCAAATTTTGTTTCTGCGATGTGTTTAATTTTAGGATCAATATCTACTCCAGACACTTTAGCTTGCCTATTCTGTTGAGCAAGCAACAACAAGTTTTGGCCTGTTCCAAAACCGAATTCCAAAATTTGATCAGAATTTTTTGGATCAATCCAATTGATAAGCCTTTTTCTAAATTCTCTCTCAGGCATGGTTAATCGAATTATGGCATCATAATAAATGCTCAAAGCATCATATCCAAGTGCGGGTATAAATTTTTGATTTTTCATATTGATAGTTTGCTTTTGATGGTTTTGAAATTTTAAGCAAAGTGCTTGTGAAATGGAATTTAAGAGAGGCTTATTGAAATGAACATTTTGTTATTAATGAAAATGAATATTGAAAGTGCCTACCTAAAAAGAGCCTCTGAGAATGAATTTCTTTTTAGTTAGGCACTCAATTTATCATTTTGGTAAGTTGATGATGATACCATTTGGTTTAGTACCTACAGGAATATCTTTAATTTTGATGTGCTTGTCCATGCTAATCACGCTTAGAGTATTGGCCCCTTGGTTGGTAACATAAGCTTTGGTTCCATCCTTCAAAAAAGCAATCGCATGGGCATCTGCACCAGTTGTTACATCTCCTTGTTTTGCCCAGACCCCGTTAACTAATTTATAGTACACAACTTTGCCATTGGTTGCATCGGATACCCATAATTCTTGGTGATGATCACTGTATGCGACATAACCAGGTTTGAAGCCGAGGTTAATCGTTGCTGTAATTTTTTCAGATGCTACATCAATTTCACTTACTGTTTGGCTGGTCTCATTGTCGGCATACATTTTTCCGTTAGTGGCAGGCCAAGCTCCGACAGGAGCTGAATCAACTCCAATCGTACTTAATACTTTTTTATTAGTTGGATCGATAACTGTTATAGTATTATCATCAGTATTAGCAGCGAATACCTTGGTTCCATCGGTTGAGAAGGTAATCTCAGACAATCCTTTACCAAGTAAAATACTAACTTTCTGTGTGAAATCACTTGTATTGAACACCAGGATTTTACTTTGTGACGCATCAGATTGGCCTACCCATAATTCTTGACCATTTGGTGAAAAGACTGCATTGTGAGGCAATTTCTCTAAGCTAATGCTATGGTGAATTTCTCCAGTTTTGGCATCAATAATAATTACCTTGTAAGATGAAATTGCTCCACCATGCCCGGCATGTCCAGCACTCAAATCAGTTGAGGTAATTGCTACTGCAATAAGCGATTGGTCAGGACTCATGTAAACATGGTGTGGAAATTTGGCCCCCCCTAGATCGATTACGCCAACCTTTTCGTCATTGCTAAGATTAATAACTGATAGATTGCTGGTTTCACCATTTACGACAAAGGCGGCTGGAAATGTGATGTCTAAAATTCCATCATCATTTTTGTGGCATGCAGAAGTAATAAATAATGTTAGTATTGATGCAGCTGCTAAGGATAAATAAGTTGACTTCATGTCGATAGTTTTTAGCTGAAGAAATCAGCGGTGATAAAAAGGTTATTTGTGGCAGCACTTCTTCTGAAAGAGAAATTTGCCAACTCGTAGAAAAAAAATCAGAACTTTCATACATAGCAATTTACTGGTTGAGATAGATCATTTTCACTTCATAGGTTCCGTTGGTCACAATCCGTTTCCCCTCCAAAATGCTATTCGAAACAATCGTGTGTGTACCGTCATCTTCACCTGTTTTGACATAAGTCATCTCAAAAAACTCAGGATCGCGTTTGTAAAAAATGGCAGCCTTGCCATTGATTTCAGTAATAGCCGAATTTGGAACGGCTATTTGGCGAGAAATTGATGCAGCCAAGGCCTTCACACTGACGAACTCACCAATTTTAAAATCTCCACCAGGATTGTCCATTTCAAACAACACTTTTTGACTTTGATTGCCTGAATTCATACTTTGGGCCTGTGAGATGAGCCTTACTTCAGCACTTTTGTGCTCGTTGCTTGAGCAAAGTACCGTAAACTTATTTGTAGCTTTTATGGCGGGCAAATCCTTGTCAAAGACCTGTGCTTCCACATAAACCTTGCTGAGATTGGTGACTACAAATAAGCTTTGACCAGCAACCACTTCAGCTCCTGCACTTAGTGAAAATTGCCCTACAACACCTGAAATGGGGGCGCTGAGATTGACAATGCGGTTATTCGCGTTGGTATTGGCTTGGTTGGACTTTTTCTCTAAGGTTTGTAATTCTACCAAGGCCATTTTGTAAGCAGCTTCTGCAGCTTGTACTTCTTTTGCGGCTGCTATATCTTCGATCTTTTTCAATCGATCCAGCTCACGTTTTGTCGTTTCGACCTTAGTCCGAGCAGTTTCGATTTGTAAATCCAAACCACTATTATTGGCCGTGATGTTGACCTGGTCAGGAGTACTGATGATCTGTTGTAGTACAGCCAAAGTCTGTCCTGCTTTCACCATCTGCCCTACCTTGACGTTGAGTTTGAGTAAGCGACCATTTTGAGTAGCGATTACATTACCTAAGCCTTCGGATGAAGGTAAAACCGTCCCATACATGGTAGTAGCAACACTATAATCTCCTACACTTAAGGGATCAGTGTAAACCTCAAACAAGAACTGGGTTTCTTTTGGCATACTGACTGTTTTGCCAAAGGAGTTACCACTTGCGCCACCGCTGTGGTCTTCATCTCCATGAGCCGATAAAGGGTTCCATTGTGTGTTGGAAAACCAAGCGCTTGCACATAGAAAAAAAACGGTCAAAGCCCTATTCTTTCGTCTCGATACAATGTACATCACCACTGCCCCAAGTGACAAACCAATGATGAAAATCAACCAGTTAGGCATGCTATTTTTTTTGTTACTAATTTGACTGTCAGTAGTTTCAGAAGGTAGGAGTGCTCCCACTTCGATGTTGTTTAAGCCGATAAGGTCCGCACCGTTTGGATGGTTGATTTGGACATTCAGGTTGTACTTTTTATTTTCAGGAAAAGCACCATGAAACTCATACACCCCAGGTGAGATGGCTTCTACCGGAAATTTGATTTTGCTGTTACCCGGTATACTTATTTGTATGGTGGCCTTGTCAATGGCTTTATTGCTGAAATAGTCGGCAAGAAATAATAAAAAGTGAGCCTCTTCTTTCGCCTTAAGCTCAGGGTAATACAAAGACAATTCATAGCGATCGGACTGGCCGTAAACACTAAAATGGTCAACTGATGCCCTCGCTCCAGTTGGTAGTTCATCGCCATGTGCCCAAGCCATTTGGGCTGTGATGATCATGCAAATCAAAGAAATAGAATGTACCAATTTCATAGATTGATGATTGAAGATTGTTGAAATTAGACTTTATTAACGGTAGTATTTGATCATAAAATCAATTAGTACCTGAGCTAAAATTAAGGTGAACAACTTTTCTTATGAGGTTTAGAAAAAAAGAACACAAACCCTTTCAGTCAGTTGCTTAAACAGGTAGTTATCTTTTTTCACTAAACCCGAACTCGTTTACCTTATTTCTTTGCGCTTCATTACTTGCCGGCCAAAAAATTTGCACGCATAATAGCAGCATTAAGCGCTCTGACCTGGTCGGTGTAATCACGTTGAATAATGTAGGCTTCTTCGAGGGTGCGCAGAAATACGATGTAGTCGATTTGCCCTTCATCGCGCATACGCCGTGCAGTGGTGATCAGGTAGGCACTACGGGGCAATGCTTCTTGCTGGTAGTACCGAAGTTGATTAAGGTTGTTCACAAGATCTGCATCCAGTCTTTCTTGCTCCATATTTGCTAGTTGTACTTGCGCAGTTACCCGTTTTTGAGCAGCTTCTTTGTAGACCAAGGCAGCTTGTTCAGTGGAACGAAACTGCCCTCTCCAAATGGGAATACCAATAGCTGCTCTAAATCGGTAATCAAGTGGAGTGCCGATTGCCCCTTGGTTGAGATAGCCTACTGTAAAGTTTGGCAAAGCCTTGCTTTTTTGGAGGGCCAACTGCTTGTCGGCAATGACTACAGCTTGCTTTTCAAATGCGATAAGAGGATTGCTTGAATAATCGACTTTCATCAATAGATTGCTGGTGTCGGGTTGCAGCGGAAGGATAGTATTCGTTCCAGGGATTCCTGTAAACATTGATAAAAGCGCAAGCGCCGAACGGTATTCTCTTTCTGCACTGAGCTGGTTTTGCCTGATTTGTGCTACCTCATTTTCCACCAGTGTTTTTTGTAACTGGTCAATTTCACCAGCTTCGAATTGACGCCTTGCAGTACTTAACACCAGTTGATACAAACTATCCTGATTGGTGAAATTTTTGAGTTGGGCTTGTGCAGTCTGAGCATCTAAATATAGATTTCGGACAGCAAACCGAATTTCATTTTCACTCACTTTTTGTGTAGCAAGTGCTAGTGAAGTCTCGGCAATTGCCAATTGTTTTTGGCGCTTATAAACCGTAGGGAACTCAAAAGATTGCAAGACCCCTAGTGCATAGAATTCTCCGGTTGGACTTTCTGCATTTATTTCTGGGTTCGGCAAATTGAAACTTGCCTTTTCCAAGTATTTTTTTCCCTGAACTTCCAAGATTGCTGCTTGAAGGGTCGGATTTTGTTTCAATGCCGCTTGTACAGCTTGATCTGGCGTAATCTGTGCCGAAACACTTTGTACAATACAGACCAGTGCGACAGATATTTTTGTTAATTTACTCATGCTGAAAAATTTATTCACCTAGGTCTTTGGATTGTTGATTGGCCTCGAAGTAAGCTTCTATGGCAACACGCCCCCAAGCCCAAAACACCGTTGGAGTAACGATCATATCCAAGAGCGTTGAGGACAAGAGTCCACCTAAGATTACCGTTGCGACAGGGTATAGAATTTCTTTACCAGCAGCCTGGGCATCCAAGGTCAAGGGAACCAGGGCCAAGGCAGCCACCAAGGCAGTCATTAACACCGGTACCAATCTTTCCAGCGAACCACGAATGATCATGTGTTTTGAAAACGTTTCACCTTCGTGCTCAATAAGGTGAATGTAATGAGAAATCATCATGATCCCATTTCGAGAAGCGATACCAGTAAGTGTTATAAATCCAACCAAGGTTGCGACAGAGAAAGTCCCCCCAGTCAACCAAACTGCGGCTACGCTACCCACCAAAGCAAGTGGAACATTGAGCATAACTTGTAACACAATTCTCCAAGAACGAAAATGGGCGTACAACACAAGAAAAATGCCCAGGAGTGCAAAAATACTGAGGATGCCGATCAACCTTGATGCCTCTTTTTGCGCTTCATATTGGCCACCATATTCTAAAAAATAGCCTTGGGGCATTTCTATTTTCGTGCTCAATTGACTTTGGATTGTTGTAACCGTACTACCTAGATCTCGATCTTGGACATTACAGGAAACCACAATTCGACGTTGAGCATTCTCATGGCTAACAGAGTTGATCCCTTTTTCATACTCAATGGAAGCGATGCTTTGCAAGGGAATCAAGTTTCCATCTTGCGTATGGACCTGTGCATTTCTAATGTTGTCCAGGTTTTCTCGATCCTCTGGAACAGCTCTTAGCACCAAGTCAAAAGTTTTTTGACCGTCTAGAATTTGAGAAATAACTTTTCCTCCGTATAAAATTTCAAGGTCACTAGCCACTGTACCTGTTTGAATACCATAGCGTTGCAAAGCTCGTCTTTTTAGTTTGATGGTCAATTGGGGTACCATAACCTGGCGTTCAACTTGAACATCAACCGCCCCTGGAACAGCTTCCACCACTTCTTTGACCTCCGCCGCCAAGGCTCTGAGTTCAGTTAAATCCTCCCCAAAAATCTTGATTGCTACTTGGGCCCTCACCCCACTCAGCAAATGGTCCAGACGGTGAGAAATGGGTTGACCAATGCTTACTGACACACCAGCTAGTTTGGAAAGCTCCTTACGAATATCAGCGATGACTTCTACCCTAGATCGGGCATTTTCCAATAATTCTACTTCGATTTCAGAATTGCTCACAGGTTCTACATGTTCATCAAGTTCTGCTCGACCAGTACGTCTGGCAACATACTCAACGTCTGGAACTCTCATGATCAATTTTTCGGCAACCGTACCAATCTTATTGCTTTCCTCCAAGGAAGTGCCCGAAGGCGCAAATAAGTTTACTGTAAAACTGCCTTCATTAAATGGAGGTAAAAACTCTGTTCCAAACCGGCCCGCAGCCAAACCAGAGAAAATAACTAAAATTGAAGCTGTTGAGATGACCAGCTTGGGGTGGTCTAACCCAAATGTTAGCAATTTGGTATCTTGTTTTTTTAACCATCGTACTAATCTTGACTCTTTGCCTTCGTTCAGTTTTGAATTGGTCAACAAATAAGAACATAGTGCAGGTGTTACTGTTAAAGACACCAACAAAGAAGCTAGAATAGAGGTAATGTAGGCGATCCCAAGTGGTGCAAAAATTCGGCCTTCGATACCTTGTAGTTGAAATAAAGGTAAAAAAACCAACACAACTATTATGGTAGCATAAACAATAGAGTTTCGAACTTCGCTGGATGCTTCAAAAATGACGAGTAAGGAATTTCGCGGACTACCTTGTTCACGGTTTTCTCTTAACCGCCGAAATACATTTTCAACGTCAACAATGGCATCATCTACCAATTCCCCGATTGCAATAGCCAAACCACCAAGGGTCAAGGTATTAATTGAGATGCCAAAAAATTTGAACACCAAAGCTGTAATAACCAGAGAAAGTGGTATTGCAGTCAGTGTAATGATGGTTGTTCTGAAATTGAGTAAGAACAAAAATAATATAATTACAACCAATATAAAGCCGTCCCTAAGCGCCTCTTCGACATTGCTTAATGCATTGACAATGAAATTTTTTTGTTGAAAAACTTTTGGATTTAGCCTTATGTCTTCAGGGATAGAAGTTTTTAATTCATCGAGCGCACGTTCTATTTCCTCAGTCAAAGCAACAGTGTTCGCCCCCGGTTGTTTTTCGACTGTCAAAATGACCGCAGGTTTGGCGTTCACGCTTGCATCCCCTCTTTTTATGGCGGCACCAAAGCGAATATCCGCGACTTGACTCAATAAAACCGGGTACCCCTCGCGATTGGCCACTACTGTATTTTGTAGATCATCCAAATCTTCAGTACGGCCAAGAACTGAGATCAACACCTCTGAGCCATAGCGATTAAAGAAACTACCCGTAGCATTGAGATTAGTATTGCTAAGGGCTTTATCGACATCTTCCAGTGCTAGATTATATTGTTTTAGCTTTTGGGAAGAAACTAGCACTTGGTATTGTAAGCGATCGCCACCTATGGGAATTACCTGTGCAACCCCTTTGATGGCCAGTAGCCTGCGACGGATTGTAAAATCAGCTAGGGTCCGAATATCGGCAGCGCTACTACTTGCGTTATAATTGGCTTTTGAAGGCACGGATGTAACCCCAATGAGCATAATTTGCCCCATTACAGAAGAAATCGGTCCCATCACAGGAGTAATTCCGTTCGGCAAAGAAACTGTTGATAATTTTTCAGCAACTAATTGGCGAGCACGGTACAGATCCATGTTCCAGTCAAACTCGACAAAGACCAAACCTATACCCCTTGATGAACTGCTCCTGACCACTTCTACACCGGGCGAGCCGTTTAGAGCTGTCTCTATGGGCAGTACGGCCTGAACTTCTATTTCTTCAGGAGACATTCCTCCTGCCTCTAAAAATACGGTGACTCTTGGCCGATTTAAATCCGGCAAAACATCCACAGGTAAATGAACGATTGTCCAGGTTCCCCAAACCAGTAGCAATGCGGCCAAGGCAACGACGAAAAGACGATTTTGGAGTGAAAACCTGATTAATGAATTAAGCATGTCTTCTGGGTTTTAGGGTCATGAAAAAAAGAATGAAACCACTTGTTACAGTCAATAAACCCAGTACAGAAAAAATTCTCAACACCCAATTATTGATATTGTCCCGGTTTTCATAATCCATTGTGTGAAACATCCAAAAGAAATCAAATACTCGCCACTTTGAGTTTCTAACTTTTTTTATAGTCCCATCATAAACACTAATGTAGAACGTTGGCTGATCAGGGTGGTCAAAGGTAATAGCATAGGCTGGTAGTGGCCCCCCTCTGAACTCATGGTGCTTGCCAGTTGATTTCAAAAGTGCAACCGTTTTGACCCCATATTGTCCTTTTAATGCTGTTTTTGCTATTTGAAGCGCTTCTGCCCTTGATATTGGTTTACGAAAAAGACCCGTATTCGCATCAACGATTAAACAAGTATCATGCCGAATGTAGGATCCATGAAGCAATTGAATTTGCATCAACCAATTGGGCTGCTCCAGAATCTGAATGAGTTGAAGACTCACTAATTCGAATTCTCCAAGCCGATTCTTGATGGCTTTGAGCGCAGAATTGGGCAAGACTAAAGAATCGAGACCTAAAACTTGAGCTTGCTCTTCTTTCAGATGGTCACCGTGTACTTCATCCAAATTTGACCAGCTAAAATAAAGGCCACTGACGGTCCAAATCAACAATTGAATACCAATGGTAATGCCCAAAAAACGGTGTGAACGACGAAGTCGGTAGGAAAGATGAGGCATGTTGTGTTAGGAAAGGGTTAGAATGCGGGCGAATATGGATACCATACTTACCCGCATTCATCAATGTTGATAATCCTCCAATTTAGTTTCTGCGATCATATTGGCAGCAACCGGGTAAATTTTTGTAAGCGTTGTCATCTCCGCGTACTTTATCGGTATCATACCCAGATTTAGCAATTGATCGGTGGATTTTTTTCAAATCAGTAGCTTTTGAATCAAAGCTCACCGTAATGATATCGGTTTCTTTGTCCCAGATAGCAGTTTGTACTCCATTTACGCTTTTTGCAGCTTTTTCAATGGTTTTTTTGCACATTCCACAATTACCCCAGACCTTGAACTCTGCGCTTTGTGATTTTGTGGAGTTACCTCCATCAGCACTGGTTTGAGAAAAAAGCTGACTTGACAACAAGAATGTCAAGCATAAAATAAGCATGTTTTTCATGATTTTTAATTTAAAATTTGGGAAAATATTCGGCACTGGAATACAGAACAATATCAAAGGGCAATTGTCCATAACCAGTACTGAAATTGAAATTAATGACCTTGGTGATCACTATGCTCCTCCGCATTGTGTTGTCCTTCTGCAACTTTGACTACAAAATCAGCTGTGTGAACTACGCCGTTGGTTTGAAATTGTAACCACCCCCGATAGGTACCTGGTTTAGCAAAGGTGGTGTGTACATCCAATTTGCCACCAGTAGCACTTGGATGGGTATGGACATATTCTTTGTTCTCAACCTCAATGAGGACCAGATGTGCCTTTTCGCCCAGGTAATTTTCGAAGCTAGCTGGGTCAACCGCTTTGCCTCCTTGCTGGATCGAAATGGGAATATGTTGCTGCACTCCTGAAACCAAGCCATTTCCAGTATGACCTGTTTCTAGTGTAAGGGTGTACCCATCCACAGCACTTATCATTTTGGCTTGGCTATATTTTACTGCCTTAGCTGGAGTTCCAGCAATATTCAATTCAATTTTATTAACCTGATTCAACCCCCCACTAGGTTTGAAATCTGCAAATGCCCAATATTTTCCACCTGCTTCAAACCTAGTTTCATTCAAACCACGACCTTTAGCAAATGAAGCACCTTTGGCTAAAGCTTTTATATCATAATTCCCTGTAGCCTGGTACTCAGGATGAATGTGATCAAACCAAGAAAGGTCGTCACTTACTAAAATCAGGTGCATTTTTTTCTCATGCACTAATTCAAGGGGAACTGCGGCTGCTTCGTCGCCCTCGATTTTTGGAGTAAATGACATTACAGCTTCTTTGCCGGCTTCCAATTGTTCAGGTTTACTTGAATATTGCGTGAAGTACTTCATCGAGCTCGCCGATTCGTCAATTTCCATCGGTTCCAAATCCATGTTACAGACTGGGCAAGAACCTGGTTCATCATAGGTTTTCCCATCTTCACAATTCATAGGGCAAATGTATTTTGCTCCTGGTACTGCAGCATTAGTAGTTTTTGCAGAATGTTTAGCGTGCTTGTCATTACACGAGATGATTGACATACTGCTGAGCAGCATGAAAACTAAAATGAAATTTTTCATGATGATTGAAAGGAATGATCGCTTAATTCTCGGACGATTGAGAATTAAGGAGTTGTACACATTTGTAAGATAAAATGTGTAACACAGTGATTAATAAGCAAATATAGATGATGCTCGACACCTAGAAAGGTGGAGAATAAATACTGGATATCTAACAAATAAAAGACTGTATAAGCACTCGAATATCAAGGATTCGAGGTGGTGGCTTATACAGGTAGAATCGTAATATTTTTTGATTTAACGGAATGATGGCATATATGTCTGCTAACCTACAACTGAATACAGGCAGACAGGCTGGATGAAAGAGAATATCACATTGTGGCTCCAGCGTACTTCCAGGAATATTTGACTTGATTAGTTGAGAGTTATTTTTACAACAAGGCTTCTTTTTGTAATGAGTATGTCTGCCTAGTTGATTATCGCAGGTCTGCTCAACGCATTTACTTTTTGCAGCTTTTACTTTTTTCTGACAACATCCCTTGGGGGGGCTGAATAATGCAATCTTACGTCCCTGCATCTGACATAGATGCTCGAATACTGTCACCCCCGTGGAGGATGAAAGTAGAGTAACTGCCAGAAATATGTGCAAGAATTTAAGCATTAGCAAATTTTCACAAAATTACTAAAAAAACGCATTACTTGCAACTTTTATTGTAACGCAAGTGCGATTTACCACCAATTAGGCCAAGTAATACCACTGGAATCCAAATCCTACCACTTCATCCGAACCCCCACATACCACTCCCGTCCCCGCGTAGGGCCCCAGGCAAAAGCGGTATCGAAGTTGGGGCCAAAGGGGTCTTGCCAACCGAGGATGGGGCGGAGTTGGCGGAAGTCGAAGAGGTTTTCGCAACCACCGTACAGCTCCAATTTTTTCCAAACCTTGGTGAATTGCAGGTTGAGGACCGAATACGCGGCTGAAAAATCGGGCTGCCGCAACTCAGTAGGCAAGCTGCGGGTATCGGGCAGGCGCTGCGGGCCCATCCAGTGCAGGTTGACATCGGCGTGCCACTGCTTGTTTTTGGGCTCGTAGGAAAAAGCGCCCATTAGGCGGTGCGTGGCGTTGAAGGGCAGTTGTACTTTCTGCTCATTGGTGCGGCGGTACACATCGAGGAAATTGTAGGCGAATTTGGCTTCAAAAACCTCGCCGAAGAGCATTTTGGCGTCCAGTTGAAAGCCGTTGGACACCGACAAGCCGCGAAAGTTTTGGATGATGGCCAAAGTGGGACCGCTGTCGTAATCGGGAAAAATCTGGTTTTGGAAGCGGGTATGGTACAGGTCCATTGACAAAGTAGCCAGCATCGTCCCCATTTTAGCGGTATGGGTCAGGTTGACGCCAGTATTCCAGGCTTTTTCCAGGTCCATTTTTTCGGCGAAACGAATATCGCGGGAGCTGATCAAGAGCTGGGCATTTTCGGCAAAGAGGTTCACCGAGCGCAAGCCACGGCCCACATTGGCACGGATGGTCGTGGCATCGCCAGCGTTGTAACGCAAGGTCAATCGGGGTACGTACTGCCAGCCAAAATCGCGGTGGTGATCGGCCCGCAAGCCTGCGATGATGGTGGTTTTGTTGAAATTAAACACGTTTTCGACAAAGGCACCTGGGGTCCGCTCCTGGCGCAAATACTCACCTGCAAAAGTTCGTTTCAAGGGGTTGTCCAAAAACTGGATGCTTTCATTCAAGTTGAAATGGCGGTAACTAAAGCCAAATTTGAGGTCGTGTTTTGCGGCCCAGAGGCGCTCGTATTGCAAATTGGCATAAGCCGAAAGGTTCCTGGCCTCGTAACGGGTGATGCCAAACCAGGAATCTTGCCGATGCTGAAAAGCCGAGGCCATCAGTGATAACTTCGACTGCGGACTGAAACGATACCCGGTTTTGGTATAAAATTCGGGTTGCTGAAAATGGGCAACTTGGCCGTAAGCCTGGCTTGACCCCAGCGAGGTTTTGGCGTCAAATTGCTCCTGGCCGCCGATGCGCTTCTCGTCGAGGTAACGCAAGCCAATTTTACTGCTCCAGCCCAGACTGGTTTCGTTGCCCAAGCTAAATTTTTGGTAAAAAGAATAGCGTGTCAGCAAGGGAAGGTCCAGGAAGTTATCGCGGTCGCGGTCCCATTTTCCCGCAGGTTGCACCATATGGAAACTGCTGAGGCTGCGCCATTTTTTGCCCAATAGGGTCGAAAAATTGGCGTTGAGGTGTTTTTCGCCAAAAGAGTTGAGGTAGGCGTTGAGCAGCACTTTTTCCTGCTCGGGCTTGGCTTCCTTGATGATTACATTTACCTGTCCGCTGATGCTTTCAAAGCCTTGCAAGACCGAATTGGCCCCCTTGGCCACGTAGATCTGATCGACCAAAGTGCCTGGAATACCACTGATGCCATAAGTGAAACTACTGCCAATGACCATCGGCATGCCATCCACCAAAACCTGGTTGTAAACCCCGGAAAGTCCCAAAATGCGCAATTCTTTGCTGTTGAGTACCAGGTTGGTGGTTTGGGCCTGGATCGTTCCTTGGGTTTCAAAGCAGCCTGCCAGGTCGCAACAAGCGGCTTTGGTCAGCTCTTTTTGGGTGATGATTTCCACTTTCATGCCTTGCAGGGCCGAAATGAAAGAGCCGCCATTTTTAGCAACGACGGTCGCCGTTTCCAGGTTTTGGGGGTCGGGTTCCAGGTAAATGGAGAAGTAAGTGCGCTCGGCAATCTCGACTGTATCAGTTTTGAATCCCAAATACGAAACCACCAGTTTTCCTTGCAAATCAGCTCCTTCTTTGAACTCGAATACGCCGAATTCGTTGCTGGTACTGCCCTTGGTGCTGCCCAGCAAAGTCAAAGTGGCCCCTGGCAAGATCTCATTGCCCACAGGTGTTTTGCCAAAAACCTTGCCTTTGATGCTTTGGGCGCTCAGGGCAAGGGGAAACAAGGATAAAAGCAGTAAAAAATGGCGCATAGTGCTGTTTTGCAAGGAGAATAAACGGTTACGCACCGCCATGCAGAGCCAATGGTGCGTAATCAGCGCAGTAGTAAGTTCTCAATACACCTTTCAGAGTAAATGAAAAGTTAGCTTTCTCAAATTCCCATAGCCTTTCTGAATACATAAGACGTAGTCCAAATACTAATCGCCATACCGATCTTCAGGCGAGCAAAAGTTCGGAGAACTTTGACGTTTGTAGCCATAGCGACGGGATGACGTTAAAAAATGCTTACTAAATGTCGCACTTCATCCGAAGTGCCCACATGATCTCGGCATTTCGAGCTACAAACGTCTCTCTTCTCCGAAGAAAAGCGCTATCATGGAATACGGATTGAGAACTTAAGCGCAGTAGAGTTAATAGAATTGAAACCGAGGGCTAATTTCTCTTCAACATTTCAACTTTTAAACTCATCTCTATTTCTGCGAGCTCAAATAGCTCACCGTTTTCACTTTGTAAGGTGACTCTCCACTTTCGCAGCCTTCGGACTTCTCGATCATCTGGCGGATTTTCTCTTCACTGACCAAGGAAGTGTGGTAAGTGATTTTGAAGTTGGTGCCTTCTTTTTTGGCGTTGTCAGCCGTTACTTCGTCAATGCCTTCAAAGTTGACCAATTTCTTTTTGAGGGATGACAGGTCGCCGTTGCAGCACACGCCGCTAACTTTTACGGACATTACCTTCACTTCGTCTCTTACTGGTTTGGCATTTTGCGCAGCCAAATCCTGGGCGAAAAAAACAAACGCCAAACCCAGCAGGGGTGCCAATACTTTTCTCATAAAAATCTGTTTTAAGGTTTCGAATTGCAAAGATAAACACTCTAGGGTTGTAAAGTTGTTACGAACTTGTTATTCCTTGTCTGAACTGTGATTTTTGTGATTTTTATGAAAGGCATGAACTCCTACGCTCTCTGTTTAAGTGGCAAGCCACGAATAAACCTTACCAAATCGCAACTGCGTTGCCTCGCTGCGCGAGGCCATTATTGGAACACGGATAAAATTGGGTTTGGGTGTGCTTGTGTGGGTTTGAGTGTGAAGAAACCTCGTTTTCAATTGGAGACTAAACTTAATCTTGAAGCCCACACACCCAAACTCACACTTACACACTCCACACCCTTTCTTGCGGATTTCCAGCATGACGTTGACATCGCTTTGATCAAAACATCGGTGTCAATTTTATAACTTATCTTTCGCTATCCCTACGTATCGCAACCGCGAAGCGGCCCAATTCTGAAAATTTTTTCAAATTCTGGTTTAGATAAAATTGGTCAACGTCCCGTATGTAATTCTGTAATCCTGAAAATTCTGGTTCAGACAAAAAATCTGGTTCAGATTCAAACACAAACCTCACTCCCCATCTAAAAAAGCAATATTCCGTTTCAAACCTTCCAATTTCGTCCGCTTCACCGCCGATTTTTGAAAAACCCGCCCAAAAACCTCTTCCGTAATCTCTTCCCATTCACTTTTCTTCATGCCCAGTAAATCGGAGTGAGGTTCAAAAGCAGACTCCTCATGGCGTTTTGAAAAACGGTTCCAGGGACAAACGTCCTGGCAGATGTCGCAGCCGAACATCCAATTGTCCATTTTGCCCTGAAATTCAGTCGGAATGGCTTCCTTCAACTCGATGGTCAAGTAAGAAATGCACTTGCTGGCGTCGAGCAAGTAACCCTGTGGCGAAATGGCCTCGGTGGGGCAAGCGTCAATGCAGCGCCGACAAGTGCCACAATGGTCGCGGATGGGGGAATCGTACTCCAATTCCAAGTCCAGGATGATTTCTGCAAGGAAAAAATAAGAACCTTGCTTGGGATTGATCAGCAAGGTATGCCGTCCGATCCAGCCTAAGCCGCTGCGCAAGGCCCAGTCGCGCTCCAGCACGGGGGCGGAATCCACAAAACAGCGCCCATCCACCTCACCAATGTTTTCGCGGATGAAGGCCAAGAGGCTTTTAAGTTTGTCCTTGACTACAAAATGGTAATCCCTGCCGTAGGCATACATCGAGATTTTGGGAGCTTCTGGGTCTTCCTGTTTTTCAGGGTTGTAATAATTGTAAGCCAAACTGATCACCGACTTGGCCCCCAGCACCAACTTGCGGGGGTCAACGCGCAGCTCGAAGTGGTTTTCGAGGTAGCCCATCTGGCCCTGGTAGCCTTGATTCAGCCAGTTTTCGAGCTTTTGGGCTTCTTCCTCCAGCCGTTCCGCTTTGGCAAAACCCACCAGCCCAAAGCCCAGTCGCTGGGCCTCTTCACGGATTTGGCGGGTATGTTTTGCGGAAGCAGACATTTTTTTTAGTGGTTAATGGTTAATGGTTAATGGTTAATGGTTAATGGTTAATGGTTAATGGTTAATGGTTAATGGTTAATGGTTAATGGTTAATGGTTAATGGTTAATGGTTAATGGTTAATGGTTAATGGTTAATTATTTTTTTATACTTGCTTTGGTGGTTTTTATGATGCTGGTGATCAATTTTATGAGTTCCACTGCGTCTTTGTTCATGCTTTCGAATTCTTCAATACTTAGGTAATCTGTGCTTTTCAGTAACTCTAACCAATATATGGCTTCGTTTACCTCTTTTTGGGCGATTGCCATTTTATGGATAAAATCAGATTTACTTTCCGCATGTTCTGATTCTCTAATCATCGCTCCGACAGACGTTCCACTTCTCATGACTTGCTTTGAAAGCACATACTCTTTCTTTTCAGTTTGCAAATACTGAAATAGCTTCACAATACGTATTGCAAAGTCAAAACTCTTCTTCTTGATCAAATTCTCTTTCATAAGTGCCAAAGCTAACCATTAATAATTAACCATTAATAATTAACCATTAACAATTAATAATTAACCATTAACAACTATCATCAGCTTCGCAAACTTCAGCATGATCTTCTTCTCCTTGCTGTCTTCTGCGAAGGGAAAATTGATGGTTGCCAGCCGGTTGTCTTTGCCACCTTCAACGCTGATGACATTGCCTTCGCCGAACTTGAGGTGAATGACCTTCATGCCCGCTTCAATGCTCTCGCTGGGGCTGGGCTGGAAAGTGCTCATGTCCACGCGGGGCGAAACGGCCGGAATGCTGGCTTTGGGCTTGGGGACCACCACACCGCTCACGCCGGACTTGGCGGGGACACTAGGCTTGGTGCTGGGTTTGGGGTCCCAATCGCTGTTGCTGATGCCACCGCGCAAGGCTGCCGTGCTTTCGAGGTGTTCTTTGGGGATTTCCTCGATGAAACGGCTCATTTCGCTGTAGGTCATTTGGCCAAACTTGTAACGACTGAGCGCAAAGGTCAGGGTCAAAAACAACTCAGCGCGGGTGATGGCCACATAAAACAAGCGCCGCTCCTCGTCCAGGCCGTCGGGTGAGTCCTGGGCCATGAGCGAGGGGAACAATTTTTCTTCCAAGCCCACCACAAACACCGACTTGAACTCCAGGCCCTTCGCCGAGTGTACCGACATGAGGGTCACGTGGTCGTTTTCGCCCTTGTCGTTGTCCTGGTCGGTCACTAGGGCGATGTTTTGCAAGTAAGTGGCCAAGTCTTTTTCGGTCTGGTCGCCTGCGGTAAGGAATTCATCGTCCTCTACGAAGGTGTTGATGCCATCCAAGAGGGCGCTGATGTTTTCCATTCGCCCCAGGCCCTCCACACTTTTGTCTTGGTTGTATTCTTCGACCAGTTTTGATTGTTGGGCGATCAGGCGGGCGGCTTCGTAGGCGTTTTTTTCTTTGGCCAGGACCATGAATTTTTTGATCATGTCCATGAAATCGGTCAAGCCTTTCTGGGTACGCGGCCCAAAATCGGTTTGTTCCAGGCATTCCCACATGGTGATGCCTTGCTGGCCAGCCAGTTCGCTGATTTTGTCCACGGTGCCATCACCAATTCCGCGTTTGGGGAAGTTGATGACCCGGCGCAGGGCTTCCTCGTCGCGGGGATTGACCGCGAGGCGCAGGTAAGCGATCAGGTCTTTTACTTCCTTGCGTTGGTAAAACGACAAGCCCCCAAACACCCGATAGGGAATATTGTAGCGCCGCAGGTGTTCTTCAATGACCCTCGATTGGGCGTTGGTGCGGTACAATACGGCAATCTCACTGTTGCGCAGGTGATAGCGGTTGCGTTGCTCCAGGATGGTATCGGCTACGCGTTTGCCTTCCTCTGTATCCGCCATCGTTTTGATGACCTTGATTTTGTGACCATCGCCCCGGCTCGACCAGATTTTCTTTTGGATCTGCTTGCGGTTGTAGCGGATTACCTCGTTGGCCGCTTGCACGATGTGCTCGGTGGAGCGGTAGTTTTCCTCCAGTTTGAACACCTGGATCTGGAATTTTTGGTAATCCGATTCATAGTCCAGGATGTTTTGGATGGTTGCGCCGCGAAAGGCATAGATGCTTTGCGCATCGTCGCCCACCACGCAGATGTTGCGCGGGCTGCCCCCGTAGTTGATCAGCTTGCGGATGATGCTGTATTGCAAAGTATTGGTGTCCTGAAACTCATCTACCATGATGTAGCGAAAGCGCTGGCGATAGGTCTCCAAAACTTCCGGATGGGTTTGCCACAGTTCGTACAAGCGGTACAGCAAATCATCAAAATCCATCGCCCCGGCGCGTTTGCAGCGCTCGCCGTATTTTTGGTAAATCTCGCCCAGGTAAGGCATTTTGGCCTGGCGGTCTTGGAGCTTGAACTCTTCGTTTTGGGCATAAAGGCGAGGGGTAATCAAACTGCTTTTGGCCGAAGAAATGCGCGAACGAATGGTGTTGATGTTGTACACATTTTTGTCCAGCGACATTTCCTTGAGGATCGCGCCCAATACATTTTTGGTATCCTCGGTATCGTAAATGGTGAAATTGCTGGGGTAGCCGATTTTTTCTGCTTCTACGCGCAAAATGCGGGCAAAAATCGAGTGAAAAGTACCTGCCCACACCTTTTTGGCCTGAGGACCTACCACTTTTTCGATGCGCTCACCCATTTCGCGGGCGGCCTTGTTGGTAAAAGTCAAGGCCAGAATCTCGCTTGGGGACACTCCTTTTTCGATGATATGCGCGATCCGAAAAGTCAACACCCGCGTTTTGCCAGAACCGGGTCCGGCCACGACCAGCACTGGCCCCTCGGTAGCTTCTACGGCCTGGCGCTGGATGGTGTTGAGCTTATCTAGGTAGGATGACATCTGTTTTTGTTTGGTGTGTTAGGAATCAATAGAGAGGAACAGATTGACTTAACGTGAGTTCTGGGTTTTTGAGGTTTACTTTTTAACATACGATAGACAATATACGACATACGACATATGATTTGGGGCTCGCTGACAAGTTATGAGGTACTTTTGGCATTCGTTTGCACGGTTTAAGCATTTTGAAATTTAAAATTCACGGCCCTTAGCCAGTTTTTTGTCGCAATTAACCGAAAAACAATGAATTTCATCCAGAACTCACGTTGGCTTAGCGAATTTTGACTTTTTGAGGTACGACTTAGAGTGACTAGTGGTTCAGGAACGAACTAATAGGCCATTGGCATTTTTGCGTCAGAGCCTTAAATCATCCCAAATGTCCAGCTTCGAAAGAAGCATAAGATTTGTAGAATCGGTTATTTCACGTGAATTCCCCGACTCCTGGCTTCGCAAGAAGCCTAACATTATTGATGCCTTAGGCTTAGTACGGGATTAGCCTCCAAATTTTCCCATCGGGCACAAATTCTAATCTTCCCAAGGATTTTGATCGTCCCCGCACTTCGTAAGTCGTAAGTCAAAAAGTCAACGTGAAGTAAGTCTTTTTCAAATCACTTAAGCACCCGCCTCCAACTCATTCCAGTATTCCACCGCTCTCCTCGTATGCGGAATACAAATCGAGCCGCCCACTAGGTTCGCAATCGCAAACACCTCGAACACCTGCTCGCGGGTGGTGCCCAGTTCGTAGCATTTGCCCAGGTGGTAGCGGATGCAATCGTCGCAACGCAAGACCATTGAGGCGATCAGACCCAGCAGTTCTTTGGTTTTTTTGTCCAAAGCGCCGTCTTGGTAGGCATTGGTATCGAGGTTGAAAAAGCGCTTGAGCACGAGGTTATCCTGCGAAAGGATTTCCTCGTTCATGCGGCTGCGGTATTCGTTAAATTCTTGAACTAAGCTCATGATATGTTGGTGCTTGAGTTGAAAATAGAAGGGGCCACGCTTACAAACTAAGCAGGGTTCCACCATTCAGCAGGGTTTCGGGACCGCAGATGATGACCTCGGCTACTCCTTTTGAAAGCGCGGCAAAGGCATTGTCCAACTTGGGAATCATGCCGGAATGCACCGCTCCTTCGCTATTTAACTGGGCATAAAGCGCCTCATTGAGGTGTGGAATGAGCGAGTCATTGTCCTCGGCATCTCGGAGGACCCCGTTTTTATCCAGACAAAGGTACAACTTTACTTGCCAATCCGCAGCCAAACCAGTAGCCAGGCGGGAAGCAATTGTATCGGCATTGGTATTCAACAATTGTCCTTTTCCGTCGTGGGTGATGGCACAAAAAACGGGTAAAAAATCGGCTCTCAACAAGCGTCCGATCGCGGCTGTGTCAACCTCATCCACGTCGCCTACCCAGCCGTAGTCGATTTCCTTGACTGGGCGTTTATGGGCCAAAATCACATTGCCATCGGCTCCACTCAGGCCCAGGGCATTGGCTCCCAGGCTTTGCAAAAGGGCTACGATTTGCTTGTTGAACAAACCCGCATACACCATCACCGCCACTTCCAATGAATCGGCATCGGTGATCCGGCGGCCTTCGACCATTTTTACAGGTACATCGAGGCGGGTGCTCAATTCAGAGGCTTTTTTGCCGCCACCATGTACCAATATTTTGTAACCAGGTTTTTGTAAAAATGCTTCCAAAACCGGGGCCAAAGCGGTGAGGTCATCGATCAGTTTGCCCCCGATTTTGAGGATGTTTAAGGTTTGCATAAGGCGTAATCAGATAGATTGCATAACATACTTGGATGCCGTCAATTGGCCCCGGTAGCGGTCAATGCCACCATCTTCTTTTTGCAGGTAAGCCACCAGTTTATCGGTTTTACCGGTGCTGTCTTCGCCCACCAGACGGGTGATCAGGTCCAATCGCCCGTCGCCATTCAGGTCTTCCAGCCAGGCGTCTTGCTGGCGGTAGGGGTCCTTTCCGGCGAATGCCACGGGTAAAAGCAGGTTGAATTTTCCATCTTTTTCTTGAAAAATGGCCAAACTATTTACGCCCACGTTGCCAGGGATGCGCATCAGGCACTGCTTGCCAATTTTGCCAATGATGTAAGCGCCACCGCCTTGGGTGATGATGCTACCAGCTGTTTCGTCGAGCAAATCGTAAAACTGACGAGGCATTTCTTCCCCCACGAAAGGGAATTGTTCGTATTTGCTACCGTCCAGGATGCTGAACAAGTGACGATTGTTGGCAGGCAATTCGGGAAAAAGAGCCAGCAATTCCTGCATTTTCCCACCGCTTTGGGCCCCCATCAGGGTTTCGATGGTCCGCTTGGTGAAATAGAGTTTGCTGTCGTCTTTGCCTTTTAGGGTCAAGTTGTTTTCTTTTAACTCTACCTTTTCTACAGCGCCCAGCAGGCGGAAATAATTGGCCTCCCAGTTGCCATATTCGCAGTATTTTTCGGTGGCGTACACCTCAAAAAGGCTCAATTTTGAGTGGTCTTGCACATAATCGCTGCTGTAATCGTTGCAAGCACTGCGGCCCATCGCTTTGCCGTCGATGAAAGCCAGGTTGATTTGGGCACCAGCGGGTACTTCCAGCTTTTTACCTTTTTCTTCCACATGAGTGAGCGTCCAGTCACTGTCGGCCAGGGCGGCGGTTTTATCGGTTTTGCAGGCCAAAACCGCAGAGAGCAAGCCAATGAGAAACAGTTGCTTTACATATTGCATAGGGCCATGAAGTATGAAGTGAGTAATTTCGAGCATTCTCAGGGCGTGCAAAAATGCAGATTTTTTGGGAGGAATGGTCATTCAGGTATGGTTTTCTGGTAAAAAAAAGCCACTATTTGTAGCTTTTGGTTAAAGCTTACCCTGCTCAGATTTAGAGGATGTTTAAATTTAGGATTGAAGTCAAAAATGAGCACGTTTTCGGCTAGTACCTTTTGTAAAAAGTGCGCAAAACACTTGATTCACGTAGTCGCCTGATGCAATTTCTGGATAGATTTCAGATGTGAATAAGGGGAGATTTACTTAGCCCGACTGAAGATTGGGGGTTACACGATTTCAGATGTGTTGCCAGTTTCAAGCTAAAAATTAGGTAAAGTTTCATGGGGCTATGCCTGATACTTGCCTGTTTCAATCCTATGTTTGCGGGCCGGAGTGGCTCAAAAAGGATAAAAAAATTTGATAATCAATTGATTTTCAGTTTATATTTTAGGGATGGACCGAAATTACAGCTAAAATCGTGTACCTTGGACTTCAGTCCGGGGACCAAGAGCACCCCTGGCTTTTAACTAAAATCTCTAGAAGTTGCATCTACCAGAACCTGAAGACTTTTGATTAGTCCAATTTGCTAGCAACATCAGCCCAGGAGGCAGCACACTCCAAGGTATTTGGGCGGTAAGGGCTGGAATGGAATAGGTGTCTTTTTCCACACTATTTGTCAAAGAACCAAATATTTGAACACACTCTTAGGTCAAAAAGGTCAATCACGTTGCAAACCAAGTCGCTCTTTCTTCTCTATCCTTTCAGTTGGTGTCCGGCATCGCCTTTTAAAAGTTGGCTTGTTTGGACAAAAATCAGCCACTTTTTTTGATTACTTGTGGTCTGGCAAGGCTTTGCTTTAAATGTTTGAAATGTAAATATAGAAAACAAAAAATTAAAATGTCCTGTTTTGCTCAAAAAAACAATACAAAGTTTTGAAATAATGCTTCCTTTAGTATTCGAGCTAAAATAATGTGGACATATTTGCTTTTAGATTTAGTAAAAAAAGAACACAACTGACTGAAACTAAACCATAATCTTTCGACCGTTCCTACCCAAGCCGTGATTCATTCGAGCCCCAATTGGACCTTTTTAATCTAGCGCAATATGAACTTGTCTTTGATTGGCCGCACAATGTCTGGGCTCATTTTTTGTGGATTCATCTTATGTAGTTATTCCTGTTCTGACGAAACCAAAAGTCTCGATTTTGCAATTGAAGACTATATCCACCACACTAAAAATGGGGTGGTGTTTGAGCAAGCGGATCTGTTTAAAAACAAGAGACAATTTGATCAATCTTTAGTCGAATTCAATGGCATTTTGGCGAGTAAGCGCCTCAACGAAGAGCAGCGGATTTACGCCTTTAATCAAGTTACCTACCTGCACCTAAAAATGCACCAAGATAGCCTGGCCGCATTGTGGATTAAAAAAACAGAAAAATTGTTTCCCCAAACAGAACAATTTTCAAAAGAAGCCCAGGCTGATTATTGGTTGAACAAGGGGATACTGGCATACCGACAATATTTTCCAAAACTAAGTAAATCGTGCCTGAACAAGGCCATTGGGCTGTACAGAAAAGTTTATGGAGCAGAAAGACACCTGAAATCGGCACTAGCTTACCATTTTTTGGGGATGGAATATTTTTCGTTTGAGAAAAAAATACCTCCTTTTTATCGAAATGTAGAAACGGCCTACGAAATTGTGCAAAAAGATTCTGTGTTATGGAGACATGGCCTGGAATCAGAACTGGGCATGATGTATTCGTGTTTGTGGAAACGGAATTATGAGACCGCAAAAATTCATTGTCAAAATGTTATTTTTTTGGCCAAAATGCAAAGCCCAGTTGATTCATTTGCGCTGGCTTCTGCTATTTGTGTTAAAGGCCGATTGTTGAGGTATTTTGCAGGAAAGGATAAAAAAAAATTGAATGCAGCGATTGATACTTTGCGGGCCAGCATCGAGCTAATCAAACCATTCAATAGCCCTTTAGAAATCGAATTTTATCGGCACTTAGCAGTAGCTTACTTTAATGTAGAGGACCGCAGTATTTTTTTTAAGGTCATCAACCAAATGGTCAATTTAGAAAGAAAAATGCCCCTTCGGTTTCACCTAAGTCCATATATCTTGGCCAGGTACTACCGGGTAAATAAAAATTATGACGCCTCAATCCGTTACGCCAATGATTTTCTCAAGGACCACGAACAAGACTCTGCACTAAGCGAACAGGTATTAGATGATTGTTATACGGTTTTGGCTGATGATTACATTTCAAATGGTGATTTTGGCCAGGCTTACGTTTATTTCATCAAGAATCTGGTGCATGACACCAAGTTAAGTGGTAAGAAAATATCGCCAGATGAGGTATTGAATCCCGATGTTTATAGTGAAAGCTCTTTTCCGTTTTGGACGCTGTCCCATATTGGAGATCTTTTTCACAATCAATACAAAATCAATGGAGATTTGGATGGTCTAATCAAGGCAATTGAGGCTTTTAAGCGCAGTGACCGTTTGATGTTTACCAGTAATTCCGATTACGACGAAGATTTTATCTTGAATATTTTTTCTGAAACAGGCCAAATTTATACCAATGCCCTAAACGCATTATATCTATTGGACAGCCTTTCCCCCAACAACAAAAAACAGTATTTAGAGCTGGCGGCCCATTTTTTTGATCGGAGCAAAGCAGATGTTTTGTACCGATACCTCCCCGACAACATGCCAATTGATGATGTTAGGGATTTAAAAATGAGCATCAACCAGGCCGAGATGAAAAAAGATCAGGCTTCTTGGTCAGAAAGTCGCCAACATGCTTATGCTATTTACAAGTTATCAAAAATTAAAACCGGATTATCTCAACGCTACCATTTGCTGAAATCGTCGGTTATCCAAAATAAACTGGGCCGCAGGGAATCAGTTTTGCAATACAAACTGGACAATGAATTCATTTACTTGCTTTACATTGACAAAGGCCAGGTCGTATTGAAACGTCAAAAAATTTCAAGCGATCGTTTAAAAGCCCTTGTCATGGGGATGAAAAACGGAATCGATACCCTGGAAAATCAATATTTTCAGCCGTTCATCAATTCGTCGCATCAATTGTACCAGTTGCTCCTAGCTCCAGTTGCTCAACAGATTGACAAGCACCCCAATTGCACCATTATTCCTGACGGCATTTTGCACCAGGTGCCCTTTGAGGCCTTATTGACCCACAAGGTGGAACAATTGAACAAGCACAGTCCTTTTTTCATCAAGTCCAACGATAACTTGACGATAGCTTACACACCTGCTTGGAAAATCAGGGAAAATAACCTGAAAAACAAACCTCAAAAAATCAATAACATAGCTTTTTTCTATTATGGTTTTGGATTGAGTAAAGATGAAGATTTACCTTGTTCAAGGGATGAATTTTTGGCTGCGCAAAAAACATACCGCGTTGACTCATTCTCAGGTAAAGACTGTACCAAAAAAGTCTTTTTTCAAAAATGGCGCAACAGTAAGTACCAAGCCTACCATTTTTCACTGCATGCAGGAGCAGACCAGCTGGATCCTTTGAATGCAAAAATTTGGTTAGGCCCTGGTCGAACTGATTCTTTGTTGGCGTATGAAATTGGTCGCCACAAAAGATCCGCTGAGTTGGTAATTTTATCGGCCTGTAGCAGCGGTCTGGGCAATATCTACCCTGGTGAAGGGGCTTATTCTTTGTCGCGGGGATTTTTTCAAAGTGGAGCCAAGTCGGTAATGGCTGCATTGTGGGAAATAAAAAATTGCAACAACGCCGACCTAATTGAGCATTTTTACACCTTTAAAAAAGAAGGCAATGACTCTGCACTCGCCATCAGCAAGGCCAAAAGAGCTTACCTTGCGGCAGGCAAAGACATCCATCCCAGGTATTGGGCTGGAACGGTGTTGATCCATTGACTAGTGGAACGAATTACAAATAGCTCCTAAGTTCCGGAAGGCTCTTTGGCTTCGTAGCAAGGCAGCTACGGAGACGAAGAGCCCGCGAAACTTGGGGCGTAATTAACATTTGGACCACTAGAACGCTACTGGATTTGCCCGTTCACACACGTCTTCCCTATGATTTTACTGTATGCAGCACAAGCATTGACCAAACCATACCCGGTTGCGAGGTCAAGGTTATAGCTGGCTCTGGTGCCCAATGCACTAACACCAGAGGTTACATCCAAAGCAGTTTGGCCAAGCAACTGTTTTAAACCTCTTGATGTCAGGCTGGGGTCGGCCTGCAAAAGTAATGCGCAAACCCCTGCTACTTGAGCCGCCGCCGCCGAAGTACCACTGGCCATAATCCAACCATCATTTGGACTGGTTGAACCAAATGCATGATGGTTTAGCTGATCCAATTCGCTGCCGTCCGCTGTCGGTAAAAGAATAAAAGTTGCATCGGGCTTTTGTCCTACATATCCGCAAATATCAGGCACGATGCGATTAGGATAAATCGCACTTCTGTACCCACTTGCGTAATTACTAGCAAGTACGTGCATGTTTTTTTGCATGTATACACCGCCTACTGCAATGACTTCGGGCATCTGTGCAGGGAATGCTTTGTCGCCATTTCCGGCAGCAAAGATCATGGTAATCCCTTGACGAATCGCCTCAGCTACAGCTGCTTCCAGGGGCTTGTATTCTGGCGGCAGGGTATTGTAGATAATATCGTGTCCCCAGCTGCAAGAAATAATCCGGGGTTTAGGTGAGGCTTTGATGGCTTCATGAATGGCCCCCGTAAAATCTTTGCCACGCTTCACCATCCTGATACTTGCTTCGGGTGCAGCCGCTAAAACGCAGGCGGCCATTGCGGTCCCATGTCCATTTTCGTCAATGCCTACATGCGTGGCACCTGGACCTAAAATACTTGGCCGGATGTTGAAACTGCGTTGGGTGTAATAAGATACTGGTTCAAATCCCGTATCAACCATTACTACTTCAATTCCCTTTCCTTTGATCCCAGCTAAGTGAACACTATTAGCTTGTAGCGCCAAGGGCAAGGAATAATCGGGAGTTAGATACCAATAATTTGGGATAATTGGAGGATTTGGATTGCCGTACAGCGATGGGTCACTAGAAAGGGCAATCCCTTCAATCAAAATATCAGCGTCATTCAAAGATTTTTCATTTGATCCCCCACTAGGGCGAAGTACGGGCGAGCCCGTTTCTTTGAAAATGTAATCAGTACCAACTCTTTCTTTGTCTTCGGGGTCCGGTTTAACAATGTTTTGCCCAAATGTTCTTTCGTACAACTCTTTGCTGCCTCGGATGGTCAGGGTAATTGGGCTGACCACCAGTACCTCAAAACCAAGTTTGGACAAATGTTTGACTACCGCCTGGATGATTTCTTTGTTGGAATGGAATTGCATCACATTCTTTGAATGGATTACAGGCGCGTCAAAAAGGGAGATAAGGCCTTGTGAGCGGGGTGATACCTGGGCGTAGATGAGCTCATCCATAAGTACAGGATTTTTTACCAACTTGAGAAAATGAGGTTTTGGTGATGAAAATAGCCTCAGCGAAGGCGGCCAGGTACTGGATAACACCGCTGTGGCTATTTTCTTAGTGCGTTTACGCATAATAGCTCACATCATATGCTCAATGAACGACCACGGGGTTATCACCAGGAACCGAAATAAAGCAGCGAAGTGCCTCGTTCCAAATCGGAACCCCAATATCAACCCATTGTTTGTTACTACCAGTAGTTGCTTGTTGACTATTCAAAATATTGTTCACAAACCTGTCATACGCATTGAGGCTGTCAAAAGCCACATATACCCAGCATAAGTTGGGGAGCAAACCCAAGGCCAAAACCCAGCCATCAGGTGGTGACGACATTCGTTTGATGGTGGCTTCGAAGCTTAGAGCGCTTGCTGAGGTAGGTGCTTCCCCCGCAATCGGAACAAAAGGGGCCGAAGGACTAGGAGAAGGACTGGGTGATGAAGTCGTTTGGGGTTTAAGTGGTTCAATGTTGTAGATGTCACCTGCAAATTTGAACAACACATGTCCAATGTTTTCATCTGCAAACATCTTCAGTATGACGCAACCATGCGAACCAGTACCTTGAGTAAGGTCGGGATTTTGATTGGGGTTGTGAACAAGCTCATTTAGGATACCCAATTGGGTTTCGGTGAGGAAAATGCTCAGGGCTTGATCCTTATCGTGGGCATCGAATATGGTAATCGTTCGGGCCCCGTTGTTGCCTCCTCTTACGATGCGCTCAAAACCCCTCGGGATCATTAAGGTGCTCATCAACCCTGGCTCGGAAGCTACAAATCCAGGGAATGTGTAGATACTAGTAGACTCGCCATCGATCGTCAGCGGAGTGAATAGGTTGCTCAAGGCGGCTACCGGATGCCGTCTTTGCGCATCAGCTTGCAAGTTGAGGCGGTGGGTTTGTGGGTGTACGGGCAGGTTAGGCATGGTGCATGATTTATCGGTTGACACTATGACCGTTGGCCAGGAGTAATTTACAAAACAACCCTGAAATG
Source organism: Chitinophagales bacterium (assembly GCA_013299105.1). Lineage (GTDB taxonomy): Bacteria > Bacteroidota > Bacteroidia > Chitinophagales > Saprospiraceae > Haliscomenobacter. The sequence continues at coordinate 198,380 of JAAFJY010000004.1, read as the reverse complement.
CAATTTCCCCCAATGATTACCAACAGACAACATGTCTATAACAACCCAAGCCAAATGTTAATGCAAAAAATCATTTTTTATGCTCCATAAGTAGGATTTCAACCAAACTGGGAAATGCTGATTACCCCTCGCCCTTTTTCAGCGTTGTCAAAAGTTTGATCGCATCTTTTTGATAAGCCCACTCTTCTATGGTTAACTTATTTAAGAGCTCGATCGCCTCCTGATTTTTATTTTCCTGGACCTTCGCCAAGGCTTTGTACCAAAGCAAGGTATCAGATCCAGCCAGTTCCAAATTGGATTCTAATTGAATGATATGAGGCATCGCTTTGGTGCCTTCGCCCTGTTTTAAATAGGCTACGATGAGCATTTGGACTACTTCAGCATTTTCAGGGTCTACTTGCAAATATTGTTGCATCAGTGTGCTAGCCTTTGAAAAATCAGCCCCGCTGTAAGCTATTCCAGCTTCTTTTAACAAAACCTCTTGATCAACTCCCATGCTGGAGGGGAGCCAATCGGGGGTTGGAAAATTTTTAGACTGCTCAATGGCCGAATATTCGACCTGGCTTTCTTTTTCTTTGTTTTCAGTTAGTGAATCGGAATTTGTTTCAGTTTTTTGCCTCAAAACGAAATACGCAACCGAACACAGGATGCCAATAAACAGCACGGCGGCTGCGATATAGTACCAAGGCCTGACCACCGGCTGAACATACATTTTAGCGGTGGGAATAGCCTTCAAACGAGCCCGTTGCTCGTCGCGTTGGATGGAGCGTAGCCCTTCAAATATTTTTCGATACTCATCGGCGCTTCTCCGAAAAGCATCATCTTCTTGGTATCGCCGGGCAAGCACCTGGCTTTCTTCAGCTGGAAGAACGTGGTCCCACCATTTCTGTAAATGTTCAAGTTCTTGTTCGTTCAACGCGTCCATGGCTTCGGTTTTTTTGAGCGTTAATGATTGGTAAACAGGAAATTGCTTTCTTTTTATTTCACTGAAAGCAAAAATGAACGTTTAAAATTATTCAAAAAAATTAGGGCCCAAGCAATTTCTAATGGAAGTCAGTGCTTGGCTGTAAGATGACCTGGAAACGCCTTCATTTTTGTACCCCAGCAGTTCAGCGATTCGAACATGTGGTACACCGTCCAAAACCAGGTCAACCAAGGCTCTGGCTTTTGCTGAAAGTTCTTCTTTGCACTTTTTTAGTTTTTCTTTTTGTGCAATGCTTAACTCATAATCTGCTTCAAAATCAGTTATATCATCGTCCAGGGGTTCCATGATAAATCCTTTTTTGTAAAGTAAATTGCGGCAAATCGTTATTACATAGGTACTGAGTTTTACGTCTTTTTCAGGTGCCTGTATTTTACCTTTTGCCGTATTTTCAAAAGTAAGTAGAATCGCCTCATCAAAAATATATCGGGCTTCCTCGATGATTGTTTCTTTGTTCTTTGCTGCAAAATTTGATTTTTGCAGCTGTGTAATTGTCCATCGAATACAAACTTGACTCATCGAAAGCGCGACTTCCTGCATGATCGAAGAACCATGTTGCTTGTGTGCTTCCAAAAAGGTGCTAATCGTAATGTTTTTCATAAGGCCCCAAAGTGTATATACAAAGCGAACGAATGTAAATATTTTTTCCCAGGGTTTTTTTTAACTTTTTTAGAGGATAATTATAAATAATTGATTTTCAAACAAATAAATGATTTAAAATGATGTGTCAAAAAAACCACTTTCAAGTTCAAAAAAATAGTTCAAAACCTGGATTAACATTCTACTAGAGTAAGTATAAACTAGAAACCCCGTGAAAGAATACCGCTTTCCTGGCCATAATTGATCAGCGATTGAACCTTTTTCTAAGTCCCTCTCTCCATTCAATTGCTGAATCCAAAGGTTCCAGGTAAAGCTCAATCCTCTTCTATCTCGGACTACGATGTTTTCATCCTAGTTTGAGGTGCTTAACCCTAGTAGTGTAGATGTAGATATAGTTTGTATTGTTAAAAATTATAGTTTGTAAAGCAATTAATTCTATTCTTTCGCCCATTGCAATACAGGACTGCTTGTATGGCAATGGGCTTTTTGTATAAATGGTAAAAGCTTATTTTTCAAAAGGGTGTACTTTCAAGTAAAATTGTAGCGTTGGACCACAGCCCTTGATTTTTTTGTTTGTGTTACACCCTCTTTCATCCTTCAATCGAAAAACTGATCTCCCTCCTCTAAAATTTCATCGGGTTGGGTAAGCCCTTTTTCGGTACAGCAGGACGAATAAATCTAACGAAATAGGCTACATCACCTACCAGGGCTAGAAGCGGATCAGAAGCCCGTTCGAGGGCTTGAAAATTTGATCCAAAAAACTTGCAATGCTTATTGACTGGACATACATTGGCGGTAGCAAAATTGTTGGCGCGTCGTCAAATTTCAAACCTTGGACAAAACAAAGAGTACTATAATGATTCAGCAAACCCCAAATACAATTGAGTTCCCGGTACGCTATCCTATCCTCTTAGATGGCGGTCTTTCAAACGAATTGGAAAGGCAAGGTTGTGAGCTTAATCAAAAATTATGGAGCGCCAAGTTATTAGAATCCAATCCGGAAGCAATCGTGCTTGCTCACTTGGCATACCTTCAAGCAGGCGCACAATGCATCATCACTTCCAGTTACCAGGCCACCATTCCTGGGTTTATGGCGATCGGTTATGACCAGGCTGCTGCCAGGGCACTGATCCTGAAATCAGTTCAATTGGCGGAAGAGGCCAGGAGGCGGTTCATGCTATTACATCCCAATCAAGCTAAACCTTTGATCGCTGCCAGCATTGGTCCTTACGGGGCTTATTTGGCCAATGGTGCGGAATACCGTGGTGATTATGGGATAACTGACCAGGAGCTAATGGATTTTCATGAACCGAGAATCAACTTGTTGGATGGTTCAAGAGCAGACATGCTTGCGATTGAAACCATTCCAAGTTTTCAGGAGGCTAATGTGCTGTCAATTATTTTAAAAAACAAAAGCAAAGCAGCCTGGATATCCTTTTCCTGTAAGGATGGTAAACACACCTGTGACGGCACGCCAATTGAAGAATGCGCTGCTTTATTTACGCATCATCCTACCGTATTTGCGATCGGGGTGAACTGTACCTCCCCTGAGCACATTTCAGCATTGATCCAATCCATAAAAACAAAATCAGGGGAGAAAAAAATAGTGGTGTATCCCAATTCGGGAGCTGTTTACCATGCCGAGAGCAAAACATGGTCGGGTCTTTCTGAACCTACCTCTTGTGAAATGATGGCAAAAGAATGGATGGATTTGGGCGCTGACATCATTGGTGGTTGTTGTGGAATAGGACCGGAGCAAATTAAAGCGATGGGTCAGGTTATTTATCAATAGGTGACAAGCCACGAATAAACCTTTCCAATTCGCAACTATTTTGCCTCGCTATGCGAGGCCATTTTTAGCACGCGGATGACACGGATGACGCAGATTTTCGCGGATTTCCAGCATTACGTTGACCATGACGTTGACAACATGGTCTGATTAGGAATTATAAAAACTGGAAACGTTTAATTTTGAAACGTTACTAGCTTTGTTGTAGCTATATACCCTTTTTTCTCCTTCAATCGAAAATCAAGCGATCGACTTTCCTGGAATTTCATGGGATTTGGTCATCACTTTTCATCGGAAAAATATGATCAAACCTACCGAAATAGCCACCCGCACCACACCTTAAAAGTTGGTGTTAGGTCAAATTTTTGATTCATTTTATGAAAATTTAATACAAAAACTTGCACGATTCGCTATTTAAGTCTATATTGCGAGTCCAGATTTTTACAAAAACAGTAAAAATGAAGCAACACAACGCCATCCAAGTTTTTGAAGAGACACAAGTACGCACCATCTGGGATGCGGACCAGGAAAAATGGTATATTTCCATTGTGGATGTTATAGCCGTGTTGACGGGAAGTATTGACCCCAATGCTTATTGGCGAAAGTTAAAACAACGGCTGAAAGCAGAGGGAAACGAAACCGTGACAAACTGTCACGGTTTGAAAATGCTAGCTTCTGATGGCAAAATGAGGGTGACCGATGTGGCTGATACCGAACAACTGTTCAGGTTGATACAGTCTATCCCCTCGCCAAAGGCAGAGCCATTCAAGCTGTGGCTGGCAAAGGTAGCTAGTGAGCGCCTAGATGAAATGCAAGACCCGGAATTGGGCATTGATCGGGCCCTGGAGCAGTATCTCAGGCTTGGATACAGCGAAAACTGGATTAACCAGCGGCTTAAAAGCATTGAGGTACGCAAAGAGCTGACTGACGAATGGAAACGCACAGGCTTGCAAGAAGGGCAGCAGTTTGCTACCCTGACCGATATCATCACCAAGGCATGGTCGGGTAAAACCACCAAAGAATACAAGGTATTGAAGGGTTTGAAAAAAGAAAACCTACGCGACAACATGACCAATACCGAATTGATCTTGAATATGTTGGCGGAGGCTTCTACCAAAGATATTTCTCAATCGGTCAATCCCGAAACATTTGAAGAGAGCAAAGTAGTTGCCCAACAGGGCGGCAATGTAGCCAAGGTCGCCTTGAAGGAATTGGAGTCAAAAACCGGAAAGAAAGTGGTTAGTTCGCTCAATGCCAAAACTGTGCTGGGAGTTGAAGGGGCTCGGAATGAGGAGGGGGCGTGAGGAAGGGTTTTGGTTCTTTGACAGATCAAGAATAACTAAAAATTATTTATTTTTGAAGCAGTCAAAACAAATAATTTACTAAAACAATCATGAATCGGCGACCCAAATTCAAAACACCCAAAATCTTACCAAGATGCAAAAATACGAGTGGGATGAAGACAAAAACAAGTCGAATCAGCAAAAACACTCCATTAGCTTTGAGAAGGCAAAAGAGGTTTTTGAAGATCAAAATGCTGTGGAATTTCGGGGGGAATTCACCTACAGAATATAGAATCCTGCGGATTGGAAAGACCTTGGGCAAGATATTGATCGCTGTGGTGTATACGCTTAGGTCCGTTTCGATCAGAATTATTTCTGCACGGCAAGCGAGCAAAGAAGAAACAAAGTCTTATCTTGAGAACAGTCTATCAAAACAAGCTGACAATGAAAGTGAAAGTTGAGCAAGCAATTGCAATGGCTAGAAACAATGAAAGCCTTAGGGGGCTCGTCATTGAGGACTTGAAGGATACCCAGGTTCGGGCTGTTGATGCCTTGGCACTGGCCGAACACGGCATTGTCCTACCAGAACAAAACATCTACTATAATGATGAGGATATCGCTTATGACCCTGACTTTGATGAGGTTGATTGGAGCAAAGAACCACTCCAAATGACTTGGGAGGAAAAGATGCAATTGGCAGAAAAAATGGAAAAAAATACGCTTGGAGACGAAGAAATATCTGTTATAATAAAAATTCCAGATCGCCAAGTTCGTCAATGGGCGAAGGAAAACAATGAACAGATGGGACAAATATTGGGCAATTTCATTGTAGACATCTATAAGGCGAACCAGATCATCAAAGGGTGAGTTGCCTAGCATCAACACCAATAAACAGACACAATATCGCCTCGCCGGAGTAAAAAAGAGCCCACCCAAATCAATGAGCAGGCTCTCCTTCATTCTTCAATCAAAAAAAAACTGATATATCCCCCGATTTTACACCGGGTTGGGTAAAAACCCGTCCCGCCGGAGCGGGACGAGCAATGGCATATGTCTATGCAGGAACTAGAGCGAAGCTGACTTCACCGTCTTGATGATCCGCGCAGCCACCTTGTAGGGGTCAGCGGCAGAGTTCGGACGGCGATCTTCGAGGTAACCCTTCCAGCCTTTTTCTACCGTATACACTGGGATACGGATAGAAGCACCACGGTCAGAAACCCCATAGCTGAACTTGTCGATCGACTGGGTTTCGTGTTTGCCCGTCAGGCGCAAGTGGTTGTCGGGGCCATACACCTCGATGTGTTCTTTGATGACCGGGCGGAAAGCTTCGAGGATTTTCTCGTAAGTTTCTTTGCTGCCAGCGGTGCGCAATACGGTATTGGAGAAGTTGGCGTGCATCCCTGAGCCGTTCCAGTCGCCTTTTACCGGCTTGCAGTGCCACTCGATGGCTACCCCGTGGGCTTCGCCAACGCGCTCAAGCAGGTAACGGGCCACCCAGATTTGGTCACCAGCAGACTTGGCACCTTTGGCAAAAATTTGGAATTCCCACTGGCCAGTGGCTACCTCAGCATTGATGCCTTCTACGTTCAGGCCAGCCTCGAGGCAGATGTCCAGGTGCTCTTCGATGATGTCGCGGCCATAAGCCTTGCCGTATCCCACTGAGCAATAGTAAGGACCCTGCGGAGCAGGATAACCACCTTCAGGGAAACCAAAAGGCAGGTTGGCTTCGCTGTTCCAGAGGAAGTACTCCTGCTCGAAACCAAACCAGAAATCATCGTCATCGTCTTCGATCAAAGCACGACCATTCGTTTCGTGGGCCGTACCATCAGCATTGAGTACTTCGGTCATCACCAACCAGCCATTGTTGCGGGTTGGGTCAGGATAGAGTGCAACGGGTTTGAGCAAGCAATCTGAAGAGTTGCCAGGAGCCTGTTCGGTAGAGCTACCGTCAAAAGACCACATGGGGCAGTCTTCCAGTTTACCAGAAAAATTGTCTACAATTTTGGTTTTGCTGCGCAAGCTCTGCATCGGCTTGTATCCGTCCAACCAAATGTACTCTAGTTTTGCTTTTGCCATGATTGTTTGTGTTTATCAAAATGTTTGCAAGTCAGAGTTGAGAGCGCCTTGAGTCAGAGGCTACAAGGCACCCTCTTCAGCTCAAGGCTTAGAAACTGTATACCGCAGCTACTAGGAACACTGAGTTGGCTTTCAGTGAATCGCCATTGTAGCCCGTGTAAATGTTCGCTTTGGCGTTGTCAAAACGCAATTCTGGGATCAACTTCAAGTTGCTACCGATGCTGATGTTGCCAGATGCGGTCAGAGCAAAGATGTTGTTGTCTTCTTCACCAAACAAGAAACCATCTTTGTCGCTGATCGTTTCAGCGCGCAATCCGAATAAGAATGAGTCGCTGAAAGCATACTTGGCATACAAGGCCGCACCACCCCAGGCCGCATCGCTGTCGTCGCCCGCATTCAACATTCGTTGAGCAGCGTTCACACCCAGCGCAAATTTATCGGTGGCTTGGAAAGTAGCCGTCAAATCAAACTGGTTGCTGAAAACTTCAGCATTGTCTTCCGTAGCTTCGAGGTAGCGACCACCCAGGTAGTTGACATAAGCCGACAATTTGCCGCTGATGTAAGACAACTGACCACCAATGTGCTTGCCTTTGACCACGTCAATTTTGGTATCCGTATCGCCAAACACGCCCACCATTACCCCAAACTTGTCAGACAAAGCCAAATTGGCCTTGAAGCCCGTGTGGAAGAACGGACCATACGAGAACAAGTAAGAAGTGCTGTAATTGACGTTCAAAGGCGCATCGATCAACTCATAGCCATAGAAAGTACTGAAATTACCCAATGTGAACTTCAAACGATCCGTTGGTGCATAAGTTACGTACAACTGCTTAATCATAGTCAGTGTAGTGATGTTGCCATCGGCGTCGAAGCCACCATTGGCCCCTTCCGCACGAGGACCAAAAGCGATATCCGCACAAAAACCTACAGTTCCTTCTTTGCTCAAAATCAAGTTGGCCATGCCCAGCGAGAAGGAATTATTGGCACCATTCGTAAAGCTGGTTGGCAGCGGGGCTTTTCCTGACATGTAGTAGGCATCCACCGCACCTCTTATGATGAGTGGAGTCTCAGTAGTTGAGTCAATTTTAGTACGCCAGCCTTTCTTATAGCGTGAAACCAGAGATTCCTGCAAAGTTGTATCACTGACTTGAGCATAAGTAGGTAGTGACAATGCCAACATAATCACAGACAATACGCCGTAAAAAATTCTCATGGTTGATGTAAATTTGGGTTAGAAAATGAATCATTACAACTTGAAAATCAATTAGATCCTCAAGAGTGGGCATAATCCATTTACTATTTCCCAAAATACATTTGAGAAAATGAGCGCAATGTTGTAACTTTGCTCAGCTTTAGTTGAAAATGGATTACCGTTTTCTTATTCGGCTTCTGGTTACCCACAACTTACCAGAAGCTTTTTTTTGCCCAAGGAAAAAAATTGGCCACAACTCCAATCTTTACTTTTCTCCTCGAAATGAACAATTTTTGCTTTAATTGAAAATTCAACAGGGTCAGGCTCTGCTGAACAGCGTTTGTAAAATCGTCGAAGTTTGGATCGACCACAGCCACAACACTGCTATCGAAACCTCGACGACATCTCTTTAACTTGGTAAGATTTTGGTAGGGCGAGAAAAAAGCTAAATTTGGTTTCAATATGGCTGCATGCTATTTCAGCGTGCTTTTTTAAATTTGGTTGTTGCTTTCAGTGATGTAAAAGTAGAACGCAACACTTCGCTTGAGAACTAAACTTTGCCACGTGATGTCATCCCCAAGCACCTTTTATTGTCAGTAATTGTGCTTATTTCAAACCTAATCAACTGATAATCAGTTTTAAATATTTTTCAGCAAACTAGCTTTATTTTCATCTTCAAGCGCTGGCTTTGGTCAAAAATTTGTCAGCTTTAGCTTGATTTTTTTGCAACAAAATTTTCCATTGGCTTTTTAACAATATTTTGATCCTGGTTTTTCGTTATCCCTGCATCTTTTTTGCGTCTAAAATACGTTATCCCATTCACCATATCTTGTTGTTTATTGTAGCAGCCTTACTTTAATCATCGTCTTATGCGTTACCTGCTGATCAGCTTGCTGCTCATTTTATGTTTGCCCGACCACCTGCAAGCCCAAAAAGTCAAATTACCTGCTGCCGCTCAAAAGCAACTGAAGCTTTACGAGGACACCCTGGGCATCATGGCTTTTCTGGTTATGAACGATTCTTTGCCCGATAGCCGCTTCTCGGCCACCCGTAAAATGATCATTACCCTGAAACGGGCTTTGAAGGTCAACAACTCTTTCCAGTACAAATTCGATCGCCTGAAAACGGTGTCGATCCAATATGCTCCCGACAGCACCTTTCGGATTTTCACCTGGCAGCTTTTTGTCAATGACAGCACCTATCATTATTATGGTGCGGTGCAAATGAACACCCCAGAGCTGAAGTTTTTCCCACTTGTTGACCGTTCGGCCAAGGTGGAGGACGTGCAACAAGCCATCCTCTCGCCGGAATCCTGGTACGGGGTCATTTATTACAACATCAAAGCCCTGGATACCCCCGAAGGCAAGAAGTACTTGCTTTTTGGCATGGATACTTATTCCTTTTTCCGCCGTCGCAAGCTCATCGACGTATTGAGCTTTCAGGGCGATAAGCTGGTTTTTGGGGCCCCGGTTTTCCCCAAAACCGCCAACAATGACGGCCCGGTCAATCGCCTCTTGCTCGAGTACAGCGCCCAAGCCACCGTGCGCCTCAATTGGGATGAAGCCCAAAACATGATCATCTTCGACCACCTGATCCCCATGAAAGGTCAATACAAAGAAGGTTCGGTGTTGGTAGGTGATGGCAGCTACGAAGCCTTTAAAGTTGAAAAAACTGGCCTGGTTTACGTCGAAAAACTCGAAAACCTGATCATGGACGAGCCACCGACTTCGGGTACAACGAAAGGCAGTGATAACATGAAGGTTAGGAAGGGGGGGAAGAACAAATAAAGTTGAAATGTTGAAGGGTTGAAATGTTGAAGAGAGGGGCCTTGAGGCTCTGAAAAAAGTGCTGTCGGTTTTGTTAGCTGGCGGCACTTTTTTTGTTGATTTTTTTGAAAAAGGTGGTAGTCCTTGTTATTTGCAGCATTTCGCAACTAAATTTGTGACGGACCTGTAAGGTAAGTTAATTGGAAGACAGCGCACAGCTAATATGTTAGTGTCGGTTCGAGCCCGGCTCTTGTAGGTCTAATTTTACCGCTTTATGAGGGAACTGAAAATACCAGAGCACTTGTTCTGAAGTTAGAATACTCCATATCATTGACCATCGCATGAAAACAATCCGCATCAAAACAGAAACTGATCTATCATTTTCACTCCCTACTCAAGATGGACCAATCCAGTTGGAAATCTACCTAAAAAATGCCGTCCTACCGATTACTGAGTGGTATGGCAACATCAAAGTTAGGGCTGTCAATTGCAGTTTCCCCCACTTGCTTGAAGTAAAAGGTGATTTGTCGATTGATGCATCAAACGCTTGTTTTCCGGTTTTACAAATCGTTTTGGGTACATGTAATGTGCATGAGCTAGGCGCTGAGTTGCCCAAACTGAACCGTGTTGGTGGGAAATTGACCGTCCTAAAGCCCACTGATTTATCGACCTTATTGTGGGCTGGGAAATTTGAAGGAGCCAAGGAAATTGAAACTTCTGTTCCCAACATTTTTGAACTACCTTTCATCGAAGTTAAAACACAAGCTGAGGCAGATGCTTTACCTGAACATGGTTGCTATAACCTTAACATTGATGCTCCAAACCTTGAAATTACCTCAAAAAACATCTATGGTATTATTCAAGTTAATGCTGACAGAATTCGATTTTCCTCACTCGAATTTGCTTACCAAGTCAAAATTGGTAACGAAAATAAGAGCCTTTTTTGCTACGACATTGATTTTTCTCGCCTTGAACAGATTCAGGGAAAATTGCACGTAGCTGGAACCGATATTTTCTTTCCAAGCTTAAAACAGGTAGGAAAACTCCTATACATTAGCCATAACTCCATCATAGTTGCGCCCGAGCTAGAGATCGTTCAACAATTCAGGTGTAATAGTACAGTTTGGATGAAATTTCCAAAATTGCATTCTATTCGGGGAGATTTCACGGTTAATCCCCCCGTAATAAAAGACCAAGATTTGGTACCTGATGCAGCTTATCCAGAACTCCGTTTTCTGGGAGGGGATTTAAACATAAGCTATAATTTTGGCTTCCCTCAATTATCTGAAATAAGAGGAAGACTCTGGAATTATGATTATGTGCTCCCGAAACTGGAATCCGTAAAACAGGTTGTTACCCGAAAAATATACAATCGGCTAATTGAAAAAACGCTTCCTAAACTTAAACATGTAGATAGGATAGCGTATAACGAACAATGGCAAAACTATACAGATAAGGTTGATGACGTATTTTATCAAGCAAAACGAGGGTTTTCGCTAAGTGAAAACAACTTCATTGTTTACAGTGAATTTGAAGGGAACTCATTTCTTGATCTCCAAACTCATCCCCTCCCCCTTTTGGTCTCCATTCTAAAAATGAGCCATGATTCCATCCAGCGTTTTGAAAACCGTGAGTTTGACCGCGAATGGGACATCCCTGAGTTTGCTCGACCCAAAATCCTGGCTGCATTTGATAAAATTTGGTCCAAAATAAAACCCCTGACCTATGAGCAGCTTTTCAAAATCGAAAATCGGTTGCTTAGGCGTTTTGCCTTCCAATACATCGGCATTTCGGTATTAATGGAAAAATTAGGCGCAGAACGCATCGCCACTGAAGGCATCGAACTGAATTATTTTCGTTACGATGAGCAGGGGCAAAAAGTACCTTTCCGAAAACACAACATCTACGAAATTTACCAAGCGGATGGCAATTTGCTTGGTTCGGATTTTTTCCTAGGCTTTGGAAGAACGAGAGAAATCTATGCCGTCAAATGTTGGTGTTCATCCACCGAACACGAGCATTGGCTCTGGATATCCCCCGAATACAAAGACGACCCACTGGCGGCCATTGCCTCCACTTTTAGGGTACACGAAAACGTAATCCCATACATCAAAAGGCTGAAAAGGCAAGGTGATGTTTTGATTTGCGAAATGAATCAACAAGTCATTCCCGAAGGTAGGATTCGGCCACTGACCAAAGACGAATACTTTGGCATGCTGGAGGTGGAGACCTAATCACCACTCTACTTCATGGTAATTTTTCAAAAGTTTGCCGAATAAATCTTTTCTTCCCTTGAACGCAATTTCTACAATGGGGTGTAAAGTCCGCATAGCTCCATCTACAGAATCCAGGGGCGGGATGCGGAGTTGATCAAACAGTCGGCTGCGTTTTTCCTCATTCGCGCCCGTTGATACCCATCCCACATCCACCGCATTCATAAAAATATTGCGCTCAACATATTCCGCTGCTGAGGTGCGTGTCAGCATATTGAGGGCGGCTTTGGTCATATTGGTGTGCGGATGATGAGGCGTTTTGTTGGAATAACTGAATTGCCCTTCCGACGATGTGACGTTGACGATAAATGTTTCAGGCCGGGGATTTTTCTCTAGAAGCGGAGTTAAGGCTGAAATAAGTACATAAGGTGAAATATGGTTGATTAGGTTCACCTCTAATAACTCTTCCAAGCCTATCTCAGTAAGTGTTGCATTCCAACTGTTTTTTTCGCGAAAATCTATGGGCTGTCCAAAGCGATTCAGTGGCAGTTCTTGCCAGTTTTGGGGTGTCATTAGTTGGGCTTGCGGGGCCGCTACTGGTGTCGGATTGCCCAAGAGTTGCGGATTGGCATGTGCTTTCAATAAGTGTCCCTCACGTTGAATCAAAGGCTGATAGTAGGTATCTGGGTATTTGATTGTTTGTGCAGCATTGTTGATGAGGACGTCTAAATGGGCAAGGTTTTCAAAACAGTATTGACAGAAAGTATCCACTGCCTTGAGGTTGCGCAAGTCCAAGCCATAAATCGTGAGCCTATCGCGCCATTCCTGAAAATCGGGCTCCTGACTGAATTGTTCCCAGGCCAATGCGGGAAAACGAGTAGTCAACAGCACTTTGGCTCCCGATTGCAGGCACTTGAGCGCAGTGGCGTACCCAATTTTGACCCGTCCTCCCGTGATGATGAACTGCCAACCTCGCAAATCGACGGGCAGTTGTCGGTAAGCGTAGTTTTCCTCAGCACAAGCTGGACAAAGCCGATGGTAGAAAAAATGCAATTGCTGGTATGGGTTGTTGCAAACGTAGCAATTTTCCGGCGAGTTTAATTCGCCGTAGGCCGTGCCTCGCTGGGCTTCATGCCGATAATGGGTGGTATTGTTGATTGCATTTTTTACAATGCTCGTACTTTTGATCAACTCAGCATCCTGACGAGCAAGTTGTTCCTGCAGCGCATGATTGCGCGATGCTTTCCTAACCTTTTTGTGAATCGAGCTAAAAAGTGTCTTGAATGCTTGATTATCGGGATTGTGAAATGGGTCTTCTTGCAGCGCTTTTAATACTTTGAGGCAAGCCTCCCATTCTGCAGGGCTGAAAGGAAATTCATCCATAATAATAGGCTCAAACTAAGGTAGGAGTATCGAGAGGGTTTGAACCTCCAACTCGGATTTGCTGTCCCGCATTTTTCCACTTAAACTACGACCTCCATTTAGCAAATGGTATTAATTGTAATGGTAGGAAACGATAATTGCTCTTGTCAATCAGAATTTAGGCCAGTTTTTTTATAATTTAGGAGCATCGAAAGGATTTGAACCTCCAACTCAGGATTAGCTATCCAGTGTTTTTCCACTTAAACTACGACCTCCATTTGGCAAAGGTATTGTTTATATGGGTAGGAAACAACACTTGTTTTGGTCGATAGGAATTTCAGCATGTAAGTGCAAGTAGGAGCATCGAGAGGGTTTGAACCTCCAACTCAGAAATGTTGATTCAGTGTTTTTCCAGTTAAACTACGAACTCCATTTGGTAAAGGTACTGTTTATATGGGTGAGTCCCAAAAAAAGTACAGCCAAATACACACAGTATCCGGCGGCACATTTCCCTAAAAAACCAAAACTCGAAGCCCCTCTTCTCAACTCCTCAACCTCTCAACTCCTCAACTCAACTACAGCCACACCACCTTCTGCTCCGCCTCATGCTCCTGCCCCAAAATATCGCGGTAAAGCTCCGGTCTTCTGGCTTTGGTGTAGCGGTAGCCACCCGCTTGTTGGAGTTTTTCAGGGCTGATCGTGGTCGTCACTACGTCGTCGCCCAGGTTGCGGCATTCTGCGAGGATGTCGCCAAAGGGGTCGATGATCATAGAGCAGCCGTTTTTCAACTGGTCGTGGTCCATGCCGATGGCGTTGGAAAAAATGGCGTAAATGCCGTTGTCATAAGCACGTGCGGGCAACCATTTCATCAGCCATTCGCGGCCCTTCATGCCATCGAATTCCAGGCGCAGCGAAGTGGGGTCATTTTCGCGGTTTTCCCACAATTGGGGGTCCACAAAACCCGCGCCGGGGCGAGTAGAAGGCGTACACATGGTCACATGGGGCATGAAAATGAGGTCGGCACCCAGCAATTTGGTAGCCCGTACATTTTCGATGATGTTGTTGTCGTAGCAGATCAGGATGCCACATTTCCAACCCAGGAGCTCAAAAACGCAATAGGCATTGCCGGGTTTGACGTGTGGATTGATAAAAGGGTGCAGCTTGCGAAACTTGGCCACCAGGCCATTTTTGTCCACACAGACGTAAGCTTTGTACAAGTCGCCATCTGCCTCTTTTTCAAACAGACCCGCCAGGATGGCCAGGTCGTGCTTCCGCGCAATCGCGGTCAATTTTTGAATACTTTCACCATCCGGAATCAACTCGGCCAAGTCCAGCATTTGCTCTCGTGAAAGCTCCCTAGCAAAGGTATAACCCGATATGCAACACTCGTGAAAAGCGACTACTTGTGAGCCTGCTTGGGCCGCTTTTTGGGCCAGAGCGTCGATTCTACTCAGGTTGTAAGCCTTGTCGCCACTTTTGTGCTCAAACTGGGCGGTGGATATTTTTAGCTTATGCATGTTTTTTTGACAAAATTAAGGGCCAGGAAAATGGAAAAATTGTAAAAACCCGACATCGTGAATCACCGCACAATTTCGATAAAATTTGAAGTTAATTTCTGGGTAGTTTGGAGATAAGCAGAAGGCTTGATTCCCACTTTTTTCTTGAATTCTTTGATCAAATGAGATTGGTCATAGTATCCAGCAGTGTAGCATAGTTCAGTCAGGTTGAAACCATTGGAATCAGATCGCAGAAGGCTGAGAAAATGGTGAAATCGGATGATGTTGCTGTAGGATTTGGGGCTGATGCCTACGAATTCCTGAAAAACCCTTTCAATTTGCCGTTCCGAATAGCCTACTTTTTCGCTTAGCGTGGCAATGGAGCATTCCTCTTTGTTTTCGATCAAGTATTGTAATGAAAAATATAAAATGGGATTCGCCTGCCTGCTTTTCTTGGGGAGAAAAGCGCTAAAAAATTGATTCAGCGCATCCAATTTTTGGATCATCGCTGAGGTTTGGTTAATTTTTTCGTACAAATCCTCCAAAATGCTGCCAAACAAGTCTTTTAAGTCCAAGAATGAATCTTGTATTTCCTGAGGCGCTAGATCGAACAAGGATTTGACCCCAGCGGGTTGAAAAACGACGATCACCAAAGTTGTGTTGATTTCAATCTGAACATCTTGGTACTGCTTGTTGTGGCCATACAAAAAACCAAGGGGCAATTTTTGCAAATCTCCATTGGCTTGCTTCAATTTCAAAGTAGAGTCCTGAAAAGTCAACACCATACTCATGCTCCCATCTGCAAAAAAGCGAAATTGCTGGGCAGCCATGTCTGTGCATTTCAGCAGGATGAAATGCTTGATGTATGGCCTCAAAACAGGCGCTGGAAGTACTTGCATGAGCTATTCAAGTGTGATAGATAGACAAAGAAGCTTGTAATTACGTTGCCTTCTTGCACCAATCTTTCTTGTTTTCCTGTCACATTCCCAAAAAACACTAAATTTGGAGGATTCAACAACACCAACAATGAAAAAAAACTACCTTTTGCTACTAGTATTGCTAATTGTAGGCACCGAAGTTTTTGCCCAATACAAAACCCCGCCCCAACGTGGCAGCAGTGACCCCATTCCCGAATCGGTGAAAAACTCCTTCACCATACCTAAGCACTGGATCAAAGAAAACAGTGCGTCACCTGTCCAACCGAACCTGGACTATCAAAACCTACCCCAGGCCCAATTGAAAGACCGCCAACTGCAAAACCCAGTGCAAATCACTTACGATCCAAGCACAGAATTGCCGATTTTGATCGAGGGCAGCCCCAACGGCTTGCCCGAACTACGCGGGGCTCCGCTGATCCAGAAGGGCCTACAATACCTCGATTTTTTCAAACGCGAATTGAAACTCAGCGACCCACGCGCTGAATTTGTGCTGGTTCAAGAAAGCAAAGACGAAGTCGAACAAAGCCACCTGCGCTTGCGCCAACAGTACCGAGGCGTAGAAGTTTATGGCGCAGAAGTACTTTTGCACCTCAAAAACGAACAGGTGTACATGTTCAATGGCCGTTATTTTGCCAGCCCACAGTTGAAGAATGTGAGCCCAAAAATCAATGAAGCCAATGCCTTGAAGCTGGTGATGGATGACATCGGCAAAACCGAAAAAATCCGCAGTTTTGGCCCACAAGAAATACTCGCCGCTGGTCAGCAAATCGCCAAAAAACAACTGGTAATTTACCATCCACAAGTGCGCAAGGAGGAGGCAACTTTGTGCTGGTATTTTGAAATTGCGCCCAGCTTTTTGTCCCGTTGGGCTTATTTTATGGACGCGCAAACGGGAGAAGTTTTGCACAAACACACCTTGGTATGCAAGTTCAACCATGCAGTAGGCAAAACTGAACCCCATGCCCACGGCCACTTGAGCATTGCGGAAGACCAACTTTTGAATAAGCCCAGCGCTGTTGACGGCCCTGCCACCGCCCAAGCCACCGACTTGTTGGGGGTAAGGCGCAACATCAATACCTACTTGGTAGGCACGACCTATTTTTTGCTCGATGGCAGCAAAGACATGTTCCAACCTACAGTCTCCAAAATGCCGGACGAGCCTGAAGGGGCCGTCATTACGCTCGACTTGCGCAATACCGCCGAGGGCTCGGCTTTTTTCCTTACCAGCAACAACAACACTTGGAACAACCCTACCGCCATTAGTGCGCACTACAATGCCGGAGTGGCTTATGATTATTTCAAAAAAACCTTCAACCGCTTGTCGATCAACGGACGGGGCGGCAACATCATCTCCCTGATCAACGTAGCTGATGACGATGGCAGCGCCCTCGACAATGCTTATTGGAATGGCGAGGCCATGTTTTATGGCAATGGAAAAAGCGAGCTCAAAGCCCTGGCGAGGGGCTTGGACGTGGCTGGGCACGAAATGTCTCACGGGGTGATCCAGAACACGGCTAACCTGAACTACGAAAACGAATCGGGAGCGCTAAACGAGTCTTTTGCCGATATTTTTGGGGCCATGATCGACCGCGACGACTGGAAAATCGGCGAAGACGTGGTACAGATTAGTGCCTTTCCGAGTGGTGCCTTACGCGACATGGAAAACCCCAACAATGGTGGCCGCAGCCTGAATGATCCAGGTTGGCAGCCCGCCACATACAGCCAACGCTACACGGGCACTGAAGACAACGGAGGTGTACACATCAACAGCGGCATTCCCAATCGGGCTTTTGTGGTTTTTGCGGGTAAAGTAGGCAAACCCAACGCCGAGCAGGTATTCTTTGCAGCCCTCAGCAAATACTTGACCCGCTCTTCGCGCTTTGTGGATGCCCGCATTGCGGTGGTACGCGCCGCCCGCGAGCGTGGGGGCGATGTGATGGCCAAATCGGCGGAAGAGGCTTTTGATGCAGTAGGCATTGTGGCAGGTACTTCTACTGCCCCACCTTCCGATGTAAACGCCAACCGAGGCACCAACTTTGTGTTGGCAGTAAAAGGCGATGAACTGGGCATGACCATTTTCAACACCAGCAATGGGGTGGTTTTGGACTTACCCTTTGCAGATGGCATTGGCAAAAAACCCAGCATTTCAGACAATGGCGAGACAATCGTGTTCATCAACAAGCGCAAACAAATTCGCTACCTGGAAATCGACTGGGCGCAATCGCGCTGGGATACGGGTACCCTGAGCAAAGAGCGCATCTGGGAAAGCATCGCTATTTCCAAAGACGGCAATCGCTTGGCGGTCATCGCCACCACCCGCCCCGATCGCATCACCGTCATCGACCTGACCCGCAGCAGCAACAATAGCAAGGAATTTCAGCTGTTCAACCCGACCTTTACCGAAGGCGTACAAAGTGGTGAAGTAGTAGGTGCCGACGCCATGGACTGGGACCTGAGCGGTCAAACCATCTTGTACGATGCTTACAACGAGATCAAACTCAGCGGATTTAGCGCCTATAATTACTGGGACATGGGCCTGCTCAATGTGTGGAACAATACCAGCAGGACTTTTGGCGACGGCAAAATCCAGAAAATCTTCACTGGCTTGGAAGAAGGTGAAAACGTGGGCAACCCAGCTTTTGCCAAAAATACTCCCTACATTTTTACCTTCGATTACATCGTTGATGCCAATGGCAACGGGCAAATCGACTCCAGGGATGAATACAGCGTTTTGGCCGTCAATCTCGAAAGCGGGGATGTGGGCACCATTTACGAAGACAATGTAGACATCGGTTTCCCCAGCTACAACGTGACCGACAACCAAGTGTTTTTCAACGCCCGCAGTTCGAGTGGGGCGGATGTGGTGGCCCAAGTCAGTCTGGCTACCGACAAAATCAACGCGGGCACTGCTGCCCCTACCATTTATCGCAGCAATTATACCTGGGGGATCCCTTTTGCCACAGGTCGCCGAATTTTGACCAATACCAAGGACGAATTGCTCAAGGACGAACAATTGCTGATTTACCCCAACCCCTTCGCCGATAACCTGATGATCGAAGTACAGCAGGACAAGCGGCAGGAAGTGTGGCTGCAAATCCAGGATTTATTAGGCCGCCAAGTGAAGCAAGAAAAATGGACCCTGGGTCCAGGCACCACACGCCAACAACTGAGCCTGGAGGGCCTGCCTGCGGGCACTTATGTACTGCAACTGCGGGCTGGAAATAGGGTGAGTGCAAGGAAGGTGGTGAAGCGCTAGGTGAGAGGTTAAGAAGTGGGTCTTCGATGGTGGTTGGGGGCCCACTTTTCATTTTCCAAAAAAAGAAAAGGTGAAAGCAGGTTTTACCCCTTTCACCCCCTTCATAATCCCGTAAAAAACTTTAGTTATGCGCTTGTAAAACGGCTCAATAGGGGCCTATTATTGTTGTGATGGTCAAAAAAGTGTAAAAAGAAGCCCAACTCAGAGGCTTAGCGGTACTTTCTCTTTTGAAAAAGTACTCCAATTAATCAAATAAGCCACCAGCAAATTGGGCACCCAGCTTAACCAGGCCACCATGCGGTATGCAGGCAGAAAATCCTGGAAATACATATTCAGCAACGGCATCCACAAGCGCAAGGTGACCGCTCCAAAACAAGCTGCATAGCTGTAGGTCATCCAACGTTGGTGTTGCTGGACATCCTCCCTTACAATGGACAGATAACCGAGCGTAGTACAGGTCAAAGCAATACTGGCCAAGCCAATGAAGCCCAACTTGGCGATCCAACCACCTTCAGCAAAAAAACTGATGCTCAAACCTGCCGAATTGCAAAGGATAAAGCTTACCAGGTAAATTTTACCGATGAGGCGATGCCCATTCAGGTACTTTGTCCGCAAGCGCTTGTTGAACTGGGCCCAACCAATCAGCAAGGAAATGCCACCTGAAATGATGTGGATGTTGAACGCGATTTGCCAAAGTAAGCTATTGCGTATTTCTTCAGGTTTGTTGGACAAAAAATCTGACACCTGGTCTGAGAAATAATAAACCAGCGGATAAAGGCCGAAGAAAATGGAAAGAAAAATGAATAGCGGCCAAAGGACGATAGTTTTCATGTGCTTCGAAGTCAACAGGTTTGAGCATAAGATGGAAATTCTACTTCCAAACCCCTATTACTTGAGCTGCTATAAACATGAATCAGTCCTTGTATCTCGTATTTTCATGGTCTGTGCAAAAGAACATCGAAAATGAGAGCGTTCCAAGAAAAATTTGACTATCTCAACTCCCCCACCAGCAAATACCCCGCCACCGCAAATCCCGCCTTCAACAAGGTCGCCTTGGAAGCTTTGTTCTCCAAATTGCAACGCGCCGCAGGCACCCGACCAGCCTGGTAGCAAGCTGTTTTTATTTCTTGCAAAAGCAAACTTCCATAGCCTTTGCGGCGCTGCTCGGGATGAACTTCCATGTACAAGTCGGCAAATGGGAAATTGTAGTGGGTCAGCAAGCCCCCGGTGGCCACAACTTGTCCATCTTTGATCAAAACATAGTCTCCTTCGGGTTCAGAACTGTGTTCAAAAAGCTGATCACTTGCTTCCCGTTTCCTAAACTGAACGTTTTCGATGGCCAAATGGGTGGTAAGCTGGTCTTTGAACAAGATTACCTCGGTGTTGATGTTTTTGCCAAACTCGTACGACAGCGCAGTCAAAGGCTCATCATTGCTCTGGCTTTCGATCCATTTGACCTTAATTTGGGACAAAAAAGCGGCAAAAAACGCAGCTGCTAGATGCCGATATGAAGGGATCAGGTAAAACTCAAAAACCGAATTTCTGTCGTTGCGCTCCTCCAGCCCTTTGACCGCAGCGTAGCCAATGCGCTCCTCCCCCACTTGTACCACATAATAATCGGCCCAGCCTCTGGCATGGTAGGAATCGTAGCGCACCTGAAAATTGGATTCCTGGAGGTAGAGGTCGCGCAGGTGGGCGATGTTTTTGAATCCGGTTTTCTGGATTTTTATAGATACCATAACAAAATTGTGCCTTGAAGGTATGCCAGGTAATATAGCGTTTTTGTTGGCAAAACCACACAATTGGCATTTCAATTGTAAACCCCTACTACTACTTGTTCATTTCCGCAACCATTGCAGCCATCAATTCTTGGGCATCCCAGTATTTCAGCAAAGAGGCCGTTTGCCCAGCCCAAAAAGACTTAAAATCTGGATTGCTATTGGCCGTTGCAGGGTAAGCCTTTAGGTGAGTCATGAATTTGCCTTGCAGGGGATAAGGTGCAAACAAATGCTCATTCGCCTTCAACTCTTCCGTAAGCCGATTCCTGATGCTCCTCGAAAGCCGCCCAGTGAATACTTTTGTCAAGGTAGTGAGCCTGGCTTCGGGAGAAAACAGGATGTTTTTGTGGTCTTGTGAAGCATTCGATTGCCGGGTTGCCAGGAAAGCGGTTCCCATTTGCACCGCATCGGCCCCCAAGGTCAACGCAGCTTTGATCCCCCTGGCATCAGCTATTCCACCCGCCGCAATGATGGGAATTTTTACTGCATCCGCTACTTGCGGAATCAAGGCAAAAGTACCAGTTAGTGATTCTTCCGCAGGCCTCAAAAAAGACACCCGGTGCCCACCCGCTTCAAATCCAGTAGCGACGATCGCATCAACCCCTGCATTTTCCAAAGCAATCGCTTCATCCACGGTGGTAGCAGCCCCTACTGTTTTGATGCCCAAAGACCTGCATTTTTCTAATATTTCAGCGGAAGGAATGCCGTACACAAAACTAAAAACTGCGGGCTTGGCTTCAAAAACAGCCTCTACTTGTTCTTCAAATTTGGCCCCCAAATTACTCGGCCTGGCGGGAACAGGTAAGCCTAGTTCATCAAAATAGGGCTTGAACAAGTTGCACAAGTTAGCATAAGCCTCCTCGTCAAACGTAGCCAATCTGGCGTCCCGGTCATTGACCCACAAATTGACATTAAAGGGCTGGTTGCTGTGTTTTCTTATTTCTAAACAGGTATCGATGATTTCTTGCGCAGAAAATGGTTGACAGCCATAAGAGCCCAAACCGCCAGCATTGGACACCGTACTCGCAAGGCTGACCGAAGACAAGCCTCCCCCAAAAGGGCCTTGTACAATCGGGTAATCAATGCCCAATAGTTCAGTGAATTTTGTTTTGTTCCACATGGTCTTTTTTTGAGTCGTTGATGAGAAATGGGCAATCGAAGGTAGCGAAGCGCCGATCGCGCTGCTGATTGCAATGGCTTTGATGGCGCTTCGCCTTTTCATACTTGCAGTGATTTTTTGTACTACCAAAAATCAGTTCGCCTTGTGCGCGACCAGTTTGAATTGCAACACAAAGTCATCGTAGATCAGCTTGTCACCCAAGTTACTGATGAATTTGCCGGAACCATAGCGGATGTTGTACTTGGTCCGGTCGATGATGATCTCGCCCATTGAGTGCAAATAATCAGTGAGGATTTCCACCTTGGCCTTGAATTGAACAGGATGCGTAATGTCTTTGATGGTCAGGTTGCCATTTACCTCAAAAAGATTGAGTTCGGTTTGGGTAGCGCCTGTGATGACCAGTTTTGCGGTTTTAAATTTGTCAACTGAGAAAAAGTCATCGTTTCGCAGATGTGCCAGAAACTCTTGCCTGGTTTTTGCATCTTCAATATCGGCAATAACAATGGAGGTCATGTCAATTTCGACTTCGCCGCCCTCCAAGAGATTACCATGAGTCTGAAGGAATCCTTGATTCACTTCAATACTGCCAGTGTGTAGGCCCAGTACTTTTTTGCCTGTCCAATTGACTGCACTGCTGGCTTTTTGAATTTGAAAATTTGCCATTTACTTTGTGTTAGTAAAAGCTTACCCCACTCACATTTCGGCCAAAAAAGGCCAATTTCTGCCCCTTCTGCACCATTTTTTTACGCCGATGCTGGGCATCGACTCCAAAAAATGGCTTGATGGGACTAAAATTATCATCTTTTTTGTCTCGAAACCGTTGGGCTAAGTTTTTACTTTGTTTAAAAGTGATGGCACAAAGGTCAGGCATCGGGTAATCTTCAGAAAGGACCTAACTCACAGCTTTTTTGTGAGCTAGATCACACCATTTGTTTTGGTGTTGAGGCGGCTCAAGGTTTCGCGGCTTACCCCCAGGTAGGAAGCGATCAGGTGTTTGGGTACTTTTTGAAACAATTGTGGGTATTGTTCAAGGAGTTTATCATACCGCTCTTTGGCATTGTCACTCAACAAAGACAATATTCTTTTTTGCAATACTATACTGCGTTTATTGTTTTTTTTGCGAAAATAGTGCTCAACTTTATGCATCTCCTTACATAATTTCTCCCGGTTTTGATAGCTGAGGCAGAGTAATTCAGTGGCTTCAACGCAGTCGATATTCACCGTGGCTGGAGTTTGAAAATAATAAGCTTCGTAATCGCTGATCCACCAATCCTGCATCCCAAACAAGATGATGTGTTCTTTGCCTTTTTCATCAATGCTATACGATTTCAAGCAACCACTCAGGATAAAATAATCGAAATCGACAGATTGACCTTCCTGAATGACGAACTGGTGCTTTTTGTATTTTTTATAGGTAAAATGCGACCAGATGTATTCAAACTCTTCATCGGTCAGTGGGCTGATTCTTTCAATTTGTTGGCGCAGTACCTGTTTCACTTGAATACAATTGAGTGGGTGAATTTAAAGGGAAAAACATACTGAGTGCCAGAAAGGTTGATTTCGTCAAATTACGTGGTGGCTTTGGGACTTGAAGCATCAGTAAACATTCAACAAGTGGTTTTGAGGCAAAAAAGCGGCCTTTTTGGGCAAAATATGAACTGCTTGGATAGTTGTGAAAATCAACCATAAACTGTAAATGCAGTAATTGAAGATCAAAATTCGTAAATTGGCAATTCTGGTTTGATCTTCAAAACCTTTTTAGGGGGCAAACAAAAAATAAAATACCCAAATCCATTGTGCTTTGACACCATTCAGGTTTCCTCTTTTCAACATTTCAACCCTTCAACATTTCAACTACAGTAGGGTTTTGGTAGAACCTAAAACATGCGTCTTGGGTATATTTTTATTTTGGAACTCCCTTACTTGTACCAATACCACCAAGCTTATGCGCCAGAAAATATTCATTTGCTTCCTTGTCCTGATCTTACCTACCATTCATCTCTCAGCCCAAAACCGAAGCGCTTACCTCCTCGTCCCGGCACGCGTATTCGACGGCCAAAGCTTCCATGAGTCTTGGGTGGTGGTGGTTGAAGGTGATCGAATCAGCGCAGCAGGGCCTTTGAACCAAGTCAAGGTTCCAGCCTATGCCAAGCGACTGGATTTTCCGGGGGCGACCCTTTTACCCGGGCTGATTGAGGGCCATTCGCACCTGCTCTTGCACCCCTACGACGAAACGAGTTGGAACGACCAGGTACTCGCTGAATCGGAAGCAGAACGCGTAACCCGCGCCACCGTACACGCCCGCAAAACCCTGGAAGCAGGCTTTACGACCGTCCGCGACCTGGGCTCGGAGGGAGCAGCTTATGCCGATGTGGGCCTCAAAAAAGCCATTGAAAAAGGGATCATCCCTGGCCCACGCATGTTGGTGGCTGGCCCAGCCATTGTGGCTACGGGCAGCTATGGCCCCAAGGGCTTTGCGGCGCACATTGACGTACCCCAAGGCGCGGACGAAGCCGACGGTCACGATGATTTGATCAAAACCGTGCGTACCCAAATCGGCAAAGGAGCCGATGTGGTGAAGGTGTACGCCGATTACCGTTGGGGCTTGTTTGGAGAAGCTCGTCCCACTTTTTTGCTGGAAGAACTGAAACTGATCGTCGAAACCGCAGCGAGCAGTGGCCGGGTGGTAGTGGCCCACGCAGGCACCGCCGAAGGCATGAGGCGCGCCACCTTGGCGGGAGTAGCGACCATCGAGCACGGCGACGCAGGCACCCCGGAAGTGTTCAAAATGATGGCCGAAAAAGGAGTGGCACTCTGCCCTACCCTGGCCGCTGGCGATGCCATTTCGCAGTACCGAGGCTGGCGCAAAGGCCAGGAGCCAGAGCCGGAGCGCATTGTACAAAAACGCAAAACCTTCCAACAAGCCCTGGATGCAGGAGTAGTCATTGCCGCTGGCGGCGATGTAGGCGTATTCACCCACGGAGACAACGTGCGCGAACTGGAAATGATGGTAAATTATGGCATGAAGCCTCTGGAAGTACTGAAATCAGTGACTTCCGTCAATGCAAAGGTCTTTGGGCTTGCTGAGTTGGGAAATATCCGTCCAGGCTTGCTCGCAGACATTGTCGTCGTTGAGGGCAACCCAAGCCAAAACATCAGTGATCTACGGAAGGTGAAATTGGTGATGAAAGGCGGAGTGCGGGAGTTATGAGTTATTAGTGAGAGTGCGGCTCACTTGACGTTGACTTTTTGAAGTACGAATGATGATTGATGAACTGTGAAGTATGAAGGGGGAAATGATAAAAGTTTAGGCCAAAGACTTGTCCTGTGAGGGCGTAAACCTTGGCAGCTAACATAGTCATCGCCAAATTGGCCTCAGGTAAGTCAAAAAAATCACAAAAATCACAGTTCAGACAAAAGATTTTTGGTTCTCTGCGCTTCAAAAGGCTGATTGCCAACTACTTTGCATCATTAAATCCATCTTGCACTCCAATTGCAAATACAGAAACAGCCGAAATAACCAAAGTGATAATGACAGTTGTGAGTATACTCCTAATCAAAAGACCTACCTTAGAGTAGCCAAAAACCGAGAAATATTGGTAATAAAACCAAACCGAGTAGCTCAGTGCCAGCACAGCAACCACACTGTATAGATGACTCAATACCGCAATATTTTTGTACACTACACTAATCATGGTAAACAAGGCAGAAAGCAGTAGTTCGGCACTGGTTTTGTAGGTATTCAGTACCAGGTTTTCGGTCAAATTTTGCTTGCTTTTTCTAAAAAACAGGTAGCTGAACAATGCCAAAAAGGGGATTTGCAGCAAAGTGAACAACTGTGGATACGCTCTGGACATTTTTTCAAACTTGGCCACAACTTCATTGCTGTTCATCGAATAGCTGGTGACGTCGACCAACTTGACCTCCGAGAGACTTCCGGCAAAATGGTTCATGGAAATGACCAGCAGAATGAAGGTGAAATAGTTGAAATGCTTGGCTCTTTTGCCTTGTACAAATGCCCTGATGCTATGTCCTGGGCGTGTGAACAGTTCTTTGATGGTATAAAAAAAGCCTTTGTCGATCGGAATGAGGTTGCGGACGAGGTCGTTCAGCAAAAAGTACTCCAATGAATACCGATGCGTGCTGGTCTTTTGCCCGCAATTGGGGCAGAATTTGCCAGTGGATTCAAGATCGCAGTTTAAGCAGTGGTGGTTCATGACAGATGAGCTGAGATTTCTTAGCAGTTTGCCTACTACTAAGCCTGATTACTACAAAAGTAGCATAGCCATCGGAAAACGGCATAATTGGACCAAGAAATTAGTGCGTGTAGTTGGGTTTTCTAATCTGTATCGGAAATTACAATCATTGAAAAATCAGTGGGACTAATCCTGAGTAGGCCGAAGTCGATCCATTCGTTGCAAAATTTGCAGCCGCGTGAACAGATTTATCATTAGCGCAACGCACTGTTGCACTGATTCCTTGGCGTAATAACATCACACTTCTCGATAAACTCGATGATCAGACATTAAGATTATGGTACGCCCAAAAAGTCATAGAACTGGATTTAGGCAGAGATATTCTATTTGCTGCTGCATCAAAGGCTCGCTTCGGGTCCGTCCAAAAATTGACCAACTAATATGGCCGCTGTCTAAGATCAAAATTTTATACACCAAGGCTTTGTTGACAATGTTGAAGTCTTCGTCTGCAAAGAGGTTTGGTTCTTTGACAAATCATGTGGTTAAGTATTTTGTTCAGAATGAATTTTAGTAAAAATCTTGTTCCATTAATGAACTGATGCAAGGGCCTGAAGACTTTTGATTGCTTCAATTTGCTGGCAACATTCAGCCCAGGAGACAGCACACGCTAAGGTATTTGGGCTGGTAAGGGCTGAAATGGAATGCATGCCTTTCCACACTATTTGTCAAAGAACCAGAGGTCTTTTAAGGTGAATGATAGCATGGGTGGTGTGTAAAGGTTCGATTTATTAAAATGGGACAATTCTGGGTTAAACCGCTCTTTTCTTTTTCGCCCAAACTGCATACAAACAGTGGGCTAAAATAGTTATCCCATTACCAAAAAACCAAAAACCAATCACAATCGCAGATGCAGGCATTCCGCACCTTACATGATCTAATTGCAATTGCGATACAAAATATCGAGGCAAGAGAGAAAAGTTCAAAATGATCAAGATTCCCAAAACCAAAAACTTCCAATCCTTCAAGTTGTACTTATCGAGCAAGATGTATAACCCTATTTGTGGGATTAAGAGCAGGAACATTGCGTGAATGGGAGCCATGATATGTAGTTTACGCTGTTATTAATCATACATTCATCTTCTCAAACGAAAGCCAAAGGGCTAAATTGTCATCTCAAGATCTACTATTGATCTGGCTTCATTCTCTTTTCGAGAAGCGAAAATAAGCGCTCTGTAACTAAGCCGTGAACGACACGATGCAGCTTCATGTTAGTCCTAGACCAGCGCACAGAGTCACGCCTTGGCGTGCCGTGTCACGCTCTGCGTGAAAAGCGGTCCAATTCTCTAATTCTTTAAAATTCTTGTTTTGGTCAACATCACGCACGTAATTCTGGAATTCTTTAATCCTGCAAATTCTGATTTAGACAAAAAAATCGCGTTGGTAATGGCCTATTATTTTGTTCTCGTTGCACTAGCAAGAATTTTCATCAAAACCTCCAAATAGACCTCGTCATCAAATATCGCTTTAACAGGAATCACAAAATCCTTGACTACGGTGCTCGCTAATTCATCGTTCAAGCCGAATTTACCATTGGGCACATACGACTTATCTGTTGGGGTAAGCAGTAGGAAGGTCTCTACTAATTGCCGTTTGGTGTCAACCATCCAATATTCTAGGACCCCATGTTCTGCATAGTCTTCAAATTTTGTTTTACGGTCGTGTCTTTGGGTACTTTTTGACAACACTTCTACAATTAGATCAGGCGAAGGAAAAAGCATGGTGTCGCGGTTAAAATGAGCAGCTTTTTCCGTACTCCAAAAACAAATATCCGGTTCATAATCATTCCGGGTAAGGACCACCATTGATTTTTCGCTGGTAACTTTCCCCAGTTTATGATGCAAAACAAATGCTTTGAGCAAGTCGCACAGGTTACCAGTAGCATCAATATGCCCCAGCTTGGCAGGAGAATGAATGACCACTTCCCCATTGATGAATTCTGCCTTGATGTCTTCAGAAATCCATTCACGAAATTCCGCACGCCTTTTTTGCTCGGCCTCCAATGCTTTGGAAGCCTCTTGTACGAGCGCAAGGGCGTTGGGTTTTTTGAGTATGTCAGCAACAGAGATAGACATCTTGGATTTTTTTTCAAAAATAAGTAAATTTTGCTTGCTTGTCAAATGTGCACTTGCCACAAAAAAACCAAAACACCCCGAACCAGCCAAAAAGCCGATCCGGGGTGTTCCTTATCTTTTACTAAAGCATGGTCGCAGCCTTACTGCTCAAACCCTACATACCTTACCTCGGTATTCTTTGCGATCTCTTCTTCGATCATGAAATGGTCCGAGAGGATTTCGGCTTTGCCTTTGCGCACCACCACGGTGTGTTCGTAGTGAGCGGAAGGCTTGCGGTCGCGGGTGAAGATGGTCCAGCCGTCTTTAGCGGTGAGTACGTCTTTTTTGCCTAGGTTCACCATTGGTTCGATGGCCAGGGTGAGGCCCTCTTTGAATTGGATTCCTTTGCCACGTTTGCCGTAGTTGGGTACTTCCGGTGGTTCGTGCAGGTTGCGGCCAATGCCGTGGCCTACCAGTTCGCGCACAATGCCGTAGCCGTGTTCGCGTTCACAGTAGTGCTGGATGGCAAAGCTCAGGTCACCTAAGCGGTGGCCCGCTACGGCCTCGGCAATTCCTTTGTACAGAGAAGTATTGGTGACGCGGCAAAGTTTCATGGTTGCTTCGCTTACGTTGCCCAGGGGAAAAGTGTAAGCGGAATCGCCAAAAAAGCCATTCCAGGAAACCCCACAGTCAACGGATACGATGTCGCCGTCCTGGAAGATGGTTTTGGCCGTAGGAATGCCGTGTACCACCACTTCGTTGATGGAGACGCACAAACTGGCTGGAAAGGGCGTAGGCGCATTGCCACGGAAATTTTTGAAAGCGGGCACCGCACCGTGGTCGCGAATGAAAGTTTCGGCAGCCTGGTCAATTTCCAAACCACTGATGCCCGGACGGATGATGGAGGCCACATGCGCGAGGGTACGGCAAACCAGCAAGCAGCTCTTGCGGATCAGCTCGATTTCCTCCTCGGTTTTGTAGTACATCATTGTTTTTGAACTATTCATTTTTCAGTTGAGTAGTTGAAAAGTTGAGGGTTTGAGCATAGGTAAGCAGAAGAAGAGGGGGATATAGCAATGAAAGGCGAAGGGCATTTTTCATCCCATCGCCTTTATTGTTATACGAATTCAGTAGAATAAACCTACTGAAAAGTAAAAAGTTTAGATCGAATCCCCGATGCCTTGCAGGCGGCCTTGGTTGCGGCCCTGGATGCGACCTGATTGGGTCAGACCATCATAGCGGCGCATCAACAAGTGGCTTTCAACTTGCTGCAATGTATCGAGTACCACCGAGATCAAAATCAGTAGCGAAGTACCACCAAAGAACACTGCAAATGCGCGGTTGATACCAATAGCGCTGGCAAAAGCCGGCAAAATGGCGATCAATCCCAGAAAAATTGCACCTGGCAGGGTAATGCGAGAGGTAATCGCGTCGATGTAGCTTTCAGTTGGTTCGCCTGGCTTTACACCCGGAATGAATGCGTTGTTGCGCTTCAGGTATTCCGAGTAATTCTTCGGGTTCACAATCAAAGCGGTGTAAACATAAGTAAACACCACAATCAAAGTGAAATAGATAATATTGTAAAGTGGGCTAGTGAAGTCGTTCAATGCAGTAAGGAAGCCAGAAGTGGCAGCACCGCGATTGAACTGCGCAGCGGTAGCAGGCAAAAACATCAAAGCCTGGGCAAAAATGATCGGCATTACACCAGAAGCGTTTAGTTTGAGTGGGATGAAATCCTGCTCCGTACTAGCTGGTCCAGCGGTATCACCGCGTCCGATGGACTTTTTGGCGAAAGTTACCGGAATCTTGCGAACCGCCTGAATGATCATAATGGCCAACAAAATCACACCGAACCACAGGGCCATTTCCACTACAAAGAAGAGTGGACGAGCCAACTGCGACTGGAACTCAAAGATCACCGATTGTGGCAAGCGGGCAATGATCCCCGCCATGATGATCATTGAAGTACCGTTGCCAATACCGCGGTCAGTGATCCGCTCACCCAACCACATGGCAAAAACAGTACCCGCAGCCAGAATGATGATGCCAGAGAACCAGAAAATGCTGGATGGAATGCTGCCGTCAACGGCATTGAGGTTGTACTTGAGGTAAGTAAGGTACCCACCACCCTGAACAAGGGTAATAGCAACCGTCAGCAAGCGGGTGATTGAGTTCAATTTTTTGCGGCCCGATTCACCTTCCTTGCTTTGCAAACGCTGGAAGTAAGGCACCGCAAAGCCCAACAACTGAATGATGATCGAGGCGGTGATGTAAGGCATGATCCCCAGAGCAAATACGGACGCGTTTTGAAAAGCACCACCAGTGAAGGCGTTGATCAAGCCCAAAAGACTGTCAGTATCTTGCACTCCTGTTTCCAATTTCTTGGGGTCAACACCTGGGAGGATCACGTAAGAACCTACGCGGTAGATGAGGATCATCAACAAAGTGAAGAGGATCCGCTTGCGCAGTTCTTCGATTTCCCAGATGTTTTTAAGAGTGGTTATAAACCTTTTCATCGTTTGCCAGTTAAGCGACAGTAATAGTTCCGCCGAGTTTTTCGATAGCTTCCTTGGCGCTAGCCGATACAGCGTGAGCCTGGATGCTGAGTTTAGCCGTCAATTCACCATTACCCAAAACTTTGATTTTTTGGGTGCGGCTAATATAGCCCTTTTCAGTCAAGAAATCAGCATTAATGGTATCAACGCCGAATTTATCTGCGATAGCTTGCAATTGGCTCAAATTAACAGGCTGGTATTCCACCCGGTTAGGATTTTTGAAGCCAATCTTAGGCAAACGCATTTGCAAAGGCATTTGACCACCTTCAAAGTTACGCTTGGTGTAAGCACCCGAACGAGAGCCGTCACCTTTGTGACCACGGGTAGCAGTGCCGCCATGACCAGAACCCTGACCGCGAGCGATGCGCTTGGTACTTTTGGTGGCACCTATGGCCGGTTTTAAATTATGCAATTCCATTGCACTATTTTTTTGAACTTTGCCTACTCTAAAAGCAAGCAAAATTAGACTTTCAAAGAAATTACTTTATTCGTAACGGTACAAAAGTACGGTTACTTCACCTCTTCCACCTTGACCAGGTGAGCTACCACGCGAACCATGCCCAAGATCTGAGGCGTAGCGTCTTTCACTACGCTGGAGTTGATCTTGTTCAGACCCAGAGCTTCCATTGTCAGCTTCTGGTTCTTTGGACGGTCGATCGTGCTTTTGATCTTGGTGATTTTAATCTGTCCCATTGCTTGATGTGCTTTGAGGATGAAAAAATACCGGGAAAAGCCCCGATTAACCGTTGAACATTTTCTCCATCGAAATATTGCGCTGCTTGGCAATCACGCTAGGATCGCGCAGGGCAGACAATGCTTCGATGGTCGCTTTGACCACGTTGTGCGGGTTGGATGAGCCCTGAGACTTGGCCAAAACGTTGTGCACACCAGCAATTTCCAGTACTGCACGCATGGCACCACCAGCAATTACACCAGTACCGTCAGCAGCAGGCTTTAGCAGAACTTTGCCAGCTTTGAATTTGCCATGTACTTCGTGTGGAATGGTGCTTTTATACAGTGGAACTTTCACCAGGTTTTTCTTGGCGTCGTCCGTTGCCTTAGAGATGGCTTCTGATACGTCGCGGGCTTTGCCCAAGCCAGTACCTACGATGCCATTACCGTCGCCCACTACCACGATGGCAGCGAAGCTAAAGGTACGACCACCTTTGGTTACTTTGGCCACGCGATTCAGCTGTACCAACTTGTCCTTCAGCTCGGTCGATTCAGTAGCCGTTACTCGATTGTGAATTCTCTTAGCCATTATCGTAAGCTATTGAAGTTTAAAATTGAAGGCCGGCTTCGCGGGCACCGTCTGCCAGTGCTTTGACCCGTCCGTGGTACAAATAACCGCCGCGGTCAAATACCACACTGGCGATTTTGGCTTGCACAGCACGCTCACCAATCAATTGGCCAACTGCTTTTGCTTGCTCACTTTTATTGCCCTCTACTTTGAAACCTGCTTCTTGAGAAGAGGCCGCAGCCAGGGTATGTCCAGTCAGATCGTCGATGATCTGAGCATAGATGGCTTTGTTGCTTCGGAAAACCGACAAGCGAGGGCGAGTGGCTGTACCGGAGACTTTTTTACGCACGCGATTGTGGATGCGGCGTTGTCTTTGATTTCTGGTCAATTTCATGACGCTTGATTTATGACCTTAGTGTAGCGCGAAAAAGCGAAACCCAAGGTCCCATTTTATTCAGAGAACATTTAAAGTTTGACTTCGAGCCTAAATTTAAACACCCTCTTAACCAGATGATTACTTCTTACCGCTGGTCTTGCCGGCTTTGCGGCGAATAATTTCACCAACGAAGCGGATACCTTTGCCTTTGTAAGGTTCTGGTTTGCGAAGCGCACGGATTTTGGCGCACACCTGACCCAGCAGTTCTTTGTCGTGGCACGACAAGGTGACGATGGGGTTCTGACCTTTATCTTGCTTTGCCTCAGCTTTGATTTCGCTTGGCAAGTGGAAGATGATAGGGTGAGAAAAACCCAGGGTCAATTCCAACCACTGGCCGTTCACGGCTGCACGGTAACCTACGCCGAAGATTTCCAACTGCTTCACGTAACCGGTAGAAACACCAGTTACCATGTTATTGATCAGGGCGCGGTACAGACCATGTGCTTCGCGGTGGCGTTTCTGGTCGGTGGGGCGTTTGACTTCCAAAACACCGTCTTCAATTTCAAGCGTCAGGTCTGGGTCTACTTGCTGTTCCAAGTGACCTTTTGGGCCTTTTACAGAAACCAAATTGCCTTTGCTTACGCTTATTTCAACTCCCTTTGGAAGCTGAATCGGTGCCTTACCTACTCGAGACATCTTTGTTCAGTTTTGGAGCGTTAAAAAATTAATAAACGTAGCAAAGGATTTCGCCACCTACATTGAGTTCACGTGCCTTTTTATCGGACATCACGCCATGTGAAGTGGAGATGATTGCCAAGCCCAAGCCATTGATGATTCTCGGAAGCTCACCTGCTTTTGCATACTGGCGCAAGCCTGGCTTAGAGATACGGCCTAATTCGCGAATCACTGGTTTGCGGGTGAGCGGATCGTACTTAAGAGCGATCTTAATGGTATCCTGACCACCTTTACCAGTTTTTTCTTCGAACTTGTATTTGAGGATATAACCTTGTTCGTAAAGAATTTCGGTGATAGCTTTCTTTAATTTGGATGCAGGAATGTCAACCACGCGGTGTCCGGCTAATTGAGCGTTGCGGATGCGGGTGAGCAGATCTGCTATTGGATCGGAAACTGCCATTGTAACAGTTGTTGCGCTAATCGGTTTTCTGCTTAACTACGGTTATAGCAGAACCTCATCAGCTGTGAGAAAATTCTTACCAGCTAGCTTTGGTTATCCCAGGGATTTTACCTGAGAGCGCCATTTCGCGGAATTTCACGCGGCAGAGGCCGAAATCACGCATGTAACCCTTAGGGCGGCCCGTCAATTGGCAACGGTTGTGCAAACGGATCGGATTGGAGTTGCGGGGCAACTTGTCCAATTCCTCCCAATTGCCTTCTTCCTTGAGTTGCTTGCGCTTTTCAGCGTACTTGGCAACCAGCTTGGCTTTCTTCGCTTCGCGAGCAATTACTGACTTCTTTGCCATGGTATCGCTTAGTTAGTAGGTTTCTGATTCTTGAAAGGAAGGCCCATTGCTTTGAGCAGTGCCAACGCTTCGGCATCGGTTTTCGCAGTGGTTACGAACGTAATGTCCATACCAGCCATACGAGAAACTTTTTCGATGTCAATTTCGGGGAAAATGATTTGCTCAGTGATGCCCATAGAATAGTTTCCACGGCCGTCGAAGCTTTTGTCATTGATTCCACGGAAGTCACGAACACGAGGCAGTGCAACGCTGATGAGGCGATCCATGAATTCGAACATGCGTTCGTTGCGCAGCGTTACGCGGGCACCGATTGGCATGAATTCGCGGAGTTTGAAGTTTGCTATCGAGTTACGAGCTTTGGTAGCTACTGCCTTTTGACCCGCAATGCGAGACAATTCGTCAATTGCTACGTCAACCAACTTCTTATCCTGGGTTGCGGCACCGATACCCTGGTTGATCGAAATCTTAACCAGTCTAGGTACCTCCATAATCGAACCGTACTGAAACTGTTCCATCAGTTCCTTCACGACTTCGTTCTGGTACTTGTCTTTGAGTCTTGGAACGTATTTCATTACTTGATGATTTCGCCGGATTTTTTGGAATATCGCACCAACTTACCATCTACTTCCTTGCGGCCTACGCGAGTAGGTTCGTTGGACTTGGGGTCTACAACCATCAAGTTAGAGATATGGATTGGCGTGAGAATCTCGTCAATGCTACCTGCGGCGTCTTGCGTTGCCTTGCGGTGCTTTTTGCGCACGTTGACACCTGAAACGATCGCACGGTTTTCGGTAGGAAATACCGTTTCGACTGTACGAACGTCCTCTAGGTCTTTGTATTCGCCAGCAATAACTACCACTTGGTCCCCAGCTTTGATTTTCAGCTTGGGTGCGTGGCGCTTGCTTGTATTTTTTTGATTAGCCATCGTTGTTTGTCTTTAGAGGTGAATGATTAAAGCACCTCAGGAGCCAACGAAATGATGCGCATATAGTCTTTATCGCGCAATTCGCGGGCAACTGGTCCGAAAATACGGGTGCCGCGTGGCTCATCTTGGTTGTTCAATAATACGCAAGCGTTGTCATCGAAGCGGATGTAGGAACCATCTTTGCGACGGATTTCCTTTTTGGTACGCACTACAACAGCCTTAGAAACAGTGCCTTTTTTCAAGCCGCCTGGAGAAGCGTCTTTTACGGCAACCACAATTTTATCACCGATCGAAGCGTAACGGCGGTGTGAACCACCCAATACGCGGATGCAGAGCACTTCTTTTGCTCCACTGTTATCGGCTACTCTTAGTCTGGATTCCTGTTGAACCATGGTGACTTTTGGATTTAGCGGATTACACGTTCCGTGTTATTACGGGTTTGTGAATCGTAAAGCCTGGAAATAAATTACTTAGCTCTTTCGACGATCTCCACCAAGCGCCAGCGCTTGAGTTTGCTCATGGGACGAGTTTCCATGATTTTGACAACATCACCGATGTTGCAATCATTGTTTTCGTCGTGAGCAATGAAATTTTTCGTCTTCTTCACGAACTTACCGTAGATGGGGTGACGCAATTTACGCTCAACCGTAACGGCAATGGTCTTGTTCATTTTGTTGCTGGATACAACTCCAACACGCGTTTTTCTCAGATTCCTTTCCATCATCATTACTGTTTACGGCGTCTTGCACGCATTTTGGAACGCATTGCCACTTCCTCTGCACTCAAATTTACCACCTGGCGCTTGCGCACTTCGGTGTTGATGCGGGCAATGTTGCGACGCAGATCACGCAAGTCCATCGGGTTGGCTAACCCTTTGACGGCGTGCTCAAACTTCATCTTTCGGTAGAGCGCTTCGGAGCCTTCCAGTTCGGTCGCCAGGTCGGCGTCGGACATTTCAGCTAGCCCTTCTAACTTCTGTTTTGCCATTGGCTTAAAAATTTTTGATATAGAATCATCGCGATCAGATTGGGAAACCATGCATTGAGACTGCGTAAACCAGGTGAAGTCACTAGGAGAGCAATTTTCTCAGCGGGAATCTAATATCTGAGCGCTAAGCTGATGCGTGGTATTAAACCGTAGCGTCGGGGCGAACCACAACTTTGGTCAGCAGCGGCAATTTCTGCGCAGCCAGTGCCAAAGCTTCGACTGCTACATCATAAGGTACACCATCTAATTCAAACATGATCGTACCTGCTTTTACCTGTGCAACCCAATGATCCACGGCACCTTTACCTTTACCCATACGCACTTCTTGAGGCTTCTTGGTAATTGGTTTGTCCGGGAAAATACGGATCCATACTTTACCTTCACGTTTCATGTGACGGGTCATCGCGATACGTGCAGATTCAATCTGGCGGTTCGTGATGCGGCCTTCGGTCATGGCCTTTAATCCGAAACTGCCAAATGAAACAGTTCCGCCTTTGTAGGCCAAGCCGCGAATACGGCCTTTATGTTGCTTGCGGTATCTAGTCCTTTTAGGCTGTAACATCGCTGCAAAAATTTAGCAAAATTCAACAAAATGCCGTTTTTCGCCAGGTTTTTGAAAAAGTCTGGCAAAGGTACGGCGTTGCAATGATATATTATAGCAGCTGAAGAACTAATTTTTTTTGACTGCTTTTTGGAGCCTTTCCACTTTAGTTCTTCAGCTTACTATTAGCGACGGCCTTGGTTGTTGCCGCCACCGGAGTTGCCTCCGCCGCGATTGCCACCACCGCCGCCACGGTTGCCACCGCCAGAGTTACCTCCGCGATTGCCACCGCCACCGCCGCCACGGTTACCGCCACGACGGTCACCACCGCCGCCACCGCCAGAGTTACCTCCGCGGTCGCCACCACGGCCGCCGCGGTCACCACCACGGCCGCCACGATCGCCGCCGCCACGACGGTCTCCACGATCACCACCACGGTCTCCACGCTCGCCGCCACCACCTTGGGTGTTGCTGGTAGTTGGAGTGGTAGGTGTCAATTCACGTTTGCCCAGGACTTCACCTTTGCAAATCCAGATTTTGATCCCAATTTTACCGTAAACCGTCAAAGCTTCCTTTAAAGAGTAGTCGATGTCGGCACGGAAAGTGTGCAGTGGGGTGCGGCCTTCTTTGTATTCTTCGGTACGCGCCATTTCAGCACCGTTCAAACGGCCTGAAATCCGGACTTTGATACCTTCGGCACCAGCGCGGATGGTAGACTGGATGGCCATCTTGATGGCACGGCGGTAATTGATACGGGCTTCCAGCTGCTTTGCAATCGACTCGGCAACGATGTTGGCGTCGAGTTCCGGCTTGCGGATTTCAGTGATGTTGATCTGTACATCCTTGCTGGTCAATTTCTTGATCTCTTCGCGGATGCGATCTACTTCCTGGCCACCTTTACCGATGATGATACCGGGACGAGAAGTATGGATGGTAACAGTGATGCGCTTGAGGGTGCGCTCGATTATGATGCGAGCGATGCCACCTTTGGCGATACGGGCGTTGAGATAGTTGCGGATTTTCTCATCCTCTACCACTTTAGCGCCGAAATCATTACCGCCGAACCAGTTGGACTCCCAACCTCTGATGATCCCCAGGCGATTGCCAATTGGATTAGTCTTTTGACCCATGATTGTGTTGAGATTTACGATTAAGCTTCAGCTTCGGCGCCAGCCTCTTCAGCCAGTGCAACGCTGTTTTCTACAATAATAGTTACGTGGTTGGTACGCTTGCGAATGCGGTGCGCACGGCCATGTGGGGCTGGGCGAAAACGCTTCATGATGGTACCACCGTCTACGAATGCGGTACTGATGTACAGCCCATATTCGTCGGCACTTTCAGCACCCCCCGCTTTGATTTGCCAGTTGGCAACCGCGCTGCGGATCAGTTTTTCCAACCATACCGCTGCTTCCTTTTTGGTAAAGCGGCAGATGTTCAGCGCCTCATCCACTTTCTTTCCGCGGATATTGTCCACCACCAAGCGCATTTTGCGGGCAGACATCGGAACGCCATTGAGTTTTGCTACTGCTTGCATGTCTCTATTTCATTGTGAGGATGGTTAAAAAGCCGGAGCTTTTTCCTTTCCCCGCTAGTGGATTTTATTTCTTGCGGTTGCCGGAGTGCCCCTTGTAGTTGCGTGTAGGTGCAAATTCACCCAGCTTATGGCCCACCATGTTTTCTGTAACAAAAACCGGAACGAAAGTTTTGCCATTGTGTACAGCAATCGTTTCGCCCACCATATCCGGGATGATCATCGAAGCGCGTGACCAGGTTTTGATCACCTGCTTCTTTCCCGAGTCTTTAGCCTTTAATATTTTTTCCAACAGCTTGTTGAAAACATAAGGCCCTTTCTTGATTGATCTTGCCATGATCGTTTATGTTGTTTCGTTAAAGGGCTACCGGACCAGTCGCCACGGGTTCCCGTTAACTAATTAACTTATTTACGGATTCTTGGTCTTACGACGCGAAATAATCAGCTTACCAGAACTCTTTTTGGTGTTACGAGTTTTGTAACCCTTAGCTGGCAAGCCCTTGCGTGAGCGTGGGTGACCACCTGAAGCACGACCTTCGCCACCACCCATCGGGTGATCTACGGGGTTCATCGCTACACCACGAACGTGTGGACGGCGGCCAATCCAACGGCTGCGACCAGCTTTGCCCAATACTTCGAGGCTGTGGTCGGGGTTGGAAGTGGTACCGATGGTTGCTTTGCAAGTCATCAGGATACGACGCATTTCACCAGAAGGCAATTTCACGATGGCGTATTTGCCTTCGCGACCGTTCAGGGTTGCATAAGTACCTGCGCTGCGGGCCAAAGCGGCACCTTTGCCAGGCTCCAACTCGATCGCGTGGATCGAAGAACCGAGTGGAATTTCACTCAGCAACATTGCATTGCCTACGTTGGGTGGAGCACCTGCGCCAGATACGATTTCGGCACCTACCTGCAACTTGTCAGGAGCGATGATGTAACGCTTTTCGCCATCGGTGTACTCAACCAAGGCAATGAAAGCCGTACGGTTGGGGTCGTATTCGATGGTTTTAACGACAGCAGTTACGCCGTCTTTGTTGCGCTTGAAGTCGATCACACGGTAGCGGCGCTTGTGTCCACCACCGATTTGACGCATGGTCATGCGGCCTTGGTTGTTGCGGCCACCCGACTTAGACAGGGGCTTCAGCAAGCTCTTTTCAGGAGTATCGGTCGTGATCTCCGTAAAGTTTGCGCCGACCCGGTAACGCGTTCCCGGGGTAATCGGATTGTACTTTTTAACAGACATGGCTGATGGTCTTTTCATTCATCGCCGGATCGAAACGCGACCATTGGTTTCGTCGACACGAATGGAAATAGTTTTTAAAATGCCTTGTTGTGAGCTGGAAAAGTTGAAAGGTTGAAGGGTTGAAAAGATTCAGCCCTTATTCAGTTCAATTTTTCAAGCCTCAAACTGCGGCTTAGATCTCAGCGAAGAAATCGATGGTTTCGCCTTCGGTCAGGGTTACAACTGCTTTCTTGTAAGCAGAAACGCGACCACGAACGACACCAGTCTTGGTTGAACGAGACTTGGTTTTGCCAGGTACAACCATGGTGTTCACCGCTTCTACGCTGACACCATACATTTCTTCAACGGCTTTGCGAATTTCTACCTTGTTGGCACGGCGGTGTACCAAGAAGGAGAACTTATTCAGCTTCGTAGACTGTTTTTCCGTTTTTTCGGTAATCAGCGGCTGAACGAGAACGGTTTTCTTTGCCATTGTTATTTAGTATTTGAGCTAAAATAAGGTGGACATCTTTGCTTTTGAGATTTAGTAAAAAAAGAACACAACTTCCTTTCATCCAGTTGCTTATCTTTTTTCACTAAACCCAAACCTGTCCACCTTATTTTTTTACGCTCTCTTATTCAGTTGACACAGCGGTCGCCAAGGCGACTTATGCCAGAGATTCTACAATTTTACCAATCGAACCCTCAGAGATCACCAATGCATTAGCGTTCATGATTTCGTAAGTGTTGAGGTCTTGTGCGCGCACCACTTTTGACTTAGGCAGGTTGCGGCCTGACAACATCACGTTTTCCGTCATTTCAGGAACCACTACCAGGGTTTTCTTGCTGGCCACTTCGAGCTTGCTCAAAATGTCCACCATTGCCTTGGTCTTGGGGGCGTCGAACTTGAGGTCTTCAATGACAAAAATGCCACCGTTTTTAGCTTTGGCGCTCAGGGCTGACTTACGAGCCAGGCGCTTCACTTTCTTGTTCAACTTTTGTTCGTAATCGCGTGGTCTAGGACCAAACACGCGACCACCACCTGGGTACAAAGGGTTGTTGATGTCACCTTTACGTGAACCACCAGTACCTTTTTGACGGTGCAATTTGCGGGTAGAACCAGACACTTCGCTGCGTTCTTTCGCTTTGTGGGTACCTTGGCGTTGGTTAGCCAGGTACTGTTTTACTGCCAGATAGAGCACATGCTCGTTGGGCTCGATGCCAAAAACGTCATCGGGTAAGTCAACGGCTCTACCGGTCTTTTGTCCTTGAATATTGAGAACATCCAATTTCATTGTTCCAAAATTTACTCGCCTCAGCGACCGTTAACGATTACTTTTTCTCCAGCACCACAAAGGAACCTTTGCTACCGGGAATTGCACCTTTTACCAGAATGAGGTTTTGCTCACCGAATACTTTGAGCACCTTCAAGTTTTTCACCTTCACATTGTCGCTACCTGCGTGGCCTGGCAAACGCTTGCCTTTGAATACGCGGGAAGGGAACGAAGACGCACCCATCGAACCTGGAGAACGCTGGCGGTTGTGCTGACCGTGAGTCGCACCACCTACACCCGCAAATCCGTGGCGCTTCACAACACCCTGAAAACCTTTGCCTTTGGTTTCGCCCACTACGTGAACGGTATCCCCTTCAGCAAATACCTCATTGGCATTGATGACTTCGCCCAATGACTTCGCCACAGCGGAGAAATCACGGAATTCTACCAACTTATGTTTTGGTTCTGAACCTGCTTTTTCGAAATGGCCCTGCAGGGGCTTGGAAGTGTTTTTGGCTTTGGCGTCGCCAAAAGCCAATTGAAGCGCGGTGTAGCCGTCTTTGTCTTCGGTCTTGACCTGCGTAACCACGCAAGGACCTACTTCGATGACGGTGCAAGCCACGTTCTTACCAGCATTGTCATAGATGCTGGTCATACCTACTTTTTTACCAATCAGTCCGTTCATCACTTCTTGATTTAAAATGGTTTTTTAAAAAAGACTTGTTAGACTTTTTGTAAAAAACAATTACGTCAACTTCACTTGAATATCTACGCCGCTTGGCAATTCCAATTTGGAAAGGGCATCTACCGTTTTCTGGGTAGGCGTGTAGATTTCGATAAGGCGCTTGTGTGTACGCAGTTGGAACTGCTCGCGAGATTTCTTGTTGACGTGCGGTGAACGGAGCACGGTAAAGATTTTCTTCTCGGTGGGCAGCGGAATCGGACCCGTTACAACGGCTCCACTTGTGCGTACAGTTTTCACAATTTTCTCCGTAGACTTATCTACCAGATTGTGGTCATAAGACCGGAGTTTGATTCTGATTTTCTGATTCATGCCTGAAAATCTGCTTTGTATGTCAAGGAATGAAACTTGTCCGGACTTCACCGGCCAAGGATTTTGAATCTTTTGAACCTGGGCGGCGAGAGGCTGAGGATTCAGTCCTCTCGTCGCTTTTGGCTCTATTGCGAATGCTGTAATTTGAAAGATCGCGGGATTTGGACACTGTTCAGGCATCCGGGTCACCAGCTTGATCTTACTTCTTACGCTCTTCAATAACTTTCTTAGCAACACCCGCTGGAGCTTCAGCGTAGTGTGCAAATTCCATCGTAGAGTTGGCGCGGCCTGAAGTGATGGTGCGCAACTGGGTTACGTAGCCGAACATTTCAGAAAGCGGTACTTCTGCCTGGATCGAGATGGCACCGCCAGTGCGGGCTTCTTGACCTTTTGGCATACCACGGCGACGGTTCAAGTCGCCGATTACAGAACCAGCATATTCGTCGGGAGTGATTACTTCCAGCTTCATGATTGGTTCCATCAAGATTGGGCGGCACTTTGGAGCGGCTTCGCGGAAGCCTTCCTTGGCGCACAATTCAAAAGCGATAGGCTTGGAGTCAACGGCGTGCATAGAGCCGTCGAATACGCGCACCTTCATGCTGTCGATGTTGTAACCAGCCAGGATACCATTGTTCATCATGGCTTTGAAACCATCCTGAATCGGCTTCTGGTAGTTTTTGTCGATCGAACCACCGACGATACCCCATTCGAACTGCAAGCGAGTCTTGCCATTCTTGAAGTCTTCGCCTTCGAGGAAGCTTTGATCGGCAGGTCCGAGTTCGAATTCCATATCGGCAAACAAACCTGAACCACCCGTTTGCTTCTTCAAGCGCTCGCGGTGAGAAACCTTCTGGGTCAGCGCTTCTTTGTAGTTAACCTGAGGCGCACCCTGGTTACATTCTACTTTGAATTCGCGACGCAGACGGTCAACGATGATTTCCAAGTGCAATTCACCCATTCCAGAGATCACCGTTTGGTTGGTCTCTTCGTCGTAGCGAACGCGGAAAGTTGGATCCTCTTCAGCCAACTTAGACAAAGCCAAGCCCAGCTTATCGAGGTCTTTCTGCGACTTAGGTTCTACGGCGATGGCGATTACTGGCTCAGGGAAAACCATTGATTCCAGTACGATCGGTGCTTTTTCGTCGCACAAGGTGTCACCAGTTTTGATGTCCTTGAAACCTACGGCAGCCACGATGTCACCAGCTTCAACGCGTTCGATCTGGGTTTGCTTGTTGGCGTGCATCTGGTAGAGGCGAGAAATACGCTCTTTGTCACCCG
This sequence comes from Chitinophagales bacterium, assembly GCA_013299105.1. Taxonomy (GTDB): domain Bacteria; phylum Bacteroidota; class Bacteroidia; order Chitinophagales; family Saprospiraceae; genus Haliscomenobacter. The sequence continues at coordinate 155,758 of JAAFJY010000004.1, read as the reverse complement.
AACGGGTATTCAGCACGTAAGAACCACCATCCAAAGCGCCAGAGTAAACGCGCATGAAAGCCAAACGGCCTACAAATGGATCAGTTGCAATTTTGAACGCCAAAGCAGCGAAAGGCTCCTCTACTTTTGCGTGGCGAACTTCTTCCAACTCCGTTTTGGGGTTGGTGCCCTTGATGGCTTCAACGTCCAATGGAGAAGGCAGGTAAGCGCACACTGCATCCAATACGGCTTGTACCCCTTTGTTTTTGAAGGCCGAACCACACATCATCGGCACGAAATCCAGGTTGCATACGGCTTTGCGTACGGCTTCGCGGATTTCTTCGGCAGAGATGCTGTTGGGGTCTTCAAAGAACTTCTCCATCAGGCTATCGTCATATTCGGCTACTGATTCCAGCAGTTTCTCGCGGTACTCTTTAACGGTATCCACGAGGTCAGCAGGGATGTCGATAACCTCATAAGTCTTACCTTTATCGTGCTCATTCCATACGATGGCTTCGTTGGTGATCAGGTCGACCACGCCTTTGAAGCGCTCTTCCGCACCGATGGGTACTTGAAGGGGTACGGCTTTGGAGCCAAGCTTGGTTTCAACGTCTTTCACCACGTTGAAGAAGTCAGCACCAGAGCGGTCCATCTTGTTGACGAAACCGATGCGAGGTACCTTATAGTTGTCAGCTAGGCGCCAGTTGGTTTCCGATTGAGGTTCAACGCCCGAAACGGCACAAAACAGGAACACCAAGCCGTCCAATACGCGCAAGGAACGGTTCACCTCTACGGTAAAGTCAACGTGACCTGGGGTATCGATGATGTTGAACGGATATTTTTGATTCTTCCATTCCCACTCAGCTTTGGTGGCAGCGGAAGTGATCGTGATACCACGTTCTTGCTCTTGCGCCATCCAGTCCATGGTGGCACCACCGTCGTGTACCTCACCCATATTGTAGTTGACACCAGTATAGTAAAGAATACGCTCGGTGGTCGTGGTTTTGCCCGCATCAATGTGGGCAGCGATACCGATGTTTCTGGTGAACTTTAAATCTTTTGCCATGATTGTACTCCCAGGGAGTTGTTAAAGATGAATATACTGCTGCTTCAGAAAGACTTACGCTTTGAAGTGAGCGAAGGCGCGGTTGGCTTCAGCCATACGGTGCGTATCTTCTTTCTTCTTCACTGCGTTGCCTTCTCCTTTGCTAGCTGCGATGACCTCGGCGGCGAGTTTCTCGGCCATGCCTTTACCACTGCGGGTACGGGCAAAGCGGATCATCCACTTCATGCCGATGGACATTTTGCGCTTAGGACGAATTTCCGTAGGAATCTGGAAGGTAGCTCCGCCGATACGACGGCTGCGCACTTCCACCTGTGGAATAACGTTGTTCAGTGCTTTTTTCCACAGGGCATGTTCATCCTGCTTGGTACGGTCGTGAACGAGGTCCATGGCATCATAGAAGATAGCGAGGTTGGTACTTTTCTTCCCTTCCCACATCATGTTGTTCACGAATTGTGTCACCATCGGATCATTATAGCGCGGATCCGGCGCGATCACTCTCAGTTTTGGCTTTCTTTTTCTCATTACCTTGAATTAGCGGTTTCGAAAAGAAACATAATTACTTTTTAGGAGCTTTGGTTCCGTACTTGGAACGGCTCTTTTTGCGATTGTTTACACCAGCAGTGTCCAATGCACCACGAACAATGGTGTAACGTACCCCTGGAAGGTCTTTTACACGACCGCCGCGCACCAATACGATTGAGTGCTCTTGGAGGTTGTGGCCTTCGCCTGGGATGTAAGCAATCACTTCAATTCCGTTCACCATACGAACCTTGGCAACCTTGCGCAGTGCAGAGTTTGGTTTCTTGGGCGTAGTCGTGTACACGCGAGTGCATACCCCACGTTTCTGTGGGCATGCATTCAATGCACGAGACTTGCTTTTGTAAACCACCTTTTCTCTGCCGTTGCGTACCAACTGGTTAATCGTAGGCATATCGTTGTTGTTGTTTTAAAAACGCTTGATTATGTGGGCTTTACCTCAGTAAAAACCCCGCTTTTAACGAGTGATTTGGGGGCGGTATACACCCCTCCCTTCAAAAGCGAGGGCAAAGGTACATCGAATTAAGTGAAGTACCAAATTGTTTTTGTATAATTTTGAAGAAATGTTGAAGGGTTGAAAAGAGGGGCTCCGATCGAAGCCTTGTAGAGACAATGGCATGCCTTGTCTCGTGAAACGTTAGGAAAAAACAATGGCTATCCTGGCTCTAATTCAACATCAACTTTAATCCCTCAACAGCTATCAATTTGATATTCAAATAATCGTATTCATTAATCACTTTGAAATGGGCATCGTGTGAAACAAGATATTCAACTGATGCTGCAATTGCACAGTCCAAAAATTTATTGTCATCGGGATCAGCCTCTATCAACTGCCAGTGGTAATATTTCTGAACAAAATGAACATTCGGCAATTCCATCAACAAATCGAGGGTTGCAGCCGCAGCTAAGTGCCCCATTTGTCGCTCAATGATCTCTGCATATTCGTCTAAAATATCACTGGTGACATACAAGTCATACTTTTTTGCAAGCAAAGCCTTCCAAATCCAATGATAGGGAGAACGAGGTGATATAGCGACCAACAAGACATTGGTATCCAACACTATTTTCACCGTTTATTCTCTTCTTGATCTACTAAATAGGATGTCCTCATATGCGTAGCCAAAAACTGAGACATGGTCGCCTCAGTCCATTCACGCGCCACCCATTCCTGATCTGCAATACGGGCAAGGCGCTCTGCTTTGTACGCAATGATGAGGTCCTTTAGTTCATCCAGTTCTTCGGCCTTCAAGTCCTCGGTCAAGCGCAACAGGCTCAACTGGACCTCATTTAGTGGAAATTGTATGGACATCTCCTTTTCATTTGCTACAAAAATACGAAATCATGGGGAAAGTTGCAAAACCAAGGGTTCATTAAAGAGACCCATCTCCCGACTTCGGATTGAACGATCACCAAGCGCAAAGGATGTTTGAAACACCAAAAGGCTTTTTTTGAACCACAAAAGGAAACAAAAGCAACAAAAGCCAACTCGGCCAGCCTATCCTACACCCACTCATAACCCATAATTCATAACTCATAATTCTCAAGCATCTTCTCACAAAGCTCAATTTTCCGCCCATCCAAATCTTCAACGACCGCCACCCTTTGGCCTGCTCTTTCGGCTGGTTCGGATACGATTTTTACCCCTTTTGCTTTGAGCTTATCCAGCAACTGGTCCAAATCTGTTACCTCAAAACCCAATCTGGTACTTCTATCCGCTTCAGTGATCGCTTTGGGCAAAGGGTAAATCTCAAATACCATCCCGTTTTGTTCGGTCGAATAATGGAAAATGCCCTGCTCGTGTTGGTGGTATTCAAAATCCAGGCCCAAATCGGTGTAAAACTCCGCCAATTCGTGGATCTGTTTGGTTTTGATGACGAGGAGATTGAGTTGCATGGGAGGTGATTAATGACAAGCCACGAATAAATTTTACAAAATCGCAACTGCGTTGCCTCGCTGCGCGAGGCCGTTTTTGGAACACGGATGAAACGGATAAAACTGATTTTCACTGATTTCCAGCATGATTTTGACCATGATTTTGGCTATAACGTTGCCACGCAAAGGGCTTAATCAAAAGTCAAAGATATCCACTTTATTTCTTTTCTGTTCCTAAAACATGAAGTGTGCTCAGTTTTCAACACAACAAAAAAACCTCACACCAACTGCACATCCAATAAACGCTGCGCTACCCGGTGCAGGGCAGCTTGTACCCGCAAGGCTTGCTCGCGTGAAGGCTGCTTGACCCCCGACAAATATTGGCGCAACAAGGTTGGATTCATGCCCGCTTCTTTGGCCACTGCGCTGATTTTTACTGCCTCAAAAGCTTCAGGACGCAACAGCGGTTTGTAAGGCAAATACTCGTTGGGTAGGGGGAGCCACTCGTCTGGGATTTCTTGTTCAACTGGTATCGCTTGGGCAATAAGTTCACCCGCATCATTAAAATTCACCAAAAACCAGGCTCCCAATTCTGGTTTTTCAAAAACGCTGCGGAGCTCAATTTTGGATAATTTCAGGTCCTGCAATCGACTGTTTGAAATGGCTACTGACAGGTATTGAGGTGTTTCATCAATGGCAAGACCCAACTGGAGCCCCCCAATTTTATCTTTTGCCACGATCAATTGTGGGAAATCATGCCAAATCAAGGTTTCTTGAACGGTGAGGGAGATGTTCATGGCTCTACTGTTTAATGGCCTCCAAATCGAATTCAGTACTTCGCCACCACGAAAAATGGTGCTCATCATTACCCGTTTGGTGCAGTAAACCATCTTTTTCGAGCAAATCCAAATATAAAGGTATCATTTTTGTTACTTTTTTGCAATAAAAAAATACTCAAGACTTGATTTTGACGATTTTTCTTGAATTTTCGCAGCCTTAAATCAGCCTTCCCTATTACCCTAGCCAAGCGCAAATGTCTTAATGAACTGATGAACCCACTAACAACTAACCATTAACAATTAACCATTAACAACATCTCCCCCTTGTTTCCGCATCGAAAAACACGTGCGATCCAAACGATGCTCCACTTGGGGATCCAACTGCCAAGCTGCACAGATCAGGTACCAGGCAGCAGCCAAGCGCTCCGCTGGGGTTTTGGACAACCAATAGGCACGGTTTTTGCCCGCAGTGGCATGGGTATGGATCGAAAAAGCGCTGCGGTCCAAGCGAAACATGTGATTTGCGTTTTTTTAGAATGGTATAAAGGTAGGGATTTTTGGGGAGCCTTGCAAATCTCAAGGTTTCGCAAGACCCAATTCTCAGCCCTGTAGTGACAATGGCATGACTTGTCTCGTGCAAGGTCAGATCAAACGTCCAAGCTACAAACGTCCCAGTTCTCCGAACAGGCGCGTTTGGGAGACGAGGTCGGGGTGCGAGATGCCGAACTCGTGCAAAATCTCCATACAAAGCCCATCATACCCCTCAAAAAAACCACAAAATTCAACGTTCAGACTTCCTCCACCACCCAATCCAACACCGCTTTCTTCACCGTATCAAAACTAATGCCTACTCCCAATATCGTTTTATTGCCCAAACGGTATTTATCCGCGTATTTTTTCTCTCTAATCTGGTCCAAACCCACCTGCGCAGGCACATTCATTTTGAACTCGATGATGAACACATGGCTATCGGTTTGTACTACTGCATCCATGCGACCGTCGGAAGTATGTACTTCACTGTCCAAAGTGGAACCGAGGTAGCGGAAATGCAAATGCACCAATGCGTGATAAAAATGCTCGGTTTTGTCATCCAGCAAGTTGCTGGGAATGTCTTTGAGCAAGGAGTTGATGACCGTGATGACTTTGGGAAGGTCATTGTTTAAAAATCCTTCCTCCAACAACTCCACAGGTCTGAGTGAGTCGGCTGGCAAGCGATTGAGCAGGCTGCCGATCAGGTAATTGTTCAAAGCATTTTCAACCTCCTGGTTAGGATAGCCTAAGGTGAATCGGCCACGTTCCCAATCCACTTTTTTAACAGTCAAGTAACCCGTTTGAAACATCAATATCCGTGCGTCCAGGTTTTCTAAGTCGTAGCTGTCGAATAAAATCTCAGGTACTTGCATATCATCCACTTTGTAGATATGCTGTTCTTTCAGCACCTTGATTAAAAAAGTGGGCGTACCCGATTGAAACCAAAAATTGCCAAACCGGAGGTTCTTCATCAGCAATAGAATCAAGTAAGGATTATACACCCTTTGCTCCCCATCCCAACTGTATCCATTGTACTTTATCCGAATTTTCTCAATCAATTCAGTACGACTCAGGTGTGGAAACTTTTGATTCAGGGGCCCCAAATATTCATCAAAGTTAGCCAACAACTCTTCCTGCGTGTACCCAACTAAGGTGTTGATGGAAGCATCAAAACTTAGGTCACTCAAATAATTCAAATCCGAAAACAAGCTGACCTGGCTGAATTTGGATACGCCTGTGATCATGAAAAAACGCATAGCTGCCTGTACCTCGCTTGATTTTAGGCCACCATAAAAATTTTTGAGGATGCTGCGATTGATTTTGGCTTGTTCCAGTTCTTCTTTGTCAAGATAATCGATTAGGGGTTTATCGTATTCGTCCACGAGCAATACTACTGGTGCCCCCAAAGTATTGATGGCAAGAATCAATTCTCTTAGCTTTTCTTTGGGGGTACTGTTGCTCAACTTCAACCCAAAATGCTGGGCTTGTTCATCCAAGAACTTGCCTAAAGCCTCTTCCAGTCGATTATACTTGTAGTCTAAAACATTAAATGACAAATGAATCACCGGGTGTTTTTGCGTCCAATCCCAGTTGTTTTCGATCCACAAATCCTTGAAAAGCTCTTTTTTTCCTTCAAAAATGCATTGGATGGTAGAAAGGGTCAAGGATTTACCAAAACGACGAGGCCTGGAAAGGAAGTTGTAACGGCTTCCATTCAACAAGTCATTGATTTGCTTCGTTTTATCCACATAAAGCATACCAATGCTTCGAATCAATGCAAAATTCTGTTCCCCAGTAGGTAATCGTTTCATCAAAAAATAACTTGAGGCAAAGGTAGGTATTTTTTGAATATGCTTCGGCCCTCGTCCGGAGGCCTAAAGAGCATGAAAAATCCAACCTCTTAGATCACTAGTGGTCTGGGAGCCAAATAAGCGCCCATTTTAAGTGAGTTAATGCATGATTTCAGCTCGCCAATGCGTCATCTGACGCAGCGACGAGAAGGGATTTTATGAATTTGAAGCAGACCAGCTCGGCACGAAAAAATCCATTTGCAATCGCAAGTCATTTTTTAAACTCCAAAAGGGACTTTTTTTGAAACACAAAAGGAAACAAAAGGTGTAAAAGACAACAAAAGCCAATTCAACCGCTCGTCCCACGTCTCCCGACGGGGACGCCACAAGGTGCGTCTCCTGACGCGGCAGCGAGCTGGGATTTATGGATTTGAAGCAGACCTATTCGGCACGGAAAAACAAAAAATCCATTTGCAATCGCAAGTCATTTTTTTAAACTCCAAAAGGAACTTTTTTTTGAAACACAAAAGGAAACAAAAGGTGCAAAAGAGACAAAAGCCGAATCGGCCAAGCTATCCTGCCCATCAAAACTCGCTACTAAAATGAAACTGCACCTCCGGGTGGTTGTCCTGCGCCATTTTCAGGGCCCAGGCTGATTCGGCGAGAAAGACCAATTTGCCGTCCTTGTCCTTGGCGATGTCCTTGCGGCGGCGGCTGATCAGTTCATTGATGGCTTTGTCGTCGCCGCTGATCCAGCAGGCGCGGTTGAGGACCACGGGCTCGTAGCTCACTTTGGCACCGTATTCGTGCTCCAGGCGGTATTGGATCACGTCGAATTGCAGGGCCCCCACGGTACCGATGATTTTGCGGCCATCCAGCTCGCGGCTGAACAACTGGGCCACGCCTTCGTCCATCAATTGGTCGAGCCCCTTGGCGAGTTGCTTGGTTTTGAGCGGATCGGCGTTGTTGACGTAGCGGAACTGTTCGGGTGAAAAGCTCGGGATGCCCTTGAAATGCAACACTTCGCCGCTGGTGAGGCTGTCGCCGATTTTGAAGTTGCCCGAATCGTAAAGGCCGATCACGTCACCGGGGTAAGCCTCATCGATCACCGTTTTTTTATCGGCCATGAACGAGGTAGGGTTCGAAAACTTAAGCTTGCGGGCCTGGCGCACGTGCAGGTAGTTGGTGTTGCGCTCAAAGACCCCGGAACAAATACGCAAAAAGGCAATGCGGTCGCGGTGGTTGGGGTCCATGTTGGCGTGGATCTTGAAAATAAAGCCACTGAACACGTTTTCGTCGGGTTCAATCACGCGTTCTTCGGTTTCGCGGGCCAAGGGCGCGGGGGCTACTTCCACGAAACAATCGAGCAATTCGCGCACCCCAAAATTGTTGACCGCCGAGCCAAAAAAGACTGGCGAAAGCTCTCCTGCCAGGTAATATTCCTGGTCAAAATCAGGGTACAAGCCCTTGATCACCTCGACTTCTTCGCGCAGGGTATCCGCTGCTGCTTGGGTCACCTCCTTGTCGAGGCGCGGGTCCTTGAGGTCGGTGATTTGGATGGTTTCTTCCTCTTCCTGCTTGCCGTGGGGGTTGAACAGGATCAGGTTCTTCTCGTAAATGCTGTAAACGCCTTTGAAGCGCTGCCCCATGCCAATCGGCCAACTGAGCGGGGTGACGTTGAGGCCCAATTTTTTCTCGATTTCGTCGAGCAGGTCAAAAGCGTCTTTCCCTTCGCGGTCGAGTTTGTTCACAAAAACGATGACGGGGGTGTTGCGGCGGCGGCATACGGCCACTAGTTTTTCGGTTTGGGGCTCTACGCCTTTGGCGACGTCGATCACCACAATCACGCTGTCTACGGCGGTGAGGGTGCGGTAAGTGTCTTCCGCAAAATCCTCGTGACCAGGGGTGTCGAGGATATTGATTTTCAGATCCTTGTAATCAAAAGCCATCACCGAGGTGGCCACCGAGATGCCCCGCTGGCGCTCGATTTCCATGAAGTCGGAAGTAGCCGCTTTTTTGATTTTGTTCGACTTTACCGCCCCGGCAATCTGGATGGCACCGCCGAACAGCAGCAGTTTTTCGGTGAGGGTAGTTTTACCAGCATCGGGGTGGCTGATGATGCCAAAAGTACGTCGTTTGTTGATCTCGGCGCTGAGACTCATGTTAGCTTTTGATTTTGGGGTGCAAAGCTAACAAAATTGGGTAATGATTTTTTGGTCTTGGCGCCGCAGAAAAAATAACTTTCAAGGATGGTGCTTTGCCCCGCTTCGCGGGATAGGAATTTTCAAGGCCACCAAACATCACGTTGACCACGATGTAATTCGCAGCGCAGCGGATCTTGTAGAGACAGGACACGTCCTGTTTAACGCTATGCTGGAAAGTGCCGCTGTTTGGTTTTGCTTGCTTCGCAAGCTCTTTTTTAGCACGCGGATGACGCAGGATGACGCAGGTTTTCGCAGATATTCCAACATGACGTTGACCATATAGATGATCACAGCGCCGGATGCCATGTAGAGACAGGACGTGTCCTGTCTAACGCTATGCTGGAAAGTGCCGCTATTTGTTTTTGCTTGCTTCGCAAGCTTGTTTTTTAGCACGCGGATGACGCGATTGGCACAGGTTTTCGCAGATCTTCCAACATGACGCTGACCATAAAGATGATCACAGCGCCGGATGCCATGTAGAGACAGGACGTGTCCTGTCTAACGCTATGCTGGAAAATGCCGCTATTTGTTTTTGCTTGCTTCGCAAGCTTGTTTTTTAGCACGCGGATGACGCGATT
>JAAFJY010000004.1:0-146412 GCA_013299105.1 Chitinophagales bacterium | reverse complement strand
AGATGATCACAGCGCCGGATGCCATGTAGAGACAGGACGTGTCCTGTCTAACGCTATGCTGGAAAATGCCGCTATTTGTTTTTGCTTGCTTCGCAAGCTTGTTTTTTAGCACGCGGATGACGCGATTGGCACAGGTTTTCGCAGATCTTCCAACATGACGCTGACCATAAAGATGATCACAGCGCCGGATGCCATGTAGAGACAGGACGTGTCCTGTCTAACGCTATGCTGGAAAATGCCGCTATTTGTTTTTGCTTGCTTCGCAAGCTTGTTTTTTAGCACGCGGATGACGCGATTGGCACAGGTTTTCGCAGATCTTCCAACATGACGCTGACCATAAAGATGATCACAGCGCCAGATGCCATGTAGAGACAGGACACGTCCTGTCTAACGCTATGCTGGAAAGTGCCGCTGTTTGTTTTTGCTTGCTTCGCAAGCTCTTTTTTAGCACGCGGATTACACGGGTTACACGGTTTTTCACGGATTACCAACACGATGTTGACCATAACATTGCTTGCATCTTTGCGGACCTTGTATTTGATCACATGAGTGTAACATGAACTGTCGCAGTCCCCATCAATTTTGGACTACTCTCCTACGCATCCAAGTTCGAGCCTTGGAGCAGCACCATTTGTCGCAGTCCCCATCAATTTTGGACTACTCTCCTACAGGAAGAACCTCCAACCTTCATCTAGCCCCCCCCGTCGCAGTCCCCATCAATTTTGGACTACTCTCCTACCATCACTAAACCATATTTTATGAAAATGCTCTTTGTCGCAGTCCCCATCAATTTTGGACTACTCTCCTACCAGGAGTGCAAAAAACCAGCCGATGGATATCATTGTCGCAGTCCCCATCAATTTTGGACTACTCTCCTACAAATTTTTTAGAGCCAACTCGTGAAGGAGTTGTAAGTCGCAGTCCCCATCAATTTTGGACTACTCTCCTACACATACTTTTCCCTGAAGAAGGGAAAGTGTATATGTCGCAGTCCCCATCAATTTTGGACTACTCTCCTACATAGTAGCCCCTTGGGAGGATGCTACTGGACTAGTCGCAGTCCCCATCAATTTTGGACTACTCTCCTACCCTACCCTTTCGGTGGGTCTTGCCAAGGCTAAAAGTCGCAGTCCCCATCAATTTTGGACTACTCTCCTACTTTGTTTACGAGGGTGAAAATTTAGGGCACAATTGTCGCAGTCCCCATCAATTTTGGACTACTCTCCTACTTTAACTTTTAAACTTTTCACCATGAAAATAATTCGTCGCAGTCCCCATCAATTTTGGACTACTCTCCTACAAGGATCCACAGAGCACTCTGTCCAAGGGGATTTGTCGCAGTCCCCATCAATTTTGGACTACTCTCCTACTGACCGACAACCAGACCGCACTGGCTTGGTATGTGTCGCAGTCCCCATCAATTTTGGACTACTCTCCTACTTTGTATCGACTGAGATTGCTCAGTCGATCGGGTCGCAGTCCCCATCAATTTTGGACTACTCTCCTACCAGCCAATCCCACTTCCAACTTTGGAGGAGAGCGTCGCAGTCCCCATCAATTTTGGACTACTCTCCTACTACGGCTCGGTAGAGCTGAGCAGTAACCCAGCCGTCGCAGTCCCCATCAATTTTGGACTACTCTCCTACCAAATGCCGGTGGCCACGGCGTTTGCCTTGTCGTGTCGCAGTCCCCATCAATTTTGGACTACTCTCCTACCAGCGGTGCGCCGCTGCAATCGCAAAAGAAGAGTCGCAGTCCCCATCAATTTTGGACTACTCTCCTACTTCAAAACCATCGAAAGATGAGCCAGGACAAAACCGTCGCAGTCCCCATCAATTTTGGACTACTCTCCTACGGCTACCGCAGCTTACGCTACGGAAAGTTCAACCGTCGCAGTCCCCATCAATTTTGGACTACTCTCCTACTACCTCACAAAAGGTGGCAAAGTATACTGGAGGTCGCAGTCCCCATCAATTTTGGACTACTCTCCTACTTGCCGATTTCGGGGGCGATGTATTTGTCCGATACGTCGCAGTCCCCATCAATTTTGGACTACTCTCCTACAGCCCTGGGTTGACGGGGCAATTCGCAAGGTTGTCGCAGTCCCCATCAATTTTGGACTACTCTCCTACGCAAATCAACATCACGTTTGACCTCGCCGCCGACAGTCGCAGTCCCCATCAATTTTGGACTACTCTCCTACAAGCAATGTACATGCAAGACCGTCAAGCAGCAAAGTCGCAGTCCCCATCAATTTTGGACTACTCTCCTACTCCAACAGCGGATCGAGTGGATGAAATCATTCTGTCGCAGTCCCCATCAATTTTGGACTACTCTCCTACACAAGGAAAAAAAGCACCGTAGGATCGGTAGCATGTCGCAGTCCCCATCAATTTTGGACTACTCTCCTACTACCGATTCCTCCAAACCAATGAGGTAGAAGTGTCGCAGTCCCCATCAATTTTGGACTACTCTCCTACAACTTGGAGAAAAGCACCGGGTTTTTGTAGGGTCGTCGCAGTCCCCATCAATTTTGGACTACTCTCCTACAGCAAAAGGTTATTCCAAAAAGGGTGTATAACTGTCGCAGTCCCCATCAATTTTGGACTACTCTCCTACCTTATGGCCGTATGGTGAAAGACGGCACAGTCGTCGCAGTCCCCATCAATTTTGGACTACTCTCCTACATCGAGGCGAATACTACGATCCTAATTGGTAACGTCGCAGTCCCCATCAATTTTGGACTACTCTCCTACGACCGAGGAGTATCGTCTCTAACGTCACAAAATTGTCGCAGTCCCCATCAATTTTGGACTACTCTCCTACGCTGGCTTTGCAACTAGTTTTTAGTATTTTACTGAGTCGCAGTCCCCATCAATTTTGGACTACTCTCCTACAAAAGCAGTGTCTTCAATGGGAGCTCACTATGAGTCGCAGTCCCCATCAATTTTGGACTACTCTCCTACTTGGTCCTAGATTTAATGGTAATCACCATAATTGTCGCAGTCCCCATCAATTTTGGACTACTCTCCTACAAAGATAGCCCGACCGGACTGTCAACACTAATGTTCGTCGCAGTCCCCATCAATTTTGGACTACTCTCCTACCCAGAAGAAAAAGAGAAAATTAAAAACAGAATAGTCGCAGTCCCCATCAATTTTGGACTACTCTCCTACTCCTTGATCGTGGCGAATGCTACAGCATCGAAGGGTCGCAGTCCCCATCAATTTTGGACTACTCTCCTACACATTTGGTTGTCATCAATCAACTCACAATACCGTCGCAGTCCCCATCAATTTTGGACTACTCTCCTACAGTGCTGCGATGCACCCAATGGGGGATTGGACATGTCGCAGTCCCCATCAATTTTGGACTACTCTCCTACATCCTCAACAATGTGATCGAGGTATGTAGTAGTGTCGCAGTCCCCATCAATTTTGGACTACTCTCCTACATATCGACAACAGCACCTACCAACAGAACATCCGTCGCAGTCCCCATCAATTTTGGACTACTCTCCTACGGGCTGCTGGTCACTGCTCCCGAGATCACAAACTGTCGCAGTCCCCATCAATTTTGGACTACTCTCCTACCCTTCTTCTTCGCGCTTTTGATCGCGCTTCAATCGTCGCAGTCCCCATCAATTTTGGACTACTCTCCTACCTGCCAAGGTGGAATTAGGCGATTGGCGAAATTGTCGCAGTCCCCATCAATTTTGGACTACTCTCCTACACTCTATTGATAATGATCAGTTTTTTGCTGACCTGTCGCAGTCCCCATCAATTTTGGACTACTCTCCTACTCACAATTGACACCGAAAAAGGTGTACAACTGGTGTCGCAGTCCCCATCAATTTTGGACTACTCTCCTACGCGCTGAATTGCGCGGAGTAGTTGTTCCCATCGGTCGCAGTCCCCATCAATTTTGGACTACTCTCCTACAATCATTGCCGCCATTATTGGTGGCCTCGCTGGTGTCGCAGTCCCCATCAATTTTGGACTACTCTCCTACCAACGACAATGAAATCTTTCAAGAATCCTGTTTGTCGCAGTCCCCATCAATTTTGGACTACTCTCCTACACTCCAGTCTCAGCGCCTCGATTTACAGTATGATGTCGCAGTCCCCATCAATTTTGGACTACTCTCCTACTTGGGGAGATTGGTCTTTTGGACGCCAGTGGTAAGTCGCAGTCCCCATCAATTTTGGACTACTCTCCTACTGGGCGGAGCAATCCTTGCCCGCAAATGGACCATCGTCGCAGTCCCCATCAATTTTGGACTACTCTCCTACAAATGAAAGAAAATGAAAACAAGTTTTAGCATCGGTCGCAGTCCCCATCAATTTTGGACTACTCTCCTACACATCATGGCAAAAACTACATCCACCACCACTCACGTCGCAGTCCCCATCAATTTTGGACTACTCTCCTACGATCGATCGCCTTCTACAATTAATTACAGAAAAACGTCGCAGTCCCCATCAATTTTGGACTACTCTCCTACGCTTAGCCATTAGCTAAAGCCGAGCATGGAAGGAGTCGCAGTCCCCATCAATTTTGGACTACTCTCCTACGGCAATACAATGCCGTCCCTTACGGACGAAGAAGGTCGCAGTCCCCATCAATTTTGGACTACTCTCCTACCACAAACACTCCACTAAAACAAGGGTTGTAATATCGTCGCAGTCCCCATCAATTTTGGACTACTCTCCTACGTTGACTGAGTTTAGAAGCACCTACAATGCTAATTGTCGCAGTCCCCATCAATTTTGGACTACTCTCCTACTTACGAAACGAACATGGGCGACTGCGAAATGTGTCGCAGTCCCCATCAATTTTGGACTACTCTCCTACCTGTACAGTTTTAGCTTGGTCTATACCCTTAGATGTCGCAGTCCCCATCAATTTTGGACTACTCTCCTACCAGTACACAACGAGATTTCACACAGAGAAAACCGTCGCAGTCCCCATCAATTTTGGACTACTCTCCTACACGCTCGACCCCTCGGAACTTGACCGGGTGATCGTCGCAGTCCCCATCAATTTTGGACTACTCTCCTACATTTAAAAACCAAAAACAATCAGATGAACGATCGTCGCAGTCCCCATCAATTTTGGACTACTCTCCTACCGCAGCGTGTTTGAAGGCAAAATCGAAAACGACTTGTCGCAGTCCCCATCAATTTTGGACTACTCTCCTACGTATTGGAAGAAGAGATCGAATTGATCCCGCTTGCGTCGCAGTCCCCATCAATTTTGGACTACTCTCCTACGCGCGCACCCAGTCGTTCAGGTATGCATTGATCTGTCGCAGTCCCCATCAATTTTGGACTACTCTCCTACCAAGGTGGAATAAGGCGGATTGGCGAACTGAAGAAGTCGCAGTCCCCATCAATTTTGGACTACTCTCCTACTTAGCCTATTAGGCAGGAAACCTACATTAGTTGTCGCAGTCCCCATCAATTTTGGACTACTCTCCTACAGATGCGGTCTTTACGGCGCTTTCTGTGAAGATTCGTCGCAGTCCCCATCAATTTTGGACTACTCTCCTACTTTTTTTAAATAAAATATTAGTATTAAATTTATAGTCGCAGTCCCCATCAATTTTGGACTACTCTCCTACGATTGGAGTGGTTGGCAAAGCCACCACCAATGTTTGTCGCAGTCCCCATCAATTTTGGACTACTCTCCTACAACCAGCACCGACCGGAGCAAAATCACCTATCGTCGCAGTCCCCATCAATTTTGGACTACTCTCCTACCCATACAGAGGGACTTACCCTCATCAAGGAAACCGTCGCAGTCCCCATCAATTTTGGACTACTCTCCTACACCAAATGAAAGTAGCAATAGAA
Organism: Chitinophagales bacterium; assembly: GCA_013299105.1. Lineage (GTDB taxonomy): Bacteria > Bacteroidota > Bacteroidia > Chitinophagales > Saprospiraceae > Haliscomenobacter. The sequence continues at coordinate 140,558 of JAAFJY010000004.1, read as the reverse complement.
ATAGAAGGAAGTCGCAGTCCCCATCAATTTTGGACTACTCTCCTACTTCCATTTTGACCTCGCCTATAAGGCGGAAGAAACGTCGCAGTCCCCATCAATTTTGGACTACTCTCCTACGTAAACTGCTTCATTTTTCTACCATAAAGAATTGTCGCAGTCCCCATCAATTTTGGACTACTCTCCTACGAATCTGGTTGGCAAAACTAGATGCAGACAAAAAGTCGCAGTCCCCATCAATTTTGGACTACTCTCCTACGAAGCTTTTGTTAGCGGAGCTTTGGTTGGTACTGTCGCAGTCCCCATCAATTTTGGACTACTCTCCTACTTAACCACAAAACTACAAGAATGAAAGTGTATGTCGCAGTCCCCATCAATTTTGGACTACTCTCCTACATTTTTCCACCATCAAAAAACGTATCATGGCTGGTCGCAGTCCCCATCAATTTTGGACTACTCTCCTACAAAGGGTGGTACTATAACGGCGAAAACATTTGGTCGCAGTCCCCATCAATTTTGGACTACTCTCCTACACGAAAACAAACCAAATGAAAGTAGCAATAGAAAGTCGCAGTCCCCATCAATTTTGGACTACTCTCCTACTTGAGTGGAGGGACTTCGACGTTACCATTTGGGTTGTCGCAGTCCCCATCAATTTTGGACTACTCTCCTACTCGTCTTTTGGTCGCCTTGGAAGGAGGCAAAATGTCGCAGTCCCCATCAATTTTGGACTACTCTCCTACGAAGAGCCAGCAAGTAATTTCGGTTAAAATTTGAGTCGCAGTCCCCATCAATTTTGGACTACTCTCCTACAACAAAAATAACCCTAAAAGGGTGGTACTATAAGTCGCAGTCCCCATCAATTTTGGACTACTCTCCTACATGGAAAATTTTTTCAACTGGAATGTAGTTAAAGGTCGCAGTCCCCATCAATTTTGGACTACTCTCCTACCCTTGAATTTTGTAAAAAACTAAAAACCAATCGTTTATCGTTAAACAAAACGCCGATAATTGTCATATTACATGTAACATAAAAATACATTACACATAAAGCTTTGAAAATTTCGCGCACCTCCGGCTGCCCATCATTTGCAAATTGGAGTATATGTATCATCTAATGCGCTGGTTATCAAAGTTTTCTGAAATTCACCAAATTTTATTTGGCACGAGAATTGTCATTTCCCCACCTTTTTTGTTTTAGGTCTAAATCGTAATGTGTATCATACGGATTGATGCCACAATACATGTTACAAATGACTCAAAAAACAAATCCGGGAACGCAAGAATATGTCTTTATTCTCATGGATTGATTGGTTTTTCGCTCTTCCTTTGCCATGCCCATGCAGGAAAGTTGCGACTTAAAATAAAAGCAGTGGTGTCCCCATCGTTGGACGATTAGCTGCTGCCTCAGCGGTATTTTCCAGCCTTATCAAAGAACTTGATTGGGTAAATATAAGAGAAAAAATGGAATTGCTCAAAAAAATTCAGTTAGTAACGGTTCAAAAATAAACCTTACCAGTTTTAAGACACACGTAAGTCAATGTAACGGTCAACGTCATGCTGGAAATCCGCAAGAATGAGTGTGTCGTGTGTAAGTGTGAGTTCGAGTGTGGGGGCTTCGAGCTTTAACTTTCGTCTCCGATCACTTGAAAACGGGGTTTTCTCACACTCACACCCAAACAAACACACCCAAACCCAATTTTATCCGCGTGCTAAAAACGGCCTCGCGCAGCGGGGGCATAATCTATAAAGTACGCAGTTGCTACTTTGGTAAGGGTTATTCGTGGCTTGTCACTTATAACACTTGGCTGGCGGTCTCACACCTCTTGCACCACCCAATCCATCACCGCTTTCTTTACGGTATCAAAACTGATGCCGACCCCCAGGATCGGCTTATTGCTCAAACGGTATTTGTCGGCATATTTTTTGGCTAAAATCTGGTCCAAACCCACTTGTGCGGGTACGTTCATTTTAAACTCAATGATAAACACATGGCTATCGGTTTGTACCACTGCGTCCATGCGCCCGTTGGAGGTATGCACTTCGCTGTCCAAAGAAGAACCCAAATAACGGAAGTGCAAATGCACCAGGGCGTGGTAAAAATGTTCGGTTTTGTCATCCAGCAAATTACTGGGAATGTCTTTGAGCAAGGAATTGATGACAGTGATGACTTTTTGCAGGTCATTGTGCAAAAAACCCTCTTCCAGGAGCAAAACGGGCTGCAAGGAGTCGGCTGGCAGGCGATTGAGCAAATTGCCAATGAGGTAATTGTTCAGCGCGTCTTCAACTTCTTGATTGGGATAGCCCAAGGTAAAGCGTTTCCTTCGCCAGTCAATGTTTTTGATCGTCAGGTAGCCCGTCTGAAACATCAACACCTTGGCATCCAGGTTTTCTAGGTCGTAACTGTTGAAAAGGATTTCTGGCACTTGAATCTCGTCAATCTTATAGAGGTGTTGCTCTTTCAACACCTTGACCAAAAAAGTAGGTGTGCCGCTTTGAAACCAAAAATCTCCAAACCTTTGTTGTTGGAATAACATCAGGATCAGAAAAGGATTGTACACTTTTTGCACCCCATCCCAGCTGTACCCATTGTACTGTACTCGAATCAACTCCAGCAATTCCGCTCTGCTGATTGGAGCAAGGGTTTGGGTTAGTTTTTCGATGTATTCCCCAAAGTATGCCAGCAACTCTTCCTGGGTGTAGCCTACCAACTTGTTGAAGGCCGGGTCGAAGCTCAAATCGGCCAAGTAGTTCAAATCCGAGAACAAGCTGACCTGGCTGAATTTTGAAACCCCCGTGATCATAAAAAAGCGCAAAGCCAACTGCACTTCACTGGACTTGAGGCCGCCATAGAAGTTTTTAAGGATGCTGCGATTGATTTTGGCCTGGTCCAGTTCTTCTTTGTCGAGGTAATCGATCAGGGGTTTGTCGTATTCGTCCACCAAAAAAACTACTGGTGTGCCCAAGGCATTGATTGCCAGGATCAACTCGCTCAACTTTTCTTTGGAATTGGTTTCATCTAGGTGCAAACCAAAACGTTGGGCTTGCTTGTCTAAAAACTTACACAAAGCCTTTTCCAGTTGATTGTCCTTGTAATTCAGCAAATTGAATGACAAGTGAATAACTGGATATAGCTTCGACCAATCCCAGTTATTTTCGATCCACAAGTCTTTGAACAGTTCTTTTTTGCCTTCAAAAATACATTGGATGGTAGAAAGGGTCAGTGATTTGCCGAAACGACGGGGCCTGGAAAGGAAGTTGTAATTACTCCCTTTCAGCAATTGTCCGATTTCCTTGGTTTTGTCCACATACAGCATGTCCGTGCTGCGGATCAATTCGAAACTCTGTACTCCAGTTGGTAATTGTTTCATCAAAAATTTACTTGGGTTAAAGGTACTGATTTTTTGGATATGCATCAGTCGTCGTTGGGATTCACCTACACTGGTCCTCAAACTGGGAAGGCTGAAAATCCCTAAAATCCTGCCCCAGGCAAAAAAAATCCCTATATTCAGCTCATCAAAACGAATCAACAACCATGCCCAAATATCCTTTCAAGCCCTTACTGACTATTGTTTTGCTCTTCAGTCTGATGGCATCAATTTCCGCCCAATCCAGCCCCCAACTCTGCCAGGGCGAGTACTTCACGGAGGCCGAGGGCCGTGCGTTTTTGGAAAAACAGACGCCCAAAAGCCTGGCCGAATGGCAAATGCGCGCCACTCTCATTCGCAACAACATCACGGAAGGAGCCGAGCTGGGCAAACTCCCCCCAAGGCCAAAGTCCAAGCCCATCGTCCACAGTCGCCGGGAAATGAATGGCTATTCGGTCGAAAACGTGGCTTTTGAAAGCCTACCTGGCTATTACGTCACTGGCAATTTGTACCGACCCCTGGGGCAAAAAGGACCTTTTGCGGCCATCCTCTGCCCCCACGGCCATTGGCGCAACCCCGACGGTCGGGTGAAGGAGCAAATGCAGCAGCGTTGTGCCCAATTGGCCCGCATGGGGGCCGTGGTTTTTGCTTTCGATATGCTCGGCTATGGCGACAACCAGCAGTGCGCCCACGACAGCCTGCCCAAGGTTTTCAAACTGCAAAGCATCAACAGCATTCGGGCCCTCGATTTTTTACTGGCTCAACCCGGAATCGACAAAAATCGAGTTGCCGTCACCGGAGCCTCTGGCGGCGGTACCCAAAGTTTTATGCTGGCAGCCCTGGACCCCAGGGTCAAAGTATGTGTGCCAGTGGTGATGGTTTCGGCGCATTTTTTTGGCGGTTGCAAGTGCGAAAGCGGCATGCCCGTGCACAAAAAAGGCGATTTTCAGACCAACAATGTCGAAATTGCTGCCCTGTGCGCACCCCGCCCAATGCTGATTGTGTCGGATGGAGAGGATTGGACCAAAAACAACCCGGAAGTAGAGTTTCCTTTTTTGCAAAACATCTATCAACTTTATGGACAAAAGGGCTTGGTTGAAAATGTACATTTTGCGGATGAAGGGCACGATTATGGCCCCTCCAAACGTGCCGCTGCTTATGTTTTTTTGGCCAAACACTTAAAGTTAGACCTCAGTAAGGTGCAAAAAGCCGATGGTAGCATCGACGAAAGCAGCACGACGGTCTTGAGTGCAAGCGAATTGAGTGTTTTTAATGACAAATTCCCTTGGCCCAAAAATGCGCTGAAAGGCGGGGCTGCTTTGGGGAGGGTATTGAAATAAAGCATGGTTTAAATCGTACATCATGGAACACGAACCAAAATCCCCATCCAGCCTCAAAACCTGGCTCAAACGCCTGGGCATTGGTGGCTTTTTGTTTTTCCTGATCAAGGGACTGGTTTGGCTGGGGGTGTTTTTCCTGGCCAAGGATTGCAGTGGCTTTTGACCGCCCAAACTCGCTTAGTGGCAAGCCACAGATAAACCTTACCAAAGTAGCAACTGCGTACTTTATAGATTATGTCCTCGCTGCACGAGACCATTTTTGGAACACGGATAAAATTGGGTTTGGGTGTGTTTGTTTGGGTGTGAGTGTGAGAAAACCCCGTTTTCAAGTGATCGGGGACGAAAGTTAAAGCTCGAAGCCCCCACACTCGAACTCACACTTACACACGACACACTCATTCTTGCGGATTTCCAGCATGACGTTGCATGATGTTGACCATGATGTTGAAAACTGGCAATTAAAAATTGGTGAGGTTTATTTTTGAACCGTTACTTACAAACTACTTTATGTCAATTAAAATCCACATCATCCCTTTTGAACCACGCTACAAAGAAGGCGTGATCAGGCTCATTTTGTCGATCCAACAAGGTGAATTCAACATTCCCATCACCGTTGAAGACCAACCCGATTTGCAGATCATTCCCGATTTTTACCAACAGCAGAAGGGTAATTTTTGGGTGGCCGTCACCGCAGAGGGCGAAGTGGTAGGCAGCATTGCCTTGATCGACTATGGGGCAGGCCGCACGGCATTGCGCAAGATGTTTGTAGCTGCTCCTTTTCGGGGCGGGGAGCTAAAGTTAGGCCAAAAATTGATGGATACCGCCGAAAACTGGTGCCGCGAGCAAGGCTTGAGCAGCATCTGTTTGGGCACCATCCCCAAGTTGGTGGCCGCCTGCCGTTTTTATGAGCGCAATGGTTTTCAAGTGATTGATGCTGCGAATCTTCCCCCAGAATTTCCTCGCATGGCGGTGGATACGCGGTTTTATTGGAAGGACATGGCTTGATTTCGTGGCGATTTTTTGGTATTCGACAAGTTCCCGACAATCCTTGGTCGGTTTTTGGTTAAAAACACTGGTATTTTGTCTATTTTTGGCCAAAGTGTAAGTTGATCAACCCGCTGATTAGTATGAAAAAAATAGTGTATTTGGCCTTGCTAGTCCTGGCTGGACTGGTATTGGCCCAAACCAACTTGTTGGCCCAAACCAGGTTGGCTGACTTGCCCATTTCGGCCAAGCTTGGGCCGCAGCCACTGAGCAGCATTTTCAAAGCCCTCGAAGAAGGGCGGTCCTTGCGCATTTACTTCCGTGCCGACCAGTTACCCAACAACAATTTCAGCCTCAACGTAGAAAACCAAAGCCTGGAAACGGCCCTGAATCAACTGTTGGGGCCAACCATGCTGAGTTTTTTTATTTACCGCAACCAAGCCGTAATTGTTGCCCCCAGGGCCTTCATCAACGAGGTGTTTTCTTCGGACTTTTACCAGGCTTTGGAAGAAGGCTTGAGTGCTACCCCCAATACCAAGTCCGGCCCCCAAGTAATCAACATCGGCGACATCCGACAACTCAAAGCCTCTGGTCGGGCCAAAATTACGGGTAAAATCATCCAAGAGAAAGAAAATTCGCCCATTGTAGGGGCAACAGTCCGGGTAGTAAAACTCAACAAAGGTGCCGCGACCGACGAAAAGGGCCAGTTTGAACTTGAACTTCCCGTAGGCAGGCACCAGCTACTGGTGCAGTACGTGGGCAATGCCGACTTGGTAAAGGATGTGCAAGTGTCGAGTGACGGTGAAATCAAACTCACAATGGAAAGTGCCGCCGTCAACCTCGACGAAGTGGTAGTAGGTGCCAAAGCCATTGACGCCAATGTGCAAAACGTACAAATTGGCGTAACCGAACTCGACGCCAAAGCCATCAAACGCGTACCCACTTTCATGGGTGAAGCCGATGTGGTGAAGTCACTTTTGCGAACCCCTGGCGTGAGTTCGATCGGCGAAGGGGCTACGGGCTTCAACGTGCGCGGTGGCGAAGTGGACCAAAACCTGGTTTTGCAAAACGACGCCATGATCTTCAACTCCTCGCACGCCCTGGGTTTTTTCAGCTCTTTCAATGCTGACTTGGTCAATCGGGTCACTTTATATAAAGGTAACATTCCTGCACAATATGGCGGGCGCCTGGCCTCGGTACTAGATGTAGAAATGCGCGACGGCGACTTTGAGCGTTTCAAAGTCAAAGGTGGAATTGGGCCGGTGACCAGTCGTTTGTCGCTCGAAGGGCCAATTATTTCCAAAAAAACGGCCTTCATTGCGGGGCTTCGTTCTTCTTATTCTGATTGGATCCTACGATCAGTACGCAATCCCGAAGTTCGCAACAGTTCGGCCTTTTTTTATGACGCCAACCTACAAGTGACCCACCGTTTCAACGAAAAAAACACCTTGGTTTTGGCTGGCTATGCTTCGACCGACGAGTTTGCTTACAACAACGATTTTGGGTTTGAATACAGCACTTATTATGGCCAGGCCATTTACAAGAAGATTTTTAGCAAAAACGTTTTTTCCAAAACCTCCTTCACGGCCAGCCAGTATAAGAGTGCCCAATTTGACTACTCTGGCCTCGACGCCTCACGCCTCGACAACAACATCAGTTACCTCAACTTGAAGGAACAAGTAACATTTACTCCCAAAGATGGAATGACCATTGACGCGGGTTTTTCTAGCATTTATTACCAGACCTTGCCCGGCGAACGCACCCGCCTCAATCCTGAGTCACTGATTTTCGACAAGGGCCTGGAAAACGAAAATGGCCTCGAGTCGGCCCTTTTTGGCAACCTGGATTGGAAAATAAGCTCCGCTTTGCAGGTTTCGGGTGGTCTGCGCCTGGGTTTGTACCAGTTTTTGGGGCCAAAAACGGTGTATCAGTACAGCGATCCGACTCGGCCAAGTGTTCCTACCATCATCGACACGATCCAGTATGGCAGCGGAAAAGGCATTGCCACTTATGGCAGCATTGAGCCCCGCATTTCGGCACGCTACCGACTAAACCCGGAAGTCTCCTTTAAAATAGGTTACAGCCGCACTGCACAATTCATCAACCAGATTTTCAACACCGACTCACCTACCCCTACCAGCCAATACCAGTTGAGCACCGATTACATCAAACCTACCCGCTCGCACAACTTCTCCCTGGGTTATTTCCGCAATTTCAAGGACAACCTGTGGGAAACTTCAGTAGAAGTATATGGCCGCGTGATTGATGCCCTGTTTGACTACCGCGATTTTGCAGAATTGATCATCAATCCGCACTTAGAAACAGAGCTGATCAACGGCAAAGGCCGGGCTTATGGGGCTGAATTGAGCATTCGCAAAAACCGAGGGGTACTGAATGGTTCTTTGGCCTACACCCTATCGCGCACCGAAAGGTTGGTGCAAGGCATCAATCGCGGCACCTGGTATCCCAGCAACTTCAACAAACCCCACGACCTGTCGGTGGTGCTCAACTACCAATATAACCAACGCCATTCTTTGACCCTAAACTTCACTTATGGAACCGGTCGCCCTACCACCGCCCCTCAGGGCAGTTACCGCAACCAGGCTGGAGTACCAATCCCCATCTATTCGGACCGCAACGCCTTGACCATTCCTGATTACCACCGCCTGGATGTAGCCTATACCATGGGTAAGGACCACAAAAAGAACAACAAGTTCAAAACAAGCTGGACCTTTTCGGTTTACAACTTGTATGGGCGCAGAAATGCTTTTTCGGTATTCTTCACTCAAACCCCCTTCACGGGCGCGCAGGCCAATCGACTGGCCATTTTGGGGGCTGTTTTTCCTTCCATCACTTTCAATTTCGAAACGATATGAGGCGGATTTTTAACATTGCCCTATGCTTTTTGGGACTTTTGAGCTTGAATAATTGTCTGGATGAAATTGAGTTGAAAGGCCAGCAGTTTTCTACCAAAGCCACCGTTATCCAGGGCAGATTGGTCTTAGGTGCCACGACTTCATCGGTGGAAGTGTTGGTCTCTCGCCTAGGCGAGTTTGAAGGACAAGAGTTGAATTCCTACATCGCCAATGCAACGGTCAAATTACTCGATGCAAGCGGCAAAGTCTTGGCCGTTCCAGAAGCCGCCAATCGCCGTTCTTACCGAGTGGTGGTGCCCAACAACAACCCTACCTTCAGCATCCAAGCAGGTAAGCCCTATCGCATCCAGGTATTGCTAGCGGACGGGCGCTTGTATGAATCTGAACCTGAAACACTGATGGCCACTCCTGATTTGGAGCGTGTGACTTACAAAAGAGCTGTTTTACCGGTGGTCAGTCGCCAGGGCTTCGTCAACCAGGATACCTTTTTCCAGTTTTCGGCCAACACCAAACTCCGGGCAGAAGGAGCCCAGACCAATGCTCGCATCCGCTGGGAAGTGTATGCCGTCTATCGCCTTTCTGACATGAACCGAAGGGTGTGTTACAACACCGAAACCATGCGCCAGGAGAAAGTTTTCCTCTACGACGGTCCAAGTAGCGACATTGATCGCTTGGACAATTATCCTTTGATCGACATCCGCCGGGACCACCGTTTTGCCGAAGGCTGTTTCCTATTCATCATCCAGGAAAGCCTAAGCAGGGAGGCTTACCAATACTGGAATTCGGTAAAAAGCCTAGCCCAACGCAATGGCAACATGTTTGATCCACCTGCGGGCACCATTGGTACCAATATCCGCAATGTCAAAGACGCCTCAGATCGTGCTTTCGGCTATTTTTACGCTACTGCCCACGACAGCATCCGCCTCCACATCCGGCCCAAGGACGCTGGTTTTCCAAAAAATTACTGCCCGCAACCGCCCACTGAACGCATTGGGCCCACCATTTGCGACGATTGCCGCTTGCAAACGGGAAGTAGCTTGCTCAGGCCTTGGTTTTGGATGGAATAGGTGCTTTTTTTAGTTGACAAGTTGAAGGGTTGAAATGTTGAAAAGAGGCCAACGGCACTTTTATGAAGACCAAAGAATGTAAAGTAATGAAAATCAGAATCGTGTTCTTCTTTTTGTTGGTGCTGTTTTGGGAAAAACCAATGGCTCAAAACTTATACCAAAACCAATGCCTGGTGCACCTCGACAAAAGCTTTTATGTGAGCGGTGAGTTGGTCTGGTTCAAAGTTTTTTTGCCCGCTCCGTTCAAGGGTAAAACTTTCAATCTAAAAGCAGGCATTTTGGACAAAAATGGGCGCTTGCTGGAGTCATTCTTCCTCAGCAATGGCGGAAAAAGCTATGCTGAAGGCCATTACAAAATTCCCTTCAACGCCGAATCAGGACAATACCAATTGATCTTGGAGGCCTTGAACACCCAAAACAAACAAGTCGAAGTGTTTGCCAAGGTCTTGGTGCCCATTTACAATGACCTGGATAAGGTGGATGAAAGCAAAATCAAGCTGGAGAGCGCAGCAAGCACCAATCCCTTTCCCAAGGATTTGCAAGTAAGCATTGAATTGGACAAGCCAAACTACCGCAGCCGCGAAGAAGTAAAAGCCAAAATTGTAGTCAAGGACCGGAACGGACAGCCCGTGCAGGCCAATTTGTCAGTTGCAGTAACCGATGGATCGCTGGTGGGTGGAGCAGAAAACGAAGAAGGCTTGAATGCGAGTTTTCAAAACGTGCCCAGCCAGGCCAATTTCAGCAACCAGTTGTTCGAGCAAGTTAAAGTCCAGGAAAGCGGCACCCAACAAGGCCAAAACCTGATCGCCATTTTTTACCCACACAACTGGCTGATGCAGTACACGCCTACGAGTACTGCACCTTTGTGGGTCGAGGCACCCAATTTTACAGGCGAAAAAAGTATGCAACTGCTCGGTTATCCCAACCCAAATATTGCGGTCGAAAAACTCAATACATTTCCCAGCAGCCCTAGCCCGGAACTCAGTTACAGCCGCACCATATTGGACTACCTGGAATTGAGTCGCCAGCGCAAAAAAATCTATCAACTGTATGGGGCTTTGGAAACCCAGTTGCCCCCCCTAAAAGTGGTCAAAGACAGCCTGCCGCTGTCACCTGACCGCAGTTGGAGGCCGGAGGTATACGAAAAATTTGAAGACCTCGCCGTTTGGTTCCGTGAGGTATCGACACCCTTGAGTTTCAAACAAGAGCGCAAAACGGGACGCTACACCGCCAAAATGTACAACCCCAATGATTTCGTCGACTATCCTGGTGAGCCGATCTTTTTGATCAATGGCAAAATCACCCGCGACGCTGACTTTGTGGCTCGCCTGAAAACCAACCAGATCGAACAAGTCGACTTGTATTACCGTCCCGAAACCCTGTACGGTTATTTCAAAACCGTAGGCCGCAGCGGGGTCGCCAATCTGGTACTGAAAGCTGACATTAATGTGCCTGCAAAAGACGCAGCAACGGTGCTGCCAATCAATGGCCTTCAATCCAGCACGGCTTTTCCAGTGGGTAAAAACGACGCGAATATGCCTGCTTTTCGTCCCCAACTCTACTGGAATGCCCGCCTGGAAACCAATGCCCAAGGAGAGGCCAATTTCAGTTTCCCTCAATCCGACGATTGGAGCCGTTTTCGGATCCAGGTGATTGCGCAGGGCGAAAGTGGGGCGCTTGGGACTGGAAGCAAGGTTTATGAGGTTGGGGGGAAGTAAGAAGCACCTGAGCTAAAATAACGTGAGTTCTGGATTTGTGAAGTTAGTATTTTTGACTTACGACTTACGAATGACGACTTACAAAGTGTCCTCGCTGGAAAGATACGGTTGGTCTTAGGTGCCCGTTTGCACGGTTTGGTATTTTCGAGTTGATCTGTGCATAACTCACGTCACCAAGGTCTGAAAAACAAAGATTTAATGATTTTCAACGTAAGTTCTCAATATAACAACGTTGCTCCAAAGCTAATCTACTCCCTGATCTTGAAGCGAGCAGATGTTCGGAGAACTATGACGTTTGTAGCCACAGGGACGAAATCATGATTAGCTCTTCGTAGAAGTGCGACGTTGAAATGGGCTTTTTATTGTCATACTTCATCGGAGCCCACATGCCTCCAATACCCTATGCTACAAACGTCTCTCTTCTCCAAGAAAGGTGCAATCAGGAGATACCGATTGGGAATTTACTTTTCAACAAATATTTACTTTCTCCATGAGGGAAGTTTATACTGAAAATATTGTTTAAAAATTTTAATCGTAAAAACGATGATTTGTTGTGCTACAAATCTCCTGAGCGAGTCCCCTACTTCGTAAGTCGTAAGTAGTAAGTCGTAAGTCAAAGAATCTTGAGACTTGATGAGCAGAACAAACTCGTTTTGAAGCACCACTTGGAACCCAATAAGAGCCAAAGTCTATCGTCTCACACCACCACCATGCCCAACTCCTTCGCCAGTGAATTCCGCATCTCCTTGAGGCGTTGGTCCAGGCGCAGGAGGTCCATCAGGTCCTCTGGATTGGTTTTGATTTTCTCTTGGTTTTGACGAATGATACGACCGATTTTACGGAGCTTGAGCTGCTTGATCACCAGATTCGCGTCGATCTGAAAATTGACCTCTGGCATTTTTTGATTCAACAAAATCTCGCGCCTTTTTTCCCAACCCTCACTGAACTCGTAAGGGCTGCTCAGGAGGTTGGCTGCCAATTGGCGGATATCTGCCTCCTTGTGTTGCAAGAAAAACCCGTGGTTTAGCGCCACACCTTGCTGGGCTTGTCCCATGCTCTCCTCCAAAACCCGGCGGTAAAAAGCATTGTCAAATTCCGAGACTACATCCTGGATATTAAGCCAAATGAATTGAGCAACAGTCACTTTGTGCTCAGCGTCATACATTTCATCGCCAAAATGTACCAATACCCGAATCAAGTCTTTTTCCTGAAATTCGTCCCCAATGCTGATGGTTTGTTCCTGCACTTGTGGGCGCGAGCGGGGCATTTCCTGTTCAGATGAGTCTTCGTTTTCATCCCAATTTGGCGTTGCACCATGTAGCTTTTGCTGCTTCTCCAGGTCTTGTTTGACTTGGCGGTTTACTTCGTGCAGGAGCTTGCCTTCGTCCACGGCCAGCAATTGACGGGTTACTTTCAGGTACTCGTCGCGGCGCAGGGGATTGCGAATTTTGGCAATCGTTTTGGCAATTTGCCCCAAGACCCCCGCACGCTTGGTCGGGTCATTGCCCGCTTCTTTTAGCAATAGTTCGGCCTCGAACTGTACGATGTCTTTGCCATTTTCTACCAAGTATTCCTTGAAAGCATCGGCCCCCACCCTTTGTACAAAGGAGTCGGGATCTTCCTGGTTAGGCAAAAGCACTAGGCGCACGTCCATGTCTTCTTCTAGGGCCAGGTCCAACCCGCGCAAGGCCGCCTTGATGCCCGCAGCATCGCCGTCGTACACAAAACGGATATTGGGCGTGAAACGCTTGATCAGGCGAATCTGGTCGGGCGTGAGGGCGGTACCAGAACTGGCCACCACGTTTTCGATGCCCGCTTGGTGCAACGAGATCACATCGGTATAACCTTCTACCAGCAAGCATTCGTCGAACTGGCGAATGGCTTTTTTGGCCTGAAACATGCCATACAGCACCTTGCTTTTCAGGTAAATTTCGGTTTCCGGCGAGTTGATGTACTTGGGTTGCTTGGGGTCTTTGTTCATGATCCGCCCTGCAAAAGCAATCACCTTGCCCGTAAGGTTGTGGATCGAAAACATGACCCGGTCGCGGAAGAAATCCCTTTCACTTTGGGTCAACAAGCCCAGTTTTTTGAGCAAATCGGGATTGTAACCAGCCCTTTTAGCCGTATTCAACAGGCCATCCCATTCATTTTGGGTAAAACCGAGGCCAAAATTGCGCATGGTCTCTTCTCGAAAACCGCGTTGTTTGAAATAAGCCAGGCCCACACTTTTGCCCCGATCGGTCTCGAACAATTGCTGCTGAAAGTAGTCGTGGGCAAATTGATTGACCAGGTACAAGCTGTCCAATTCGCGCTGGGCCTCGCGCTGCTGATCGGTATATTCGGTTTCTTTGAGCTCGATCCGGTATTTCTTGGCCAAGTAGCGCACCGCCTCCACATATGAGACTTGCTCGTGCTCCATCACAAAAGTAATGGGGTCGCCAGCTTTACCACAACCAAAGCATTTGAAGATGTTCCGCGCCGGATTGACGTTGAAAGACGGCGTTTTTTCGTTGTGAAAAGGGCACAGGCCGCTGTAGTTCGCCCCACGCCGCTTGAGGTTCACAAAATCACCGACCACGTCTTCAATTTTTGCGGTATCGTTTACTTCTTGGATGCTGGCTGGTAAAATCATACATGCAAGGTACGGTATGTGGAGTTGTGAAGCAAAAAAAGTTGAAGGATTGAAGGGTTAAAAAGAGGGGAATTATACTCGTCAGAAATTAGGTTTTGTGCAAACTGAAATAAAAAAAGAGCAAGCGCTGTATTTTTGAGTCGACCAAAACTTCGAAAACATGCTTACTTTTGACATCAATGAAACTGATATTCTACATGCAAAATACGAAAAGATTCATCATGTCTATCGCAAGTTAGAGTAAGAGATGCACAAAACCTATTTCGGTGAAGTATAGTTGTTCATGCTATCAGGGTTGTTGTACATCCCATTGACGTATTGGTTTTCAAAAACCTACAAGACCGATGATTTTTTATTCAAGGTTTTTGGCATCATGACTGCCGTTTTTTAAACCATTGGCTTCGCACCTTGGATTTTACTCATGTCTTACTTTTGTTCATCAGTATACTCGAGCATTTCGGCGGAGCAACTGCCTATTTTTTCGGCTCACTCCATTTCTTGGCCAAACCAAAATGGAGTTGGTTGAAATTAAAACCACGCTGCAAGAGCTCAAAGCTTTGATTGAAAAGCAATAAGCACTTTACAACCCCCACTCATCTGCTTGCTGGAAGCCCCGGTTACGCGTTGCAAACGCGTGGAGCCAGTTCCGGTCAAAGACCTGGAACCAGCTAAGTACCAGACCGCGAAGCGGGCCAATTCTCTAATTCTTTGAAATTCTGGTTTGGGTCAGCGTCACACAAGTAATTCTGCAATGCTGTGATCCTTAAAATTCTGGTTCAGACAAAAATTTTGGTTCAGATAAAAAGAGTCATATTGCAAATTCTGGTTCTGCCAAAACCCCCACCGCCAACGCCATTTACCCCAATTCCCGCCCTGCTGATCGCTTTTCTGCTGGCAATTTCAAAAAATGCCGTATTTTGGTTTCACTTGTTACATAAACAAGCTAAATCAACAATTCACCTCACCAATATTCAGCTTAAGCAATGAGCAAAAAGCAGACCACAAACTCCTCCGCCGACCAGTCCAGGCGGAAGTTTGTTAAAAATTCGGCCCTCGTTTTGGGGGGCTTGAGCATCGTGCCCCGCCACGTTTTGGGCAAAGGATTCACGCCACCCAGCGATAAGCTCAACATCGCGGCCATCGGAGCTGGTGGCAAGGGTCAAAGCGACATCATCAACGCCTGGGTCAATGGGGCCAATAACGTGACAGCCCTTTGTGACGTGGATTTTTCCCGCGCCAAAGCAGCTGCCGATAAATTTCCCGACGCCAAAAAGTTCGCCGATTTTCGGGTAATGTTCGACCAAATGGGCAAGGACATCGACGCCGTGACCATCTCTTCGCCCGACCATACCCACGCCATAGCGGCAATGGCGGCCATGCAACTGGGCAAGCACGTGTACGTGCAAAAACCCCTTACCCACAACATCCGCGAGGCGCGTATGCTGACCGAAGCGGCCCGCAAGTACCGCGTGGTGAGCCAAATGGGCAACCAAGGGGCCTCGAACCCCGGCCAAACCCAAATGATGGAGTGGTTCAACAAGGGCCTGATCGGCAAGGTGAGCACGGTTTACATCTGGACCAACCGCCCGGTATGGCCCCAAGGCATCCCCGTACCTACGGACAAGCCGGCTATGCCCGAATCGATGAGCAAAGAAAACTGGGACCTATTCATCGGGCCAGCCCAGTATGTGGATTATCACCCGTTGTACCATCCTTTCAAGTGGCGCGGTTGGTGGAACTTTGGCACTGGTGCCCTCGGCGACATGGGTTGCCACCTGATCGACCCGGCCTTCCGGGTTTTGGGTCTGGGCTATCCTACCGAGGTGGAATGCAGCGTAGGCAGTACTTTCCTCAAGGATTGGACGCCAGAATACGTGCCCGAAGGCTGCCCAACCTCCTCGAATGTGCAGTTGAAGTTTCCAGCTACCAAGAAAAATGCTTCGCCAGTGACCATGATCTGGACCGACGGCGGCATTCGCCCCTTCCATCCTGATCTCGTCCCAGCCAGCGATCCACTCGGCGACAACGATTCGAGCAATGGTGTGATCATGATCGGCACCAAGGGTGTGATGACTTGTGGTACTTACGGTCTGGTGCCCAAGGTGTACCTCAAAAACGGCACCAAACTGGAAATGCCCAAGCCACCCCTACCCGATCCAAGCAAGCCTGCGCCCGTTACGATTCCTGAATACGCACACCAAAAGTCTTGGACGGAAGCTTGCAAGGCGGGTTTTGACAGCAAAGAGCACAAGGCACTTACTTCCTCGTTCGACTACTCTGGTCCGCTGACCGAAACGGTATTGATGGGCAACCTGGCGATCCGCAGCTACAACCTGCGCCGCCCAGCCGCCAATAATCGTTTCGAGTTTTATGGCCGCCAAAAATTGTTGTGGGATGGCACCAACATGCGCATCACCAACTTTGAAGACGCCAACCAGTTTGTAGGCCGCGAGTACCGCGAGGGCTGGAAACTGGCTTGAGCCGAGGAGCCACGGGATTTTTCTTTTTGCCCTGCTTCGCAGTGCAAATGTTGGAACACGGATGAAACGGATGAAACGGATGAAACGGGTTTTCACTGATTTCTAGCGTGATGTTGACTATGACGTTGACTTAATCCAAGTCGTTCCAAATAAAAAACAGGTCGATCGGCAAGTGCTGGTCGGCCTGTTTTGGTTTTTTATTTCAACAAAAACGCCCGCAACTCCTCCAAACGATCGGTATTGATCAGATCGACGCCTGCCGCTCGCAAGGCTTTCCAAACGTTTTCGTTTTCAGGGGAGGCCCAGAGGCGTAGTTTTTTGCCCTCGGCGTGTACCCTTTTGACCAAACTTTGAAGTTTCTCTTTTTCAGTGCTTGGCATTTCACCTTGGCCGAACCAAGTAAAGTGGTTGCGGTAATTGTCGCTCACGATGGGCATGAATTGGGCTGAGAAACCCTTGCCCAGATCCACAGGCCGAGCGTCGATGGCGGCTAATCTTTCTACTTGTTTGTTGAGCAAGTCGATGGGGCGATTGCCAGAAAGGATGGCTTGCACTGAACCAGGCTTGCACTTTTTTGTCGTACAAACTTGGAGGATGTCGCGGTAGCGGCTCAAAGTTTTGGCCAGGGCTTGGTAAGTCGATTCAGCCTCGGTTTTGAGGTCAATGAACAAGTAAAATGGGCCATCATAGCCCTTGTACACCTGGCCTCCTTGCCTTTGGATTTGCTCACGCAAAGGGCGCAGGTACAAGTTTTCTAAGGTTCGTGCAGGGTCGCAAAAGAAAGGGCGATTGTGGTTGACATACAAGGAATCCTTGATCAGAAAAACATCGGCCTCCACGCTGGTAAAACCCTGCGACAAGGCGTCGATCAAGGGGCGGTTGTGCTCGTAATCGTTGTGGGCATGGGCATTGGGCAGCGGAGCAACAGGTGGGATATTGGGCCAAATCCGAGGGCCAATGGGCTGGGTCCAGGCCACTTCCAGGTCTTCAGGGAAGTAGGGATTGAATTTGGGCTGATCGGAAATGATTTTGGCCCTCACAAACCACTCGTCGGGTTTCAAGGTATAAGTGATCAGGCTGCTGTCAGCAGGTTGGAGGGTGATTTCCTGGAAAACAGTCGATTGGGTTTGCCCTTTTTTGACCCCGATAAACTGTACCTTGTATTGCGTGCTTGCTTCGGTTTTCACCCGCAAGGCAATTTCGCGCTCCGATTGCCGCAGGTCAATCAATGCCACTCCTGTGCTGGCATAAAAACGCCCGGCTTCCATCGCTTCTACAATGGCTCCGCCGTGTAGCGAATCACTTTGTACCATCACCCAGCCCCGGCCTGCGTTGGCGAATTTTGGGCCAAAAAAATGGTAATGGTGGCTGTCGTCGGTAGCCAATCCGTACAGTAAAGCCTGGCCATTTTGCACGTAATGCAGGTTGATTTGGTCCCAAAGTGCCTCCATGCCCAGGTGGCTGCTGTCGCCGTAGTTGAAAACTTCGGGGTGACCATTGTAAACCTCAAAAAAGCGCTCGTGCTTGAGTTGCATCATGTCTTGCGGGCTGATCGCAAAATGGAAATTGGGGTGGTTGATGTGCGGAAACATGGGTTGGCCGCTGATGCGGCGCTGGGCCATCACCGCGTCGATATTGCTTTGCAAAACCTCGGCTACACTGTTGCCTTTTTGCACGGGTACAAAACCCCGGATGTTGGTGGCATTGAGGTGCAAGGGTTTTCCAGCATACGAAGCAGAAAGCTCTTCACTTTGCAAAATCAAAAAGCGCTCTCGCTCTTGGAACAAAGGGGCATATTGAGCCCGGGTTTTGAGCCTGACCCGCAGGGAATCCGCCCCTTGTTTTTCGTAAACCACCCACTCAGGGCCATAGGTGTGCAGGTAGCGTTCAAAAGCCCGGCGGCGCTCCGGTGCGCGGGGAATCCAGCGCCATTTCTCGCCTTCTTGCAGGGTGTTGTGGTCCGAAAGCCCCACAAAATGATACCCCGATGCCTTGTACCAGGCCATGATCATTTCGGGGTATTCGTCGCCGTCGCTCCACAGGGAATGGGTGTGCAGGTTGCCTTTGTACCAATTTTGGGCGAAGTTGATTTGGCTCAGGCAAAGAAAAAAGAGTAGGTGAAGGTGTTTTTTCATTGGACGATGCTTGTGAGGTAAAAATAAGTTTCTGTGGCAATTCGATAAGGGCCACTGAAAAAATAACTTGTAAAAATTGGTGCTTTACCCCGCTTCGCGGGTTGGGAACACGGATGAAAATGGGTTTGAGTGTGCTTGTCACTAAGCCTGTGTAATCAGGAAAATCATGGAAAAGTTATTTAAAAACAAAGGGAAGCCCTAAATTGGGAAGTTTAAAGCGGCAGCTCTCTTGAGCCTTAGCTGAGGCCCAAAACAAGGGTTCCGTAAACTCAAATTCCTTCACTTCCTATTTCACTAACAATGAAAATTCTCAGTTTATTGATATTCCTAAGTCTCTCCGTATTGGCAATGGCACAGTCCAGCACCACTGCTGGCCTTGTTGTTCCGCGTACATTCAAACCCCTTTCGATGCCTGGCCAACATCGCCCACTGACCGCCCCACCAGCGCCGTTGCTTTCTAAAAAGGCCGTTTACTACATCATTTTGGCAGCTTTGTTGGTACTGTTTTTAGGTGGTGCAGTATTTCTTTGCTTAAAAACTTCTTCAATTATTGCACGGATCTTGATCATCTTGGCGGCTTTGGTTGCAAGTGCATTTTCAGGCTTCGTTTTGCTGACCATGGCTGGCCTGACCGCTACGCCAGATCATTCGAAACAGGGGATAGCCAGACAGGAGTTAGCTGTTTTGGCACAGGAATTGGGCATGTCGATCGACCATGTTAAAGTGGCCATCGAAGACGACGAATGTCGGATCGGACTGTTGATCGGTGAACTAGCAATTGCCGTAGCCGACTTCGAGGACAACAAAGGCCTTTTCGCCCCTTATGCTAACCTTGATACAGTCCTGAGCATGGAGGGGACTCGCAAAGACTTACCACTCTTGCCCTCATCCAATGACGAGCAGTGGGTGATCGAAACCAAAGCGGCCAAACAGAGCAATGATACCGCCAAACTGTATAAAATTGAGTGGAGATTCCGAAATTTAAGCCCTAAAAGCATTATTGTATGCTATGCCCAGCCCGATTATTTTTTCCAGGAAGCAGGATCGATTGAGCGGCTCATTCAGCACCGTTTGAATGAATCGCAGGGAGTTTTACCAGCGGAGTGAGTGGCCTACGGGCAAATTCGAGGCACTACCAAGGATTTAGGCTAAACAATGATTAATCCAGACTCAGCTTGCCCTTTTCAAGCAATCCTCCTATCTTTGCGCCCGGAAAAACAAAGCAGTAGTAAGAGTATGTTTAAAATTTTTTGTTTGCCTTAAAACGGCCCAATTTTGACTACTCTTCGTTAGGAAAATGCTCATTATGCGCTGCATAACTCCGCTTTTCCTGCCTTGATTAATAGACTTTATGTAAATTAAATTGTTATGGTCAAAACCGGGCCTTTTCCGCCTGCTTTTCGTTTCTTTTTTGGCCCGTAGCTGGGCTACGAACCAAAAAAGAAGCCTCAATCAGTCAAAAAATTCCTCAGTTTTGCCTCATAAATCTAAAGTACATAAAGTCTAGTCAAAATTCGACTCGTTTTCCGGCTAAACCCCCAATGTTTAAACTTACTCTACATGACCCTGCAACAACAGATTCGGCACTTGGCCGAGCAACATCATACCGACAACATCGCCATTCGGCGGCACTTGCACCAATATCCTGAATTGTCTTTTGAGGAAAAAATGACCGCTCAATTTGTGTCTGAGCGCTTGACAGAATGGGGCATTCCGCACCAAACTGGCATTGCAGGTACGGGGGTGGTGGGCATCATCGAAGGCCAATTGCCCGATTCGCGCAGCATTGCCCTGCGGGCTGACATGGACGCCCTGCCCATTCTCGAAGCCAATGACCAGCCCTACAAATCCAAAAACCCGGGCGTGATGCACGCTTGTGGGCACGATGTCCACACAGCCTCCTTGTTGGGCGCGGCGCGTATTTTGCAGGAGACCAGGCTGCATTGGGCGGGCAAGGTCAAGCTTATTTTCCAACCCGCCGAAGAAAGGCTGCCCGGTGGTGCCTCCTTGATGATCAAAGCCGGGGTTTTGGACAATCCGCAACCCAGCTCCATTTTTGGGCAGCACGTACACCCCCCTCTCGCTGCGGGCAAGGTAGGCTTCCGCGCTGGCAAGTACATGGGTTCTTGCGACGAGTTGTACATCACCATCACGGGCCAAGGTGGGCACGGAGCCATGCCCCAAGACTGTGTGGACCCCATCGCGATCTCGGCCCAAATGATCACCGCCTTGCAGCAAATCATCAGCCGCAACAACGATCCAACGATGCCATCGGTCCTGACTTTTGGCAAAATCAACTCCACGGGCGGAGCGACCAACATCATCCCCAATGAAGTCAAAATCGAAGGTACTTTTCGCACGATGGACGAAAAATGGCGCCGCGATGCCCACCAACGCATGAAAAAAATGGCCGAAAGCTTGGTGGAAGGCATGGGCGGACAAGTCAATTTCTTCATCGACGTGGGCTATCCCTGCTTGCTCAACGATGAGATTTTGACCGAAAATGCCCGCTTGAAAGCCATTGAGTTCCTGGGCGCGGCGCAAGTTACGGATTTGCCCCTGCGCCTCACTGCCGAGGATTTTGCTTATTATTCGCAGGAAATGCCCGCTTGTTTTTACCGCCTGGGTACGGGCAATGTGGCTCGTGGCATCACCTCGCCCGTGCATTCTGATACTTTTGACATTGACGAAGATGCGCTGGTGACTGGGGTGGGGTTGATGGCTTGGCTGGCAGTGGGGTGAGGATTCTTTTCCTAAAGATGAGTTTGAATAATTAGATTTTTCGTACATTTCACACCAACTGCCCCTTTCACCTAAAAACCCATGCTATTCGATGAATGCCGCTGCGCCATACCTGGGTTTGATCGCAACCCTTTTAGCCATATATTTTTTCGCCCTCAATTTTCGATTTGGGTCGCAAAAAAAGCTGTACAAGAAAGTGGCACAGCGGGCCCAACTCCCCGTTTTCTTTCAGGTTTGTTTTGCGCATGTGCAGGCTTGGTACATTGTGCTCATTCAGTTGGCCATTGCGTACTTGCTCATCTCCAGCACGGTGGGGCGCGACATCATGAGTTTGCTGCTCAGTAACAAAAATTCGGGTTTGACCATCGTCCTCACTGGGGTCTTGTTGAGCGTTTACAGCGTTTCGATTTGGATCATTCCCTGGCATTTGCTGGATGAAAAAACCTACCAGGAACTCCACAAGCAGCGTGCTTACAAAGTGGTTTTGCGCTTTTGGGGGCTGATGTCTTTTTTGATTTTTTTGGTGGCCACCATGGCCGTTGAAGAAGCCTGGGAAACTTTTGACGGGACCAAATATTGGGTTTTGATTGCCGCCTTGACACTGAGCTACTGGGTACTCGAACTCAGCATCAAAAATCCCTACCGGGCACAAGCTTTGTTTTTTAGCCTGTTTTTTGCTTTCATTTTAATCCAAATTCAGCTTACCAAGGCAGTGGAAAAAGAAGTGGGATTCAAGTTATCCATCTTGCTCTCGATGTTCATCTTCTGGCTGATCACGGGCCCCTCACCTGCCTTAATGGTTTCCAAAGAAAAATCGCTGCGCTTCCAAAAGAAAGGCTTGGGCTATGTTTTGGTGAGTTTGACCGATTCGATCGGGCACTTGTTCACCCACCTGGATGCCTTCTTTTTAAAACTTACCGGATTCCGCAAAGAAGTATCTACTGAAACCGATCCTTTCCTAGCTGGCAATCGCTTTTACTTCCGCATTTTACTGGTACTCAATTTATTGTTTGCCATTTACGCCACTTTCAGCCCTCAATTGGAGCCCTTGTCTCCTTTGTTGTTTGTTTACGGTGGCATGGGTTTTTTATTGATCCTCGCCGATTTGATGTACTTCACGGGCAAGCGCTTGGTGTCGGAAGCCATGGACAGCGGCAGCCAAAAAGACCCTTTGGACCCAAAACCCAAGCAAGGTCTTTTTCAATACCTCAACCTCACCTTGTTTGTCTTGTGGGTTGTTTTCGTTTTCCTCTTGTTTTTTGCAGGCGGGCCCGATTCGGCGGAGTATGACTTGTACACGCGCAGTACCCCCTTGAAAAGAATGAACATCGAAGCGTACATGGACCAATGGCAAGCCGACCGCGTGGATTCCCTCAAAGCCCAGGACCAATATCCAGTGTTCATCGTAGCAGGACAAGGCGGCGGCTCTAGGGCAGGTTACTGGGTGTCGAGCGCATTGCTGCATTTGGATACCATTTTGCAAAAAAAACATGGCTTCGACCTAAAATCGCATACTTTGGCCATCAGCGCAGTATCGGGCAGTGCACCGGGTACGGTAGCCACCCTGGCCTACTGGGAAAAAGCCCGACTCGACTCGGCGTCTTTGCCCAGCCCCGATGAGTTCTGCCAAAGGATGTACAAGCGAAATTTCATCAGTTCTGGCTTGGCAGGTTTGTTTTACAGCAGCGTGTTTAGGAAGTACCTTTACCTAGTTTTTCACCGCAACATTGCCAACCGCAACACCCGTTTGTGCCAAGAAGAGAGCGCGGCCATCCACAAGGCCTTGAATAAAAAATCCCGCACAGAGTTCTTGAACCTGGGACCTGCCAATCGGAAAAAACAGTTTGGGTGGCAGGCTTTCAGCCAACTGTACCTGCAAAATGATACCATCCGCACCGATTTGCCCTTGTTTTTTGCCAATGCTACCCAGGTGCAAACGGGCAAACGAGTCTTGGTCAATCCATTGATCAATGTCCAAGAGAACCGCCACTTCGCCAATGCCATTGATTTTTACCAGCATTTGAACCCCAAAAAAGACTTGGCGATCATCCAGGCCGCCAACATGGCCGAGTTGTTTCCCTGGATTTCGGCATCCGCCCATTTTCCAGGATTGGGCAACTATGTAGATGGGGCCTATTACGAAAACTATGGCTTGGATACCGCGATGGACTTGTACAATGCCTGTGCGGATTGGCAAAAAAATAGCCGTGATCCGCTGTCTAAAAAACTGCGTTTTTTCATCATCGCCATCATGAATGAAGCGCCAAACTATTCAGGGCAAAATCCTAACATAAAACTGGAGGAGTCCACCCCCGGTGAGGGCATCATCCCCATTTTGACCATGACCAAAACGCTTTTTTCTGGCCACGCCACCACCGCCCTGGAGCGGGTAAAAAACACTTTGAAACGCGATTCAGCGCTGCACATGATGGTCCAAACCCGTCAAAATCTGCCTTTGACGAGGGTTTTGACCAAAAACAACATGCTGAGTATGGACAGTGCTTGCCATGAGGCTTTGGAAAAAGCGGATATTTGGTTCAAGGAGCGGGTAAGGCCGATGAAAAATGAGGATAAAAAGTAAACAGTTGAGTGATGTACTTTTTTGTCCTCAGCATTACTTGCGCGACGTTGACCTTACATGATTTTTTGTCTGAATCAGAATTTGCAGAATTACAGAATTACTTGCGTGACGTTAACCAAAACAAGAATTTTAAAGAATTAGAGAATTGGCCCGCTTTGCGGTCATAAACGCTTCATATTCACCATGAAAATCACAAATTTCAGCAACGGAAATTTCGCAGCATTTTCAGAATTGGCCCGCTTCGCGGACCGTTTTATGCATATGAAAAGGGTGATACGGATCAATCTTGGAGTATCTCAGCTTGGGCATTCGGCTTGAAAAAATAAAAACCATCCATTTTCTCATAAAAATCTCCAAAAACCTCCTACATTTGAAAGTTTGCCGGGAACTGAACATCTTTCCCAGCACAAAAGCGTTTTTAATCTGCTGTCCTTTTTCCAGCATGAATTCATCAAAAGTGCGCATGGTTCGCACGCTAAAAAACCTAAAATTATGTCAGAACTTGATCAATCCAATGGCTCATTGAAAATGAAGAACTGGTCGCACGCCTTGAAGGGGCAGAATTCCTGGACCATGTTCAAAGTAATTTCAGAATTTGTAGAGGGTTTTGAGACCTTAAACGCCATTGGCCCCTGTGTGTCTATCTTTGGTTCGGCCCGTACCAAACCCGATCACCCTTATTACAAACTTGCCGTTGACATCGCCCGGCGCCTCACCCTCGAAGGGTATGGCGTGATCACTGGTGGCGGTCCTGGTATCATGGAAGCGGGCAACAAAGGTGCCCAACTGCTGGGAGGAAAATCCGTGGGCCTGAACATCAACCTGCCCTTTGAGCAAAACAACAACAATTACATCGACCGCGACAAAAGCCTCAATTTCCGCTACTTTTTCATTCGCAAAGTGATGTTTGTGAAGTACGCTCAGGCCTTTGTGGCCCTGCCCGGCGGTTTTGGTACGATGGACGAGGTGTTTGAGGTGATGACCCTGGTGCAAACCAAAAAGATCTCCAAGGTGCCGATCATTTTGGTAGGTACCAAATTCTGGATGGGCCTTAAGGACTGGATGAAAGAAGTGATGTTGGAGAAAGAGAACAACATCTCGGCTGATGACCTTGATCTTTTGCCGATCACCGACGACCCTGAAGAAGTGATCAACATCGTCAACGAGTTTTATCGCCAACGCGAAAAAGAATTGCAGCCTAACTTTGATTTGGAGTAACGAAGTCTAAAATCTCATGAATCGTCGTCAATTGGGGGCATTGGGCCTCTTCTTTTTGCTTTTTCAAATTTCTGGCTGGGCCAACAACAGCCAAGCGCTGACCGACAGCATCCAGCGCATCCACCTGTGGTTGAGCAAGCACAAACTGGAAACCCCGGAGGGAACCGCCTGGGTAGTTGCACCCGCCGACACTGGAATGGCTCGCAGCAGCCTAGATCTGTACAGCGGCAGCCCAGGAGTAGTCTTGTTTTACCTGGAAGCTCACCATGCTTTGGGCAAAGCGGAATACCTGGAGGAGGCCAAAGCCGGAGCCAATTACTTGTTGGCTAAAATGCCAACCCAATTGTTCGACCTGGATCGCAGTGGGGCTGCGGGATTGTACAGCGGCCTGAGTGGCATCGCCTTCACCCTGCGCGAAGCCTACAAAGCCACCAAGGATGAGCGCTACAACCAAGCCTTTGAGCGTGCGCTAAAACTGCTGATCAACAATGCTGAGACCCGTGGTGAAATCACCCATTGGGGCATGGTCACCGACATCATTTCGGGCAATGCGGGCATTGGCCTGTTCCTTTTGTACGCTTACCGCGAAACCAAAAACTTCACTTGGTTGGAACTGGCCGCGAATGTAGGCAATTGGCTTTCGCTCCAATCGGTACGCGTGACCGCCGAGCAATGGAAATGGCGCATGTGGCCAGGTTTTGAGCGCACCATGCCCAATTTTTCGCACGGCACTGCTGGAGTGGCTTTTTTCCAGGCTGAATTGTTCAAAATCTTAGAAGAAGGGCGTTACCTGCGCCCGGCGCTCAACGGCGCGCGCTATTTGCAAGCGATCAAAAAGCCAGATGGTTTGATTTGCCACCACGAAGAAGGCGACGGCAAAGACTTGTTTTACCTGGGTTATTGTCATGGTCCGGTGGGTACGGCGCGTTTGTACTACACCTTGTATACGTCTTACAAAAAACAGCGCAAAATCTGGCAAAAAGCCTGGGACGAAGCCGTAGCAGCCACCATGAATACCTCCATTCCTAAGCAGCGCACGCCGGGTTTTTGGAACAATGTCAGCCAGTGTTGTGGAAATGCGGGGGTGGCAGAGTTTTACCTCACGGTATTTAAAATGAGCAAAAAGAAAAAGTACCGCGAGTACGCCTGGCTACATACCCAAGACTTGCTCAAACACTCCACTGCCGACGCCCAGGGCCTGCGTTGGATCCAAGCCGAAAACCGCAGCCAACCCGATAACTTACAAGCCCAGTCGGGTTACATGCAAGGTGCTGCGGGCATTGGCATGCTGCTGTGTCATTGGATCGAGTTGGAAAAAGGCCAAGCGCAGTTGATTCGATTCCCGGATGATCCGTTTAGGGGAATTTGAGAGAGAGTTGAAAGGTTGAAATGTTGAAGGGTTGAAGAGAGCCAAAGTGACGCGGACCTGTGATGTTGACCATCACTTTTTGTTTAAACCGCCGCTGTCTAAGCATGCAGATCGAAGCCCTCTTTTCAACATTTCAACCCTCAACATTTCAACTCTATTTTACTTCACAAAATCCAAGACCAAGCACCAGTCCTGGCCATAGCCACTGCCGGGTGCTTTGTACACTTTGATGCCTTTGTTGAGTGCTTCTCCAGCCTCGGTGCTTTTGCCGTCGCGGGGGTTGTACCAAGCGGCTTTTACTTTGGCTCCAGCAATCGTGCCCAATTTTACGCTGATTTCCTTCCCTTGGGCGGTATAAATGAAAGCGTAGTTTTTGCCGCTGGTGGCTTGAATGCGGTCGTTGGCATTGCGGGCGCTCACAATCAATGCTTGATTCGGAATGCGCTCTAACATGGGGCGCGACTCAATCAAGCGGCGCAGGTGCTGCATTTGACCAGCCGCTGGCAAATCCATAGCCGTTTTCCAAGGGATCGAAGCCCCATTCACTGACTCTTTTTGGGGCGAATACATTTGCCAAATGTCGTGGCAACCATAAGTATGGCCGAAAGCCCCAGCGAATACGTCCAGCCAGGCATACTTGCGTACATCATAGGCGCTAGACAGCCCCAAGTCGTTTCGATTGAAGCATACTGGATGGTCTTCGTAGATTGACTCGCCGTCGATGGTCGGTTTGATCGGTGTGCGCTGGTAAGCTACCTGAATGCGGTCATAAACGTTGTTTTCACGGCAATGGCCCGTTTGGAACATGTTGAAATCAAACCAAGCATCGTTGTGAAACCACTTACCTGCACCGCCATTGGCGAGGTCGTTGGGCTGCGGGTGAAAAGTCATCAGGGCCTTTTCAGCTCCGCCCACTGCTTTTTCGATGCCAGCGGCCATGGCCCGCCATACTTCAATGTCGTTTTGGTCGCGGGGATTGCGGTCGCCACCGAGCACCCAAATGATGTTTTTGCGATCTTTGTAGCGTTGGCCGATCCATTCGCCGTACACTTTGGCATTGCTTGTATTGAAAATTTCTGGGCCTTTGCCCCATCTTTCTTTGAACAATTTATCGCCCCATGTTGGCAGCAGGGCGATGTAAAGCCCAAGGTCAGCCGCCTTGTCAACGATGTAATCCACGTGCTTGAAATAGGCTTCGCGGGGCTTGGTGGGGTCGTTGTTTTCCAAGGGTATTTCGCCGTAAGGGTTGGGGTCGCCCAAGCCATCAATTTCGGCCAAAGCTACCGCCTGGATGACGGTAAAACCCTTGTCGAAGCGGTTTTTGAGGTAAGTATCGGCCTCTTCCCGGTTAAGGCGGTGAAAAAGCTCCCAGGCCGTATCGCCAAGCCAATAGAATGGAGTGCCATCAGCGTGCACCAGGTAACGCTGATTGGGCGACACTTTGAGCGGCCCATGAACCAAAGTATTGGGAAAAGTTTGTGCCCCCAGTACACTGCAAAAAAGGCAAAATAGCAAGGAGAATGTTGTTGTTGCGATCTTCATGAAAGTTTGGATTTGAGCTGAAAGATTTGAGTTGGTCTGAAAACTATAATTACTTCTTCCCAGGCCGCCACTCGGCGCGACTGCCGTCCATGGCGCACTGGTAATGCAGGGCTTCGAGCAAAACCGGGTTGCTGCCATCGGCCTTCATGAGCCAAACCGGGCGCTTGTCGGCCACTTTTTCCTGGTAGGTTTTGTCGCGGGTTTTGGCGTCGCGCCAGTAAGCTTCGTTGGTCACACGAAAGGTAATCCATTGCCCATCGGGCGAAAAAGCGGGCGACGAGCTGATCTGGCTCAATTGGGTCAACTGCTGCAAGTCGCTGCCATCGGCATTGCAGGAGAAAATCTCGGCAAACTCGCCCACTTGCATCGAAAAAGCCACTTTTTTGCTATCGGGCGACCACACCGGGGCGATGCCGCCGATTTGTGATTCATTGGGAATGATTTGGGTGCGGTTGCTGCCGTCCACATTCATCACCCATACACCGTAACCATTAGGTCCTTGCTGGGTATAAACCAATTTGGTGCCATCGGGCGAAACATTGGCATCGCGCCCTTCAGCCATGACTTGGAAGCCGCTGCCATCGGGTTTTACCCTGCAAACCTTGGAAGTTTTGCCTTCATTGAAGTAAATCCACTGGCCATCGGCGGTCCAACTGGCCCAATACGCAACTGAGCCCACCATCATTTGGGTCAAGCGTTTGACTTTGCCGCCGTCAGCATTGGTGATGAAGAGGTTGTAGGTTTGACCATCGCCCCGATTGGACGTATAAACGATTTGCCGACCATCCGGCGACCATTGCGGGTAGCGTTCCTCCGTACCCAAGGCCCGGCTGATGTTGCGGGCATCTCCGGTTTGGGGGTTGATGGCAAAAATTTCGGTATCACCCGTGCGCAAGGCGGTGATGAGCAGCTCAGTTGATGGCGGAGTAGTTTGAGCAAAGCAGAGCAAGGCCGAATGTAAGCCCAAAAAGGTCATTGCGAATTTCATGCTGTGTTTATAGTTTAGTGACAAGCCACGAATAAACCTTACCAAATCGCAACTGCGTACTTTATAGATTATGCCCTCGCTGCGCGAGGCCATTTTTGGAACACGGATAAAATTGGGTTTGGGTGTGCTTGTGTGGGTTTGAGTGTGAAGAAACCTCGTTTTCAATTGGAGACTAAATTTAATCTCGAAGCCCACACACCCGAACTCACACTTACACACTTCACACCCTTTTTTACGGATTTCCAGCATGACGTTGACACCTAAGCAATTAAAAAATTGGAAAGGTTTATTTTTGAACCGTTACTTAGTACTAAGGTAGCACTTTTTTAGCATAAAACTACCAATTTTCCAAATTTTATCGCAAAAGAGTATTAGCACCTTTCATTTAGAGATGGTTTATTCGGAAGACGTTGAAAATAAATACTCGGCTGGTACAAAACTTAAGCCACCACTTCAGCCACCCAGCCCTGGATATTTTTGGTTTTGCTCGAAAAATTGACCCCTACGCCCTCCACGGGTTTTCCCACATTCCAGTAAGCTTGGTAGTAACGTTTTTGCTTGATTTGCTCCAAAGCGGCTTTGGCACTCCGATTGAGTTTGTATTCGAGGATGTAAACGTGGGTATCGGTTTCCACGAGGCTGTCAATACGCCCGTCGCTGGTGCATACCTCGCTGTGGATGCGCACCCCCAGGTAAGAAAAAAGCAAGTGAATGGCCGCGTGAAAAAACTTTTCAGGGTAGCGCTCATGCAAGAAAAAGGGTACTTTTTTGAACACCTCCTGAAGTATCTGCATCACACGTTCCAAGTCATTGGCCCGAAAGGCATTGCGAATTTTGATGATCAAGGCTGCTGATAGCTCAGTGTCCACCCCCACAAAGTTCTCAATGAGCACTTCGAGCATAGCGTCACGCACTTCCTTGTTGGGATAATCGAGGCTAACGAGTCCATCTTCATCCTTGCTCTGGATGGTGAGGTAGCCTGTTTGGAACAATATGGCGATGGGTTTGAGTTGGTCGAGTTCAAAGGTTTCGAAACCTGACAAGCTGGTAGCGGGAAAATGCAAGTCGAAAACCCCTTCGGCTTTGAGGATACTGACCAAAAAAGAAGGCGTGCCAGTTGAAAACCAGAAATTTTGGAATTCTTGGCGTTCAAAAAACAAGTTACAAGATACAGGATTGTAAACCCGATCCGCATTGGTATGAAACCGATATCCATTGTACCACATCCGCATTTCAGCAAGTAATTCGGCACGAGATAGGTTCATTTTTTGAGCCGTCATCTCAATTTCTTCCCCAAAATTGCTTTCCAGTTCCTCTTGGGTGTAGCCCAGCATGGTGGCATATTGGGCATCCATGGTCAGGTCACTCAGGTTATTGAGGCCAGAGAAAATGCCTACTTTGGTGAATTTGCTGACACCAGTTAGCAAAACAAGCTCGATACTAGAATCCAGGTCTTTGAGTACGGTGTAAAACTCCCGTAGGAGGTCTCGGTTTTGAATGGCCTTATTGAGGTCTTTTCCCAAAAAATTGATGATTGGTGCATCGTACTCATCAATCAACACGACTACTTTTCCCTGCTTGCCCATCTCTTCAATGAGCTCTTTGAACAAGGGACCGATGCCTGATCGATTGAGTTTGAGCCCTTTTTTTTCTGCCTGATAATTCAACTCTTGGACCAATGCAGGCCCTAGTCCAAGGCTCTCATAGCCAATGGTCGTTAAAGAAAAACGCAGCACAGGGTGTTTTTTGTTCCAATCCCACTTGTCCTCAATCCACAAACCTTTAAACAATTCTTTACTCCCCAAGTACAGTTCTTCAAGGGTGGAAATCGTAATGGATTTGCCAAAGCGCCGTGGACGAGACATAAAATAAGCACCAGGGCTTTGGCAAATTTGATAAATGTACTTTGTCTTATCAATATATTTGAATCCGTTTTCGATGATTTTCCGAAAATCCTGTAAACTAATAGGGAGCTTTTTGAGTGCCATATCAATTGGATTGTGCTACAAAGATAAGGATAAATAAGGATAAAACATAAGGATATAAGCGACTCCTACCCCAAAAGTCAAAACTCCACCCGATAGCTCAAAATCGGGATGATGCCCAATTGCTGCTTGCGCAAAATTTGCTTTTGCACCGCATCGTAGTAACTGTAAGCCGAGTTTTGGTAGTTGGTTGCATTTTGAATGTCCAAAGCCAGGGTGTTGTTGCGCCCGGTTTTGTTCCATTTGAGGTAAAAACGCAAGTCGGTGCGGAAATACGTAGGCTGTTGGATGCTGAAACTGCGGTCTTCGCGGTAAGCCACTTGCCCTTGGGTGTTGAGGTAACGTGGCGTTTCGTAAACGGTGGTCCCTGCTTTTTGCGAAGCAGCCAAGTCGATGGGTGTATCGCGCAAATTGCCATTGAACGCAAAGCGACCATTGATGCCCAGGGTTTTCAACTTGCCGCTGGGGCGGGTTTTGGTCCATTCTTTGCCCGCAGTGAGGTTGGCGAGGTAGCCTGTGGCGAAGCGGGTGGGACGCCAGGATTCGTCGCGATTTGCCAAGGGCAGTTGTTGGTCTGCCATTTTATATTCTGAGTTAAACATGCTCGTATTGAGCAAAAAGAAGAAGCCCTTGTGCCAATATTTTTGCCAGTTGAATTCCAGGCCATAGTTGCGGCCTTCACCACTGATATAGACGTTTCTTGGATTGACATTCAGCGGTAGTGGATTGCCTTCCATGTAGTTCAAAGCAGAGAAACCGTATTCGCTTTGGGTAGCAGCGTCATTGATGCTTTGATAATAAGCTTGCACTTCAATTACTCCTGCTTTGCGGAGATCACTACGGAAGCTCAGGTTGTGGTGTTCTGCGCTGGTGAGGGTAGGGGCCGTTGCGACAAAACGCTCGTCCAGGGTGCTGTAAGAAAACCAACGCAAAGAGTTGTCACGGAGGCTAGTCTGCATTTGGTTTCCACCATAATTATAGGTAATTGAGCTGTGTTGCCCCAATTTATACTTGAGGCCGAATCGCAACAGGAGTACCAAATCAATTGAACTGCCTCCTGCTCCATCTACGTCAAGCAAGGTAGGAGCAATCATGCCTAAATTAAATTCCCAACGCTTCCTGCGATGTTCCCAATCCACATAAGGTTGTACATAAGTCTCAAAAACAGATTGCAAACCAGCTCTAAAAGTACTCCGCTCGCTCAAAGCCCCCATCCAATATGTATGTAAGCTATTTTTGGTTTCTTCCAATTCGTACAAAGTATTGGCAGGCACACCGGGCAGGCTCAAAATGCTGTTGGCTTCGCGGCTGGCCTGGTAGCGGGAGCGCGCAAAAGTGGTCTTCCAAATCCCAGCTCCCAAAGGCAGGCTCAGGGTGAATCCGCTGAGGTTGGTGGAGGATCGAAAGTCAATGTCAAACCTCTGCTTGTCCTCTTCCCACAAGGTACTGTCGGCCAAGCCCCGGAATACGTTGCTGCTACTGCCATGCATGCCAAAAACGCTCAACTTCCCTCTTTTTCCCAGAGGAAACAGCAAATTGTAAGCCAAATCCTGGAAATTAATGGCTTCGTCGCCCAGGTCCACGCCCATTGCGCCCAATAAGCCCAAGGTGGAATAACGGCCATTGACCAGATAAGAGGCTCCTCCAGGTTTGCCAATGTACCCTTCGGCGGCGGCATCCAAGCCGATCAGACTGGTTTGCAGGGTGTATTCGCGTTTTTCGTTGTTGCCAGGACGCAGGTGCATGTCGAAAATACCACCAATGGCATTGCCAAACTCAGCGGGATAAGCGCTGGAGTAAAAAGCCGAGTTGCCCAGCATTTGGGTACTGAGCATGTTGACGCCGCCGCCAGTGAGAGTTGGATTATCCGAAAATGTTCCAGCGTTGGAGGTGTGGTTGGGGTTGACGATTTCCACGCCTTCCAAACGCCATTGATTCGAGTTGGGGCTGTTGCCGCGTACCGAGAGGAGGTTGCCTTGGTCATTCACTTGCGCTACTCCTGGAAAAGTAGTGACCGTACGGGCCGCGTCGAAAAAAGTAGCCGGAAAACGCAGGGTCGTTTCGTTGCTGATGCTGCGCACCGTGCCTGCGATGGCGCTCAGTTCCAAAGGCGCGGCAGTGACGGTAAAGCCTTCTAAAAATGATGCGCTGTAAACCAAGGGCAGGTCAAGCACCGTTTCTTTGCCCGCTTGCAGCAACACTTCTTCAATCAATAAAGTATCGTAACCCACAAAGGTCACTTGTACCCGGTAACGCCCGACGGGCAAGTTGTCGAAACGAAACACACCTTGGTCATCGCTGCTGGTGCCGTACTCAGTGCCTTTGAGCTGGACTGAGGCCTCAGGCAAGGCATCCTTGGAATGCAAGTCATACACTTTACCCCGCAAGGTTTGGCTGGGGGTTTGAGCAGCCGCTTGCTGAAAAAAACTGAACAGTAAAACAATGGCCCAAATGGAGGTAGAAAGTAGTTTCATGTCGAGTGAAAAGCTTTATTCTCCGCGAAGATAGCCGCAAAGCAGATTTTTTCAATCGAAAAGAAAAATTGGGCTAGTTTTAACAAAAAGAGCCCCCAAATTTCGCTCAATTCACACTTTTGGGTGAAGCAAAGTATGGCCAAATGAACTTGTTTTGCAGCATAATTTTATTTTTTTCCAAACATCCAACAACATGGAAAGACGCGTAACCGGAATCGGTGGGGTTTTCTTCAAAGCCCAGGATCGGGATAACTTGAACATTTGGTACGGCAAACACCTCGGCATTGACATCAAGCCCTGGGGGGCAGTGTTTGAATGGCTTGATCCCAAGCGCGACAACGAGCCTGGCCATACCGCCTGGAGTATTTTTAAGTCGGACAGCGACTACTTCCAGCCCAGCGAAAAAACCTTTATGTTCAATTACCGGGTGGAGGACCTACATGGCCTCTTGGCGGTTTTGCGTGAAGAAGGTGTACAAGTGATGGATAAAATCGAAGAATCGGAATACGGCAAATTTGGCTGGATCATGGATCCCGAAGGCAATAAGATTGAACTATGGGAGCCGCCCCTGAACATGCCGGAGGAGTAACGATCAAGGCAAACGGTATTGTTTGAACCAGGCCCATTGGGTTTTGGCTCCCTCCAGCCAGTGGTTGTCGCCATTGGGATAGACATGCGCCATGTTTTTGACCAAGGTATAGCGGAATTCGTAATCGCTGCCCACCAAGGGTTTGTAAGTAGCGAGCATGACCTTGCTGGTGTCGCCACTCATCGTAAAATTGGGGTTGAGTGAAAAATACTTGATGTGACGCAAAGCGGATTTTTTAAACCGTGCCAGGTAAGCAGGCAGGACCTCATTGGTTTTCAACAACTCGTCGAAAGAAGCCAAGGGGATGCTGGGACCCGTATTGCCGGGGCCATAGTCTTCGTTGCCGATCTGGTACCAAATGGGCAACTTGCGCTTGGGCGTGTAGGTGGTGTCCAGGTAAAACGTACCTGCATTTTCGCATACTGCGGCCAATACATCGCTCATTTCGATGGTGCATTTAGCGGCCATTTGGCTTCCATTGGAGAAGCCACTGAGGTAAATGCGCTTGCTGTCCACGCTGAATTTGGCCTTCAAAGCTTCAATGGTATTGCGCAAAAACTTGATGTCGTTGCGGGGCGTTTGGCCGCTGCAAAATTTGAACTCTGAATCCGGCACCACATTCCATTTGGTGGTATTGCTGATGCCATCTCCATCGCTGATGCAGTAGCGGGCCGAGGAGGGAAAAACCGTCAGGATGTTTTCGGTTTCTCCCACCTCTTTCCAGCCCGAAATGTTGTAAAATTTTTCTCCATCGCCACTCGTGCCGTGCAGCATGAATACTACTGCAATAGCGTTGCCAGGCTTGTAGGCTTTGGGCACATGTACGTAATATTCCCGTTCAAAACCATCGACATTGATGGTGAAACGGTTTTTGCCGTACACGAAATTGGGGTTCGTTGGCTCGTCACTTTCGCTGATTTTGCAGCCAAAGAGGAAGAGTAAAAAGGTGTTGATAAAAATGCAAAGTTTCATTTTAGGTGTTTTTGTACCTCAAAAATCTGGGCATTTTAACTTATACGAGTAGTACTAAAGGGTGATTTAAGCTTCCTCCGTCGATACATTTATTTCTATTTCAACGTGATTTCCGGGTAATAGAATCTGATTTTCAATGACTTGTGCTCTTTTGCGGGTGCAAAGTTGAGATTTTTTCAGTTCAAAAATTCTAAACCGTGCAAACGAATACTCAGGTTACCTCAAAACCTGAGAGCGAGCGCCTACTTCGTAAGTCGTAAGTAAAAAATTCTAACTGCACAAACCCAGAACTCACGTTATTTTAATCCAGATTGCCTCTTTATTCGTATTTCTCACTACCTTCTCAGCTTAACAAACCACACCATGACCCTGTTTTCTCAAAAAATCATCCTTATCACGGGCGCTGCTTCGGGTATTGGCAAAGAATTGAGCCTGCAACTGGCCCGTGCTGGAGCCATTTTGTACCTCGCCGATTTGGACCTAGACGCGCTTACTCAAGTAGCCAGCGATACAAAAGCCACTGCCATACACCTCGATGTTGGCGATTTTTCAGCGGTAAAAGCTGCTTTTAACCGAATTTACCAAGACCACGGCAGGCTCGATTATGTGTTCAACAATGCTGGCATTGCCACGGGTGGAGAAGTACAAAATCTGCCTACTGAGGCTTGGAGAAAAGTCGTTCAGGTGAACTTGATGGGCGTAATCAATGGCGCAACTGAGGCTTTCAAACGCATGTCAGTTCAGCCGGGTGGCGGGCATATCATCAATACTGCTTCATTGGCGGGTTTGATTCCTTTTCCAGGCTCGGCACCTTATGCCACTACCAAGCACGCAGTAGTCGGTTTATCCAAAACTTTGCGCCTTGAAGGCGAAGCTTTTGGGGTGAAAGTAACCGCAGTTTGTCCGGGCTTCATCGTGTCGAATATTTTTGAGAACGCGATCAACTACAACGAAGTCTCTGCTGATGCGTTCAAAGGGGTGATTCCTTTCAAGTTTGTGCCCGTTGACCAAGCGGTGCAAATCATCCTGGAAGGCGTGGCCAAGAACAAAAAGCTGATTATTTTCCCTTTTTACGCCAAATTGATGTACCGCCTGGAGCAATGGTGGCCAGGTTTGAACGATGTTTTGAGCCGGAAGTCTTTGAATGATTTTCGGAAATTGAAGGGGTGAAAGCCGCACAAAGGCTTGATCAAAAGGCTGTTTAGTAGTTTGACAAGGTATTTTTCCAAAAAATCCTATCTTTACGCTGCAATCCCATTTAGGCTACCCTTTTAAGCCTGCAAAAACATACCGATTGATGAAAACTACTGACAAACTCCGTTCCCTGGGCTGGTACGCCCTGGCGCTGGTGATTCTGGGTGCCTTGTTTTTTCCTTCCTGTGACCCTGACGAATTGAACCTGGAGGCTGATATTTCGAGCTACGATTCGGTCAGTTTCATCACTAAAAACGGTCGATTCGAGCGCTTTTTGATCGACTCAGTTTATCCTGCCGACATTGTTTTGGGCATTTCACCCCAAAACGATACTATTCGTTTTGTGAAGGGAGTCAATCCCAAATCTTACTACTTCATTGTGCCTACCCGGATGCCAACGGGTACCCATACCATCGTCGTGCCCAGCATTCGTACCCGTGTGAAGGTCACCATCAACAGCCTGACTGCTTACAATGGCACTCCCAACGAATACGTCTTGGGTGACTATGTGGGCAATGAGGTTGCGCCTTATATTTCCTATTTTCGGCGCAGCAACCCTACCCTTTTTAGCGCCCTGAATGATTTGCAAGTCATCGCCGTAAATGGCTTCAACGCCCTGGCAGGTACCGAAAAAACCGAAGTAGCCATCATCATGGCCGCCAACCCCGATATGTTCAAAACCTTCAATGACCAAGTGGCGGAATTGGCCTCTTCTCCTTTGAGTGGGCCATCGGGCGTTTCCACTTGCAAGGGAACTACTTTCTTGTCCTATTTCCCTTGTGTTTTTGGGCAATTGGACCAAAGCCTGCTCAAACTCGACGGCGCAGTGGATCGCTTTGTGGCCTTCAACCGCGCCATCGCCGCTGCATTTTACAATGTTACCCCTCAGGGCAACTTTGTGTTCAACGTAAAACCGAGCACTAAGACCATCCCCGTGATGCTGTTTTTTATGCAATTGCTGCCTCGATCCTCGGTGATGACCGACATTGCCAAACAAGCCAATGAAAAGGCCTGGATTTTTGAAGCTGACTTCAGTGGGCTGAGTGCCAACTACAATTTTGCCCGGGGTGTGGGACAAACCCTACCCGTGAGTGCCCGCTACCGCAACATCCGCAATGGCGACGCCAATGACCCGGTTTTGGGGCCGATGATTGGTACTTACATCACCCGCTACAATGTTTTCCGCGATTTTTGGAACAATTCCTTGCTGGCCGCCTATGCTGGTCCGATCCCCGGCATCAGTCCGGTGGTGGACCCTATTCCGCTCAGTTCTTTCGCCACTGCGGCAAGTATTTCAACCAGTGAGGGCGTGGGCGTGACCACCAATACCGTGGACGTCAGTGATTCCGGTTTTTTTGCCAGCTTCAGCATGAATCCTATCATCACCCAGACCTTTAAACTCAATTTCACCTTGAAAAACCAGGGCTTTGAGCGCAGGCATTCCGTCAACGCCACGGTGGTGCCTTGATGTAAGGAACAAAAAAGAAACAAAGTGGACATCTCTGATTTTTGATTAAGTCCTTTGAGTGGCAACATTATAGCCAAAATCATGGTCAAAATCATGCTGGAAATCAGTGAAAATCAGTTTTATCCGTTTCATCTGTGTTCCCAACTAACCTCGCACAGCGAGGGCATAAATTTATAAAGGACGAAGATGTCTAATTTGTTTAATCTGCGGCCCTAAGATTTAGGCTCCCAAGGCTTTCCGGCAAAACTCCACACATTTTTGCACCTCCTTCACCGAGTTGGAGCCTTCTGGGATTTTGTATTCCAGCTCCACCGCAGCAGGGAATTTGTATTTCTGCTCACTCATCAACTTGAGCACTTCGGCCAGGGGGGTATCGCCAGTGCCCCAAGGTAGGTTGCCCTTGCCATTGGCGGGCAATTGGCGGTCCTTGATGTGCATACTGGATATGCGGTCGTGCTTTTGGCGTACCAGATCCAGCGGATTAGGCTGTCCTGCGGCGACGTAGTGGCCCAAGTCCAGGTTGAGGGCGTTGGCAGGTGATTGGGCCAAGGCGGTATCCCAAAAAGTAGGCGTTTGCTGCTCGTGACCGTGGTACCCCACCATGACCTTGTGTTTTTGGGCCAATTGCCCCAAGCGCAGGGTGTGAGCATCATTGCTGGGGTGTTCCAGCGTGACTTGGTTGGCGCCCAATACCTTGGCAGCTTTCATGCCGTATTCGATTTCGGCATCGCTGCGATCCATGCCAAAAGTACTGGGCTTGAATCCGTAAATTTTCACCCCCGCAGCATTGTACATTTTGCGAACGGCTACAAATTTGTCCATTGATACACCCAAGCGCCATTTGCTCAACTCTTCGCCATAGGCCTTGCGCTGGGCTTCCATTTCAGTCAGTCGCTTTTGCTCGTCTTCGGTGAGGGGCTGTTTTTCGTTCCTTTTGCGCATCAAGGGGAACATGGCGCGGAAATCCACCGGGTTTTTAGGCGCTCCTGCAAATGCTTCTACGGGTTCGCCCATCAGTTCGATGGCGCTGATGCCGCAGTCGAGCACGTACTTCAACACCGCCTCAGCGCTTTGGTCGGGCATTTCGCGGAAGGAGTAAGTGATGGTCCCGATTTGTACTCCCTTGAATAGGGACTTGGGCTTGAAAAAATCAGGAATATAAGCTGGCAAGCCAAATTGTGGCAAAGCACTGGCCGCAATTGCAGCCCCGCCAAGGGCCAAAAACTGGCGACGTGAAGGATGGGTCTTTTCCATGTATGCAGGTTGAAAATGAATTGATGTTTTGACCAAAATACAACGCACTTGCTTATGACCACAGTTTTGGCCATAAAAAGCGGCAAAGGGCCTTAGAAAATCGACTTTTGCAGTTGAACTTGTCATCAACCGCACAAATTCCGCTATCTTCCCCTCAAAAAAACCATGCCAGGTTTATCGCATACCGAAACTCATACCGTCCGCACTTACGACATTGACCAAAACAAAAAGCTGACCTTGCCTGCCCTGATCCGCATTCTCCAGGAAACGGCCATGCAGCAGGTCATCGACCTCGGCGTGTCGGTGTGGGACCTGGAGCCGCAAAAGATTGCCTGGGTGTTGATCCGCATGCGTTTGGATGTAAAAAGGATGCCCGCTTTGGGTGAAAAATTGACGATCAAAACCGCTCCTACCGGTCTGGAACGGGTGTTTACTTTTCGCGATTACCGCTTGTACGATGCCGAGGGGCAGGAGATTGTGACTTGTGCCACCACCTGGCTACTGATGAATACCGAAACCCGGCAAATGGCGCGGATACCTGCGGAACTGGCGGCTCGTTTTTCTCATTTGTTTCCTGATCCAGATTTGTGTTTGCCTAGGGCCGAGGCAGCCGTGCCGACTTTACAAGCGGTCGATCACCAGCGCAGTCACCAGGTCAATTGGTTCGACCTCGATTTCAATGGGCACTTGAACAACGTATTTTTTGCGAAATGGATGTTGGAGGCCCTCCCCGCCCCTACCCTCTCGCAGCTTGAAGCTTGTCGCCTCGATTTGATTTTCCAACAAGAAGCAGTGTTGGATGAGCACATCCGGGCGGAGGTCCAGGGCTTGGGCGAGGGACAGTTTTTACTGCGCTTGGTACGGGAGAGAGATGAGGCGGTGATATGCCTAGGGCAGGTTAATGGTTAATGGTTAGTTGTTAATTGTTAATGGGGCGCTGGACTTGAAGAGCGGTTTTCTTAAAGGAGGAATGTAAATTTTCACCCAAAATCCTGCCCTGTATGGGCTTAACATTGTTAACCTTAAATGGTCAACGCCATGCGAGCCTCATGACCATCAAAAAAATCACAAAAATCACAGTTCAGACAAAAATCCCGGTGCTAAATGCATCAGGAGACGCAGCTTGGGAGCGTCCCCGTCTGGAGACGTAGGACGAGCGGGTTAACTCTAATCACAGACCTTGCAACAACCAATTGCTATAATCCTATTGCCTTTTGAATCCTATTCTTTGAATCCCTTTTGACACCGCATAAATTAGCGTATTTCTTCCACTGGGCCACTACGGTTTGAACCTCATCAAGAATCGACGGGGCATTTTTCACATTGAAATGCGTTGCCAATTTCATCAAATGTGTTCGATTGGGTTTGGCACTTTCTCCTGCGATCATTGTACTATGCAAGCCGTGTCCTGAATACGAAAATGTTAAATCATAGGCTGGAGCCAATTTCCATTGGCCGCTAGCATCCATGAGAAAAGAGAAATTCTTGCTATGGTCGTCTCGGTTGTTAGCAAAAACATTGAAGGCAGCCAAGCGCAATACTTTTTCATAAGCTGTTACGTCCCTTTCCAGTTGAAAAGCGCAATCCATCAAATGCCCGTAGTCCAAAGTGCTGAATCTAAAATCATCGTGCATGATACCTGCCGCAGAATGCAAATGCAGTCTATTGTTGCCTTGTCGATCAAAGCGTTTTGTGCCAAAATAAATATTGCCCGATTTGCCTTCAAAAAGCCTGCAATCGCTCATTTCGATCCCTGCATCGATCGCCATTTTGTAATAGGCATATTCAATATTGGCAATGTCTTTACTATCAGCAGAAGCGGGAAATTTAATCAACCAGTGTTCGTACGGCGGGGGCAAGTCATTTTCAACAGGAATGATCTGCTGTGTAAGCGGATTATAGCCCACTAAAATTTTAGGGCGCGCACCACCTGAAGACCCTCCCAATCTGTATACTTCATCTAATACGTTGCTTGCCGTTCCCGAAATAATTTGCCTGGTGGCTTTGGCAATTTCATCCAACTCAATCTTAAAAGAGTCCGCTTCTTCCAGCGCCATTTCTGGTCTATAAATCAATGCGCCCATGCCTTGGCTACCGATGTATGCTAACCTGTCGAGGGGAGATAGCGCTCCTATCTCAATACCTCGTGCTGCAAGTGCCCTGTCCAACAGTAATTTTCCCCAACCATCGGGTAATGAATCGGCAAATACACCAAACAAACCTTCAAAAGGCAGGTCATTTGTTCTGTTGATGTCGGAATTGAGTTTGAGTTTGATTGGCGAAATTTCTAAGCCCCTACTTATAAAAGTTGGATAATACTTGAAATAGATTTCCTTGCTGTCATACAGCAATTCGCCCACTTCTATCTCTTCTGCGTCGAACTGAATAGATACAAATATTTTCTTCACCCGCTCCATTAGCTGCGTGTTTTATCACTAAATAACTTTTCAATTTCTTTCAGGTTTTCAATCGGTTTCAGGATTTCTTCAAAATCATTGAGGCGATTGAGTACATCCAACAAGAGCAATAGAGACGCTAGTGAAATCTGCCCCGTAGCTTCAAAGCGTTTTAGACTGCCTAGCGAAACCCCGGAGCGTTTGGCCAATTCACTTTGGGTGAAGCCCGCTTGTTTTCTCAACACGCGATGGCGATGGGCGATTTCACGTAGAAAATCGGCTGGTTTTTTGGTTAAAGTAAAGTTCATAACACAGCTAATATTTTAGCTAAAATACGGTTTTTTTTTATTTTTAGTTAAAATATTGGCTAATTTAAAAAAATATCATCGCAGGTAGCGCGCAAATGATCGGTGACGCAGCTTGGGAGCGTCCCCGTCGGGAGACGTGGGACGAGCGGCGCGGAGACGTGGGACGAGCGGCATTTTTGCAAGCGGAAAAATGTCCAATAGTTTAGCTTACAAATCCAAAAGCCCCTCCGGCAAGTCCATTTTCAATACCTGCTGCCCAACGTCCACCCCCTTGATAAAAACCTTGTTGAGCGGAATCAATACTTCGCGGCCTTGGTATTGGCAAGCGGCCATGTATTGCCCCGGCATTTCCATGATTTCGTCGATGGGGCCAATTTCACCCAGGGTTTCATCCACCAAAGTGTAGCCCTGGTAACGCTCAAACTGCTCCAGGGCACTTTCTTCTTCCATTGGCAGTAAGTCGCTTTCGCGCAAATACAAGACCTTGCCACTTAGTTTTTGGGCCTCTTCGCGTTGGTCCAGGTCTTCAAACTTGACGATGGGGTCCAGACCGCCCCGCATTTCTTCCACAAAATAAGGTACATGTTTGCCCGCCAATTCCACAAACAACACCTCTGCCTCCGCAAAATCATCGAAGTAGCGCTCGTTTATTTTCAATTTCAAAGCGCCGTCTATGCCGTGGGTTTTGGATACCCTGCCGATTTGTATGTAATCCATTTAGTTTAGGAGTTGAGGGGTTGAGGAGTTTAGGAGATCAAATCCTGCGCAGGCGAAGGATGAAGCCAGTGCTGGCCTTTTGCCGCCAAGATTGCCCTCGGCAAGTGACACATTGGGTATTGAGGGCCGAAAACTCTCGGAAAACCAAACCCAAACCCGGTGCGTAGCGCTCGACCCCTTTTCGTAGCTCAATGGCGTTTTCATAGTTGCCGTATTGCACCTCCAAGGTCTGGGAGTATTTTTCCCACTGTGTATCGAATACCGTGATGCGGGCGTTTCGCCAACCTTTGAAGAGTTCGATGGGGTCACCAGCTACCAAAATCCTGGTTTCGCCACTCACGTAGGGTGTGCTCGACCAAACCTTGCCTGGCAGGGGCGGGAAGGCGAGTTTTACGAGGTTGAACCCACTTTCTTGCACCCGCAAGTCGGTTTTGCCCTTTATTTCTTGCCCGGTTTGGCTAAAAATCCAGGGTTCTTGTGGCGTTTTGCGCACATGCCTCAAAATGCGGTAAGTCAATTCATTGGTGGCATTGCGAAAAGTATCGCTCACCACTTCGCGCAGGTAGCTGCGCGTGGAGTCGATTTTCACCCCGCCACCAAGTGGATCGAAAATGATGCTGTCGACCTGAAAAACGCGCACTTGGCCTATCGCGATGGGGTAATATTCGTAACGAAAATCGGTGCTTTCATCCGAAAAGTTGCTCTTCGAACAGGCACTGAGCGCAATTATCATCGCCCAAAACCACCATTTTCGCACATTGAACATCGGCAGATTAGTTTTGCTCAATCATCAAACTGCTGTGGATGATGCCACCGCCCACGATGTCTTCACCCTCCATAAAAACGGCGGATTGACCGGGTGCAATGCCATTGACATTGGCAAAAAACTCAACCGAGACCTTGTTGTCTGGCAGATTGTGGAGCGCGCCCATGGTGCCTTCATCCTTGTAACGCACTTTGGCCAATACTTCCAGGTTTTCGGGAAAGGCTTCGTATTTCATCGAATTGGTCTGGTACACGGTCATGCCATTGCGGATGAGTTCGTGCATTTCGCCCAACACCACCGTATTGTTTTCAGGTTGGATGGCGGTTACAAACATCGGCACCCCAAATGCCATGCCCAAGCCCTTGCGCTGGCCAATGGTGTAAAAGGGATAACCTTCGTGCTGGCCGATTACTTCCCCCTTGGCATTCACAAAATTGCCTCCGCGCACTTGGTCTTCGAGCTCAGGTTTGCGGCGCTTGAGGAATCCCCGGTAGTCGTTGTCGGGTACAAAGCAGATTTCGTAGC
This sequence comes from Chitinophagales bacterium, assembly GCA_013299105.1. Classification (GTDB taxonomy): domain Bacteria; phylum Bacteroidota; class Bacteroidia; order Chitinophagales; family Saprospiraceae; genus Haliscomenobacter. Next base: position 96,873 of record JAAFJY010000004.1, on the reverse strand, counting down.
TCTCGGCCTTTTTGGCCAGGTCCTGGTAACCCGCGTCGAAGGCGATTTGCCGTACTTCGGGTTTGGTCAAGTGCCCCAATGGAAATCGACTGCGGGCCAAAGCAGCTTGGGTCAGGCCCCAAAGCACATAAGACTGGTCTTTGTTCTTATCGGCACTGCTGCTGATGAATCGACGACCGTTTTCTTCCTTGATTTTGGCGTAATGCCCGGTTGCAATAAACTCACAATCAAGCGAATCTGCGCGTTTCAACAAGGCATTCCACTTGATGTGGGTATTGCACAGCACACAAGGATTGGGCGTGCGACCAGCGATGTATTCTTCCACAAAATTGTCGATCACATAATCGCCAAATTCATCGCGAATGTCAATGATGAAATGGTGAAAGCCCATTTCGACGGCTACCTGACGGGCGTCGTTGATCGAATCGAGGCTGCAACAGCCCGTTTCCTTTTTGGAGCCCCCAGAATTGGCATAATCCCAAGTTTTCATGGTGATGCCAATCACTTCGTACCCCTCTTCATGCAGCATCATGGCGGTCACCGTGCTATCGATGCCGCCGCTCATGGCTACCAGCACTTTTCCGTGCTTACTCATATTTTTGCTCCAAAATAGGTGAATGCTTTTGCACACATCCTGGTAAAACAATACGCCTACTCAAGCGCCTTATTAGACGGCTCTTGCAAGCAAGCCACAAAAATACAAATTTCTTCTGCGAAAAGTTCGATTTGGAACCCTACCTTTGCATCAAGCACTGGTCCTTTTGCTGTTTTTGGCTCATAAGTGCTTATTTTCCAGTTTTCGGATTGTCATTCGAATGTACCAAATGGTAATCACTGACTTGTCTTTTTGAGAAAACGAAACGCTCTGCATGCAACCTTCCCCATTTATTTTGTTCTTGCTCGGAATGGCCGCTAGTTTCAGCGGAACCATGCCTTTTGGGCCGCTCAATCTCAGGGTGGTTGATACCGTTTTAAACCGCAGTTTGCGCGCTGCCTTATATTTTGCAATTGCTGCTTCAATGGTGGAAGTTTTACAGTCATTCATTGCCATTCGTTTCAATGCTTTCTTAGAATTTCATTTGCAAAAATCGCCTTGGGTGCGCACGGTCATTGCAGTTTTATTGATCATCATTGGCTTCTTTTTCGTGATGATCAAAAGTGATCGTCCGAAGAGTACCACTGCCGAAAAACTGCGCAACAATGGCTTTTTATACGGCATGACCACCGCCTTGTGGAACCCACAAGCCATTCCATTTTGGATTTTTGTGGTGGCTTATTACCGCACTTCGCAATGGTGCAACCTCAATCACCAGGCACCCTGGATGTTCTTGATCACCTTCCTTTCTGGCGTAGCTTCTGGCAAGTTTTTGGGCTTGCTGACCTACGTGCGTTTGAGCAAATTGGTGGTGGACCACGCTGCCGTCGCCAGTCGTTGGATGAACAAATTGATTGGATTCATTTTGATCACGGTTGGCGTAATACAAGGCATTCGTCATGCATTTGGGTGTTGATCTGAGAGCGTAAAAAAAGAAGGTGAACGGATTTGGGTTTAGTGAAAAAAGAAAAGCAACTGAATGAAAGGAAGTTGTGTCCTTTTTTTGCTAAACCCCAAAAACAAATTAGTTTACCTTATTTTAGCTCAAATACTCTATTGCCAAAAGCTTGTTTTCTCGTAACTTTTTCACTATATTTGATTTTGTATTGGGCTTTTGCAATGGCAAGGCCTTACTCAAATTGGTTCCAAAATCATGGTTTTCAATGCCTTTGAAAGGAATCACCATGTTTCAAAAAACCCATGTTTACATGAAAAATCGTTTTTTAGCGCTCGCTGCGTGTTTATTTTGCATGATCAGCATTCAAGCCATTGCCCAGGAAACCGGTTATGCATCCTACGTATCCGACGAATTCAATGGTAGCAATACCGCTTATGGTGAAATTTATGATCGAAATAAGTTGACTTGTGCACATAAAATGCATCCTCTGGGCACTCGGCTCAAAGTCACTCGTTTGGACAATGGCCGCTCGGTGATTGTTAGGGTAAATGACAAAGGACCATACATCAAAGGCCGTATTGTGGACCTGTCTTATGCCGCTGCCAAACAATTGGACATCCTTAAATTGGGTGAAGTTGAAGTAAAAGTAGAAGTAGCAGGCCAGGAAGCCATAGCCGAGGCCGCAAAGCCAACTACGGTGGCCAATACCCCTACTCCAACGCCAGCACCTAGCACTTCCGCCCTGGAAAACCGTACCGTTGTTCCTTCAACGCCTACTCCTACAGCTGCTCCAACAACTGTTCCGGCAACACCAGTAACCATTAAACCTGTAAGCAAAGTGCAGCCTGACAAAACTAAACTGGTAAGGAAGAATTTCAAAGCCAATGGTTTGTACAAAATCGCCCTTGAAGAATCTGATAACAAAGGTTTTGGCGTACAAGTCGCCTCAGTAGCCAGCTACGAAGGCATGTTGGCCAAAGTAGCCGAACTGCAAGGCAAATGGTTTGACAATATTTTGATGAAAATCGAGGGTGGCAATCGCTTTAAAGTGATCCTGGGCCCATTTCCAGATCAAAAAGCAGCTGAAAGCTACGAGGCCAGCCTGTTGAAGCGTTACAAAATCAAGGGTTTTGTATTGCCTTTGGCGGATAAGAAGTAAGCGGAACTTACAATCTATACAGAAAAAGGAGTGATCAAATGGTCACTCCTTTTTTGTTTGATTCTTTGATAAATCCTGTGCTTATTGATGCAAAGCCAGATAGATGAACTGTCCCAAAAATTGGGACAGTTGAAAATGCAATCCCCGGATGGCAAAATGAGGGAAACTGACGCCGCAAATACGGAAACCATGTTCCGAATTATCCAGTCCATCCCTTCACCCAAAGCAGAGCCTTTCAAGCTGTGGCTAGCCAAGGTAGGCTATGAGCGCATTCAAGAAATAGAGGACCCAGAACGAGCAGCGATGCGCGCTCGATATTATTACAGGGAGCTAGGATATAGTGATGAATGGATAGAGCGCCGCATGCAATCTATTGCGATCCGCACCCAATTGACAGATGAATGGAAAAATCGTGGAGTGGCCGAAGGAGTAGAATACGCTATTCTGACCGCAGAGATAAGCAAGGCAACATTTGGCCTGTCTCCATCGGAATACAAAGATCTGAAAGGGTTAAAAAACGAAAATCTGCGTGATCACATGACGGGCCTAGAGCTTATTTTCACCATGTTGGGAGAGGAAAGTATACGTCTAGAGTCGATAAGACAAGATGCCCAAGGCTTTATTCCAAATCGGGATGCTACCATAACAGGTGGTCAGGCCGCAGGCGAAGCACTGGAAGTATTTGAAAAACGTAGTGGTAATCAGGTCGTCACCAGCGATAACTTCAAACAACAGATAAAAGAAGCAAAGAAAAAACAAAAGACGCTGAGGAAACCTGATCAAGAAGATTAGAACACCTACTAAATGTGAATCCCTGAACTCAACTATTCTTGTTGAAAGGCAAAAAAAGGAGTGATCAAACAATCATTCCTCTTTTTGTTTCACCCCATATTGGCTACAAATCGGACATTTTTCGACCACATGCCCGCGAGCCGGGCAAAATTCACGGCCAAAGAAGATGATCTGCAAGTGCAACTTATTCCATTTGTCTTTGGGAAAAAGTTTCTTTAAATCTGCTTCGGTTTTTTCCACATTCTTGCCGTCGCTCAATCCCCAACGGGCAGCCAAGCGGTGAATATGGGTATCAACGGGAAATGCGGGTACGCCAAATGCCTGGCTCATCACCACCGAAGCAGTCTTATGCCCCACTCCAGGCAGACTTTCCAAAGCAGCGAAGTTTTGCGGCACCACACTGCCATATTTTTCCACCAAAATACGCGACAACTCGACAATGGCAGCAGCTTTGCGAGGAGCCAAACCGCAAGGGCGGATGATTGCTTGAACCGACTCTACGGCTTGATTGCGCATGTCTTCCGGTCGATTGGCGAGGGCAAAAAGGGCAGGCGTAACCTTGTTCACCCGCTCATCGGTGCATTGGGCCGAAAGCAAAACCGCTACCAAAAGCGTGTAAGCATCCTGGTGATCCAAGGGAATTGGCGTTTCGGGGTACAATTGCTCCAGGATTTCGAGAATGGCCTGGGCTTTTTGTTTTTTGCCCCTTCTAGTGGTATTGGAAGGTTCCATGCGCGCTTTCGACGATTACTTCGTTCTTTTCAGCAGCCTCTACTTGACCAATCACTTGTGCCTCGATGCCCAAATCGGCTGCCAATTTTAGTACCTGTTCAGCATATTCTGGAGCCAGGTACACCTCCAGGCGTTGTCCCATGTTGAAAACCTGGTACATTTCCTTCCAGGCAGCTCCGGATTCAGATTGGATCATTTCAAACAGAGGCGGCACGGGAAGCAGGTTGTTTTTGATCACCCTTTTTTGCTGCAAAAATTTCACCACTTTGCTTTGCCCGCCTCCAGTACAATGGATTACCCCGTGCAAATGAGGGCGCAATTGCTCAAACAAGGGCTTGAGGAAAGGCAAAAAAGTGCGCGTAGGCGAAAGAATCAGCTTGCCAATGGTCATTTCCTGCCCAGCTACTGTAATGGTATCGGTCAGCTTGCGCGTGCCAGAGTAAACCAAGTCCAGCGGGGTACGAGGGTCAAAGCTCTCCGGATATTTTTCGGCGTACATTTTATGCAATACATCATGCCGGGCGGAGGTTAAGCCGTTGCTGCCCATGCCGCCATTGTAGTTTTGTTCGTAAACAGTTTGCCCAGCAGAACTCAAGCCCACCACTACATCACCTGCCTGGATGTGGTTTTCCAACACATCGGTTCGCTTCATGCGGGCAAAGGCCGTGTAACCCACGTCGATGGTGCGGACGATGTCGCCTACGTCAGCGGTTTCGCCGCCGGTCAGGAACACATTGATACCCAGGGCTTGCCAGCTTTCAATCAACTCGCTGGTAGCTTGAACGAGAGCAGAAATGACTTCTCCAGGAATCAGGTTTTTGTTGCGACCGATGGTGGAGGAAAGCAGGATATTGTCCACGCAACCTACGCAGCCCATGTCATCAAGGTTCATCACGATGGCGTCTTGGGCAATGCCTTTCCATACGCTCAAGTCGCCCGTTTCGCGCCAGTAGAGGTAAGCCAGACTGGTTTTAGTACCCGCAGTATCGGCGTGCATGAGGTTGCAATAAGCTGGATCGCCCCCTGCAATGTCAGGGATGATTTTGCAAAAAGCATTGGGATACAACCCCTTATCGAGATTTTTTATCGCCGCATGCACCTCATCTTTGCTGGCTGAAACACCGCGTTGATCGTAGCGAGAAATAGACTCCATGTAGAAAAATCAGGTAAAAAGTGAACCTGGCCGCAAAGATAAGCCCTAGTTGCTGCAATTGGGAAGGAATGTATAAAAAGTGTTCAAGAATCGATCTTGCATAAAATGAAAGGACCAAATGATGCAATTTAACTTAGTGTAAACCCTAATTTTTTAACCATTACACAAGAATGTTGATAATTTAACGCTTTTAGTTAGCTTACTTTTCAAGCGAAATGCTATTTTTGCCCACAGCGAACCATTAACACAAATTAGGCAAAGAACACATCACCCTGAAAAACCCGTGCTAGAGCATGTTTAAAATTTTTTGTTTGTCATAAAACGGCCCAATTTCGACTACTCTTCGTTAGGAAAATGCTCATTATGCGCTGCATAACTCCGCTTTTCCTGCCTTGATTAGTCAAAATTCGTCTCGTTTTCTGCCTAAACCTCTAATATTTAAACAAGCTCTTTATTTAGTCCCAAAACATATCTAGTCTTTGCCGTCTAACCAGAAAAATCGTGGCAGACACAACATTTTTGTCCGCTTTTCGCAAGTCACTAGCGCGAATCAATTGGACATGGGCTATCATCGGGACCATCGCTGGCATCGTTACTGTAATCGGCGTATTTTATCCCACTTATACCAAGCATTTGAGGGCTTCTTTGTTGGGAAAATACCGCAACATGCCCATCAAATCGTTTCCGGTAGTTGTTCCAACCGTAAAATATGGCTTTGCATTGGACACCTTCCAAGTGCATGAGAACGAATTTAAAAGCAGTGATAACTTAGGGGCTATCCTTTCGGAGCGCAACATGTCAATGGCTGATATAGAAACATTGGTACGCAATGGCCGCGAAACATTTGATGTACGCGATTTCAAGGCGGGCCATTCCTACATGATTCTTTCCAAAGACGAGAAACAAGGGCCGAATTACCTTGTTTATGAGCCTAGCGCCTACCGCTATTTCGTTTTTCACCTCAAAGATTCACTGCACATTGAAGAAGTAGAGCGCCCGATCAGCACTCAAATCGAAGTTGCAGGAGGAACGGTAACGTCTTCACTTTGGGAATCAATGGTCAGCAGTGGTGCCGATCCAGGCCTGATCAAAACCTTGGAAGAAGCACTCAAGTGGTCGGTAGATTTCCACCATACCAACCAGGGCGATGAATTTAAAGCAGTTTACGATCAACACTACATCGAAGGCAAAGCGATTGATCCAGGTCGTGTTTATGCTGCTTACTACCGCAAAAAAGAGAAAGAAAAGCCAGTGCTGGCCTTTTACTACGAGAGCCCTTATTACACTGGCTATTATGACCAAGAAGGCCGCCCTATGAAAAAAGGCTTCTTGCGTGCACCTGTACGCTATGTGCGTATTTCATCAGGATACAATTTGCGCCGTTTGCACCCAATTTTGGGCACCGTTCGTCCTCACTTTGGTACCGACTATGCTGCGCCATATGGCACCCCAATCATCAGCGTTGGTGATGGCGTGGTGATGGAAGCAACACGTCGCGGTGGCAATGGCAATTTTGTAAAGATCAAGCACAATTCCAATATCCAAACCCAATACTTGCATATGCAAGCATTCGCCAGCGGCATCCGTCCGGGTGCGAGGGTATCACAAGGCCAGGTGATTGGTTATGTAGGGGCAACGGGTTTGGCAACTGGCCCGCACGTTTGTTTCCGCTTTTGGATGAATGGCAAACAAATTAACCACAATGCGCTCAAATTACCACCGCCAGAGCCACTCCCGAAGGCAGAAATGGAGAAATTTGTAGTCTTGCGCGACCAATATCTCAAACAGCTTGAATCCATTGATTTGAGTGAAAAGAAATCAAATGAAGGGGTTAAGCCCTGACAAAAAAGGCACTTGGGTTACCAGGTGCCTTTTTTGTTTTGGGGCTAGATTCAATGATTAGTGACAAGCCACGAATAAACCTTACCAAATTGCAACTTCGTTGCCTCGCTGCGCGAGGCCATTTTTAGCACGCGGATGACGCAGATGACGCAGATGACGCAGATGACGCAGATGACGCAGATTTTCGCGGATTTCCAGCATGACGTTGACCGTTACGTTGACATGCGTGTTTCTTAAAAACTGGAAAGGTTTATTTTTGAACCGTCACATAATATTTGAGCTAAATAAAGTAAACGGATTTTTTTACGCTCCCGTATCACTTTGTATGTTTGCAAAATGGCACAACATTTTGAATTGGAATTAGGAGACATCAAGGTCCCCGTCAAAGTGATTACTGAGCACCGGGGAGGAGTAAGGGCCGCTACGGGAAAACATGGTTTCATTCTGCGCATTCCTCATGGAACAACGAAACAGACTTTTTTAAAGCATTGGGACTGGTTCAGCGATTGGGCACGCAAGGTTCACCGCGAGCAACCCGCCATATTTGATCGCTTCCGCCCCAAGGAGTATGTCAATGGTCAAACTTTGACAGTTGGTACACGCACTTACACTTTAAAAATCATTTTTGAAGACCGCATTTCGCAAGCCGGGCGCTTGCTGGCGGATGGGATCATTGAGTTGAAATTGTCTACCAAAGTAGATGCAGCGGCGCGCTACAAAAGTGCCAAAACCTTACTTAGCAGGATTGTAGGCCAGGATTTTCTACCGTTGATGATTCAAAGAGTCTTGGCATTGAACCAGCAGCATTTTCAAAAAAGCATCAACAGCGTCAACCTCAAATACAATGCCAGCAATTGGGGTTCCTGTTCAGGCAAAGCCAACCTGAATTTTTCTACTCGCTTGTTATTTGCACCACAAGAAGTGATCGATTATGTGATCATCCACGAATTGGCCCACTTGACGGAGATGAACCATTCTGATCGTTTTTGGAATTTGGTGGAAAAGGCGATGCCTGATTATGGGCAACACGAGCGCTGGTTGAAGTTAAACAGCAAGGCTTGTGATTTTTGAGCGGCTGGTCTGATGCTAAATCCCCAATTCTTGAGCCTTTATTCAGCACCTTCGATAGGAGGCCCTGATCTTTCGATTGCTCTGAGAAGTTCCTCTTCCGAAACAGCCAAGAGTTGAGCAATTTCGCCGTTGTTTATTCCTTTCTGCTGAAGCATAGGCAACATCAAACGAACTACAAGGATCAAGGCATCTTCACGTCCTTTTCTGTAGTTTATTTCATATCTTTCTTTGCGGCCTATTTCAAGACCAATTTTAAATCCTCTCTCGTAGCCTTGCCTTTCGACATCAGCCAAAATAGCTTCTTGAATACCCATGTTTATTGATGAATGATTTGAGAAATCGTAAAATATTTATCAGTCCTGGTGATTACCTTCATGGTCTTGCTTTTCAGCATCTTCAATGGAATGCTCCATTTTTTCGATGATTTCCAGCAGTTTTTCTTCTGGAATATCAAAATACTCAGCAATTTCATCATTTTCCAAGCCTTGCTCTCGAAACATAGGTAGGAGACGATGAACTAACTTGACCAATTGTTCTTCACGCCCTTCTTCACGCCCTTCTTCACGCCCTTCTTCACGCCCTTCTTCACGCCCTTTTTCAAGGTTTTGCTTTTGTAAAGCATCGAGAATCGCTTCTTGAATACCCATAGCTTGCTTGGTGTTGGTGATTTGGTAGATTTCCTGTTCAAATTTACGCTTATTTTCTGACTTTTCAAAGGGGACAAAAAACTTCAGAAACTCCAGCATGGCCATGATTTTCTTCTTTTCGATCTTGCGCTGGAACAACTTTTTGAGTAAATCAACTTTCAAATCCATCAATTGCGCATCGCTATTTTTACGCAGGGAGTGCTTGAGTGCAATCTCTATGACCGCCGCAAATGCATTGGGATCAGCTTCCAACACTTCAGCAGTTTGGTCCATCAAAACATAGGAGTTGAAGCCATAACGCATTTGAGTGCCCATGAAATCGTACTCAAAATACGCTTGGTGGTACTTGCGGTTTTTGTCGGTAAAAATGGCCAGCGCGGTTACGTTCCTTTGATATTTTTCCCAAATTCGATAGAAATATTGAAACATACAGAATGCAAATTCAGGATCAGCATAGCCTTGTACCTCAACGTGGATGAGGAACCAAATGTCAGTTCCATCCTTCAACCAGACCTGAATCAGCTTATCAGCATGTCTATTCATGCTTTCATTGTCGGGTAAAAGCTGCTGTAACTCGGCATCCAAGAATTTGAACTTGCGGCCGAAATCGATCAAGTGTACAAACGGTTTGAAAAAGAACCGGACGAAATCATCTGATAAATTCTCAATGATGCCTTTCCATAAAACGTCTTTGGTAACAATGGTCATCGATAGGGCTTTAGAGGGTTAATTATATTTTGCCCATCAAAAATAAACAAATCAAACTAAAATACAAAATAATTTAAAAATTTTGTTTAAAATATTTTTCATTTCACCACTGCTCCCAAATCCAACTCCTCATAAGTCTTCACAAATCGACGCACATTGGGGAAGCGGGCAAACTCCTCCTCCGCATGAGTGGTAGTGATCACCACCACTTCACAACCCGCGCGCAAGGCTGTTTCTACGCCAGTAGGGGAATCTTCAAAAATCAAAGTATTGGCAAGTGGAATGCCCAGTTGAGCCGAGACCAACTCATGCACTTGTGGATCAGGCTTCCCCCTTTGCACCATGCTTGCATCGATAATCGAGCTGAAATAAGTCCGCAAATCGAAGATATTATCGAGTACAAAGTTTACATTCTCTGGTGGGGCTGCGGTGCCGATGCCCAATTTGAGCCCCATGCCCTTAGCCTGTTCCAGCACCTGCATCAAGCCCGAAATGGGTGTTAATTGCTCAATAAACACCTTGCGGTAGGCAAATTCTTTTTTCCAAGCGATGTGCTTGAGTTCATCCTCCGTAAAGCGATTGCCAAAAATACGGGCCAGGATTTCCTCATTTTTGCCATGCAGTTCCTGGCGGATTTGTTCTAGCTCAAGGTCAAGCCCCAGGTCTTTTAAAATGATTTGCCAGGCGCGGTGGTGCACCATCATGTTGTCGATCATGGTGCCGTCCATGTCAAAAATCAGAGCTTGGATCATTTGGTGTGTGGTTTGATCGTTGAGGGTCAAAAATACTGAAATAGCTTTTACCACAAACTACAAGCCCCCGGTTTCTTTCGATCACCGGGGGCTTGGTTCCTGTTATTCGTCATCCTCGACCTCGTCGAACTGGTAGTATCGAGATGATTCCAGTTCCGCAGCGCGGTCTTTGTGCGTTACGATGATGTTTTCGTAGTGGCGTAGGCCCGTACCAGCCGGGATGCGCTTTCCAACGATTACGTTCTCCTTCAAGCCCATCAAACCGTCGGTTTTGGCACCGATAGCCGCTGTGCTGAGTACCTTGGTGGTTTCCTGGAACGAAGCCGCTGAAATCCAGCTTTCTGTACCCAAAGAAGCCTTGGTGATCCCCAACAACTGCGGACTGGACGTAGCCGGAACCGCATCGCGGTAAACTACGGCCTGGCGGTCGTTGCGCTTCAGGTATGAGTTTTCCTCGCGGATTTGGCGCAGTGTTACCAACTGACCAGGCTTCAACTTATTGGATTCGCCTGCTTCAACCACGATTTTCTTGTCGAAAATCCAGTCGTTTTGCTCCAAGAACTCTTGCTTGTCGACGGTTTCGCTTTCCAAGAAAGTCGTATCTCCTGGGTCTTCGATCAACACACGGCGCATCATCTGACGGGTAATGGTCTCGATGTGCTTGTTGTTGATGGTGATACCCTGAGAGCGGTAAACTTCCTGTACGCCGTTCACCAGGTATTGCTGTACAGCAAATGGTCCTTTGATCGACAAGATGTCGCGGGCAGCAATAGAGCCATCAGATAATGGCGTACCAGCGCGCACGAAGTCACCATCTTGTACCAGTACGTGCTTGGACAAGCCGATCAGGTACTTGCGGATCTGGCCGTCTTTGGCAGTTACGGAAACCTCGCGGTTGCCACGCTTGATTTTGCCAAAGTTAACCACACCGTCGATTTCAGAAACCACCGCAGGGTTAGATGGACTACGTGCCTCGAACAACTCGGTTACACGTGGCAGACCACCCGTGATGTCCTGGATCTTACCCAACTTACGCGGAATCTTGGCGATTTTATCCCCAGCTTTCACTTCAATACCATCTTCGATCGACAGGTAAGAACCTACTGGCAAGGTGTAGCTCTTCAGTTCATCACCATCAGGGCTGACAATGAAGATCATCGGAACTTTACGCTTGTTCTTGGATTCGATGATGACTTTCTCAGAGAAGCCCGTTTGTTCGTCACGTTCAACCCGGAAAGTCACCCCTTCTTCGATCGAATCGAAGCGAGCCAGACCGGAGAATTCGGAAATGATGACCGCGTTGAAGGGGTCCCAGTTACAAATCATCTGGTCGCGAGCCACTTCTTGGCCATTTTCTACCAATAAGGCAGAACCGTAAGGCACGTGCAGCGATACAAATTGGCGGCCCGTTTCTACATCTATGATGCGGATTTCACCGGTACGCGACAAGACAATGCGGGCACCGTTTTCGTCTTTTTCGCTGGTCACTTTGATGGCATCGAATTCGACGCGACCATTGAACTTGGAGATGATTTCCGATTCCGTTTTTGACAGCGATGCAGTACCCCCCGTGTGGAAGGTACGCAGGGTCAGCTGGGTACCTGGTTCACCGATCGACTGGGCAGCGATGATGCCAACGGCATCCCCAACTTCCGTAATGCGGCCCGTGGCCAGATTACGGCCATAACACTTTGTACAAACCCCACGCTTGGATTCGCAAGTCAACACAGAACGGATGTATACAGTTTCTACCCCTACTTTTTCGATGTAGTCAGACAAGCGGTAGTCGATGAAACTACCTGCTTCCAAAATCAACTCGTTGGTAGTAGGGTGTACAATATCGTGCAAGGTATAACGACCTTCGATACGGCTGTTGAGCGGTTCAATCACTTTGTCACCATCCTTCAAAGCGGTGGTTTCCAAACCACGCAATGTTGCGCAGTCTTCTTCGCTGATCACCACATCGTGGGCTACGTCGACCAAACGACGGGTCAGGTAACCTGCATCAGCCGTTTTGAGAGCCGTATCCGCCAGACCCTTGCGGGCACCGTGCGTAGAGATGAAGTATTCCAATACCGAGAGACCGTCCACAAAGTTTGACAAGATGGGGTTTTCGATAACCGCACCACCTGTGTCACCAGACTTACGGGGCTTGGCCATCAGACCACGCAAACCGCAAAGCTGTTTGATCTGTTGCTTAGAACCACGGGCACCGGAGTCGAGCATCATGAACACCGAGTTGAAACCTTGCTTGTGCGAAGCCAGTTCGCGCATCAGGGTATCGGTAATGCGGTTGTCCACATAAGTCCAACGGTCAATGATCTGGTTGTAACGCTCGTTGTTGGTGATCAAACCCATATTGTAGTTCTCCCACACTTCGTCCACATCCGCTTGTGCTTCTTCCAAGCTGGTTTGCTTGATCGAAGGCGTGATGAGGTCGCCGAGGTTAAAGGACAAACCACCACGGAAGGCCCAGTTAAAACCTAAATCCTTGATTTCGTCAAGGAATTCAGCGGTTACAGCGAAATCGCTGCGCTCGATTACTTCCCCAATGACGGTTTTCAAGTTCTTTTTGGTCAACAGCACGTTTTGGTAAGGCACCATTTTAGGCACTACCTCGTTGAACATCACACGACCAGTAGTCGTTTCAGTCAAACGAGTTACCATTTTACCATTTTCTTCTACCCGTACCCGCGCCTTGATTTTGGCGTGGAGGTCCAGTTTGCCTTCGTTGAAAGCAATGATTACCTCTTCTGCAGAATAGAAGCTCATGCCTTCGCCTTTTACCTTGATGTCCTTGGTAGAGCGACGTTCCTTGGTGATGTAGTACAAGCCCAATACCATGTCCTGAGAAGGCAGGGTCACAGGCGTGCCGTTTTGAGGGTTGAGCATGTTGTGCGATGCCAACATCAGCATCTGGGCTTCGAGGATCGAAGCCTGACTGAGGGGCACGTGCACGGCCATTTGGTCACCGTCAAAGTCGGCGTTGAATGCACTGGTCACCAATGGGTGAAGCTGGATTGCTTTACCTTCGATCAAACGCGGCTGGAAGGCCTGAATGGACAAACGGTGCAGCGTTGGGGCACGGTTCAGCATCACGGGGTGGCCCTTGAGGATGTTTTCAAGGATTTCCCAGATTACTGGATCTTTGCGATCAACCAGTTTCTTGGCTGATTTGACCGTTTTAACGATCCCACGCTCGATCAGCTTGCGGATGACGAATGGCTTGAACAATTCTGCGGCCATGCCTTTTGGCAAACCACATTCGTGCAGTTTGAGGTTGGGACCAACCACAATTACTGAACGGCCAGAGTAGTCAACGCGCTTACCCAAGAGGTTTTGGCGGAAACGACCTTGCTTACCTTTCAGGATGTCGCTCAAAGACTTCAGCGGACGACCACCTTCGGCCTTCACTGCATTAGACTTACGAGAGTTGTCGAACAATGAATCAACAGCTTCCTGCAACATGCGCTTTTCGTTGCGCAAGATCACCTCCGGTGCTTTGATCTCCAACAAACGCTTCAAACGGTTGTTGCGGATGATCACACGGCGGTAAAGGTCATTGAGGTCGGAGCTGGCGAAACGGCCGCCATCCAGCGGTACCAAGGGGCGCAATTCTGGTGGAATCACGGGCAGGTACTGGATCACGGTCCATTCGGGGCGGTTTTCCATGCGGGTAAGGCCATCACGGAAAGCTTCTACCACGCGCAAGCGCTTCAGGGCCTCAGACTTGCGCTGCTGCGAAGTCTCGATGGCGGCCTGGTGGCGCAGGTCGTACGACAATTGATCCAAATCCAGGCGCATGAGCATGTCACGCACCGCTTCAGCACCCATGCGGGCGATGAACTTGTTTGGATCACTGTCTTCCAGCATTTGGTTTTCGGGCGCGAGGGTCTCCAGGTGTTCGAGGTATTCCTCTTCGGTCAGGAGGTCCATTTGGTTGACTTCGCCTGCTTTTACACCAGGCTGGATCACCACATAGCGCTCGTAATAAACAATGGATTCGAGCTTTTTGGAAGAAAGTCCAAGCAGGTAGCCAATCTTGTTGGGCAGTGACTTGAAGAACCAGATGTGTACCACTGGAACCACAAGTTTGATGTGCCCCATGCGCTCGCGGCGCACTTTCTTCTCGGTTACTTCTACCCCACAACGATCACATACGATGCCCTTGTAGCGAATACGCTTGTATTTGCCACAATAACATTCGTAGTCTTTGACCGGACCAAAGATGCGTTCGCAGAAAAGACCATCTCGTTCGGGTTTGTACGAACGGTAGTTGATGGTTTCTGGCTTGAGTACTTCTCCATAAGAGCGCTCAAGGATGTCATCCGGACTGGCCAGGCTGATCGTGATGCTGTCGAAGTCCTGTTTTTGAATATTACCTTTCTTTTTGAATGGCATTATCAAAAGGTTTGAGAGAAGTCAAGGGCCACAGCCCTTGACTTCCCGACATTTTAATCAAATTTCACATCCAGCGCCAAGCCGCGCAACTCGTGTACGAGTACGTTGAAGGACTCCGGAATGTTTGGTTCCGGGAGGTTATCACCTTTAACGATGGCTTCGTAAGCTTTTGCACGACCATTGATGTCGTCGGACTTGATGGTGAGCAGTTCTTGGAGGATGTTGGCAGCACCGAATGCTTCGAGTGCCCAAACTTCCATTTCCCCAAAACGCTGACCACCGAACTGCGCTTTACCACCCAATGGTTGCTGGGTAATGAGCGAGTATGGACCAATCGAACGAGCGTGCATCTTGTCGTCCACCATGTGACTCAGTTTGAGCATGTAAATCACGCCCACGGTAGCTTGCTGGTGGAAACGGTCGCCCGTTTCGCCGTCATACAGAAAAGTTTGACCCAAACTTGGCAAACTCGACTGCTGGATGTAGGTTTCGATTTCGTCGCGGGTAGCACCGTCGAAGATCGGGGTAGCAAATTTCATCCCCAGTTTTTCGCCAGCCCAGCCCAATACGGTTTCAAAAATCTGCCCCAAGTTCATACGTGATGGAACACCGAGTGGGTTGAGCACGATGTCAACCGGAGAGCCATCTTCGAGGAACGGCATGTCCTCCTGGCGTACGATTTTGGATACAATACCTTTGTTACCGTGACGACCAGCCAACTTATCCCCTACGCGCAGTTTGCGTTTCTTGGCCATATATACCTTGGCCAATTTGAGTACACCAGCAGGCAATTCGTCCCCGATGCTGATGTTGAATTTCTCGCGCTTGTGGCGACCGATC
The DNA here is from genome assembly GCA_013299105.1 of Chitinophagales bacterium. Taxonomy (GTDB): domain Bacteria; phylum Bacteroidota; class Bacteroidia; order Chitinophagales; family Saprospiraceae; genus Haliscomenobacter. The sequence goes on along the minus strand of JAAFJY010000004.1, from coordinate 81,283 downwards.
TCTTCGTTCAACTTGATGCTGTAGTTGTGCAGCAAGCGGGCAACGAGTTCATTGGTCTTTGGTTCATCGGTCCAGTTGGTATAATCAACTGAAGTATAATCCAATTCGCGCAATACTTCCTGGCTAAATTTCACGCCTTTTGCCAACAATTGCTCGTTGTAAATAGTGCGAATGCCTTTGCTTGACTTGTCCTTCAACAGAATCATCAACTTGTCAACCAGGATGGTCAACAACTCGTTGGTGGCGATGCTGTGTTGATCGTCCAATTTGCCGAGTTGGGTTTTCTCCTGGTCTTTTTGCACCTTGTCTTTCTTGGCACGGGCAAAAAGCTGCTTGTCGATGATTACACCGTTGGTTGAGGGAGGTGCCTTCAGCGAAGCGTCCTTCACGTCGCCAGCTTTGTCGCCAAAGATAGCACGGAGGAGTTTTTCTTCTGGCGTTGGGTCCGATTCCCCTTTCGGTGTGATTTTACCAATCAGAATGTCGCCTTCTTTCACCCAGGCACCGACCCGGATGATACCGTGATCGTCTAGGTCTTTAGTAGCTTCTTCACTGACGTTTGGAATGTCGTTGGTCAGTTCTTCTTCACCCAGCTTGGTATCGCGCACATCCAATTCGAAGTGTTCGATGTGAACCGAGGTGAAAATATCTTCGCGAACCACGCGCTCAGAGATCACGATGGCATCCTCGAAGTTGTAACCCTTCCAAGGCATGAAGGCCACTTTCATGTTTTGGCCCAATGCCAATTCCCCTTTTTCAGTTGCATAACCGTCGCAGAGAATGTCACCTTTTTCGAGGCGATCACCTTTGTGTACGATTGGACGCAAGTTGATACAGGTTCCCTGGTTGGTACGGGTGAATTTCACCAACTGGTATTTCTTGAGGTTGTCCTCAAAAGAAATCAGTTGTTCTTCAGGCGTACGGTCATAACGTACATGGATTTCATTGGCATCCACATATTCTACCACCCCGCTGCCTTCAGCGTTGATGAGCATGCGAGAGTCACGGGCTACCTTGCCTTCCAAACCAGTACCCACAATTGGCGAGTGAGGGCGAATCAGCGGTACTGCTTGGCGCTGCATGTTCGAACCCATCAAGGCACGGTTGGCGTCATCGTTTTCCAAGAAAGGAATCATGGAAGCAGATACCCCTACGATTTGGTTTGGCGCAACGTCCATGTAGTCGATCTCGTCCGGTTGCAGAACTGGGAAATCACCATGTTCCCGGCACTTGATGCGATCTTCAAGGAAGTTACCTGTATTGTCAAGTTGAGCATTCGCTTGCGCGATCTTCATCTTGTCTTCCCCTTCAGCAGAGAGGTAGAGCGGCTCCTCGGTATGTACCACAATACCATCGTCTACACGGCGGTAAGGTGTTTCTAGGAAGCCCATGCGGTTGATCTTGGCGTGTACACACAAAGTAGAGATCAAACCGATGTTTGGACCTTCAGGTGTTTCGATGGTACACAAACGACCGTAGTGGGAGTAGTGTACGTCGCGCACCTCAAAGCCTGCACGTTCGCGGCTCAAACCACCGGGTCCCAAAGCCGAAATACGACGCTTGTGCGTGATTTCTGACAGTGGGTTAGTCTGGTCCAGGAATTGGCTCAACTGGCTGGTACCGAAGAATGAGTTGATCACCGACGACAAGGTACGGGCATTGATCAGGTCAACTGGCGTAAAGACTTCGTTGTCGCGTACGTTCATGCGTTCGCGGATGGTACGAGCCATACGGGCTAAACCTACACCGAACTGGGCAAACAACTGTTCGCCTACAGTACGTACGCGGCGGTTTTCCAAGTGGTCGATGTCGTCGATTTCAGCCATTTGGTTCATCAAAGTCACCAGGAACTGTACGATGGCGATGATGTCTTCTTTGGTCAAAACCAAAGTTTCGTCACTGGTACCGAGTCCTAGTTTCTTGTTGATTTTGTAACGGCCTACTTCGCCCAGGTTGTAGCGCTTGTCAGAGAAGAACAACTTCTCGATGATGCCACGCGCTGTTTCTTCATCGGGCGGGTCGGTACCGCGCAATTGGCGGTAGATGTACTGCACGGCCTCCAGTTCAGAACTGGTGGGGTCCTTTTGCAGGGTATTGTAGATGATCGAGTAATCCTGTTCGATTTCTTCCTTTTGCAGGATGACCGTGGCGATTTCAGCCTTCAGAATGTCCTCGATGTTGTCTTCGTCAAGAATGGTGTCGCGTTCGAGGATGATCTCGTTGCGCTCAATGGTTACCACTTCACCAGTGTCTTCGTCTACGAAATCTTCGGTCCAGCTGCGCAAAACCCGTGCGGCGAGTTTGCGGCCAATGCTGGAAGTCAGTTCTTCGCGAGTAGCCTTTACTTCATCGGCCAGGTCGAAGATGTCCAGAATCGACTTGTCAGTGTCGTAGCCAATGGCACGCAGCAGAGTCGTCACCGGGAACTTCTTCTTGCGGTCGATGTAGGCGTACATCACCGTGTTGATGTCAGTGGCAAATTCCATCCAGGCTCCTTTGAAAGGAATTACCCGGGCAGAATAGATTTTCGTACCGTTGGGGTGCACACTCTGGCCAAAAAACACACCTGGCGAGCGGTGCAGCTGCGATACGATGACGCGCTCAGCCCCGTTGATCACGAAGGTACCCTTCGGAGTCATGTACGGGATGTTGCCGAGGAATACGTCCTGCACGATGGTCTGGAAATCAACGTGCTCCACGTCGTTACAAGACAGACGAAGCTTGGCCTTCAGCGGTACGCTATAGGTCAAGCCGCGCTGCATACACTCTTCGAGGCTGTAGCGAGGTGGGTCGATGAAATAATCCAGAAATTCGAGCTGGAAAATATTTCGAGCGTCCGAAATGGGAAAGTTTTCCTGAAAAACCTTGTACAAACCTTCGTTTACACGGTTTTCAGGAGTGGTTTCCAGCTGGAAGAACTCCTGAAACGATTTGAGCTGGATTTCCAGAAAATCGGGATAAGGAGCTGGGAATTTAGTCTTGCCGAAGCTGATGCGTGCTTCTTCGGGAGTAAGTGCCTTACCGTTTGATGTCATCTGCGCAGCAAATTTTTTTTGAAAGGCAATTCCTGATATGCAGCTTAAAAAACCGATGAGTGCTCCTTCGCGGGCTTATCATCGTGATTTTTTAAACTTGCTTACAGGTTGATCTAAGTGGCCGACATAATAATGCTTAAACAGGGTAAATAGTTTTAAGCAAAATGCTGTCGAGGGGTACAGGGTAAAGATAAATCAAAACATTTATACTTCGAAATATCATTTACCTGCAATTTATACGGCAATAGGCTTAGGGTTTGGTTTGCACCAAATCCCTAAGCCTAAAAATTCAAAAGTCGAATCAGCGTACGCTAAAAGCGGCCTTTGAAGTAAGTATTAGGAGCTTACTTGATTTCAACTGAAGCACCAACCTCTTCCAGTTTGGCTTTCAGTTGCTCAGCTTCGTCCTTAGAAATTCCGCTTTTCAGCGGCTGAGGAGCAGAGTCAACCAAGTCTTTTGCTTCTTTCAAGCCCAGGTTCAACAGGTTCTTCACCTCTTTAACCACGTTCAGTTTGTTGGCACCACCTGAAGACAGGATCACGTCGAAAGAGCTCTTTTCTTCTACAGCAGGAGCGGCTTCACCACCACCTACAGGACCAGCAGCAATTGCAACTGCTGCAGCAGCAGGCTCGATACCGTACTCATCCTTCAGGATTGTGGCCAATTCCTGTACTTCTTTAACCGTCAAATTTACAAGCGTTTCCGCCAGAGCTTTCAATTCAGCCATTGTTGTTTCTTTTAAAAAAGGTTTTGCAATATGTTAAAGCGGTTAGCTTGGAAGCCTAAACCGTGCCTGACCATGCTTAATTGTTCTTAGAAAGCAATTCCGTCAGGACTTGAAAGCGTAAAAATTTGACCCAGCGGTTTTGAACCCAAAGTAGGTTAAACTTTTACAAAGAATACCGAAAAGAATCGGTAGCGCTGTGGATTAACCACTGGATTAGCCACGCTCTTCCAGTGCCTTGACCAAGCCAGCGATGGTAGAACCACCTGACTGTAGGGCACTGACGAGGTTGCGGGCAGGAGATTGGAGTAAGCCGATCACTTCGCCCAGCAAATCTTGCTTGGACTTGAGTTTGGTCAATGCATCCAATTGTTCGTCACCCAGGAAAACTGCTGAATCGACATAAGCAGCTTTCAACTGCGGACGATCACCAGCTTTGCGAAAATCCTTGATCATTTTTGCCATTGCATTGGCTGGCTGATCAGCAATGTTGCTGGTCAGAATCGCAGTAGGGCCATGCAAGGCGTCAAAAATGGCGCTGTAATTCTTTTCAGCAGGAGTGTCCTCCAAGGCTTTCTTGATTAGGGTGTTTTTCACCACTTGCATGGTTACGCCCTTCTCAAAGCACAGCCTTCTGAATCTGTTGACGTCAGCCACCGTCATCGTTGAAGCGTCGGCCAGGTAAAAATAACCCGTATTGGTCAACGTGTCCTTCAACTCCGCGATGGTTGCAGTCTTTTCAGTCTTATTCATTTGACTCCTGTGTTAAAAAATTAGCGAATCACTTTGGGATCAATCTTCACACCAGGGCTCATGGTCGAAGCCACGGCGATGGTTTTGAAGTAAGTACCTTTAGCGGTTTGAGGCTTCATGCGCTGCAAAGTTTGGAGCAACTCATTTGCGTTGTCCACCAATTGCTGCGGGCTGAAAGACACTCGACCAACTGAAGCGTGTACGATCCCAGTCTTGTCAACGCGGAAGGCAATTTTACCTTTTTTCACTTCGCCAACAGCTTCCCCGATGTTTTGAGTGACCGTACCCGTTTTTGGGTTAGGCATCAAACCACGTGGGCCCAAGATACGCGCTACCTTACCCAAGGCAGCCATCGTCTGAGGCATGGCAATGATGACGTCAACGTCAGTCCAACCATCCTGCACCTTTTGGATGAGTTCGTCCAAACCAACGAAATCGGCACCTGCCGCTTTGGCTTCTTCTTCCTTGTCAGGCGTACAGAATACTGCTACACGTTTGGTTTTACCCGTACCGTGTGGCAAGCCTACCGTACCACGAAGGGCTTGGTCTGGTTTGCGTGGGTCTACACCCAAGCGAACGTGAATGTCCACAGAAGCGTCAAACTTCGCTACATTCACCTCTTTCACCAGTGCCATACCTTCCTCAAGGTTGTACAGCTTGGTGCGATCAACTTTCGCATCTACCGCTGCACGCTTTTTTCCAACTTTTGCCATTGCAAAAATTTTGTAGGTTAAACGTTAGAAAGAGAATTGGTTCTCTACTAACTCCCTGTGAGGTAAAAAATTATTCTTCCGTTTTGGCAGCTTCGCCCCAGGGAGCGGTGCCAGTGACGTTCAAACCCATACTGCGCGCCGTACCAGCAACCATTTTCATGGCAGCTTCGATGGTGAAACAGTTAAGGTCTGGCATCTTGTCAGTAGCGATGGTCTTGATCTGGTCCCAGGTTACAGCGCCAACTTTCTTACGGTTCGACTCAGCCGAACCTTTCTTGATGTTGGCAACTTCCATGAGTTGGATCGCAGCCGGTGGAGTTTTGATCACAAAGTCAAAAGACTTGTCTTTGTAAACTGAAATAACCACCGGAAGTATTTTGCCCATCTTGTCAGTCGTAACCGCGTTGAAACGCTTACAGAACTCCATGATGTTCACACCCTTGGAACCCAAGGCTGGACCGATCGGAGGAGCTGGGTTAGCTTGACCGCCTTTGACTTGAAGTTTGATGTAAACGTCTACTTCCTTAGCCATTGTTTGTGTAAATTTACCACCTCCTGTCGAGTCGCTGTTTTTTGGGAAGCGTTCTCACCCAGCTCACATTCCGGATGAAACAACAACAGCCCGACTACGAATTCGGTATTTTATAAATAGAGTCACCTATGGTTATTTCTGGTCAAGCAACTTGATTTTGAAATTACCAGGTTAGATAACTACCAATGATGCAAAGAACTTTTTGACGAAGTAACCACTAATAGGTCACCCGAATCAAACGCCAAAAGGGCTTATCAGGCAGTTTTTTCCACCTGCATGAAGCCCAGTTCTACTTCGGTATCGCGACCAAAGATTTTGACATTGACTTTCAGTTTTTTCTTCTCTTCGTTCACTTCTTTAATGTCACCTACGAATTCGCTGAATGGACCATCAACGATCTTGATGGTTTCACCCACGATAAAAGGCTCGATTAAAGCTTCTCCAGCGCTGCGAGATTCATCGACCTTGCCCAAAAGGCGGTTGGCCTCAGAATCCTTCATTGGCTCTGGATTATTCTTACCCAAAAAATGGATCACATTCGGTACGCCAATCAAAACCTGCACTACTTCCGCTGTTAAAAAACCAGCAGTAGCCTCCACCAGTAAGTAACCGGGGAGAATGTTACGCTCGGAAATGACCTTTTTGCCGTTGCGGATTTTATAGACTTTTTCGGTGGGCACGATCACCGAAGGGACATGCTCTTGCCATTCATTGCGCAGGATTTCTGCATCCAAACGCTCTTTGATTTTGCGTTCCTTACCGCTGATTACCCGCAAGGAGTACCATCTCTTGTCTTCCGCCATCGCCGCTGTGGTTTTAAGGGTTATGCCTGCTAGTTGCCGGTGCCGTAGATGAGGTCTAGGACCGTCTTTGCAGCCACATCCATCACGAATACCAACAAAGCCAAGATGAGCGCAGCAATGATCACCGCAATAGCATTGCCTTGCAAGCTAGCCCAAGTAGGCCAGGTTACATTCTTGACCAATTCGTCGTAGCTTTCCCTCAGGTAAATCTGTAACTTCTCCATTGTTTTTTTCGATAAGCTTGGCAACTATACCTTGACAAGTGATCAAATTTATTTGCACTTACTCAAGTTCTTGTATACCAGCAGGTTCTTCGTCAAGAACAGACGCGAAATGGATTATCCTGGTGTTGTTTCGGGACAGGTATGCTCCCGATCGAATGGATAATTCATTTCGCGTTGAAAGTGTTTACTAGCACGGGCAGAAGGATTTGAACCCTCGGCCTACGGTTTTGGAGACCGTCGCTCTACCAGCTGAGCTATGCCCGTTTATCGAAAAGTTAAGCACCCTGACAAGAGAGTGCTTAACTTTTACTATTGGATACTTATCCGGTGCTGATTGCTCAGCGCCTAAGATTACTCCAGAATTTCAGTTACCTGACCTGCGCCAACCGTACGGCCACCTTCGCGGATAGCGAAACGCAGACCTTTGCTCATTGCAATTGGAGTCAACAGCTCAACTTCCAGGGTGACGTTGTCACCAGGCATTACCATTTCGATGCTAGCTGGCAGTTTCACTTCACCAGTTACGTCAGTAGTACGGAAGTAGAATTGTGGGCGGTACTTGTTGAAGAATGGCGTGTGACGGCCACCTTCTTCTTTGCTCAGTACGTAGATTTCGCACTTGAACTTTTTGTGTGGTTTCACTGAACCAGGCTTGCAAATTACCATACCGCGACGGATGGCTTCTTTGTCAACACCACGGAGCAGCAGACCAGCGTTATCACCAGCTTCACCACGGTCAAGGATCTTGCGGAACATTTCTACACCAGTTACGGTAGAAGCCATGTCAGCACCCAAGCCCAAGATTTGAACTGGATCACCAGTCTTGATAACACCACTTTCGATACGACCTGTAGCAACGGTACCACGACCGGTGATAGAGAATACGTCTTCGACTGGCATCAAGAAAGGCTTATCAACATCGCGCTCAGGCAGTGGAATTTCACTATCAACTGCGTCCATTAGGTCCATGATGCGCTGTACATAAGTAGCATCGCCTTCCAAAGCCTTTAGTGCAGAACCCTGAATCACAGCAGCATTGTCACCATCGAACTTGTAAGTGCTGAGCAATTCGCGCACTTCCATTTCTACCAGTTCCAACAATTCTGGATCGTCAACAGCGTCCACTTTGTTCATGAACACAACGATCTGAGGTACACCTACCTGGCGAGCCAAAAGAATGTGCTCGCGAGTCTGAGGCATTGGACCATCAGTTGCAGCAACCACCAGGATGGCACCGTCCATTTGTGCAGCACCAGTAACCATGTTCTTCACGTAGTCAGCGTGACCTGGACAGTCCACGTGTGCATAGTGACGATTCTTGGTCTGGTATTCCACGTGGGCAGTATTGATCGTAATACCACGTTCTTTTTCCTCAGGAGCATTATCGATAGAATCGTAATCCTTCCTTTCAGCCAAACCCTGTGACGCAAGTACAGAAGTAATAGCAGCAGTCAATGTGGTCTTACCGTGGTCAACGTGACCGATCGTACCGATGTTTACGTGCGGCTTCGATCTGTCAAAATTTTCCTTAGCCATCCGTATAGATTTTTTGGATTGAAGTTATTTAAATAAGCCTGAGCCAATGATGGGAATTGAACCCATGACCCCTTCCTTACCATGGAAGTGCTCTACCCCTGAGCTACATCGGCTTGTATCTTTCAAGTAGTTACCTACTTAACTTTCTTTGAGCGGGCGAAGAGACTCGAACCCTCGACCCTCAGCTTGGAAGGCTGATGCTCTACCAACTGAGCTACGCCCGCTTATTTGAAACGATTGCTCGTTTCGTCATGGTGGGGGTAGAGAGATTCGAACCCCCTCAGTCGTAGACACCAGATTTACAGTCTGGCCCGGCTCTCCTACTCCGGCGTACCCCCATGTGATTTTTGTCGATCATTTCTTTGGTAAAAACAATCGTAACAATGACTTAGACTTTGCTATTTAAGACCAGAAAGTGCTGATTTTAAACTTTTAGAGCCAGCAGAGGGACTCGAACCCACGACCAGCTGATTACAAATCAGCTGCTCTACCAACTGAGCTATGCTGGCATGATTTTTTATGGGTTTTACAACCCTGCCTAAGCCAATATTTAGGACCAAAAATGTCAATTTTTATACTTGCCTTGGGATCATTTTCCAAAAGCGATTGCAAAGATACATCTCTAAAAAGAATCCGCAAGCATTTTTTTAGATTTTTTTTTAAAACATCTTCCTTAACCAATCCATTGGTGCATTTGGTTCCCACTAAAACAAAGAAATCCAGAGACTTTTGGTCTCTGGACTCTTTTTTGTTCTTTTTTTTAAAAAATAGCTGCTTAGGGAGCGTAAAAAAATAAGGTGGACGGATTTGGGTTCGGTGAAAAAAGAAAAACAACTGCATGAAAGGAAGTTGTGTTCTTTTTTTGCTAAACCTCAAAAGCAAATACGTCCAGTTTATTTTAGCTCAAATACTTAAAGGCATGCTATTCTTTGTTGCGCTCCTTGTATTTGATCAATTGTCTTTTGAGGGAGGCAACGGCTTGCTCTACAGAGGCCTCAAAAGTGCGGTTGGTAGACTTCGCGATGAGCACCTCACCAGGTACGCTGAGCCGTACCTCTGCTACCTTGTCTCTTACCTGACCTGAATTTTCTAGTTTAAGGACTACATTGGCTTGGATGATCCGGTCAAAAAAATGTTCTGCTTTTCCTAGTTTTCTCTCGATGTACTCAATCAGTTTCGGATCCACTTTGAATTGAATCGCTTCGGTGTGAACTACCATGTTGTGAAATTTTGGGTTAAACCATTAATCATTGGTTGAACTAATCTGCACTGGCCGCATCCGCAGTACCATTTTATTCAACCTTCGTGTTCCTGCATACCAGCTTTGGGATGCGCTTGCTGGTAAATTTGTTTTAGTCGCTCTACGGAGTGGTGAGTATAAATTTGAGTAGCCGCTAAACTGGAGTGCCCCAGCAGTTCTTTGATCGCATTCAAGTCTGCCCCATTTTCGGAAAGATGGGTGGCAAACGAATGCCGTAAAACGTGCGGACTGCGCTTCTCCTGGGTGCTCACCAATGAGAGGTGGCTTTTTACCAGGCGATTGAGTAGGACCGCATAAAACGGTTTCCCTTTGTCGGTGATGAATAAGGTATCGGCACAAGCCCCGGCAAACTGTTGCTGCCGCAGACTTAAATATTTTTGAATATTAGTGGCCAATTGTTTGCCAAAAGGTACCAGACGCTCCTTTCCTCCTTTACCCAAAACCTTGATTCGATGTTGGTACAAATCAATGTCGCTGACTTTTAAGCTCAGTAATTCACCTTGGCGAATACCAGTTTGATAAAGCAAGTCTAAAAGCAAGCGATTGCGCCAACCCTCATAAGTGTCGTCCCATTTCATTTGCTCAAGCAGGTTATACATCGCTTTTTCAGGCAAAACACTGGGCAGGCGTTCGCCGATCTTGGGCAAAGAAACCTGCTGCAAAGGCGAGCGTTGGATCTTGCCTTCGCGCAACAAATAGCGGAAAAAAGTCTTGAGGGTTGAAATCTTGCGGCGGATGGAAACGGGCTCAATCCCCTCTCCCATCAAGGATGCTACCCAGGAACGAATGTGCTGTCCCTTTACAGCAGTGCTGTCTTCAATGGCATATTGTAACGCCAAGAATTGCTGGAATTGGCCCAAATCAGTAAGATAGGCCTGAACGGTGTGCTCAGAATAGTGTTTTTCGTACCGCAGGTACTGCAAAAACCCTGTGTTGCCTGTTTGGTCCTGTTTGGGTGTCATTTTCATAGCGCTTTATGGGATGCAATCCCCTCATTATCAATTAAATACAACACATTTTTGCATCCCTTCCATCGAATTCCAAAACAGAAAATCAATGTACTCTTTACAATCTTAAATATCAGAAAAAAAATCCAAAATGTCAAGGGGAGGCCCTATCTTTGGTTTTTGAAAGTTTATTAGTCACATTGACTTCATCAAGACAATCCCCTCATTGTCATTTTCTTAACACTGATTTAACAATAAATGAGCCGCCAAAAAAAAGAAAAATTTTTATTGCAAAAACCAAAATTTTCAGGTGGCGACCAAGCCATGCTGGAACAAATCAGGGCTGATTTGCGCTATCCCGAGAAGGCCATTGCTGAAAATATCGAAGGAACAGTACGAGTAAAATTCAGCATCAACCACCAGGGCAAAGTTGAACAAGTGCAGGTCATCCACGGTATTGGCTACGGCTGCGATGAAGAGGCTGTGCGTCTGATCAAGGGTTTGCAGTTCATCACAACTAAGCAGTACCATCACCAAGGCGTGCTGTTTCACCGCACCATCAATATCCATTTTAAATTGGCCAAAAAAGCGCCAGTGCAGGAACAGGCTCCTCCCCCAGCCCAGCAGTCCATGCAAATGCAGTACACTATTGTTGCACCTGTAAAGCTACCAGAACAAAGTGAAGAGAAAAAACCAGGCACGGGGTACCAATATACGGTGAACTGGTGAGGGGAGTGCTCCAACTAAGTGACAAGCCACGAATAAACCTTACCAAATCGCAACTTCGTTGCCCCGCTGCGCGGTGCTGGTTCGGAACACAGATGAAACTGATGAAACTGATTTTCACTGATTTCCAGCATGACGTTGACCATGATGTTGACAACTGGCAATTAGAAAATTGGTAAGGTTTATTTTTGAACCGTTACTAACCATTAACAACTAACCATTAACAACTAAACCACCCCATTCACCTCAAACACATCCATGAATACCAGCCTTTCGCCCCAACTCAACACCGTTGTATCGCTGGCAAAACCAGGCGAGCGCAAGTGGTCACGCGGGATCAGCTCGTACTCCTCAATCACCACCCGATAAGGTTTGCTCTTGTACTCATCGGGTAACTCAATCGCAGTAGCAAAATTCATCTGTCCGTCTTTGATGAAATTTTGGTCAATGTCGAACTCCTTGTTCCAGATGTTGCCCCGGTCGCGGGGAATCTGGATAAAAGCCTCTTCCGTTTTTGGGATCATCGGGTTTTCGACCCAAATGCGGATCTTGGAGCGAATCATGGGTGTTTTATTGCCTGTTGAAATTTGCGGCAGCGAAATCGCCACCGGAACCGGGCCCGCCACACCGATCGCGATATTGTTTTTGGCCGCCGGACCACCAGTGTAGTTCAGCACCACCGTGCGGGGCGCGGGCAATTGCACCCAATCGGCGTGTACCACCCCGCTGATGCAGCAATCTTTTCCCTCAGTCCGCAGCGAATTTTTCTGGTAACGCGCCAAAGCCAAGCGGATGAAAGGGAAATAGGCCACCCCAGTAGCAATAGGCACATTGCAATAGTATAGTTGCCGATCTTCATCGTACAAAGGGGCATATACCGCCACCGCTACTTTGGCCCCATTGGTGTCGGGCAAAAGCAGCGACTTTTCGTATTCCACCGCCAAGGGAAAAGTGGCCTTGTCGGGAGTGGGAAATTGGGACTTGTTCAGTCCAGCGGCCACATAAATTGGGTCTTGGCCCCACAGCGTGGTGTAGGGCGCATAGCCATCGTTGCCGTTGGGGCACAGCACCACCCCTAGCATCTCCCCCTCTCCGCTGCTGAACCAAGGGCGCTTCATGTAAACTTGTACATTGGCGGTGCGCAGGTGGGTTTCCTGCTTGCCAGGGCTGCTGGATTTGAGCCAATTGAAGGAAGGAATCACGTATTCAATCAAAGGTGGAGCAGGCCGAGCGGTGCTCAAAATGTTGATTCCCAAGCTGGGCGAACCATTGTTGCTCAACACGAATTTGGGATTGTTTTGCGCCAAAAGGGTAAAATACTCGCGGTATCGCGTGGTGGCAATTGGTGCGTAGCGCACTTTGCGGTGTTTGGTGTCCTGAAAAGCATGGATCACGGGGCGGATGCCTTTGTCAGTGCCACTACCTGCCCCGAATATCTTGACATTTTGGCGGTATTCAATGGGCAAAGAGGCCACTTCGGCGGTAGTGGGCAAGATATTGGGCTTGACTTCGGCCAGGTCGTCCACAAATTCATTCCATTTTGCCACCAGGCTTACTTTTTCGGTGCTTGGTGCATGGGTATTGAGCTGAAACCGCAAGGCGGCAGTGGTGTCGCCATAGTTGCGGCTAGCGATGATGTCTACATTGTTCGACTTCACGATTTCTGGTGGCGTCAAGGGCATTTGAAGGGCATGCACCAAGGTCAACCTGCGCCAGGGCGAACTCATCCAGTGCTGACTTTGTAAGACAGGGCCGCGTGCGCTGGCATTGGGCGCAGTGTTGAGCATGGAAAAAAGCCCCGACTTGCTCTGCAAATCCTCAGGCCGCCAAAAACAAGCATAGCGCAGGGTCGCCATTTCGCCTTTGGGCAGGGAAAAACTCAAAATCCGGCGGGAGGCGTTCCAGTTGGGCACTTTGGCTTCGGCAGTGTCACTTTCTACCAATTGAATGCGAAAAGACTTGGGCGCTTTCCACAAATCAAAACCAATCACTGGCAGAGTACCAGGGTCGCTGTATTCACGATCGTCGTAGAAACTGTAAAAATGCGGCACTCCTGGCGTCCAGTTACCGCCCAGATTCTTGCGCGGTGAGTCGGGGTCCAAGCTAAACACCACCCCGGCGGCCATGGGGTCGGCCAGGTATTCCAACTCAATTTTATCGGTCGTATTAAAAGGTATAAAGCTGCGTGAAACTGCGGTAAAGTCAGCCGGATTCTCAAAAGGCTTGTCTTTGGAGGTGATCAGGGTGTACATGTCCTTTTGGCCACCTTGAGAATGCATGGCTTGGTCAAACATGCCGTGCTGCTCGGCCATGAGTTGCGCGGCCCTGGGTGCTTTGACATGTCGCCCGGAGTTGGGGTCGTAACCGCCGCTGGGACCATTGGGGACTGGGTTGTTTTTTTCAAAATCCCTGGCATTGCTGTTCGCATTGCTGCGCACCACCAGGCGCTCTACCGATTCGCCGTCTTTGAGCGCATTGCCCAAGACCAAAGCGGGGGTGGGCAGGTTTTCAAAACGCTGATAGGTGATCTCGCCACTCACGCTCAAGGCTCCATTTTCAGGGTTCTGCTCAAAACCCACGCTGTTGCCAGCCAGGTCAACGGTACGGATTTTTACGCGGTATTTGCTGCCAAAACGCAGCTTTGGCAGGGTCCCTTTGACCAAATTGCTCTTCACTTGCAAGCGAAAATCCTTGAAATCGTTGGGCAACAGGTAGTTGGCATTGGTATTGGCATCTACTTCCGATTGGCCGGGGCGGGGGTTGCTCAGGGCCTTGCCAGGCTTGTTGACCGATAAGCTCCAGCCTTCCCAGCGGGCCATCACCTCGCCGATGCGGAGTTGGGTTTTGTCGTCGGTATCTTGGGCCACGGAGAGTTGGATAAAACCTTCGTCTTCTACTTGGTCCTTGCTCAAGGCAATGTTTTTGCCCCCAGGATCGAGCACGTACTCGTCCAAACGGCGGTGCAGAGAGTACCATTTGTTGTTCCACTGGATGTCCATGCGGTAACCTTGCACCAAGTCGTCGGCGTACAAAGCTGCGGTGGTGGCAGGCAAAAGGATCACCGCCTTGTCGGCCTTGAATTCTTTGCTGGGTGGCGCATTTTTCAAAAAACGATCCCCAAAAGCAGCCGCACCCGCCCATTTTTTGTGCAATTGGGCCGCGAGTCCATTGCGCACCACTCCGATGCCTGCACTGCGCAGGGCTGGCAATCCAGCTTCACGAGGGGTATCGTTTTGGTGACCCAGGATGGCTTTTTGATCGGCTTTGCCCGCCGAGCCCAGGTTTTTGCCGTCAAAATACTGAAAGGCCTGCTTGGCTTTGTACAGCATCAGGTTGTCCATTTGCTGGGCCAACTTTAGGGCTGCTCCATTGGTGTCGATTTGCACAATCGAAAATTCCGGGCCGTTGATTTTCAGCAAGCCCTTGTCGATTACACTTTCGGGCTTTGATTGGGCGTAAAAACCAGCAGGGGTGTAAACGTAAGCCGTAGCGGGACAAGAAATGCGGGTGTCTTGGTCAAATTTCATTTTTTCGGGCACCACCCTTACAAAACCCGTAGCGGGCAAGTCTTTGGCTACCTTGTCCGAAACCACCAAATCGATCACCAAGCCAAAGCGCCGCAGCAATTCAGGATGGTTGGCCAAAACCGCCAGGATGTCGTGGAATTCAAAATCGGGCTTGGCAATGTCCTGTGGCTTGCCGCGCATTTCCTTTTTCTTGCCCGTGTCGTTGAACAAGCGCAATTGGGCAAAATCCGTAGCCGGGCTGGGGGTGGGAGAAAAAGGCATCACCCTGGTTTGGGAAAGTTGCCTTTTGACCGTATTCTGGGCAACAGGATTGTAGGCCACAAAATCGGCCTCATTATATGGTGGGCGTTTTTGCTGAAAATTGGTACTGGGGTTGTACTCGGTGATGGGCAGCAGGTCTTTGAAATCGTTGCTCAGGAAATTGTCATCCGGCATTTGCTGGATTTTCTGGTTGCCTACTTTCCGATACACCTCTTGCACAAAACCCGCGATGTGTTTTTCGGGAAAAGACAACAAAGTCAGTTTCGACAAGTCTTGCGGTTGAAAAGAGCGCACTTTGATCGTGGGGGCAAACAGCAATTCGTAGTTGCTGCGGTCCAGTTTGACTTCCAAATCCGCCTTGCTTTGTTTGTCATCGTTCCAAAACAGGGTAAACTTGGCTTGCTCCATCAAACGGGTCCAGTTGCGCACATCCGGAAAAGCCTGCAAAGTGGTATTGCTCGGCGTTTCGAGTTGCATGCTCAAGTAGGCCGAGACCATCAACTGCCCGGTTTTGGCATTTTTCCAGGGCAAAGCGGTGAAAATAAATTGCTGTGGCATAGGTTTTAGGGATTAATAAGGTATTAGTGCCAGTGCAATAATAGACCTTTCCAATTTTCATGATTACTTGCTGTCAAAATCATGGTCAACATCATGCTGGAAATCAGTGAAAATCAGTTTCATCCGTTTCATCCGTGTTCCCAACTAGCCTCGCACAGCGAGGCAACGTAGATGTCTAATTTATTCAATCTGCGGCCCTAAGCCGCAAAGGCGTCGCAATAGTTTTTCCAATCAACTTCATCGATCATCATGCCAAACGTGGGGTCAGCGCCCGATCCAGCAAACTCGCGCCGGGTGGTCAGCGATACCGTTTTGGAGAAAAAGAGCACTTCTACTTTGACCATCAAAATGGCTTCGCCCCAGGCTTTGCCCGTGCTCACGTTGTAGGTCAAGCCCAGGTAAAACATCACCGACACCGTGATCAGGCCCAGTACACACAAGGCCCCGTTGATGCGCACATACCCAGTCAATTCGGTCATGTTTTGCCCATTCACCACGGTCATCTTGAAATAAATGCCCGCCATGACCGATACGGCCCCACTGGCTACGCCAAGGTTAAGTCCCACTGCTGCGCCAAATTCCAGGGCTGCTTCGATGCTGCGTAGGCCCTTGAGATCGAGTTCGAGGCCAAAAAAGCCGCCGCCACCCAAGGCCGAAACGGTCAAGGTAAAGGGCTGGTGCCTTTCGCAGAAATTGAACCGCAGGCTCATTGGCGCGCCCGTAAATGGCAAATTTACTGCGGCACCCAAACTGATGTTGCGCAGCATAAAAGCGCCCAGCGACACATCGGGCACCGACAAGGTGTAGCCCGTGACCACCCCAGAAGGTGTCACGTCCAAAAAAGGTGGATCGCTGAAGCCGTCGGCGGGAATCAGATTTTTGAGGTCATTAAGAAAAGACAAGGGCCCCAGGAAGCTCATGGTCTCCTTCTTCATGTCCACGCTGATATCGGTCTTGGCCTGGCTATCGACTTTGAAGGCTACCCTTTGAAAATTGACCTGGATGATGCCCGCCAGCAGGATATTGAAGTCGTTGATCGAAGAAGTGGTACCAAAACTGGGTGCGGAGCCATTCCTAGGCCTGCTGATCAGGGTGCTGATTTGGATGGTGCTGGCCGGATTGTTGGATTTGAAGGTCAAAAGCCCGTCAGCTACTTTGTATTCTGGCTTGGTCTCTCCGTTCCACAGCATTTGGGTGTCGATGCGGTCGGGCAATTCGGTGTTTTTGAACACGGGCATTTTGGCCGCGTACTTGCCCATTTTGTCTTTCAGGGCAGCACTTTCGAGCTCTAATTGCTTCTTGGCCTGGGTGAGCGCGTCGCCGGGGCCCAGTTCTTTGGCCTGCTCCAGTTTGGCGCGGGCGTCTTCTACTTTGGCCACCAGGGCTTTTATTTCCGACAAGTAGGGCTCTGGGTTGATGCCCGTGATATTGTTCATCAATTTTGACAAACTTACCACCCCAAAAAGCTTGGCTTCTACTCCCCCATTGGGCGTAAAATAGGATTCTGGATTGAAGTTCAGGTTCTGCGCTTCATCAAGGGTCCCGCCCACTGCTCCTTGAAGTTTTGACAAGCCCGTGAGGCGATAATTGGGCGTCAAAGCCCCACCTGCTTTGTCCGCATTGCCCGTAAAGTCCAGGTTTACTGAGCCAGTTACTTTGGCAAAAACCAAGCCTTTGTTGCTGCTTTTGGTATCGTCCACCAACTCTACTGACACCGTTTCCCTTTTGCCCGTCATGGCTTCGTAGGCGGGTTCATGCAAGTCGATTTCTACGATATTGGGGTAAAAACCACCTGCTTCGCCCGGCAAAGGCTGCACTCCAAACTGGATCATGTCCACTTCGAAACTAGTATCGCCGGGCACCAGGCTTTCGGCGATGGCCATTTTTTGGCTCTTGGTTTCGGCCCTGGTATCCGGATTGACTCCCTGGCTTTTGGCAATCTGGTAGCTATTGTACTGCTTGGTCAGTATTTCCAGTTCGGCTTTTTTATCGTTGCCAGTCAAAAGCGTACTGACAAAAACCAAGGGTAGTTCAAATGCGATCTCGCGGCCTTCGGGGTCCACCCCACTCATCTTGAAGGGGAACCCCTTTCCTGCCACTGCGATGGCGAAATTGGTTTTGTCCCCAGGCTTAACCGAGTTTTCAAAGGCTTTGACCGGCTGATCCAGGTTAGGCGAGACGAGAGTATTGATCCGAATTTGCCGGAATGGGAAGGCCCGAAAAGTATTGGCCTGGTATTTTTTCACTTCCTCGGTGATGATCACAAACTCGCGGGTGCGGTTCACGGCAAAGCCCTCCTCGGTTTTGCGCTCGGTGATTTTCACGTAAGCGGCTTTGTGGCCAAAAGGCATCACGTAGCCCACGTTCACCACCTCCACGTAATGGTCGCGGCCCATCGTAGCCAAATGCGCCCACTTGCTCAGACTCAAGGGCGGCACGGGTGGAGTAAAACTGGTATCCAACCAGGCCCCAAGCGTACTGAGCATCAATCTTTTTACGTCAATTTCCTTGGGCACATAGCCTGGCAGTTGCCAGTTGCTGCTTTTGTGTACGATCTGGTGCCGATCGGCATTGCTCAATGATGTTTTGAATTTGAGGTCGGCTTCCGGTACTTGTTGCGGGTCGGTATTGATGCCAAAACCCCAAATGGCCCGGAGAAACAAGGCTTTGCGGGCCAGTTCACTTTCATCGGGGCCTTGGGCAGTTTTCAGGGCCAGGCGGGTATGCCACAATTCATATACTTCCAAACTGGCGTTTTTGCCTTGGTTCAATTTGGCAAAATCGGTGAACAAGCGCAGGGCGTGGTCGTGGGCAAAAGTGGCATATTGGTTGGGCGAGAGCAGCAATCGCCAGGGCATTTCAATGGCGGTTTCGAGCTGATCGGGCTCTTTCATGGCCACACCACGGGGGTCCAGGCTGGTTTTGAAGGCTGGCAATTGGGTATTGAGCAAGGCTTCACTGGCCTCCAGTCCACCCAAGCGATAGGATTCATTGAGGCGTTGGGTGCGGATTTTAGGGCTGGTATTACGGGGGATTTGCTGGTAGCGGGTGAGGGCACGGCTGGCTTTGGCCCCTACTTGCAGCTTGCTGGCATCGACGTTTTGGACTGCCCGCCCTGCAGCGGGTTGTACATTAAAGGTAGGCGGTGGTTTGGGGCTGGCGATGGCCCTGGGGTTGATCACCAGTTCGTAGCCCGTCCAATCCAGTAGTTTTTCAGCGGTAAAAGGAATGGTTTTGACCTCATCCCCAATGCGAAATACCAAGCGGCTGGCGTCGGCCAGGGAGGCCGCAGCCGGGTATTGGCGTGGGTCGTTCATCAGGTCAAAAGCCTGTTCAGCGATACTCTGGGGCTGAAAATGCACCACGAGATAAGCCTGCCCTACTCCATCACGCTCCAGTTGGTTGCGCCCTCGTTTGAAATTGACGAACTGCATTTGCAGGTAAAGCAAATCCTGCGGTCGAAAAATGACCAGATTGGTACTGGTCTCGAAAGGAAAAATGAGGTTTTCGGCAAAGGTTGCTTCGCCTTCCTCCGCCAGAAGTGAACTGCTGGGTAAACTAAGCCCCAGGAGGGCCATCCAGTTCAAAAAATCGCGGCGGCTGGCCAAGTGTTCGGCGTCTTGGCCTTGGTTTTCGGTGTTTTCGGTTTCAGAGATCATGATTGCCAACTAAGTGGATGATCAATAGGGTGTCCTACAAATATAATAAAGGCCGTTTAAGTTACAAGTGCTTGAGTTGCCGAGCTTTGAAAAATCGTTAGGAATGCTTTATCAACAGTTTTTTTGCGTAAAAATATTTTGAACAGCACTTTGAAAGTGTGCACTTACGGCATCAAATAGTTGCGAATGCGAATGGATTAGGAAAAAAGAGATGGGTGAAAGAGAAAAGGGCTGCCCTCGTATGTGAGAACAGCCCTCTTTCAAAGTATTACAACAGTTGCTGGATTAATACCCAGGATTCTGCTGCAAGTTGCTATTGGCTTCGATTTCCCGGAATGGAATCGGGAAAACCAACTTATCCGCATCGAAGTTGAAGTTGCCAACTTTTTGCTTGGTACGCTTCAGGTCGTGTACGCGGAAACCTTCGTGGGCTAATTCCAGGCGGCGCTCCAACAGGATTTGGTCAACAGTCACCGTGGTAGCAGCAGCCAAACCAGCACGGATACGGGTGCGGTTGTAATCAGCCACTGCGGTTGCACCAGTGCTGGTATTCAAACGGGCATTACACTCTGCACGGATCAGGTACATTTCCGCCAAACGGATGATGCCTACGTTACCAAACTGGTTGTTCCATTTGCCAGATCGCATCGCAGCGTTACCATCAAAGAAAAGGTCTTTGCGCTTGTCCCCGGCAGGGTACAGGTTCAAGTGACCATCCAGGATTTCAATGTCGCCGTCGCGGCCACCGAAGTCGGGGATCGAGAAGAAGGTGTTCATGTTGTTCACCCCATCCTGGTCGGTCAACTGGATGGCGAAGATGTCCTCACTTGAGTTGGCATCCCGGTTAAACACATCTTCATAATCGGCCAACAAGGTGAATTTTGCAGAAGCGATCACTTTGCTAGCAGCATCACGCGCCTTGGCATAATCGCCTTGCTGAAGATAAACTCTTGACAACAAAGCCGAAGCAGCCAAGCTGCTGGCTCTCCAAGAATTGGTTTGTGGCAAGTCAGTTTCTGCCTTCAATAGATCGGCGATGATGGCTGCATAAACCTGCTCAACTGTGCTGCGGCTTACCTTACTTGCATCGTTGATACCACGAGTAGGTGTGGTAATAAGCGGAATACCCAACTGCGCGTTGGGCTGCCCAGCAACATATGGTTTACCGAAGAAGCGGATCAGTTCAAAGTTGGTGATTGCACGGATAAAAAGTGCTTCTCCACCAACTGTTTTACGGTCTTTTTCAGCAACTACGTCCAAAGCTGCCAGCACGTTATTAGCAGAGTTGATGGTATTGAAGCCATCTAACCACAATTGAGTAGCATCGTTGTTGGCTGTTTGCATGGTTTTGTTGAAAATCTCGCGGGGATCAAAGAAGGTACCGACCCACAAGATTTCACCTTCGCCTGCTTGTAGTTCAGCATTGCGCAGGGCGTTGCCGCCCAATACATCACCATCCGCCAAGGCATCGTAAGCCCCAGTGAGAATTGCTTTGACGTTGCTCTCGTTGGCGGAAGCCTGGGCATCGTCAATGCTTTGAAATGGTTTGAGTTCCAGTTGGTCGTGGCAGGCACTCAAATACAAAGCCAGCATCAGAACCAAGTAGAATATTTTATTTGACTTCATGTTATTTACATTAATGGCTTGGTAAAAGAACCGAGGACAGGTCCGTTTAGAATCCAATTGTTGCACCTAATACTACGGTACGTGGCTGAGGAGCAGCATAAAAATCCACCCCAGCAACGATGTTTGTCGCAAAAGCATCGGTGGTTACTTCAGGATCCCATCCAGTGTATTTGGTGAATTTCAGCAAGTTTTGTCCCGTCAGGTAAATGCGCATCTTGCTCAACTTCAATTTCTCCAAAGTCCTGGCTGGCAATTGGTAAGACAAAATTGCAGTACGCAAACGGATGTAATCACCATTTTCCAAATAACGGCTGGAACGAGACTGGTTGCCGTTGACGTAACCCAAGCGAGCCTGTGGTACCATCGTAATGTCGCCTGGTTTTTTCCAAGCGGCCAATTGATCGGTCGTTTGGTTATCGAACCAGTTGGCGTTCGCCGACATGAATTCGCCACCACCGTTGTGTATTGAGTTGCCACCAACACCTTGGAAGGTCACGCTTAACTCCAAGCCTTTAAAGCTAAAGGTATTGGTGATACCGCCGATCACTGTGGGCTGTGGGCTACCCAATTCAATGTACTGGGCATCGTTGAAGTCGTTGGTGGTTTTGCGTTCTTCTCCTGGCTTGTTCAGGTACCAGAGGGCATCACCATTCGCTGGGTCAACACCTGCATATTCTGCACCGTAGAAAACCCCCAATGGAGCTCCGATGCGAACAACATTCATCAGACGAGCACTTCCTGGATCCACAATATCTTGACCAGGTGCCAATTCTTTTACCTCATTTCGATTGAAGGCCAGGTTCAAAGCGGTGTTCCATTTGAAGCCTCCATCGAGGATACGACCATTCAACACGAATTCAAAACCACGGTTTTCAACCCGACCGACGTTTTGGGTTTGGGTTTGAAACCCTGTGGTACCAGGAACGGGTACGTTCAAGAGCAAATCATAAGTATTCTTGTTGTAGTAGTCGATTTCGCCACTGATGCGGTCGTTCAAGATCGCGAAGTCAATGCCGATGTCCAATTGTCCCGTTTTTTCCCACTGCAAGTTGTCATTGGCGATTTGAGTTGGAGCCAAACCAGATACAGCGTTGTAAGCAGCAGAGCCCAAAAGACCCAACTGTTGGAAATTGCCAATTTCAGCATTACCCGTCAAACCATAGCTACCACGTAACTTCAGGAAGCTAAATGGACCATTTTCCAAGAAACCTTCTTCCGACAGCACCCAACCAGCAGAAGCAGCGGGGAAGAAGCCAAAACGGTTGTTGGCGCCAAAACGGCTAGAACCGTCCACGCGGCCACTCAAAGTCAACAGGTATTTACGGTCAAAATCGTAGTTGATGCGGCCAAAGTAAGACAAGAACGAGAATTCCGTGACGGTTGAACTACCCGCAGTAATTTTTGCGGAGCTGGCCAAGGTCTTCAAATCGTCAACGGGAAATTCATTACCCGTGACGCTGGTTTGGTCGTTGCGTGAGCGCTGGAATTCCGTTCCGGCTGTAAAGCCCAAGTTTTGGCGCTCACTGATTTTACCATTGTAGTTAAGGTAAGCCTTGGTATTGATGTTCACCACTTGGCCATACAAGGAGTTACCTGTACCGTTGGTGCCTTGACCTGCGAAAGTGCGGCGGCTGGCAAAGAGGTTATCGCGCACGTTGTACACATCTGCGCCTACTTCTCCGGTCAAAACCAAGTTTTTCACGATTTGGTAATTGGCCGACGCATTGGCCAAGGTACGGAAGGAGATCACATCACGGCGAGCATCTTCCAAGTCGATCAAACCATTGTAATAGGTCGTAGTCGGGCGGTCGTACAAGCGGCCAGTCTGGTCACGTACTGGCGTGATAGGGGCCAAAGCCACCAACTGCAACGGCGTAGAGAACGCGTTGTCGTCGGGTACTTGGTTGGTATAGGTACGCGATAAAGCCATGTTCAAGCCAAAGCTCAAACGCTCGCTGGCTTTTTGGGTCAAGTTCAAGCGGGTGCTCAAACGTTGGAATGCGTTGCCCACCAGAATACCTTCTTGATCACTCAACGCTGCACTGGCAAAGAAGCGGGTGCGATCATTGCCACCACTGGCCGACAAAGAAGCCTGGGTAGAGTTGGCGGAGCGGAAGGCTTCGTCTTGCCAGTCCGTCTCAATTTCACCCTTGGTGTAATCGGCATAACCCGAATAACGTACAAAACGCCTTTTTACAAAGGTAGTCCATGAGTCTGGATCATTTTGTGCAACACCATCCAAGGCATCAGAGTTATTGGCAGCTTCCGTGAAATACTGGATAAACTGTGCGCTGTTCAAAAACTCGCGGTAACCAGAAGCCTGGCCTACCCCACGCTGAACGTCGAATTCGAGATTGGTACGGCCCGATTTGCCTTTTTTGGTGGTGATCAAAACCACCCCGTTGGCTGCACGTGCCCCATAAATGGCCCCAGCAGAAGCGTCTTTCAGCACCTCAATCGACTCCACGTCGTTGAAGTTCAAGTCGGCCAGGGGGTTCAATGGAGCCCCATTTTGGTTTTGCGAAGTTACGGTGATCGGAATACCGTCAATTACATACAAAGGTTGGCTGCTGGCGCTGATCGAAGAAGCACCGCGCACTCGTACCCGGATCGCGCCGCCGGGTTTACCGTTCGTAGCTTCCACAAAAACCCCAGCAGTACGGCCTTGGAGACCTTGTTCGATACTTGGTACGGGTAGGCTCTGGATCTCCTCGCCTTTCAATTTAGCGATATTCCCCGTGAGGGTGCGCTTGATTTGAGATGCACCATAACCTGTCACCACAGCTTCAGAGAGCTGGGTAATTGACTCGCGCAAAGTCACATCAATCACGTTGCTTGTGCCAATGGTCACTTCAGTGGAGGCAAAGCCCGTGTAAGATACTTCAAGGATGGTAGCATTGGCTGGAATTGTCAGGCTAAATGAGCCATCTAAGTCCGTAGAAGCACCCGCAGTGCTACCTTTTGCTACTACGCTAGCCCCAATCAGGGGTTCGCCATTTTCGGCTGTGACCTTACCGCTGATGGTACGCTGGGCAAGGCCCAACGTCGCTCCAAAGAGCACCAACGCCAAGGTGAGTAAGTGTTGTTTCATACTTAACTCTGTTTTATGAATTTGGTCAGAAAATCCTAACAATATACTTGTTTTCCAGCTTGGTTACAATGCAAATGTGCATCCACACCTTTTTTGGAAAGGCAAGACAAAATTTTATTCGTTCACGGGAAAAATGAGAGCAGTGAGATTATACGAAAGGTGCCGATCTGATAAACGAGCAGCAAATATAACGAATGTGAACATTGTTATCGCTGCTTGGTACTGGGTTGCTTTGTCACAATTTGCAAGTAAACTGACAAAAGGCGGCATAGTGTGACCAAATACGAGGCGTAGGGGGATTGTCAAAAATCTTGGCGATGTTGATGTAGAATGACTAATGTGATGTGTTTGTTTGCTTCGTAGAACCCGACAAAAATACTAAGGCGGAACGTTTTTCCAAACGTCCCGCCCTAGAAATGTTTATTTACCGTGAATTAACTGTCAAATGTTAATTCCCTACGTTAATACGGTAAAAAAATGGTGAGCTGTAGAATGCTCCACCCGTGATGTTTACTCCTGTATTATTGGCATTGAAAGCTTTGCCATTGGTCAGGCGCATGGTCGCACGGATTTCGAAGCGGTCACCGCTACTAACGTCTGCATCAGCCAGCTTCAGGGCATCTTGCATTTCCTTGCCAGTGATCGAGATCGTTGCACGAGGATATCCCGTAGTAGGATCTTTGGCATAGGCAGATGCAGCATATGACTTGAAAGTAGCATCTGCTTTGCTAGCATTGCCATTGGTTGGCGTAGCATCCACATAGCGGATCACCAAGTCATAAGTAGAAAATAAAGCGCCAAAATCAGGGGTAACGGCTTCCGCTAGGATTTCCATTTTGGTGCCCGTCATGTTGGCTTTGCTTACCGTGAACACGTTGGTCAAAGGCGTAACCGTACGCATGTAACCACCTTGCTCAAAGTTGAACTCGTCCAGTCTTTCGATCATTTCCGTTTCGCAGGAACTGAACGCAATAACCGCAAACAAGCAAACAAATTTTATGATGTTTTTCATGTTGACTTTCATTTTAGACTGATTCACTTACCAGTCCATTCAGTTTAGCGAATAAAGTTGTTGGCTGGGTTGGTGTCCCAGAATACCTGTACCGACATGTTGCTCTTTTGCTTGGCATTCTTGTTGGCAGTGATGTAGCTCACTGGATAATAGAAAGAGCGTACAAAAGCACCAACGTTGGGGTCCAAGCCAGGTTGTTGCAGGGCAGGCTTACCCGTTCTGCGGTACAAGTTGTAAGCTTCAATCCCGTTGCCATGCAAAGCAAGCCAGTACTCGGTAGCTACGATGTTCAACTTGGCGTCATTGTCAGCAGCAGCGTCATAGTCGGCCAATACTTTGTTTACGTACTTGGTTACTTCATCCGCCCACACAATCGACTTGCTGGTTTCGAAAGCACTAATTTTGCTTGACTCAGTGGTTCCAAGTGCCAAGCTGCGTACATCAGCCATCGACTTTTCAATGCCACTTTTCAACAACGCACGTGCGTCGCCAGTGGTGCCCAAGGTCAGGGCGGATTCTGCCAACATGAAATCAACGAAAGAACGCATCATGATGGGGTGAATACCTGCACCTCCTCCACCTGCACCCAATGAAACGGGCACACCAGCGTCGTTGTCATACAAACCACCAGCAGGGTACAAGCCCCAAGCAGTACGCAACAAACCATCGGGTGGAATACCTTCGTTGCTCAAGTGGTCACGACCCCAGTAGCCTACGGTAGTTGGCAAACAGAATACATCGTTTTCACCATAGTGCGCAGGCTTCTGGTTGGTGATGCAACGCAATTGGTTCACGTCCGTCGGGTTCTTCACCGTTTGGCGGTAGAAGTAGTAGCGGATACGTGGATCCTGGAAGCCTTTGGCACTGTACAGGGCCGCCATGTAGCTGTTCGACTGGTAGTCGCCACCGCCTGTTGGGCTGTATTGTCCTTGGTAACGTGGATGACGGGTATCAGGGTTTGACAGGTTAGAACCATACTTGAAAGTGAAGTTCTGCGCAGCCGTAGAAATCAACTTGTTTTCAGCAATCAAGGCGTTGATCGAAGAAGTAGCACCACCTTTATTTACCAAACGCAAGTTCAATTGGTGCTTCAGCTTGAGGGTATTGGCCAAACGAATCCAACTATCTGTACTGCCTCCATAGAACAGGTCTCCAGTAGCACCAGACTTGGACTTGGCGTTGAAGTTTTCAATCGCTTTGTTCAAATCAGCCAGTGCAGCTGCATATACATCCGCACCTGGGTCAACAGTTGGGTTGAACTCGTTGGGATCCAAAGCCTTAGAATAAGGTACGTCGCCGTACACATCTACCAAGCGCATCAACACCGATGCACGGATAGTGCGGGCAATACCCGCATGTACAAACAATTCTCCCTTTTCAGCCAGTGGAATCAGTGCATTTACGTCAGACATGATGTCGGCGTAAGAAGAAAACCACATACCTGTGAAGGCTGGAGTTACCGCGTTGTCATAAATGGCAGCACCTTGGTTCAACATCCGCGTCAGGCGCATGCCTGGGTCGCTGAAGTTGTTGAAGTTCCCCGCTGAAGCCAACTCAATGCGGCTGAGGATAAAATTGACATCGGCGTTGTTCACGTTCACTGCATTGGGGTTGTCGAGCAAATCCAAATCGCAGGAAGCAAACAAAGAAACTGCCAATACCAAAGAAAGTATCTTGATATTACGAATCATCGCTTGTTTTTTTAAAAAATCAAAAAGTACTTTGAAAGCACATTTTGAAATTAGAAGGTCATTTTAAGAGTACCGCCTACTCTTCTGGCGCTAGGACCAGTCAAGAATTCAAAGCCCAAACCGTTGCCTACACCCAAGCCGAGGTTGTCGGTGTCAAAGTTCAAACCTTTTGGCATGTTCAGAGCCTTGAACCAAAGGTTTGAGCCAGATACTGCAAAAGAAATACCCTTGAACGGAGTCTTGGAAATCAAACTCTTAGGGAAAGAGTAAGTCAATGATACCTCCTGTAAACGAATCGTAGAAGCATCCCAGATACGACCTTCGTCACCAAAGAAATAAAGGTTGTTAAAGCCTACATCGGCAGCAGTCACCTGGATGTCGTTGGGTGTACCATCAGCCTTTACGCCTGGAAAGATGAACGTTTGTGCACGGTCATAACCAGCGCTCAAGCCCGTGTCTTCAGTCAATCCACGACCCATCAAAGCACCACCAGTGGAGCTGTACATGGCACCACCGTGGCGGTAAGTAACCATGAAGTCAAAAGAGAAGTTCTTGTAATTGAACCCACTGATCAAGCTGGTGTTGAACGCTGGGTTTGGATCACCAAGGATGATCGGAGATGCAGTTGATTGCAAATAGCCCTGTGCATCCACCAACAATTGACCACTTTCATTGCGGCGGTAGCCCGTACCTTTGATGATGTTGAACGGTTTACCAACGATGGCGTAGTTACCCAAACCACCGCCAAAACCACTAATCTGTACTTCAGACAAAGTTCCACCCAAATCCAATACTTCTGGCGTGTTGCGGTTGAAGGTCAAGGTCAAGTCCCAACCCATTTTCTCGGTCTTAATCGCAGATGCAGTCAATGCCAATTCAACCCCTTGGTTACGAATCTTACCCAAGTTGATCGTAGTAGAGGTGTAACCCGTAGATGGGTCCAATGGAGAGTTGGTAATCAGGTCACGGGTATCACGGCGATAAACGGTCAAATCAACTCCAATACGGTTATTGAAGAACTTGGCTTCGATGCCAGCCTCATATTCGGTGTGCAACTCTGGCTTGAGGTTAGGGTTACCCAGTGCATCAGCCACAGCGTGCGTTTGAATGGCAGCTCCACCTGGAGTCAACCAACCACGTGCATTCTGTGCCAACACGTTACGCGTGTTGTATGGGTTGGGGAAACCAGCAGAAGTTCCCACACCTGCCCGAAGCTTGAGGAAGTTCATGAACCCACCATCTAAGCCTTTGAAGGCTGAAGTTGGAATGAACGACAAAGAAGCAGATGGATAGAAAATACGACGGTTCTCTGGTTCTACAGTAGAAGTCCAGTCATTTCTACCAGCAAGGTTCAAATAAACGAAGCTGTTGTAATCAGCAGTCACCTCGCCAAATACCCCCATACGGGTCTGCTCAACAATAAAGTCACCAGCTACGTTGTTGATGAAGTTATTGTGGCGGAACAGGTCACGGGCCAGCTGGAAGTCGCTGCTGATGTTCGAGCCGCTGAATATGTCGTTGCGCACGTTGGCACCCAATCGAGCAGAAAGGTTCAACTTGCCCAGCAGAGGCTTGGTGCCCTGGTAAGAAAGGATCGCTGAGTTGTCCCAAATGGTGTTTTGAAGGTCGCGGGTGAAGTATGCCCCGGTTACGAGGTCCACACCACCTTTGTTGAAGCGGCCTTCCTGGCGCTCGGTATAGGTATCCAAACCTACTTTGTACAACAAGCTCAAACTCTTCGTCAACTCAAAGTTGAAAGAAGTAGCTGAGAAGAAACGGTTAACTACATCCGAAGTTTTGTAGTTGTTCAGGATCCAGCGTGGGTTCGGAATGTCATTGCCACTGCGGAAATAAACTGTGCCCTTGGTAACGGGGTCCTGGTAAGGCCAGTTGTTCAAGTCCACCTGACGTGGGGTGTACAATACGTTGGCCAAAACCGAAGGAAAACCACCAAGGGTGTTGTTACCCGTACCCGCGTTCAGCGGTGGAGTGGTCTGGTCGGTATTGGCGTAGCTGAATGAAGTTACCACTGACAACTTCTTGCTCAACTTGGCATTCATACCCAAGCTCAGGTTCAACTTCTTCAGGTTGTTTTCTGGGATATAGCCTTGCTCATCCACATAACCTGCAGAAATGTTGTAGCTCACATTGTCGCTACCACCCGTGGCTCCCAATGAAGTGTTGCTGATGCGGCCCGTACGGAAGAAATCGCTCACGTTGTTGGGGAATACCTGCATTTGGTATTGCCCCAATGAAGCTACATAGTCCGCCTGGCCAGCACGCAAACCGCCACTGGTAGTCAAGAATGCATAAGGGTGCTGGTTCAGCGCAGCGTTGGTGTTCTGCGATGGATAAGCTCTTGCTTCAGCCAAGGTAGGACCCCAGTTGGAGAAGAAGTAACCCAGGTTCTGCTGAAAACCACCTACATAGTCGTTCTGGTAACGAGGCAAATGCGCCTGGTTGGTGAACAAAGACTGAGTCAATTGGAATTCTGCTTTACGTGTCTTGCGGCTACCGCTCTTGGTCGTTACAAGGATTACCCCGTTACGGCCTTGGTCACCATAAGTTACAGTTGCAGCCAAGCCCTTCAATACACTGATGCTCTCAATGTTGTTGGGGTCCAAATCCAAAAAGCGACTGGAAGCCGACTGACCACCCCCTGTAAAGCCACCAGAAGAGTTGGTGCTGGAGTTGAAAGGCACCCCATCCACTACAAACAATGGCTGTACCGAACCAGTGATGGAGGTATAACCAC
Source organism: Chitinophagales bacterium (assembly GCA_013299105.1). GTDB lineage: Bacteria > Bacteroidota > Bacteroidia > Chitinophagales > Saprospiraceae > Haliscomenobacter. The sequence continues at coordinate 51,848 of JAAFJY010000004.1, read as the reverse complement.
GAATCGTGATATTGGTGCCCGTACCCGATACCCCAGAAGTAGAGGTGATGTTTACGCCTGGTACCTTGCCTTGAAGCACACGGCCTACGTCGGCTTGTGGGCGGTCTTGGATAAGGTCTTCGTTAACTGTCGTAACGGCGTAACCCAAAGCCTTCTTCTCCCGGCGAATACCCTGAGCAGTTACTACCACCTCGCCCAACTGTTGTGAGCTTTCGATCAAGGTTACGTCAATGGAATTGGAAGCGCCAAGGGCAATTTCCTGGGCAGTGTAGCCCGTGTAGCTGAATTGTAAGATGGAAGCCGACTCAGGGACATTCAAAGTGTAAGTCCCATCTACGTTGGTGACTGTACCAGAGGACGTTCCTTTTGCAAGGATGCTTGCTCCGATCAGTGCTTCACCGTTTTTGTCGGTCACCTTACCACTGATACTGCGCTGGGCATAGGCACCCATAAAAGCGCACAGTACTAGGCAAAGCCCTAGTAAGTGTTTTTTCATACTAATCCGATTTTATAAGGTTTTAAAAAATCCGCGCCCAAATTTAAACGATTTGCAAAACTTTCACCAAATTTTCCTAAAAATTTGTGGCAATATGGCAAAAGTCAGCACGTTATGGCAAAAAACGCTGTTTTTTGTTCCAGAAAATTGTTTGGAAAAAGGAAAAAAGACTGGAGAGTAAATTGGAAAAAGCAAAGGTAAACCCAATTTTTGATTTTTTTAAGGAACCTTATTTTTGCTCATTTTTGGCAAAAAAATTAGTGTAAGTTTGGCTGCTCTTCGCACAAAATTGTTTCCACGTGTCGAAATAGAGCGTAAAAATCGAAAAACAAGTATTACATTCATCAGGACGAAGCAAATCTATCACACAAACGTAACACACTTTTAAAACGCTGCTTAGCGCAATGCCGCAGAAGAATAGATTTTTGACAAATTCCCGACAATTACACAGAACACTTTTTCCTTGGGCGGTAGCCTTCGGTCTTGAAAAAATACTGGTGCTATTGGAAAAGCCTGTTGATTGCGGTATCCTACATATAAGTTGTTGCGGTAGTTGATACCTTGGATTTGTGGCTCCGCCAAAATTTGAGGGTTTTTGAATGCCCCTTTCACAATCCCCCAGGGTAATTCTACGCCATTGTATACAGGTATCTCTTTTCCCCGCAGTGCTCCTTGTACACAGCGACCATCCAATTGCAACCAAATACTCTCGGTTTCACTATCATAAGGCAAAGAGTTGGCGTTGTAAAGCAATCCCGTGAAACCAAAATCACTCAGTAATCCTGGCCTAATTTCACGGCTCCACACCTGCGTTGTTCCAGAAAATGGCGCGTAAGTAAGCATAATTGGTTTTCCTTCCAAGGTGTCGTTGATGATCTCATGCACATGCAGCAAACGGTAAGGGTAAAAGCGCACTTGTTCCCCAATACGAACCGCCATCACCAAATCCTCATCTCTCACATAATACTCATTCTCTTTTTCGAAACTGGGACGATAGGATTGCAAAGCAGGCCGATTCAGCGCTGGAATAGCATCTGTCTGTGAGCCCCGGTACAAGAAACGGACATCTACCAACCATTCGCCAGGAGTATAAACATGCGGAGGCGCTTGGGCGGGAGTTCCCCCTACCAAGGTTGCCCCTGGATACATGGCCGCGATGGCAAAAAAATGCCCCCAGGTCGAGCGCATGGGTTGGAGCCTGCTTCCACGCCTTGGCCCACTTGTGGCGTAGCCAAATACGTCCCAAATATTTCCTTCACGGTCTTGTAGCATGGCAGGAAAAGCTTCGCTGCTCGGTTTGAAATCCAGCGTTTGGCCATTCAAGTCGCGCGAGAAGGCCACCGCGTAGCCCGTTTTCAGGTCCGCAGTCAAAACATAGTCAACCCCCTCAATCTCATCTTGGATCACTTTGACGCTGCTTATCGCGGGGCCTGGTACTTGTGGCGCTCTGGGTTCTTCTGGCGCTTGGCAGGACCAAAAGGCGGATAAACAAAGCAGTAAAATCAGTTTCGGTTTCATCCTAATGTGTTTGAGCTAAAATTAAATGGACGTATTCGGGATTGGCCTAACAATCTTTCAAAAATACCCTTCAATCCCTTCTCATGCACGCTTTGGTCGAAACAATTTTACAACAATGTAGTTTGGCGACAACTCTTCTCAACTCCAGCCCTCAAAATCACGTACGGTGCCACAGTTAGGCCCACCGTCGCGCCCTATTCCGGGTACTTTACAAGACAATTGCTTCATCTCGACTTGTTCCCAGGTGATTCCTTTGAGGGGCACCTTCAGGCGTCGGCGCCAATCCGAGCCAATTTGCCCAGCAATGGCCCCAATATCGAGGTACAAAAATCGCTCTGCTGCCGGGCCCTGCGCAAAGGGGCCCAACAAAACTGGCCAAGACTCTTTGCTAAGATCACCTTTTACCTTGAATACCGCTTCAAAGTGCAGGGGTTCGCCTTGCGACTGCTGCTTTTGAATGGGTTCAAAATCATTTCCACTGCCCTTTTGCAAGGCAAATAACACGCCAATAGGCGGTGCATCTAATACAATGGTCAAAGTAAGAATGGTTTCCATGCTGTGAATGCTGTTGATGATTCAATAATAAAGCTTGCTTTAAGCCTCCAATCCCTCCTTTTCGTCGCCTCTTTTGCTACACCAGTAGAAAGGAATTGATCGTTTTGCCTAACAAGCGTATTTTTGCAAAAAAACAACAGCCATGCCTGGAAAGACAAAAATGACTGGCTTCGCCCGTTTCTTTATACTGATGTTGTTTGTAGTGCCCCTTGCCTACATCGGTGCATCCTATTACAATGGTCAGGATGGAATCCAAAACCTAAAAAACCTGATCGGCATAGAATCTTCAGGGAGCAACGCCTCCGCTGACCCTAAAAGCGAGGACGGTTTTTCGCTTTTCAGCAAAAAAGGGAGCAAAGACTTGGAAGCTCTCAAAACTGAAAATGCCGACCTCAAAGAAATCATCCGCGAGCAAGACCTGGAGATTGCTGAGTTGAAGCGGCAAATCCGGCTTTTGCAGCGGAAGTAGTGACCAGTTCAGCGTCAAGGTTCACGTTTACCAAACTTTGGAAGTTTAGCAAACGTGAACCTTGACGCTGAACCAGATTACACCCGCGTCAACTTAACTGGCGTAGTACGATTGGCGTTCCACTGACAAACATACACGCTTTGGTCTTCGTCGATGCAAACGTCATGGCCGTGGTAAAATACCCGGTTTTCCAACGCCAGGCTTGGTTGCAACTGACCATTGAGGTAAGTAGGTGCAGTGCCTCCAGGGTTTGATACTACCTTATTATCTGTATCCAGAATGGTCACAAAACCTGTGTTGGCTTGGCGTTTCCCCTCTTTGTCTTTCGACCAACACACTCCGGCATACAGGTTTTTGCCCTGGATCACTGGGCGGCATACATACAGTCCTGGTAAGTCGATTTTTTTGATGAACTTCCCATCCAAGCTGAATACCTTGAAGCAGTTCTCATCCCTAGAGGTGCAAATCAAAGTTGGTTTGTTCGGGTCACGGGTGTCCACCACTACCCCATGTGCATTGATCAGGTTGTGGTCTTTGTTGGCATTGTTGCGGCCGCCAAAATGCCGAATGTACTGCCCCTTGCTGTTGTACTGAATGATGTAGTCTGAGCCATAGCCATCCGCCACATACAAGTCGCCGTTGGGCGCTACTGCGGTCTCGGTGGGTTGAAACTTTTCAGTATCCTTGTAAATCCCAATGGTGCGAGGATGGCCGATGGTGAAAATGATGCGGCCAGTGAGGTCGGTTTTGACTACTTGACCCGCTTGGGCTTTCCCCTGGCCAGTTTTGTCTTGGTAATAGCCACAATCCACGATCCATAGAAAATCCTCGCCACCTTCCTTACTGATGGTCAGGCCGTGCCCGCCAGGGTAAGCATGGCCCCATGAATCTAGCAGCACACCAGATTTGTCAAAGATCAGGATATTGTTGTACACACTATCGCCAATCATGATCAAACGCCCCTTGCTGTCCTGCACCATCTCGTGACAATTGATCAGCGGGTAGTCATTGGGACCAATTTTAGCCCAGTTTTTGTCTACCTTGTATTTGAATTCACCGTGACCAATCAAGCTGTCTTCAGGAGAATCGCTTTTTTTCAGGATGGAGAACCCCAAGTTGGGCAAGGCCAAAGCACCTGCTGCCCATGCTGAGTTTTGAAGGAAGCGTCTGCGATCGTTCATGTTTGTTTATTTTGACCCAAGTAAAGAAAAAATGCGTAGTTTTTAGCAGAATTTACCCCATTTTTGCCCTCGGAACACGAAAAAGTAAACACTTGAAATTCGATAAGGCTTGACTTTTGGGTCAGCGTCGTGTTGGAAAATCTGTGAAGATCAGTTTAAGCTGTTTCATCCGTGTTCCCAACTCAAAGCTGCACAGTAGCGCAAAGCCTTCTTGAATTGTTTATTTTATTCAATCGGTGGCTCTTTATACCAACAAAATTATACTTCAAAATGCCAAAATACCGCCGCCTAAACCTGCAAGAGCTGGAATCATTGGAAAAAGAATTTGTCAGTTTCCTGGCACTGCACGGCATTGATGGCCCCGAATGGGTAAAAATCAAAGCAAGCGATACCGAAAAGGTAGACTCGCTGGTAGAACAATTCAGCGATGCTGTTTTTGAGGGCATCCTGCGCAAAGTGGAGTACCTGGAAGTAAGGAGTCCGCAAGACATCAAGGTATTTCATTGTGAAGAGGAAAAAATCAGTCTCCTCGGTTTAAAAATTGATGGGGAGGGCGAACTAAACTTCGAAAGCCTCAGAAGCCCCGAAGCCCTGGCCAAACTCTTGCAGGAAAGCGATGCCAAACTCCAAATGTACAGTGCCGAAAAAACTTACAAAGACAACGACCGCAGCGGCGAGCTATTCCGTATGATGCAAGCCGGAGCAAGTATTTCCAAGGACGGGCAAATGTACAAGCTCCTGCTGGCCTTAAAGACCGAAGAGTAGCTGCCCACTCCTCAACTTCTAAACTAAATATACATGCTAAAATCCAGCACCCTTGTGTGCCTTTTGAGCTGCCTAACTTGGAGCTTAATGGCTCAAAGCACTACAACTACCTTTTATGTAATGGCCAAAAGTGGCCTCAACCTGCGCCAAAGCGCCGATGCAAACTCCGAAAAAATCATGCTATTGCCTTTAGGTGCCAAACTGACCATGCTTACGCCCGCTGCCAGTAAAAACATGACCGTTGACAACCTCAAAGGCGGTATGGCCAAAGTAAAGTACAACGACAAAACGGGCTTCGTTTTCGACGGCTACCTCTCGGTCTATCCCAAACCAAATGACCTGCAACGCGACGAAGACGACCGCACCGAGACCTATGTGGATCAACTGCGCGAAGCACAGGTGGAATGCAGCTACGAAACTTATCGGATCGACCACGGTGGCTACATCAGCGGGGAAGATGGTATCCATTTTTTCAACAACAACAATTGGCAGGAGATTTTCTGCTTGGCCAAAATCCTGTATGATTTGCCGCAAAAACTCACTTTCCCCAAAGCGGGCGAAACCAAACAAGTCAACCCAGACAAGAATACCAACGCCTGGAATGATGAGCTGAATACCGAGCGCAACAAGGACGGCTCATTCAAGTCAATCCGCTACGTATGGCGTGGTGAAGGTGGCGGCTGGGGCATCATCATCGAAAAAAGCAAGGCCATCAATGGCTTGAAAATTGGCAAGACTTATATCGCCGATTGATTACAAACGTAGGAAATCGTTCAAAAACAACCCGCTTGAAGAACATCAAGCGGGTTGTTTTTTTGAACATTTGTTAAAAAATACCTTGTTTTTATTCAGAATACCTGCATCGTTCAAGATCATTGTTATCTTCGCGTATCAACACCAAACACCTAATTCCTATGCAAGTCAAGTTACTCGGCCTGTTTGTGGCCCTGCTGGTCCTGGCCGCCTGCCAGACCAAAAAAGAAGAAGTCAAAAAAATCGAAAAGGAGGTGGTCATCAAAAACGAGACCCCTCTGGAGCGTGGTGAGTACCTGATCTCCGTTTTGGGTTGCGACGATTGCCACACCCCCAAAAAAATGGGACCCAAAGGCCCTGAGCCCGACCTGGAACGTCGCCTGATGGGCCACCCCAGCAATGACCCATTTGCAGTGGACGCCAGCATGAGCAAAATGGTCGCCGAAAAGATGGTCGCCATTTTCAGCCCCGGTATGACCTCGGCGGTAGGCCCCTGGGGTACCACCTACTCTGCCAACCTCACCCCCGACGATACGGGTTTGGGCACTTGGTCCGAGGCACAATTCACCAAAGCCCTGCGCGAAGGCAAGTCCAAGGGCCTAGACAGCAGCCGCCCAATCCTACCACCTATGCCCATCGCTGTGTACAAAAACCTAAGCGACGATGACCTCAAAGCCATGTTTGCCTACCTGAAAACAGTGAAGGCGATCAAGAACGTGGTGCCGAATGCAGCTCCACCTGCGAAAGGGTAAAAGGCTGTGATGAAACAAAAAGCGAGGCTCTCCAATTGGGGGCCTCGCTTTTTGTTTGTGGGGTCTGGTGGTAACCCAACTTCTGCACGTTTTTAACAGGTCTTTTTTACCCAAAAAACTCATTCCAATTACACCTTAGACAGGGCATGCCCTGTCTCTACTTGTCCTCCACCCAGTTCACCTTACCCAAACCATCGGTGTACATGACGATCCCCGAATAAGGAGGCACCAAAATGCCGGAATTGCGGTAACTCACCGGATTGTTTAATTGCATTTTTTCGCCATCGCACACGATTTTCCACTCGCTGCGGGGAATGGGCATGGTTTGTACTTTGCCCGAGCCGTTGTACACCACCGCGATGGTCTGCCAGGGGTCGTTGTTGGCGTGGTTTTTCAGCAAGAAACCCGTCACGTTCTCATCCTCGTGGGGCAAAAACTCGAGGTGTTCGCGGATTTGCGCAGAGGAAGTCATGCGAAAAGCGGGGTGGCTTTTGCGCAAATAAATCAGGTCGCGGGTGAAGTTGAACAAGTCTTTGTACTGGTGTTTGCGGGTCCAGTTTAGTTGGTTCACAGCGTCGGCCAGGTTGTAGGAGTTTTCAGCCCCGCCTTTGGTCACGGCCATTTCGGTACCTGCATGCAAGAAAGTCACGCCTTGTGCGGTCAGCACCATCAACAATGACAGGCGGTACATTTTCAGGCGCTCTTCATCCAGCAGCAAGGGATTGTTGACGGCCAGGCGATCCCACAGCGTATGGTTGTCGTGGCAAGAGGCATAGCTGATCACTTGCCAGGGTTCCTTGGCGTAGGGCGTTTTGGAGTAGTATTTCACCTCCGGGTACTTCACTTCGGGGTGGTAAGTCGAGGCTACTACGCCGAATTTTACACTTTCTTTCAAGCCTGGTGCTCCACTCACAAAACCTTTGTCGGTGTGCGTGAATACATGCCCCCGAATGGCATCGCGAATATCGTCGCTGAATACCGCCACGCGATCCATTTTGCTCACATTGGCTTTCAAACCACGTTGCTCATCGGGCAGGGGTGAGCCGCCTGCGGTCCAACCTTCGCCGTACAAAAAAATGCTGGGATCTACCTCGCGCACCGCCTTGCTGATGGCATTCATGGTTTCGATGTCGTGGATGCCCATCAAGTCGAAACGGAAGCCGTCAATGTGGTATTCCTTGGCCCAATGCAAGACCGATTCGACCATGAATTTGCGCATCATCGGCCTTTCAGAGGCGGTTTCGTTGCCACAAGCCGAGGCGTCAGAAAAGCCGCCTTTGTCGTTTTGGCGGTAATAGTAGCCGGGCACCAATTGGTTGAAATTCGAGCCCTCGGTCACGCCAGTATGGTTGTACACCACGTCCATGATCACGCGAATGCCTTTGCTGTGCAGGGCTTGCACCACTTGTTTGAACTCGCGGATGCGCACGGCCCCGTCTTCGGGATTGGTGCTGTAACTGCCTTCCAGGGCGTTGTAGTTTTGGGGATCGTAGCCCCAGTTGAACTTGTTTTCCTCCAGCTTGGTCTCGTCAATCGAGGAATAATCATACACGGGCAGCAAGTGCACGTGGGTGATGCCCAGTTCTTTGAGGTGGTCCAAGCCAGTGGTCAAACCCTCTGGGCTTTTGGTTTTTTCCTCGGTCAAGCCCAAGAACTTGCCCTTGTTGCTGATGCCCGATGTGGGATGGGTGGACAAGTCGCGGATGTGCAACTCGTAAATGATGATGTCGGTGGCGCTTTTCAAAGTTGGCCGCTTATCCGATTCCCAGGCCACAGGGTTGGTTTTTTTCAGGTCCAGGATTTGGCCGCGCTTGCCGTTGGCCCCTACTGCTTTGGTGTAAGGATCGGGCACTTCGGCCAGCCATTGTCCTTTGATTTGCACTTGAAAAGCGTAGTACTTGCCTACTTGGTCGCCTTTGACCCGGCCATACCACACCCCGTCTTGTTTTTTGAGATTAAGGGTTTTCAGGGCTTTGCCACCCAAGCCCTTGGCGTACAAGCGCAAACGTGCTTTCTCCGCAGGCGGCGACCACAATTTGAATTCCGAGGCTTGGGGCGTATAAGTGAGGCCCAGGTCATTGCCCTGGTAAACCGGGTAATCTTTGAAGGACTCTCCCGCAGTAAAAAATGAAAACATGGACCAAAAGCTAATCAATAAGTAATGCATACAGATTGAGTTTATTAGAAGTTGAGGGGTTGAGATGTTGAGGTGACCGCCAGTCGTACTGGCATCAAAACGGCTCAAACAAGCAATTCATGTCCAAGAAATTATCCAGGGCACCGAGGCTATTTTCGTTGGGGCTCAAGGCAAAACTGCTCAACAAAGTTACGAACACTTGCTTGTTGCTGTTGGTACTGGATTTAAAAATGGCTTTTTTTAGCTGAATTTCTTCAGCCTGCTCTTTGCTCAACGCAAAACGATCCTGGTAAAATTTAATTTCAAAAAGGTTGATCGCATGATCGTTGCGATCAATTAACAAGTCAATTTGCACCCCACGACCAAAATCACTGTTCTTCAGGTAAAAAGTTGAAGCCTCGGTATATATTCCAGCAATTCCCAGAGCTTTTTTGATGGCTGGCACATGTTTGAGGCAAATACTCTCAAATGCATAGCCACTCCAGCTTTTCCAAACTGGGGTTTGGGCCACTTTTTCCCAAGTTCCAGTTCCTTCGGCTCTTTTTTCAGCAATAAATTGTAGGTAAAAAAGTGAATACTCGTCGCTCAGGCGGTAGCGCAGCTCTTTTTTCTTTTTGCCAAAAGCATAATAGGTACTTACGAACCCCGAGTACTCCAACTCCTCCAAGGTGCGGGTAGTATTGCCCCCATCAGCCAGTTCGGCAATTTTCACCAGCTCGCCACGCGTCAAGCCTTGCCGAGTGTTGGCCAATGCACGGATGACTTGGATATGGTTTTCTGCATTGCTGAACAAAGCTGGGTACAATTCATTAAACTCTTCGCGCAAAAGCCCTTGCTTAGAAAAACAGACCTGGTCGATGTTTTGCGTAGCGGTTTTACCAGCTTCTACTTCTTTGAGGTAATGGGGGATGCCACCCATTGCCATGTACAACTGTAGTATATGGTAGCGATTCAATTTCACTCCACGGCTCTGTAAGAAGGCCTCGGTTTCATGCAAATTAAAAGGCTGCAATTGAATCCTGCGGGTAATGCGATTGTGCAAGCCACCTCGATCCCTGATGACTTTATTGATTATCCAGGAAGCCGCCGAACCACAAATAATCACCATTACGTTGTTTTGCGAGGCCCAGGTATTCCAAAACAGGCCAAAAGCCTGCAAAAAGTCAGATTTTTTGCCCGCTAGCCAGGGGAACTCATCCAAGAAAATGACCATTTTTTCGCTGCGCTGCAAAGATTCCAGGTAAATGATCAACATTTGAAAAGCCTCCTGCCAGTTTTTAGGACTCACATACGGCAGGATCGGACGTGCGTGGTAGTTCAGTCGACTGGTAAAATGTTGCAATTGACTGGCGGTGGTCCCATTTTGGGCACCGTTTAGTTCAAGTTCGATTTTACCAGCAAAAACCGACCTGATGAGAAAGGTCTTCCCCACCCTTCTGCGACCAAAGACAGCTACCAACTCCGCGTCGAAGGATTGGTAAGCTTTGCGCAGCACTTCTTGTTCCGCCTGGCGTCCTACTAGTTTTTGCAGCATTTGATTAGGTTTGCGTTGGTTCATTGAAGCTCAAAAATACACATTCCGCCCATTATCTACAAGTCATAATGGGCGGAATCTCACTTTTTCGACCACATTCCGCCCATTATGGTCCATTCTAAACGGGCGGAATCTTGATTTTCAAAGCCTTTTCAGCCCAATTGCAGGCTATTTTTCTGGCGGATAAGGCATTTTCAGCCGATTTTGTAATTTTCAACCAGCCCTTGCAACTCATTGAACCGAACCACAAACGCAAGAACCATGCGCAACAAAACAACCTACTTACTGAGTGCCCTTTTGCTGGCCATTGCTTTTTTCGCCTGCAAAACCACCAACAAGTCCCTTGGCTCTACCCAAGATTCCCTGCTCTGGAAAATTGAAGGCAAGGGCCTCAGCAAGCCTTCGTATGTACTGGGCACCATCCACATGCTGCCACAAAAGGACTATTTCTTCAGCGATGCCATGAAAAACGCTTTTGAACAAAGCGAACAAGTGGTGCTGGAACTGGACATGGACGACCCGCAAATGTCGATGCAATTGCTCAAATTCGCCACGATGAGCGATGGCAGTACCCTGGACAAACTCTTGAGCCCAGCGGATTACCAAAAATTGGATGACTTGTGCAAAAAATCAGTGGGCGTAGGCATCGCGGCCTTCAACAAGTGGCAACCCATGTTGGTGTATTCGCTGATCCTCAAAGAATTCCTGGGTGAACAACCTGCTTCTTACGAGCTGTCATTGGTGCAAATGGCCCAAGGAGCCAGCAAAGAAATCAAGGGCCTGGAATCGGTGGAGGACCAGACCAAGGCCATGAGCAGCATCCCTTACACCAAGCAAGCTACTTACTTAGCCGAGCACCTCAAAGACATGGAATCACAAAAGGCTTTGTTCCTAAAAATGGTGGACCTCTACAAAGCCCAAGACCTGAACGGCTTGCTCAAGTACATTGAGCAAGAGTCAGGTGGCGTGGATTTCAGCACTACCCTGCTCAATCAGCGCAACGCCAATTGGGTTGCCCCCATGATTGCTTCTGCCAAGGCCAAACCAACTTTTTTTGCCGTAGGTGCAGGCCATTTGGCTGGCGACAAGGGGGTGTTGAAGCTGCTGCAAAAAGAGGGGTATCGATTGACGGCGGTGAGGTAGTTGAGGGGTTGAAATGTTGAAGAGTTGAAATGTTGAAGAGTTGAAATGTTGAAGATTGGGTCAAAGCTGGCTTTTGAGGTTTCTGAAGCTGTTACAGGCTTGCATGGATTCAGACAAAAAGCATTTCAAGCCCGATACCCAAACTCATCCCTGTTCCCCCTCGTACTCCCCCTTCAAGCAATACCAACCAAACAACAACAAGCCCAAGGCAATGGGCAAAAACACCGGAATGATCGTGAACCAAAAAATCCGGGTATCGAGTGTGGGTGACTGCGCAAATTCGTGCGCAGCCTGGGCTAAGAGCAGGTACATGGCCAGCAAAGCACTGCCTATCCAAATGATGCCCGAAAAGCGTTTGATATTTTCCATATCTGATTTTTTTAGCTGAATTAGGAAGTCTTTGTCTAATTCAGCATTAATAAGGATAACTGCATAACCAGAAGCAGCCATCAATCATCCACTTGCTCATCGATTTTGCTGGGCAAAAACAGCAGCCCGATCACAAAACAAACCGCAGCAATCACAATTGGGTACCACAATCCCACAAAAGGATCTCCAGCAGGCTGGGTACTCGTCTTGGATAAGTCAAACAAGCGGGTGGCAATCAAGGGAGTCAAACCACCGAAAATGCCATTGCCGATGTGATAGGGCAGGGACATGGAGGTATAGCGAATCCGGGTAGGAAACAATTCCACCAAAAATGCCGCTATCGGGCCATAAACCATCGTCACGTACAGGATTTGGATGAAAACCAGGAACAAAATGGTCCAAAAATGCCCCTTGGAGAGCCAAACGGTCTTTACGGTCTCTATTTTGGAGGGGGCACTTGACTGGGCTTTGACCGTCTTTGTCACCACCGTTTGGTAAGTATTTCCGCCTTCAAAGGCTTGCACACTTTTTTGGATGATGGTCGAATCACCATTGGAAGCCACACTGACCTTGGTCGAACTACCACTTCTGGCTACCACCAGGCTGCTGCTTTGGTCAGTTGCCGCGCTGTAAATGCTGCGGTAAATGGGTCGATAAGTCAACAAAGCCAAAAGCATACCTGCCAGCATGATCCACTTGCGCCCTACCCGGTCCGACAACCAGCCGAAGAAAACAAAGAACCCAGTCGCCAAAACAATGGCCCCCAACATCAGGTAGCGGGTTTGTTCAAACTCCACCCCACAAGTGCGCTCGATGAAGGTTTGGGCGTAAAATTGCCCCGTGTACCACACCACCCCTTGGCCCATCACAGCGCCAAACAAGGCCAGCAAGACCATTTTGAGGTTGGCTTTTTTGGAAAAAGATTCTTTGAGCGGATTGCTCGAAACCTTGCCTTCTTTTTTGATTTTGGCAAAAACTGGCGACTCGGACATGCGCAAGCGAATATAAACCGACACCAAAACCATGATAAAAGAGGCCCAAAACGGCACCCGCCAAGCCCAATCGTTGAAGGCCACATCGCCAGCCAGTTTTTTGGTCAACAAAATCACGCTGAGCGAAAGCAGCAGCCCCAAGGTGGCGGTGGTTTGGATAAAGGAGGTAAAATAGCCGCGTCGCTCCTTTGGCGCATGCTCGGCTACATATGTTGCGGCTCCTCCGTATTCGCCACCCAACGCCAAACCCTGGATGAAGCGCAAAGCCAATATGATGAAAGGTGCAGCCGCCCCAATGGTGGCATAACCCGGCACAAAACCAATGGCAAAAGTCGAAAAGCCCATCAACAACAAAGTCACCAGAAAAGTGTACTTGCGGCCCACCAAGTCGCCCAAGCGCCCAAAAACCAAGGCTCCAAAAGGCCGCACGATGAATCCCGCCGCAAAAGTGGCCAAAGCTGCCAGAAAAGCTGCCGTGGGATTTTCAGAAGGGAAAAATTGCTTGGCGATGATTGGTGCCAAAGCCCCGTAAATGTAAAAATCGTACCACTCGATTAGCGTACCAAGGGAGCTGGCGAAGATGACTTGCATCAGCCTACGCCCCGTTTTTTGCTCGGTTCCGGTGTTTGTTGTGTCCATTAAATTGCTTGTTTTTTGTTTGCTCCGGTAAAATAGACATTCCGTTTATGATGCCAAAAGAATGGGTTCTTAAAACTTCGGAGAAAGGCGACCTCAACAATCAAGCGAGGTGTTTTGTCTAAGTGACGAGCCACGAATAAACCTTACCAAATCGCAACTTCGTTGCTTCGCTGCGCGAGGCCATTTTTGGAACACGGATGACACGGATTACGCGGATTTACACGGATTTACACGGATTTCCGGCATGACGTTGACCATGATGTTGACAACTGGCAATTAAAAAATTGGTAAGGTTTATTTTTGAACCGTTAATGAACCAGAATTTTCAGGATTACAGAATTACAGAATTTCTTGCGTGATGTTGACTAATTCTTTAAAATTCTTGGTTCTTTGACAAATCATGTGGACAAGTATTCTGCTTAACACTTATGATGATTAATGCGCTGGTTTCATGCAGTCAGTAGATGCATCCATCTAAAACTCGTGGCCTGCACGAGATGGAGCCAATAACACGAGCATATGGACGAGATTTGAAAAATATGCCCTTCCACACTATTTGTCAAAGAACCAAAATCTCCCGCAATTGCCCTTGATTTTGTGCCACTTACGGGCTTTTACTGTGACATTCAAATGACATTTATGCGAAAAGTTTACATTCCCGCTTTATTTTTTGGCAAAAAATAGTGTTCTTGCATTTTCAAAAGGCCATTTGCGGCTCGATTCTCCGTTACTAACAATCATCATCTCCTCAAAGAATTAGGCATTGGCCTGAAAGTAAATGCCATCAATATCATTATTTGCCTGGATCTTGTTCTTGGGTTGAATGTTCTTTTCAACATTTCAACCACAAATATTTCAACTTTTTCCCACTGTATTTACCAAAAACCGAAAACAAATAGTCATGAAGCAGATCCGTCCCCTATTCCTGGTCACTTTGGGCCTTTTTATGGTTCATTTGTTGTATGCAGCACCCAGCATCAGCATCAGTGCACCAGCCAACAATGCAGTTTTTCAACTCAATGAGCGCATCACCATCACCACTACGGTTGCTGATCCGGCTTCACCCATCAGCAAAGTAGAATTTTTTCAGGATGCCCAACGCATTGGTGAAATCAGTGATGCCCCCTACTCTTTTGTAATTGACTTTTTGGCACCAGGCACTTATGTATTCACCGCCAGGGCTGTGAATCAGGCCAACCAAAGCACCATTTCGGGCCCTATCACCATCATTGTGAATGCCCCACCGCAAGTGAGCCTTATTTCGCCAACCAACAATGCCGTTTACCAGGGCAGCGCCAACATCGTGCTACAAGCCCAAGCCCTCGACACCGACGGCAGCGTCAGCAAGGTAGAGTTTTTGCAAAATGGTTTCAAAATCGGCGAAGATGGCCAAGCACCTTTCAACCTACCGGTGAGTGGCCTGACACCAGGGCTTTACTTGTTTGCCGCCCGCGCTACTGACAACCGCAATGCAAATTCTTCATCTACCCCAGTGGCAATTGTGGTCAATGCATTGCCAGTAGTGAGTGTCGCCGGAGTAGCCAACGCTTCAGTCCATGCGATTGGGGCTGAAATGGGCTTTACGGCTACCGCCAGCGATCCTGATGGAAACATTGCTAAGGTAGAATTCATCATCAATGGCATCAAAGTGAGCGAAGACCTAAGTTCACCTTACACCTACGACCACCAAGCTTTCGAGTTCGGCACTTTCAACCTGGTAGCCCGCGCTACTGATAATACCGGGGGTGCCATCAACAGCAGCCCTTTGAATTTCATCGTCAATGCCCCGCCGATCATTTCCTTTAGCAGCCCTAATAACAACACCAAAGCCCAACCTGGAGAAACCCTGACCCTGAGCGTGAATGCCAGCGACCCTGATGGAGGCATCGCCAAAGTGGAGTTTTTTCAAAACGGAGAAAAGTTCGGAGAAGTATTGGGTGCTCCTTTTTCACTCAAAACCCCGGCGCTGAAGTCTGGACCTTATATTTTTGCCGCCCGCGCTACTGACAATCGTGGGTTTACGACCAACGCTACCCCCGTGAGCCTGGTGGTCAATGCCTTGCCACAAGCTTTGATCATCAATCCCAGCAAGGACACCAGCATCAAAGCCAATACCGCCCTCAGCATTCGCATCAATGCCAGCGATGCCGATGGCGAAATTGAAAAAGTAGAATTGCTGCTCAACGGCCAAAAAGTAGGTGAAGACACCCAGGCCCCTTACCTTATCCAGCTCAATAACTTGCCCATCGGTGTGCAAAACCTCAGTATTCGGGTGTGGGACGACCTAGGCGACCAGCAAGTATCTGCCATCCGTAAAGTGACAGTGTTGCAAAGCACGCCCGTGAATGAGCTGCAATTGAAACGCATCAAAGCCTTCCCTAACCCCTGCGCAGAAGTACTTTTCCTGGAGGGCTGGAAAGCGGGCGAACGCTTGCAAGTCTTCAACCTGGCGGGTATGTTGGTAGCGGAATACTTGGCAACCCCACAAATTAACCTCGCCAATTTGCGGTCGGGGTCTTACTTGGTTCGGGGCCGAGATGGCGCAGCGTTTACCTTGATTAGGCGCTAAAAACCGCTGCTCACTTTACCAAACGCAATCCTGCCTTGTATTTTTCGCCAGCCAAATGCAAATAATATGGCCCAGGGGGAAGGTCACCCAGGTTCAAGTTGAGGTTGTTTTCCCCAGGGCCTAGGGTATATTTTGCCAGCCAAACCCGGCGGCCTAGCAAGTCGAGAATTTCGGCCTGCAAGAGGTCTTTTTCGGGCAATAAAAATTTCAAGTTCAACTCTTGTTGGATAGGATTGGGATAAGCCTGTACCTCCAAGCCCTGCCGTACGTCCCTGGTGCTGACCACTGGTGAGTTCAAGATTACGTCCAAACTGCCCCGACCGCCGGTGGCCACAAAGAAAGAATTGCCTTGATAGGTGACCAGTCCCTCTCTCACAGCTTGTGGGCTGCGGGCATCGGCTCGCAAGGTGATGAAGTGGTAATATGCCAGCTCGTCGTTATTGAGTAAGGTATCAGAGACCAAAATCGTTGCTACCTTGAATTTCTTTTGGCTCACGCTGGCATTGGGTTGGCGTTCGCCGAATTTGGTCACCAATTGGTCGATCGAATATTGGGTCAATTCGGCGTCGGGGTAAAAAGGTTTGGAGGGAAATACGCCTTGGTCCTTGAAAATAACGGCATTTTCCGTAACGTCCTTTTTGGCCAGTAACCCCATAAAATACAGTTCCCAGTTATTGAAAACCGGGACCGAACCCACTGGTGCATTGCTGACATCGTAACCACCTGTGCCTTTTTTCATGATGCGCGCAAAATTACCCCCGGCTCCATTGCGGCCACCGATCGAAATGCCCATTACCCCATAGCCAATGTTGGCATAAGGCCAATGTGGAATACCCAGATCCAAAGGAGTACCATCGGCGAAATTGATCCACTGGTGGCCAAACTCATGCACAAAACCAATGTTAATCGGATCGTAAAAACTGGTGAGAGGAAAAGCATTGATGCCCCGGAGTTGTCCGCGGCTGCCATAAAGACTGACGTTGTCACTTTGCCCCATGCCGATACCCCGAACCGTGTTCTTGAGGGGTGCATGAAAACGATTGCCAAGGTAGCCCGGCACATGTACGAAATTGAGGAAATCATAGCGGTCGTCATAATATTGGTAAAACCGCTTGGCGACAGCTTGGTAGTCGATGTTTTTGTCGTTTTTAGCCACAATATTGACCACTACATCGGTGGCTTGTACCCCTGTGGCAAAAGTGGTTTTGCTCACATCGGGCATGTCGGCGGTGCGCACTTGGGCCACGATATTGGCTTGTCCCGTTTTGGTGCCTCCTTCGTACAATTCCAAGAACCCCAGAAAAGGCTTGTAGCCGTCGCTAGGCTTGAGCAAAGCTACAATGCCTGGTGCAGGAAAGCGATACGAATAGATGTTGTCGCCCGCTACACGGTCGCCGCTCATGCCATTGTCTATGAAATCATACAAAGTGCCATTGACATTGAGCACTACCCGCGAAGGCGTGCCAACGATAGTTGCTTCCAACAATACTGTACCCGTCGCGTTGTGCCTGACTACCGAGGGGCTGAACCTGAAACGCTCTACGCTCACCGCTGCATTTTCTTCAGTGCAAGCAAAGTTGTCTTGTTTGCAAGCATGGTACATGACCTGCGCACTTAAAGCAGTAACGCCCAATATCATGGAGATCAAGAAGGATAATTTTCTCATCAAGGGTGGGTTTAAGATAAGGGAGCGTAAAAAAAATAAGGTGGACGGATTTAGGTTTAGTGAAAAAAGGTCACTACCAGTTTAAACAACTGACTGCAAGGAAGTTGTGTTCTTTTTTGCTAAACCTCAAAAGCAAATATGTCCACCATATTTTAGCTCAAATATTAAGAGTGAAAGGTAGTAGTTTTTGTGTTTCAAAAGTCTAAAATGCTAGGAATTACTTCATTGCGGCTGATTTTTTAGCAAAAGGTAAAAACCTAAAAACTTCGGAGAACGCGGTCTGAACAATTGAGCGCTACTTCTTTTGTCTAAATCAGAATTGGCAGAATTACAGAATTCTGGAAACTTCGGAAAGGTTTTTAGTGGTTATGAGTTTCAGTAGCAGCTCCTGTTTTTTCAATGCCATTAGCCCAATTCAAGCTCGCAGGTCCCGCTTCGCAAGAAGCCCAAGCTTTGTAGATATCGGCAACCCATGCGTATTTCCCTACTACCAGACCCGCGCTGTTCGTAAATCTGCTACAAAGCTTTTGGCTTCTTACGAAGCTCGCTCGCTGGCAGGTTTTCTCAAAAAAATGAACAATCCGCTACCCGTTTTGGGATTTAGGATGGTATTTCTCGTTTCCATTAATTTGCTGGAGACTTCTCCGAAGTTTTCCGAGAATTACAGAATTGCTTGCGTGATGTTGACCAAAACAAGAATTTTAAAGAATTAGAGAATTGGCCCGCTTCGCGGTCACCCGATGTTAAGCAACGTTGCACCCTTAGAGCATGTTTAAAATTTTTTGTTTGTCATAAAACGGCCCAATTTCGCCTACTCTTCGTTAGGAAAATGCTCATTATGCGCTGCATAACTCCGCTTTTCCTGCCTCGATTAGTCAAAATTTGACTCGTTTTCTGCCTAAACCTCCAATATTTAAACAAGCTCTTACAGGGCAGAATTTTAGGCGAAAGTTTACATTCCCCCTTTAAAAATCCCCGCTCTTTTGATCCAGCCGCCCGCTAACAACTAACCATTAACAATTAACAATTACATCACACCTGCACCGTTTTGACCACAAAAAACACGTACAAACAAACAAACAAAGCCCCTTCCCACGGAGACATGCGCTTATCCTGGGTAAGCAGGTAAAACAAGAGGCCAAAAACCAGCATCAGCGGCAAGGAAAAATAGAGGATATTAGTAGGCACCAGAATTGGCCCAAACATAGTAGCAATGCCAGGGATCACAAGACAATTGAACACACAAGAGCCCAGAACATTGCCAAGCGCCATTTCGGCTTTGCCCTGGCTGATGCAGCGCAAATTGACCGAAAGTTCAGGTAAAGTAGTGCCCAAAGACAACAAAGTCAAGGCGATGATCGAACTAGGAACCCCCAGGCTTTTGGCAATTTTACTCAGCGATTGAATGGTGTATTCCGCCCCAAAATAAATCCCTACGGTGGCCCCCAAAAGCAGCAAACCCGCTAGCCAGGGAAACTTTGCCTTGCGTGTAGACTCAACAGCAGCGTCTTCGCCCGGATCGGACTTAAGCAAATAAACCGTATAAATTGTGAAAATGACCAAGCCCATGAAAGCCTCTCCAAAATCAATGCGACCATCATAAGCCATGATGCCAAAGACCACAAAACTGCCGACCAGGTAATGCAAGTCGATGAAAATGTAGTTACTACCTAACACGATGGTCCTGCGGTGGAGGGCAATACCAAGGCCTGTAACCAATAAAAGGTTGGAAACATTGGCTCCAATGATGTTGCCGATCGCAATTTCTGAATGTTGCCGCATTACCGACAAAGAGCCCGACACCAATTCGGGCAATGAAGTACCGATCCCCACAATGAAGATGCCAATCACAAAGCTGGGGAGTTTGAAAAAAGCGCCAATTTTTTCAGCAGCATTGGTGAAAATTTTTGCCGAAAACAAAAGGATGGCAAGGGCAATGGCAAAAGTTAAAAATTGAATGAGCATGGTCGCTGTTTTAAGGGTTAGATTGAGGTAAGGTGTACATTAAAATTAGGCTTTGTCCAGTTTTTACGTTCAGGGCAGAAATATATCGGACCAAATTAGACCAATTACCGATAAAAAAGCGTGTTCTCGGATTATTCCAAGAACACGCTCTTCCACTAAACTCCTCAAATTCTCAACCCCAAGTCTCAACCCCAAGTCTCAACTCAATATCTCCAAGATTTCAAATCTGCCCCAGCTGGAGCCCTTTTTTGCACTTCTTCGGTCCACTTGGGAATGAACATGCGGTGATAGCGCAAGCGCGAAATGGCGTTGGGTTGGGTATGGTCGCCGTTCCAGCAATGCTCGGCGCGGTCGCCATAATCAACTTCGCCATCGTAATGAGGGTTGGTAGTTTGTTTCAGAAAATCCTCCATCAGGTACACGGCGTTGTTGAGGTAAAAGTTGTCCATGTCACCGCAGTAGATTTTGATTTTTCCTCGCAATTGGGGGCCCAGTTTGGCCCAATCGCGCTTGAGGATGTAAGCCAAGTCGTAGTTTTCTTTCCAGTACTCGGCTACTTTGTGGTCAATTTCGCCCGTGTATTTGTCCCAAATTGGCTTGGGGTAGCCATCCTCGCCAACCGGAGAATACACAGCCTCCCAGATGTCGAACTGCTGGCCGGAGCGACTTTTGGTGCCGAGGGCCAGTTCTTTCAGGTTCATTTCGCGCAGGGTAGCCGATACATGACCCAAGTAATCGCGGTGGCCAGGGCGGGGTGTTTTTTTGAAATCGCTTTCCAGCCAATAGGCGTTTTTGTCCTTGTACAAATCCACTACCGTATAAGCTCGGAAGTCGATTGGATCTGGGCAGGCGGCATAACAACCATTGTACTCAGTGGGGTAAAACACCTGTGCAGCCAGGGCTTCCCAACCGCCTGTGGAGCCGCCGTACATGAAACGCGCCCAGCCTTGGCCGATGCCTCGGAACTGTTTTTCGATGTTTGGAATGAGCTCGTAGGTGATCGCATCGCCATAGGGGCCCAAGTTTTGGGAGTTCACGGCGTAGGAATCGTCATAATATGGGTTGGCGTGCTGAATTTCGATGACAAGCATGCGAGGAAAATTCGGTCCGGTCCACATCTTGTAAAAATCATAAGCCTCTTGTTGCTGGATGCGGTTGTAGCAATCCAACTTGAAGCGATCGCTGTACTCGCATTTCAAATTCGGATCGGGAGGGGTGGTGCGAAAACCGCCAAAATCGCTGGGAAAATGGCCATGATACACCGCCAAGGGATAACGCGCCTCTGGGTGTTCATCAAAGCCTTCGGGCAAGAGGATGTGAGCGCCCAGGTACATGTCGCGGCCCCAAAATTTGGACAAGCGCTCGCTGCGGATTTTGATGTGCTTGACGTACTTGGTATCTTTTGGTTCAGGAATGGCCGGAATTTCCTGGTCCATCACCAGGCTGATTGGCTTGGCGGCCTTGGGGTCGAAAGTGATTTTCACGGGTTTTGACATCAGGTTGCCCGGCGCGAGGTTCCACTGGCGGCCTTCTCCACGGTCGGTGGGCAGTTTGACCGTTTTGCCATCGCTGCGTTTAAAAGTTTCGTACTTGTCCAGCAAAACCTGGACGAAATAAGTACCCGCAGGCACTTGACTCAACCCTTCGATGGGGTAGCCAAACTCACTGGAGGTAAAAGTTTTGACTTGCTCTGCCTTCCAGGCATTCACATCCAGGCCAAAGACTAATTGTGAGGTCGGACCGTCGGCGATTTGGAAACGGGGTTCACTTTTGTCGTTTTTAGCCATCAGCAAAAGCAAGCGCCCGTCGAACTGGGCTCCTTTACTGGCGGGAAAAGTGACGTTGAAATAAGCTTTTGCGGCGGGTTTAGCGGGGCCGCCTTGGGCCGATAAGCCCAAGTTGCAAAACAAGAATGTACAGAGAAGTAGTGCTACGCGCATGGATTTTGGTTTTGGTGAAAGGTAGAGAAAAGCTGGCTTTTGCACAAAAAATTGACCTCAGCAGGCTTGTTTTCAATAAAAAATGCTAAAATCCTACATTTCTAAGAACCAAGTACTGTCTATGGAGGTTAGCATTTTGACGAAAACTTCAAGCGCAATTGCAATTAAATCAGCGATTAGTTGTTTCTTTAACACATTTGCCAGATTTTTACGCCGCAACTGGTCTTTTTTCCAGTTCAGGTTCTTGTCAAAGAGCCATTTAGCCACAGAAGTCCAAAAAGCATTATGAGCATAGTTGAAATGCGGGTGCCCACCGTGGGCGAGTCCATCAATGAAGTAACCTTGTCGCGTTGGTTGAAGCCCGACGGTGCCATCATCAAACTCGATGAACCAATTTGTGAATTTGAATCAGACAAGGCCACCCTGGAATTCCCGGCGGAAGCTACGGGCAAGTTGATCCACGTGGCCAAAGAAGGCGATGACTTGGAAATTGGTGCCCTGGTTGCCCGAATTGATACCAGTGTGAGTGTAGGCGAAGCATCCGCCGCGCCAGCTGCACCTGCCGCTCCCAAAACCGAAACTGCCCCAGCTGCTCCTGCCCCTGCGACCAGCAATTACGCTACTGGCCACCCTTCGCCCTCTGCGGCTAAGATTTTGCAGGAAAATGCAGTTCCTGCTGCCCAGGTACAAGGCACTGGCCGCGATGGCCGCATCACCAAAGACGATGCCCAAAAGGCCGTTGACACCAAAGCTGCTGCACCCGCCGCGCCTGCAAGTCCCGCCGCGCCAGCCACTGCGCCAACCGTTAGCTTCAGTGACCCAGCCAGCTTCTCGCGGGAAGTGGAGCGCAAGAAAATGAGCCGCATGCGCCGCACCATCGCCAAGCGCCTGGTGAGTGCCAAAAACGAAACCGCAATGCTGACCACCTTCAACGAGGTGGACCTGAGCGAACTGATGGCCCTGCGCGAAAAATACCAAGAGAAATTTGTAGCCAAGTACGGCATCAAATTGGGTTTCATGTCACTGTTTGCCAAGGCTTGCGCCAAGGTACTGCTGGCCATGCCTGAGGTGAATGCCCAAATCGACGGCGAAGACTTGCTTTACCACAACTTCGTGGACATTTCGATCGCCATTTCTACCCCCAATGGTTTGGTAGTGCCCCCGATCCGCAACGTGGAATCGCTGCACTATGCTGAAATCGAAAACAAACTCAAAGAATTGGCTGGCAAGGCCCGCAACAACACTTTGACCCTCGAAGAGATGAGCGGTGGTACTTTCACCATCACCAACGGCGGGGTATTCGGTTCACTGGTCAGCACCCCGATCATCAATGAGCCGCAGTCAGCCATCCTGGGCATGCACGCGATCAAAAACCGCCCGGTTGCTGTAGGCGATAAGATCGAAATCCGCCCGATGATGTACCTGGCCCTCAGCTACGACCACCGCGTGATCGACGGCAGCTCTTCGGTGACTTTCCTGGTGAAAGTGAAGGAATTGCTGGAGGATCCAATTACTTTGTTGTTGGATATTTGATTGGTATTCGAGCAAAATCATAAAAACCGGGGTCCAAACGCGAGCGTTTGGGTCCCGGTTTTTTATTGCAGTTATTTGGATTTGGCAGTATCCATTTCCTCTACTTCAATTTGAGTAGTAGAAAGGGTGTGAGGCTTGCTGTTTCAACCTTTAATTTTCTTCAATAACTCACGAAAGGCATGAGTTGGTCGAAGCTTTCGTCTTCCACTAGGCGAAGGATAAAATCAGCCAAATCGGCCCGATTGATGCTGGTACTGGCATTTACACCAACCCACCCCACACGGTATTGGCCTCGTTTGTCCCCATCCAACAGGCGGGGCCCACGGACAATGGTCCAAGACAATCCACTTTTTTGCAAAACTTCTGCGTGCGCAATGGCGTCGTTCAGCACTTTTGGGACTACTATTTTCATGATCGTACGGATCATTTTATCCGCAAACTTGGGTTGGTCGTAAGCTGGAAAAGGCAAGCCGCCGCCAGAAAGCGAAATAACCCTTTTTAGCCCCCGGGCTTTCATGGCGGCCACAATATTTTGGGTGCCATTGGTCTGCAACCATTCGGGCGAACCTTTGACATGACCAAACAAACTCACCACCAGGTCTGTATCGGCAATGGTTTTTGCAACTGCATCGGGGTCGAGCACATCGCCTTTGATGACGGACAGTTGGTCACTTTGTAGGGTAATTTTTTCGGGCGTGCGCACCAAGGCTTTTACATGGTACCCCTTGGCGATGGCTTGGTCCAGAAACTGTTGGCCAGTTTTGCCGGAGGCACCAAAAAGTGCAATTCTTTTCATGACAGCTATATTTTGAACAAAAATCAGCTTACTTTTACATACTGAAAAAAATTACCGTACTTACCTTTTTGTTAGTATGAATGAGCAAGTCATTAACCTTAGTGCCCGTTGCCCCATTCGAACCACTTTAGAAATGTTGGGTGGAAAATGGCGATTGTTGATCTTGTTCCAATTGTCAAAATCACCGTTGCGTTTGTCTGAATTGAAGCGAAACATCCCCGATGTTTCAGAAAAAATGCTGATCCAGGAGTTGAAAAGCTTGATGGAAAATGGGTTGGTGACCCGCACCAATCACGGCGAAGTTCCACCTAGAGTGGACTATGCCATCACGGAAAAAGGATTGCTCGCCCTGCCTTTAATTGAGGCCATGTATCGGTTTGCTTCAGCTTATACTGGGGGGTGAGCGTTTCCTTGCTTCAGCCTACCTTTTTCAGTCAGACCTTCTTAGTCCTGTGTTGAACGCAAAAAATCAGCTCAAAACAAATCATCCAAAGTCAAAGATTGGCTCACCAAATCCAGGCTGTGCTCGTTGGGATTGAGGCCAAAAGTGGAGATAAACACCCAGAAAACTTGCTTTTGGGTTTGGGTCAGCTCCTCAAAACGCCACATTTTCTTTTGTAATTGTTCAGCGTGTTCTTTGTCCAGGGAATAAGTTTTGTTGTAAAATTTGATCTCAAACAGGTTGATCACTTGGTCCTTCCGATCAAGCAGAAGGTCAATTTGAATACCGCTATCCTCTGCATCACCTTTTTTGTAAAAAGTTGAAGATTGTGCATAAATGCCTGCAATACTCATGGCTTTTTTGATCATGCCAATATGTTTCAAGCAAAGGTTCTCGAAAGCATATCCACTCCAGGTTTTGTAGGTTTGCGTTTGGCTCAGGTGTTGCCAAGCGTCCTCGTCTTCAAGGTTATTTTTTTCGATGAATTTCAGGTAAAACATGGAGTATTCATCTGTAAGACGATAAATTTTATCCTTGGTACTGCGTCCAAAATTGCTGTACTGTGTGATAAACCCCGAATAACTCAGTTCATCCAAGACCGAAGTCAAGCCCCCACCATCGCTGATTTTAGTTTGAGTCACCAGTTCTTGACGGGCCAGGCCACTTTGTTTTTGGGCCAGGGTCCGAATGATAGCAAAATGTCGATCCGCATTGGGAAACAAAGAAGGATACAAGCGCAAAAACTCATCGTGCAGCAATCCATTCGGTAAGAAGCAAATGTTGTTGATGTTTTGAATGGCGCTGATGCCAGGCTTGATCTCTTTGAGGTAATGTGGAATACCGCCCATTGCCATGTACAATTGAGCAATTTGGTAGCGCTTGAATTTGAAGCCACGAGCCAATAGGTATTCCTCCGTTTCGCCGAGGGTAAAAGCTTGCAAAAAAATCCGCCGTGTGATGCGGTTGTGCAAGCCTCCCGTATCGTTCACCACCTTTTGGATCATCCAGGAAGCTGCCGAGCCGCAGATGACCACCACCAAATTTTGTTGCCAGGCCCAACTGTTCCAAAAATAGCCGAAGGCTTGTAAAAAATTGGACTTGTGGGTAGCCAGCCAAGGCAGTTCGTCAAAAAAAACCACCTGCTTTTGCTCCTTTGGCAGGGTTTCGAGGTAGGATTTCAGCCAATTGAAGGCTTCAAACCAATCCTTTGGTGCAGGAAGCATAATCCGGCTTTGGGTATATTCCATTAAGCGATCCCGAAAACGTTCCAGTTGCACTGCCAGTTCACTATCCTGAATGCCAATCAGGTCGAATGCCATTTCTTTTTCGTAAACGGTTTTGACCAGAAAGGTCTTGCCGACCCGCCTGCGCCCGATTACTGCAATCATCTCAGCCTCATTTGATTGCAAAGCTTCTCGTAGGATTTTTTGCTCCTCTTTCCTACCGATAAACAGCTGGGTATTTTTTTTGGCCATGACTTTATTACTTGCTGGATTCGTACAAAAATAAGCACTTCCAGCGAAGAATAAAATTTATTGGCTGCTGAATCTATCCCAAAAAACACACTTCCAGCGGGCAATAAAATTTATTGGCTGCTGAAAGTGGATTAAAAAGAGGAGATTTGGCGAGGAATTAGTACTCTGTTTTCGTAAAATTACCTAGCCTAATGTCTATTTGATGGTATCTAAAACGGCTTTAGGAAATGGCAAAGCGTCCAGCCTGGCATTGATTTCCAGTACCTCTTCTTCCGCCTTCACCACTCGCTTGCGTTTTTGGCAGTAAGACAATTGCAGCAAGTCAAACGCTTGTTCTAGGTCCTTTTCGTTTTTAACTTTGAATGTGGTCCAACCAGAATCCGGGACCCATTTATGCACTTCTACCAATTGATGTGCGATCAACACATCCCTGATTTTCTTGGAAAACAGAATGTCTAAGTCCCCATTCCAGTGGATATGGCCGATTTCTTTTTCTTGCCACACAAATTCCCTGCCGCCCATGTTGTGTGGCACAGTCGAAACAGCTGGTAAGTTGCTGGCTATTTGTTCTAAAGATTGAATCAGATTCATTTTTTGCTTGATAATTTACTTTTCAAAACAGTTAAGCAAGGGTATTTGGTTCAAAGGTTGCAAATTGTTTATTTTGATGCCGAGAAGCGCCAAACCTTGATGGAAAAATACGAGGATTGGCGGCCCAAAAATAAGTGGGGCATGTAAATTCAAAGACCAACATGAGCGAAGTCAAAGATAAATTTTACGAACTTTTTGCCCCCAAGCTACTCGCCGAGGGTTTTACATTCAAAAAAAGCGCTGGCAAGTTCGTCCGCCAGGAAAACGGACTGGATTTTGTGATCCAGTTTCGCTGGGACGGACGAGGTGGCACCTCCATTATTCATGCCATCGAATACGCATTGGTGGAGCCAAAAATAGAAAAAGACATTTTGAACCTGACTGGCAGCAAGGGCCTGGGAAGCCACCTCTGGGGCATTTTTTATTTCATGGAAAACAACAAAATGGTCATCCCTGTGATGTATTCCAAAAAGACCCTGGATTTGGCCAATGACATGAATTTCAAAGCCCTGGCCCAAATTCCTTTTGAAGAAAAATACCCACTCCCCAATATCCTCAACTGCGTAAACAAAGTAGAAAGCTTGTGTTTGGATCACATCATCCCTTTTTTTGAACAAAACAATGCGCCAAATAAGGTCTATCAAACTTTGTGCAAAAAACTGGAGGAGTGCGAAAAGCTGGAGGACTTTTCCTTTTACCAAATCCTCCAGCTCAAGGTTTATGCCAAAAAACTAGGCCAGCCCGAACCCGATCGGCTCAAAGGTTACACCTATTATCTTGATCAATACAAGGTGCACTTGATTGGCAATCCTTCCCTAGATTTTGATACCCTGGAAGAAAGACTGGCCAAGTATGTATTAAAGTAGGCAAGCCCCTACCCTACCGCGCAATCAACATTTTCTTCACCGCCATGCCCTTTTCGCCGACCAAGCGCAGGTAATACAGGCCATTGGGTAGGTCTTGCACATTGATACCAGCCGGGTCAAAAGCAGTATTTCGCAAAACCCGGCCATCGGCTTGCAGGATTTGCAGCGACTTCACCTGCACCGAACCCGCATCGATGTAAACCTTGTCGCCAGCAGGTTGCGGGTACAAGCGAATTTGGGTCTCCCAAATCCGGTCAAAAGTTGAGGTTGTACCTTTCAAAGCCGTTGGGTTGCTGCTCAGTGGGCTGATCGACAATGCCTCAGCCAGGTTGTTGATCAGGCGCACCCGCTCGATGCGCAGATTGATGCGCCGATTGGGCTGGTTCAAGACCTGGTCCTGAATGGCCATGCGCACGTAACCCAAAATGCCCTGCCCACTGGCATTTTTGCCATCCAGGCGGGTGAGGGCCACATCCAGTCGGCCTGCCACCGGGTCATTGCGCTGGATGCCGATGAAGTCCGTACCTTTTTTGCCCAACCAATTGTCGGCAAAAGTCATGCGCATTTGCTCGGCTTTGATTTCCGAGGGCGAGTAAAAAATACTGAAGGCTACACCATATATATTGTTGCCCACCTGGCTGGGCGAACCCAATTGTACAGGAATCGATTGTGCAGGTCCGGTGAACAAGGTATCTACTTTCAGCTTGAGTTCGGGACCCGCACTGCGGATTTCACTGCCCAAAAGATTGGGAATGCCTTTGTCGTGGCTGCGGCCGTAATTTTGGAGGATTACGAGCGTGTCCAGTACTGAGACGAACCCATCGCCATCACCGTCCACCATCGAGAGGTCAATGTTGCTGCCGGGAACTTTTCGTCCGGTAAGTACTGTATTATAAGGCTTCCAACTGGTTTGGTTACTACCTCTAAACGCAGCCCGTTGTCCATTTACCAAACCAATGGGTAATAAATCCAGGTTATCGACGGTACCACTTAAATCTGAATCGCCTGGCCAGATACGTGGTGGGAAGCGGAAAGTTGCACTGTAAGCAGCAGGGGCAACCAAATCCCCATTGGAGCGTTGAAATGCGGTTAAAAGGGGGATGTCCACAAAATCTAAAACGGCAACACTATCTGCCTTTGGACCTACTAAGGAAAAGCAAATTTTGAAAAATGGGCGCTCATCGGCGTCTTGAGGGGTAGAGAAGTTTTTTTCAAAAACCAGGAGCCCACTTTTTACCGCCGTTAATGTCAAATTATTCATCCGAAAACTGGTGTCCAACAGCTGCACGGATTGAAATTCAATTTGGGCAGGCTCCCAAGCCAAAGATCCCTGCACTCTTTTCATGCCAATAAAAGTGCCGCCGCTCAAAGTTGTACAAAAAGTAGCGCCAGGACTAATGGAACCACTCTCCAACTCTAAATACGGTCCGACTCTCCTCTGCACCACTGTGATTTCGCCCAATGAAACTGAGCGTCGCTCGCCATTGAGCAAATAAGCTTCACCAGCTGTGGTGATTACCTTTTGGTTCCTGGCACTGCGGAATTTCAGGCAGAGATTGAACAAGGGCATGGTATCGGCATTGCTGATGTTGAGGTTTCCCCTACCCCAACTGAAATCAAGGAGTCCTGACAGGGTTTGATCGGTGTTGAAATTTTGAGCGCCGATATTGAGTTGTGGGTTGGGTTTACTAATGCCTACAAAGTCGAAGGCCTTGGCGGGCCATTTGATCGAAAATTTGAGCAGCCCCGTCTTGTCCATGCCTTTTGCATAAACGGGGATGCAAACTTCCTGGTCTCGCAGGGCCGAACTGGGTAGTAAGCTGATTTCAGTAAATCCATTGGCCCGGCAAGGCAAAAGGCCCAGTTCTGGATAAACAGACTTACAACCTTTGCTATCGGTAATGGTCAAAGTAAGATTTGCTCCAGCTTGCACTACAAACTCCCAAGGAGTGGCTTGGGTTACTTTGCGGCCATCGCTCAACTCATAGCGGTACGGAGGCTCGCCACTTTGCGGGCTGGCCTTGTAGCGGGTGTTTTCGCCTTCACAAGTTTCATTGAAGGAAGTGCGAACGCCTAATATTGGATTGGGAATATTGACAAAAGCGAAGACCGTATCTTGATTCGCGGAAGTAAAGCGCAAGGAGTAAATGCCTGCTGGAACACCTTTCAAACTGTTTTCGGTACTGCGGAAACCATTGACCCCTTCCCACAAGTAAGCATAAGGAGCCTGGCCGCCCGACACTTTCAAGCCTGAGCCCAAGCCGCTGGGGTCACAAACGTTGCCACTCAAGCACAGTTCTTCAATTCGGAGGCGGTTGCTGAGTGACTGGTCTTTCAGATTCACTTGTATTCCTATAGTGCTAATTGGTATTGGTTTCTCTGAGACATTATTCATTTCTGTAGGAAAAGTGGTTGGGTTGATAAACCGAATCTGAGTTTTGATTTTGTTCGGGTCAGAAATGACGAACTTCATACTAAAAATGGTACTGTTATCTGGCATACTGACTGATAATGCATTGGTTGAATACCAAGAAAACAACAACCGATTCCCATCTTTGAAATTAAGCGGTCCAAAGTTTAAGTCTGATAAATCCTTTAAGCTATAGTTGAAAGTTTTCTGGATTTTTAAAGCTTTGGAATCCCAGTTTAAGCCAGTTTGCAAACTTAAAAGGTCTTTGAATCCACGAACTTTGAAGTCCACTATCATTGTATCTTTATCCACAGGTCCCCTTTGCTCCAAATAAATCTGCCCGCAATTTTGAGCACTGAGCCCACTTTTTGTGAAAAAAGGAAACAGCAATGCACTAATTAAAGTAATTCTCCAATTCATATCAATCGGTTTAAATGGTAAAAAATTAATTGGGTACTCTTTGTTAAACGCAGGATCAGGTTTTACATTTTACCGAAATAAAATATTTTTCCCCATAAAAATTAACAGTGAAGGGAGGCCCTTTTTTCTCGTCCTCAGGCCCTTTCTCCTCAACTTCTCAACCCCTCAACTTCTCAACTCAAAAAAAATATTTTCGACTTAACTTGACTTTTAAACTAAGTATCCGTATATTTGAATCATCAAGGCTTAGTTTAGAAAACAAGCTAAGTAAAATCAAGCTCAATGAACGCTCAAACCCTGATCGACCATTTGAAAACTGCTACTTACCTGGCGGAGGTATTGGAGCCCCCTAATTTTCACAAACAGTTCAAAGAAGCGGCCAAAGTTTTGCACCCTGATGTATGTGCTTTACCTGATGCAGCAAGTGCTTTTTCTCGCTTGGTGGACTTGAAAGACATCTACGAAAAAGGCCAGGATTTTGACGATGATGCGGGCAAAGTGGAAGCGCGGCACTTGCTGATCCATTTCCGGGGCGAGGCTGAGTTTTTGGATACTTCCTGGCAAAACTTCCAGCGTTTGAAAAAAATACCTGGCAAATCCGCCCAGCATTTTTTCAAATACTTGCCTGCGACGGGCAAGCGCAGCAAAACGGACCTAAGTTTTTCTTTACCCCATCGCAGTATACCCCTTTCGGGCCTGGTTTTGCCAGAAGGACAAGTCACCTGGATACTCTCCCGCTTGCTCGAAGTTAGCGCCTGGCTGGCTCAAGAAGGTTTGGTGCACGGCGGAATCAACCCGGAGAGCGTTTTTGTCGTACCTGAAATGCATGGGGTGGTCTTGACTTCGTTTTACCACCTCAGCCTGCGCGGGCAAAAAATGAAAAGCATCTCCGGACGCTACAAAAACTGGTACCCCGATGAGTTGTTTGCCCACAAAACTGCTGATTCGTTCATCGACCTGGAATGCTGCAAGCGCTTGGCCGTTTACCTGCTGGGCGATGCTTCGGGGTCGGGCGTGAAACTGCAAAAAAAGGTCAATCCGGCTCTGCTGAAGTTTTTACTTGATCGGC
This sequence comes from Chitinophagales bacterium, assembly GCA_013299105.1. Classification (GTDB taxonomy): domain Bacteria; phylum Bacteroidota; class Bacteroidia; order Chitinophagales; family Saprospiraceae; genus Haliscomenobacter. The sequence goes on along the minus strand of JAAFJY010000004.1, from coordinate 20,803 downwards.
ATACAGAGGCATATACTTGCTACGACCTGTACCGCCAAATGCTGGATAAAAATTTCCCCAAAGCATACGTTCCCCTGCATTTATAAACACCCTGAGTTCTGGATAAAATTTACTGTTTTTCAATGATTTGTGATGGTAGAATGGCTGTGGTTTGCATTTCTCAAAAACCTGAAACGTGCAAACGAATGCTCAAGAAACCTGAGATGTTGCTAGCGAGCCCTACTTCGTAAGTCGTAAGTCGTCACTAGTAAGTCGTAAGTCAAGAAAAATGTTTAAGCAACCCAGACTCGCGTTAACTTAACTTTTTCAACCGCGCCAACAGAATCCTTTTTCTCCCTGGTGCCTAAATCCTAAAAACATGGGCTATACTTCTTGGTCTAGCGATGCTTATGCCAACCTTAGTGCCTCTTATGTGGGCCAATCCGCATCGCAAATTTTCAGTTCCAACCTGGCGGCCTCGCTCAATCCTAATGGCTTGGTCTTTCGCGAAAGCCGCGACTCTGACGAGCACCCCAACTCCATTGCCATTGCGGTGTTTCTGGACGTCACGGGCTCGATGGGCATGATCCCGGAGGTGTTGGTGCGCCAAAAACTGGGTACCTTGATGGACACCCTGCTCGCCCACGACGTGGAAGACCCCCAAGTGATGTTTTCGGCCATCGGCGACCACGTCTCGGACCGTGCACCCCTGCAAGTGGGCCAGTACGAATCGGGCACCGACGAGCTGGACCAGGGCCTCGCCAACATCTACATCGAAGGCGGCGGCGGCGGTCAAATGATGGAATCTTACCTACTGGCTTGGCTGGTAGCCGGACGGCATACTTCCATTGATTGCTTTGAAAAACGCAACAAAAAAGGTTTCCTCTTCACCATTGGCGATGAAAAAAACTGGGACAAACTCGACGCCAACACCCTAAAAAACCTGATGGGCTACCCCGAAGCCTCAGAAATGACGGATGTAGAGCTCCTGGCCCAAGCCCAGCGCATGTACCACGTTTTTCACATCCACGTCAACGAGGCCAGCTACCGCGACAACCCGGAGGTAATCGGCTACTGGCGCAAAATGCTGGGCGAACGCCTGCTGATCATCGAAAATCACCTGCACATCGCCGAGTTGATCGCCTCCACGGTGGCCGTGATCAATGGGGCCAATTTGAGCAAAGTAACCGCTGGATTTGATGCCGATACGGCCAAAAACATCCAAACTGCCTTGATGAAAGTGAAAAGTGATGTGGGGAAAGGGGATGCTGGCGTGATCAAGCTGTGATTTTAGTTGAAAAGTTGAAATGTTGAAGGGTTGAAAAGAAGGGCTTCGATTTTAGCTTTTCAGATAAATAGCAAGCGCGGTGTGGAGGTTTAATTCCGCACCGCGCTTGTTTTTTTAAAGGCCTGGGTTCTCAACCCTTCAACCTACATATTAAACACCTTCAAAGTGCCTTTGCTCAGGTAAAACAGTCGATTGGTGTACTCGTCAACCTGGTAAACTGGCCTTGGGTCATCGAAAAGGAATTTGTCGCCTTCAACTCCGGTATCCTTGTTCACTTTGACCAGGAAGATTTGGTCTTCTTTTTTGTCACTGGTCAAAAAGTAAGCGTGATCGCGGTTTTGTTTGAAGACTTCTTTTCGACCCGTGGGGATGAAATTACCTACATTATACATCACTGCACCTCCAGTTGCTTGGTTAGTCCCTTTTTTTAAGTCCGATTGTCCGCTAGAAGCTCCCGTACCAGGAGCATACATTCCCATTTCCTTGGCGACTCCTTGGGTCGCATTGAACGTACCTGCTACCATCATAGCGGCACCACCAAGCGACAAAGCAGTTGAAGCAAGTCCTGCCAAAAAACCTTTGCCATCGGCTGGGCGTTTGTAATACTTGCCACTGATTTGATCATTGGCCAAATTCAACACCGCAAAGCCTTCAGTACTGTTCATGAAGTAGCTCTCTCCACGTATTTCGAGTTTAGTGAAGGAGTAACCATTTTCAATGTTGTTTTTCAAAGTTTTGGCTACGGCAGGGTTTTGGTCAGGGTTCACCAAGGTAATGTTGCGGCCTCTTACCAAAACAATATTCTTATGATCCTCGTCATAAGCCATGCGCGTCTCCGCATCCAAGCTTTCGGCCCAGCGCTTCATACCCATACCTTTCTTTGGATAGAAAATGATCGCACCAGCGGTTACGACCACCGTCCCTTTGTCGTAGGCAAACTTGTCAACCCCGCCTTCTTCCGGGATTTCAATTTCGTCTTCCGTATCACCCACAGGCTTGTACTTTTTCCACAGTTCTTTGCCACTTTTATCCAGTTGCATGCTGCGGTAGCCTGAGCCAAAAAGCACCAGGTAGCCTTCCCCGTTGGCTTGCACATCGACAACGCGTTTGCCATCGAAATCTTTTTTCCAAAGGGGTTCGGCGTCGGCATAATTGTACAGGTTACAACCACCTGAGTGGGCCACCACCAGGTATTCCGGGCGGGGGTCAATCCAACGGACGTTTTCCTTTACTTCCAAGCCCTTTTTCCACAATTCGCTGCCACTTTGCAGGTCAAAAGCACGTACAACTTTATCATAAGTAGCGCCTCCGGTGGATGCCCGGATGGCGGCACCAAGCCCCAGTCCGCTGCCACTAGCCTGGATGCTCAACACCATTTTTTCATCGGGAGAAAGGGTCACATAAGCAGGCTCGGCTTTTTCCACCCACAACAATTTGCCCGTTTTGCCATCCAGGCAAGCCAGGTTTTTGCGAAAAACGTAGATAATGTGGCCGTTTTTGCTCAACATGGTCGTACCAATGGGCACACTGAGGTCAGTCACGGGCTCGCTGTTAGAAGAGGTGAATTCAATGCCTGAGCTTTTAACCACTTCAGTTTTCCACGCCAATTCGTTTTTGTTGAGGTCGATAAAGTACAGCTTCATCATGCCCTTGCCTTGAATGCGGACCAAAAGGCCGCCCAATTGAGGCAGGACTTCGTAAGATTCAATGCGGGCAAAATCTTCTTTTTCTTTGTCGATCAACATTTTGCCATCACGGCTGTCCAACAAGCTGTTGCGAATGATCACATATGGCGTGCCATATACGTTGTAGTAATCAATATCCCCCGTCAAATTCGTCACTGCCGAGCGTTTGAGGGTCCAAACCGTCTTTTTTTGCTCTTGGTCCACGCCCATGTAAGCCTTATCGGTTTGTACCACTGCAATGCCAGTGAGTGCTTGAAAATGAACCTGTTGGGGCGTCCCTTCCGCTGGCACCGTCCAGTCTGCCTGGCGTTGGGAGAATAGCATACCGGGGATAGCCAAAGCGGCTACCAATAGTAGTTTAAATCGCATGAAAGTGTAAATTATTGGTTATAAAATGGTTTTTCAGTTGAAAAATAGATTTTTTGCCTTCCTAGCTGTAGTTTGATGCTTCAATTTTGAGCCCAAAAAATGAATCAATTACGCGTATTGACTAGATGCCAATACAACCCTAAAATGCATATGAAAGTTCCTTGTATTTTGAAAAAAAGTAAAGAAAATGATAGGGTTCTTATATTTAGAACCCATCGCGCTGATTTTGAATATATTGTGTTGGGGCGCTTCTAATCTGATGTTACGACACCTTGACGTTTACCAAACTTTTGAAGTTTAGCAAACGTCAAGGTGTCGCAACGCGCTGGGCTCCTATATCAAAAATCTTCAATGCAGCCCTGTTCTCTTCAACATTTCAACCCTCAACTTTTCAACTCACTTCACCACCTCCACATCATACACGAAGTAGCGGGTCTTGCCCTGCCAGGGCATGTTTCTTACTTTCTTTTTGTAATGCAGTTTAACGCGCTGGCCTTGCAGGTTATCTAGTTTTTCGTACACATCCCTGCGGGGCACTGAAAAAAACCAGCCTCCGGTACTCTGGGTCATTTTATCGGGCGGCATGTTGGTATTGGTGTTAAAGGATATGACGCCTGTATTGAGGGTGCCTTCATAAGTTTTGAATAAGATGCCTTTGTAGGTGATATTGGTCAACTGGCCAATGGTGCTGCCAGAGCTGATGGTGAAATTACAAACCAGCAGGTAAACCCCGCCAGCCAAAACCGCCAGCAGCAGCATCCACAACAATAGGCGCTTCATGCGCTGGCCCAAACTGCGGGCTCCATCCTTGACAACTTCCTGAAATTCGCTCATCTTTCCTTGATTTTTTGGGTGAGAATCGATACAAATGTACGTTGATCCCGATTGGCGAGCAAGTGCGGATGAGAAATTTCTGTTTGAAGGAAGTTGAAGGAAGTTGAAAAGTTGAAGGGTTGAAATGTTGAAGAGAACGCATGTCTCGGACCATCTTCATGGTTTTAATGAACCATCAGAAACGTGCCCACGAATGCGCAACCCACCTCAAATCTCGCCAGCGCCCCCACTCATAACCCCCAACTCATAATTCATAACTCAAAAAATACATCCTCAATGCTCCCCGATTCTTCACTTCAATTTCGCCCCGGTACTCGCAGGGAAATTCATCCTGGATTTCCTGGAAAGTGCTTTCTGAGAGGTTGATGCGGCCAGGTTTAGAGGCCGATTCCATGCGTGCGGCGATGTTCACAGTATCGCCCCAGATGTCGTACTGCCATTTTTTGATGCCCACGATGCCAGCCACCACCGGGCCCGTGTGGATGCCAATGCGGATTTCAAAATGCACCAAGTCGTCATCGCTGCCAAGGGCCGCTTGGACCACTTCAAGCATCTCTTGCGCGGCTCGAACCACCTCTTTGGCACTGGCTTGATTGGGCGTGGGCAGGCCGCTGGCGCACATGTAAGCGTCGCCAATGGTTTTGATTTTCTCCAGGCCGTAGCGGGTGGTGATCTCGTCGAATTGTTTAAAATAGAAGTCGATGCTGCGCACCAATAGATCAGGCTCGATGTGCTCGGCCCTTTTGGAAAACTCCACAAAATCGGTGAACAAGACCGTCACCTGGTCGATTTTCACGGCGTCCACTTTGCCTTTGCGTTTGAGCTCCTGGGCCGTTTCGACGGGTAGGATGTTGAGCAGCAGGCTTTCCGATACCTTGTGCTCGCGGGAAATGGCGCGGTAAAACCAATACAAAGCCCCCAAGAGCAAGCTGATCAGGCCCAAAATGATGCTCAGGCCGATCATTCTGTTGCGTTGGTTGCGTTTTTGCTCATTCAGCAAGTCCACCTCGGCCTGTTTTTCCGACACCTCGAAATCAGTGCGCAAATCGGCCATGGCCTGCACCGATTTTAGGTTGTTCACGCTGTCGCGGTAGGCCACGTGGTTTTTGTAGTAACGCAGCGAAGCCTGGCTATTGCCCTGGTTTTCATACAACTCCGACAAGCTAAGGCTGGCGTTGCTGATTTGTTCTTTCAGGCCGTAGGCTTCGGCTAGTTTCAGGCTCCTGGCGGCGTAGTCCAGCGCCCTGGTTTGGTCTTTTTTGGCCTGGTAAATCTCCACCATCGAGAGCAGGTAGTCGCAAATAGGCTGGTGGTCTTCGGCCAATTCCAGGATTTTGACCGCTTCGTTGATGTTGCGCTCGGCCAGTTGGTGTTTACCAGTTTTGGCATACACCATGCCGATGTTGCCGAGGCTGTAGGCCTTGCCCGATGGGTAGTCTAGTTTTTCAAAAATGCGGGCGGATTCTTTGAAATAGATTAGGGCAGTGTCGTAGGAATTTGTGGTGTAGAATTCGTCGCCTGCGTTGAGAAAAGTAGTTGCAATTGCTATGGACTGATCGGAGAATTTTAAGCTTTCAATTGCTTTTTTGTAATAAGACTTGGCTACTGTTGGATTATTAGACATGGAATAGGTATCTGCTATAGCCCCATATGTAGCCCCAATTCCTTGAGTATACTTAATGTGTCGAGCAACCTTTAATGCATTGAAATATGCTTGTAAAGCTTCATCCATGATTCCCAATATCCTCTTCCTGTATCCTTTTTGGACATAGCCTCGATATAAATATAGGTCTTGTTTTGCTATCTTGGACAACTGAATTAACTCTTCAGCATAACGCAAAGCCTGTTCAGTGTTGTTCAATTCATTAAACGCCAAATTGCGGAGCAATTCCAATTTTTCGGCACCTTTTAGATAGTTTTTACGATAAATCAAAGTAAGGCTATCTGCAATACGTTGATCCTGACTGAAACAAGGTGAAAATATCGTAAAAAGCAAGCCCATTATAAAAAAATAGGCTTGCTTATTATTTCGTGTCATAAAAATTTACAGGTTGATCATTAGCTTCGGATCATAAACATGCTCATTCCCATCCGTATCCACCCAAGAAATAGTATACTCTTCAACAGTCCCAGCGGGTTCAGCATTGGCGAAATACTGGGCGAACCAGACCGATTTGTTTCCTTCGCCTGGAGAGTCGGATTTCAGTGGCCCCGCTGAGAAGATTTGAGGGCCGGATTCAACATTGATTCCTGTAATGGCCTCGATATTGGCAGTAGTATCGGGCACAATCCAATACACAAAATCAAATTGAGCCAGGCTATTGCTAAAAACTGTTTTTCCGTCATCGGATAAGGTCAGGGTGCCCGTTTGAGGGTCAGCAGCGGTAATTAGAATACTATAAATCCTATAGTCAGTTGAACTCGACATAGTGATTAAGTTTTAGGTAAAAAAAGAATTACACCCTGGAAAATTAACGATCTCGCTGCAAGGCGAAGATAATACTTTTTCATTATTCGGCAATAATCCTAACTAATTTTCAAGACAACTCGTTAAAAAAAACAGCACACTGTTGCATTTTTTCAAATCTCCAGGAACTTTTTGTACACCAAAAGCATTGATCCTTGTAATCGCAGCAATCCATGTAAAAGGGAGCATTCCAAGCCGATCCAGGGGTACGTTTTTACAGCGGTTTTTTGTTTTTTCTAAAAAAAATCGCTTTTGACTTGCACAATCGGTGAACATGCCCTTATATTTGCACGCGCTTTGCAACCAAGGTCACGTCCTTGGTCAATTTAAACCTGGTATGGTAGCTCAGTTGGTAGAGCACAGGACTGAAAATCCTGGTGTCGCTGGTTCGATTCCTGCCCGTACCACTCTCTTAAAGTTTAGAGGTTGAAAAGTTGAAGAGTTGAGAAGAAGGGCTTCGTGAAAGTTTATGAAGTTTCGCTTTTTGATTTTCTAGCTCAAATGTGCTTTTCAAAACTGATTTCTCAATCTTTTGCTTTATTTTTTTAGAATATGACATTGGCAAACTTACATTTTCATCACCATCATGCTTTGCTCTCCTAAGGGGCGAATGGTGGAAGAATTGGATGTACTGAATTAGCCAATTTGTCAACTCGAAAAGAGGTCTGCCGTTTGTCCGGCAGACCTCTTTTTTTTTATCCAAAAATGGCCCTTTTCCGCCCATGCTGCTTCGCGCCCCGCTGCGCGGTGCGGGTGGAGGAACACTGATAAAACGGATGAAACGGGTTTTCACGGATTGCAAACATGATCTTGACCCGATTCGCAAGCAATTCGAAGGGGAAAGACAGGGCGTGCCCTGTCTCTACAAAGCCCTGCTCGAAGAAAAAGGACTGGATGAAACATGGATTTTACGCAGGAAACGGATCAGAACCAGTGTTCATCCGTTTTATCCGTTTCATCCGTGTTCCAACATAGCACCGCGCAGCGGGGCAAAAGCAACCCAAACCTAACAAACACAAACAACTGATGCAAACCAAGCTTCGCATTGCCGTGCAAAAATCGGGCCGCTTGCAGGAAGAATCGCTGGCCCTACTGCGCGAGTGTGGCATCCGCCTCGAAGAAGGCCGCGACCAACTCAAAGTCGCCTCCCGCACCTTCCCACTCGAAGTGTTTTACCTGCGCAACTCCGACATCCCGCAGTACGTGCATGATGGCATCGCCGACCTGGCTATCCTGGGCGAAAACACGGTCATCGAAAAGGAAAAAGAGCTCGACCTGGTGATGAATTTGGGTTTTGCCCGCTGCCGCCTCTCGATTGCCGTTCCCAAAGGCACGGAATATCCCGGCCTGCAATGGTTGAACGGCAAGCACATCGCTACATCCTACCCCAACACCCTGCGCGGCTGGCTGAAACAACAAAACCTCAGTGCCGAAATCCACGAAATCGCTGGTTCGGTAGAAATTGCGCCCAACATCGGCCTGGCCAACGCCATTTGCGACTTGGTGAGCTCTGGCAATACTTTGTTCATGAATGGCCTGGAGGAAAAAGACGTGATCCTGGAATCCGAAGCAGCCTTGTACGCCAACAAAAACCTGAGCCCCGAAGCCAAAACCATCCTCGATCAATTGGTGTTTCGCATCAAGTCGGTTTTGGCCGCCAAAAACAACCGTTACCTGCTGATGAACGCCCCCAACGAGGCCCTGGAAGCGATCATCAAAATCCTGCCCGGCATGAAAAGCCCCACCGTGGTGCCCCTGGCCGAAGCGGGTTGGAGCTCGGTGCATACCGTGATCGCCGAGGATCGCTTTTGGGAAATCATTCACCAACTGAAAGCAGCAGGAGCACAAGGAATTTTGATCGTGCCGATTCAGAAGATGATTGTTTGAAGAGAGGTTGAGGAGTTGAGAAGTTGAGAAGAAGTTGAAATGTTGAAGGGTTGAAATGTTGAAAAGAGGGGACTGATTCAATGCCTTGGACGAGGACCATCTTCCATGCGTTTGTAACGTAAAATGGATTTTTAACGAGTAAACTCTCAATCCATCTCTTTGAGCGTGCTTTTCTTCGCAGAAGAGAGACATTTGTAGCAATCCGCAACTGCAAAACGCTTAAGATTTGTAAAAAATGAATTTCTACAAGTCAAAATCGTGCAAACGAATGCTCAAGTAACCCCAAATCTTGCCAGCGAGTCCCCACTTCGGAAGTCGTAAGTCGTCACTCGTAAGTCGTAAGTCAAAAAAAGCTTCTTATACTCAAAACCCAGTCAACTCATGTTTTCACAATCCTATAAAGAGCAAACTACCGCAAATACGAAGCCATGAAGCTCTACATCAACCCAGCCCCCAGCGAATGGGCACAAATAACCCGCCGCCCCAGTTTCGAGGTGCAGTCCCTTGACCAGGTGGTGGGCACGGTCCTCCAGGCCATCCGCGAACGTGGAGATGCAGCCCTGCGCGAATACACCGAGCGCTTTGACCAGGTTAAGATTGACCAAATCGAAGTAAGCCCGGAAGAATTGGCCGAAGCAGCAGCCAGCCTGAGTGAGGAACTCAAAGCCGCCATCCAAACCGCCAAAGCCAACATCGAAAAATTCCACCAGCCCCAGCTCCACAAAATTGAAGCTGCCGTCGAAACCATGCCTGGGGTACGCTGCTGGCGCAAAAGTGTGGGCATCGAAAAAGTGGGCTTGTACATTCCTGGTGGTACTGCGCCTTTGTTCTCCACGGTCTTGATGCTGGGGGTCCCAGCAAAGATTGCGGGTTGTCGTGAGATTGTACTTTGCTCGCCCCCCAACCGCGAGGGCAAAATCCACCCAGCTATCCTTTTTGCGGCCCAAAGCGTGGGTGTGACCCGCATTTTCAAAGCAGGAGGTGTGCAGGCCGTCGGAGCAATGGCTTACGGAACCGAGACCATCCCTGCCGTTTTCAAAATATTCGGCCCCGGTAATCAATACGTCACCGCCGCCAAGCAAGCGGTGAACCGCCAGGGCACCGCCATCGACATGCCCGCTGGGCCATCCGAGGTTTTGGTGGTAGCTGATGATACGGCTACGCCCAGTTTCGTAGCCGCCGACCTGCTAGCCCAAGCCGAGCACGGGGCCGACAGCCAAGTGGTTTTGGTCGCCACTTCCGAAAACCTGGCCCAACAAGTGCTGGCCGAAGTAGAGAAACAGACCACGCTCCTACCCCGTGCAGCCCTGACCCGTGCAGCCCTGAACAACAGCGCGGCGCTGGTTTTGCCCAACTTGACCGATGTGCTCGATTTGGTCAACGCCTATGCACCCGAACACCTGATCTTGTGCATGGAAACCCCCGAACAATTTGCGGAAGGCGTAATCAATGCAGGCTCGGTTTTCCTGGGCCACTACACCCCCGAATCAGTGGGTGATTACGCATCGGGCACCAACCATACCTTGCCCACCAATGGCCATGCCCGTGCTTACAGCGGCGTATCGGTGGACACTTTTGTGAAAAAAATCACATTTCAACAACTCAGCAAGGAAGGTTTGGCCAACATCGGCCCCACCGTGGAAATCATGGCCACCGCTGAAGAACTGGCAGCACACGCCAATGCGGTGACGGTCAGGTTAAACACTTTCAACCAAAGCGCACAATGAATACAACACAAACATCCATCGCCCAATGGGTGAGGGCCAATATCCGGAGGCTGGTGCCTTACTCCTCGGCCCGCAGCGAGTTCAAAGGCAAGGCTGAGGTGTTTTTGGACGCCAACGAAAACCCTTTTGAAACGGGCCTCAACCGCTATCCAGATCCTTTGCAATGGCGTTTGAAGGAAAAAATCAGTGCTTTGAAGGGGGTTCCAGCTTCCCAGATATTCCTGGGCAATGGCAGCGACGAGGCCATCGACCTGGTGCTACGCATTTTTTGCGAGCCCCGCCAGGACAACATCGTGATCCTGCCCCCCACCTACGGCATGTACCAGGTTTCGGCGGACATTGCCGATGTGGGTTTGAAAAAAGTATCGCTCACGCCGGATTTTCAAACGAATGTCCAAGAAATCTTGAGCGCAGCCGATGAACATTCCAAAATCCTCTTCATTTGCAGCCCCAACAACCCCACTGGCAACGACATCAAGCTGAGCGACATTGAGGTACTTTGTGCTCAATTTCCCGGTATGGTAGTGGTCGATGAAGCTTACATCGACTTTTCGGAGCAGGCTTCTTGCATCTCGCTTTTGCCCAAATACCCAAACTTGATCGTGATGCAAACCTTCTCCAAGGCCTGGGGCATGGCGGGTTTACGCCTGGGCATGGCTTTTGCCAGCGAGGAGGTGATCCACTATTTCAACAAGGTCAAAGCGCCCTACAACCTCAACCAGCTCACCCAGACCACCGCCCTGGAGGCCCTTGAAAGCAAAGTGGAAGACCGCAACCAAATGGTAAAAACCTTGCTGGAAGAACGGGTGAAACTGGAAAAAGTGTGCCGCGATTTGCCTTACGTGCAAACGGTTTATCCCTCACACGCCAATTTTATTTTGGTCAAAATGAGCGATCCCAACGCCGTTTACAATTACCTTGTAGAACAGGGCATCATTGTGCGCAACCGCAATTCGGTGCACCTTTGTGAAGGCTCGCTGCGCATCACCGTGGGCCGACCTGACGAGAATGTGACCTTGATTGAGGCTTTGAAAAATTGGAAACACCTTTGAGCATGAAAAAAGTACTTTTCCTCGATCGCGACGGCACTTTGGTGCTCGAACCCCACGACTACCAGCTCGATGCTTTGGACAAACTGGAGTTTTACCCCTTGGTATTTCAGTATTTGAGCAAAATCGTGCAGGAATTTGACTACGAATTGGTCATGGTCACCAACCAGGATGGCCTGGGCACCGATTCTTTTCCAGAGGACACTTTTTGGCCGAGCCAAAACGCGGTACTCAAAGCTTTTGCCAACGAAGGCATCGTTTTTCAAGACATCGTTATCGACCGTACCTTTGCCCACGAAAACCAGCCGACCCGCAAGCCAGGTACCGCGCTTTTGGGCAAGTACTTTGGTGGGGAGTACCACCTGAGCAAATCCTTTGTCATTGGAGACCGCATCACCGACATCCAACTGGCCAAAAACCTGGGGGCCAAAGGAATTTGGATGGCCAATGACCCCAGCCTGGGTGCTACCGAAATCAGCAACAGCGCCGAGGCCCTGGATGATACCATAGCCTTACGCAGCACCGACTGGGCCGAAATCTACCAATTCTTGAAGTCGGCCCAGGGTCGCAGTGCCACCGTGAAACGCACCACGAAAGAAACCGATATCCTGATCCAATTGGAGCTCGACGGCCAAGGCAAGTACAACAACCATACTGGACTGGGCTTTTTTGACCACATGCTCGACCAATTGGCCAAACACAGTGGCTGCAACCTCGACATCAAAGTGGAAGGCGACTTGCACATCGACGAGCACCACACCATCGAAGACACGGCGATCGCCCTCGGCGAGGCTTTCCGCAAAGCCGTGGGCGACAAACGCGGCATGGAGCGCTACGGCCATTGCCTTTTGCCCATGGACGATTGCCTGGCCACGGCAGCCATCGACTTCAGTGGCCGTCCCTGGCTGGTGTGGCACTGCGAATACCGCCGCGAAAAAGTAGGGCAAATGCCCACCGAGATGTTTCATCACTTTTTCAAGTCCTTCAGCGACGCGGCCCTGTGCAACCTGTACCTCAAAGTAGAAGGCGACAACGAACACCACAAGATCGAAGCCAGCTTCAAAGCCTTGGCCAAAGCGATCAAAATGGCGGTGCGGAGAGATGTAAATAGCCGGGAATTGCCATCTACCAAGGGGGTTTTGTAATGGTTAATGGTTAATGGTTAATGGTTAATGGTTAATGGTTAATGGTTAATGGTTAATGGTTAATGGTTAATGGTTAATGGTTAATGGTTAATGGTTAATGGTTAATTTAAAAAATAGTTGAAACTTTATGTCTCACGACAACTTTTCAACTTTTCAACCCTTCAACATTTCAACTTCTTCTCAACTCTTTCTCAACCCCTCAACTCCTAAACTAAAAACATGATTGCGGTAATCGACTACAATGCTGGCAACATCCAATCGGTACTTTTCGCGCTTGAACGCCTGGGGGCCAATGCTGTTTTGACCTCCGATCCAAGTGTCATTCGCGGGGCGGAGAAGGTCATTTTTCCGGGGGTGGGCGAGGCCAGCACCACCATGCAACACTTGCGCGATCGGCAACTCGATGAGGTCATTCGCCAGCTTACCCAGCCTACTTTAGGCATTTGTGTGGGCATGCAATTGCTGTGTGCTTATTCCGAAGAAAACGATACGCCTTGCTTGGGGGTGATTCCGCAGAAAGTACAGCGATTTGTGCCTCAAAATGGGGAAAAAGTACCCCACATGGGCTGGAATACCCTGCAAAACTGCCAGGATGTGCTGTTTATGCCAGATTTGGAGGGTGAGTACGTTTACTATGTCCACAGTTATTTTGTGGAAAACGGGCCTTTCAGCACGGCAGTGACGGAATATGCCCAGCCCTTCAGCGCTGGGTTGCAAAAGGATAATTTTTATGCCACCCAATTCCACGTTGAAAAATCGGGCAAAGTCGGCGAACGCATCTTGCGCAACTTCTTAAACCTTTAGGCGAGCCCCCTCTTTTCAACCCTTCAACATTTCAACTTTTCAACTAACCATGTATATCATACCCGCCATTGACCTGATTGAAGGCAAGTGTGTACGCCTGACCCAAGGCGACTACGCCCAGAAAAAGGTTTACAACGAAGACCCACTCGAAGTAGCCAAATCCTTTGAAGGAGCCGGGCTGACCCGCTTGCACCTGGTGGACCTCGACGGTGCCAAAGCCCAGCGCATTGTCAACCACAAGGTGTTGGAACGAATTGCCAACAAGACCAGCCTGCACATCGACTTTGGCGGTGGCCTCAAAAGCGACGAGGACCTGCGCATCGCTTTCGAGTCGGGGGCAAAGCAAGTGACCGGGGGGACGGTGGCTGTGAAAAACCGCGACTTGTTTTTGCATTGGTTGCAGGTACACGGACCGGAGCGCATCATTTTGGGGGCAGATTTCAAAAATGGCACCATTGCCGTGAGTGGGTGGTTGGAAGAAAGCCAATTGGAATTGTTCCCTTTTTTGGAGGAATACATCCAGCAAGGCGTGCGCTACGCCATTTCTACAGATGTGTCGAAAGACGGCCTTTTGCAAGGCAGCGCGGTGGAGACTTACCAGCGCATGCGCGAAGAATTGCCTGATTTACAAGTCATTGCCAGCGGTGGCATCACGGGCATGGCAGAGCTGGAGCGCTTGCGCGAGATCGGCTGTTTTGGGGCCATTGTGGGCAAAGCCATTTACGAAGGCAACATTAGTTTGGCTGAACTATCGGCTTTTCTGGCTTAGCCACTTCTTTTCAACCCTTCAACATTTCAACCTTTCAACTTCAACGCCACATGCTAGCCAAACGCATCATCCCCTGCCTCGACATCAAAGACGGGCGCACCGTCAAAGGGGTCAATTTTGTGAACCTGCGCGACGCAGGTGACCCAGTAGAGTTGGGTTCGGCCTATAGCGAGCAAGGAGCCGACGAACTGGTATTCCTCGACATCACCGCTACCCACGAAAAGCGCAAAACCATGTCGGAACTCGCCCGCTCCATCGCCCGGCACCTGAACATACCCTTCACCATCGGCGGGGGCATCACCTCCACCCTCGACGCTGATGCCATGCTGGCTGCTGGTGCCGATAAAGTCTCGATCAACTCGGCAGCGGTACGCAATCCAGCCCTGATTGATGAATTGGCATTGAATTTTGGCAGCCAGTTTGTGGTCCTAGCCGTTGATGCGCGCCAAATGGACGGCGAGTGGATCGTACACCTCAACGGCGGGCGTATCCCCACTGAGTTGCGCTTGTTTGATTGGGTAAAAGAGGCAGAAAACCGGGGCGCGGGCGAAATCCTCTTCACCTCAATGGACCACGACGGCACCAAAGCTGGTTTTGCCCTGGAAGCCACGGCCCGCATTTCTGAAATGTTGTCGATCCCAGTCATCGCCTCGGGCGGTGCAGGCAACATGGAGCATTTCAAGGATGTATTCACCACTGGTAAAGCCGATGCCGGGCTCGCGGCCAGTATTTTTCACTTTCACGAGGTGGACATTCCCGATCTAAAGGGGTATTTGAAGAGCGAAGGGATTGTGGTGCGGTAGATTGACTGCGGCTTGGTATGATGATCAAAAATGCGTATTTTTATCGCACGAATAATGGTGTATGCTAAAAATACCTTACGGCGAAAGTGATTTTCATAAAGTCGTGACCGAGGGATACTTCTATCAGGACCGGACGAATTTTATTGAAAAATTGGAGCATTGGTCTTCCAACTACCCAGTTTTTCTGCGTCCACGCCGTTTTGGAAAGAGCTTGTTTATCAGCACATTGCACCATTATTATGGCATTGAGCACAAAGATGATTTCCAGGCCTTGTTTGGCAATTTGTACATTGGGAAAAATCCTACTAAAAGTGCCAACAACTATTTGGTGCTGCGGTTCGAGTTTAGTCGAATTGATACGGGTACTCGTGAAAGTACTTACAAGGGGTTTTTAAAAAATGCGATTTCCGGTGCCCGTCGCTTTTTCAGCGCTTATGGTCAATATTTTACCGCCGAACAAAAAAAAATTACGGAGTCAGAAACCAGTCCTGAAGCCGTTGTCAATGCCATTTTTGATTTTACTCAGCAAAACAAGCTTCCATATAAGATTTATCTCCTAATCGATGAGTACGACCACTTCGCTAACGAGCTGCTTTCATTTGATCTCGATCGATTCAAAGAAAATGTGAGCCGCAATGGCTTTGTGCGCAAGTTTTACGAAAGCCTCAAAACAGCTGCTGGTGATGGCATCGTTGACCGGATTTTCATCACCGGGGTTTCGCCCATCACGCTAGACTCTCTGACCAGTGGTTACAACATCAGCAGCAACATCACCACCAATCCCATTTTTCATGACATGATGGGGTTTCTACACCAGGAAGTAGAAGCGCTTTTGTACCAAACCGACATCGAAAGAACCAAAGTCCCTGCGCTAATGTCCGATCTGGCTAGTTGGTACAATGGTTATCGTTTCTGCTCGGATGTTGACAAAGCAGCCCTTTTCAACCCCGACATGGTCTTGTATTTCTTGCAGCAATATGGTATCAAGGGCCAATACCCCGAAGTAAT
The DNA here is from genome assembly GCA_013299105.1 of Chitinophagales bacterium. Lineage (GTDB taxonomy): Bacteria > Bacteroidota > Bacteroidia > Chitinophagales > Saprospiraceae > Haliscomenobacter. The sequence goes on along the minus strand of JAAFJY010000004.1, from coordinate 4,989 downwards.
GCTCGACACCAATGTGGTCTCTGATTACCGCAAAGTGCGCAATTATTTTCGCATCGGCGGAGAAGAAGATGGGCGTTTTGAGATGCTCGAAGATTTGATCAAAACTGGTTATCGCGACTTCAACCTCACGCTTTTGTTCGACCTGGACGAGCGTTTCACCCAAGAAGATTTCCTCAGTCTGTTATTTTACCTTGGCATATTGACTGTACAAGAGCCATTAAGCAGCGATTGGCGTTTTCGCATCCCCAATTATGTGATCAAAAAATTATACTTCGAGTATTTTACTTCCATTTTTTTAGCCAAAACCCGCTTCGCCAATACCCACCAACCCATCACCAAGTCCATTGATGCGATGGTGAACGAAGCAAATCCAACGGCCTTTTTCAAAGTTGTCGAGCATGTGCTGGCTGAAAATCATTCCAATCGCGATGAATTGGTGTATGGTGAAAAACACTTGCAAACCCTAATGATTGGTTTGTTTTTCCCCTACAAAGCTTTTTTGATCCACAGCGAATACGAAGCGCGTAAAACTTATCCAGATGTTTTTTTAGAACGCATTCCTGGCAGAATGATGAAGTATGAGGTGGTATTGGAATTAAAATATGTCAAGAAATCACAAGCAGACACCCTGCCCAAGGTCATTCAAGAAGCAGAACAACAACTGGATAGCTACATGCGCAGCGAACGTTTTGCCAGGCCCGATGTACGGGGATTTTATGTGGTGTTTCTGGGAGGAGAAGTCCACCAATGGCGGGAATGGGGAGCTTATTAAGTGCTGATCTTGTCTTATTTGGTCTAATGCCTCAAATTGCGTATTTTTAACGCACTAAAGAAGGTGTATGCTAAAAATCCCTTACGGCGAAAGTGATTTTCATAAAGTCCTAACAAAAGATTATCTTTATCAGGACAGGACCTCGTTTATTGAAAAACTGGAGAAATGGGAGTCGAATTACCCAGTTTTCCTGCGCCCACGCCGTTTTGGAAAGAGCTTGTTTGTGAGTATGCTCCACCATTATTATGGTTTAGAACACAAAGATGATTTCCAGGCCTTGTTTGGCGATTTGTACATTGGGCAAAATCCTACTGATAACGCTAATCGTTATTTGGTGTTGAGTTTTGAGTTCAGTCGAATCGATACCGCGACCCACGAAAACACTTATCGAGGTTTTCTGAGGAACGTGATTTCTGGGTCCCGCCGTTTTTTTAGCGCTTACGATCAATACTTTACAACTGAGCAAAAAAAAATAGTTGAGTCTGAAACGAGTCCGGAGGCAGTAGTCAATGCCATTTTTGACTTTTGCCAGCAGAACAAGCTTCCTTATAAAATCTATCTGCTCATTGACGAATACGATCATTTTGCCAATGAGCTCTTGTCTTTTGACATGCGGCGTTTTAAGTCTGATGTCAGCACAAATGGCTTTGTTCGAAAGTTTTATGAAAGTCTCAAAACGGCTACCCGCGATGGTATCGTTGACCGGATTTTCATCACCGGGGTTTCGCCAATTACCTTGGATTCACTGACGAGCGGCTTCAACATCGGTGACAACATCAGTCTCAATCCCATTTTTAATGAAATGATGGGATTTACCCACCCGGAAGTGGAGGGCTTATTGAAAACAGCAAATATTTCAAGCATCAAAATACCTGGCATAATGGCCGATTTGAGTGCCTGGTATGATGGTTACTTGTTTTCAGAAGATGCCGACACTCTCTTGTTCAATCCCGATATGGTACTCTATTTTTTGAAGGAATATCAAATCAAGGAAAAATATCCTGCAGTAATGTTGGATACCAATGTCGTTTCGGATTACGGCAAAGTGCGCAATATTTTTAAAATCGGCGATGACGAGGATGCAAAATTTGAACTGCTCAATCAATTGGTCAACGAAGGTTACATCGATTTTCCACTCACCCGCTTGTACAATCTAGAGCTTAATTTTACGCAAGATGATTTCTTGAGCCTGCTTTTCTACATGGGAATGCTTACCTATCGCGAGTACTCTCCGATTGGTTGGCGCTGCGAGATACCCAATTATGTGATGAAAAAACTCTATTTTGAATATTTCACTTCTATTTACCTTGCAAAAACCAAGCTAAGCGACCCCAGAAGACCCGTTGGTGACTCCGTATTGGCACTCATCAAAGACGGCAATCCTGAGCCCTTTTTCAAACTTGTAGAATACGTCCTGGCCGAAAACCACTCTAACCGAGATGAACTTAGCTTTAGGGAAAAACACTTACAAACTTTTATGATTGGGCTGCTTTTCCCTTACGAAACCTACTATATTCATAGCGAATACGAGGCAAGAAGGGGCTATCCAGATATTTTTCTGGAAAGAATCCCCCATCGAGCTATGACCTTTGACATTGTTTTTGAATTAAAGTACGTAAAAAAATCACAAGCAGACACCCTGCCCAAGGTCATTCAAGAAGCAGAGCAACAACTGGACAGCTACATGCGCAGCGAACGTTTTGCCAGGCCCGATGTACGGGGATTTTATGCGGTGTTTTTGGGAGGAGAAGTCCACCAATGGCGGGAATGGGGAAACTACTGATTCACTCCCTCTCACACCCCAAAATCCGATAAACTTTCCCATCCGATTTGGTAAAAAAGTACAACTCATGCTCCGGCCCCACGCCGATGCGGAAATCGGGCTTGATGCCCTTGTTCAATTCGAGCATGGTGACGATTTTGCCGTCGATTTTCAGCTCTAATTCCTGAATTGTGGCTTGCTGGCCTTGCACGAGGTCCTTTGTTTCGACGAAAAAAACGCGGCCACTGGCTACATCACCAAAAATGTATTTGCCCTGTAAAAATGGGATGCTTTTGCCTTGGTACACGAAGCCGCCCTCAATGGCTTTGCCCTCATCGTGATCGAACTGTGAGACTGGATAAAAGTAATTTTGCTTCGCATCGTCACTTGGCAAAGGATAGACCCGGTCCATTTTTGCAGTGGGGTGAATGACATAAGTACCTTCGCGGTAAGGCCACCCGTGATCACTGCCCGCCTGGCCAATGTTCAATTCTTCGATATTGGCGTGGCCAATGTCGGCAATCAGCATCCGGCCATCGGGGGTCCAGGTGAAGCGATTGGGATTGCGGAAGCCCCGGCAAAAGACTTCTCGGCAAGCCTGGGCGTCGCTCATTTTGGCATAAGGATTGCCACCCGGGATGCCGTATTGGCCATTTTTGCTGTTTTTACCGCGTGGATCAATGCGAATCACCGAGCTCCATATCCGGCTTTTGTCGTGACAAATGAAAGGGTAGCCATTTTCGCTGGCCCCGCCGTCGCCAACGCCAATGTAAAGCAGGCCGTAGTCTTCATCGCCTGGCTTGGCCGTAGGTCGGAATGCACATTCCTGCACCCCGTGGATGCCCGTGACCATGTTGATGCGCAGGAGTTCGCGGCTTTGACCTTTTAGCGGAATGGTCTTGGGATTGTCGATTTTCCATTCGCTCAAAACCCATTGTAGGGTCACTTTGATCGAATCCGGGTAGGCAAAATCGGCCTTTTTGCTGCCCGCAGCTTCGGTATGGGTGGTGTAAAACAATCCATTTTGGTAAAACTCAGGATGAAAAGCAAAGCTGCCCAAGCCCGTACCCATGCCGGGGCTATTGATGAAATTAGGTCGCCCCTGGCTGATGTCCAAGGCAATTTCCCATTTGTTGTCGATCAGTTCGTACAAAAAGCCACGCAAGTCGTGTATGAACCAACGCTCTTTTTCGCCCGGCAAAATCCGCATTTGATTGATGCGGGCAATGGGAGCCTTGGCATCAGTTGCGGGGGCAGTTGCGACGTGTTTTAGGTCCAGGGCCAAGCCACTTTTGGCAATTTTGGGTTCAATCGGGTTGATGACCCCACCGGGCAACTCTGGGTATTGGGGTTTCACCAAGCGCCTTTCGCTGTGGATGTAGGACAAAATCGCGTCCAAATCAGCATCTTTAAGCCCTTCGAAAGGCGGCATCACCTGCTGGTAACTGTTGAACAATTCCAAAGCACGCGGATCGCGTTGGTCGATCATTACCTGGGCGTTTTTTACAAATTTTTTGATCCAGGTAGCCGATGCGACTTTGGTAACTTGGTCCAAGCTAGGACCGATCCCCCGTTGGCTGAAATTGTGACAAGTCGAGCAGTAATTGTTGAACAACTGCTTGCCTTTTGCCAAAACTTCAGGATTTTGGTTGTAAGCCAAACTTGTATCAGCTGATTTTTTGCCCAAAACGCTGCGCTGTGAACAGGAAAGAGCAAGGCTCAACAAGCAGCCAAAAGTCAAGATTTGCCAAAAGTTATACAAGTTGTTATTGGTCTGCCCGTACATGCGCTGTGATTTTCAGTACAAGACGAAAAATAGCACGCTAAACCTGAACGAACAAAGTAATTTTAAACCTCTTTCGCGGTTTTCCACAATGGGCCTACTGCAAATAACAAGACCAGTACATTGAAAAATACGTTGGATGCATTTCCAGACAAGTACGACCCAGTGCTGTCTAAAAAGAACCAAGCCAATAGCCCGGTTAAAACTGATTTCCTGACTGCCTCCGGCGCTTGGTCATAAACCCAAACGGAAAGCCCCCAGATCATTACGCCCCAGCCCAGTAAAAATCCACCAGTTAGCGCCGACAAAAAATGGGTGTCTGGATGATCAAAAGTAGTAGCGCCATCCAAAGGCCAACTCAAAAAATCGAGGGTAAATCGGGCCGATTCGGAGGTCTTGCCCATGGTTCCTAAAAAAAATACTGGTCCAAAGGACCCCACTACGATGGCCGTAATTTTCAACCAAAATTTGTGAAAAGTGTGCGTCATTGGTTTGTGTTTTTGATGCACACAAAACTAGATGGAAAGAGAATGGCTCTCTAGACGCCACCGTACAATAATCAAAACTGCTGGGCGATGCGCTTCAGGTTGGCGAAATAAGCCCCCAACCATGCCTCGGTCAAATTTTCAGGTGTGACTTGCAGAAAGAAGTTTTCGAGTGCCAGTTCATAAA
>JAAFJY010000039.1 GCA_013299105.1 Chitinophagales bacterium | reverse complement strand
CTTTTATCTGCTCTAAACCCTTGATTAAATCATTTAGCCGATTGGGATTGGATGGTTCCATCTTTTTGATGACAAAATAGCTTTAAACCTCTTAATTTAATAGGATTTTAATGCGTTTGCCCTGGGCAATACAGCTATGAACATCCACCAATCTCTCTGTATATCTGCTAGTTCTGGATTTAACTCCTCTGCCAAGAGCTCTGCTTCGTCTAAATTTTCGTTTTTTTCGAATGAAAGACCAAAACTCATCTATTTGCACTTGATCTAAGTGCATTTGCTTTTCCATATAGGCACTTAGCTCTTCCACATGCTTCGAAGCAAGCAATATCCAGGAATGAAGGCTTTCATTTCTTACCCCCGTTTGGCGCCCCACAGCATTCATCCCCATACCGCTTGCAATAAGCTTAAGGCATTTACAATTTTATCCATTGGGGTCCGAAGACCTGAAGACATCGTACCTTTCCTGACAGAGAAAAGTTACCCGCACTGGTTACAAAGCAATTGGCTCTTTTTGCGGGTCTTGATCTGAATGTTGCCTTGACCAGTTTGGCCATAGGAACTGCAAGCCTCGTTGTCACAGTACTGATGCGAGCGTAAGAGTTGGAATTCTTCTTCTTTTATCATCGCATAAACATAACATACCTTTTTAGATCGGGACCGAATTTTAAAGAATTTCAGAATTGGTCTGCTTTCATGCCAAGGCGTGACATGGCGCGGTCCTAAACACTTTTCAACATGAAAATCTCAGCGTACTAATATCAACTTAGACCCTACCCATAAAGCTCCGTAACCACTTGCCTATTATCATATCCTAGCACCTGGGTCAGCTGTTGTACCGCTTCATCCACCATATTTTGCCAGCCGCAAAGGTAGAAGCGGACATCGGGCCGGACTTGGGCGTACTGTTCGAGGTAAAATTGGTGCACATAACCGTGGCGAATGTCGATGCCTTGAGGCAGTTTACCCCAATCATTTTCCCGCGATAGTGCCACTGAATAATGAAAATTGGGCAATTGCGCCTGCAAAGCCTGAAATTCACTGGTGTACAACATACCCTCTGCCTGCCGAGTGCCAAAAATCAGGTGCAAACCACGAGTAGTTTTCCCGCTGTTGACAATATCGCCCAACATGCTGCGAAAAGGTGCTACCCCGGTGCCTGTGCAGATCATCACCACGTCGTTTTCGATGGTATCCGGCAAAACGAAAGCGCCATCCGGCCCTTTGAAGCGCAGGGAAGAGCCTGGTTCCACTTCATCAAAAAGGTAGGTAGTGGCCCGCCCGCCGTCCAATTTGACGATGCAAAATTCCAGGACATTGTCTCCATCGGGCGCATCGGCGATAGAATAGCTTCGCCAACGCTCCAGGCGTTTTTCGCCGATAGGGAGGTCCATCGTCACGAATTGCCCGGCTTTGAAGTCGAATTGCTCCAATTGCGCTACCTCCACCCAGAAGCGGCGGGTGTTCGGGCTCTCATTTTCGATTTTTAAGACCTTGGCGTCGTACCAGGTGGGCATATTATTAGTTGAAATGTTGAAATGTTGAAGGGAGGGCGTTGATTGAAGATTTTCGGAAAAACTTAGTGCTGATGAGAGAACAGTTTAGTTTTCACTGAGATAAAAACTCAATGTTGACCACCAGTCCCTTCTTTTCAACCTTTCAACACTCAACCTTTCAACTCAATTCAGATGCTACGCGTCCGTCCGCCATCCACGAGCAAACTCGTACCCGTGATGTAACTGGCTGCTGGACTGGCCAAAAAAGCGGCAGCGGCGGCAAACTCCTCGGGGCGACCGAAACGACCCATCGGGATGCTTTGAGTGGCGAGGACTTTTTCCTCCTCTAAGCTATGACCCTTCTTGTTTGCTGCATTGGACAACACTTCAAACAAGCGATCGGTTTCGGTAAAACCTGGCAAAACGTTGTTTACGGTGATGCCAAAGGGCGCGAGCTCGTTGGCTACCGTTTTGGCCCAGCTGGCCATCGCACCGCGCACGGTGTTGGACACGCCCAGGTTGTCAAGCGGGATGCGCACCGAGGTAGAAATGATGTTGAGAATACGGCCAAAGCCTTCTTTTTTCATACCTGGTGCGACCAGTTTGACCAGGGTTTGGGCCGTGAGCAAGTGAGCGCTGAATGCCTCCAAAAATTGATCCGAAGTGGCCTCCATGATCGGTCCGCCCGCTGGGCCGCCCGTATTGTTGACCAAAATATGGATGGGCTGGCCGCTGATCAATCCTTTGATTTTGCGCTGGGTATCTTCCAGGTCTTTGAAGTCGACCACCAAGAACTGGTGACCCTGTCCTGGATGGTTGTGGTCGAGTTCGCCGATGACTTCGGCCAATAACTCCGCTGAACGGGCCGCCAAAATCACGTTGGCCCCCAGTTTCGACAATTCGATGGCCACGGCCTTGCCCAGGCCTTTGCTGCTGCCACCAACGAGGGCATTTTTACCGCGTAGGTTTAAGTCCATTTAGTTGAAATGTTGGAAAGTGAAAAGTTGAAGAGAGAGGGCTTCGGGCATCTTTTCAACCTTTCAACTCTTCAACTTTTCAACTTCGATTTAGAACCAATCTTTGAATTTGTCTTTCAGGGCACTGATGCCTTGAGCGGCTTTTTCCTTCAGTTCTTCAAATTCCTCGCCCGCTTCTTTGCCCAGTTCGGCTAATTTTTCGTCGAGATTAGAAGTTGCGCCTTTCAGGAATTCGATTTGCTCCTGGATTTCTTCTTTGGCTTCAGCAGCGCCTTCTTTGGCCAGTTCGCTCAGTTGGGCCAGTTTTTCTTGGGCTTTTTCTTTGGCTGCGTTCAGCTGTTCCGTTAGTTGGTCCTTGTCCATTTTGGTAGTTTTTGAAGGTTAAAAAAATCAGGTTGCCAAGATAGCTAAAAATGGAACGCTGGATTGGGGTGGATGGTTTTAGGGCTGGAATAAATCCCCCAACTCCAGCACCTGGTCCACCTCTCCCAGCCGATGCTCGTTGTCCGCCGCGCCAAAGGTGGTGATGAGGGTAATAAAAAGATGTTTTTGGGTTTTAGTATGGTGCCTAAAAACCATTTTTTTATGCTGAAAATTTTCTACATCAGCCTTGCTGACTACATATTTTTCTGCGTTGAATTTGATTTCGCAGAGATTGATTGACTGGTCGCTGCGGTCGATCAGCAGGTCAATTTGAGTACCAGGCAAACCGTCTTTGGGCTTGGCCAAAAACGAGGCTACTGAAGAGGCCATGCCCGATATACCCAGTGCTTTGCGGATTTGGTCCACATGGGCCAAACAAACATTTTCGTAGGCGTATCCACTCCAGGTTTTCCATTTGGGCAAGTCACTAAGTTTGGTGAAGTCAATTTTACTGGATTTCCCCAGTGGTTCGAGAAAAGTGAGGTAGAAATACGAGTAGAGGTCGCTTAGGCGGTACAAATTGTCTTTCACTTTTTTGCCATAACCGCCATAAACAGTAATGAACCCCGATTTTTCCAATTCGTCGAGGTATTCCGTCAGCACTCCACCGTTGTGCATTTTGGCCACCTGGGCTATTTGATCACGGTTGAGGCCCTGCTGGCGTTCGGCCAGGGCTCGAATGATCTTGACATGGTTGTCGTGGTTGTCGAACAAGGATTGGTACAATCGATCAAATTCATTCCGCAAGTAAGCGCCGTCTTCAAAGCAAGCCTGCTGGATATTTTGCACCGCCGACAAGCCCGGTTTGAGCAAATCCAGGTACATGGGCACGCCACCCATAACCATGTATATTTGCAGGAGTTGGTAGCGATTGAGTTTGATGTTTTTAGCTTGACAATAGGCCTCGGTTTCGGCCAGGGTGAAAGGGTAGAGATACAAAAGCCTGGTCACGCGATTGTGCAAGCCGCCTTTGTCATTGATCACTTTTTTGATCATCCAGGAAGCTGCTGAACCGCAGATGACCACTACAACATTGTGCTTTGAAGCCCAAGCATTCCAAAAATAGCCCAGTCCAGTGATGAATCCAGAGCGTTTAGTTCCCATCCAGGGGACTTCGTCCAGAAAAATGACTTTCTTCTCGGTTTTGGGGAGCGATTCGAGGGCTTCTCCCAGGATGAAGAACGCTTCAAGCCAGTTGGTAGGCATTTTTTTGAAAGCAAAATCAGGGAAATATTTGCCCAAACTCAAAGTGAAGTTTTGCAACTGTGCCGCTTGGTTGCCATGCTGAAGCCCAATTAATTCAAAGTCAATGTATTCGCCGTACAACTGACTCACCAAAAAAGTTTTTCCAATCCGCCGTCGGCCAATCAAGGCCACCATCTCAGGGCGATCTGATTGCAAAGCGGCCTTCATTTCTTTGATCTGGCGCTCCCTTCCGATGATTGTTGCTCGCATTTAAAGATAGATTTAGCGCATTATGATTTTATATCGCGCTAAAAGTACTCAAAGAATAGTACATTTAGCGCATTATAATTTTATACCGCGCTAAATCTCTTCTAAAAATCAATTTACCAGCCAAAAACAAGCTCAATTTCCAGCCCCCACTTCTCAACTCCAAAACCCCTCAACTGCTCAACTATTCTTCAACTCCCCCTTTCGGCTTCGTAATTTTCTGAAATTCCGTGTACTCATCCCCGGCCTTTTGATTACCTTTGCGGGCAATTTTGGAAACGAGTAAACCATGCCTAAAGACAATTCCATCAAATCCGTACTGATCATCGGGAGTGGGCCGATCGTCATCGGACAAGCCTGCGAATTTGATTACTCCGGATCCCAAGCCTCGCGCTCCTTGCGAGAAGAGGGAATCGAAGTGACTTTGATCAACTCCAACCCGGCGACCATCATGACCGACCCGGTCACCGCCGACAACATCTACCTGCAACCTTTGACGGTAGAAAGCATCATCAAAATCCTGGAAGAGCGCAAAATTGACGCAGTTCTGCCTACCATGGGCGGCCAAACTGCCCTAAATCTGGCGATCGAAGCAGACAAACAGGGCGTATGGGAAAAATATGGGGTGCGCATGATCGGCGTGGACATCGCAGCCATCGAATTGACCGAAAACCGTGAGGCTTTCCGCCAGCACATGATCAACATCGGTCTGTCGGTAGCGCCTTCACAAATTGCCAACTCATTCTTGGAGGGCAAAGAAGCCGCACAAAAAATCGGCTATCCACTGGTAATCCGCCCTTCTTACACCTTGGGCGGTACCGGCGGCGGCTTTGTACACAAAGAAGAAGAATTCGACGCGGCCCTACGTCGGGGCCTTGCTGCCTCGCCTACCCACGAAGTCCTGGTGGAAAAAGCGGTTTTGGGTTGGAAAGAATTTGAGCTGGAATTGCTGCGCGACAAGAATGACAACGTGGTGATCATCTGTACCGTCGAAAACTTCGACCCCATGGGCATCCACACAGGCGACAGCATCACCGTAGCACCCGCCATGACCCTTAGCGACACCGCTTACCAGCAAATGCGCGATGAGGCGATCCAGGCGATGCGCTCTTTGGGCAATTTTGCGGGGGGGTGCAACATCCAGTTCTCGCAAGACCCCGTGACCGAAAACCTGATCGTGATTGAGATCAATCCCCGCGTTTCTCGCTCCTCAGCCTTGGCCAGCAAGGCAACGGGCTATCCCATCGCCAAAATTGCGGCCAAACTGGCCATCGGTTACACCCTGGACGAATTGAAAAACCAGATCACCAAGACCACCTCGGCTTTCTTTGAGCCTACCCTGGACTATGTGATCGTAAAAATGCCCCGCTGGAATTTCGACAAATTCCCCGGTGCCGACAATACCCTGGGCTTGCAAATGAAATCGGTAGGTGAGGTCATGTCCATCGGTCGCAATTTTCTGGAAGCCCTGCAAAAAGCCTGTCAGTCGCTTGAAAATGGGCGCAAAGGCCTGGGTGCCGATATGAAGGAATGGGTGCGGGTAGAAGACGTACTGGGCCGCTTGGAAGTGGCCAGCGACGACCGCATTTTCCGCATCAAGGACGCCATCCGCTTGGGTGTACCCCTACAAACCATCCAAAAGCTGACCCATATCGACATGTGGTTCCTCAAGCAAATCAAACGCCTGGTGAACTACGACAAGGAGATCATGCGCTTCAACGTGCCCTCTGACTTGTCCGAGCCGTTTTTCCGCGAACTGAAGGAGGTAGGTTATTCCGATGCCCAAATCGCCTGGTTGCTGCGGGTGAAGGAAGAGGACGTAACCAAACAGCGCAAAAAGCTGAAAATCGAGCGTACCTACAAAATCGTAGACACCTGCGCTGCCGAATTTGAAGCCAAGACACCTTATTATTACTCTACTTTCGACAGCGAAAACGAGAGTATCTCCTCCGATCGCAAAAAAGTGATCGTGCTGGGATCGGGTCCGAACCGCATCGGCCAGGGCATTGAGTTTGACTACTGCTGCGTACACGGGCTTTTGGCCATCAAAGAAGTGGGTTACGAGGCCATCATGGTCAATTGCAACCCCGAAACGGTTTCGACCGACTTTGACATGGCCGACAAGCTTTACTTTGAGCCCGTTTTCTGGGAGCACCTGGAGTCGATCATCGAACTGGAAAAGCCAATCGGCGTAATCGTGCAACTCGGTGGACAAACCGCCCTGAAACTGGCCGAAACCCTACACCAAAGAGGCATCCCGATCATCGGTACCAGCTTTCCAAACATGGACTTGGCCGAAGACCGCGGCGCTTTCTCCGACCTACTCAAGGAGCTGGATATCCCCTATCCTGAATATGGTGTGGCCGACGACGTAGACCAGGCCATTGCCATTGCCAACAGGGTCGGTTACCCGGTGCTTGTGCGCCCCTCTTACGTATTGGGCGGCCAAAACATGCGCATCGTGATCAACGACCAGGAAGTAGAACGCCAGGTCTTGACCATTTTCAAGCACATGCCTGAAAACCGCGTGTTGATCGACCACTTCCTCGACCGCGCCAAAGAAGCGGAAATCGACGCCATTTTCGACGGCGACGACATCCACATCATGGGCATCATGGAGCACATCGAGCCTGCGGGCATCCACTCTGGCGACAGCTCGGCGGTATTGCCCACTTACAGCTTGTCGGTAGAAGCGGTGAATACAATGGTGGAGTATGCCGAAAAACTGGCCCGCGCCCTGAACATCCGTGGTTTGATCAACATCCAGTTTGCCATCAAGGACAATAAGGTATATGTGATCGAAGCCAACCCTCGTGCTTCGCGCACCACGCCGTTCATCGCCAAGGCCTACAAGGTGCCTTACTTGAAAATTGCCACCCAAGTGATGTTGGGCACGCACAAACTCAAGGACTTTGTAATCCAACCACAACCCAGTGGTTTTGCGATCAAGGTTCCTGTGTTCAGCTTCGATAAATTCCCGAACGTGGACAAGCAACTCGGACCGGAAATGAAATCCACTGGCGAAGAAATTCGCTACATCAAGGACCTGACCGATCCGTTTTTCCGCGAATTGGACCGCAACCGCTCGATGTACCTTACACGGTGATTAGAGTTGGTTTTCGTAAAAACTTACTGGCATATTTGCACTTGGAGGGTGTGGGTATGCCAGTTTTGTTTTGATGTGACGTGTGTTGTAAATTTCAAAAACCCCAAGCCGTACATACGAAAACCCAAAAACACGACAAATCTTCCCGGCGAGCCCTCAAATCATATGTCGTATCTCGTATGTTGTCTATCGTATTTCAAAAACATTGCCAATCAGAATTCCCATAGCTGATCTACTGCTCATCCGTCATTTCCCCGTTCAACAACTTCACCCGTCGGTATTCTAGGGGCGCAACACCGAATTTTTTCCGAAAAGCATTGTAAAACGACACCTTGTTGTTGAATCCCGCTTCATAGGCGATTTCCTTGATCGATAACTTGCCCTGCACATCCTCCAAAAGCAGTTGTTGGGCTTTTTCGATGCGCAAATCATTGAGGTATTCATAAAAATTGCAGCCGATGGCCTTGTTCAGCACTTCCGAAAGCTGGTACCTCGACACACCCAAGCGCTTGGCCAGGGCTTCGAGGCGCAGTTCTGGCTCCAGGTAAAGGGCCTCTTTTTGCATGATCATTTCTAAGTGCTTGCGGAGCTCCAGCATGGTTTTTTCGCTGAGTTGGGTAGGGATGTTCTTCTTGGAAGTAGTAATCGGATTCCAGTCCAAATCCTCAAAAACCGAGGGTTGTACATAGCCCAGGTAAGCAATGGCAAAAATCAAGAGGGTCATCGACAGCGATACCTGATAATCCCATTGCAAATTGAAAAAAGAAAACCGCGACAAAACAAAGTAACTGATGTAGCTCAAACTGAACAAGGCGAAGCCCAGACTCAGTATCCAAATCCAACGGCGGGTGGCTGGGGTTTGCTGTTGTTGCCAGGCAAAACGCAGGATCAATACCGCATAAATCCCCAGGTGCAACAAACGGGCATTGAGCACCAACCAGCGCACCCAGCTCAAATCCCTTTGCATCATGCCCGCTAGTTTTTCTTCGCCAGACTGCATGTACCAGGGCAGTCTTTGGGCAAAAGCCAAAACAAAGGGCAGAAAATGCCAGGCATCGGCCCAACGCCATTTTTTGTTTTCATATACCGCCCGCAGGTAAAACCACAGCAGCGGGCCAAACAAAAAAGGCAACTGCGCACTCACGTTCATCACATGCGGAAAACGCTGGTAATAACCCGTCCACCACACCACATATTCGAACAACATCAGGGCAAAAAGAAAAAGCAAATGCCCCAACAAGCGTTGTTTTGGCCCTTTGATCCACAGCACAATGGCGAGCAGTAAAGCTTGCACAATGGCAAAGGAAAATAAGCTGGTCCAGGTATCAAATGAGGGTGAATTGGGTTCCATGCGGCCAAATTCGCGCATTTTTTCACAAAAGAGGTAAATGTAAAAGGAGATTTACTCGCTTTTTAAGACAAAACAGCACTTTTCGGATGATTTTATAATCAAGTGAGATTACTGGTTAGCACTCTGGCCCTTTGAGTCTTAGGGCTGGGTGCTGGCTTTTGATCAACTGGTTTGGATGAATAAAATGATGGTGAGAAAAGCTATGAAAATTGTTTTGTTACCAACTGTTTTGGGTACCTTGATTGTCTTTTTTAACATCGTTGCAAGGGCCCAAAGCAGCTTTTTGATGGTTGCCGATACTACCAATCCAGTGGTGAGCTTCAGGCCTACTCCTGCACCCTATAAAGGTGCCTCCTGGATTGACCTCGACGGCGATCACAACATTGATCTGTTTGTAGCACCCAATGTTTTGTTCAAAAACTTGGGGCAAGGGCAATTCATCCGGCTAGCGAATACCCCCTGCGACATGAGCCAGCAACTCGCAGCAGGTGGCAGCTGGGGCGATTTGGACAACGATGGAGACCCCGATTTGTTGACTGCCAACCGAAATGCCACTTTGTTTCGACAAGAAAAGGGCGTTTTCCAAAAAATAAATGACTTGCTCCCTGGCCTGGGGAACGACTATCCAGCCTGGGACTGCGCCTTGGCCGATCCTGATGCCAATGGCCGATTGGACCCCTTGTGGGTTCATGCACGGGGTTTTCATCCTGTGGGGCCCTTTCCTTCCAAGTTCTATTTACAAGACCAGCAGGGCAAATTTCATGCTTTCAAAGGAATTGAACTGTGTGATTCACTGGCACCTTATACCATCCCCATTTGGGCCGATTATGACCTGGATGGTGACCTTGACTTGTTTGTGGGCAGTGGCCCTGGCGGCAAACTGGGGCCTGACTTTTGCTACAAAAACTTACTGCGCGAAAGGGGTATTTTTGCCCTGGAACGCTTACTCGCAGCTCCCTTTGGGCAAATGGAGGATGGACAGGTCTATTCATTTCCCGATGTGGACAACGATGGCGACCGCGACATTTGTCTCACCAACTACATGGGCGCTCCGAGCCGTTTTTGGCGCAACGTGAACGGAGAATACCGAGCCGAAAACCACACTTTTACCACCCGCCGAGCCAATTTGAGCAACTCCTGGGCCGACCTCGACAACGATGGCGACCTGGATGGTATATTTACCAAAGACTCGGCTGCTTATGTTATTTTGTATTGGAATGATGGGAATGGAAATTTTAGTCAAACTCAAACCCCAGCCCATCCAGGTCGCAGCATCGCAGGCATCAGTGTAGGGGATTACGACAACGATGGCGACCTGGACTTTTACGCCAATGGCGGGGTAAATGCCCGGACTTTGTATCAAAACACTCTCCTGTCTACCAGCAATTGGGTGCAATTGAGCCTGGAGGGAGTAAGTAGCAATCGCTCGGCCATCGGTGCTTTACTGCGCCTGAAAGCCAGGATCAATGGCCAATGGATATGGCAGATGCGCGAAATCAGCGCCCACAACGCCTTTCAAAGCCAAAATGACTTGCGGGTACACTTTGGCTTGGGCAACGCAACCGCAACTGACAGCTTAGAAATACGCTGGCCCTCCGGGAAAGTAGAGCATTACCACAAACTGCAGGCCAAACAGTTTTTCCACATCCGAGAAGGCGAAGCAATCAAAAAACTCAAGCCTAAAACCGAGCCGCTGCTTTCCTTGAACTATGACAATAAGAGCGGTGAAATAGGTGGTAAAAATTTGAAGATCAAAAGTGTAGCAAAAATAATTTTGGTTGACAAACAAGGCCAAAGCCAAACTTACGAAGGCTTGAAACTTGGTCCCAACAAAGGCCTGAAGTTACCCAATGAGTTGAAAAAAGGCTGGTATGACGTTCAATTCTGTGATCAAAAGGGCCAGCATTGCAAATTTGGCCGCTTGTGGGTACAAAATCAATAAAATCAGCCCTCTACTCTCTCTTCAACCTTTCAACATCGTACTCTTCAACTTTTTTTCGCCTTGGTCATGACAAAATCTTGCAAAAGAATTAGGTGAGTTTTACAAAATTCCCTTATCTTGTCAATATTCTAAGCGGCTTTTTACAACCCAATTTACAACAGGTCCTGTTTTACACACTTTGATTCGAATATCAAAGTGCGAAAATCTGTGTTTTGTTACCAAATCTTTAAAATTGAGTACGGTAACAAGAGAAGTTGTATTTTTGAATAAACCCCAAGCCGTATTTTTTCGTACATCAAACCAAACGTAAGCACAAACTACTTGACATTGATTCCATGAAACATGCAATGCACATAGCAGCCACCATTGAGCCTGCGACGGAAGCACCCAGCAAAGCCTGGCGGGAGAAAACCCGCGAGCAGCTGCGTATGGTGTTGTGCATATTGTTGATTGGTGCCGCTGCCTGGATGGCGTATCGAGAATTTCCAGGTGCTTATGGCAAATACAAGGTCAAAGGCATTGATGTATCCCATTACCAAGCGGACATTGACTGGAACAAGGTCGCCCAAGCCAACTTGGGTTTTGTTTTTGTAAAAGCGACCGAGGGCATTAGCCTCAACGACCAGTTTTTTTGCGACAATTGGGAAGCGATCAAAAAGGTACAATTGCGCCGTGGGGCCTATCATTTTTTCCGCCCCAGCGTCTCTCCTGAGCAGCAAGCCCTCAATTTCATCCGCAATGTAAATCTCAAACCAGGTGATCTGCCGCCCGTGTTGGACGTTGAGGTGCTTGATGGCGTCAATAAAATTGAGCTCATGAGCAACATGATCACCTGGCTGTACATGGTGGAGATAGCTTATGGAGTTAAGCCGATCATTTATACCAATCAGAAGTTTTACAATACTTACCTGGCAGGTGGGCATTTTGAGGATTATCCGCTTTGGATCGCCCGCTACCACAGCCTGCGCCAACCCCGCTTGGCCGATGGCCGCCAATGGCAGTTTTGGCAACACAAAGATACTGGCGAGTTGCCAGGCATCGAAGGCGCAGTGGATTTCAACGTTTTTCAGGGTTCCGAAAACCAGTTAGAAGCACTTTGCATGCCCGGCGAAGCAAAAGTGATGCCTTGACTTGTGAGTTTTTCTAAAACCCTGAAAACTTCGGAGAACTTCCCGGATAGGCCAACTGCACCTTAATCAGCATCATGCTGGCGGGGCTGTAAGTCCCTAACGTTGGTCAGTCAACGTCACATTAGCGATCGTTTTCAGCATAAGAATCACCGCTGTTGATACTTTTCCGAAGTTTTCAGAAAACCGTTTCCTATAAATCTGCGCTACCAAACAGCACCGAAAACTGCTTACACCAAATCAAGACTTTGTCCTTGGTTTTCTCATCCACCGTTTTGTCGAATTTGAAGAAGAAGCTGCCGGAATACTGGTCCAGCTTGGTGATGTTGCTGAAGTTGGTAGCCTTCAAGTCATTAGAGAGGTAAATGTAGAGGTCTGGGCCTTTATCGGTTTTGAAATTCTCCAACACCAGGTACTTACTGGTATTGTCGCTGTAGACTTTCACCGTACCGCTAGTGGCGTGTGCTGCACTGCTGAAATTGGCACTACCCAGCAGGGTCTTGCCGTTTGCATCAAAGGTATCGGTGTTGGGTGTTTGGTTGTCTTCTTTTTTGTCGCAACCCAAAAAGCTGCAACAAAGGCAGGCGAGGAGTAGAAAAGTCGAGGTTTTCATGGTTGTGGTTTATTTTTCCAAAAAGCACATTAGGGAGCGTTACGCTGTCCTCTCTTAAACGTGTATTCCGCCCTTTTCTTGCCTAAAATGCAAGAAGCCTGGACTGAGCAATGTCAATCCAGGCTTCTCGGCAAGCTGCAAAAATTCATGCTCAGCTGAACAGCGATTGTAGTTTCATAGCCACGCCCATGTCGCCTTTGATTTTTACCTTGCCACTCATCACCGCCATCATTGGGTTGAGTTCGCCTTTGCGCAGGGCATTGAGGGTGTCGATGCTGGTGATAATGGTGCAGTCCGCGTCTTTGTCTTCGTTGCTCACTTGGGCTTTGTCGCCAGTCAGGTCCAGGAAAACAGTGCCTTCGTCGAATGCAAACTTGAGGGTTTTGCCGATGCTGGGTACATTGCCAGCCATCGCCTGGAAGGTTCCTGTGATTTCTTCAATTGTCATTGTTGGTGCTTGAGTAGTTATGGTTATTGTGCCAATCAAGGTTGAGCACACTAGATTAGCGAAAATTCGCTCAAACATAACGCTTTTGGTTTTTCCTTGTTCATGTTTTATCGAATTCGCTTTGCAGCAAGCCACACTTTTAGCTTCATTTTGCTTTGATTGGGTTCATTTTTGGAAAAAATTGGGCTAAAGTGTGGATATTCATTTAATCCGATCATTAAAAGCCTGTTTATGAAAACCACCTGCCTGCTCTCATTTTTCTTGCTGTTGCTGAATCCCAGCCAAGCCCAAACCACCAACAGCAAGTCAGAGATCGAACAAATCACCGAAACCTTGATGCTCTACATCGACGGTACGGCCAATGGCGAGCCCGAAAAACTGCGGAAGGCTTTTCATCCTAATTTCAACCTGTACGCAGTGACCGATAAAGACAGCCTGCTTACCCGTTCGGGCGAAAAGTACATCGCCAATGTCAAACCCGGTGAAAAAGCCAATCGCATCGGCCGCATCATTTCGATTGATTTTGAAAAAGACGCCGCTACTTCTAAAGCGGAGATCGTAGTCCCTAACTTTCGGATTTTTACCGATTATTTTTTGCTGCTGAAATACGAAGGCAGCTGGAAAATTGTACACAAAAGCTACACTTGGCGGCCTTATCCCAAGCAGGGTTAAAGGGATAAGTCAAAGCCCACACTATTGGATATGCTGAGAAATAAGCCTCCCAACGTTTACCAGACTTTTGAAGTTTAACAAACGTTGGGAGGCTTATTTCATGATAAAAAAAGGCGTGACCTCGTTCGTGATCACGCCTATAAAAATACGGTTTACTAGTGGTACGAATTACAAATACCCCCTAGGTTCCAGGCAGGCTATTTGGCTTTGTAGCAAGGCGAGAGGAGGGAAAATAGTGGACTATTTAACCAACGAACAACGCAGCTACGGAGACAAAGAGCCCGTGGAACTTGGGGCAGATTTACAATTTGGACCACTAGTATCTGAGGACTTGGGCGTCCGTGGGATTATTGTTCCTTGCTGGGGTCCATCATTTTACCCAAAAAGAGGATGTTGTTGGTCTTGTTTTCGCTGATGATGAACAAGAAGGGGCGGTTCAATACCAGGTTTGGATAGTTGGGTACCGAAGTGACCCCGACCTCCACCGAAGTTACCGCTGCGGCTTTGGTTCCCGCTTCGTCCACTTCAATGAAAGATTTGTGGCGCACCCCTGAGATGTGCAAGTCCTTTTGGGTTTTGTTGATGTTGGAGAAATTGGCCACTCCTGGTACAAATGCATCCTTCATGCCCAGGGCTTTCAGGTCTTCGTTCAGGGTACGCTCGTAGCTCATTTTGAACTTGGGCAGGCCAAAGAAAATCTCCTGGCTTTTGATGTTGTTGGCCCAGGCCAACCAATTGGAGTGGTTCAAGTCAGGCAAAATATCGTTGACCGTGTAGTTTTCCTTGGGCAAAAGGAAAGTCATGGTATAAGTGGAATCACCATAAGGCAACAAAGTTCCATGAAACTTACTGGTCTCGAAGTAAGGGCGGCTTGCGTAACTGTAGTTGTAAGTCATCATTTTGACCTTCACCGATTGCCGATTGCCCGTGCTAAACTCCGTTTCGTAAGTTTCTTTGGGGTTGAAGGCCTTGGTCCACTGCCCTTTGAAGTAAATGGCATTGATCAGGTACATCACCGCATTATCAGGAATTTGGTCGATGATGCTGGGGATGAGCTTGTTGGTTTTTTCGTTCACCCAGCCGTTGATGATTCCTGGTGCACCAGGGTTGCTGAAATCCAGTTCGCGTACTTCGCTGAAAAAGCTCTTGCGGTTGACGTCGAGAAAAGAAGATTCCACGATGAAACCCTTGCGGTACCATATCGAGTTGGCCAGGCTGAGTTTTACTTTGGGGTCAATGCTGGGCAAGCTGGAAATGAGTTTTTCGTAGGCTGCATTGAGCTCCGGCAAGGTCTTTTTGCCCGCACCCAAAAGTGCCAGCATTTCGTCCTTGGTTTTTTGATCCGCACCGTTCAAAGCCATGCTCAGGGCTGTGCCGATGCTGGTAGGCGAAATAAAGACGTTGTTCAATGGCTTATCGGCACTGATGCGGCGCAGTAAATCAAAGCCTAGTTTGTTGTTGGCTTCAGCCAGGGAGCAGAGTTCGGGGTCTTTGCCGCAGCTGATTTCGGTTTTGGGAACAGAGGGGTCGCCTTCGCCTTCACAAGCTTGAAAGAGCAAAGCGATAAACGGAAACAATAGAAGCAGTGCTAATTTACGCATGGTTCATAGAGGTTTTGCTTGGCTAGACGGGCCTTCTGCCAACATGGTTGGAAAATCTGGTAAAAAGAGAGTAGAAAAATTTAGTTAAAAGTTGAAATATTGGAAAGTTGAAAAGACGGAACCCGGATGTGGCCGAAGCACAGTGGATCTTGGTATTCCATTTTTTGTGCTCCCTCTGAAACCTACTTTACCTTTCTATATTCTGAAACCTTCTGAGAATATTTAGAAGCTGTGAATTTTGTGATTTTCCTGCTGAACAAGAGGCGTTGATGACCGCGCTGTGTCACGCCTTGACATGAAAGCGGGCCAATTCTTTAAAATTCTTGTTCAGACAAAATTGGTCAACGTCACTCAAATAATGCTGTAATTTTGCCAATTCTGATTTAGACAAAAAATGTAGTTTACACAAAAAACCTCGTTTGATTCTTGAGACTGTCTTTCTCCAAAGGTTTCAGAATGGACATAAAGTCTAGGGTTTGGCAACTTGGGGCTAATTTGATATTTTGGCCTGCTCAAATTAAACTGTGACCATGATCCAATACCAAATCGAAAATGAGCTCAGCGTTGAAGAGTTCCGCGACCTGTTGATCAGATCTACCTTGGGCGAAAGAAGGCCCATCAACGACCATGAACGCTTGGTTAAAATGCTAGCATACGGCAATCTGGTCATCACCGCTCGCGATGGCGACAAATTGGTGGGCGTAGCCCGCTCCCTGACTGACTTTGTGTATTGTACTTACCTTTCTGACCTCGCCGTGGACGAGGCTTACCAGCACCAGGGCATTGGCAAAGCCCTTATTCGCCGTACCAAAGAAGAAAGCATTCAGGCCACTTTGATTTTGTTATCAGCACCCAAAGCGGTGAACTATTATCCCAAAATTGGCATGACGCAATTTGACGATTGTTTCTTGTTGAGGGACATCAGTAACTTAAGGTAAGTGACAAGGCCACAAATAAACAATTCCAATTCGTAACTTCGTTACTCCGATGCAGCCACGAATTTTTTTGCCCCGCTTCGCGGGATAGGAACACAGATGAAACGGATTCAACGGATTTTCATGGATTGCCAACATGATTTTGACCGTGATTTTGACCATGACATTGACATTTGTTGCGATCAATATCCGTAAAAACTGGAAAGCTTTATTTTTGAACTGTTACTAAGCTTCCTCATTCTCTGAGAAACTCCAGCTCTTCCTCATCCTCAAGCAATCTGACCATCACGGGCAATTCGTCGGTATTTTTATCGTTTTGACGGTACTTGGCAGTGAAATCTACGCCTTGTAAGATTTCAGAACTGATTGCACCGAAGTTCAAGGGCTCTAAACTACCCCCTACATGCGCAAATGAGCTGATGAGTGGTGCACCGAGCGCTTCAATCAGGTCTTGGCTAAACTGATCTTTGACCATTCGAACAGTGATCTGCCCGCGACTGTTCAGGGTTTTCACGGGGAGGTTCAGCGGCTGATCAAACAAGATGCTCAAGGGCCGCAAATGGTAAGCGAGCAAGGTCTCCAAGCGAGGATGTATATCCTGTACATGGTTCTTGAACATGACCATAGAATTTACCATGAGCTCAAAATGATCAGCGTGCTTTTGACGTTTCAACCTTAGCAAACGCTCAAGAGAGTCCGCTGAATCGACCAAACAAGCCACGCTCCAGCAAGTGTCTGTAGGAATCAAGGCCAGGCCTCCTTCACGCAAAGTATCCAATGCACGGTGGAGGTCTTGTTCGTAAAAAGGACTTAGTACATGGGTACTGGTAAATATCATACTCATTGATCCTTTCGGTTTTCTGTTGGTAAAATTCGGGCAAAAGGTATTTGGGCAAAAAAACACGAGGTGGTGTTAACAAGAGGTCTTTGAACTTTTCAGTGCATCTGAACTTATTCAGTCCTTTTTTGTCCAATTGTCAACCACTCAAGCGGCATAAGGAGCGTAAAAAATAAGGTGGACGGATTTGGGTTTAGTAAAAGAAGAAAAACAACTAGATGAAAGGAAGTTGTGTTCTTTTCTTGCTAAACCTCAAAAGCAAATTAGTCTACCCTATTTTAGCTCGCATACATAAAGTCTTTTTCGGAACATGAAAAAAAGCAATCTCAATAAAAATATTCGGGCGACCGGGGTTCACTTGAAAGTCCAAAAAACGCCAGGCTTTTGGCGTTTATTGTTTGCTTTCGTATTCATTTTCGGAACATGGATGACCTCTAGCCCAATTTTTGCCAGTCACTTGATTGGTGGGGAGTTGAGTTACCAATGTGCTGGCCCGGCCAATGGCAACACTGGGATTCATCGTTACCTTTTCACCTTGAAAGTGGTCAGAGATATACCTGGTGGTTCGGATTTTGATGGCGGTGTGGGCGGCAATCGCTTTACGGTTAGTGTTTACCAAGGCAGTGATACCCGCCCTTTTTCAAGCCCCAGCAACTTCAATCTGGTTCGCAGTCCACTCAAGCCCGACCCCAATAATGCCTGCGTATTGGCACCGCCAGTTTTGCAACTCGAGCAAGGAACCTATACGTTTACCCTTGACTTGGAAGTAAGCAACCAAAGTTGGTTCATCGTTTACCAGGTTTGTTGCCGTGCCCCAACTTTGAGCAATGTGGTGAATCCTCTACAAAATGGGGCCACCCACTTCATCGAAATCACTCCTGAAGCCCAAAGGACTTGCAACAGCAGCCCGCAGTTCAAAGTTGAACCTCCTTCTTTGTTTTGTACTGGGGTGCCCTTCATTTATGACCATTCAGCGACGGATCAAAATGGAGATAGCTTGGTTTATTCCCTGGGGCCAGTATTCATCGGAGGTGGCCCATCAACCAATCCTGCAACAAGTCGAAATGGCGTAGCTCCCGATCCTGATGCGCCACCCAACTTGGCTGCCACTTTTCCTTACGATACCATTACTTTTCGAGGCCCCAATTTTTCCTCCCAATTTCCGCTGGGGCGAAATGCCAATCTTCGGATCGATCCACGCACTGGGATCATTACGGGCACACCAATGATCACCGGACAGTTTGTGTTCACCATCATGGTGCGGGAATTCCGTCAGGGTCGCTTGATGAGCACTACCTATCGACAACTACAACTCAGCGTAGTCAATTGCCAGAAACTTTTGTCAGCAAAAATCGCGGCTGACAGTGTACGGGCCAATGGAACCCAGGTCATTCGCACTTGCCGGGTGAGCAACCTAGTTTTACGCAGCACCAGTTCAGGGGGCACCCAGATCAAAAATTACCGCTGGCGTTTCAGCACCCCCACTGGTCCCATCAGCCGACAAGGCGCTGCGGATACGACTTTCAGGGTCGATTTTGGCACACCAGGTATTTACAATGGATTTTTGATCCTCAATCCCGGTGATGCCTGTACCGATTCGGTGGCCATTCAAGTATTGGTGTTGGCACCATTGCAGGCAGCGATGGCACCTGTGCTCTCTACTTGTCAGGCAGGGCCAATCCAATTGCGGAATACCTCCATTTTAGGTACCGGCGATGCACTACGCAGTTTGAACTGGGACCTCGGAAATGGTCGAACTTCAACTGATGCCAGCCCGCAAGTGACCTATGACAAAGCAGGTTCTTACCTGGTCAAATTAGATATACGTACCACCTCCGGGTGCCAAGATACCATTTCACAACGGATCAACTATTTTCCCACCGAGGGCAGCAACCTCAATATCCGGGCTACCATTGCTCCACTTGACCTTTGCCTGCCCAATGCGCAAATTAACGCTTCGTTGAGCTTGCCTGCGGTCATGGACGTACCTGGCTACCGCATTGAATGGGAATGGGGCGACGGCAGTAGCGCCATTGGTAAAATTACCAGCAAGGCTTATACCACTCCGGGTGTTTTTCCAGTTACTTATCGGGTGATTGCACCGCAGGGCACCTGCCAATTGGAGCGAAAAGATGCAGCCAATCAGATTCGGGTAGGCATCAAACCAGTAGCCAAGTTTAGCTTTAGCCCAGTTGACAATACCCCCCGCAACCGCAGTTTCAACTTCCTCGATGAATCTACCGATGCCAATTCCTGGGCTTGGGATTTTGGCAGCAGAGGCGGTGCAGGTACACCCACTGCCAGTTTTCAATTCCCTGGGGGTGGAAAATACGTGGTAAAACTCCGGGTCAGCAATGGTGCTTGCCGGGATTCGACTACTCAAACGATCAACATCGAGACATTTGACCTGTACTACGTGCCAAATGTTTTTTCGCCCAACGATGATGGCAGTAATGAGGTCTTTAATATTTATGGGGTGCCTGGTAATGCAAGCGAATTTGTGCTCCGCATTTTTAGCCGCTGGGGACAATTGGTCCATGAGACCAGCGACCCCGCCACTGGTTGGAACGGTCGATTGCAAAATGCGGGCGACCAAGTGGTCAGCGGCACCTATTTATATGTCATTCGCTTCAAAGATGAAGCTGGAAACCTGGTTAATCGGGCCGGAGAGCTCAACTTGCTGCGTTAGAGTAGTCGAGATTGGGCCGTTTTACGGCAAACAAATAATGTTAAACATACGCTTAATGTCCTCCACAGGGCTAAACTTAAGTTCTGGTATGAAGTTTACAAAGTCCTGGATTATCTTGAGGTGCTTTTTTGACCAATGCGAGGTTCGCAAAACCTACCAGCTATGAGAACTGCTCTGGTTTCGTTATTGTTTCTTTTGTGTTTTCCCTTGGTGGCCCGTCACATCATTGGCGGCTCCATGACTTACAAAAACCTCGGTAATGGAGACTATGAAATTACCCTGAAAATGTACCGGGACTGTTTTTGTACGGCTTGTGCCCAGCTAGATCCAGTAGCTTATATTGGTATTTATCGCTGTGGCGGAAGCAACAATTGCAATACCCAGCGCGACGCCTTTGCCCGCTTGGATGTGCCCCTGACCTCGCGTCGCAATGTAACCCGCCCTGATTACCCTTGCCTGGAGCCCCCCAATGTGTGTGTGGAAGAAGGGATTTACATTTTTCGACTCAGCAATTACCGCATCAACCTGCCCTTGTCCTCTGAAAGTTACCACATTACTTACCAGCGTTGCTGTCGAAATGTAACCATCAACAACATTGTCAATCCTGGTAGTTGGGGAGCAACTTATACGGTAGAAATCACCCCTGAGGCACAAACCCTGGGCAGCAGCAGCCCGGAATTCAACACTTTTCCTCCAACTGTTGTTTGTGCCGATTTTAACCTGAAATACGATCACGCAGCTACTGATGCTGATGGTGACTCACTGGTATATGAGCTTTGTCCACCGCTGGCAGGCGGTGGTAACAATCTCGATGAATTCACTTACACGACCTGTGTTGGCGCTTATCCTCGACCTGGCTGCCCACCTCCTTATAGCAATGTACCTTTTCGGCCACCTTATAGTGCTACAGTGCCCATCGGGGGTACACCTGGGCTAGCCATTGACCCCGTTACTGGACTGATGACGGGTAAACCAAGCCCCATTGGCCAGTATGTAGTGGGCGTTTGTGTATTGGAATTCCGAAAAGGGGTGCTTTTGAGCAAAACCTTCCGCGATTTTCAGTTCAATGTGGCACGTTGTGACCAAAAAATCAATGCCGACATCAAAGAAGACCGCCAAATTGCGGACCAGGAATACGAAATCAACTCATGTGGGCCAACTGTAATCAAGTTTTTGAATGAAAGTTCACCACGTAGTTCAATCCGCACCACTGATTGGGAATTCACAGTTCAGGGTCGAAAATTGTCTTCACAAGAGTGGGAGCCACAGCTTACTTTTCCCGGCATCGGCAAGTACAGCGGCTTGTTGATCGTGAACAAAGGTACCGAATGCGGCGATACCGCCCGCATTGAAGTCAACATATTCCCCGATCTAGAGGCGGATTTTGTGTACAAATACGATACTTGCGAAGCCAATTTTGTCGAATTCACCGACAAATCGGTCTCTGGTAGCAAACTCCTGAGTACTTGGCGCTGGAATTTTGGCGACGGTGGCAGCAGTCGCTTGCAAAACCCCAAGCACACCTATCTAAAACCAGGCAAAATCCCGGTTACGCTCACTGTACGGGATACCAATAAGTGTGTGGAGTCAATCACCAAAACCATCAACTACTTCCCCGTGCCTGCGGTAATCGTGATTGCACCTAGCGCCTCGGATGCTTGTGTGCCATCGACCATCACCTTCCGAAATCTATCAGTCCCGATTGACAGTACTTATAAAATCAACTGGAATTTTGGCGATGGCGGTACCGCCAACAAAATCAGTCCTACCCATACGTACAAAGAGCCTGGTACTTTCAACGTGACTGTGGATTTGGTTTCACCCATTGGTTGCAAAACCGATACCAGTTTCAGAAACCTGATCAGGGTGAGGCCTTCACCCAAAGCAGATTTTGACATTGACCCCGAATCGGTCAGTATACTTACCCCCAATGTGCGCTTGGTGGATAAATCTGAAGGTGCCAGTCGGGTGCTCTGGAAATTCAGCGACGGGCGCTCCTATGCCGACCGCAACCCAGTGTTCTTGGTGCGAGATACTGGCCAAATTCGCATCACCCAAACCGTGATCAATTCGGTCAATTGTGTAGATACCCTGCTCAAAATTCTAGATGTAAAACCAGAAATCCGCTATTTCTTGCCCAATGCATTCACCCCCAATGGCGATTCCAAAAACGATGTATTCAAAGGGGTCGGAATCACTCAAGGCATTCGCGAATTCAAAATGGGCATCTGGACCCGCTGGGGAGAACTGGTTTTTGAAACCGAAGACCCCAATGAGGCCTGGAATGGCCGCAGGTTCAATGCCGGCCAAGAGGCTCCAATGGGAGTCTACGTAGTGCTCGTTACCTACCGAGACCCGCGAGGGAAACCTGCCGAAATCAAGAGCTTTGTGACCTTGGTGCGCTAACAAGGCCCCATCAAGGGCTTACCCAAATACTGCACGCATATTTTTAAACAGAAATGCTTTTTTTTTCGGCACAATAGCAGTACCTTTGCACGGCTAAATCGAAAAGTAAGCGAGGGCAGGCAGTTTGATCACTTTTTCCCTTCTGATGAGTACGGCTACTCCGCTCAGAAAGAGGCACTTAGACAAGCTGTTTTCTGCCAACAATAATTTTATTCAAATTTTGCACCATGGATGCTATCAAGTTTGTGCACGAACAATTGACCCCAGCTCGGGAGATGCCGACTTTCAGAGCAGGAGACAACGTCATTGTGAATTATAAGATCATTGAAGGTGACAAGGAGCGTATCCAGTCCTTTCGTGGCGACGTAATTCAAATCAAAGGTTCTGGAGCAACCAAAACCTTCACCGTACGTAAAATTTCTAATGGCGTTGGCGTTGAGCGTATTTTCCCATATGCTTCTCCCAACATCGTAGATATCCAAGTAACCAAGCGTGGCAAGGTACGCCGTGCTCGCTTGTTCTACCTGCGTGAACTGACGGGCAAAAAATCTCGTATCAAAGAGCGCAAGTTTCAAAGACCTCAGGCATAAGTCAATTTGCCGAGAAAAACAAAAAAAGCGGAAGCAGCCATGTGTTGCTTCCGCTTTTTTGTTTCCCTCCCCCTCAACTCCTCAACTAAACATCACCTGCCCCCAGGCTTGCAGTTGTCTCTCAAAAACTGGGTGTACAACTTATTAAGGTGCTCCGATGTACCCTCACCTTCGTAAATGCCATGCGAGCGATTCGGATAAGGCATGAATTGGAACAGTTTATTGTGCTTGATCAACTCATTCACCAAGCGCTCGGCATTTTGGTAATGCACGTTGTCGTCGCCAGTGCCGTGGATGTAGAGTAACTTACCTTTCAGGTTTTTGGCGTGAGAGATGGGCGAACCCAGCACAAAATCCTCCTTGTTCTCTTGCGGCAAGCCCATGTAGCGCTCCTGGTAAATATTGTCATAAGTGAGCTGGTCGGCCACTGCGGCAATCGAAATGCCTGTTTTGTAAATATTCGGATGCTGGAAAAGCAAATTGAGGGTAGCGCTGCCGCCGCCACTCCAGCCCCATACCGCCACCCTTGAGGTGTCGATAAACGAGAACTTTTTGAAGGTTTCTAGAGCACCTTGTGCCTGGTCGCGAATGTTGACCCGGCCAATTTGGCGGTAAATGGATTTGCGCCAAGCCCGGCCTTTGGGTGCGGGCGTACCCCGGTTGTCGAGCGACACATACACGTAGCCATCATCACTTAATTCGCCTTCGTACATGCGGTTTTGGCCATTGCCCCACGAGTTTTTCACGGTTGCCCCAGCGGGCTCAGAATAGACATAAAACAGGACCGGGTATTTTTTATTGGGGTCAAAATTCGTGGGTTTGACCATCCAACCGTCCATCGTCACGCCTTCTTGTGTAGTGACCTGGAAAAAAGAAATATCAGGCCCACCTGCTTTGGCATTGGCCAGTTTGGTCTCGATGCTTTCTTTAGGGTCCAGGGCTTTGTGATCGGGTAGGCTGATCCACTCGGTCTGGGGCGCGGTTTTGGCGGAGGAGAAGTTGTGGGTAGCAAACTTTCCATTGGGCGAAAGGTTGTAGCCATGAGTACCTACCTGTGCCTTGGGCGAAACCAATTGGGCGGGTGTTTTGCCATCCATGCCCACCCGATACAGGTAGCGGTCGACAGCGCTTTCCGGCGAAGCGTAGAAATAAATCTGCTGCCCAGTTTGGTCGATCAGCACGGGGCTGATCACGTCGTAATTACCGCTGGTCAGGAGCTGTTGCGATTTGCCATCGCGGCTGATGCGGTAGTAGTGTCGCCAGCCGTCTTTTTCAGTGAGCCACAAAAACTCCTTGCCGCCGTTGATCCAATCCCAATCTTGGTTGGCATCGAGTTGTAAATCCACCCAAGCCTCGTCTTTTTCCTCCAAAATTACCTGTGTTTTGTAGCTGGCGATGTTGATGAGGTAAAGTTTGCTCACTTGCTGCTTGCGATCGAGCTGCTGCAAGATGACCTCCTGGCCATTGCCCGCCCAAGCCATGCGTGGGATGTAGTTTTGACGAATATCACCTGGCACGGGCAGCCAGCGGGTCGCTCCTCCTTTGGCCGATACGATGCCGATGCGGCAAGCGGAAGGTGTTTCGCCTACTTTCGGATACTCTACAGGCACATTGAAGGCGTAGATCGAATCGACATTGTTGATCATCATGAAGTACTTCACGTTCTTGGCGTCAATTTGCCAGTAGGCGATGTTGGCCCCGTCGGGGCTCCAGCGGAAGCCGTCGCGGCAGTCGAATTCTTCCTCGTAGGCCCAGTCAAAGGTGCCATTGATGAGTTTATCGGTGCCATTGCTGGTCAGGGGAGTGATTTTGCCATCGACCAGGTTTTCTACATAGATGTTGTGCTCTGACACATAGGCTACTTGCTGGCCATTAGGCGAAAACTTGGCAAACATCAAGGAACTGGCTGGACGGCCTTTGCCCAATTGTTGCAATTTTTTGCTTTTTAGGTCCAAAACCCAGTAATCGCCCTTGGTTTCGTAGCGCCATACGCGTTTGCTGTTGGTAAAAAGCAGTACTTTGCTTTCGTCCTCAGAGAAGGTCAAACTCTTGGGGTTGAGTGGCTGACTTTGGCCACTGGGGGTGAGCATGGTTTTGTCAGCCAATACGGTTTGCTGGCGGTCGGGTAGGGTGGTTTTAACAATGTCGCCCTTGGCCCGGCTAAGGTAAGCGTTGCCGTCTTTGCTCCATTGGATGCCGCCGCCAGGTTGTGACCGGAGATTTTGGCAAAAAAATACGAGCAGAAGCGCACAAAGCGTTGGAAGGTAGTGATGCTTGAGCATGTGGACTATTTGGTTAAGTGTAGAGAAAGCGCAGTTCAAAAACCCTGGCTTACTCCCAATGAAGATGCTTTTTTGAATCCGAACAAAGCTAAATATTTTCGCCCGTTTTACGGCCTAATCTTTGGTCTGTGCCTGGGGTTTCAGGTCCAGGCACAGCAACTATTGCTGGTGCAAAGTACTGATCCTTTGCCACGCAGCCCAAGTTTAGCCAATCGTTTTAATGACAGTCTAAGCTTGAAAGGGGTTGTGCGCAACTATGTGGCGGATCTGCTAAAATTGGGCTATTACGAAGTTTCACTGGACAGTTTAACCCGCCTTGACAGCACCTGGATCGCTCACCTGCACCTCGGCAAGCCTTATGTCTGGCAAAAAATAGACTTGGCTGAAGTCCCTCAAGAGTGGCTAAGGGCTGCTGGCTGGCAAGCTTCTTGGCAAGGTCGCAAGCCCTGGACCCTGGATGAATTGCAGGCTTTTCGCAAAAAATTGGGTCAAACTGCGGCCAATCGGGGTTATCCCTTTGTGCAGGTAAAACTTGACAGTTTGTTGGTCAGTCCGGGACAAATGCAAGGTAAATTGCGGTTAGACAAAGGCCCTTTGATCCGTTTTGATACCCTCCTGATCAGTGGCGAGGTCAGTATTTCCAACGCTTATTTGAGTCGCTACCTGGGTTTTCGCTCAGGTGATTTGTACGATCAAAGCAAACTTTTGCGCATCCGCGAGCGCCTGCGCGAACTGCCGTACCTGCAATTGCGGGGCGAGCCTAACTTGGAGTTTTTTCCCGGCAAAGCCAAGGTTTTGCTGGATTTGGAAAAACAAAAGGCTAGTCGTTTCGACTTCATCATTGGCCTTTTGCCCAATAGCCGCCTGGTCAATCGTTTTCTCGTTACGGGTTCTTTTGAGGGTGAATTGCTCAACAGTTTTGGGCGGGGCGAGCGCATTTATGCCCGTTTCGAGCAGTTGCGTCCCACTACACCCCGGCTCGACTTACAAGGTAACTATCCTTACCTGGCCAACCTGCCGCTGGGCTTGGATTTTCGCTTCAACTTGTACAAACGCGATACTACTTTTCTGGATGTAGAAGCCGACCTGGGCATCCAATACCTGTTGGAAGGCGGTGATTATGTCAAGATCTATTGGAACAATCGGAGCTCGCGCCTGCTGGGTGTCAATACCAGGGCCTTGCTAAATAACCCCATTTTGCCAGCGTCTCTCGACGTGTCGCAACAAGCCTTTGGCCTGGAATTTCGCCAACAAAAATTGGACTACCGCTTCAACCCCCGCCGGGGTTGGGCTTTGCGCTTGCGGGGCGATGCGGGCTCCAAACGCACCCTCGTCAACAGCAAAATCCGGGACCTTGGCCTCGAAAAACTATACGACACCCTGCGCTTGAGGGTTTTCCAATACCGCTTGCAGGGCGAAACCCAAGCTTTCATTCCTTTGGGCCAAAGTGCCACTTTGAAGCTGGCTCTGAACGCAGCCTTCACACTAGCCGATCAACCCATCAACCAAAACGAGCAAATCCGTCTGGGGGGCGCGCGTTTGATGCGGGGATTTGACGAGGAATTCATTTTTGCCACCCATTATGGCATCGCTACCGCTGAAGGGCGGCTCATTTTAGGGCAAAATTCCTACGCTTATGCCTTTGTTGACCTGGGCCGCATTGCCGACCGCACCCGTACCCGCAAGGAAGATTACACCACTTACGGCTTTGGTGCGGGCCTGACTTTTGAAACCCGTGCAGGCCTTTTTGGCATCAGCCTGGCCCTAGGTAATCGGGCTGGAACAGCGGTCAATCTGGGGCAGCCCAAGGTGCATTTTGGGTATGTGAGTTTGTTTTAGTAAACCGCCTCAGATATTTGCCAAATCGCAACTGCGTTGCTTCCAATGCCTCGCTTCGCGAGACTATTTTTAGCACACGGATAACACGGATGACGCGGATTTTCACGGATTTCTAATATGATTTTGACCATGACAATAACGCTCGTTGTGCTCAAGATCCAGTAAATTGGTCTACTTTAATTTTGACGCTTTAC
Source organism: Chitinophagales bacterium (assembly GCA_013299105.1). Taxonomy (GTDB): domain Bacteria; phylum Bacteroidota; class Bacteroidia; order Chitinophagales; family Saprospiraceae; genus Haliscomenobacter. The sequence continues at coordinate 46,631 of JAAFJY010000039.1, read as the reverse complement.
TCAGTTAGACAAGACATGCCCGGCCTAAAGAAACACTAGGAAAGTCCAAACTCAAGCCTACTTTAAACCAAAGCCCAGCCCCCGTGTTTTGTGCAAAACATTCCGCATGGCACAAGTAGTAAGCCTCAGTTTTTTTCGCTTCGAGGGTTGGCGCAACAAGTGGTGGGGCTTCAAACAAATGGGCTTGGCCCCAGCGGCATTGAAAGCCGTGCCAGGTTTGAGTTTTGTAAAAATGATGGGCAGTGGTGGAGGCAATGGCTTCAGCATCAGGCCAAATTTTGGGGTGTATGGCCTGCTCAGTGTGTGGGAAAACGAGGCCTATGCCCGTGATTTTTTTGCTCAAAATGCCATTTTTCAAGAATTCTGCCAACTGAGTGCGGAACAATGGACCATTTTTTTACACCCCGCCAAAGCCCACGGCCTGTGGGACGGGCAAGAGCCCTTCCAAGTTCAGGCAACTTTTGACCCCAGTGCACCTGTTGCGGTTTTGACCCGGGCCACCATCCGCACCAGCATGTTGTGGCAGTTTTGGCGCTTTGTGCCCGCAGTGAGCCGGGCCATGTGGCGCGAGCACCACGAGGGCCTGCATTTTTCGATTGGCATCGGTGAATTGCCCTTGGTGCAGCAGGCTACTTTCAGCCTTTGGCAAGACAGCCAAGCCCTGCAAGCCTACGCCTACCGGGGCCAACACCACAGCGCAGTGGTGCGAAAAACCCGTGAATTGAATTGGTACAAAGAAGAGCTTTTTGCCCGTTTTCACCCTTTTGACAGCTTTGGGAGCTGGAAGGGGGTGGACCCTTGGGAGGTGGTAAGAAAAGGAGCCGTTTGAAGGGGCATAACCTTAGTTCTAGGTTTGTATAACTGTTTTTTGACTTACGACTTACGAACGACTACTTACGACTTACGAAGTGGAGCTCGCTGGCAAGATTTCAGGTTCTTTGAGTATTCGTTTGCACGGTTTGGGACTGTTGAAATTTGAAACTTACAAAACGCTGTATATCATTTTTCAGAAGTTATCGAAAAACAGGTTCAACCCAAAAATCAGAGTGCACAAGGCTCTAAATCCTAAGCCGACTGCGAAAAAGCATTTTTGATCCTGGCACGAGCCAATTGGCGCTGCTCGTGGTTGCGCTGAATCTCGAATTCTTGTTTTTTCGACAGTAATTTCCACCAAAGTATAGCAGGGATGAGTTCACCTGAATATAATTCCAGGCGGTACATCAGTTCGATATTGGGCATCTCTTTTCCTTTTAGCAACCTACTCAATCGGCTCACGTGTACATCCATATCCGCTGCAAATTGCTTGTTGTTTTTGCGAAAAATATGGATGTAGCTCTTGAGATAGGAAGGAAAATCCTTTGCTGGGTCAAAATTTGGATTCGAAACGTAATCTTCTAATTGAAAACGAAGTTGTAAAAGGTCCGCATAGATTTTTTGTGCGGGCGTCATTTGTGCCAAGCGCTCAAAACGCAACTTCTGAAATGCTGTTTCGCTTTCTGCCCGCTCTACCTCACTCAAATCAGCAGGAATCAGTGCAGATTCAGCAATTTCTTCATCACTGAGCCTTTTTTTCATTTCCTGGTAATATTGCTCATAGTTCATGGTCATAAAAATTTGGTGATGAGTTGCATGGATGCTTCGGCCTCAATGGCCAAATATCGACCATATTGAGTAAAGCCGTACATCCTCACATAATGGTCAATTAATTGAGCCTTGGGTAACAAAGACAAAAACCCATTGTACCCTTTTTCAAACGCTACCTTGGCAGCAAAAGCAAATAAACACCCTGGAATACTTTCTAGTTGTCAGCATTGATGCAAAGCCGAGGTGAAATTACCTTGGATTTATCAAAAATTCCAATCAGACAATACTTTGTGAAAATCACGGGCAAAACCACCCAACATACCTTTAGGGCTAATAAGGTCATCAATCAATAAACCTTGAGCATTGGGCAAATTGGACTCGTTGAGCTACTTTAATTGATTGATTTTGGATACTCAACGAGTTTATTTTAACAACATAGGTGACTACCTCAGGCAAAAACTGTCGTCCAAACGCCTATGTCTTTTTTGTTTTTGTTTTGTTGTGAGAAAACCCTGATTTTTGTATAAAATATTGAATGTCAAAATATATCACCATTAATGCAAAGCAACTTCTACTACTCATGCTGGTTTGCTTTTATAGCAGCCTGATGGCCCAGAAATTGGTTAGTCCTGAGAATCGCTGGTACTACCGGTTTCATGGGCCTAATTATATGGCCTTTTTTAAAGACTCTACATTGATCAATGGCCAGTACTACTTTCCATTGTACACAACCACGGATTCCAATTTACAAAAGATCGAACCTTCACGCTATTTTTTCCGACAAGAGCAGCAGCGGGTGTATAGACTTCAGGCTAACGATCTTACATCTCCTGAAATGTTGGTTTATGATTTCAATTTTAAGGTAGGAGATTCGATTGTATTTTCAAGCAATAATATAATCAAAGTGTATAAAGTCGATACTGTAACACTTAATGATGGTAGCAAACGAAAGCGATGGACTTTTTATCTTGATGGATTAAAACTTCCCGTTGGAGGAAATATGTTGAGATATTGCATCGAAGGTGTTGGATTCGTCGGAGCATCTGGACCGTTTTATACGCCAGAAAGGATGTACATAACCATCGCACAACCGGGTCTCTCATGTTTCTTCCAAAAAGACACCTACCTCTATGGCAGTGGTGTCTCGTGTACTGTAAAAATAGGCATCAATGAAGGTACTAGTGCCAAAACCTTACCCACCATCCCCTCCATCGAATTGCTAAAGCACACGCCAGATGGGCAGGTTCTGTACAACCTGCAGGAGCCGGGGCGCTACCGCTATCATTTGTACAATTCCCAAGGGGCTTTGCTGGCTAGTGGTATTGCCAGCCAGGGCAACAATGAGCTTTCGCTGGCTTTTTGGCCCAGGGGCATGTATGTGTTGCAAATCCTGGATGAAGAACATTGGCGGCAAAAGACTTTTAAGCTGGTGCGGCAGTGATGTCCATGCCTCGATAACATCTTCCTCATATAAAAAACGAAAAATGCAGATTCCTCCCAGCAGTTCCTTCCACGATTCCGGCTTAGTAGCAAGTGAGTCTGTGGGTTTGTTGCCAGCAGCCCGCATCCAGACTGAAAATATTTGTCCCAATTGTCAAGGCACTCATGTTGCCGCCTGGCCTGATCTGAAACCTTTTTTACAAGGCCAAAAATTTGTTACTGGCCAACTATCAGCACTGCTACAGGCCCTATGGGATGAGTGTTGTCGTTTCCAACAATACTGCCAGGCGGCTCAGGTCAAGGATCACCTGAATCAATTTTTCAGCCTGCTGACCAGCCCAAACAATGCCCGCCAACAAGTACAAGAGTATGTGCAAGAATTGATGGTTTCGCATCAATACCTCAACAAAATCTGCAAAGCCCAGTTAGGGATGCCTTTGCACCTTTTGGTGGTGCAACGAAACCTCTTGGTGATCAAATTGGAATTATTGGCCAATCCTGCGCCCTTGCAGATGGTCTGTGAGCAGTTGGGATACGCAGACCTACCTAATTTCAGTAAGTTTTTCAAAAAACAGGTGGGTTTTTCGCCTGCTATGTACCGTGATTTGTTATTAGTGACAGAAAAGAAGTAACGTGGACATCTTTGACTTTTGATTAAGCCCTTTGCGTGACAAGGTTATGGTCAAAATCATGGTCAACGTCATGCTGGAAATCCGTGTAAATCAGTTTTATCCGTTTCATCCGTGTTCCCAACTAGCCTCGCATAGCGAGGCAACGAAGATGTCTAGTTTATTTAATCTGCGGCCCTTAGAGGGCATCCTCACATCACCGCCGCCTCCAACAAAGTAATCGTCTTGGCCACCGTATCCAGTTCGGCGCGGATGCCTTGGGGCAGGGTACACTGGTGCGAAACGTGGCCAAAGCTAAAGCCGTAGGCCGAGGGCAGGTTCAAGCTGCCCAGGCGGTCGTTCACGGCATCGTACAAAGACAGGGAATCTTCATCGGCTTCGGGGCCACAGCCCGCAAAAATGCCCAGGGCAAAGCCAGCGGCCTGGTCCAATTGGGAAGCTTGGCGCAATTGGGTCAGCATCCGGTCCACGCGGTAGGGTTTTTCTTCGATGTCTTCCATAAAAACGAGCTTGCCCTTGGCGTTTAGGCCAAATTCGGTGCCTGCCATCGCGGCCAGCAGGGTCAGGTTGCCGCCCGCGAGCTCGCCGCGTACCACGCCATTGCGCATGGGAGCAAAGCGGTACAATTGATCCTCGTGTTCCTGGTATTCGGTATGCAGTGCAATCACGTGGCGGGCTTTGCCCTCCATCAGTACGGGCAAAAAATGCTCCAAAGTGTAGGGCGTGAGCTTCGATTGGGCTACTTGACCATGAAAAGTGATCAGCCCGCTGCGCTGCAAAAACGCCAGGTGCAGCGCCGTAATGTCGCTGTATCCAATAAAAACTTTGGGGTTTTGGCGGATCAAGTCGTAGTTGATGGCAGGCAGGAGCCGAGTGCAACCATAACCTCCACGTGCGCACCAAATGGCATTCACTTCGGGGTTGGAAAAAGCCCAGTGCAGGTCTTTGAGGCGCTGCTCGTCCTGGCCCGCTACATAGCCATACTTGGCACGGATGTTTTGTCCAAGCGCTACCCGGAAGCCCATTTCTTCCAGGTTTTTGACTGCTTTTTCGATCTGCGCATCTGGAGCATAACTGCCGGGCGTGATCAAAGCCACCAAGTCGCCTTGTTTCAAACGCCTGGGTTTGATCAGGCTGGGGCGGCTTTTGGGACGGCTGGCTGCGGTAATGCCAGGCAACATGGTGGCCAGGGCAATTTTTTGGGCAAAATCTCTACGCTTCATTTGCTTTAGCTTACTGTACTACGAATGGTGGAGGGTACAGCAATAAAGATAAACCTTTTTCGCGCAAAAAACACAGTCTTGGGTTGAAAAGCCCCTTACTCTGCCCACTCTCTTCAACATTTCAACCCTTCAACTTGTCAACTCCTACTCCATTTCCAGCAGCAACTTGTCAATCGACTTCATAAACTCATCCACCGACTTGGGGTCGGTTCCATCACAAAAAGCCCGGACGTGGCGCTTGGTATCGACCAGGATCAGGCGTCCGCTGTGGTCGAATCCACCGGGAGCTTTGGGGTCTTCTTTGGCAACGCTGAAATAGTCGTTGGCGATGCTGTACAATTCATAGCGATCGCCAGTGACCAAGTGCCAGCGCTCGGTTTTGATGCCCAGGTCGTTGGCAAATTTCTTGAGGCGCGGAATCGTATCATGTTTGGTATCGATGGAGTGAGAAAGAAAACGCAGGCGATCTTCAGCGGCATACCGCTCGTACAAACGCAGCATTTGTTTTTTTACCTTGGGGCAAATGGTTGGGCAGGAAATGAAAAAGAAGTCAACGATGTAAGCCTTGCCCTCAAAGGTTGCGTTGTTCACTGCTTGACTATCCTGGTTGGTGAAAGTAAAATCACGTACCTGTGGATAAATCGTATCACCATTCACGATGTCGATTTCACCCAGAATGGGGAGCGGCTTATTGGTATCGGCGAAAGGTTTGGCAATAAAAATGATCAGGCCAGTGATCAAAGCAAAAATTAAGATATAACCCCAGAATTTCATCGTTCAATCGAATTTTGAATTGCAAAGATAAAGGGAGGAACAACACCAAGCTGCCCCTCCCTTTTCTTTAGACGAAATACAAACTAACTTCCAATAGACTACTTCTTCATGGCTTCCAAATGGGCTTTTGCGTCCTGCATTTGAGAGGTCATGATTTCGCCGATTTTGGCGATGTTGTCTTTCTCTTGGTTGAGCATCTGCATAATGGCTTCGTGTTTCATGCCTTTTTTGCGGAGCTCCAAGTCACTGATGCCGTTCATCCAGTTGGTCATGCCGTTAATGCATTGATCCAAAGTTGCAGCAGTTTGACTCATTTTTTCTCGTGTCTCGATGGTCATGGTGGTGTTGTTGTAAAGCGTATCCATCATGGCTTTGTGGAGTTGGGTGGCCTCACCCATTTTTGGCATTACTTCGTCGTGGATGTCCATCATTTCATCCTCGAGGGCCTTCTCTTGGCCAACAGCAGAGTTGTCTTTGCAGGCGAGTTGGAAACTAGCCAATGCAAGAAGCAGGAAAATGGTTTTGACTTTCATAGATTGCGTATTTTGGAGAATAGGTTGAAGAAATTAATGAGAGCCGAAGTTTCACTGTCGTGAAATTGGGTGCAAATAAATGCCGTAATGCTCAAATCTCCAACAGAAGCTAGATAAATTGAACACAACTAATTCTTAAAAGGGAGTTTAAGGGAGCGTGAAAAAATAAGGTGGTCAGATTTGGGATTAGTAAAAAAAGATAAGCAACTGACTGAAAGGAAGTTGTATTCTTTTTTTGCTAACCCTCAAAAACAAATGTGTCCACCATATTTTAGCTCAAATACTAAATAGATTTTGGACGATGATGACAAGAAGGAACCTTCAAAAGGCAAGGAGGATTTACTTTGGAATAAAGTGCTTGGAAGGTTTAGGCAGAATGTGTTTAGCTCTTGTCGTATGCAAAGTTAAAATTTTTCTGGTTTTCCACTTGTTATGCATAAAAAAATCCAAATGACTTGGTAGTTTAGGGAGCATAAAACATAAGGTGTTCGGATTTGGGATTAGCAAAAAAGGTAAGTTCTCAATCCGTAGTTATCTCCCGATAGCGCGTTTCTTCGGAGAAGAGAGACGTTTGTAGCGAGTGATACGGAGGGCGTGTGTGCACTTCGGATGAAGTGCGATGTTAAATAGGATTTTTAGACGTCGCACTTCATCCGAAGTGCCAATTGAGATCCCGTCGCTGTGGCTACAAACGTCAAAGTTCTCCGAACTTTTGCTCGCCTGAAGATCATTGGTATAATTGATTTTAGGGCGACTGCTTAAAGTATCAGAAAGGCTGCGGGGATCAACTTGATCGTTTACAATTCCCTCAAAGGACTCCTAAGCTGGCTTTTCCATTGTCTTTAAAATGGATTGAGAACTTGTCAAAAAAGAACGCAACTTATTTTCAGTCAGGCACTTATCTTTTTGCTAATCCTCAAAATCAAAAAATCAAATACGTTCATTCTATTTTAGCTCAAATACTTAGGGCGTTAAGAAGAGCATCTATATCCGAAAATTACCGACTTTTGCACCATGAAAGACCCATTTCCGTTTTACCACATTGGCCATTTTGTCAATCGGCCCGACCGGCCCAGCGAGTTTGAAGTAACCCGTTTTGAGGAAATGGAAGAATTGGACATTGAGGACCCTCACAAGCATACTTTTTACGAAATTTTGTGGGTCGATGAAGGCTTAAGCACCCAAGTCATCGATGGGCAGGAGTATGAAATTACCCCTCAAACCTTGTTTTTCATTTCCCCCAACCAATTGCACCATTTTGTAGAATGGCAGCCGCTAAAAGGGGGTAGTGTCTTTTTTACCGAAGATTTTTTCTTGCTCAACAATCCCAACCGCGAACGCTTGTTTGAGCTCACTTTTCTCGACAATTTTTTCACCCAGCCTTTTCTTCAACCTAATCTTCAAACCTACCAGGAAATCAAAAACACGATTAATTTGCTTTATTTTGAACGAAAACGTGCTGATTTTTCGCCACTGATTGCCCAATCGCTCTTGCAAGTGTTGTTGGCTCAAATTCAACGCAGCATTGATAAAACCTTGGCTCAGGCCCCGTCCAAACGCTATGTTTTGCTTTACAAATCACTGAAAGCCCTGATTGATGAACATTACAAATCAGCATGGGGAGCAAATGATTATGCCACTCAGCTCAACATTACCCAGCATCACCTGAATGTGGTGGCCAAACAAGTGACCGGGAAAACCACTTCGGAACTGATCCGTGCCCGCAGCATCCTGGAAGCCAAACGCCTACTTTTGTTCAGCGATTACAGTGTATCCGAGATCGCGACCGAGTTGGGTTATTTCGACTTGTCCTATTTTGCCAAAGTATTCAAAGCTGAAACAGGATTTTCACCTTTGGCCTTCAAACAAGCAATGTCTGAAAAATACCGAAATTTATAGCTTTTGTTCTAACACATGGCCGCCCGCCTGGCCCATCTTTGTGCCATTATTTCAGTTCATGTCAAAAATGTAAAAATGAAAACATGGTTCATTACGGGCATCTCCAGCGGAATTGGTGCCGCTTTGGCCGAAACGCTGATCGCTCAAGGGCACTTTGTCATCGGTACTTTTAGACAAGCCCAGCAAGCGGCTGAGTTCAATGCCAAATTTGGAGAAAAAGCTTTTGCATTGGTTTTGGATTTGTGTGACCCCGAAAGTATCCAACAAGCCGTCGAAACGGTAAAAACACAATTTGGTGGAATCGACGTATTGGTCAACAATGCGGGTTTTGGCTTTGCGGGGGCCATTGAAGAAGCTTCGGATGCTGAGGTACGCCAAGTTTTTGAAGCCAATTTCTTTGGCACACTTCAACTGACTCAAACTTTTCTGCCACTGATCCGGGAGCGTGGTCAAGGTCACATCATCCAAATGTCTTCGCATGGGGGCATCAAGGCTTTCCCTGGTTTTGGCATTTACAACGCCAGTAAATTTGCACTCGAAGGCATGAGTGAAGCCCTGGCTGCCGAGCTTGCACCTTTGGGCATCAAAGTAACCATTGTAGAACCCGGCCCTTTCCGCACTGGTTTTGCAGGTAAAGGCTTTCAAGAAGCCGCTACTCAAATTGAGGCTTACCAGGCCACTGCTGGTGTTTTTCGCGAGCGCATTAAGCAAGTGGATGGCAAACAGGAAGGAGACCCCATCAAGGCCGCTGAAGCCATTTTGCTAGTCGTAAATTGTGAAAACCCTCCCTTGCGCCTGCCCTTGGGCAAGATTGCCCTGGGCACCATCGGCTCAAAACTCGATAGTGTCAAAAAAGACCTGGAAGACTGGCGGGCTGTAGCTGAGGCAGCGGTTTTTTAGGCGATTTGTGTAAAAGCTTTCCCAGAGATAGAGCTACAAATCATACGAAACATTGGATGGCTATTGTTCCAAATTGCCGTGCTTTCTGGAACACTACAAGGCTCTATGCGAATCTAAACCATTGATTTTCAATAAAATATTCTTTTTCTTTTTTTCTTGACAAAAAAAGAAACAAAAAAGTCAAGGGCTGTGATCAAATCCTGCGATTTTGCGAAAGGCCCGTTTAGACCCCGGACAGAATCCCCACAAAAGCTTGGATTTACATCGTATTGAGCAGTCTTTTTTGGTTATCCCATTTTTTGTACCAACCCCTAAGTAGTAAGGTTTCCTCGCCAAGAAAAGAATCCTACCGTGAGCAGGATCAGCGCGACAAAGCCAAAAAGGAAAATTGAAGACAATCCCGTTTTCAATCCTTGGGCCACTTGTACCGTACCATAAGTGATGTAGAAAAACAACAACATGACCAGCGCGCTCAAAATATGCATCATGATGCGCTGCTGATCGGCACTGGTTTTGTTTTTTTCCTCAACTTTGCTGTTTCGATTGACTTGGCTGATGGCAATACTGAACATCACCAGCAAAAAAAGACCAATGGCAGGCAAGAGGAAAATGGTACCCTTGGGACCAAAGTCATCGGGCTTCCCTTGCAGATTGAAGTGGGTCGGGATTTGTGCTGGCAAGCCCTGCCACTGGAAAAAAGTGTAGGCAATCAAGGCCAGCAAGATCAAACGGGGCGCGTAGGTCAATACTTGATTAGACTGCAACATAATCAGGTGTTTTGATCGAAAAAATGTAAGTCCTCAATCCTCTGAAGATCCGTTTACGCGTTACAAACGCGTGTAAGATGGTTCCGGTCAGAGACCTGGAACCAGCGTCATTTAGGGTTGCGCTGGTGTCGGGTCTTCTGACCGACACCGGGCTTCCGCACGTTTGTAACGTGCTTACGAAAAAATTTATTTCCCAAACTCCACCCAACGCAGGTCAAGTCGGTTCCAGATGTTGATGCCACCGGAGCGTTCGCGATAGACCAGGTACAAATCCCTCACCCCTTTTTGTGGTTCAATTTGTGCCTGGCTTATTTCCACCCCGCTGCCATTGACCGGCACTGTGGCAATCAATGCACCCATTGGGCTGTCAGTGCGCAACTCCAGAGTGCCGACTAGTTTTTGGGCATAAACATCGGCCTTGATCGTTTTCAAGCCATTGAGGTCAATGTTTTTGAAGCTGATCCAGGCACCACTTTCATTGTAGCAAACATACGCCTGGTTCACGGCATTGCGAATAGCTGCACCTTGAAATGCATCGGCCTCTACCGCTGGAAAACGTGCTGGGCGCAACCGCAGCAGGTCTTGTCCGACCAAGCCATTTTTGTCAACATACCTGGCCATGAGCACATAATTTCCCGTGCTTTTTTGGAGTTGTACCTGTCCGTTTTGGCCGATCTGAGGCTGGGGCTTGTTGAGTGAAAGGATGTAATTCACCATTTCAGCGGCGTCTTCCATCAGCAATTGTGGATGGGCCGACATTTGGTGCTCTTGGGTCCAAACCCCGATTCCGCCCTGGATGACCTTGCTGGCCAGGTGAGCAAGGGCCTTGTCATCGTAGCGTTTGGCGATGTCCAGGTAGCTGGGGCCTACCGATTTGGCGTTCAGTGCGTGGCAGGCATTGCAATCGCTGTTGTCGATTAGGGTCTTGCCTTTTTGGGGAAGTTCACCATTGGCCATCAGCCCCGCGAGGTCTTCCCCTTGGGGCAAGTGGTAAAAATTGACTTTGAGGCGTTTGGGATTGGTTTTTTCTTCCCGGTCTTTTACTTGCACCGCATAGGGCACTTGGCTTTGGGCAAAATAAAAAGAGCGGTTGCCTTCCCAATTGATGCTGACATTTGGTGCATCGTTGCCTACTTTGATCAGCAGGCTGTTTTCGCTGCTTTTTCCTTCCGCATCGCTCACCCGCACCCTACAGGTATAGTCACCTTTTTTGGTGAAAGTAAAACTGGCATTGGGACCAGTAGCCTGTACCATATTTTTATCAAAAAACCACTCGTAATTCAGGGCTGATTTTTGATCGTGGTCGAAAGACCCTTCTGCCGAAAATTTCACACTCAGAGGGTGGGCACCAAAAGTACGATCAGCGGTAATTTTGGCCACTGGAGCCCGATTACCTTCGTTGTATTCGATGCGAACGAGACGGGCGTCCACGTTTTTGGCCCGCCAGTAAGTGCCGTATTCCAGCATGTACAATTCCCCTTTGCGGTTAAAAGCCATGTCCATCGGATGGTTGAACTCAATATTGGGCAAAAAGCGCTCCATTTTTTGGTAATCACCATTTTTGTTGAGGGTCACGGTAAACACCTTTCCCCGCATCCATTCGTAGATGAACAATTTGCCATCGTAATAGCGCGGAAATTTGCCAGGATAATTTTCATAATCGTCGAAATAGTACACCGGGCCGCCCATGGCGTTGCGCCCCCCGGTTCCCAGTTCAGGGAACTCCGGTGAAGCCGTGTAGGGGTACCATATTAGGGCTTTTTGGGCTGGCGGTAGGTTTTTGATTCCCGTATTATGGCGCGAGAAGTTGACAGGAGCATTAGGGTCAAAAATTTCACCTGATTTTTTCAGGTCAAAATCGTAGAAATAATAAGGTTTGTTGTTGCCTACGAACAAAGGCCAGCCAAAGTTACCAGCCTGCCGCGCTTGGTTGAATTCATCGTGCCCTCGGGGTCCGCGTTGGCTGCTGTCGCGACCTGCATCGGGACCCACTTCACCCCAATACAAGAAATTACTGCGCCGGTCATAGGCGATGCGAAAGGGATTGCGGCAACCCATGACGTAAATTTCGGGCCGGGTGCCAGGCGTTCCAGGATTGAATAAGTTGCCTTCTGGAATGGTGTAAGTACCATCAGGCTCAGGGTGGATGCGGATTATTTTACCACGCAGGTCATTCGGATTGCCCGATGATTTGAGTGCATCAAATCGCTGTCGGCCCGGGCGGTCGTCGATTGGCGCATAGCCGTCCGATTCAAAAGGATTGGTATTGTCGCCAGTGGAAAGGAAGAGATTGCCTTTTTGATCAAACACCAAAGAGCCCGCTGAATGGCTTACTCCTTCGTGGATCAAGGGAATTTTCAGCAGTACTTTTTTATTAGAGAGGCCCTGTTCGTTCAGTTCAAAACGGGCCAAGACATTGAGGTATTCACCTTGTTCGGGGTTGGGTTCGCTTAGGTAAAGGTAAATCCAGTGGTTTTCCAGGAAGTTTGGGTCCAGGGCAATGCCCATCAATCCATCTTCGGCTCCTACCCTTACGTTGAGCTTGGCAATGCGCTTTTTCTGGTTGGTGCTGGGATCAAAACTGTTCAATTGCCCCAAGCGCTCTACATAATAGATCATGCCATCGTCGGCAATGGCCAATTCCATGGGTTCGTTGAGATCATTGTCCAAAACGACTTTGGTGAAGCGATTGTCGTCGGGTTTCTCTTGATTTGCGTTTTTGAATGAAGGCAGCCACAAAGCCAAAAATATAAATGTCAATGCCCAGGTTTTCATGCTATTGTTACTGATTGATGGTTCAGTAAAGAGACGAAAATTAGCTATTTTTTCCCTGATTTTTAGTCAAAAGAAGACATTGGCAAATTTTGCGAGGCGCACAGCTCTTTTTAACATGTCAACTCTTCAACATTTCAACTACTTTGGGATGCGGAGTTCATACTTTTTCCCCAGGCGATTGCTCAATTTAGAATCGATCAGCCAAGGATTGTACAGTTTCAACATGCGGTAGCTGGTCTTGTGCTCCTTGGCAAAATCACCCAGGCTGGGGATTGGGCCAGTAATTTCAATCGTTTGGTAATTGTCGAGCGGCTGGTAAGTTTGATTGTCTACGTAAAAGCCGTATTGCTGTGGATTGGTGAAAATGTCTTTCACGGCCAACAAGCGGAAAAAATAGCGGTTGGTCTCTTCCGGCAAGTTCAGTTCGTAGTAGTTCTCAGCGCGCTGGGCGCGCACGTCATTGGCCAGGCGGGTGGGGCCCAGGTTGTAGGCGGCAGCCACCAAAGACCAATTGCCAAAGCGCTTTTTCAAATCGCCCAGGTATTTGATGGCGGCTTTGGTTGATTTTTCGATGTGGTAGCGTTCGTCTACTTCTTCGTTTACTTCCAAGCCATAAAACTCAGCAGAACTTTTCATGAATTGCCACAAACCTCGTGCACCTGCTGGCGAGACTGCATTGCTCAGGTTGCTTTCAATGACCGGGAAATACTTGAGGTCATCGGGCAGACCGTTTTCCCGCAGTTCTTTTTCGATCATCGGAAAATAACGTGAGGTACGTTTGAGGTTGATCATGGTGGTGGCGTGGCCGTAGGAGTTGATCAAGAGCTCGCGCTCCAGGCGCTCGCGGGCGTCAAAATTGTCAGTTGGAACAGGTTCATCAGCAAAAGCAAAGGTACGGTTGACGTTGACACTTTTGATGACCTGCGGCAGGCTGTTTTCAGGCGCTACCACGTTGTCTTTCTTGCTCAAGCCACTGTAAGAAGTCAGCAAGCCGATGGTGAACAGCGCCGCTGCCCCGATGACGTATACGCGTAGAGTTTTGTGCCACATAACAGATATTTTAGGGCCGCACAAAAGAGTCAAAATCTATTTTTGCTTGAAAATCGGAACCGTAGAACAGGGTTCACCATACATAATACTTTGTGCTACCGGGCGCAAGATACGCGTAATTTCGAGATATGCGGCAGCTGGTACGGGTTTATCGCTGCAACCTTTGATTACCATTTTGCGGCCTTCAAATTGAGTGGGGTCAATTTTGGCCAGTGTTTTTTGGTAAGCCTGGATGAGATAAGCCTCCTCATTGCCCTGGAAAATTTCCAATGCAAAGGGTTGGGCATAAACAGCTACCAGCATGTAAGCCCACATGGGAATGATGGCGTCAGTGGAGCAATACACCAACACAATTTTGTCTTGGTATTGGGTCCAATCGTGGTTTTTTAAAGCCTCCCGAAAGTCTTTTTCCTTCAAGATCAGCTCCATGAACAGGTAATCCTTTAGGTCAAAAGATACAATTTCGGCCTTGGGGAAATAGTCTTCCAGGTTGAAAGTGATCAATCCGCTATTGGCTACCTTATTGACAAGCAGGTCTTGTTGCATAGTTATTCCTTCGTTTCTGGCGACAATAGCTCTTCAATGTCGCCCAATTCACCGATCATGTTGTCGGGGTCCTTGAATTCTTTGGGCTGAGGCAAATCTTTGATGCTTTTCAAGCCAAAATAAGTCATGAACTTTTCACCAGTACCATACAACAATGGTTTACCTGGTCCTTCACTCCGACCAGTAATAGAAACAAGTTCCTTCTCCAATAGTTTTTGCAAAGCGTAATCGCAATTGACCCCGCGAATTTTTTCCATTTCGGATTTGGACACGGGTTGCTTGTAGGCGATGATGGAAAGGGTTTCCAAGGCTGCTTTTGACAAGCGTTTGCGGTTTTTTTGCTTGAGCAGCGCTCCAACCGTGTTGTGAAAAGCCCCTTTGGTCAGAAACTGGTAGCCTTCTGCGATTTCGACAATTTCAAAAGAAAAAGCTTCGTCCTGGTAACGGACTTTGAGCTCGTCAATGGCTTTGAGCAGTTCTTCTTGTAAAAACGCTGCGCCAAAGGCTTCTTCCAGGCATGAACTGATTTCTGCAAGGGTAATGGGCGTTTCTGCCGTGAAAATAAGGCTTTCGATGTGTTGCGCCAGGTACTTCAATTCTTCCATGATTTATGTACTATCCAAAGAGAACAATACAAGGAAGCACAAAGGTAGAAAAATTGAGTAAATGTTAGCGCCTGAGCCAAATGACTGCTCCAATTGCAAGAACCATAAGTCCTCCAAAAACTGCCCAAGCGGTTTTGTTTTTGAATTCCATTTGGGCGATGCGCTCTTGCCGCCAGCGATTTTTAGGTGTATCGGCTTCCTGGTTGATGTGACAATTGTAGTGGTAGTCTTGGCCAGCACGCAAAATGTCCAACTCGCACAGCTCATCGTCAACGAAAAAGGAGTAATGCGCCGACTCAAAAACGTTGAAGTCGACCAGCATGACCTGGTTGTTGCAATGCACGACCACATGCCCGGTGCTGTCACCGTGAAAAAGGCCAATCAAGTAGGCCCTACCCAAGTCATTGGTAAATCGCCAGTTGCGTTCTGCCACGTTATTGGAGTTGAAATGCTTCGATAATGATGATTTTGGATCAGTTGCGAAAGGCAGTTGAACTCCATCAAGTTACGCAGGATTTTGATTAGACGCAAGTCTTTGAGGAGGAAAGTTGTGGTAATGGTGAGCAGGAATTCAATTGCAGGGTGATTTCGATTTGTCGTATCGCGCTTGTATGCCCTGGTAACTATGCAATTGAGAACTGTCGTTGCGACGTAAAAGGATAAATTGAGGTTCCAGTTAACGATAAGCCTCCATTTTTTCAAACTGAAAGCTCCTTGTTTTTTGCTTCAGGTACACGTCAAAATAATCCAGAACGATCTTCCTGCCTATTTCCAAGCCTTTTTGAGGACTGATTCTGTACTTGAATTGAGACGGTGTGATCAGCGGAAAGTCCGTCAAAGAGTTGTGTCCAAAACCTTCTAGTTCCAGTAGGTACACATCAGCCTTGCGGCCTTCAATGACCGAGCGGTAATTGATCATCGCTGCATCAGGTTGTCCAGTACTGTACAACAAGGCCATCGGGACCCTCATGCCTTCGTAGCGAAGCTGGCGAGGAGGAATACCCTCCATTGAAATGAATGCTTTCACATTGGGATCAAGGGCTGCAAATGCCCCGGCAATTCGCCCTCCAAGTGAGTGGCCAAAGAGGGCAATGCGTTTGAAATCAACTTTGCCTTTCCAATCGCTTTTCAGGTGGTTCAGTACAAAACTGACATCAGTTTTGCCCATGTTGGCTGCGGGTTCAAAAAACTCATCCACTTTGGCATAATCCCCCATCATCAATTCTCGTGAGGGCCTGAAATTAGGATTTGGCTTTACAATGTTCCCATTTTGATAAATCACATAGCCAATCTCAGGCATGTCGATGCTCACTACCACATATCCATGACTGGCCAGCTCGGTAGCGAGGGTAGTATAAGCAAATTTTTCGACTCCTCTGCCTGGACAGATCAATACCAAAGGGCATTTCTTGATTTTGGCGAAACCCACATTTGTCTGATTATTTACTTGCACATGTTTATAATCAACAGAGTTGGCATAAGGAACCCATGTTTCGACTTGTGACCCTTGTGCTGGATACCAAACTTGGACTGGTAAAATGCGGTTTTGGCGACTGGCGTCTGTATATTCTTTTATTGTTGAACCTACACCATATTGCCCAGTTGGCGCGGGCAATCGGGTAGAATCACTTTGGGCAAGGCCTGCTGGTGAATAAAAAACGATGCTGACAAAGAAGAAGGGCAATTGAATTTTCATAGCTTTTATTGTTTTGTGGTTGTGCGACAAACCCTGATGGTAAAGTAAACCTGCAAAAGTACCCCTAATGCCGATGGTAATATTTGACTATACGGCTGGTAATCTTCAAAAACCGTACCTGCAAAAGCAGACAACAGCGCCGAAAAAGCGCCGATCATTTTGTAGATGTGCTCTGGCAACCAGAGCTTTTGGTAAAATTGCGGACTGATCAAATACCGCAACCAATCATAAAATACCACCAAAAACAGAGCCCCCAAGGTGCTGTAAATGATCACTGGCGACCAAATCATGCCGATCTTCTGGGAGTAATACAAGAAATAAAAAGCCGAAGCAACAGTTGCCAGCCCTACTCCGATATCAAGGATGTTGGCCTGGTTGTTTTTGGTTTGCAGGGTCCGGTACCCTGAATACGCCTGATAAGCACTGAGCAAGGTAATGACCAAGAGAAATTTGTTTCTTCCGAACACGAAAACGCCTAGCAAGCCTGTGAGAATGACCACGCCAATCAAGCCCAGGAACCAACGGCCGCTTGCCCGGTGGAATCGACCACCCTTGGTACTAAGCAGGGCGAAAATGCCCAGGAGTAGGGCTAGTGTTCCAGAGCTGACGTGGCAGAAAATGTTGATGGTGTGTAAGGTGTCGAGATTTGGCATGGTAAGAATTAGGGTATGTTATCGGATGGTTACACATAAACAGATGCAGATAACAGCAAAGCCCCCCCAACAATATTGCACCTTTTCCTTTCGCAAGTTTCCAGCTCACAAGAGCAAACTGTTCGTTATTTTCAATTGACCGTACTCCACATTTTGCATTTCACTTTCCATTGCCCGTCTGTATCGCGCTCCATGAAAGTCGTGTGTACCTGTTTTTGATCGTTTCTGGTAGTGGTTTGTCCGTCTTTTTCGTAGGTAAAACTCAAAACCGAGCTGCTTCGCACGAAAGCCGTATTCAGGTCCACTTTGAGCTCGTCAATGGTGTAATCAAATTTTTGGATGGTGGTTTTAGAACCATCTTTGGGAAACCAAAATGCCCGGATTTCGTCTAAGCCTTTTTTCGGGCTCAAGCCTTGGGGCATGATGACCGCATCGGAGGCCAGGGTATTCATCACTGCTGATTCGCTGTTGCTTAACCAAGCATGGTAATATTCGCCGAAAGCTTTTTCCACGTTTTGCTGGTCTTTGAGATAAGCAGAAGATGGTTTGTCGCTCTTGTTGCGCCAGGTTTGATCGACCATCGGCCCGGTTTTGTGGCCACCCAACAAGTGCAGGTGGATATGAAAAACGGATTGCCCAGCATCTTCATTGGTGTTGATTGCCAGGCGATAACCCGTTTCGGCTATACCCAGGTCTTTGGCGATTTTTCGGGCAGTTTCGATCATTTTGAGCAGGATTTCATGGTCGCTCTTTTTCAAATCATTGAGGGTGGCAATTCTTTTTTTGGGGATGATCAAAACATGCACTGGCATTTGGGGGGCATCGCTGTTGAAGGCGATTACCTTTTTGTCTTGGTAAAGGATAGGCGCTGAAGATTGTCCATCAATTTCATCCTGAAAGGGCGATACTCCCGCCAGTTGCTCGGCTTTTTTCTGCAAGTAGGTCGCTGATTGGGCCATCAAGGTCACAGCTATGGCAGTAAAAATGATTAACAATAGGTATTTCATCCTTTTACAGGTTTTACTCTCCAAATGCATCCCTTGTCCGTACCGATGTACAAGTACCCATCTGGCCCTTGCTTGACACTTCTCACCCGCCAGCGCTGCTCTCTGAATAGCCGTTCTTCGTGAACCACTTTGCCATTTTCAATCACCAGTCGGTTTAAATGCCGCAATGCCAAAGCCCCGATGAACAAGTTGTTTTTCCACTGTGGAAATTGAGTGGAATTGCAAAAAGCAATGCCGCAGGGGGCAATTGAAGGCACATAAAAATAAGCGGGTTGTTCCAGCCCCTCTTTTTCTTTGATGCCTGCACCAATGGCTTGGCCATCGTAGTCAATGCCGTGACAAATGATCGGCCAGCCGTAATTCTTGCCTTTTTCGATGCGGTTGACTTCGTCTCCGCCTTTGGGACCATGCTCATGTTCCCAGAGCTCTTGGGTTTCGGGATGAAAGGCTACGCCTTGAGGATTGCGGTGGCCGTAGCTCCAAATTTCTGGCATCGCAGCCTTTTGCCCCACAAAGGGATTGTCTTTGGGAACCTGCCCATCGTCATGCAGCCTGATGATTTTGCCCAAATGGGTGCTCAGCGATTGCGCTGAATCTTTGAGTTCATAAAAATCGCCAGTGGTGAAGTAAACGAAGCCGTCTTTGAAAGCGATGCTACTGCCCACATGCCCTTCTTCCTTGAAACCATGATTGCTGACAAAAAGCCGCTGGCGATTGGACAAACTGCTGCCTTTTAGTCGGGCTCTTTCCAAGACCACTTTATATAGCCCTTGCTCAAGGATGGTGAAATTGTAGTAGAGCCAGGGCTTTTTAGGATACTCAGGGTGCAGGGCGATGTCCATCATGCCTCCGAATGCCGAGCCATCGGTTTTGGGTAGGTTTTTAAGGCTCGTTTTTTCCTTTGTCAAGGGGTCCAGCAGGTAAATCAGCCCCTTGGGGCGGTCAGATGCCAACATTTTGCCATTGGGCAAAAATGCCAGGCCGTAGGGCACTTGCATGGTGTCGGAGATTTTTTCAAGCAACAATTGCCCATGCTCCGAATTGACGATCAATTGATTTTGAGCGGGCAAATAATGCTGTACGCCGAACAAAATCATTAAAAAAAGTACGTGCTTTTTCATTTTCATAGCTGTGATAGGATTGTGAAGGGGTATTGTTGAAGGACTCAAGCTTTATGTAAACGTTGCACAACAGCAGGATCAACACTTAGCCCACAATCGGTAGTTTCCTGATTCTCCTGCCCGTAGCCGCAAAAATAGCATTGGTAAGTGCTGCTGCAATCGGCGGGTACCCCATCTCGCCAATGCCTTGAGGCGATTCCTCCATATTCACAAAATGGACTTCGATTTTAGGCGCTTCCCTGATGCGCAGGAGCTGGAATTGGTGAAAATTTTGCTCCACAGTAGCACCATTTTGAATGGTGATTTTGCCATAAAGCGCAGCACCTAAGCCATCAATGATGCCTCCTTCGATCTGGTTTTTGGCCGCGCCGGGGTTGATGATGCGCCCACAATCTACTGCGGCCCATACTTTATGCACTTTGGGCCGGCCATCTTTTTGCATGGAAACTTCGGCAATTTGAGCCACATACGCACCAAAGGTGACGTGTGCAGCCAAGCCATGATAGTGCCCTGGAGGGAGGTTTTTATTGAAATTGGCTTTTTCGGCTACCGTTTCCAGCACTGTTCTCAGGCGACCCGAATCGTAATTGCCGCCATGATCGCGGTAAGGGATTTCTTTTGATTCTGCTCCCAGTAGCTCCAAACGAAAAGCAAGCGGATTCTTTTTGGCCAAATGCGCCAACTCATCCATCACCGATTCAATGATAAAAGCGGTAGCATTGTGCCCCGGCGCACGCAAAAAACCGATGGGTACATTAGAAAGCGGATTTGAATATTCCAATTTAAAATTTGGCACAAAACCCGCCGGGAACTCATCGGGAAATACCTCGGTGGTGTGCGCCGAGTCTTTGTTTTTTTCAAATGCCCAATGCGAAGTTGTGGCCGCGTGAAGCCGCCAGGCCACTAACTTTCCTTTGTCGTCCAATCCTGCCTGAAATTGATAAACCCCTGCGGAACGATAAAAATCATGGCTAAAGTCATCTTCTCTGGTCCAAATGACCTTCACAGGGGCATCGATGGCCTTGGAAACCATGACAGCATCGACGGCATAATCCAGGTTGAGGCGACGGCCAAAACCGCCTCCACTTCTGGGAATATTGACCGTAATGGCCTCATCGGGTAGGTTCAACATGGTTTTGACCAAGGGGTGGATGTCATCGGGCACTTGGGTGCTGCCCCAGAGTTCGCACCTGTCTTTTTGGACGTGGGCGGTGTAATTCATCGGCTCCATTGTGGCATGAGCCAAAAAAGGCAGTTCATATACCGCCTCAAACTTTTGGGCAGCGTTTTGAAAGGCGGCCTCAAATTGGCCGTCTTCCCGGATCACCCAACCAGTTTTGGCACTCAATTCAAGCAGCATTTTGGTGATGCTTTCGCTGCTTTCGATCGGTGTGGCACCTTCCGACCATACAATTTTGAGGGCATCGCGCCCTTTTTTAGCGGTCCAAAAAGAATTGGCCACTACCGCAACTCCGCCGATTTGTTGGGTAGGATTTTCGGTAGGATCCAATTTTATGACCTGCCTGACTCCTGGAATTTTTCGGGTTTCGCTATCGTTAAAACTCAGCACTTTGGCTCCAAACTGTGGTGGTTTGGCAATGACTGCGTAAAGCATATTGGGCAACACCACATCTAGGCCGTAAAGGGGTTTGCCTGTTACTATTTTATGTGAATCAATGTCTGGTGTTGCTTTGCCAATGAGCTTGAAATCTTTGGGGTTTTTCAATTTTGGTTTTTCGGGCGGGGCCAATTTGGAAGCTGTTTCGATCAATTCCCCATAAAGATACCTGCGATTGGTATTGCGGTGAACAACGCTGACATTTTGAGCAAAACACTCAAGGGTAGGCACATTCCACAGTTTGGCCGCAGCCTCAATCAATACTTCTCGTGCAGCAGCTCCCACCGTTCGCAGGCGGGTAAATTGGTTTTTGATAGAGGTACTTCCTCCTGCAAACTGCCCAAAATATTTTTTGCGGTCAAAAGGCACGTATTCAAAGACCAGGTTTTCCCAAGGTACTTCCAGTTCCTCGGCTACAATCATTGGGAGCGAAGTGCGCACTCCTTGCCCGATTTCAGGGCTTTTGACCATTAGGGTGATGGTATTGTCTTTCGCAATTTTAATCAAGCCATGCGGCTGGTAAAAATCGCTTTCAAGATGATTGGCAAAAGCATTGCGAGGGGCAAAACCCAAGAGCAAAGCCCCCGAAGAAGAGAGGCTGAGGTGAAGAAAATGGCGGCGTTTCATAGTGCTTCTTTTTTTGCCCCCTCCCATACCCACCAAGCCAAAAATCCACGCATGAGGGGCTGGTAGATGAAGTTGTATTTTTCGATAAAAAGGGAGATCACTCCGCTTTCGATGAATTCATTGGCCAAGGCTGTAAAACTCGCTATCGACCACAAAATCAGGCTCCAACTCAGTCCCTTTGAAACACCCTTTTCCCGCCACAGGCTTAGGCCATAAAACAAGTTGCCCAAGCCGAAAGCCAATATAAACAAGCCAAAAAATGAGGCTGAAAACAAGGAAAAGACATTGAGGTCGTGTTTCAAAAGACTCTTGCTTGCCGCATCAGTTGCGGCGAGGTACCGGGCACGTAACCCATTCAGGTAAAAAAGGACAAACATTTGCCGGGCTACTTCTGCCACCGTAAACGCCCCAAAAAACACCAGTCCCAAGCCTACAAAGCCCAGGCTTCTTTTGTATTGTACCAGAAAAAAACCCCACATGGCTACCAAGGCCAAAAGGCAGTGAATGACGATCCACCAACGATTGAGCAAGTAGGTCGTATCCTGAAAAAGCCTAGCTCTGGCTTCAAAATCAGCGGGTGGATCAGGGAAGAATACGTGGATACCCAAGGTGGTCAACACCGTGACAAACCCACAAATGGCGGTGAACCGAAGGAAGTTGGGGTGAATCATAGTATGCAGTTAGAAGTGCTAGCGCTGGCAGTGGGGGTAAAGCCCAAGCCAGCCGTTAGCAGCATGAGATAAGCCGAGGCTTTAAAAAAGAGGAGTGGTTTCATTACTCGCTTGTGTATTCAGAAGGTAAAATATGCCCCAGCCGAGTAGCAAGCGTTCTGATTTGCAAATCTGGAAGTAAAATTGTCCGATCGCGGAATTTCATTCGTTTTGAGTAAGTTTTACCGTTTTGGTTATATTTGTAAAAGCTTTTGAAAACTGTTTTTGGCTATGAAAATTGAAACCTTATTGGCGTACCTGAGTGCCCTGGCCTTGGGGCATTGCCTGTTTTTATCCATCTATTGTTGGCAACAAAGCCGCTATTTCTCGCCATTGCGCTGGCTATCCTTGCTTCTGGCGGGTTTGGCCATCCGTCTGCTCAAGTCGGTTATCTTGGTGTTATTTCCCGATTCTCCTTATCTTATTCCGGCGGTTGGCTTGGTTGGCACCTCATTGATCGGGGTGTTTTTGTGGTTTTATGTGCGGTCTTTGGGCACCAACGCCGCTAAAAACACCTTGAGTTCTCGCGATTGGGTGCATTTTGCGCCTACCCTGCTCATCATCATCGCCCAACTAATCGACACCCATGAGCCGATGGTTTTTGCACTGTATTGCCTGGCCAACCTGCACATGGGGCTTTACATGGCCTTTTCTTGGTGGTGGATCAAACGAGAGCAAGGCAAATATGGTATGCAATGGGTACGCTACCTTTTTTCAGGTCTTGTTTTGATTTGGTTGGTTTTTTGCGCGCACCTATTTGTACACGAGATGGGCGCTTACCTGCTTACCACAGCTACAGCTACAGGCGTACTGTATGGAATCAGTATCTGGGGCATCAAGCGGCAAGAAGGATTGCTGAAATATTTTGAAAGTGAAGAAAATAAGCGCCCTGAGAAAAGCGAAAACCTGGCCCAACTTCGTGAGGTTGCAGAAGAAGTTGAGCGCATTTTAAGGCAGGAAAAAACCTATACTGATGCCACCTTGAGCGTACAAAAGTTGGCAATAAGGCTGAAAGTGCAGCCTTATTTGTTGTCAAAAGCAGTAAATTCCCACCTTAAGAAAACCTTTCCTGAGCTTCTAAATCATTACCGCATTGAAGAGGCCACCAAACTACTGGCGTCGCCTAAACATCGGCATCTCAGTGTCGAAGCCATCGCCTACGACAGCGGATTCAATACCCTTTCGGCGTTTTATACGGCTTTTAAAAAAATGCACCAAGTCACTCCTGCGGAATATCAGAAGCGGGCCCTGGCGGAACGTTAATTCTTCGTACGCACAAACCGACTCCCATATGCCTTGGACCGCATTCCTCCCGACCAAGCGGCAAAAGTACGGTTAGCGATTGTCGCATTGGGGTTCAACCCTCCATTAAGTTGACCCCATCGATAATGGCCTCCACCTCTGAAACCAAAACCAGCGGTTTCAGTGCTGCCTTTGGGCCAGTCTTCGTTGGTGGCAAAACCATAACGAATCACCCCATCGCCGTGGCTGCCCATGAAAGCCCTTCCAGTGGGATCCCCCAAGGTAATGACCCTTTCCCATACACTACCGGATAAGTCCATGACCCAGTAAAAAGATGCTCCAAATTGAGCTCGGTTTTGTTCCTTGAGTTGCGATTCTGTAAAACCTTCCAAAAACACCAACTCATCGTTTTGGTCCACAAAGCGAATCAGTTGTTCCTTGCTGGAACTGTTCCAGGGGTACTCATTGGGGAGTGGCGGGGCAGTACCTCGGCAAGCTTTTTCATATTCCAGTTCAGTGTAGGGGCGCAAACCTGCCCAGTCGGCATAGGCCATTGCGTCGTCCCAGGAGATAAAATTAGCTGGGCGATGGGGTGATTTCGCCTGGTATTTCGCCTGATCAAAATAGATACCGCCCCTGGCCTGGGCATAATCTCGCCCGCCAAAATTGGCCCTTTGGTAAGTGGCACTGCTTGAAATACTGTTCAAAAAATCGACGTATTGGCCCTGGTTCAGTTCGTATTTCATCAGGTAAAAAGCCTGGACACCCTTGGGGAAAGCAGGAGGCAAAATGCCCGTTTGGTCGCCTTGGTAAGCTTTGGTTGCTGAATGGTAGTACAGATCACCTTCGCTGGGACTTATGCTGATGTTTTGATTTTCGTCCTCGACTTGGAAAAGCCCTTTGAATAGTCCATTTTGGCCAGATTTGTACAAAGCAAAATAGGGTTTTGCGGTGGAGGTATCGGGATCGCCCAGGGTAAATTTCCCTTGTGGAATCATGACCATTTCGATGGCATAAGCTCCGATGTTGCGGCTGTCAATATTGGTACTTGGATTTTCCAGTTCAACCAGGATACTCCAATTGAAATCCCCACGATAAGAGGATTTGGGGTAAACAAAGAGGCCAACTTGGTCCGTTGGCACCTCAAAATGCGGCACTGGCGAGCCTGGTATGTGGTTTTGGATCAGCTTATGGCCACTCAGTGCAATTTTGGCGTGGGTATAGTTATCATTTTCACCGTAAGGATAGGGGTTGAATTTGAAAAAAAGCCAGACTGCATCATGGTTTTTAGGATTGTACCAGGCATTTTTCCAGGACAAATTGAGTTTTACCGATAGTTTTTTGCTAAAGTCGTCCCGCTGCCATTCCACTTGCTGGATTTTGAGCTCGGAGGCGAAACACGGAATTGTGCTCCAGAGCAGGAGGATTAAACTTGCTTTTTTCATGCTTGCTTTTTCGTCGAAGTTTAAATGAAGTTATGCTGAAGTTTAGGGGCAAACAAAAAATAAAATACCCAAATCCACTACGCTTTGACACCATTCAGGTTTCCTCTTTTCAACATTTCAACCCTTCAACATTTCAACTAGGATAGGGTTTTGGTGGAACCGAAAACATGCGTCTTGGGTATGTTTTTATTTAGGAACTCCCTTACTGGACATCCAGCCTTTGGCCAATTCGGAAAAAAGGGATCATGTTCTTGCCAAGTTTGTTGTACGCCATGATTTTCTCAAGGGGACTGATGTGGGTCACAACGACCGTTTTGGCTTTGATGTATTGTTTCAGTATTTGCTTTCCCTGGTCGAACAACACAAACCAAGTGGGTACAATGGCCACATCAATATTGGTCAACAAGTGCTGATTGGCCTTGAAATCCTCAGGATCGTATTCCGCATCGCCCAAATGGATGAGTTTCTTTCCGTCCACGCTGATGAGGTAGCCATAATTGTGGGTTTGGTGGTGCCGTTCTGGCCAGGTATGCTTTAAATACAAGGGCTGCATGCTGATCCCGGCTTTATTGTGAGCCTTCGGAGCTTTTTCGTCAATGCGAACAATTTGCTCGGATCCCGGCAAGGAATCCGCAATTTGAACATGCGTGATCAGTGTGGTTTGAGGATTACGAGCCAAAAATTGGGCGCTTAGGTTGCGGCTAAAATGATCCCTATGGCGATGGCTAAAGAGCAGGTATTGGACCTGGTTATAAGGTTGGATGCCTTTGATGATGCTATCGGTCAGGTGCTTTGGTGGATACAGGTAGTCGGGCTCATACTGCTCATGTAAAGCGTCAATCAAAACCTGACCCTTGGAACTGCTGACCAACACGCCCATGTTGCCCAAATAACGCACTTGGATGGTTTGGGCAAAAAGGACTGACAAGGGTAAGAATAAAAATAAAGCGGGTACAAACACCTTCATACAATGGAATGATTTGTATAAAGATGCAGTTTACTTTTCAAAGTCCTTTCCTGATTTGCAAAAAAGGAAAGCAAAAACGTTTTCTCAGAGCGTGTTTAAATATTAGGGCCGCAGATTAAATAAAGTAGACATCTTCGTTGCCTCGCTGTGCGAGGCCAGTTGGGAACACGGATGAAATTGGGTTTGGGTGTGCTTGTTTGGGTTTGAGTGTGAAGAAACCTCGTTTTCAATTGGAGACGAAACTTATGTTCGGAGTCCCCTCACCCGAACTCACACTTACACACTCCACACCCTATCTTGCTGATTTCCAGCATGATTTTGACCATGATTTTGGCTATAACCTTGCCACACAAAGGGCTTAATCAAAAGTCAAAGATGTCCACTTTATTTCTTTTCTGTTCCTTAGTAGTTTGTTTTTTTAGTTCGCTAAACCATCGTAAATGAGTTTTGGCATTAAAAAGGTAAGCATATCAGCCCTTTTGCCGATTCACCTCCGCCAATAAGAAGGAGAGATAATTACGAGAACTTAAAAAACGCTGTACTTAGAGGTTTAGTCGGAGAACGGTAAACAAAAATTTTTAAACATGCTCTTATTCCCCCTTGATCAACTTCCGGGCCAATACTTCTCCTTTGTCGCTCCACAAACGCAAGACATAAATGCCCTTGGGCCAATTTTGAGCGGGAATATTTTCATTTTGGGTTTGCCTGGTGGACAGGCTCAATTGGCGGCTAAAAACCCTTTGGCCCTGGGCATTGAAAACCTCCATTTTTAATACTGCACTGCTTTCCACCTTGCTGATTTGAGCCTCAAAATCCTGGCTAGAAGGATTGGGCCATATGATAAGCGCCACATTGGGGATGGGGTCAGGTCGCAAACCATTGGTTTCCTCAATGTTCAGGCAGTAATCTTCCATTTCGCCAAATGCGCCTTGGGGAAAAACACAGGCCGAGGGTTCCGAATTGTAGCGCAAGGCTATCCTTAGGCGGGTCAAGCCAAGTTTGGCAGTCATGGGGATATTTAGGTTAAAGTTGAAACTAGTGTCGCGTCTGGATCCCGAATTGTACAAGACTTCGTTGCTGGTAAAATCGCCATTTTGATTTATATCGACCCAGATGATGATAAACTCACTGGGTATGTTGGAGACAGTTTTTAGTCCTAAACGAATATTGCCCGAATAATTTCTACTTCGCGCCAAACTCAAGCCCTTGATCGCCGTAAAGTCACCATAGCCTTCTTGGCGGCTGGCGTTGTTGAACTTGTCAATTTGTACCCGTTTGATCCATTCATCGCCGGCTTGGCTGGGGCTGATGCCTGGTCGGCAATAGTTGAGGTCCAGGCAAGCACCACAATTGCCCGTGCTGAACAAATAGGAACTGCTAAACGCTGAAACCGCAGCTCCTGGGCAGATGCTTTGGATTTGCGCCTCGTAAATGGTACAGGGCAATAAGTCGCGCAAATTGACTGAAGTAAAGGGTGGACTGACCGTAATCCAAACGTTGGTGCCTACTGGGCGGTAGCGGAAATTGTACCCTGTAGCAATGCTCACGGCTGGCCAGCGAATGATCGTGGACGAAACAATGCCGCTTGGAATATTTAGCGTGCTGGGTGGCTCGCAACAGCCATCGGTGCGAAAGCTGAAAACTTCGTCGTATTCAATGTTGCTGCTTCGGCAAAATGCTTTGACCTGAAATTCGTATTGGGTGCAAGCTTGTAAGTTGCTCAACAAGAAAGGAGACCTGGCGTTTTCCAAAGTGGTCCAAGCTCCAGTTCCTTTGATGCGATAGCGCAAGTCTACGCGTTGGATGCTGTCGTTGCCAGTCCAACTGATGAAGGCTTGTTGGAGGCCAATCCCACTGGCCCTGACACTGAGCAAAGGTGGACAAGCACCACAGGTGTTGAGCAAGCTTTGCATGGCGCTCAATACATGCATGTAGCCCCCGGTGGCTACTTTGTCTTTGAGGCCAGGAAGGGGTTTGGTGCTTTGCAAGATTATTTTACGCAGGAGCAAGGAAGCTGCCGCTGGGTCCCTGCGTGCTACTGAGGCCAAAGTGGGACAAGGAGCTGCATAAAGCAAGGCAATGGCTCCGGCTACCTGAGGAGCTGCAAAAGAAGTGCCACCTTCCACACGATAGGTATTGCCTTTAGCGGGCAGGAAGATGTTTTCGGCAGGCGCAGCCAGGTCAACCGAGGCCTTTCCATGTGCCTGGGCCAGGATGCCTGTGCGGTCGATGCTGGTCACGACAATCAAATGCTCGCTGCCGCAATTGCTGGGCATATCACCTACGGCATCTACATCTTTACCTAAAGTATTGTCGGTAGCCCCTACATTCAAAATACCCTGGTGCCCCAAACTGTCAAAAAAACTGCACCAGATGGGATAGTCAGCAGGACGGGCAAATTTAATGCCCCACGATGAATTGGTGGCCACTACAAATGCTCCTCTTTTTCCCCCAGTGCGATTGTACAAACGCCTTTGGATGAATGGATAGGTATAAGCTTGGATAAACTGGTCTTCGGTAGTAGTACCAAAACCACCTACCACCCCCATGATTTTGACCCGCCAGTTGACTCCTGCCACTCCCCTGCGGTTGTTTCCTACTGCCCCAATCACCCCTGCTACTGGAGTGCCGTGGGTGGCATCTTCGCTGATGTTATCGTTGCGGCGGCGTACATTCCAACCCCAGGCATCGTCGATGTAACCATTTTCGTCGTCATCGCGGTTGTTGCCGGGAATTTCCTGGCGGTTGATCCAAATGTTGCTGCGCAAATCCTGGTGGGTGGTATCGATGCCATCGTCGATTACACATACTACAATGGTGTCTCCAGCCGGCGTAATCCCACCAGTGGTGGTATCCCATGCTTTGAGCATACCCAGGTCAAGCCCTGGAGTACCTCCATCTTGCCCGGTATTGTTCAGGTACCACTGCCGGGCAAAATCGGGGTCGTTGGGCCTGGCCGAACGGAGCTCTAGGTAATGGTTGAATTGGGCGGAGGCGATCGCAGGGTCCTGGCGTAGTTTTTGCAAAAGCTCATTTTCATTGACCGAAGCCGTATCAAAAACCAATTTCCAAATGTTCATGGGCTCTGACAGGCATTCTCCCAGCCAAAAAATGGGTTGATGGGCGCGCAAGTGCTGATTTGAAGCGTCCCATAAGCTTGCTTTGGTGCTATGGCGAAATTGGATCAAAACCTCGCCCCGCACATGATCGCCGGGGCGCTGCGCATTGATGAGCAGTGGAAAAAGACTGCTCAATAGCAAAAGGATTAGAGTATGTTTAAAAATTTTTCCTTGGCCCAAAATGGCTCCGCCTAAGTCTTGATTTACGCCGTTCCAAAAAATGCTCATTATGCGCTGCATAACTTCGCTTTTTGCGCCTCGACTGGACGAAAACTGGCTCATTTTTGACTTCAATTCTAAATTTAAACATCCTCTTAAAGGGTGAAAATTGGTTTTCATTGGTTTTGGACTGGGTAGGTCAATCGCTTTTGATCAGTTTACGCGACAACACTTCTCCTTTGTTGCTCAATAAACGCAGGAAGTATATCCCAATGGGCCATTGTTGAGCCGGGATGTTTTCGCTTTGAACTTGCCAAGCCTGGATTTGCATTGAGCGGCTAAAAATACGCTGTCCCTGGGCATTTAAAACTTCCATTTGCAAGGCTTCCCGACGTTCATTGCTGCGAATTTGTACCTCAAAATCGGTGCTCGATGGGTTGGGCCATACACTTAAAATCAGGTTGGAGATGGGCTCAGGCCGCAAACTGGTATTTACACCCTCAATGGTCAAGCAGTAGTCTTCCACTTCGCCGAATGCATTGGAAGGAAAAACACAAGCCGTGGGCTCGGAGTTGTACCGCAAAGCCACTCGCAAGCGGGTCAGGCCAGCTTTGGCAGTGCTTGGTACATTGAGTAAAATGTTGAAAACGGTATCGCGTCTCGCTCCTGAGTTGTACAGGATCTCGTTGTCGGTAAAGTCGCCATTCTGATTGAGGTCGAGCCAAATGACCACAAACTCCGTGGCCAAAGCCGCCGTATTTTTTACGCCCAAACGAATATTGGCATTGTAATTTTTGCCAGTCGTCAATTTCAAACCTTTCAAACCCGTAAAATCTCCATACCCTTCCTGACGGCTGGTATTGGTGAAATTGTCGATTTGCACCCTGCGGATCCATTCGTCAGTAGCGCTACTTGGTGCCAGGCCAGGTTTGCAGTAATTTAGGTCCAGGCAGGCCCCACAATTGCCTGTGGTGAAATTGTAGGAACGGCTGAATTGAGAAACCGTACCACCTGGGCATTGGCTTTGAATCTGGGCCTCATAAGGAGTACAAGGCAGCAAATCCCGCAGGTTAACAGAGGTAAACGGTGGATTGCTGGTAATCCAATTATTGGTGCCTACGGGCCGGTAACGGAAATTATAGCCCGTTGCCAAAGTCACCGCTGGCCAACGGATGATGGCAGACGAAATGATACCCGTTGGAATGTTTAGGGTAGTAGGCGGTTCACAACAGCCGTCGGTGCGGAAGGCAAAAAGTTCTTCGTAATCATTGATGCTGGTGCGGCAAACCGACTTGACCTGAAACTCGTAATCGGTGCAAGCTTGCAAGTTTTTCAGCGCCAGGGGTGAGATGGCGTTTTCCAGAGTGGTCCAGTTGGCTGCACCTTTGATCCGATAGCGGAAATCTATGCGTCGGATACTGTCATTGGAAGTCCAAGTGACGCTGGCCTCCTGTACTGTAATATTGCTTGCCCGAACGCTTAGCAAAGGTGGGCAATTACCGCAAGTATTGAGCAGGGCTTGCAAGCTGGCCAATACATTCAAATACCCCCCAGTTGCGACCTTGTCTTGAAGGGCTGGCAGGGGTTTGGCGCTTTGCAAAATCACTTTTCTCAAGAGCAAAGAAGCTCCTTCGGGGTCTCGCCTCGCCACAGAGGCCAGGGTGGGGCAAGGCGCTGAATAGAGCAAGGCGACCGCCCCTGTAACCTGCGGAGCAGCAAAAGAAGTGCCCGAATCCAAACGGTAAGTATTGCGATTGGCCAAGAGGTAATTTTCTTCACCCAGGGCCGCAATATCCACACTTTTGGAGCCATGTGAGCGCTTCAAAACACCATTTCGATCAAGGCTGGTTACTACGATCAGGTGATTCGAGCTGCAATCGCCGGGCATGTCGCCGTCTAGGTCGGTGTTTTTGCCAATCAAGTTGTCCGTAGCATTGACATTGAGGATGCCTTGTCGGCCCAGGCTATCGTAAAAATTGCACCAGATGGGGTAATCTGCGGTACGGCCACCGTCGATGCCCCAAGATGCGTTGGTAGCTACTACAAAAGCACCTTTCTTACCCCCGGTGCGATTGTACAAACGCCTTTGGATAAAAGGATAAGTATAGGCTTGGATAATGAGGTCTTCAGTTGAAGCGTCGTAGCCGCCTACCACCCCCATTACTTTCACCCGCCAGTTGATGCCTGCAATGCCTCGGCGGTTATTGCCTGTAGCACCAACTACTCCTGCTACTGAAGTACCATGAAAATTGGCATCGCTGATGTTGTCGTTTTTGCGGCGTACATTCCAGCCCCAGGTGTCGTCAATGTAGCCATTTTCGTCGTCATCACGGTTGTTGCCGGGTATTTCCTGGCGATTGACCCAAATATTGTTGCGCAAGTCTTGGTGGGCAGTGTCGATTCCATTGTCGATTACACATACCACGATGGTGTCCCCAGCTAGGGTTACCCCGCCTGTAGTGATGTCCCAGGCTTTGAGCATACCCAAGTCCGTGCTTGCGATGCCACCCTCTTGGCCCGTATTGTTGAAATTCCATTGACGGCTAAAATCGGGGTCGTTGGGCGTAACCGAGCGCAATTCAACATAGTGGTTGAACTGAGCCAACTCTATGGCCGGATCACGACGCAGGCGTGCCAACAACTCGTTTTCGTCGGTTAAGGTCGGGTCGAAACGCAGTTTCCAGATGCCCATCGGCTCAGAAATACAGACGTCTAATGCAAAGGAAGGGGCTGCTGCGCGCAAGGTTTGTTTTTGCTCTTGCCAAGCACTCGCACGGACTTCGGGGCGGAATTTCACCAAAATCTCACCAGGCACATGTTTATTCACATTTTGTGCTTTTGCAAAAAAGGGAATAACAATGAACACGAAGAGCAGTGTATAAATAGTTAAGGTTATTTTCATTATTCGAAGTTTCAAAAGAAAAGTACTGGGTTTTGGCGTCTAATATACTGGAAATGGCTTCAAAAAAACGATACTGCAAGGAAAGTATTTGACGTTCAGCTTACAAGTTCCCTATTTTGCATATTTTGAAGCAATACTGATTGCTTTTGCCTACTCCATTGTACCTTTATCGCATGAATCAGTTTTGGCACAGCGTTGTATTTTCGATCATGGGTTATGAGATCAGGGGAGAGCACCTGATTGAATTGGCATCACTTTTTGCCCTTTTGTTGTCCTTCGATTGGTTATTGACTTATTGGGGCCTGCCAGCTATTCTGCGCAAATTCCCCACTGAAGCCGAGCGGCAGCGGCAAGTCATCCGCCGACTGCAACCGCTGATTTTATTTTGCACCCTTTTGTTTTGGGTTTGGTTTTCGGGTATTGACCCTAAGTTCTACGAGCGGCAGGAGCATTGGGTAGGGTTGTCTACTTTACTTCAAGGGCTCGTGATTTGGCAAATCGCTCGCTTGAGTGACCTGATCATTGGGCGGGTGATCCTTCGAGGTTTTTTTAAAAAACAAGAACGACAAAAGAGACCTTTTCTGCTGGGCGGCCAAGCAGGTGTAGAGCGCGACTGGAAAGTTTCGAACCGTTACATCAAGTATGTTACCTACACATTAGCCGCCTTGCTGCTAATCCGTTTATTTCGGGTAGACTTACTGCTGCACCAAGGCAAGTTGGGCAAAGTAGAATACCATTTGTACATCTCCAACCTACTGATTGCTGCGCTGGTGATCTTGATCGCACAACTTCTGACCTGGCTGATTGTACACTTGTTTTTGACTGGGTTTTATCGCCGGCGGCGCATCAACATCGGTGCCCAATATGCCATCAACAGGCTCATCAACTATTTTATCTACTTCTTTGCAGCCTTGATCGCGCTTCATTTGTTAGGCGTAAACATCACTGTGATCGCGGGTGGGGCGGTGGCCTTGTTGGTGGGCGTGGGAATCGGATTGCAGCAGACTTTCAACGATTTCTTTTCGGGTATTTTACTCCTGTTTGAACGCTCAATTGAGGTAGCCGATTGGGTTGAAATCGACGGTTTGGTGGGCAAGGTCATGCGCATTGGCCTGCGTACCTCCATTGTGCAAACCCGTGACAACCGCAGTGTAATCGTCCCCAACTCCAAACTGGTTGTCAACAATGTCACCAGTTGGAGCCACGGCGACGATGTGGCCCGCTTCAACGTGGCAGTTGGAGTGTCCTATGGCAGCGATACCGAATTGGTTAAAAACCTGCTGCTGCGGGCCGCTGCCGAACAAGTAAAAGTGATGGAAAACCCCGCGCCTTTTGTGCGTATGGTGCAATTTGGCAACTCTAGCCTTGATTTTGAGATCCATTTCTGGACCGACGAATTCATGTTCATCGAAGACTTGAGAAGTGATATCCGCTTTAGCATCGACCGACTTTTCCGAGAAAACAACATCGTGATTCCCTTTCCGCAAAGCGATATTTGGATCAAATCCGTGCCCAATAACCCGCCAGCTTTTGAATAAATCCCACCTTGCATTCTGGCCAAGTCTATTAAAAATTGGGCTTGTGCTTTTGCTTTTGATCAGCCTTTGGCATGAATTGGGCGGAAAAGGGAGTTTGGCCAAATTAGGCCCCATTTTTTGGCTCAAATGGCAAAAAGGAGACTTGCACTGGTTTTTTTTCACCCTATGTCTGATGCCGTTCAACTGGTTTCTTGAAACGAAAAAATGGCGTTTGTTTCAGCAGGGCTGGAGCGAAATGCAGTTTTGGGAAAGTTTCAAAGCAGTTTTGGGAGGTGTTGCGGCGTCTATGCTCTTACCCAATCGGAGTGGCGATTACCTGGGGCGCTGGATGATGGTGCCCTCAGTAGAACGCGAAAAGCAAATGGCAGCTACCTTGGCCGCTAATTATTGCCAGTTATTGGTACTTTTTGCGGCAGGTTTGCCTGCCCTGTTGTGGTTTGTGCAGTATTACGCCCAAGGGCATTGGCACTTGGATTGGCACTGGCTCTTGCTCTTCGATTTGTTGATGTTGTTGGCATTGCTCTTCCTAGCATACTCCCTACCTGCCTTGCTTTGGCGACAACCTTTTTTACAGGAAAAACCACCCTTGCTGAAATTAAAAGTTCGCATCCGCCAAGGTTTGGGGGTAATCATGGGGTTTGACCAAACCTTACTCTGGCAGGGAATCGGATTGGCCTTGTTGCGCTATTTGATTTATGCTTTCCAGTATTATTGCATCTTGCGTTTTTATGGTTTGTTTTTACCGCTCGACGCGGCCTTGAGTGGGGTTGGGACCATTTACTTATTGCAAACAGCTTTACCATTTCCTCCTTTGGCTGCGCTATTGGCTCGGGGCGAAATCGCGTTGTTGGTTTGGGGCATTTGGTCCGATGCAGATTTGAACATCCTGGCAGCTTCTTATACCTTATTCACACTAAATTTGCTTTTCCCAGCGTTACTTGGCTTGATTTTTATCGTCAAAAAGCAGTAATTTTGTAAATTCAAAACTGGTCATTAAACAACTGATTGTCAGTCTGCTAAAATCCTTTGAGCATGAGCGTGTATTCCCGGATAATGAAATTGGTTGCCTTGGCACTGGTATTTTTGTTCCTGGCTTTTTCCAGCCCCGCACCTGAGCGCGTGAAGAAGGTGCTTCCCTTGTTTCCCAATGACCAATGCGATATGGACAACACGGCTTTTCGCAGTGGTGAAACGATGGTTTTCAAAGTCTTTTACAACTGGAACTTCATCTGGATGTCAGCAGGAGAGGTGACTTTCAAAGTAGAAGACCTTGGCAACTCTTACCATTACTCTGCACATGGTCGTACTTTCAAGGGCTACGATGGTTTTTTCAAAGTACGCGATAAGTATGATGTAACCGTTGACAAAACTACGCTGCTGCCCATTTCCGCTACCCGCGATGTGCAAGAAGGCAAGTATCGCTTGTATGACAAACTAACTTTTGACCGCGACAATGGCAAAGTGGTTTCTCTGCGCGGCAAAACCAAAGAGACTGCTGAAGAAACCACCTACAGTGCAGATCCTTGCATCCACGACATTCTTTCGATGGTATATTGTGCCCGCAACATCAGTTTTGACCAGATGAAACCTGGCCAGGATTTTCCGATCAAAATTTTCATCGACAAAAAAACCTGGCCTTTGAAAGTGAACTACAAAGGCAAGTACGCAGACAAGAAGATACGCGGCCTGGGCCATTTCAAAGCCGTTGCGTTCAATCCAGAAGTGATCAAAGGCTACATTTTCAAGGAAGACAACAACTTGACGGTTTGGGTGTCAGACGACAAAAACCGCTTGCCTTTGATGATCGAAACTCCAATTTCGGTGGGTTCGGTGAAAATCATCTTACAAGAGTACAATGGTCTGCGTTATAAAATGACGGCCAAGGTGAAAGAGAAAAAAGAGGGCGAAGAAATCAGCCCAGAGGATGAGGGTGAAGGCACCAAAAAGAACTGAAAAATTTTGAGGCCTAGGCCCTAAAAAAAGCAGGAGTATTCCAGAGATGATTTTGGAATACCCCTGTCTTTTGTGTGCCTCCAAAAATAAAAGCCGAGGGGAAAAGTCCCACATCGGCTTCAAATTGAACAAAAGTATTTCTTGGTGACGCTTACTCCTCTTCTTCTGAAAAGAGATCTTGACGCCAATCGTTGAATTCCATCAAGGCTTCGTTCACGTCTTCAAGGTTGAACTCCTCGGCGTCATACTCTTCGATCCAATCAATGTAATCTTCATGTTCAGGATGATTGGGATCTGAAATTGCTTCCAAAAACCCTTCGTAACCAGGTAAACCACCCACATCTTCGGGCGGGCAAGCCCTGGCTCCACCTACACATTTGGGACACTCTGTTGACTGAGGCAAGATTTTTTCTACGGTGAGGGTATGCTCCCAACTATCGCCGAAGTCATAGGTATAAAGAAATTTGTCACCTTCAGTCAGCGTCAACTCACTCAGGGCGATCATTTCACTGTCTTCTACATTTTCGTCACCATCCCAAAGGTCTTCTTCTTCGGGCATGAGTCCGATGCGGCGATTTTGCACATTGAATTCAAACAGGTGTGCGTTTTCCCAACCCATCACGATTTGGATCACCTCGTGCAGATCAAAGAAAGTTTCTTCTTGATCCAGTTGGAAAGATCTCCAAATAGCAGGTTGGATATCATTCAGCTGTACGCGAAATTGAATACTCCCCACGATTTTTGAGTTTTAGACTAAAAACTAGTCCTCAATTTACAAAAATATTTGGCATACAGATTACGCCAGCGGCAAAAATAGTTTTTCAACCACAGTATTTCAAATCATTGGCATAAAAACTTAGCCTAGCGGTTTAGAGGCAAAAAAGCAGGCAATTATTGGTCCATCAAGCCTGTTTTTTGGAGTTGATGCCCAGCAATGGCGTAAAAAAATGGCGAAGAGGGGGCGGGAGTTGACTTTTTTTGGCCGAAATGCGAGCAGGGTAAGCTTTTAGTCGTTGGCTTGTAAATCATTCATTCATCGTCGCCAATCATCGCAAAGCAGTTGTTCTACCGGGCCTGCAACTTCCAGTCCTGCATGTTGGCCAGTGCCGCTGAACAGGAGTTGATCTTTTCGATAAAATCGAACTTCGGCCTTGGCTTGGATACTTTCATTGACTTTGCCCGTCATTTCGCCGCTGATAGGGGAGATCAAATTGGCACCTGGACCAGGTTGGGCAATGATTTCTAAGAGATACTCCCCATCCTTGAAAGCCAAAATTACTTCTTTTTCACCCAGTTGTGCTTTCATTTTGGCACC
Organism: Chitinophagales bacterium; assembly: GCA_013299105.1. GTDB lineage: Bacteria > Bacteroidota > Bacteroidia > Chitinophagales > Saprospiraceae > Haliscomenobacter. The sequence goes on along the minus strand of JAAFJY010000039.1, from coordinate 9,834 downwards.
CGTGTACGTGGCAAAGCGATGCAATTTTCCCTCCCAATAAAACCCCACGATGTAGCCGATAAAATGAGTACCCAACCAAGGAATTCGCGCCACAGAGGCCAATAAGCAGGTAGGACTTGGTGTATCGAAATGATTGCTTTGCAGCCATATCCAGCTTTGAGGAAAAGAAGTACCCCAATCTTTTTCGATGTAACCAATGCCTCCAGTAAAATCCAGGTCTTCACCATTCAGGCATAAACTTCCACTCAAAGCATGGTGCAAGCTCACCACGCCGTGGTAGCACTCCATAAAAGGCACAAAACCAAACCAACCCATAATACCAGGTGCGCCCAGCATTTTGGGCCAAGGTGTAGGGTCGTACAATTGCAAATCAGCTTTTAGTCCAGGCAGGTCTAATTTCAAATGGCTAGGGTCAAAATAATTCGGACCCAACTGGAGTGCAAAACGATCGGAACTGGGGCGAAAATCATTGGCCTCAAACCGATGGTATTCTGCTTTGCAACGAATTCCATCCATCACCTGAATGAAAGCATGTTGCTTCCCCTCGGCGTCCATGCTGATGCCAGGGATGATGGCCAAGGCATTTTGCCCTTTGGCATCGACTATTTTGTAGTACCAACCTTCAAAATAGTTTCGGGTACGACCCCAGCCGTGGTACATTTCTGGTTGCCAAACGGCCCGCCAACGGTGCAATGCGTTCATGTAAATGGCTTGAAAAAATGGAATGATTCAAGGCCAGCCAAGCTACAAAATTATATTTGCAGCGGCTGCTAGCCTGGGGAATAATATTGTCAAAAGCAGCAAAGGCAACAAAAAAGATCGGGCTATGTTCGCTTTTTACTACCAAGAATCTCTTTTCCTCGATTTCTCATTTAATTTTTCTTTTGATTATCAAGGCAAAGCGCTACATTTGCAGCGATTTTTCGGAATCAAGACACTAATCTTTCTAACTGTTGATATCAATTATGGCAAATATCGGTCACGTCAAGCAGATTATTGGGCCCGTGGTGGACGTTTCCTTTGCAAGCACAGGAAAGCTACCAGAGATCTTTAGTGCTTTGGAAATCAAGCGCACTGGCGCTGAAACACTGGTGTTGGAAGTTCAACAACACTTGGGTGAAGACAGCGTTCGCGCCATCGCAATGGACTCTACCGACGGCTTGACCCGTGGTGCAGAGGCTTCCGATACGGGCCAACCTATCTCCATGCCTGTGGGTGACGCAATCCGTGGCCGCTTGTTCAATGTGGTAGGCCAGGCCATCGACGGCATCCCTCAGGTTTCCCGCGATCAGGTTTATCCGATCCACCGCAAACCACCTGTTTACGAAGATCTATCTACGTCCAAGGAAGTTCTTTTCACGGGTATCAAGGTAATCGACTTGATCGAGCCTTACATGAAAGGGGGTAAAATTGGTCTCTTCGGCGGTGCTGGTGTAGGCAAGACCGTATTGATCCAAGAATTGATCAACAACATCGCAAAGGGTTACGACGGTATATCCGTGTTTGCAGGCGTAGGGGAACGTACCCGCGAAGGCAACGACTTGATGCGCGAAATGCTTGAAGCTGGTATCATCAAATATGGTGAAGGCTTCATGCACTCCATGGAAGAAGGCGGCTGGGACTTGAGCAAAGTGGACTACAACGAGCTGAAAGATTCCAAAGCAACCTTCGTGTTCGGCCAAATGAACGAGCCTCCCGGTGCCCGCGCCCGTGTGGCCCTGTCGGGTTTGACCATTGCTGAATACTATCGCGACGGCGACCTGAACGATCCAACTGGTGGCCGCGACATCCTTTTCTTTATCGACAACATCTTCCGCTTCACCCAGGCAGGTTCTGAGGTGTCGGCGCTCTTGGGCCGTATGCCATCCGCAGTAGGTTACCAGCCAACCCTGGCTACGGAAATGGGTCTGATGCAGGAACGTATTACTTCTACCCGCCGTGGTTCGATCACCTCTGTACAGGCCGTATATGTACCTGCGGACGACTTGACGGACCCTGCTCCAGCAACAACCTTTGCGCACTTGGACGCAACAACGGTATTGAGCCGTAAGATCTCAGCCTTGGGTATCTACCCTGCGGTGGATCCACTCGACTCTACTTCTCGTATCCTTGATCCAAACATCATCGGCAAGGAGCACTACGAATGTGCCCAACGGGTGAAGAATATCCTGCAACGCTACAATGAATTGCAGGACATCATTGCTATTTTGGGGATGGAAGAATTGTCGGACGAAGACAAGCAAGTGGTATTCCGCGCTCGTCGTGTGCAGCGCTTCCTGTCTCAGCCATTCCACGTAGCCGAGCAGTTTACGGGCACCCCAGGCGTGATGGTTCCTATTGAAGAAACCATCCGTGGTTTCAACATGATCATGGACGGTGAAGTAGATCAGTATCCTGAATCCGCTTTCAACCTGAAGGGTAGCATCGAAGACGCCATCGAGGCTGGCAAGAAAATGTTGGCTGAAGCTGGCAATTAATTCAGGTTGTCAAAAGTTGTCGGTTTTATGAACATCACCGTTTTAACTCCAGATCGCGAGATTTTTTCCGGCACCATCGAATCGGTTAAGGTTCCTGGTGTCAATGGTGAATTTCAGATCCTGAAAAACCACGCGCCGCTGGTTTCGGCCCTCAACGCAGGCAAAGTGACCATCGTCACTGCCGCTGGAGAATACCGCTACTACGACCTGGCCAAAAAAGAAAGTGTCCGCGACCAAAAAACTGGTCAACGCATCTCTTTTCAGGTAGCAGGTGGCTTTGTGGAAGTACTGCAAAATGAAGTTTCGCTGTTGGTTTCTGGGGTAAAGGAAGTTTAACCCAGCTTACCCAGCGTAACTAGCTCATACTCAAAACACGCGCCAAGTTGGAGAATACTCCGGCTTGGCGTTTGTTTTTTCATGCGTATCTTTCCGCCAAATCCGCCCAAGCCATGCGTCATTTGATTCTACTCCTACTTTGCTTTGCTTCAATTTTCGCCAGCGCACAAAGCGCCAAAGACCCCAACCAGGTCATCGACCCGGTTTTGTTGGAAAAAATGCAGTACCGCCAGGTTGGCCCCAGCCGGGGTGGGCGGGCTACGGCCATCTGTGGCGTGCGGCAAGAGTCTTTCACCTTTTATTTTGGCGCAACGGGCGGCGGCGTTTGGCGCAGCAACGACGCAGGCACTACCTGGCAAAACGTCAGCGACGGCCAAATCAAGTGCGGCTCCATCGGGGCCATTGCAGTAGCGCCTTCCGACCCCTCGGTGATTTATGTGGGCACGGGTTCGGCTGCGCCTCGCGGCAATATTTCGGCAGGAATCGGGATGTACAAGTCCAGCGACAAAGGCAAAACTTGGAAACATGTTGGCCTGGAGAAATCGGGCATGATCGGCAAAATTGAAGTGCACCCCCAAAATCCCGACATCGCTTTTGCAGCGGCCTTGGGCAACCCATTCGGGCCACACAAAGAGCGTGGTGTATTCCGCACCCTGGATGGCGGCAAAAAATGGGACCCTGTATTGACGGCGGGCGACTCCACAGGTTGTGTCGATTTGGTCATGGACCCCTCCAATCCGCGTATCCTCTACGCCGCCATGTGGCGGACCGAGCGCAAGCCCTGGACCTTGTTTGACGGCGGCAACAAGGGTGGAATTTGGAAATCGACCGATGGCGGCAGCACTTGGGACCAACTCAAAGGCGGCTTGCCTACGGGTTTACTCGGCAAAATTGGCCTGGCGGTATCTCCGGTCAATCCTCAAAAAATTTGGGCCATCATCATCACCCCCGACGACGCTACTTCGGGCCTGTACCTGAGCGAAGACGCGGGTGAAAATTGGTCGCGCATCAACCGCGACCACCGCTTGCAACAACGCGGTTGGTACTACAGCCACCTCAGCGCGGACCCGAAAAGTGAAAACACGGTTTACCTCTGCAATGTCGATTTTATGAAATCCATTGACGGGGGCAAAAACTTTGACCACGAATTCCCCGTGCCTCATGGGGATACACACGGCGTGTGGCTCAACCCCGACAATCCCAACATCATGATCAATTGCAACGACGGCGGGGCTTGTGTAAGTTTAAACGGCGGTAAAACCTGGAGCACCCAACTCAATCAGCCCACCTCCGAGTTTTATCGCGTAACGGTGGATAAGCAATTTCCTTATCGCTTGTATGCAGGCCAACAAGACAATACCACCATCAGCGTGCCCATCCACGATCCGGGTGGATTGACCGATGGCCAAAACTGGTTCGACGTAGGTGGCAGCGAATGCGCCGATGTGGCCGTAAATCCCCAAGACCCCAACATCATTTGGGCCACCGCTTACAGTGGCGAAATCACTTATGTCAACCGCGCTACGGGCGAAAACCGCCAGGTGACTGCTTATCCACACTTCACCGAGGGCACGGTCATGCGCGACCTGAAGTACCGTTTCCAGTGGAATGCCCCGGTCTTGGTCTCACGTTTTGACCCCAATACCATATATTACTGCTCCAACTTCGTGCACCGCAGCCGCAACAATGGCCAAAGTTGGGACATCATCAGCCCCGACCTGACCCGCAAGCTCGACCAATACCTGATCATGCCAGGCGGCCCCATCCAGCACGACGCGACCGGAGTGGAGGTTTACAGCACTGTTTTTGTGATCGAAGAATCGCCCTTCAAAGCAGGAGAACTTTGGGTAGGCAGCGACGACGGCCGCATGCACATCAGCAACGACGGCGGTGCCAATTGGAAAGAAATCACGCCCAAAAACATCCCTTTTGAATGCACCATCAACAAAATCCACTTGTCGAGCCACGCGGCAGGCCGGGCTTTTGTAGCCGTGCAGAACTACCGCAACAACGATTTTAAACCCTACGTTTTGCGCACTACCGACTTTGGCCAAACCTGGACTTTGTTGAGCACTGGCAACAATGGCATTCCAGAGAACCACTTTATACGGGCTGTAGTCGAAGACCCCAATCGCAAGGGCTTGTTGTATGCGGGCACCGAATATGGCATGTACGTTTCTTTCGACGATGGGGCGCATTGGCAGGCTTTGCAACTCAACTTGCCCCATACCCCCATCACCGATCTGGAGGTGCAGCAAAAAGACCTAGTGATGAGCACCCAAGGCCGGGGTTTTTGGGCCTTGGACGACCTCAGTCCCTTGCACCAAGTGAGCAACGAAACCCTGAAAGCCAAACTGCAATTGTTCAAACCCCGCGACGCTTACCGCAGCAATATCTATGGCTACCTGCCAACTTTCCACTGCTACATTGGCAAAGACACAGCCAAAGACCAGGCTGCAAAAGTGGAAATCCTGGACGCTGCGGGCAAAGTAATCCGCACCTTCAGCAAAGACGCCGAACCAGCGGCCAACAAATTGGAACTCAAGCCCGGTTGGAACAGTTTCAGTTGGAACTTACAACACGAAGGCCCTTACACGGCTTCCAGGTTGGTGCTGATGGAAATGGGCGTACCCATCATGGGTCCCAAGGTAAAACCAGGACCATACACCGTGAAAGTCACCTTGGGATCAGAAGTGCAAAGCCAAACATTCCAGGTTTTGCCCGACCCACGCTGGCCCCATGTCAAAGCCGAAGATTACCAGGCCCAGGAAGCCTTGGCCCTCGAAATGCGCGAGCTGATCAGCGATTCGCAACGCAAAGTAGACGAGCTGCGCAGCCTGAAAAAGCAATTCAACGAAACGGCAGAACTGGCCGTGAAAGCCAATTTTCCGAAAAAAATCCAGGAACTGGCCGAGGAATTGGGCAAGTCGCTGACCGCAGTAGAAGATGAAATTGTGCAAAACATGGCCGAAGCCGGGCAGGACAACTTCAACTACCCCCGTCGCTTCATCAACCACATCGCCAGGGTGTATAGCGTACTGGTCTGGGACGACAACCGCCCCACTGGTGGTGCGCTGGAAGCTTATGCCGATCTGAAAAAAGTGTACGAAGGCATCAGCACGCGCTATGACAAAGCGGCGGGTGAGGCCATGCAGCGCTTTGAGAAAATGCTCAGTGAGGAGAAAGTGCCTAGGGTGATTAAGGGGAAGCGGTGAGGAAATTGTATCTACCTCTCATATTCACCCATCAACTTCTAAACCATCTCCGCGCCAACCAAATCATACCAAGCCCGACGGTACAAATTGTCTTGCTGCAAAAGCCCCTCGTGTTGACCACTGGCTACGATTCGACCTTGCTCGATTACGTACATGCGGTCGGCAGCACGAGCGGTGCGCAGGCGGTGGGTCAATACTACGATGCCTACTTGTGACTTGAGCTGCTCCAACAATTGCAGCACAAATTGCTCAGTATCGCGGTCCAAAGCCGCCGTAGGCTCATCGAGCAATAGCAATTCTGGTTGGCGGTACAGGGCGCGGGCCAGGGCCACGAGTTGTTGTTGACCACCGGAGAGGTTCACGCCTTCTTCGCCCAACAAGGTCAAATAGCCATTGGGGAATTGAGAAAAATAGGCATCGAAGCCGTAATGTTCAAAAAAGGCTTGCAGGGCTTCGGGGTTCTTCACTTCTTCGCCCAGCAGGACGTTATCGAGTAGGGTGCCGTTGAAGAGCTTGATGTTTTGGGGCACTACGCCTAGTTTGGCCCGCCAGTTTTCGTAACCGAGTAGGGTCAGATCGATGCCATTAACTTTGATGTGGCCAGACTCAGCCGCGTAAAATTTTTGCAGAATTTGCAGCAAGGTGCTTTTTCCACAGCCACTTTCACCCAAAATGCTGATCCACTCGCCCCGGCGCAATTGAAAACTAAGGTCTTCCAACAGGCGCTTGCGGCCTGGGAAACGGAAGGCAAGATTTTCTACCCGCAACTCCTCGAAGGCTTGGATGGCAGCTTTGGGAGCTTCGGCTTCCATTTCATACTCGGTTTCGAGGGCTGCAAATTCGTACATGCGATCGAAGGCGACGCGGGCTTCTTGCAACAACAGATTGGCCGAGGAAAGTTGAGCCGCTGAAGCCACCAGCGTAGCCGCCATTTGCAAGAGTGCGATCAGACCGCCCGTGCTCATCTGGCCTTGCAGGGTTTGCCAGCCCGACCAGGCAATGACCCCGGCTAAAAACAAAGTACCTATTGCCTCTGCCGCCAGCCCGAAGCGAGCGCCCGTGAGGCCCAATTGATACAAACGCTGCTGAAATACCCCGAAAATGCCCTGGGTGAGTCGGGCAAACACCGCTTGTCGATTGCCAATTTTAATGGCCCCTACCCCCTGGATGCTGTCGATGTAATGGCTCTCGGTGAAGGCATAGGCACTCATGGTTTGCCGCTGTTGTTGCAAAATAGCGGGATGAAAACGCCAGACTACGGCCAAAAACAAAGGCAGCCACAACAAGCCTGCGACCCCCAGTTGCCAACTGTAAAAAAACATAAAACCCAGGGCCGTCAGCAGGCTCAATACATCGATCAACGCGCCACCTGCCAGGGCCGCTACTGTGCGTTGGATGCGTTGGGTATCGTTGAGGCGAGCGATGAGATCACCCGTTTTGCGGTTGTCAAAAAAGGGTTTGGACAAATGCAGCAAGCGCTCGTAAAAATTGTGGGCCAGGCGCAGGTTCATGTCTTGGCTTTGGCGCAACAACAGCACCTGGCGCACATAACCCAAGCCCGCCCTCGCCAATAAAAGTGCCATCAACAGGCCACCACCCAGAAACAGCTTTTGGACCTCAGCTTGGGGGATGATCTGGTCCACCAACTGTTGTGAAAACAGGGCCAAAGCCAAGCCCAAAATCGAAGTGAGCAGCCCCAAGACCAGCGCTACTGCCAAAATGGGAACATCCTCGCGCACCAGTTCCCAGAACCAGCGGCGCTGATTGAGTTGCTGACTGCTGACTTTGGGTAGTTTTTCGCTGGGCTTGAGCAGCAACAGGGCTTTGCTTTGCCAAATGGCCAACAATTCATCATTGGTCAGCCAGGAGCATTGTGGTTCGGCAGGATCGCTGACCAGAAAGGCCGCTCGCTGCGCATCGTAGCCATAGCAGAGGATAAAATGCTGCAAATGCTGGTCCTTTACCACATGCAGAATGCACAAGTCCGGGCATTCTTGCAGGCTCTGCAGGTCGGCTTCGTAACCATCGGCCTCGAAACCCACTTGGCGGGCAGCCTGCAAAAGCCCCAATAGTGTGGTGCCCTGGGTGGAAGTTCCACTCCATTCGCGCAAGCGCTCAAGTGGCACACTGGCAGCGTGGTAGCGCAGGGCACTGAGCAGACAGGCTGGCCCACAATCGCTTTGGTCGTGCTGGCGCTGGTGGGCCTTAGTGGCGGTTTTTAGTTGGGTCATGGTTCAAGTATTTTAGCAAAGCCGCTGGTTTAGTTTCGCCTTTGTAGTGTTTTGTCAATTGGCCCTGCGCGTTGTAGATCCACACCGAGGGCACGGAGCTGGCCCCAAATACCTGGTCGAATACCCGGGCTGTATCGCTCATCCAATGCACATTGGGTAGGCCAGCGAGTTTTTGATCCTGGGCAAATTGCCGTACGCTGGCCGTATCTGCTGTACTGATCCAAATGAGCTGGGCTTGGCCAAAGGCCGTTAGCTCTTTTTGGATGGCTACTGCCTCGTAGCTGCAATGCTCGCACTCCGGGTGAAAGAAAAAAATCACACTGGCTTGATCATTGGGCGGATATTGAAAGGAGCCCAAAGCTGCGAAAGGCAGTTTTGGGGGCCTTTGGGCGCTTTGGGCCTCGATTTTGCTGCGCTGCGCTTGGGCTGTTAGGGTCTTGCGCAGTAGGGTGAAGATTATGCCACTGATTAGAGTGACGGCAAGCAGCAGGATTAGTGGGCGTGGGTTGAGTTTGGACATGGTTTGCATTTGAAAAAACTTCAGCTTTCCAAATAAAAAACTTTACCATATCATCGAAGTACGATATAGTTCATTATAGATTGCAAGAAGATTTACCTTTTTCGGAAGCTGTTACTTACATATTAAGATAACGAACTCCAAAAAAGGCCGCTAAAAAGCCTAGAATTGCAAAAACAAAAAAAATGATCCGAGTTTTGGATTGTGGTTTCATGCGAATTAGTTTAAAAAAAACAAGAGAATTAATCTTTGTGCAAAGACGATTCCTCATTATGGGAAGCTATATCTCGTCTATCCATGACAAAACCAATAATCGCCAATACAACAAATAAAATAAATATATATAAATAGCCTTCGCGGCTGTTTTGTTCTTCACCGAAATAATAGCCAATACCTAGGCCAAAGAATAAAAGCTCAATCTTGCCTAATCGCTTATACTTTTCCATTGGTCATGAATTTTAAATTACCAAAAGGATGAAAAATGAGATGGTAAACCAAACGTAATGCTATTTTGTAAGAAAAGCCTTTGTTTTCAGCATTACATTTAGAGGACTACCAAAAATGGTTTATCGAAATATTTGCCCTGCAAAAAACCGTATCTTTGCAGGGCAAAACGTCAGCAATTAATCCATGAATGCAACTGCGGCACACCCTACCCCAATTGTAAGTAATACTGGTGTTGAGATTGGAACTGTTACCGCTAAATAATAAGCAGCGAGTCGCCCGACAGCCATTGCAGCGCAGGCTCCTACTAAAACATCCTTAATACGTGAAGCGCCACTTGTCGATTCAAGTTGCTCAATAGTCATTTTTTTCATGATTTACTAAATTTAAAGGTTAGAATTATATGGATAATAGCCCAGCGCACGTGCCTGCCAATGATCCCACTATAAAGCCACTTCCCATAGCTGCAAGTGTTCCGGTTACTGGATTGTAACTATTCAGGGGTGTTTTTGCAATTTAAGAAAAATTGATTAAGTTTGTATATGACCTTCAAAGAACTCGAACAACAAGTGGTACAATTCACACCTCATCTGGACACCCAAGGCCAGTTGCTG